>CAVSSD010000024.1:0-142788 GCA_963730495.1 uncultured Acidobacteriota bacterium | reverse complement strand
AGACGCTCCTCGCGATTTGTGGCAGAGCATCCGCTCCTGGCTCGCCCCGTTACGAATGGCCGTAACCGCCGTGTTGCTAGTGTGGATCTTCTACGCGACTACCGTGCAAATGGTTTGGATGATCACTCCCGCGCCGCTCCCAACGTCGCCTGTAGCCCTGCTCGAACCCTTTCGAATCGCTAACCGCTATGGACTCTTCGAAAGAATGACCCGCGGCCGCTATGAAATTGAATTCCAAGGCTCCAACGATGGACAAACCTGGACTGCTTATCCTTTCCGCCACAAACCTCAGGATCTGGACAAACCGCCTCGCATCTACGCTCCCTATCAACCGCGACTAGATTGGAACTTGTGGTTCGCGTCGCTCGGCGAGTGGCGAGACAATCCGCTCGTCTTCCGCACAGAGTGGCGTCTTCTTTCGAACGAACCCGATGTACTAGCGCTGTTCGCAGGAAATCCTTTTCCGAACGGACCGCCTCGCCAAGTCCGCGCCGTCCTCTGGCAATACTGGTTCACATCGATGGCAGAAAAGCGAGAGCATGGCTTTTGGTGGCGTCGCGAATTGCTTGGACTCTACGCTCCGGCGATTCAGTTGGACCCCGGCGGCAAGATCGGCGTGATGCAATGGCCAGAGCCGCTTCCTTCTCACGAATAATCCGCGCGCTTTCCCGGATCTCCTGAGCGAATCCGTTACCGCCGAAGCCGAAGAATGAGTATCGCGCCCGCAAAAAACAGAAATGTAGAAGTAGCGAAAGCGGCTTGCACAGAAACAGCGCTCCAAAGGAATCCCACAAGAATGCTTGAGAGGAAATCACCGACAGCATTTACCGCAGCTAGCGTGCCGAACGCCATTCCGTGCTGTTCTTTCGGAACAAGCTCGGCCGCGACGGAATCTTCGAGCGCATCCTCCGTACCAACATAAAGACCAGCCAAAACGAAAATCACGCCCAGCAGCCAAAGCGAATGCGTCCCAGTACAAAGCAGCATCGCCGTGATCCCGGCCAGTGCGTATCCCCCAGCAAGTACGATATTGCGTTGTGGAATGTGATCGCTCAGCCAGCCGCTAGCATAAGCGGAGCCCGCGGAAAACACGTTGTGGACTGTGTAGAGGATGACGGCGATGCTCGCCGCGCGCGCCAGCCCGTATTGGGGTGCCAACATGCGCGATGCATAGAGAATGAGCAGCGAGTGCGAAAAATCGCCAGCCCCAAACACGCCGACTCCCAGTAGAAACCGCCTGAACGGGGCTGGCAAATCGCGCAACCCCATCAAGAACGATCGCTTCGGTTTCGCAACAATCGGACGCTCCCGCACCAGCAGCCAAAAAGAAGCCACGGCAATCAGCCCAGGCACAAGCGTCCACAGAAAAACTTTTTGATAATTGTGCCCGGTTTTCTCTAGAAGCCATAGCGCAGTCAGTGGTCCTGCGATCGCTCCCACTGTATCCATCAATCGTTCGAGCCCAAAAGCGCGCCCATACGCATTCGGCGAAACATCCGCCGCAAGCAGCGCTTTCTTAGCCGGCGAACGAACGCCGCGGCCGAGCCACGCCGCCGTCCGCCCAAGGAGCACTTGATACGCATGTGTAGCGAAAGCAAACGAAGCCGTCGAAAGCGCCGTGACGGCGTATCCGAAAATGGCAAGAGGTTTGCGATGCTTCAAGCGGTCTGTGAAATAGCCAGCAGCAAGTTTTGTGAAACTGGAGAGCCCATCGGCGAGGCCCTCGATCAAGCCGAGCCACGCAGGCCCCGCTCCAATCGCCGCAAGAAAAGCCGGCAGGACCGCCGTAGCAGTCTCGTGGCTCCAGTCGCTAAATAGACTAGTAAGACCCACACCAAGGACTGTGCGGTTCAGCCATGATTGGTTTTCTGAGCTCTTCAGCCATGGGAGAGCAGTTTACAGTCGAACCTGCAAGCTGGAAAGTTTATGGCAATGTGGAAAGTGTGACGGATGGAGAGTCAACTCGGCACCCTACCAAGATAGCTATTAGAGTCTTGCTGGAGAAGACACAAATTCCGCCCGTGACGTTGACGCGGCGTGATCGGCGGTTTGTACTGATTACAGAGCCAAAATACCTCGTTGCTCCCGCGCTCTCTTCTATCAACTAGGGCAAGCGCGAAAAGGGAAGCGAAGTGCCAAACCGCTTGAATGAAATGCTCACAAGCGCTGCTCGACAGGTCGTGAGCGTCCTGATGATCTTGTTTGGCTCTCTGCTCGCCGCCAAAGCAAGTGGGGGGCCTTGCGGCGGGACCGCGCTTGCCGTCGAACCCTTTCCCGCCATCCTGATGACGATTTTTGGTCTAGAGCTGATTGTCTGCAGCTATTTTCTTGTGAAGAAGCTCAACGTTGAGTCGGATTTCCGTGTGGTCATCTACCTTTCCTTACCCTATGGTCGCTCAGCCTGTTGCTGGCATGCCGCGCGCGAATGAGGACATCAGCGATTTCTATTTCTCGCTGCTTCGGGGATTTTCGGCGGCCGCCAATCTGATCTTGTTCTATCGCTTGGTCGGCACAAAAAACATGATTACGCGACTGTGGTAATCCATGCGGCTGGTGCGCTCGCGCCACGGAATAGTCCTGCGTTATTTCTTGGCAGCGCGATACAGGATTACACGCACTTTTTCGAGCGTAATCAATCCGCCCTCCACCATCTCGTCCAGACGCGGAAGAATTGCCTCGATGCGCTCGGTCGATTCGATCACTTCGACAATGATTGGCAAATCCTGCGACATGCGAAGCAGCTTGTCCGTGTGATACACGCTCGAGCCGCCATAGCCAGCCACGCCTCGCAGTACCGTCGCCCCGGAAAAGCCTTCTCGGCGCAGGAGTTCCACGATTGCGTCGTGAAGCGGTTTGCTGTGCCATTTATCCGATTCCCCGATGTGAATGCGCATCAACGTGCGCTCGCCTTCGAATTTTTCGTGTGTCATCGCGGCTCCTAGAACCGGTTCGCCAGCCGAATCCCTGCTACGGACAAAAACAATCCCGCAATCACGCTGGCCGCTACATACGTTGTCGCCCGCAGCCACTCGCCGTCTTCCAACATCTTGGCCGTCTCCCAACCGAAACTGGAAAACGTTGTGTAGCCGCCAAAAAATCCCACAGCGATGGCCACACGCCAATCCGGTGAAATCACCATGCGGTTCAAAGTAAATTGCCCGATTAATCCAAGAAAAAAACAACCGGTGAGGTTAACGACCAACGTGCCGTGCGGAAACGTGCTTCCAGCCGACGTTTGTACGAAGCCCTGCAGTCCATATCGAGCCAGCGTGCCGACAGCTCCAAAAATCGCAATCATTAAAATGCGCAATAGTTCTCCAATCCGGCAGCAACCGCGCCCCTCAACAAAAAAACTCCTGGAGCCCAATGGCTGCCAGGAGTCATCAGAGCCAGCTCGCTGCGCCAGCCCGGTTTAGGCGAACTCCATCGCCTTCGATATTTCCGTCACAAAAAGTTTACTTCCCTCCACCCTCCGAAGCAACACGTCAAATCCGCGCTCGTTCGCAAGACGTTTGTAGGGGCGGGGCTTGCCCCGCCCGGTGCAGCCAACCACGCGAGAAACAACTTCGGGTTCCTCCCGCTCGAGCCTGTAGGAAATCTTCAAATTCTCCTACTGCCGGTTAGCAGGCGCCACGCTCTTCCCCTGAAAAACCACCGCCCGTACCTTCTCCAGCGCATGGATATCGCTCAGAGGATCGCCTTCGACCGCCACGAGATCCCCTTCCTTCCCAGTTTCAATCGTTCCCAACTGTTCGAGCCCCAGCAAAGCCGCACTCGTTTTCGTCCCGGAAACAAGCGCCTGCTGCGGAGTCATCCCATATTTCACTTCCGAGATCATCTCGTCGCGCACCGTTCCAGTCCCCGGCCCATACGAATGGTCGGATCCAGCCGCAATCGTCACACCCGAACGCAGCGCAAGCTGAAAGCTCGGAAAATGAGTCTTCGCCAGCGCGTTCACCTTCGTAATGACATACTCCGGAAAATGCATTTTCACTCCGTTCGCCACACTTTCCTCCACCACGAAAACGGTAGGAACAAACACGACGCCGTGGCTCTTCATGACGTCCACCGAAGCCTGATCCATCTCCGACCCGTGCTCGATCGAGTCCACACCCGCCTCCAACGAAGCGCGAATGCTGCGTATATTCTCCGCGTGCGACCCCACCTTGACGTGCGCCATGTGCGCCTGCTCCACAATCACTTTCAATTCTTCCGGCGAAAGCTGTTCGGACGTCGGCGAATCCAGCGGCGAAAGCACTCCGCCCGAAGCCATAACCTTAATCACCCTCGCTCCATACTTGAGCTGCAAATGCACAGCTTTCTCGGCATCAGCGGTCGAATTAACGAATCCGTGCAACGGGGTGTAAAAATCGTCCATCGGCAAATACGGTGGCTGCGCGTTGAAATCGCCGTGTCCACCCGGAATCGAAATCGCATGCGCGGCGGGCACCAGGTGCGGTCCGGGAATCGTGCCATCTTCGATCGCGTCCTTGAGCGCCACATCTATGAATCCTTGCGTGGCCATTACGCGCGCTCCAACAACGCCGGAAGAAAGCGCATAGCTCATCGCCTTGCTCCCTCGCAGAGCCGCGAGGGGTTCCGAAACCGACTGCCCGAATGCTCCAGACCAAATGTGTATATGCGCATCCACAAATCCCGGCAGCACGGTGAAGTTCGATAGATCAATTTGTTCCGCTCCGGCCGGCACCGCGATATCCTTGCCAACAGCGCTCACCTTTCCGTCCGTAATCACCACAATTGCCGGCGCAATCGGCGGTTTTTCTGCGTCAAAGATCAGCTTCCCGCAGCGAACATAGACCACCTTCGCCGGCGGCGCCGCGAATGTCGCTAGCGAACCAAGAAAGCACACCATCGCTGCCAACAAGCTTTTCCGCATTAAACTCTCCTTTTAGCGCTTCCGACTGGTTATGTTTGCAGCCGCCGCTGATTGCACCGCGCGCCAGACTAATTCGCGGAGGGGCCAAAGTCAATTCAGCCCGCGAGGTATCAAATCGCAAGGGGAAGTCAGCAATTCTCGCCCACTTCTTCTCGGTGCCTGCAGTCAGCTAAAAATGAAAATGGTACCGAATCTGCGCATAAATTTGGCGAGGATCGTTCCAATGCGTTCCGCCAAAAGTGAAACTGTTATCTAGCAGCAGCCGTCGATTGGTCACATTCGTGCCGCTCACGGAGAGAGAGAACCGTTCACCAAAATCCTTGCTGAGCGTCAGGTCAAAAGTGGTATGGCCTTGCAGATGCGACGGCGGCGGATGGCCGTTGGCAAAACCAGAGCCATAGTAGACATCCGTCGAAGCATAACTATGCCAGGGCAGATTCACGAGCCCGCCAACATGCAAAGTGTTGAGTTGATCGTGGTCGAGCGGGCTGAAACCATCGCCGAAGGAAAAGTCGGTGAGGCCGCCGTTGATGTCGCCGAACCCAAGCGCCACCTGGTTCGAATAGGTCACATAAACCTGGGCACGATTCCAGATGTGCGGTGAGCGCAACGTCAACTCCCATCCACTGATTCGCGCGCCTTGAATCGTGATGGGAAAGAAAATATCCGAGTTATTGAAATTGTTGTGGTCGAAGTAATTCCTGGCGCGAGTCAAAAAGTTGTCCGCATCAATGGTCCAGCCCTTTATCGGAATGGTGACGCCGTATTGATGCTCTTCATCGCGCTCGCCGTGCAGCGGAATAAATCCCAGTTGCTGCACGTTGGTGATGAAAGTCGAGCAGTGGCCCGGAAATGGTGGCGAGTGGAGGAGCCTGGTAGAGATCGCCATAGAATGCCCGGAAAACCCAGTTCAGTTTCGGAACGCGCGCCGAAACGCTAAATCGCGGATCGGTGGCGTTCTCCACGACTCCTCCGGAGAAATGTGTTTGTCGCACTCCCGCGCTCAATGTCAGCCAGGACGTTGCGCGGAATTGCTCTTCCGCGTAAGCCGCAATCAAGCTTCCCGTGGAGTTCACGGGAGTCGGCTCGAGCGGAGGTTTGCTTCCGTCATTGTAGACAAGGGCGAACAGCTCATCATTCTGCTCGCCGAAGCCGAGTAGCCCTCCACGGAAATTACTTCGGTCCTTGATCCACGCAAGTGTTGCCTGTCCGCCCTCGTAATAAGACGCGCGATTTTGGGTTGCCGAGGAAGGAATGTCGTCGGGGCTGCTCTCATAATTGGCGCGGTTGAAGTGATAGAAAGGAGAAACCGTCAGCAATAAACCCGGGCTGAAGGTATGTACCCATGAAAACGTGGCAATCGTGTCGGTCTCCTGGTTGGCGTCCTTCAGAAACTGCGGCGGCGTAGTGACCGGAAGACTGGGATCATTCGGATCGAAGGGCACTTGATAGTAGTCTCGCCGGATTTGTCCGACGAACCGCAACTGATCCTTCGAGTCCAGGTTGTAAATCACCGAGCCGAATCCGCCGTAGCCGTTGGCGGCATCGTGGATCACGGCCGCGGTCGGCGTCTGCAATCCCAGATCGGTGCGATTGCCGTTTGCGCTCACATAGTAAGCAAGTTTGTTGGTGTGGCTGCCGAAATTGATCTGATCGTCGGTTTGGTAGAAATTTCCGGCGCTAAGAACCAATTCGCCTTCGTTATTGCGTTCGAATCCCGTGCGCGGGGCGACGTTAAAAACGCCGTACGTGCGGTCGCCATAATCTGCCGTGTAGCTGCCGCGCTGCGCTTCCAGCGTGTCAATGTCCTTGGGATCGATTTGCGGGCCGAGATTGCTGGCGATATTCGTATTGGGAATCGGTACGCCATCAATCAACCAGCTGACTTGATGGCCGCCGCGCACATGCAGTTGATCGTGCGTCACGTAAGAACCCGGCACATAGTCCGTGATCATCGCCTGACTGTTGGTCTTTGAAGCTCCCGGCGTCTGCTGAATTTCCGCTCGGTCGACAAGAGTTGTTGGCGTTGCCGATTCGGTTTGCCCGGGAGCGGCATCGGCAGAAACCGTAACAGATTGGTTCTGCGTTGCGATGTGCAGTTCGAAATGGAGAATCGGTGCTGTCCCCGAAAGCACGGTCACGCTCTGCTCTTGCCCAGCGAAAGATGCGTCCGTCACCGTGACCGTATACTCCCCCAGCGGCACAGCATCGAAATGAAATTCTCCGTTAGCGTCGGTCTGCGTTTTTTGCGTGTAATCGGATGACTTTGCCTTTAGCACGACCTCGCTCCCGGAAACGGGCCGGTGCTGCGGATCGTGCACAATCCCTCGCACGGTGCCAAACACCGTGGCCAAAGCCGCAGCTCCAAGCAGCAGAAATGCTGCGAATGTCTGCAAAACTCTTTGCATAAACTTTTCCTCTCCTCGTGGAATGGTTCTCTCGCGGCTAAGAAGCCGCGGTGCGGGTGAATCAGGCGTGCGTGGAGAGCGAGCAGTCCTTTACAGGACTGAAGCGATAAATCGAGGAGGAGGAGAAAGCGGTTTAACGAATCGCGAAATTTCCAAAGTGTTTGCCAGCAGGATGGGACGAATGACTTCACTAGCTCCAGGAACAAAATTCGCCGGAGGCAAAACGAATGCGCCCGGTATCAGCGCCGGCCGCGCCGGATCCTTGCAACAAGACATCGAGCACGACGTCATTCCGCTCATGTCGTGCCCACAATCCATGGGAGCCGTGTCTTGCGCGGGAGCCGGCTGAGACTTGTGGTGATGGTGCTCCGGGATGTTGCAAAAGCCACCCACGCAACAGTCCACGCCATACGCCAATAGCGCCGCACCAGCCATCGGCGCATACAAAAGCGCCACCGCCAGCAGGCAAAGCCATGCTGTGGCCGATCGAACGCGATTTTGTCTTTTCCTGTTCACGAGGACCGGATACCACACTCCGATGCTACCCAATGATACCCCACTTAGACGCCTCGTCGAGCCCTCAGGTAGCCAGAATTGCGATGGCTCCAGCAAGACGTCGTGCCGCCTTCCCCTAATTACATTCGAACGCCCTGCCTCTCCCGTCTTGACTTGCCAGCGCCTGCGTCGCAGACTAATTTTATGGCTCACACGTATCTCCTATTCGATTTCGGCACAGACGAAGAGAAAGCCCAGCTGGCGCGCCAGAAGCTCGAACGCTGGAAGCAGGCCTTCCGCCTGGACAAAAAACTGCAATACAAGCTCGAACGCGCCGAAGACGAGGCGAAGGACGAGCCGGAGCATGCCCACGAGGCCGCAGAGACGCCGAAAGCCGAAAAACCAAAGGCCAAGTCCAAAGCCAAACACAAATCCAAGGAAACGGAAGCCTCCGAAGAAGCCCGCCAGCGAATGGCAAAGTCAATTTGCTCGTCCGGCTCTATTTCTCCGGCCACGAAAAGCTCACCGAGCAGCGCTGGCTCGATCGCATCCCATCCGAAGAGCCATTCAAGGAAGCTTCGCCCCGCGTCATACGCCATGGCGAAGAGCAATTTGACGAAATCGACAAACAGTTTGATTCTCTGGGATAGCATCGCCAGTTTCGCTTGGTAGCGCCAGACTTCAGGTATAATAGAGTTCCGCAGAGACAAAATTCCGCTTCCCGACGAGGGCAGATCGAATGGCGTTACAAACGCGCGTCAAACTTGCCAAGCTTGACGCCCCCAAGTTGCACGGCCTCGACCGCGACACGCTCATCCGCATTTATCGCACCATGTATCTTTCCCGCAGGCTGGACGACCGCGAAATCCAGCTCAAACGCCAAAACAAAATCTACTTTCAAATCTCCGGCGCGGGCCACGAAGCCGTCACTGCGGCAATGGGGCTTCTTCTTCGTCCCGGCACCGATTGGCTCTATTCCTACTACCGTGACCGCGCCCTCTGCCTGATGCTCGGCGTCACGCCGCTCGACATGCTCCTGCAAGCGGTCGGCGCCAAGGACGATCCCAGCTCCGGCGGCCGCCAGATGCCTTCGCACTGGGGCCTGCCCCACTTGAATATCGTCAACAAGTCCTCCTGCACCGGCACGCAATTTGTGCAGGCGGTCGGCGCTGCCGAAGCCACGCTTTATTACGGGGATCATCCGAAGGCCCTGGCGCAAGCCAAGAAAGCGCCGCTCGGCCAGCACGTTCGCCACGAGCCCGACGAAATCGTTTATGTCTCCGCGGGCGATGGCGCCACCAGCGAAGGCGAATTCTGGGAATCGCTGAACGCCGCCTGCGCCAAAAAGCTTCCTCTGCTTTATCTGATTGAAGACAACGGCTACGCCATTTCCGTTCCCGTCGAAGTGCAGACCGCCGGCGGCAGCATCTCGAAACTCGCGCGCGGTTTCCCGGGCCTGCACATCGCGGAATGCGACGGCACCGACCCTCTCGAAAGCTACGCAATCTGCAAAACCGCCGTTCAATACTGCCGCGAGCGTCGCGGACCCGCTCTCGTTCACGCGCACGTAACGCGCCCCTATTCCCATTCGCTTTCCGACGACGAAAAACTTTACAAGACGCCCGAAGAGCGCGAAGACGAAGCGCACCGCGACCCGATTTCAAAGTTCTCGCTGTTCCTCGTCCGCGAAGGCATCCTCGACCAAAAAGAGATCGAAGCCCTCGAAGCAGAAGTCGACCAGGAAGTCCGCAACGCCGCCGACGAAGCGCTCGCTGCCGAAGAGCCGACCATCGATTCGATTCGCGTGAACATCTACTCGCCAGATGTCGATCCCACTTCTTCCGCGTTCGAAGCGCAGCCGCAACTTCACGGCGCTCCGAAAACCATGGTCGAAATGGTCGCCGCCACGCTCTCCGACGAAATGGCTCGCGACGAGCGCATCACCGTTTTCGGCGAAGACGTCGCCGACGCCAGCCGCGAAGAAACCTTGAAGCAAGTGAAAGGGAAGGGCGGCGTCTTCAAAGCCACTTCCGGCCTGCAGCGCAAATACGGAAACGATCGAGTTTTCAACACGCCATCTCGCGGAAGCAGCCATCGTCGGCCGGGCGATCGGCATGGCCACGCGCGGGCTCAAGCCCGTCGCCGAAATTCAATTCTTCGACTACATCTGGCCCGCCATGATGCAAATCCGCGACGAGTTGTGCGTCATGCGCTGGCGCTCCAATGGCGTGTTCAAATGCCCTGCTGATCCTGCGCGTCCCCATTGGCGGCTATCTCACCGGCGGCGCCATCTATCACAGCCAAAGCGGCGAATCGATCTTCACGCATTGCCCGGGCCTGCGCGTAGTGATGCCGTCAACGGCTCTCGACGTCGCCGGCCTTCTCCGCACCGCCATTCGCTGCGACGATCCGGTCATGTTTCTCGAACACAAACATCTCTATCGCCAGCCGTACAATCGCTCCGAATATCCCGGCCCCGATTACACCGTGCCTTTCGGCAAAGCACGCATCGTCACAGAAGGCACCGAAGTCAGCATCATCACCTACGGCGCGCTTGGTGCATCGCGCCGAGGTTGCCGCCGCGCAATTGCTTCGCGAAGGCATCTCCGTCGAAATCGTGGACCTGCGTTCGCTCTCTCCTTACGACTGGGAAGCCATCGCCAAAACCGTCCGCAAAACGCATCGCGTCATCGTCGCCTACGAAGACATGCTGAGCTGGGGCTACGGCGCCGAAATCGCCGCCCGCATCGCCGACGAACTTTTCGAAGAACTCGACGCCCCCGTAAAGCGCGTCGCCGCCATGGACACCTTCTGCGCCTACCAGCCAAAACTGGAAGACGTAATCCTCCCGCAAACCAGCCACATCACCGCCGCAGTCAAGCAAATCCTGGAATACTGACCGCCAGTCCCGCGCTCTCGCGGCATCGATGCGAGTCAGTTGCTTCGTTCTCTCAACCGACACCAATGCTCGCGGCAAGGATTGCGAACGCTACAATCAGCCCACTCGTTCTTAACCAATGATAGAGATCCCATCGATACTCCTGCTCTTTCCAATCGTCAGGGAGTGATTCTGGCGTCCATTTGGCGATCCGGTTGTTAATCGGTACGGGACCGATGAGCGAAAACACCACAGCCAATATTTGAATTGTGAGAGCGATTGCAGCGAGATCCCACGCCGTTTTGTTGAGATGCTCGAAGGGCAGCAACAGTAAGACATTTAGTGCAGCGGAGCCTGGCATCCAAAACGGCATTATCCGGCCAAACAATCTAGCGAACGATGAGCGCATCAGCGTCTGTACCTGCACGGGTTGCCGGTGGATTGTGGGATGGGCGAACGCGGCCACGTTAAGCTCGCTCCCACACATCAAACCGAGTGTTAAAACTGCAAGAATCTGAAGAGTCATGGAGATAGAACCTCCTGTCACTTAGATGGTCCTCCGTAGCGAGGCGCTACAGGTCCGAGACATAAGCGCGTTCTGATGGAGGAAACTTTTTAGCCCTTTTAGGCGTATTCTATTGTAGGGAAGGCCAGAAATATCTGCCATTTAGGGGGTACCACAATGACTTGCCCAAGTTGCAGCAAAAACATCGCCGTCGGTTCCAAATATTGTTACAACTGCGGCGCGAAACAACCCGAGTCCGGCGCCCCAGGTCTTTCTCCCGCCACCGGCGCTCCCAAGCGCCTCATGCGCTCCAGCACCGACAAAAAAATCGCCGGCGTCTGCGCCGGCCTCGCCGACTACTTCGACATGGACCCAACCATCATCCGCGTGATCTGGCTGCTCTTGCGTGGTCTGTGGAGGCGTGGGCGTCCTCGCCTACGTAATTCTCTGGATCGTTCTACCAGTAGCCCCCGGCGGAATCGTCGCCACTTCAACCACCGTCACCACCACCTAGCGCAGCTCCGTCCCTAGAATTGTAGGGGCGGGGCTTGCCCCGCCCGTGGCAGAGCCTCAAGCCGACTTTTGCCAATTGTCTCTCTCTGTCCTCTGTGCCCTCTGCGAACTCTGTGTTAAAAAAACCTTTGCCAATGCAAAACCACCTGGCCGAAGCACTACTTATTCGGCTTTGGATTTCGCGGCGCCCGCGACTTCCCCCCGCCACTCTCAAACAACGGATAGTCCACCGAAGCAACCCCGCACCCAGTGTCGCCAGCGCAAAACATCCCGCCGCAAGCACCAACGGATACGCATATTCATTCACAGCCATATAGCTATGCGGCGGATACACCTTCCACATCAGCAACACCATCTCGATCGCCAGCAACAACGCCGCACCCCGCGTGAACAATCCCATCAACAGCAATCCTCCGCCAAAAAGCTCCAGCACCCCCGAAATATAAACGAAGTACCCAGGTAACCCATGCTGCGCGAAAAGTGCCTGCGTTGCGCTCGTTCGATGCGCCAGCATCGGATAACCATGCGACATGAAAATGATGCCAAAAGCCGCGCGCAGCAACAGCAACCCGAGCGGTTGCAGGGCATTGAGAGATTTCATCGAGTTCCTTCGAAATCGAAATTGTAAAAATAATTTAATCGCAGCGGCATTTTAACAGAAAAACAAACCAAGCACGGCCAAGCCCGGTCGCGGCCAGAAATCAGGTACAATCTTTAACGAAGAATAAGTGGTCGCCCAAACCCAATGCCCAGAGATCTATGTGATTGCCGAACTCGAAGGCGTGCCCTGCGTCGCCGCTGTCCTTCGGAACGCCGCATGAAGCGCAAGCTCCTGATTGCAGTCCCGCTGCTCCTCATCGTTGCCGTTGTGGCGTGGTTCTTCCGCCCAAAGCATGAAACTCTTGGCGAAGCCTACGTTGGCGAACGCACCGCCACTCTTTGGAGCAGCGTCGCGCAAGTCCGCGAGCCTCTGGACACACTGCACTATGGCGACCGCGTCGACGTGGTCGCCCGCCGCAATGACAGCATCAAGGTCCGCACCGCCGCCGGTGAATTAGGCTGGGTCGAAGGACGCTACTTGATGGACCCCGCGCTCTGGCAGCGCAGCACAAAACTGCTCAAGCAAGTCCTGCCGATGCCCGTGCAAGCCCGCGGCCGCACCAAAGTTGCCACCAATCTTCGCGTCGAGCCGGGACGCACGCAAGCGCGCCTCTATCAATTCGCACGCGGCGTGCCCGTCGAGATTGTCGGCCGCGCCGCAGCCGATGGGCCCAGGTCACCGACGAAAAAGAACCCTCGAACGAGCCGCAGGACACGAAAAAAGAAGATTGGTTCCTCATTCGCGGACTGGCCACGCGTCCTCCCGGCGATTCCACTGCGCGCGCTGCGGAAACAACAACGACAGCGCCGGGCGACCAAACTCTGCCCATCGCTGGCTGGGTGATTGCCCGCTTCATCGAGCTCGATCTGCCTGATCCGGTGCGCGACGGCGCTTCCTCCGCCAACATCCGGCCCGTCGCCTGGTTCGAGCTGAACCGTGTCAGCGATCCTGCTGGCGACAAAACGCAATATCTCGTCGCCGCGGCGCGCGGGTCCGAAGGCCAGCCCTGCGATTTCACCACGCTTCGCGTCTACACCTGGAACTTGAAGAAAGAGCGCTACGAGACCGCCTTCATCGAAAATGACCTGTGCGGTCAGTTGCCCGTCCTCATTGGCAAAGGCCCGAAAGGCGAGCCGGAATTTCGCTTCCACCAGATGGACGGCAACAAAGAGGAGCGCGTCTATCGACTGATACAAACAGTCGTCCGCCGCATCCGCGAACCCGGAGAAACCGCGAAAAAAACCGGACGCACCGGTTCCAGCAAGTCCCCTGCAAAGTAACTAATTTCGAAGAGCATGCTCACATCGGTTGCGCAAATAAGATTGTGCAACCCTGCGAAAGGAAAAACGAAGAATGACGCTGCATATCAGCGAGTCCGAAGTGCGAGCCGTGCTCACCATGCCCATGGCCATCGAAGCTGTCGAAGATATTTCGCGCAAACAGGCGAATGGAGAAGTTGTCGTCCATCCTCGGCGCCGTTTTGAATTGCCAGGCGGAGGTTTTTTCCACTACATGGCTGCCGCGGATTTCTCCGCGGGCTTTGTAGCGATGAAACAGTACACCTACGTTCAGGGAAAAATCCGGTTTATGGTGCCGCTCTATGAAATGCGGACCGGCGACCTGGTGGCGATGATTGAAGCGGACTACATGGGCCAGTTGCGCACCGGCGCCGCCTCCGGCGTAGCCACAAAATATCTCTCACGGCAAAATAGCCGCGTTGCCGCGATCATTGGCACGGGAGGTCAAGCTCGTACTCAGCTGGAAGCGATTGCTGCGGTGCGAAAGCTTGAATCGGCCAGAGTCTACGGTCGCAATGCCGAGAGGCGCGAACATTTTTCCGTCGAAATGACGGAGTGGCTTGGTTTTCCAGTAGAAAACACCACATCCTCCAGCGAAGCCGTGCGCGGCGCAGACATCTTGTGCACCGCAACCACTGCAGCTAATCCTGTCGTGAGCGGAGCCGATCTCGCTCCCGGCGTGCACATAAACGCCATCGGCGCGAATCATGCGCACAAGCGCGAACTGGACGACGAAGCCGTGGCCAGCGCCGATGTCATCGTCGTGGATTCCATCGAGCAATCGCGCCAGGAAGCCGGCGATCTCATTCTGGCCTTTCGTGGAGACGAGGTCTGTTGGACAGGCGTAAAAAAATTGTCGGATGTCGTCGCCAAGAAATCGCCTGGAAGGACGAGCGACACGGAAGTCACGCTTTTCAAATCCAATGGAATCGCTTCCTGGGATTTGGCCGTCGCGATGAAAGTCTATGCACTGGCGAAAGAAAAAGGATTGGGAAGGGAATTGCCTTTCTGGGCCGCTGGCGCGTCCAGTCAAACGAGCTAACTACTCCGCTAGTGCGTCGCTTCCTTGAATTTTCGTCGTAATGCTTCGTGAAGCCGGTTGCGCACTTCACCCGGCAGTTCGATGGCTTCCGAATCGCAGAAAAGTCTTACAGTCTTCTTAGTCTGATCCACTACAAGCTTGCACTCGGTGCAGTCTTTAAGATGGCCCTCGAGTTCTAGCCTCGATGACGCATCCAGTTCGCCGTCGATAAAATTCGAGAGTTCCTGAATGACGTTTTGGCAGTTCAATTTGTCGCACCTTGCTTGAAATAACGATCCAATTTCTGTCTGAGTTTCAGCCTCGCGCGCAGCAGCCTCGATTTCACTGCTGGCACCGAAATTCCTACTGCGTCCGCCGTTTCTTCGGTCGAAAGTTCTTCAATATCGCGCAACACAAAGACCGTACGATACTCCGGCTCGAGCTCGTCAATCACACTGGACAAAATCTCGTGCATCTCCGTCTGCGCAAAGCGCTGCTCGGGACCCGGTCCCCAGTCCTGCAACTCGCGCGGCATCAGGTCTTCGTCGCCTTCGATGGGCTCGTCCAGCGAGAACTGATTTGGCCTGCGCTTCCGCAGCCGCATCAAAGCTTCATTCGCCGCAATGCGAACAAGCCAGGTATAGAACCGCGAATCGCCCTGAAAAGTTTTCAAATGGGAATAGGATTTAAGGAAGGCATCTTGCATGGCATCTTCCGCATCTTCGCGATTGCGGGTGATGTTCATTGTCAGCCGAAAAATCTTCCGCTCGTAGCGGCTCACCAATTCTTCAAAAGCCGCCGCGTCGCCCGACTTGGCAGCCGCCACCAGCAGATGCTCGTCTTCGCGAGCAACTGCCGAAGCCAGCCGGTGTGGATTTGGTGTGCTCAAAATATTCCAGGACCTAAGCATCAGCCCTGCTCCAAATGTCTCCGTCTTTACGTTAGCACAAAGCACGAAATCACACGCCTCATTCCCTTATTTGGATGAGGCAGGATACGCCCAGGATTCAGGATTCTGCGCTATTTCGTCTCCTGCCGGCGTGTTGTCGCATGAGCGACACTTCTTGACAGTTAAAGCTAGGCTGTCTAGAGTTTTAGTAGAGCTTTCGCTAAACGCACGATGGGCTACCAAGACCGCGCTCTTTTTCCCTTATTCTTCGTTTCTCAGCGGCCAGGAATCTCTCTATATTCTCCTGTTTCCCTGTGTTGTCCGCCACTTTGTCCTTCCCAAAGGGACCTTTCTTTTCACCCTCGAAGCGCTCGGGTCGATTGCCCACCAGAGACCTTGACCATTGGGACCGTCTCAGCCGAATCTCTGGCCCACGGAAGAGAAAATAGGCAACACTAGGAACATGCGAACACTCCCCGACCATCTGCGAAAAGGTATGAAGCTGGTCATCGTCGGCTGCAATCCGACCGAATCTTCCGTGCGTGTGGGCCATTACTACGCCGGTCGCACCAATCAGTTCTGGCCCATCTTGTACGAAAGCGGCGTCGTGCCGGAGCCGTTTGACTATCACGACGACAAGCGCGTGATCGAATTCGGCATCGGCCTCACGGACCTGGTCAAGCGGCCCACCAAGACCGAGGAAGAATTGACGCGAGGAGATTTCGCCGAAGGCCGGATCGTGCTTTCGCAAAAGCTCGAAGAGTTCTCGCCCCACGTCGTGGCCTTCAACGGGAAAATAGTTTACGAACAATTTTCTCAGCGCAAGTGTAAGTTTGGCCTTCAGAAAGAACCTCTTTACGGCGCGCGTGTCTACGTGCTCCCATCTACCAGTAGCCCGAACGCTCAAGGCAAGAGCGAGAAACTGCAGCATTTCCGCAAGCTCGCGCAACTCGTGGCGCGCATCGAGAAAGAACGTGTCGCGAAGCCAGTCTGATACGGAGAGTTTTTTATGAGCAATTCTGTGCAAGCGGCGCCTGCTGGTCCGGTCATCCTCGAAAACAAGCACGACGGCATCGCGACTTTGCTGCTAAACCGTCCCGATAAATTGAATGCTCTTAATAGCGATCTTTCCACCGCCCTAAACCAAGCACTCACGCGGATTGCAGAGGATGACACCATTCATGTTGTGGTTCTTAGCGGCGCGGGTCGTGCTTTCTGTGCGGGCGGCGATCTCGGCGCCATCGGCAAGGGACGCGAGCGCAACGATACTACAGAGCTTGGGCCGATTTTACGCTCGGGCATGCAAGCCGTTCTGAAAATGCGCTTGATGCCGCAGCCGGTGATCGCAGCTGTGAACGGGGCCGCGGCAGGCGCCGGAATGAACATCGCCCTTGCGGCGGACATTCGCATCGCCGCTGATACGGCTACGTTTGGACAGAATTTTTCGCAGTAGGACTTTTTCCCGATTATGGAGGAACTTATTTGCTCCCGCAGCTTGTTGGGCCATCGGTGGCCGCCGAAATGTTTTACACCGGCGACATGATCGATGCGCAAACCGCGCTGCGGCTGGGAATCGTGAGTCGCGTCGTACCGGCCGCGCAATTGGAATCGGAAGTGAAAACTTTAGCGCAGAAAATCGCCCAAGGCCCTCCGATAGCCATCCGCGCGGTGAAAAAGGTTTTATTCGGAAGCCACGAAAAAGAACTGATGAAAGCCCTCGATCACGAAGTCGAGCTACAAATGAAGTGCTTTCATTCCGAAGACTGCAGCGAGGGAATCCGCGCCTTTTTTGAAAAACGCCATCCGAAATTTCAAGGCAAGTAGCGCTTCGATCGGCGTATTTTCGAAAAGTCCGCTCTTTTAGAGCAAGGATCTTCAAAGTCCCGCATAATATTGCGAGAAAGCCATTTGGAGTGCGGCAGCTCTGCTGCCGCTTTTCCCAACAAATAGCACTTCTGTACATTTGGTGAGGCCCAAGAAATGGATGACCTGCAAATCACGGCGAAAGAAGTTAGCGAGCGCATCGCACGCGGCGACAAGCTGCTGCTCGTCGATGTGCGCGAGCCCTGGGAATACGATCTTTGCAAGATCCCGGGAGCAAAACTAATTCCGCTCGGCACAATTCCCGCGAACTTGAATACTTTGCTGGATGTCGACGACGATGTGATTTGCTACTGCCATCACGGGATGCGCAGTCTCGACGCCGCGGTTTGGCTGCGGCAGCAAGGCGTCGAAGGCGCGAAATCGATGGCCGGCGGCATCGAACGCTGGTCAGCGGAAATCGATCCAAGTGTTCCGCGGTACTGAAAAGCACAGACTGAAGTCTGTGCCACTTGCGCTCGAAAAGGATTCGTTCATGGCGAAGACGAAAATCAAATTCCTGCAGAAACCGACTTGCACGACCTGCCGGAAAGCCAAAGACTATCTCGAAAAGCTGGGCGCGGAGCTTGAACTGCGCAGCCTGGATGCGGAACCGCTCAGCGAAGCCGAGCTCGATCATCTCATTGGCAATCGCGACTACAAACTCTTTCTGAGCCAGCGAAACGAGCTCTATCGCACAAAAAATATGAGGAGAATCCGCCATCGAGAGCGGAAGCCATCAAGTACATGGCCAAAGTGCCGAACCTTATCCGCCGGCCAGTAGTGATTCGCGGCGACAAAATCGTCCTCGGCTACGACGAAGAAGCTTTCAAGAAGTTGGTGAAGTAGAACACGACGGCGGAACTTGAGTTTTGATCGTCGCGAATTTCACGCCACACATTATCAGCTCGTAAGTAGTAAGAACGACCATGAACAAAGCACTCTCGGAAAAAATCGTGATCCAACAGGGCGACCTGACGGATATGGATACGGATGCCATCGTCAACGCCGCCAACAATGATTTGCAGCTGGGCGCGGGCGTCGCGGGAGCGATCCGGCGCAAGGGCGGCGAAGAAATCCAACGCGAATGCGACGCCATCGGAAGCATTCCCGTCGGCTACGCGGCCATCACGGGCGGTGGGAAGCTCGCAGCACGCCACGTCATCCACGCGGCGAGCATGCAGCTTGGCGGACAGACCACCGCGGCCCATCTGCGCACCTCTGTTGCCCACTCGCTGCGCATCGCCGCAGAACGCGGCCTGAAGACCATCGCCTTTCCCGCAGTCGGTACAGGAATCGCGGGGTTTCCTTTCGACGAGTGCGCCGCGATCATGCTGCAAGAAGCCGCGCAGCACCTGAAAGGCGAAACCTCGCTCGAAAAAATCTATTTTGTGCTATTCGACGACCGCGCCTGCGATGTATTTATGCGCAAATGGAAGAAGCTAGAATAGGTTCACGGTGGAACTCCGAGAGACTAGGCATCCCCTGAGGCCTCGCCTGCCGTCGACAGAAATTAAGACACTGAGGGACAGAGCTAGGTCTAAGCCCCAGCCTGCAACGTAGTAGAAGTCTTACCTCGTTTCCTGGACATTCCTCAAAAAAACCACGGCCACTTGATCTTCATACGCGGCCCGAAACCTCGGATCGTGATGCAGGAGTTCGGCCAGTTGAGTACGCCGATCCAGCAACACCAGGCGAGCAGTTTGTAGATCAGGATCGCTCCACCATTCTCCCAAACCCTGCTCTGTTCGGAAGAATCGGCTCAAAGCCTCGTCGCCATATAAATCCGTTCTGCCATCGATGGCGACGGGATAGCCGGGCAAACTCCAAATGATGAATCCACCCCAGTTCAGATTGTTATAAAGCGAGCCTGGGGGGATGGCGGACCGGATGAAATCGCAAGCTTGTACCGGGAAAAAACCAGTCAGCGCGCGCTGGAGTGATTTGTTGTCGACCTTCGAGTCCCACGCCACCAGCAGAAGGACCAGAACTGTTGCCAGCCCCGTCGCAGCTGCGAAAGCCAAGGTGCGAGCCCGCGATCGCATTGCTTCCTGAGCCACGGCCAGCTTTCGATCTGCAATGATCGCAAGAGCCGGTATGCAAACGAACCAGGAATCACGTTGCGCACGAAACGCGATTAGCGTGCAGGCTATCAGCAGCGCCAGTTTGAAAGGATCTCGCGATCGCTGCCAGCCCAAGGTAAAAAATGCGGCCAGCACTATCAGAAGCACCATGAAGTGTTCCGGCACGCGAAAGCTCAGCGCTTGCAACTCCACAATCATGCCGTACATTGCGGGGCTTCGCACCAGATTTAGGATCACCGCGTAAAGATGCCAGGTATACGGCCCCATAAACGTCGCCATCACGGAGAGCCCAGCTACCGCCATGACGCTTGAAACCGGCAACTCCCGTTCCGGCTCCAGGGAAGCGCTCCAGTTTTTCGGCAGAATCGACCGCACGACGCAGACTGCTACAAATAAACCAAGCACAAAAAGTCCATAGATGAATTGAATGTGCAGGTTGGCCCAAACCAAGAATAAGGCAGGCATTAGGAAGAGCAGGCCGTCTTTCCCGCGCTTTCGCGCCTCGAAAATCAGCGCAATTTCACCCGCAAACATCAGGATGGAAGTCAGGGTAGGTCTCAACCCCATGCAATGATGCATGGCCCACATCCCCGCGACCGTCAAAGCCCACGCTTTCCAAAAACTGCCGCTTACCCGGCGCAGAATGGCAAAAAGAAGAAGAGTGATGGCCACTTCCAGCCCGGTGCGAAACCCCACCAATCCCACCAGTCCGAACCAGTGGTGAAAACGTGACACAAGCACTTCGAAGCCCCAGCTGTACGCCACCCATGGATGGCGCGGATATTGAGAGAACACTCCTAGCACCGGGACCGAGTGTTGGGCAACAATCGCATCTCCGTCACGCAGGTGCCACCACAGATCAAAATCGTAGATTGCGTTGCCCATCGGCGCCAGTTGCGTCGACCAAGTCAGCAGAATCAGCAGTGCCAGAGATCGAATGACGGGACGTTCCGAGAAGTGGAGGAGATCGGTCATTTTGGCGGTTTGAACGCGAAACCACTGCCAGCGTCGCACGTGGACCCTGCCGTGCTCAACGGAAAGTTGGGAGACTTGTACTTATCCTACAAGGACAGAAATGAGTCGTTCTATAGGTTTTGCGTCACAGGAAAGCCCCGGCTTCGGGACGTGGTAGACCTTTATAGCCCTCCTATGTTTTTTGTAACTACTGATTCTGAACGAGTTAGCTGTAGGGTAAGGTCTTTAGAAGCAACACTTGCAGGTATCCGCGTAATCACTGATTCTAAATAACTTAGGCTGATGTCCTATCCCAGCTTTGCCGTTATTGGCTGGGCTTTTTAAGGACTGGGCGGTCGCTGGGCGGAGGCGGAGCCGGCGGCGCGGATGCCGGGGTCGTCCCGCTTGCCGGGTTTGCGGCCGAGATGCCACCCTCTGAATAGGGCTTCTTGAGGTAGCGCTCGGCTTCTAGCTGTGCTCCACCGGTATCGTCATTCGTTTGTTTGGCTTTGCTATATTCGTTGACAGCTCGTTCCCGCTGACCGAGTAGATCGAAGACCTTGCCGAGGTAGATGTGGCTCCAGACTTCCGTCCACTTTTCCGACGGTTCCGGAACGGCCTGGAGCGATTCACGAAACGAGTTAGCAGCAGCCTGATAATTCTTCTGGTAAAAGAACGCCTCGCCCATCCTGAAATTGGCTAGCGGGCGGCCTGGCTGGATCGAAAGCGCTCTTTGATATTGCTGGATAGCGTCGTAATAGCGGCCCTGTTCGGCAAGCTCCTCGCCGCGGGCGATAGCCGCGCGAGCGCGCAAGGAAACGCTGCCTTTGAGGACGAGATTGTTCGGGTCAACCTTGACGCCCCCTGGTTTGGGACGTCCGAAGGTTTCGACGATAAACGGGGAGTCCATACCCAGAACATCCACCCAGCTCGTTTCCGGGTTGCCCTCGGTATCGACGCGCAGCTCGACGGGCATGCTAAAGGTGTCGATCTGTTGCTTGATCTTGCCAACGATGCGGAAGCCTTTGGGTGTGCGGTAAACCACGAACTCGGTCGTGAAATCTGGAACGCCAGTAGAGTTCAGCCATTGCACGAAAAAGCCGCGAAGATTCGGCGCGACTTGGCCAGGTTTGGCAGCCGCCTGGACATCCTTGTCAGCCAGATTGACAAGGTCGTCGATGCGCGCAGTCTTGCCCGCGTACTGAGTGGCAAAATCATGAAGCATGGTTTTGAAGGCGACGTCTCCCATTAGCCCGCGAAGCATGTGGAAAATCATCGCGCCCTTATTCAGCACAACCGAACGATAGTCACTCGAGTAGGGATAGAGCCTTCCTGCTTGTGCAATCGGGGCTGCCTCGTCGTACATGAGAGCGCCCACCGCAAATTCGTCGACTGTTCGCAGGCCGGCTTCCCGACCCGCGGTTTGCTCGGCGTACAGCTCTTCGCAATATCGGGCGAGGCCGTCGGTCACCCAAACGTCGCCGGGGCTGGCTGGTAGCACAGAATTGCCGAACCACTGTGACGCGACCATATGCGCAATGCTGCGCTCGGCGATTTTCGGCTCCCAAATGCGATGGCTGATCAGGATGACGCCAGGTGCGGCGAAGTCTCGCAGGGTGCCATCGGGCAATTGAATCACGGTAAACGCCGGCTCTGGTAACCCTCCAAAAAGGTCGGAAAAAATCGTTACAGCGCGCGCGACATCGTCCGCAAAGCCCTGCGCGTTAGCTGAGTCGGCACGCGGAGCATAAACCGCTACGTCGATTCCTTCGGATTGCTTGGGATTCAGTTGCAGATTTCCTGCGACGAAGGTGCCATGCGGGCCGGGGATCTTGCATTCAAAGGTGTAGAGGAGGCGCCCGCCTTCGCCGCCGTTCTTGCTGGCCATCGGTGTTGGGGCGGAACTCTTGCCAGAACCCGCAACGGCGAAATTATCTGGGACGTTGAGGCGGAACGTCGCTGTGTAGCGGTTGGAAGGATAGTTCGTCAGCGGAAACCACCTGGCGGGAAGAAGCAAATACGCGTCTTCGTGGCCGATCACCGCTGCGCGTACCCCGGGAACCGGGCTGTTCTCTTCGTTGGCGAGCAAACCCCCGTACGTGAACGTCAGCGTGACGTGACCGCCCGTAGCCACGGGCGTCGGCAGGGTAACGAGGACGTAAAGCGGATTCATCGAATCGCGGCCAAAGCCTAGGGATTTGCCGTCGGCAGTTTTTACGTCGCTAACGATCAGATTGGGATGCAGCTCTACGCGTATACTGGCGGAAACGTCGGTAGCTCGGAAGTCAATTTTTGCGATGGCGCTGATGGATTGGTGTGAGGAGTCAAGGGTCGCCGAAATATCGTAGTGATCTGCGAGAAAGCCAACGGCTCGGGGCGCTTGTGCGCGAAGCGGAGAAGCCGCGAATGCGAGCGCAACGGCGACTACAGCAGCGAACTCAACACAAATTCTTCGGGGAAAGGGCATCAAACTACCTTTCAATGGCCTGGCAAAATGGGCAGCTTTCGCTGGGGAGCAGACCGACACCATTCTGCCTATATAGGATAGCAGAGACCGGCCTAAGCGTTGCCAGCGACAGTCGAGAGAAGGGCAGCAATCGCGTCGGCGGCTCGATCGACCGCTCCAGGAGGACCGAGGCGCTTGCGTACCTCCGCAAGGCCGGTGCGGAGTTCCTCTCGGGCGTGCTCATCGTTGAGCAGGGGCAAAACCTCTTCGGCAACTCTGGCTGGGGTGAAGTCCTTTTGAATCAGCTCGGGAACCACGCGGCGCTCTGCGATCAGGTTCACCATACTAAAGTAAGACGTGCGGACCAGGGGCTTGGCGAGTATTGCGGTGAGTGGTGTCACACGATAGACGACGACCATCGGGACGTCGAGGAGCGCGGCTTCGACGGTAGCCGTGCCGCTCGAGACGATGGCGGCATCAGCGGCAGCCAGCGCGTTGTAGGTCTGATTTTCGACGACGCGGACGTTCAGTCCAGCGTTCCAGCCTGTCTGTAGATCGCTGAGGTTGCTGTGCGCGGCCGCAGCGATGACAAATTGGGCGGGCCGTTCCTGCTGGATGAGCCGGCAAGATTCTCGGATCACAGGCATGTGCTGCGCCAGTTCAGCGTGCCTGCTTCCAGGCAGAACCGTGACAATCGGCTGGCCCGGATCGAGGTTGTGTTGGCGGCAGAATTCTTCGCGGGTTTGCGTGGCTTGCACAGCGCCGACGAGCGGATGGCCGATAAATTTTGTGGGCACGCCCGCGCCACC
The DNA here is from genome assembly GCA_963730495.1 of uncultured Acidobacteriota bacterium. Taxonomy (GTDB): domain Bacteria; phylum Acidobacteriota; class Terriglobia; order Acidiferrales; family UBA7541; genus Acidiferrum. Next base: position 119,130 of record CAVSSD010000024.1, on the reverse strand, counting down.
GAAGAACGCCTCTTCGAATGGAAAGATGCACAGCGCTTGCGCGAAGCGACGCCGCACAATTCGAACCCGCCACGGCCTCCACGCCCAGAATTGCGGGCAGATGTAATAAATGTTGCGAACTCCGTGCGGACGGAGTTTGCGCGCGAGCCGTAAATGAAAGCCGGGAAAATCGGTAAGAATCGCGAACGGTGGTTTGCGGCGTTCGGCCTCGGAGACTAAACGCCGCATGGCGCGAACTAACGATGGAAGATGGCTGAGAATTTCCGTGATGCCGACGACGGAAACTTCGGAGTAGTCGGTGACGACGTCCACTCCAGCTGCGCGCATCTGCGGGCCACCCATGCCGAAGAGCGCCACATCCAGACGTTTTTGGAGCGCAGTCGCAAGCCGAGCGGCGTACATATCTCCCGAAGCTTCGCCTGCGGAAATTAGTAGCGGAATCGGTGGCATGCGCGATCGGTGCGATGCTCAATCCGTTGCGGGCTGAGGGGTGGGGAGCGGTCCGCGAGACTGATCTGCGATTTGGCCTGCGGCATCTCTCGCGTCCTCCGGCAAGCCGAGTTCCTGTTCCTTGTATTGGAGCTGATACAGCCGGTAGTAGATGCCGCGCTGTGCGAGGAGTTCCTGATGGGCGCCTTGTTCGCGGAGACGACCCTTGTGAAAGACAAGAATGCGCGAAGCGTATTGAATGGTGCTCAGACGATGCGCGATGACGAGCGACGTGCGTCCGGAAAGGAGGCGGTCCAACGCCTCGCGAATTTGCAACTCGGTTTTTGTGTCAACGCTCGAGGTGGCTTCGTCGAGGATAAGGAATCGAGGATTATGTGCGAGCGCTCGCGCGAAGCAGATGAGCTGACGCTGGCCTACGGAGAGCGTGGAACCACGCTCGTTGACGCTCGTGTCGACGCCTTCAGGCAACGAGCGAATAAAATCGCCCAGGCCAATTTCGTCAACGGCATTTTCAACAGTGGCCCGATCGATGCCCGGCGAGCCGAGACGAACGTTGGATTCAATCGTTCCCGAGAAGAGGAAGGAATCCTGCAACACGATGCCAAATAGCCGCCGCAGATTCTGGATATTGAGGGTTCTGATGTCGATGCCATCGAGAAGAATCTGGCCGCGTTGCACATCGTAGAAACGCAGAAGAAGAGAAATCAGCGTGGTTTTGCCGGCGCCGGTGTGGCCGACGATCGCGAGAGTCTGACCCGGCTCGACACGAAAAGACACATCGCGAAGGACCCAGTCCTCGTCGGTAGGTTCGGGAACGTCTCGGTAGCTGAACCAGACGTTGCGGAATTCGATTTCGCCGCGAGGAGAGTCGAGGCGCACGCATTTTGCGGCGGAATCGATGGTAATGGGCTCATCGAGCAGTTTGAAAATCCGTTCCGAAGCGGCCATCGCGGATTGCAGGATATTGAATTTTTCGCTGAGATCCTGAATCGGACGGAAAAAGCGAGTGGCGTACATCGTGAAGGCAGTTAGCACGCCAAGGCTGAGGCCGCTGGAGAGCACGCGGTTGCCCCCGGACCAATAGATCAAAGTGATTGTCGCAATGCTGAGAAATTCGACAGCGGGATAGAAAAGCGCGAAAGCGAGAATGGCATCGCGCCAAGCCAGCATGTTGTCACGGTTACGATTCGCAAATTCCACGCGGGCTTTGCGCTCGCGATTGAATATCTGCACTACGCCCATTCCGGAAATGTATTCCTGGAGGAAAGCGTTGATGCGCGCGATTGCCGTGCGGATGCGGCGGTTGGCATCGCGAACGAACTTGCGGAAGAAATAAGTCACCACAAAAATGAACGGCAGCACGGCGAAGGCGTCGAACGCCAGGCGCCGGTCCACAGTGAAGAGCAAAGCGGCCATCACGGCGAGGAGAAAGAAATCGTTAATCATCGTGACGACGCCAGCGGCAAAGAGATCGTTCAAGGCGTCCACGTCGGTGGTGACGCGCGTCACGAGGCGGCCGACTGGATTGCGGTCGAAGTAGCTCATCGGCATGCGCTGGATATATGCGAAAATTTCGCTGCGCATGTCGTACATAGTTTGCTGGCCGACGCGCTGCATGATGCGAATCTGCGCATATTGCGCGAGGAAATCGGAGATCAGCACGAGCAGAAAAACGAGGCTGATCCACTCGACGCCGCGCCACGCCTGTGCCTCAGGAATGAGATTTTTCAGCGTGGGAGTAAAATAGCCATCGATGGCCTTCCAGAAGAGCCATGGCGGCGCAAGCTCAAGAGGAGTGACCACGGCGACGAGCGCCAGGGCCAGCACCACGCGCCATTTGTACGGCCGTAGATACTGCATCAGCCGCCGCAGGATTCGCGCGTCGTAAGCTTTGCCGAGTTTCTCTTCTTCGTGGATGTTGCTCATGCTCGTTCGAGTTCTTCTTCCAGCAATTGCTTTTGATAAAGGTCGGCGTAGTAGCCACCGCGCGCGAGAAGTTCGTCGTGCGTCCCACGCTCGGTGATGCGGCCATCGCGCAAAACGACTATTTGATCTGCATCACGCACCGTCGACGTGCGGTGCGCGATCAGAATCGTGGTACGGTCGCGCATAATGCCGCGCAGGCCGCTGAGGATGCGCTCTTCGGTTTGCGTATCGACGCTCGAAAGCGAGTCGTCGAGGATCAGAATACGCGGATCTCTCACAATCGCCCGGGCCAGGGCGGTGCGCTGCTTTTGTCCGCCGGAAAGCGTGATGCCTCGCTCGCCGACCATGGTGTCGTACTTCGCAGGAAATTCCTGCACGTCGCTATCGAGGCTCGCCACTTCGGCGGCTGCGCGCACGCGCTCGAGATCAAAATTGGGCAGCCCGAACGCAATATTTTCGCCGACGGTTTCGCTGAAGAGATAAGTGTCCTGCGGGACGTAGCCGATCGCGCGGCGCAGCGTGTCCAGTGGCCATTCGCGAATCGAGCGTCCATCGACGAGCACGGCGCCATCGGGAGCTTCCCACAATCGCGCAACGAGCGCTGCAAGAGTCGTTTTGCCGCTGCCGGTGGGACCCACAATCGCGAGCGTCGAACCGGCTGGAACTCGCAGGTTGATGTCGTGCAGAACTCCGTCAGTCGTGGGACGGTTGCCATTTCCGGCGGCGTTCGCGCTGCCACCGGCCATGGTCGTCGGATACGCAAACGTGAGGTTGCGAAATTCGATTTCGCCTTCAACCTTTTGTTCAGCGGGTACCGTCGCTGCGCGGTCATCGATCTGCGGCTTCGCCGCGAGAATGTAATTCAACCGGCCCATGGAGGCCGCGCCACGCTGGAAAATATTGGTGACCCAGCCAAGCGCAATCATCGGCCAGACCAGGATGCCGAGATAGCTGTAGAAAGCGATCAGCGCGCCGAGAGAAATTCGCCCGCGAAGAACCAAATGCCCGCCTTGCCACAAGACAATCAAAAACGTGATGCCGATTAAGGCCTGGAGTGAGGGCATGAACATACTCCAGGTGCGGATCAGTTTTACGTTGCGCGAGACATACTCGCGGTTGGGTTCGTCGAAGCCGCGAATTTCGGCTTCTTCCTGTGCGTAGGCGCGCACAACGCGCACTCCAGCAAGATTTTCCTGCACTTTTGCAGAAAGCGTCGCCAGCGAAGCTTGAATTTTTTCGTACAGCTCGTGGATTACTTTGCCGAAATGCTGTACGACTACCGCGACGATCGGCACTGGAAGAAGAACCCAAAGCGTGAGGGAGCCGGAGAGCTGCGACATTACGATAATCGCTAGCGCCATGCCCATAATAGTTTGTCCGCTATACATTATCCCGGGGCCGAGAACCATGCGCACGGCGTTGAGGTCATTGGTCGCGCGAGACATCAGCTCGCCGGTGCGGTTGCGCACGTAAAATTCCGGCTCCATGAGCAGCAAGCGATTGAGCAAATCGCCGCGGATATCAAACTCAATGTCGCGCGAGACGCCGATGAGCACCCAGCGCGTCACAAAAGAAAGCACGGCGCGCAACAAAACGAGAGCGATAAGCAAAAGGCAATAGATGCCCAGCGCGTGGCGGCTGTGAGGCGAGTAGAACGGAATCATCCGGCTCAACCAGGAATCGGCCAGCAGTTGGCCTTGCGCACTTCTTTCGAACGGTCGGCTGCTTCCCGCGAGAATATCGGTCAGAACGCCAGTGGCCAGCGGAATCACATTTTGGGCCACGCTCGATACAACTAGCGCAAACATTCCCAGCGCGGTCGCGCCCCGATATCGCCCGAGGTACGGAACGAAACCGACGAGATTTTTCCACGAAGAGGTTTTCGGCGGCTTTTTCGCCGCAGAGGTTGCGCCAATCGTGGTTGCGGCCGCGCTCATCGCAGCACCGACCTCGCTGTGTCCAGCGATGCCTTTTCCATCAGGAAATGTTCGTAGGTCATGTCCAGCGACTGGTAACGTTGTGTCTTAGGATTCCACGCGATGCCGATGGGCAATACGTGGTTATCGGCTCCGGTCTTGACCGGCGTGAAATACAATTGAATTCCTTTGACAGGGTCCTGGTCCCACTGAACCTTCCAGCCGGCGACAGCACTCAAAGGCGTCAGGGCGAGATAGCCCTTGGCATTTTTCAGATATTCATCGCAGCGCAAAAGTTCCGACCACTTCCCGTCCGTTTCTTCGGCGAGTACGGCGCGCGTCACGATGGTTCCGGGGATATTATTTTTTGGCGTCTTGGGGATGACATTCGCTGCAAGAAACTGTTGCTTGCCGGTTTTCGCCAAATCTCCGAACACGAGGACTTGCGTCTCTTTTCCCAACAGATTCTGCGCAGCGGCTTGCATGTCTTCGGGGACGGCAGGTGCCGCTGGTTTCGCTGGCTCTTCTGCCGCAGGTTTTGGCGCGGGATCATCGCCGCAGCCGGTCAGCAGCCCAGCTACTAGCAAGGGTGCGAGTGTGAGAGAACTTGCCACTATTCCCACAAGAAAAGTCTGGCTACCGATCGCACCAAAGCGAGAGCGGCGCGTGCGGTCCTTCGTAGGGAAAGACGCAAGGGAACGGGGAGCGATAACCGAACAATCAGAGTTAGTTTTCGATTCGTCCATCAGTGACTTGCCGCCGTCAGCGTGATTCCCACTATACGCCCGGCGTGCCATCCTTTTCCGGCGTGTTCAGCAGCTTCCTTTGGTGTGGAACGCTCTGCGCCTGCGAGCCAGACTTGCAATCTTACGATTCTAACTGTTGCCAGCCCTTCGTGGAAGCGCCCGCCGAAGGCGTGTTCCTTGCGGCTTACGGTTGCAGTTAGTGTTGCCCCAGAATCGCGTCCAGCCGCGCTTCAAAGTTTTGCTCGCCTTCCGACCACAGCTCGCTGCGCTCCACAGGCAGCGCCTGCTCAATCGCCTCGACCCACCTGAATAACTGTTGGATGTTCGCGCGGGTCTTTGCGTGATATTCCTTCAAATTGGCCGGGACGGACATCCATTGGCGAAATGTGTGTTCCAGGGGATGGTCGGAAGAGTCGAATGGATTCGAAGCCGCGCCGGGAGCGAGCAGGCCGCCATGTCCGGTGAAGAAATGCTCGAAACCGAGATCGGCGGTGAAATTTCCTTCGGATGCGGCGATACCACCGTCATATTCGGGGCCGTGGCACGTCAGCATGAGCGGCTCCGGTTTGTGCATCCACTTGAGAGCTTCCACGTCAAAGCTCCAGATATCCCACTTTGCGTTGACGATGTAGGCGCTGTCCGGGTGAAGGTGCTGAATCGCAAGTGCCGCGACTTCTGGTGCGCCGTAGCCCAGGTCCTTCAGGTCCCACTCGGCTAGTGAAAGTTCGGTGGCGTCGACGGGCTGCACGATGAGTTCCTTGAACGCGTTTTCCGAAGCAGAAAGCGGCGCGGTCGTGAGAAATCTCGCGAACTGGGCAATCAAAGTGGTTTCGGAGAAGTCGCGCGTCCACACGCGCAGATAAGCTCGGTTAGCCATAGTTAGTCAAGACCTACGATTATACGGCTGTTGAAGACGAGAGGCGAACACAGGCCAGTTCGAGTCAGAATTCGCAGAAAAACTAGCGGTCGCTGCCGCCAGCGGTTTGCGAGCGGGACATTTGCGGATCGGAAATCGGAGGCTCGGGAGCCGTCAAGCCCGCGGCAATTTGCTGCAATCGCTCGCGCAGTGTTTCGCCGACACCGGCAAAAACCTGCGCGCAAGTTTCGCGCAGCGTTTCCGCAGCTTTGGCGGCAATGGTGTTGACCGCTTCGCGCGACTGATGGTCCAGGCTGGCTACGGTGGCGAGCATCCACTGATTCGAAACATTCTCGAGCCTGCCGCGATGCTGGTCGGCGGCTTGATTGCTCATCTGCGAGTAAATATTGCGCATTTCCGCCGCGTGCGTATCAACGGTCGACTTCCAGGAATCGAGCAACGGCGAGATACCTGCTTTCACCCTGACATTTGCGTCGGCAACGCCGCGTTCCACCGCGCCGCTCATGCTGGTCTGGAACTGGCGCAAAAATGCTTCCTGCTCGGCAGTCACTTTCTGCGACCAACTCCGCCCGTGTCGCGTCAAGTTGCGTACGCGTTTCGCTTAGCGACCGCTGCGTTTCCTGGCCAAAACCATCGAGCTCTTGCCGCGCCTGGCGCTGGATTTCATCCGTGAAGGCTGCCGTCGTGGTTTCGGCGGCTTCGGCAAACAGCGCACGCGCCTGTTCGAACGCGTCGTGCACGACCTCTTCCATCTGCGTCTGCGTATGGCCGATAAAGCTGCGGCTCGAATGATCCAACTCGCTGGCAAACACTCCGGAAACTTCGCCAGCCTTTTCGCGAAACTGATTCTCCGCCTGCTCTACGGTTTTCTCGGTGAGGCTTTGAATCTGCGTCTGCGCTTTTTTCTCGTACCACTCAGCGGATTTCATCAGGTCGTCCACCGTCTGATGCTTCAGATCGGCCGCCCGGGATTCGATCTCCGCGAGGTTGCGTGCCGCAACCGTCTGCGCGGATTCTTGCAGAATTTCATCCACACCGCCCAGATTTTCACGGAAGCGCGCGAGAGAATCCGCGAACGCTTCATCTGCCTCGGCTCGGATGCGGTCCTGCTGCAAAGTCAGAGCGGCGTCGAGAAGCGAGCGCCCACCCGCGAGCCGATGAATCGCCTCATCCGTCCTCGAAATGTGCGGTTGCACCATGGAATCAATCTGTTGATCGAACCGCGTAATCGCCAGCCGGCAATGTTCTTCAAACGTAGTGCGGATTCGCGCGTTGAGCTCTTCGAGAAGCGTCTCCGACTGACGATGCAATTCATTGCGGTGCAGGCTGAGCACGTCGTCCACTTGAGACGCAAAGCCCTCCAGCGCTTGCCTCTGCGCAGTCTCGGTCCGCGTGGAAAAGTGTTCCAACCGCTCGCTGGATTCTGCTGCGCGTCCCAAAGCGCCTTCCAGCCACTGGGATTGCTCCTGCAGAGAGTTGCGCAACGACGACAATCGCTGTTCGGCCTCGCTTGCGGCCTTGCCTATGGATTCAAGAGCCACCGCCGTCTGCTGCTCGGATTGCTCCCGCAGCGCGCAATGCAAATCGGCCACTCGACGCTCTGCTTCCGTGGCCGCGCCGCTTATGGATTCGCGGACTGCCGCGCTTTGCCGTTCCGATTCTTCCTGAAAAGAAGTACGCAACTCTGCGACACGTTGTTCGGTCTCGGCCGCGGTTCTGGCGATAGATTCGCGGGCACTTATGGTGTGACGGTCCGCTTCTCCCTGCACTTGGGACACACCGGTGCGGATATGTTCGTCGAGGCCTGTACTTGCTTTCTCCTGCGCGGCGGCCAGTGTGCTTTCGAGCGTCGAACGCCAGCGCGCTTGCGCCGCCTCGACTTCGCTAGTGAGTTGTCCCCGCCAGTTGGAATGAGCCGCGGATAGCGCAGCGGTAACCTGCTGTTCGATCTCGTTTGCAGCCGCGCGCATGGCTTCGCGATGTGCGTTTGCGGCTACTTCCCGCTGCCGCGCCACATCGTCCATCTCGCGGATCGAGTCGGCAGCGCGATTGGCGATTTGAGTTTCAGCTTGCTGGGTATGCGCGCGCAGCTCGACAGCGGATTCCTCTGCTTGTTGGCAAAGCGTTCGTAGCGTTTCCGCGGCGCTCGCGAGATGCTGCGTTTGTTCCGTGCGCTCGGCTGTGCCGCGGTCCGAAATCTGCTGTGTCAGCGCCCGCGTGAGCTCTTCGAGCTGCGGCGCGATCCAGCGAGGTAGCTCTCGCTGCAGTGCTTCCGCGGCCGCAGTCTGCGCTGTGCGCGAACGCGTGTCGGACTCTTCCTGAATTTTCGCAACGGCAGCCGAAACTTGCTGCGCGAGCTGTTCCCGGGCAGCGGAAAATTTATGCTCCCACTCTTCCATCGACACACGGCGTTCGGCGGCGACGGCTTGCGCCGCAACTTCGCGCGCGGTGGCCTGAATTTGTTGTTTCGCGTCGGCCATCAGCCGCGCCATGTGCCGCGCCAGTTGCAGCGAGGCATCCGTAGCGCTTGCCGGAGCAGGGAAGATGCGCAAATTGTCTTGCGCAACCGTTGCGGGAGGTTCCGGCTCCGTAAGCGGCAAGTGGATTTCCGCGGTTTCTGAACCTCTTAAAGAGACATCCTGTGTGCTCTCGTGGGCGCCCGCAGTACGTACCGCTTCCGAAGGCGCAAACCAGTCCGGCGGAGGGAACGCAATACCCCACGTGTTGCCAGGATTTTCCAGTTCGAGCGCTACCTGAAAAAGTTGACGCACCGTGCGCGGTCTCTGAATCCACGCCACGCGTCCTCGGACAGCTCTCGGAGGCTGCCCGGTTTCCGGATGCGGCACTTCCAGCGTCACCCACATGTTTTTCAAAACGTAATGCTTCGACTGATACCTGCAACCATGGCAATTAATGATGAGCGTCGATGTGCGCTCCGTGAACGGGCGCCCAAGCGCGTCCACACCAGTCACCGCAAGCGGAACCGCTTGCATGATTCGCGTGCTGCGGCGCTTCCGCAATTCCTCGTTCTGATGTGCGACCGATTCAGACATCATTTCCGCCGTTTCATCGGCAAGATTGCCGCTCTGCTCGTCCATGGACACCGTCGCCGCTCCTAGAGTTTGGGCCGAACTCCCAGATCGATTACGACTGCTTGCTTGCTCTCCCTTGCGCAGTAACTTCCGAAATACCGTGCGAAGTAACGCGCGGAGTGTCTTCCGAGGCTCCCTCTGAGGAGGATGTACGGTGTGTTCCAGCGAGGAACTCCCATGCTTCCTTTGCGACCCAGATTGGTCCTACCAGCAAATAAATCGGTCCTTGAAAAAACGCTGGGTGGTTTCCCTCGATCTTATGTCCAAGAAAAAGAAAAATCCAGCCGCCTGCAAAAAAACTCGCTCCCCAAATCCACTTCATAAAAATCAGTAGAACAATCCCCACGAAAATCATAGGGATACCGAGCCCGTGAAGAAACTTATTCCATCCGGAAGAATGCTCGTGATCGTATTGCGCCATATAGTGCGCCAAGAGTGGCATAGCGCACCTCCTTGCGGTGGGGGACAACTCCGCGGGAATGAAACTCTATACCCAAAATGGGACTTTGACTAGAGGTGGCCATACGTACTGGAACGCCCTAAAATCGGCATCAAAACTGAACTGGGGGAACCAATTTGGAGGCGTGGTTGAGGGCCAAGCTGAGCCCGTTTTGAGCTTTTTGCCATAAACGCCTTTTAGGAGGGCACGGCTTCAGCCGTGCCGAAAACGCCTCGGAAAGGGGGGCTTTAGCCCCTGAAGAATTGGTATTTCCGAAGCTCTGTTTTATGAGATGGGTTCTGGAACGATTGACTCAGAACAAGCAATTCCTACAAGTCTCGGCGCCCTTCGAGTGCCTTGAGCATGGTGACTTCATCGGCATACTCCAAATCCGCGCCAACCGGAATTCCGACCCCGATTCGCGTGACTCGCACGCCCAATGGCTTCAACAGTTTAGATAGATAGACTGCCGTCGCTTCGCCTTCCGCCGTCGGGTTAGTGCATATGATGATTTCCTCGACCGTCCCGCCCTTCAGCCGCTCGATGAGAGGCTTAATCCTTAGCTGCTCCGGCCCGCGCCCAGACAGCGGCGACAGCGATCCCCCTAGCACGTGGTACATCCCGCTATAAGTACGGGTTTTCTCGATCGCCATGATGTTGTGCGCTTCTTCCACCACGCAGATGATCTTCTTATCGCGGTTCGCGCCCGTGCAGAAGTGGCACGGATCATTCTCCGTAATGTTGCTGCACACCGAGCATTCGCGGATTTTTTCCTTAGCGTCGCGAATCGCATCCGCCAGCCCAAGCGCGTCTTCCGGTGCAGCCCGCAAAATAAAAAACGCTAGCCGCTGGGCGGTTTTCTGGCCAATTCCGGGGAGGTGCTTCAGTTCATCGATAAGTCGTTCAACAGGAGCAGCAAAATCAGGCATGCAAGATGTGTAGCACAGCCGCGCATCTCCGCGCAAACCAGCAAGAGATTTGGCAGTGGGTCAGTTTCCGCTCACGCGATTAGTTTGGAGTTACAACAGTCTTCTGTCGGTTCACGATGCCGCCCGGTTCGAGCGTCACGACCACACTGCTTGCTACTCGCACTGTTTCCCCATCAAGCTTGAACGGCTTGTATACATAGTGGGCGACTGTACGCACTGCCGCCTTACCTGCCGTCTCCTGCGAACCGTTCCTCGCGGCCGCCTCCCAGATATGTCCGTCCACCCCAACGACAATATCCACGATGACCTTCACAGGCTCAGTCAGAAGCGGCCGGTCGAAGCGCGTCCTGGCGCTCGACACCAGTCTCGCGGCCTGTTCTTCCGGTTCGACATGCACCATCTCAACTTTGCACAGCACCCGTTTGTCAGCTGGCTTCAGTGTTTGGTTACGATAGAACTGGTCTAGATACGAAACGTCCACCGGCTGGGGATAGTTCAGCTCCGCTGATTTCAACAGCAGCTGTTCCGCCAATGCATCAAAATCGGCGCTGTCCAACTTTCCATACCGAAACTCGTTTGAGATGAGGTGCAAATTCCATCCGGTTCGGGCCGCCAGTTCTTTGTCTTTTCCAGCATCTTCGATGGCATACTTCGCGAAAGCCGACTCTCTCTCTGTAACATCGATTGATGTAATGCCCTCGAACGGATTTTCACCGCTAACGCCGGTGATGGCATCGGCATAGACTTTTGACAGAATTAGGCGCCCGTAGTTATCCGTACTCTTCAGCCACTTCGCGGCTTCCGCGCGGTCCGTCAGCTTCAGGCAGTGCGCGGCATTGACCAACACATCTGGGAAATACGGATACTGTTTCACCTGTTCCAGCCAGAGCTTTCGCGCTTGCGCATAAGCCTCTTTGTCATCTGGATTGATGAACAAACCCTGGTCGTCATGTGCGCCAACGAAATAAAGGTCGGGATGATTCTGAATCGCCCACAGGATGAGCTTTGTTCTAGAGGCCTGAAACTCCGGCTGCTCCCAATGACACAGGTAGTAGTCCAGAAGCTGCCTCAAGACCTCGACATCGGAGGCATCTCTCTGCAACTTTTGCACGGCCTCGGCGGCCATCTGTGGTGTCTTGAGGAACGAAATCCCAGGTCGGCTCCCGAAGAACACCTCGCAACGGTCTTGACCGGCACACCGACCAGCTCCACCGAATGCGCCAAGCACCAACAGCAGACCAACCACGACAAATCGCCGCCTGGACTCGGTACCACGTTTGATCTTTGCTGGACTCATGAATCGAACAAGCTTACTTCCTAGTTTTCCGTGAGATGGCGGATTTTGCTGCGCAAGTTGCTCGGCAAGTGCACGCCGAATTCATTCATTGAACCTACGAATTGGTATGGGCCGGCCGCCCCACTATTGAAACCTTTTTTGCCTTTCAGAGCTCTCACCTTGCCCAAACCGGCGCTTTGCAGCCACCGCCGTAACCTCCTTAAAAGACAATACTTAGCATTTACGTGGTTACTAAACAAAGTACGGCCGGGAACAAACTGCAAGAATCCAGCCCGCCCTCGTTCTACCATCATAAGTAATCGAGTGGTGCATTCGAAGGAAACCCATGGCCCCCTTCTACCTCTTATTCGGTTTCTATGGGCTGCTGCTGCTCGCCACGCCTTTCTTGGCGATTTGGCTCTATTTCAGGAATGCCAACCTTAAGAAGCAATTGTCCGAACTCGTTGAAGAAAACGCCAAACAACACACAAAATTGCAGCGTGCCATCGGCGAACTGCAGACCAAGGTTGGGGCCACAGTTTCGCCCGCACCCCCAGCCGTCGAGAAACCGGCCGCGCCCGAGGTTAGCCACCCGAGTGGCGTTCCTGTTCCACGATCTTATCCGCATATACGGATTCCCTCGCCGATCGCGGTCCCTCCTCGTGTCGAAGTCCAACCTCCAATCAAACCGCCTGCGGCGCCGGCAATTCCAACCGCCGAACAGAAACCTGATCTGGCGCTAGAACAGAAACCGGTCTTCCCAACGCCGGCTGCGCCAGTTCCACCAGTCACAGCGACGCCGCCAACGATTCCTTCTGGACCGCCTCTTGCGACTCCACAAAAACCTCCGTCACCCGCTGCACCGCTCGAACCGAAACCGGCTGAGCCCAAGCCGCTCGTGCCCGCGCCGCCGGCTCCGCCTCATATGGCACATCCAACTCCGCCCGCAGCGCCACCAAAAATATCGCCACCCTCCGGCGTTCCGCAAGCGCCTGTGATGCCTCCGCCACAGCCGGCCGCAATTCCTCCTGCCGCAACCGCGCGCATTTCTACGCCACCACCGTTCTCACCTCTGCGCACTCCCGCGCCGAAGCCGACGATGACAGATCGCATGAGAGCAATCTCGGCTCTCGAAGACGCGCTGGGAACCAACTGGTTTGCAAAGCTCGGCGGCATCATGGTCGTCATCGGCGTAACGACGATAGGGCTGATCAAGCTGCAATCCTTTGGAGCAGCGGGAAAAGCAATCGTTTCCTATCTTGTGGCGTTCCTGCTTTTGTCAGGCGGCATTTTCCTGGAGAAGCGTGAACGCTATCAACTTCTCGGCCGCGTCGGAATCGGGTGCGGTTGGGCATTGCTTTTCGGCAGCACCTACGGAATCCACAATTTCCCTGCGATGCGCATCCTCGATTCTCTCGTCCTGGACTGCATCCTCATGCTCGTTGTGGCGCTCGCTATGGCCGCGCACACACTGCGCTACAAATCCCAGTTTGTCACCGGCCTCTCCTTTCTCCTCGGTTACACAACGATTGCTCTGAGTTTCAGCGAAATTACGTCGGGATCATCGGCCGGCGCCAATGAGAGCACCGTCTACGGATTGCTCGCCGGTGTGATGCTCGCGATCGGCCTTGTCACGATTGTGTTGAAGATGGACTGGTTCGAACTGGAAGTCTTCGGCATCCTCTCCAGCTATCTCAATCATCTTTATTGGCTTTACAAAATCCTCGGGCCCAACGGCGCACACGGCCGCGCCTTCCCCGAATATCACGCAAGCATCGCTATGCTGTTTTTCTATTGGCTGACGTTCCGCATTTCCTACATCCTGCGCGGCGTCAAAACCGACTTCCAGGAGCACGTTTCCACCGTCGCCGCCCTCCTCAACACTCTCCTTCTCCTCGGCGTGATGAAGTTCCAATCCGTTCAGCCGGATCTCGCGTATCTCGCCTTGTTCGCAATCGGCGCGCTCGAATTCATATTCGCTCAGCTTCCTATCACCAGACGCCGCCGCCGCGCCTTCATCATCCTCAGCCTGCTCGGCGCCGCACTGATGATCGTCGCCGTTCCTTCTCACTTCTCCGGCAACGACGTCGCCTACCTTTGGCTAGTCGGCGCCGAAGTTTTTCTCTTTGCCGGAATCATCTTCGAAGAAGTCGTTTTCCTTCGCGTCGGCCTCCTAACCGGACTGCTTGTCGGCATTGATCTCCTCGTCTACAACTTCCGCCCGCTGGTCGCGTTCCGTGCCAAAACCGAAGACCTCGCCTCGGGGCCCGGCATTCTCTTTGCGGTTTGCGGCGTCGCTCTCTATCTCAACTCCTTGTACATCGCTACGCGATGGAAAGAATCGTTCCGCGCCGCGCTTGATCGCCGCCTACTCGACGTTCATTCCTATCTCGCTGCCTTCGCCACCGCCACCGCCGCCTGGGCTCTCTTCTCCAAGGATTGGACCGCCGTCGCCTTCGCCGCCCTCATGGTCGCTCTAGCGGCACTTGGACGCCGCCTCGAGTCGCGTCACCTGCAAATTCAATACGCCCTACTCGGCGTGCTCACTCTCTATCGCACGTTAGTCTTCAATCTTCACATCGAGTCTCCGCTGCACACCCACATCACCACGCGGCTTATTACGCTACCCATCCTTGGCGCCATCTTCTATCTCACTGCCAAGCTCGCCGCGCACAGCGACGACCAGGAGCAGCGCGCCTTCCGTGGCCTCTTCGCTTTCGCAGGCACCGCTCTTTTCGCAGCGCTCATCTGGTTCGAGGTGCCGGAACTCTGGCAGCCGCTCCTCTTCATCGCTTTTGCCGTTGCTCTTTCCGAAAACGCGCGCGCCCTTCGCTATCAGGTCCTCGCCTTTCATGCGCATGGCATCACGCTGCTTGCCGTCTTCACCGCCCTCACCGCGGATCAGTACAGCATCCATGTCTGGCACACCATCCCGGTGCATGCGTTTGGTGCGCTCACCGTTGTGGCCGGCTGCTACTGGATTGCCAAACGCCTGGGCGTAGAAAACGCGCGTCACGCGGAAATCGCCCGCGTCGCTTACACCTGGATTGCCGCAGGCGTAATGGTCTGGATCATCGAAGAAATTCTGCATGCCCCGTGGATCGCCGTCGGCTGGATCGTTTTCGCCGTTGCGCTCGCGCTATCAACGCGCTGGATTCGCTACCGTCAACTCGCCTGGCAGGCGAATGTTGTCGCGCTGGCCGCTTTCCTGCGCACCTACACTTTCAATTTGAACTTGCACGAGCCGCTCTGGCGCGGCGTTTCCTTGCGCCTTTTCACCGTGAGTCTTGTCATCGCCGGCGCTTACATCCTCGCCAAAATCGCCGCCGACGCTCTCGAAGAATTCGAATATGTCGTTCGCAATGCCTACACCTGGGTCGCTGCGCTTTTCGTTGGCCTTCTCATTTTCGGCGAAGGCCCGCATGATTGGATGGCGGTTTTCTTCCTCGCCGCCGGAATCATCCTCGCGCTCGTCGGACGTCGCTGGAATCTTCCGCATCTCGGCTTTCAGGAGCACCTCTTTGCCATTGCCGCCGTCGCGCGCACCTTCGACTATAACTATCACCTGACCACCTACTACGGGAATTTCAGCGTTCGCATCCTCACCGTTTCGATTGTCGCCGCGGGACTTTATGCGATCTCACGCAAGGCAACAGCTGCGGACGCTCCCTACGCCCTTCCCTCGGCGTATCTGCACACCACCGCCGCCACATCTCTTCTCGCCCTTTTGATGTGGTACGAATGCTCCACTGGCTGGCTCGCCGCTTTCTGGGCGCTCTTCGCGTTCGTGCTGGCCGCTGTCGACCGCCGCTTCAAGCTCGACGACCTCCGCTGGCAAGCTCACGCTCTCGCCGCGCTCACCATGATTCGCAGCATCTGGATCAACATGTACGTTACGGACACCTGGCACGGCCTTAGCGTTCGACTTCTCTCGCTCTCTATCGTTGCCGTAGTTTTCTACGCCATGTCGCGCCTCGTCCGTATGCCCGAGCAGTGGCGCGCCCGCGACTTCCATCACATCTATTCTTGGTCTGCATCCCTGATCGTCTCTCTGCTTCTCTGGCGTGAACTGAGGCCGCTAAGCATCGCCGTCGGGCTCGCTGCATTTGCCCTCATCCTTTTCGAATACGGACTGCTTCGCAAAATCGCGCAATTCCGTTATCAGTCCTACGTCGCCTTCACCGCCGCCTTCGCCCGCATTTTCTTTGCGAACCTTGCGGCTGGTGATCCTGGCGTCTTCTTGAGCGACCGCATGATCACTGTCGTCCCGCTCATTCTAATTTTCTTTTTTGTCTACGCGCAGCTTTCCGCGGAGGAAGAAAACACCGCAGGCGACCACCGGTTCCGTTTTGATTCGTTCCTTGCCTATCTCGGAACGGCCACGGTTGCCGGCCTCTTCTATTTTCAGTTCCCGCCTGAATGGGTGGTAGTTTCCTATGCAACGGTAACTCTGGCTCTCTTCGCCGCTGCTTGGGCGCTTCGATCGCCCCATTTTTCTCCACCAGGGAATTCTTCTCACGCTGGGAACTTTCGCGCGTGGTATGGCCCACAATCTTTTCGGTGGGGGTTATTTCAATCAGGGAACCTGGCAAGGTCGCTACATCGTTGTTGGAAGCGCTTCGGCCATTTTGCTCGCGACCCTGTACTTTGCGTTTGCCTTGCGCGGGCGATACGCGCCGCCCGCCTACGCGAGCCGCTGGAAAAAAATCACCACCGCGCTTGTTGCCCGGCCCGAGCAACTCCAGTTTTTTGTTCCCGTAGTTTTAATCGCCACGATGTTTGCGCTGAAAATGAGCGCCGAGTGGGTTACAGCCTCTTGGGGTCTCGAAGGATTGTGCATCGTTTTGCTTTCCTATGTGTGCAAGGAACACAGCTACCGTCTCGCCGGGTACGCACTGTTGTTACTCTGCGTCGCAAAAATAGCCGCGATGGACTTTTGGCGACAGACATTGTTTGAGAGAGGGCTCACGGTTGCAATCGTGGGCGGCGTTCTCGTGGCTGTTGCACTGCTCCACACGCGACTCAGAGAGATCTTCGAGCATCATCGATGAAGCGCGCCGTCGTCTTCATAATTTTCTTCGCCATCCTGGGAGTCGCGCTCGCCGGCCTCTATTGGAGCCAACGTCGCGCCAAGTCTCCTCCCGTCTCTGCAAACGCCATCTTGAATTTGGCTGCCGACACGCAACGCGACCTCACTCGCATCCCCATGCATTTCACGCGGCTCAGCGATGAACAGGAAATCACCATCGGCCGCGAATTAGCCGCCCAATATTCGGGCCTAGTGATGAAGCTCACTCCCGAAGAAGAAGCCCTGCAAAAATATGTCAGTCGCGTAGGCGGCACCGTTTCAGCTCACGCTCACCGCCATCTCGACTACAACTTTCATCTCATCCCCGATCACAACATGATCAATGCGTTCTCGCTGCCCGGCGGCCCTGTTTACATCGGCGAAGGCATGCTCGATCAAATGGAAACAGAAGACGAGCTAGCCATCATCCTCGCGCACGAAGTCGAACACATCGATCACTATCACTGCATCGAGCGCGTGCAGATCGAAGCCAAGCTCAAGAATCTGGATCTTGACATTGTTGGCCAGCTTCTGCAAATCCCTCTGGAGTTTTGGCAAGCCGGCTACCACAAAGACGAAGAATTCGAAGCCGATCGCGAAGGCGTCCGCCTGGCCGTCGAATCCGGCTACTCGCCCGTACGGAGCCGTCGACATTTTTACCCGGCTAGCCAAGCTCTGCAATGAATACGTCATTCACGCGCAAAGTCCCGAAGAAGAACTCTCCGAGCTTGCGATTCAAAGTTTGACCGGCTACTTCCGTTCGCACCCGCTCCCCTCCGAACGCCTAGACCAAATCAACCGCCTAATCGCAGAAGAGCATTGGGAAAATCGCAAGCAACAAAAACAGTTCCACGTCGAATACGAAGTCCACAACGGCCAATACGTGAAATGAAAATGCGCTGTGTCGATGGAGCGAAGCATGCCACTAATTAGAAAGAAGAGAAGGGAAGCGAAATTACGACTGGACAATTCCGAATCGCTGAGCGGCCTAGAACAAACCGGGGATTTTCATTCCTGAGATTCCGGGAATGGTGCCGGCGAGATTTTTCATTTGGCTGGCGAGTTCTTCATCGACGCGGCGTGAAGCTTCGTTGACTGCGGCGCGCACCAAGTCCTGCAACATTTCCTGATCCTTGCTGTCGAAAACTTCTGGTTCGATGCGCAGGTCCACGATTTGCTTCTGGCCGTTCATTTTTACGGTGACCATGCCGCCGCCGGCCGAAGCTTCGACAGCTACGCCATTCACTTGTTGCTGCAAGTCTTCCTGAACCTGCCGCAACCTCGAGAGCATCTGCTGGATCGCATTGACTTCCATCAGGACTCCTCTTGGCGCCATTTTACTTCGGAGATTTTTCCACCGAAGCGTTGCAGCATCGATCGCACCATCGGATCTCGCTCGAACTGTTCGCGCAACTCTTGCGTTGCAGAAATTCCGCGCGGCGCAGTTGCTGCAACTGCTTCTACTTTAGCACACACTCTCACCGGACGGCCCAGCACTTTGCTTGAAGAGGCACGGACCTTTTCTAGTGAGTCGCGTCCTTCCATCATTTCGGCGAACGCGCGCTTGTCCGCCGAAAAATAAATTCTCAGTTCGGCGCCTTCCAATTCCCAGCGGCTGCCTTGGTTCACGATCTCGCCGAGAAATTTCTGCTGCGCTTGAATCGCCGTCTTGATTTCCGCAACCTGCTCCTGCGTGATTCCTTCTGCGCGCGCCGCGCTTGGCGTTCCGACAACTTCTTCGGCTTGTGATTCAGATTCCGAAGCAGGCGCAACGGCTGCAGGAGGCGCGGCTGGCTGTGCGGCCTTGATCTCTTCTCGTGCTGGCGTTGGCGCCGGAGCGGTTTTTACTTCCGCGCGCGCCGGTGCAGCAGCAGTCGCGGCTGGAGAAAAACTCGTTGTGGAGATACGCGGCGGTGGAGTGAAAGTTGTTTGCGGAGCAGGAGCTAGGAGCAGGAGAAAAACTTCGTGTGGCTGGCGCAGCCTGCGGTGCGGTCACCCCCGGTGCTATGCTCGCGCTTGAGCGCATGCCGCCTGCACTTGCAACCCCCGGCAGGTGCCCCGCTGCGAAGTTCCGCCATCAATTCTTCCATCGGTGCGAGCCGTTGCGCGTTGATCAGGCGCAAGAGGCCCATCTCCAGGTGCACGCGAGCGTCGGGCTTGCGCCGCAAATCGTCATCCGTCTGCAAAAGAATCTGAAAGAATCGCGTGAGGTCTTCTTCGCTGAATTGCGCAGCGGCGTTTGCCAGAGCGGGGCGTTGATCCGCCGTAGCCGCAATCAAATCCGAATCCGCGCCGCTCACTCGAGCGATCAGCAAGTTGCGCATGTGCCGGATGGCTTCACGGCAAAAATGTTGAAGATTGCGGCCTTCCTTCTGAAACGTGTGCACCAGCCCGAGTGCGCGGTCCGCCGAACCTTCCGCGATGGCCGCGACAAGTTCGTTGAGCGAATCTTCTGGCACCACGCCAAGCAATTCGCGAACTTCTTTGTCCGCAATCACGTCGCCGCAATAGGCTCTAGCCTGTTCCAGAAGGGAAAGCGCGTCGCGCAAGCTGCCTTCCGCCATTCGCGCAATCACTGCCAACGCGCCCGGGTCGATCTTTAAATTTTCTTTTGCGGCGATCTCTTCCAGTCGTCCGGTGATTTCCGCAAAGGTCAGCGCACGAAAATGAAAATGCTGCGAACGAGAACGAATCGTATCGGCGAGATTTTCCGGCTCGGTCGTCGCCATGACGAAAATCACACGGTCGGGCGGCTCTTCGAGTGTTTTCAGCAGGGCATTGGAAGCTTCGCTCGTGAGCATGTGCGCTTCATCAAGCAGTACTACCTTGCTGCGCGAGGCGGCGGGAGCGTAGCGCACCATTTCGCGCAGCTCGCGGATTTGGTCGATGCCGCGATTCGAGGCTGCGTCGATCTCGATCACATCGAGTGAAGTTCCCGCAGCAATCTCTTTGCAGGAATCGCATTCACCGCAAGGCTCGGCTGTCGGTCCTTGCGCGCAATTCATGGCCTTCGCAAGAATGCGTGCCGCGGTGGTTTTTCCGACGCCGCGCGCGCCCGAAAAAATATACGCATGCGCCACGCGATCGTTCTTGATCGCGTTTGCCAGCGTCGAAGTTACGTGGGATTGTCCGACAAGATCACTGAAAGTTTGCGGGCGCCACTTCCGGGCTATAACCTGGTAGCTCATTTCGCGTTAGTCGACTTCGCGCTCCTGCTCTGCTTGTTAAGCCACAAAACAAAAAACACAATCCCAACGCAGCCCAAACCAAACAGAGTCAGAACCACTCCAGCCAAAATCATCGTTGCACCATCAAAGCCAGCGCTTCGCAGTTCACGTTCGACTTTCAACTTTCGATTTTGTGAACTGCATTTTCGGCGCGAGGAACTTCGGGTGATCTGCGGCACCCGAGGCAATCCCGATACCGTTGCTCCCTTCCGGGCCTGGCGGGGTTCGCGGGACCTCGTTGCACAGAGCCCGAAGTTCCACGCTCCGGCAGCCGCGCTCATCGCGCCGCTGCGAAGAAAAGTTTAGCACATTCAGTCTGCGTAAAAATGCTGCGCCAGCTCCTCGCTAGGAATGTAGTGAAGCGCCTGCCTATAAATTCCCAGCAAAGTTCCTCCGGTCCAATTCGCGATGGTTCGGAAGAGTGAGCGTCTGCCGCGTACCGTCGGAACTCACTCTTCGGAGTTTAATGTGGCTACCACGTTGTGAGGCCACTCCGAATCCAAATGACGCAAGAATCTTAACCACATCCGCGCCCGAAAGAACTTTAGGCTTGGGCATGTACTTGCGGTTCGGGCTCGAGTTCGTAGCTCGCTAGGATGGAAGCATTGGGTGCGAGTCCGAAGTCAGCAGGGTTCTCACCTTCCAATTGGAGCGCGATCGCTTCTTTCACGTTCTTCATCAGTTCGTCGAGTGTCGCGCCCTGCGTCACCACCGGAAGATCGAAGCACTCCGCGACGTAGTACTTATCGCCACGGAATATCCGCACTTGAATGATATGTTTCATTGTTTCCATCATATTCGCGCTGTGGTCTGCGGAGCAACAAACATCTCGCGACGTTCCAAATCGAGCTTTGCGCCGTGCTCCGCGTTTTTTTATCAGGTCTCCTTTTCGTTGCTAGTTCTTGGGATAGTTGGGGTCGGCTTTCACCTCAAGGATTTGTTTGGTGTGGCGTTCGCTGTGCGCGGCGATGAGCAGGATGAATTCATAGGCGTCCATCTTTCCGCCCGTCGGACCGTCGACGGCGTGGTCGCGGAGGCCGGGCGTGGTCTTCAGGAATTCTTCGGTTTTGTCGCGGCTTTCCACGAAATGCTTGATGGAGGCGTCAGGTGACCCATAGCGATTGGTGGGAACGATCGGCTCGGGGGCCTGCGCTTTTTTCGAGCGATCGGGAACCTTGGCGAGGATGGCATCGTCGGTAGCTTGCACGTCACGGCCGGGAACTGCGGGCGCGAGCATCACTTTTTCGATGACCAAGCCGCGAATGTAATCTTCTGCGGCGGCGATGTGCTCCATGCACTGCGCGATGGACCAGCGATCCGGTCCGGCTTTGAAATTCCATTGCGCTTCGGAGAGTCCTTTGACGGCATCGAGAACGCCTTGCTTCGTTTTCTCGAGATATTGCAACGTTTTTTCTTTTTCGGGTGCGGTTACTTCCTGTGCGCGAAGGGATGCGGATGCCGAACACGCCAGAATCGCAATCGCAGCTCCTGACATAAGTCTCTTGAACATGATTTGCTCGCTTTCGTTTTTTTGATTGGTGAGAGAAACGGAAGACTTTGGGACTGCACTGTGAGTCCGCCCGGCCGGCTGGGTGTGGCGGAATTGCTCGAGGTGAGACCCTCCGTGTGAGAAGCAATGTACCAGCGATTGAGTGCCGGGTCCATCGGCAGGCGAGCTTGAAGCTGACAGCCGACAGTTGAAGAGCGAGAGGCGAAGAGGGGAAAAAGGATAACGCAGAGACGCAGAGTACGTTGAGACGCGCGGAGAGGTAGGCGAAGCTGGAAAAAATCCCCCCCCCTCAATTTGTAAGAATATGAATCTAAAAGGCTTACTGAATAATGTATCTGTAAGCTATTGAAAATGCACGGGTTGGGTCCTCTCTGTTTGCTCTGTTTGTGCTCTCTGAGAGAGCTAGCGTTTGAGCGCTGGGAGCGGCGAAGGAATTGAAAGACGTCAAGGCGGGTGGGTTCGGGAGGCAACGGCGTACTTCCTGTCTCCTCCGCGATTAAATACAGCCCAAGTATATCATATTCGTACTAGTTGTCAAGTGTAATCTTATAAGTGATTTAACTGATGAGACTGAGGGAAGGAGTGGAAAAGTCAAAAGCCCCACACGTAGAGCCGACGGGGGGTACCCCCCTACCTCCTAACTTCTTGGCCACCGCCGCGGCAATGCGCTTGGTGCGCACAGCCTGTCATTTGTTACAGTAGGCGACATTGAACGCGGCCGATAGCCTCCGCGAACATGACGCTATCGTGCTGGTCTTTTTCAGGGAGGGATTTCTTGCGACTAACTGTTCTGTGCCTCTTGGCGTTAGCTGTGTTTCCTTCATTAAGTCGAGCGCAGGCTCCAGTTTTCGAGATTACGCCGGTGGAGAGCACCATTAGGTTTGACGTAAAGGCTTCGGTAGATATCGCCGGCAAATTCGACAAGTGGGATGCGACCTTGAAGTTTGCCTCGCCTGACGAAACGACGGCCGTTTTAGAGATCACGATTCAGGCAGCGAGCGTGGATACCGGAAGCGGCGTGAAGAACGGCAAGCTGAAGGGAAAGGATTTCTTCGACGTCGAGCAGAATCCAGTGATCACGTTTAAGTCGACAAAAATCGTGAGGACCGGCCACGAAACCTATGAAGTGGATGGGGACTTTACAATCCGCGGAGTATCAAACCCCGAGAAGCTGACGCTAACGGTTTCCGGCAGAGGAACGGGCTCAGGCGAGATTAAAGGAAAAATGGTCTTCAACCGCAAGGACTACGGGATGAACAAGGGCATTCCGTTCATTAAGATCGCCGACCATGTCGAAGTAAATTTCCACCTCAAGGGGAAACGAGTCAGCGGGCCTCCGCTGGATTTGAAGTAATGGCCAGGCCGTTCAACCCGTGGAGCGAGTGAGTTAATTCGCCGGGAAGGAACGAACTCATAAAGAAAAAAGAAAGATCCCTCCCTCAAAAAACGAGGGTGGGGCACCCCCGCTCAGGCGTTGAGTTCATGCCGAGTGGGCGACGGCTGGCGTGCGAGCATCGTTGACGAGAGTGATTTCGCCCATGTCGATGGCGACTAGGAGAGGCTCTTTTACGAGTTGGTAGTTGCCTTCGTAGGCGTAGACCCGGCGCTTGGTGGGGACAATGATGCCGTCTACGTTGCGGTAGTGGGAGGCGTAATTGAGGCCAGTGGCGCCGCCGAGGATGTCGACGGTATAGTCATGGCGGCGGAGCAGGCCGTCAGGGCCGAAGCAGGAGATTTGTTGTTTGGTGTGGCTTTTGACGCTGTCGGGGAAAGTGACTTTGAGGCGGCGCCAGGTTTCGTCTTCGACTTGAATGGACGGGATTTCTTCGGTGCTGAAACCGTCGTGGGTGTATAGGAACGGAGTGTTGAGGTAGGTCCACAGGGCTTCGCCGACGAAATAGGCGACGTGGATTTCGTCCCACGGAGTTTCTCTTAGTTGGCCTTCGAAGGATTTTTCGGGGTTATCGCGGGACTCGATCAGGATTCCGTTCGTTGTCTCGATCACAATGCGGCCTGGCGTGAAAACGGCGCGCTTGTTTTGGCCGGGAAAGTCGACGGCGAGGTGCTCGTTGCAGGTGTCCGCGGTTAAGATTACGTTCTTAAGGAAGTCTCCTTTGCCTTTGACATACCAGATGGCGCCGGTGATCGAGGCCGCGACTTTAATCGACTTCACTTTGTTCCAGCGATCGAGACCGCCGTGGGCTTTTACAGCGAGATTCAATAGTTCGGTCATTTTTGAGGTTTTCCGTTTCATTACGCCAAAACACTACCTGCGTGTGGATCAGCTCTTGGTGTGACCCCGTCGTTTTTTCGCTTGGCGGGCGGCGTGGCTAGAAGACATCTGTGCTCTCGGCCGCAGAAAAAAAAACGGGGGTAGCCTTGGATGAGAACGAAGACCACCCCTGTTTTATGACAAACTCGAGAAAATTACTGTGCGTTAAAGGACATCGGCCGCGCGCTACGCGGAGGCGGCGTTTGCGCCTTTTAGGAAGGCTAGCAGGTCGGCGTTGATCGTGTCGGCTTCGGTTGTGGGCATGCCGTGGGGGAAATTCTTGTAGGTTTTCAGTATGGCGCCTTTGACCAGCTTGGCGCTGAGCGGGCCGGCGGCGACGTAGGGCACGATTTGGTCGTCTTCGCTGTGCATCACGAGCGTCGGTACCGTGATCTTCTTTAGGTCCTCGGTGAAATCCGTCTGCGAGAAGGCCACGATGCCGTCATAGTGGGCCTTGATGCCGCCCATCATGCCTTGGCGCCACCAATTTTCAATGATGCCTTGGGACGGTTTCGCTCCAGGCCGATTGTAGCCGTAAAAAGGTCCGATCGGCAGGTCCATGTAGAATTGCGCGCGGTTGGCGGCAAGTGTTTTCTGGAAGCCGTCGAAGACTTCTTTGGGCAAGCCAGCGGGATTGGCGGGCGTTTTCACCATGAGCGGCGGCACGGCGCTGATAAGCACCGCTTTAGCGACGCGATTTTGACTTTGGCCGTGGCGTGCGACGTAACGTGTCACTTCGCCGCCGCCCGTCGAATGGCCAACATGGATGGCATTCTTCAGGTCGAGATGCTCGGTAAGCGCCGCAAGGTCAGCGGCGTAGTGATCCATGTCGTGCCCCGTCTCGACTTGGCTCGAGCGTCCATGGCCGCGGCGGTCATGGGCGATGACGCGATAGCCGTGATTCAAGAAGAACATCATTTGGTTGTCCCAGTCGTCGGCCGAAAGAGGCCAACCGTGTGAGAAAACGATGGGCTGGCCGGTACCCCAGTCCTTGTAGAAAATTGTGACTCCGTCTTTTGTGGTGATCGTTGGCATTGCGATTCTCCTTTTGCGAGTTTTCTGGTGTTGCTGATGATTCGAGGAATTTGGTGGCCTGGGAGTCTCTCGAACGACTGCACTCTGGTTGGATGTTCGCCGGAAGAATTGGGATGTGTTTTTTTGCATTATTAAGCTTTGCCAAATAGGGAGTGGTACGAGTTGCTGAGGAAAAACGGCAGCAGAGCTGCCGCACTCGAAATTCCTACTTCGGAATATAATGCGGGACTCAGTAGTTGGGGGCCGGAGAGGGTGCCTAAATCGGAACGAGGAATGTAGAGAGCGGCTGCGGGAAATTCGATTTGGTATGCTTGGGAGGGCCCTCATTTCCCACGAAGGAGATCCCAAAATGAAAATTTGGCTAGGTATTGCGGCGGTGTTGGTTGTGCCGGCGTGCAGTTATGCGCAGGCAAAGCCCTGTGAAGAGTTGAAGACGGAAATCGCGGCGAAGCTGGACGCGAAGGGCGTCAAAGGGTACTCGCTGGACATCGTGGCGAAGGACGCGGACGCTGGAGACGGAAAAGTGGTGGGCACTTGCGAAGCCGGGGCGAAGAAGATCGTGTACAAGAAAGGCTCGGCTGCGGCGGAAGCTCCGGATAAAACACCGAGCGGGCTCTGAGGTGCGCGGCGGTTTGATCGACCGCCTAGTAGTAAAGGAAAGAATCATCTCGGTCCGTTCAGGGTCGTTCACCTCCGTTCCAAGACCCAGGTTCAAACTACGAACCTGGGGCACCCGTGTTGTTTGAATTGAAGATTCTGAATTGCAAACCGTGCCACTCGCGCGCCCCCCGTCGGTTCCAAGCCGGTCGGAAAGGGCCCTAGTTCGGCGCTAGCCGCCATTTCTTGGGAGATGTAAATCGTTCACATCGAATTTTCGCCCGCCGTCATCGAAAGCCCACGGTATCAAGACTACCAAGCAAGACTTTTGTTTAACGACGGCCGGAACAGCCCATGCGCGACTGCGTGGAATGCATTGCGGAATATAGAAAGGGAGGAACGCATGACTATACGAACTTCCAGGGAACCTTCGCGTCGCGATTTTCTTATTTCAGCGAGTCTCGCGGCGGCAGCTTCTCTTGCACCTAAATCATTGCTCGCGGAGGAAGACGTTCTCGTTGCAAGTGCGTTTAAGGAGGCCGCTACGGCGAAGATCACGGTGCAAAAGCTTCGCCGCAATATCACGGTGCTTTTGGGGGCAGGCGGAAATATCGCCGTGCTTACCGGTACGGACGGGAAGCTGTTGGTGGACGCGGAAATAGTTACTGCGCGGCCAAATGTTGCCGCGGCCCTTGCGGGGATCAGCGCCGACCCCGTCAAGCAATTGATCAACACGCACTGGCATTTCGATCACACCGGCGGCAATGCCTGGCTGCATGAAGCCGGAGCAAGCATTCTGGCGCAAGAGAATACGCGAAAGCATCTTCTTGTCGACACGCGCACCGAGGGTTGGCACTACACATTTCCAGCTGCGCCCGCCGCTGCGATCCCTTCGACGGTCTTCAAAGAAGACTACACGGTGCACGCCAACGACAGTACGCTCGTCCTGAAACACTACCTGCCCGCGCATACCGACTCCGATATTTCCGTGCACTTCACGGAGGCTGATGTTTTTCACACCGGCGACACTTTTTGGAATCGCAATTACCCGTTCCTCGATTATTCGACCGGCGGCAGCATCGACGGCACCATCCGTGCAACCGAAGCTAACCTCGCAAAAGTCACAGAGAAGATGATCGTTGTTCCGGGGCACGGAGACGTCGGCGGCAAAGCGGACCTCGTTCTTTTCCGCGATGTGTTGGTGGAAATTCGCGAAAAAGTGGCCGCGCTCAAGAAAAAAGGAATGTCGGTGGAAGAAGTGATCGCCGCCAAACCGAGCGCCCGCACGGACGAACAATGGGGTGAGGGCTTCATTAATCCTCGCAGATTTCTTACGCTAGTCTACCAAGGCGTCTGAAGATCTCGCGCCGCGACCATGACAATCGCGTGGCGCCCATCGCGGAAGGTTAACGGCGGATGCGGCGCATCCAGTCGCCCCAACTCAGGCCGACTCGCGTCATGAGGATGCCGGCGGCCAGGGCTAGAAGCATGGTCAGCGCAAATTGAAGCGGGCTGTTTTCGGTGGGGTACCAGGCGCTGCGCGCCCAATGCGAAGCGGGCGGGATGAAGTAGGGCAGATTGTTGGTGGCGAAGAACCAGTTGCGCGAGGCGGGAGACATTAGGAAATTGGCGAAGGGCCATTGAACGGCCACGAAACTTGCTAGCGAGGCTGCGCCGAGGATGGCGGCTTGCGTCCACCGATTCCAACCAGCGAGGCGACTGCGCACTAGATCGAACACAATCGCGGGTACGATCAAGAGCAGCGGAAAATCCGGCGGGACGAGATGCGTAATGTTTTGGTAGACGGGGCCGAGTTTGGGCACGGCGGGGATGAGCTGCAGAATTTGCATGAACGAGATGTGCAGGAGTGTGTAGGCGCCGGTCATGATGGTCGCGGCCCAGCGATTTTCTGAGGCGCGCGAGACGGCGGCAAACAATATCGGCGCGGCAAACATAATGACGACGTAAAACTTCGCGCCGTGCATAAACATACGGAAGGTGTCTTCCTGCATGATGCCGACAGTCATGGCGAGAAGAAAAAGAAACGAGAAAAAGAGGAAGCGCTCGAGACGAACGCGATACTGGCCGGTTGCGCGATTCACTTCGGCGAGGACGAGGACGAGCGTGCCGAAACGGATGGCGGTCATGCCGAGAGCGAGCAAAATGTGCGGCGGGCTGAGAATTTTGACGTCGAGGCCGTAGGCGTTGTGCCACCAATTGTCGAATGGGGCGGAGGTGATCATCGCAACGGCGCCCCAGGCACAGATGAATGCGCCGAGCGGGCCGTAGAATCCCCACATGGAAACGGAGTTGGCGCGGACGGGCGAATTTTTGCGGAAGGTGGTGGAAAGAATGAGGTAGCCGCAGCCACAGCCTGCGAGGATGCCGCAGAGCTGAATCAGGAGATGCGCGAGAGTCCAGAACGTGTCGCGGCCGACACTTTCGTGCCAGGAAATGTCCCAGACGCCGCCAACGGCGCTGCAAGCTACCGCGAGGACGTTGCACCAGATATACCAGGGGATTGAAAGAGATTTGGCGGAGACGCGCTCGGCTGTGCGGGCTTGGAGCGTTGCGGGTAGTGGGAGGGTGCCGGCCATTTGCGCGCTCCGAAGACAGTGCTTGAGGCGGGATTGGCTTTGCACACCCGCTAAATTCAGTTTACGGAGATTAGTTTACACATTCGGCAGGCTTGTGCGGGAATGAATTCGTGCGCGTTGTGTGGAGAGGGCGGGGCAAGCCCCGCCCCTACAGAGCTAGAGTTAATTGAAGCGGGTGGTGCGCCAGAGGGCGATGCCGCACGTGAACAGGAAAATTAGCATGGCTGCGGCGAGCGCGAGTAGGGCGGGCCAGTTGAGCGCCATATTTGGAGCGCGAGCGAGAACGGCGAGGCCGATGAAAATTGTCGTGGTTGCGATGACCAACAGATAGTCGAGCCATGTCCTGGAAGGCGGAAGGGCGGCCTGGCCGGTTGGATCGCTCGAGTTATTCGCGTCACTGCCTGAGAGACCGGCCTCTACGTAGCCGGCATCGACTTTGTAGCGCTGGCCTTCGCGATCGGCGGCTTGCTTCCAACGAGCGTGTTCTTTGCCGGTGACGCTGGAGAGAGCGATGGCTCCTGCGCCTGCGGCCATCAAGATAGAGCCGCCGATGACTTGCGCGTAGAGCGAGGAGCTGAGGCCGCGCAGCTCTCCGAAAACCAGGATGCCCCAAAGCAGGCCCCACAACTGATTTGTGTTGGAGAGCGGAATGCCCCGGCTGATGCCGATGTATTTTGCGGCGTATTGCTGAAATAAATCGCCGATCACCCACACGAAACCGCCAAGCATCAGCCAGAAAAGGACGGGCTTGGCTAGCTCGAGTTGATGAATTAGAGCGTCAGGGCCGCCACCGTAGACAACAGCGAGAGTCAGCATCATGCCCAATTCGCCGATGGTGAAGAACGCGATGAAGGAGAGGGGATTCATGCCGGTCAGATAGGCTTTGCGATAGGGGACGTACATCGTTCCCCAGAGAACGCCTGCGCTAAGCGCGGCGAGGATTCCGCGGAGGGGATGTTCGGCGGGGCTTTGTGCGGAAGAGGCGACGGCGAGGAGCGTTGCGCCTGCGAACATGAGGAGTGCGCCGCCTAGGACGGTGAGCCAGCGAATTTTGCCGGCGTCGCGCAATTCGTTGAAGAGAAGATAGCCCCAGAAGATGCCGAGCAGGCTGTTGATGTTCCAGAGAGGGAAGGCGATGCTGAGGCCGATGTCGCGAATGGCGAAGATGGTGAGCGTATTCGCGACGGCCCAGAGACAGCCGGCGAGAATGCCCCAGACGATCAGGTGAGGGGCTTGGCGAATGTCGAGGCGCATTTGGCCGGTGCCGCGGATGAGAGCGGGGAGACTCCAGCGCGCGAGGAAGACGCCGAGAACCATTAAGAGTGAAACGATGAGCGGGGAGAGGCCAAGTTTCACCAATTTTGTTGGAGCCTCCGCGGCGCCTAGCCATGCGCCTGCGCCGAAGCCGCAGAGGATACCCACGAGTTGCAACTTGCGGAGACGGGCGGATTCGATGGAGGGCGAGAGCATTTTTGTGTTTGCAGCGGCGGAGTTCACGCGAGGCTCAGCGAATCCAATGGAGGACGACTAGTCCGGCAAGCAGGACGATAGCCGGAACCCAGAAATGAACATCTGTGAAGATCATCGTCCAGACGCCGGCGGACTTCGGAGCTGCGGTTTCATCGGTCATCAGGCTGCCTCAGTGCTGATCGAGTAAAAAGGATGCTAGCTAAGTCGCATAAGAGCATTGTCGCGACACCTTCTTATCACAAATCCGTTATGGCGGAGGCAAGTCCGGTGGGCGGTTTCATCTGGAATGATGTGGCTGTAAGATTGTGCGCGATTGGAAGGTTGGGATCCGGGGGGGAAATGCAAATGTTGCGATTTGCTGCAAGTGTGTTCGCGCTGTTGGTGGCGTGCGTGTGTTTAGCGGATGAGAATCCGCCGTTGCTTTTGCATCAACCGACGATCAACGCGACGCAGATAGTATTTGTGTACGCCGGAGATTTGTGGAGCGTGCCGCGAGCTGGCGGCGTTGCGCTGCGGCTGACCGCAGGGGCGGGAACAGCGTCACGGCCAGTCTTTTCACCGGATGGCAGCGAGCTCGCGTTTACGGGCAATTACGATGGAAATGCGGATGTGTACCTGATCCCGGCGAGCGGTGGCACACCGCGGCGGCTTACGTATCATCCGGCGGCGGACGAAGTCGTGGGTTGGACGCGCGACGGGAAGTCGGTCCTGTTTGCGTCGGAACGGAATAGCTATTCCTTTTTCAACCGGCTTTTTACGATTTCGCGCGAAGGTGGTTTTCCGACCGAACTGCCACTACCCGGTGGCGCCGAGGGATCGTATTCGCCCGATGGCAAGGAACTGGCGTACGTGCCGCTGGACCACGCATTCGAAATCTGGAAACGGTATGGCGGCGGACGAACATCGCCGGTGTGGATCGCGCGGCTGTCGGATTCAAGCGTGACGAAGGTGCCGCGAGAGAATTCGAACGACTTCAATCCAATGTGGGTGGATCAGCGCGTATTTTTTCTTTCGGATCGGAACGGGCCGATGTCGCTCTTCAGCTATGACACGAAGACGAAGGGCGTGACGGTCGCGCTCAAGAACGATGGACTCGACTTTAAGTACGCGAGCGCGGGACCAGATGCGATTGCCATCGAACAGTTTGGCGCGATTTGGCTTTATGACTTGAAGACTGGCGCGGCACACAAGGTCGATATTCGCATTGCGGGCGACCTGCCACAGCTGCGGCCACGGTACGAAAATGTGGCTAATCGTATTCGCAACGCGGACATTTCGTCGACGGGCTTAAGGGCGGTGTTTGAAGCGCGCGGGGAGATACTCACGGTTCCCGCGGAAAAAGGCGACATTCGCAACTTGACGAACACGCCCGGAGCGGATGAGCGGTATCCGGCATGGTCGCCGGACGGAAAGAGCATCGCGTATTTTTCGGATGAGTCGGGCGAGGAAGCTTTGTATGTGAAGAACCAGAATGGCCAGGGGGAAGCGCAAAAGTTCGATCTCGGAACCCCTGGATCTTTCTTCTTTTTCCCGACGTGGTCGCCGGACAGCAAGAAGATTGCATACACGGACAAACGATTGAATCTTTGGTATGTGGACCTCGAGAAGAAAACGCCGGTAAGAGTTTTTCATGACAGGTTCACAGGTCCGGAGCAGATATTCCAGGCGGCTTGGTCGCCGGACAGCAAATGGCTGGCGTACACGCAGCAAGAAGTGAGCCACATGCGTTCGGTGTTTTTGTATTCGCTGGAAACGGCGAAGAGCGAGCGAGTGACGGATGCGGGGAGCGATTCAGTTTCGCCGGTCTTTGATAAGGGCGGGAAGTATCTTTATTTTCTGTCGAGCACGGATGCGGGGCCGACGAAGGACACGTCGATGCTGAGCTACGACCGGCCCGTCACAAGCAACGTTTATATTGTCGTGCTGCGCATGGATTTGCCATCGCCGCTAGCGCCTTTGAGCGATGAGGAAGGAGAAGCGAAGACTGACGCGGCAAAGACAGATGCCGCTAAGACGGGAGCTGCGGAAAAAGATAAAGAGAAACCGCCCGCGGTTGTAAAAGTGGACTTCGAGAAGATTGGACAGCGGATTTTGGCGATGCCGATTCCGGCGAGGAACTACACGGAATTGAAAACAGGGAAAGAAGGAGTGTTGTTTCTTGTGGAAGGGCCGCTGGTCCAGCCGTTAAACGGACCGGAAACTCTCACGGCGCATCGCTTTGAACTGAAGACTCGCAGGACGGACAAGCTGCTTGAAAACATTCTGGCTTTTTATGTCTCGGCCGATGGCGAGAAGCTGCTGTACAGGCACGCAAGTGCGCCGCAGCCTGGAGGAACAATTCCGGCGCAAGTCTGGGCGATTGCACCTCTTCCGGCTGCACCCTTGCCGGGGGCGCCCGGTGCGGGCAATTCTTCAGGAGCGCCCGTCGGCGCAAAGACGCTGAATCTTGCGGCGATGGACGTGCGCATCGAGCCGGCGGTTGAGTGGAAGGAGATGTATCACGAGGCGTTCCGGATCGAGCGCGACTTCTTTTATGACCCTGGATTTCATGGCCTGGATTTGGCGGCACAGGAGAAAAAATTCGCAGCGTACTTGCCAGGGGTCGCCTCGCGCGATGACCTGAACTATATCTTCAAGGAGACGATGGGCGACCTGACCGTCGGGCATCTCTTCGTGCGCGGCGGCGATGGCCCGGAGATGAAGCGTATTCCTGTTGGACTTCTCGGCGCGGATTACAAAATCGAAAATGGCCGCTATCAGTTTTCGCACGTCTACGACGGCGAGAATTGGAATCCGCAATTGCACGCGCCGCTGACGCAACCGGGAGTTAACGTTGTGGAAGGCGAGTACCTGCTGGTTGTAAATGGACATGAAGTGCACGGTAGCGACAACGTCTACAGCTTTTTTGAGGAGACGGCAGGGAAGTCCGTGATGTTGCGCGTCGGACCGAATGCCGACGGCAGCGGTTCGCGGGAAGTGAGCGTGGTTCCGGTCGAAAACGAGAGGGGACTGCGCGAACTGGCATGGGTAGAAGGCAACCGCCGCAAAGTGGACCAGCTCAGCAAAGGGAAGTTGGCGTACATCTACTTGCCGGATACGGCGAGCGGCGGATACACCTACTTCAACCGATATTTCTTTTCCCAGGCGGGCAAGGATGGAGCGGTTGTCGATGAACGTTTCAACGGCGGCGGGACGAACACGGATTACATTCTCGACTATTTGCGGCGCACGCTGATGAATTACCGCACGACGCGCGACGGCGAAGACATGACCACGCCGGTGAGCCTCATTCAGGGGCCGAAGGCCATGATCATCAATGAATATGCAGGCTCAGGGGGCGATGCCATGCCGTGGCATTTCCGGCAAGCTAAGGTAGGTATTTTGGTGGGCAAACGTACTTGGGGCGGACTAGTTGGATTTTTCGGCCCTGGCGAGTCACTCATGGACGGAGGAACCGTAACCGCGCCGAGCCGGGGGTTCTGGACACCGAACAACGATTGGGAGGTGGAGAATCACGGTATTGCGCCGGACGTTGAGATAGAACAAGATCCCAAAGCGGTGCGCGAAGGGCACGATCCACAACTTGAAAAAGCAGTTTCACTTCTACTCGCGGACTTGGAAAAGAATCCGCTGCCAAAATACAAGAAGCCGCCTTATCCGAACTATCATAAGAACAGCGGGAGCACGACGGGGTCTCCGAACAACTGACAGGGAAGTGGGCACCTTCTGTAGTCAGTCCGCGCGGAGAGGGCGGGGCAAGCCCCGCCCCTACAGATGGAATTTGTCGCATGACCGCCGCTGAAACTTTCACGTACTCCGCGGCGTAGAACTGAGCAAGGAGCAGTGTTGATGAGGCGGCGAGTGCCCCTGAGGGAACCGATCGGCGTGGCGCTCGAGACACTCGTGGCGCACAAAATGCGCTCGTTTCTGATGCTGCTGGGGATCATTCTTTCCGTCGCCACGCTTATCGTGGTTATTGCGCTGATTTCCGGCGTAAATCAATACATCGCCAACAAGGTCGCCAACCTGGGCTCGAACGCGTTCACGGTAATGCGCTACCCGATCATCACCGAGATGGAAGAGATGGTTAAGGCGATGCGCCGCAACAAACTTGTGACTTGGGACGACTATGAGGCGCTGCGCGAGAACCTGAAGCTGCCTCAGCGTGTCGGCGCGGAGGTTTGGAGTTCGGGGAAATCCCGCGTGGGTTCGCTTACCATTCAGGACACCAGCATCCGCGGGGTATCTGCCAACATGGGCGACATTGATGCACAAGAAATGTCTGACGGCCGCTACATCACTGAAGCGGATGAGAACAGCAGGGCGATGGTGGCGGTAATCGGTGCGGATTTGGCGACCAAGCTTTTTCCAAGCCTGGACCCTGTAGGCCACGAAGTGATGCTGGATAACCGGCCGTTCATCGTGGTTGGTGTTGCAAAGGCGGTCGGGACGGTACTCGGGCAATCGCGAGATAACTTCGCGTATATTCCCGCGGAGACGTATATCAAGATATATGGAGCTTACGACGGGATTTGGATCAACGTTCAGGCGCGCGGAGCGGAGTGGATGGACCGCACGCAGGACGAAACGCGAGTGCTGATGCGCGCGCGGCGTCACCTGAGCCCGAATGATACTGACTCTTTTGGGATTCTCGACTCCGAGACACTGATGAAGCTGTGGAATCAGCTAACGGGAGTGATCGCCATGGCCATGGTCGGAGTCGTGTCGGTCTTCCTGGTGATCGGTGGAGTGGTGATCATGAACGTGATGCTGGCCACGGTCACGGAGCGCACGCGCGAAATTGGCATTCGCAAAGCGCTGGGCGCGAGCCGGCGGGACATCCTTATGCAGTTCCTAGTGGAGGCGTGTGTGATGTCGGCCATGGGCGGAACCATTGGCGTGGTAATCGCTTACGGGATCTGTCTGCTGGCAAAAGCGACCACGTCCATTCCGATGCATGTGCCCATTTCTGCCGTTATTATCGCGGAACTTATCTCGGCGGCAGTGGGGATTTTCTTTGGAGTTTATCCGGCTCGAAAAGCGGCCATGTTGGAGCCGATCGAAGCGCTGCGGACAGAGATCTAGCGGGAAAGTAAATCACGATGGGAATGGCACTTAGCGAAAACGCTCAGATGGCTCTCACGACGCTTCGTGAGAACAAGATGCGGTCTTTTTTGACCGTGCTCGGCGTAGTCATAGGGATTACCGCGCTGCTATCCGTTGTCGCGGTTTTGATGGGCGTGTACAACGACATAAACGCTTTTCTCGGTGATTTCGGTTCGGATACCCTCTTTATTTTCAAGTTCGATCCGGCCATCCATACATCGGGACGCCTTTCCCCGGAAGAACGCACACGCAAACCTCTCACGCTTGAAGATGCACAGGCCATCGGCGAGCTTTGCCCAGACGTCAAAGCCGTGTCGGCTGCGATCACGCCCAAGATTGTGGAAGGCGCACCCGGCGGTCGCCCTCTGATGAGCGCGCGCTACAAAAATAAGGAAGTGGCTGGAGTGGACTACCACGGAATCTTGCCTGAGGATGAAGTCGTTTTCAATTCCAAGGCGGAACGCGGAAGATTCATTACAGAGGCGGAGAATTTGCATCGCAGGGATGTCGCGCTCATCGGCCCGGATATAGCCAAAGCTCTGTATCCAGACGAAGATCCGCTGGGCAAGCCAGTCCTTGTCGACGGAGTTTCCTACGAAGTCATCGGCGTAATGGCGAAACGCAAGGGACAACTGATGAAGGACCAGGCCGCCGACAAAGCGATTCTGGTTCCTTACCGCACCTATCAGAAACACCGGCCGGGGGATGATGAGAATTTGATTGGCGCCTCCGCGTTCCCAGGCCGCATGGCGGAGGCTGAAGACGAAATTCGCGGCGTGCTGCGCAGGCGCCGAAATGTTCCGTACGACAAGCCGGACAATTTTGGCGTTACGAGCGCGAAAGAGATCGCGGACCAGTTCCGCCAGATTACGGCTTCCGTGGCGCTGTTGATTTCCGTGGTGAGCTCGATCGGGCTGCTCGTGGGCGGCGTCGGGGTGATGAATATCATGCTGATGTCGGTAACGCAGCGCACGCGCGAAATTGGAGTGCGCAAGGCCATCGGAGCGCGACGTCGCGACGTCATTTGGCAATTTTTGACGGAAGCCATCGTTCTAACGGGGGCCGGAGGCGTGATTGGCGTACTGCTCGGTTTAGGAATCAGCCTGCTCATTCATCTTTTCGTACCGAGTTTGCCCTCGGCTGTTCCGTTGTGGTCGATTCTCTTGGCGGTGACGGTATCGATGAGCGTCGGATTATTTTTCGGAATGTATCCCGCGGTGAAAGCCTCTCGACTGGATCCGGTCGAGGCATTGCGTTACGAGTAGTGCGATTCACTCATAGCGAAGCGCTTTCATGGGATCGTGCCGCGTGGCTCGATACGCTGGCCAAAAACTAGCGGCCAGCGCTACGACGGCCAGGAAAAAAGCGGCTCCGAACAGGCTTAGAGGATCCGTCGGACGCAGCCCGTATAACAATGTACGCGCGCCGCTTGTGGCGGCCACGGCAAGTAGCAAGCCGATTCCCACACCCAGTGCCAGCAGCCACAGAGTCTGCCGAAGGACAATGCCGACCACGTCTCCCCGAGTCGCGCCGAGCGCCATGCGGATTCCAATTTCATTCCGACGCATGGCGATGATGTAGGAGATCACTCCATAGAGGCCGATCATGGCCAGTAGCGCCGCCAGCGCGCCAAAAAATCCCGAAAGCAAAGCCATCAAGCGTTCCTGAACGAGTCCATTCTGAATTTCCGTTTGAAACACGTGATACCCGATCTTCATTTCCGGATAGAGCGGACCGAGTTTATCTCGTATGGCAGAGATTGCTGCCGAGGGTGGTGACGAAAATCGGGCGAATACGTTCGTGAAATAGTATTTTTCCGGATATTGTTGCGTCGGCACGAAGGCTTCCGGAGGGATCTTATCGCGCAGTCCGCCGTATTTTGTATCTTTCACCAAGCCAACAATCTCGTACTCGGTCGATGGGTAGTGAGGCTCGGCATTCGTGCGAAAGGTTTTTCCCAGGGGATTTCCGCCCCCCAAATACCGCCGGACAAAAGTTTCATTCACGATGGCGACTGGAAGGGATTGGGTTGTGTCGCGTTCGGTGAAGTCGCGTCCGGCAACCAACGGGATTTCCATGGTCCGGAAATAGCCGGGGCTTACCCAAGTGAATCGGGACTCGGCTTCCGCAGCTCCCGTATGAATGTCCAGCGAGAAATAGCCGCCGTCCAAAGGAACATGCGTGGAGACGGCCGCGGATTCCACCAGCGGGATAGATCGAATATGTTCTAAAAGATCATGTTTGAAAGTTTCGTAACGCTCGGGAGACAAATCCAAGCGCCGAAAGTTCAAATAGACGCGCAGGATGCCGGTTTCGCGGAAACCCGGATCGAGCGTCATCAAGTTCCAAAAGCTACGCACAAAGAGCAGCGACCCAACGAGCAGCACCAGGGAAAATGCAATTTGTGAGACGACCAGTGTCTGCTGGAACGAGAATCTTTGGCGTCCTGCGGTCATGCCACGGCCGCCTGATTTCAATACCGCTCCTGGTGCAGTTCGCGAGGAGCGCAGAGCCGGCGCAAGGCCGAAGAGCAGGCAGGTGGACACGGCGGCTAAAGCGGTGAACGACAGAACCCGCCAATCGATGTTCATTGCCAAATAAAACTGAGCTCTTTCCGTGCTGAGCATCCTCACCACGGTTTTGCTGAGGAACGATGCCAAAGCTATTCCCACGATCGAACCACTGACCGCAAGGACTAAACTCTCCAACAGCAATTGTTGGACTACTCTTCCCCTGTTGGCACCAAGCGCCAAACGGACGGCCATTTCCTTCTCTCGTGTGCTGGCTCTCACGAGCATCAGGTTCGCCAGGTTCGCGCACGCAATCAGAAGAACCAGTCCAGTGGTGCCCAAAAGAAGCCATAGCGAAGTGTCATATCTTTCGCCAGGAGCGCTGATACCGTTTCTCCCGGGATAGGCCGTCAACCGGAAGCTCCGATAGGAATCCAACACTGACGCGCTGTATCCCTCGGGCACAGTGGCCTCGAACATTCCAGCGCTGGCTGCATCCAGTTGCGCCGATGCTTGTTGCAGCGAAGAGCCTGCCTTAAGGCGTCCCATCACTTGCAGCCAGAACACGTCGGGGCGGATGATAGTGCCGTCGCCCGGGATATAGGCGGGGACCGAACACATCGGAAGAGCAACTTCGAATTCTTTTCCGACATCAAGGCCGAAGAAGCTGGGCGGAGTTACTCCAATCACCTGAGTCGGGTGGCCATAGACGACAATTCTGTTTCCAATGACGGAGTCCTTGCCGCCGAACTCACTCTGCCAAAGCGCATAACTAATGACTGCGCCGGAGGTACCACAGCCAGCTCGGTCATCTTCCGGGGTGAACAACCTGCCTTTGACAGGAACAATGCCGAGTACCGGAAACATTTCCCCACTCACCCAAAGGCCTTCGGCTAGCCTCTCTTGCTCTCCTTGTCCGATCGCATACTTGCGGCTTGCCCAGGCGAAAAATCCGGAAAATGCTCCTTGTTGCGTTCGGATTTGCTTCCAGAGTGCGCTGCTAAGCGCGGTCTCGTTGTCGTACGAGAAATCGTGGATTCCGCCCTTAATCTGTATCCTAACCAAGGATGCCGGATCGGCTACGGGCAGGCTGCGCAATCGGACGGCATCCAGCAATTGAAAGATGGCCGTGTTTGCACCGATGCCGAGCGCGAGAGTGATGATCGCGGTGGCCGCGAAGACCGGGCTCTTGCGCAACGTGCGTAGGGCAAACCGCAAGTCTTGAAACGCGGTCTGGAGCCAAAGCGGGCCACGGGCGTAACGGGCAAGATCAGGCTGACCGTTTCCCGCCTCTGCGTGTTTGTCAGTCGTTTTCTTCAACGGATTATTCCACCAACTCATTGACTTACTAACTGTCGAACCGCAACTTCCGATTTCCTGATCCGGTTGTGCGCGCCTCGCAACTTTTATAATCAGACGCGCTGGCCTAAAATCTCTTTCGGGGGAGATTCAAAGCAAACTCATCTCCGGGTTGCGGCAAGCGGAAGCAGACCTGCTGGGCTCTAAGTCGTGCCCGCGAGAATAAATCGATACGTGTAGAAGATGCAACTCGATTCGGGAAATTTGTTCAATGAGTGAGCCGGCGCCAGTTTACAGTTTGTCCGGAAAAAGAAAGACGCTTTTGGCGAGTTCCGAGGTTAACGTTTCCGGGCGGTAATATTTTTTCAGGATATTGTCTTGCCAGCTCAGCAGATCCGCATTGCTCGCCGCGAATTCCGTCCACGTCTGCCGGGATTTTACCCGAGCGAGTCGCTCCCGAACGAGCAGCAGGAACGCCCATGTAATTGTTTCGTTGTAAAGATTCGGCCTGCCATGAGTCGTCGCGAATCGCGTCAGGTCTACAGAGAAACGCGCCAGAGCTTCGAGCGGTGCAAATTTGAGGACGTACAGGAAAGCCATTTTTACGTGCTCTGCGTGATGGAAAGTGTCGATTGGCAACGTGCATCTTTCGAATGCTTCCATCCATTCAGAGTCGTTCATGGCCCGCTTCTTGTGTTTTGTTTTCCGTATGTGCCATGCAGACGAGTACCGCCGCGGCGTAAACAACCAAGCCGCCTACTTCATACTGACCATGCAAAATATGGACAAGAGCTACAAACCCAAAAACGACGAGCAAGAGATTGCTTCCAATTGCCGCCGTGAAAGGCACCAGGAATAAGATCGTGGCGATAATTTCAGCGCCGCCGAGGGCAGGCCGGATCCAGAACGGCAATCCCGCTTTAGCGAGGAAATGCGCGGCTGAATTTGAAAAAACAAATGCAAAGGACTCCAGAAGGACGACCAAGCCAAGAGTCCAGCGCAGCAAGGGGATCGAGGATTTCATCAGGCGCGCGTTCATTTTTTGGATTTACGCTTTCTGGGCGACCGATCGGGACGCGATTCGATAAGGCGATGGCTTGCACGCGAGTCCAGGTCGAGCCCGTAGAATTTCTTCAGGTCCTTGATGCGCTTAAGGCTTTCCGCGCCAAAGGGGCATTTGCCGTCGAAGACGTGCAATACGATTCCTTCCAAAAGATCTCCGAGGGTCATGTCGTGATACTCGCCGAACGCCTTGAGCACTTTTAGAATTCGTTCTTCCATGCGAACGCCGGTTTGCACGCGCTGCACGTTAAACCGTTTTTCGTCGGTCATTGTGGCCTTTCCGATGACTGGTACCAATGTACCAAAGTACCAATGTCGCGTCAAGGGCTGCACAAGGCCCGCCAAGGAGCCGCGGGCGTACGCAAACGTAAATGAAATGGATCCCGCCCTTCAAATTTCCGCCATGTACGGGAAGGAATTCGCGGGCAAAATGAGCTTTCCACCGCATGCGATTTCAGCTATAAAACCAAGCGTTCCACCAACCATCCAGCCGAGCAAGGGACCCATGCCTCTCTGTAAATATCTGCTTGTCGGTTTCGCGCTGGCTGCCGCAATCCTTATTTGTCTGCCCGGCGTGTTGCATGGGCAAACCACGCAGCCCACGGCAAATCGCATTGGCGCCATTGACGAGTCTTCGCTTGTCGTTTTGCAAGGCAATCGTCATCCCCTGGCGACGGCCGCTAATGATCGCGGAGAAGCTCCCTCCGATCTGCCTATGGAACGCATGCTGCTGGTTCTGGCTCGCGACGAAAAAGCGGAATCCGCGCTGCAGAGTCTCATCGCGAGCCAGCAAGACAAGTCGTCGCCAAACTTCCACGCATGGCTTTCACCGGACCAATTCGGCAAACGATTTGGACCTTCCCCAGCGGATCTTCAAAAGCTTACGGGTTGGCTAGAATCTTGCGGCTTTCGCGTGAACCGCATTGCGCAAGGCGGGATGTCTATCGAGTTCAGCGGCACTGCCGGCCAAGTAAAAAATGCCTTTCACACTGCCATCCACTCCTATGCGGTGAACGGAGAGAAGCATTACGCAAATACATACGATCCACAGATCCCAGCGGCGCTCGCGCCGGTGGTCGCTGGAATAAACACTCTGCACGATTTTCGAAAGCAGCCGATGATTCGTATCTTAGGCAAGGCCACCCGCATCGCCAATACCAGCATGTGGCAGCCAGAGTTCACCTTCAATGGCTCATCAGGAGTGCAACACTATCTCGCGCCTGGCGACTTCGCGAAAATCTACAACACCGCCGCGCTTTACCAGAATGGAATTGACGGAACCGGGCAAAGCATCGCCATTGTGGCGCGAAACAACATCAATCTTTCCGACGTGCAAATCTTCCGCATCGCGTTTGGGCTTCCCGTAAACGATCCACAAATCATTCTGGATGGGCCCGATCCGGGAAATTTGACCGGCCCCGAAGAAACGGAAGCCGATCTGGATATCGAGTGGTCGGGCGCCATTGCCCCGAAAGCGACCATCAAGTTTGTCGTCTCCGCGAGCACCAACTCGACCGACGGCGTCGATCTCTCATCCCTCTACATCGTGGACAATAATCTCGCGCCTGTTCTCAGCGCGAGTTTTGGCCAGTGCGAACAATCGCTTGGCCAGGCCGAGAACACTTTTTTCAACAATCTCTGGGAGCAGGCCGCCGCGCAGGGCATTACCGCCGTGATTTCGAGCGGCGATAACGGCGCCGCCGGTTGCGACAGCGACACTCAAACAACGCCTGCTGCTCAAGGACTTGCCGTGAACGGCCTTGCCTCCACGCCATTCAATATTGCGGTCGGCGGCACGGAGTTCAATGAGAATGGCGCGGTCAGCACGTACTGGTCGGCAACGAACGGCGCGGACCAATCCTCTGCGCTCGGCTATATTCCGGAAGTTGTTTGGAATGAGAGCTGCGCTGATCCGAATGTATGCGGCATCGCTTCATTATTTGCAAGCAGCGGCGGCGCCAGCACACTTTACAGCAAACCATCCTGGCAAGCGGGGCTCGGCGTCCCGAACGATGGCAAGCGCGACCTTCCGGATGTTTCTCTCGATGCCGCCGCCGGCCACGATGGATATTTGGTATGCCAGGACGGCATTTGCGCCACTAACGCGAGCGGGCAGCTCATCAACGCCGAGCTCGTCGGAGGCACCTCTGCCGCCGCTCCCACGTTCGCGGCCATCCTGGCGTTGATCGCCCAGAAAACCAATTCCCGCCAAGGTCAAGCAAACTTTGTTCTTTATCCGTTAGCTGCGGGTCAGAACGCTGCGAACTGCAGCGCCACGAGCCCTCCGCAATCTCAATGTATTTTCAACGACATCACCGTGGGAAATAATAGCGTCCCTGGACAGACCGGTTTTTCCGCGACACCCGGCTACGATTTGGCGACCGGCTGGGGCTCCGTCAATGCCGCGAATCTCGCCGCGAATTGGCAGAACGTAACTTTTCGCTCGACACAAACCATGCTGCAGCTTTCCTCCGCTAGCTTGACGCATGGACAGGCTGTAACGGCTTCCGTGACCGTTGCTCCGGGCGTTGGCATGGGAACCCCGACTGGCAATGTGGCCCTGCTTGCCGGAGGTTCGGCAGGAGTGAATCTCGGCAACCTGAGCAATGGGACAGTTTCCGGCCCCGTCGAAACGCTTCCTGGAGGAACTTACTCGGTCACCGCCAGTTATGGCGGAGACGGCAACTTTGGCGCGAGCATCTCCGCGGGCGTGCCCCTCACCATACATCCTGAGGCCAGCAGCACTTCCATTTCCGCGTTCCTGAGCGGGCAACAGGGAAGTGCTTCTTCGCAGGTAAACACGACTTACGGCAACTTCCTCCAACTCCAGGTAAACGTTCTTGGCGCGTCCCAGCAAGGAACGCCTACGGGAACGCTCCATTTTTCCGACACCTTCAACGGGAACACCAGCACGCTGCTCAGCACTTCTTTAAACAGTCAGGGCAATGCGCAAGTTCAAGAAACCCAGCTCGCCCTCGGAACCCACGCGCTGAACGTCAGCTATTCCGGCGATGCAAGTTTTACGGCAAGCAGCGCGGGTCCGGTTAGCATCACCGTCGCGAAAGGGCCGACGCAAACGATTCTCTTCATTCCGACAGGAGCATTGCCGAACACCTCGGTTGTTCTGCAAGCGATCGTGCTTCCGACTGGTGCCATCGATCCCACCGGGACTGTGCAGTTTTTCAGCGGGAAAACAACACTGGGGATTCCCGTGCAGGTAAAGAATTTAATCGCCACACTCACCACGCAATTGACAAGCGGATCGCATAGCATCACGGCGGTCTATTCCGGCGATCCGAACTTCATCGGCTCAACTTCCGGAGCGGCCACTATCGTCGTAGGTAATCCCGACTTTCTGATCTCGGTCAATCCAGGAAACGTGACGATTTCGGGAACTGGTCC
Organism: uncultured Acidobacteriota bacterium; assembly: GCA_963730495.1. Classification (GTDB taxonomy): domain Bacteria; phylum Acidobacteriota; class Terriglobia; order Acidiferrales; family UBA7541; genus Acidiferrum. The sequence goes on along the minus strand of CAVSSD010000024.1, from coordinate 76,324 downwards.
AGGTACAACCAACGTTTTGCTCACCCCCGCCTCCGGTTTGGGTTTCTCTGGGCCCATTTCTCTTAGCTGCTCAGGACTCCCGATGAGTTCTTCTTGTACTTTCGTGCCTGCGCAGCCCACACTCGACGGTTTTGCGCCTTTGACGGTCGCGCTCAGTATTACCAGACCACCTCAACTGTCGTCTGCAATCCGCATGGCCTTCCACGGCGAGGCTTCTCGGTTCGGCGGTTCATTCGCAGGTGCGGCACTCGCGGGTGCATTTCTTCTGGCGTGGCCCAGGAAAAAGCGCGTATGGCGACTATGCGCAATATTGGTCCTGGCGGGGTTTTTAAGTGCGATGAGCGGATGCAGCGGTAATCCGAGTGCGTCCAACACGCCGAGTGGGCCATCGACGGGTTCCTTCGTTGTGACCGTCACGGCAAGTGGGGGCGCGGGAGCGCAAGCCGTCAGCCACAGCGTAACGCTCCAGGTCACCGTTCAATAGTGCGAAGGGCTGTCGGTCCGCGCCCGCGCATAGACGATCCCAGAATCCTCACTCCAATTTCTTGGCGGTTTGCCACAGGAGGCTGCCATCCGATGAGAGTGGTGCCATTCCTTTTTGGTTCGATCGATCGCAAGGAAAGGAGCGCCGCATTCCCTTCAAGGGAGTTGCGGCGCTCATGGGGGTTGTGGCTAGTTGACTTGAGGGTAGTTTGAGGAATTGCAGTAGGTGGGAAATATTTCGCGCGGATCCAATACAAACCATCGACCTCAGCCTCCGCGCAAATCTTTTTGATACTCGATTCTTTATTCATGGAACCCGTCTGCTTCCCGGTAGAGTCTTTGCGATTTTGTTTTTCTAGGTGTTACTCCATGTGCAGGGCGCTTGCCAAACGCTTCGGCGGCAAACTCTGCATTTTCCTCGTCTTACAAATACGCAAAAAGCAGGGACTGCTTCATCGCGGGACACTGTGCCTTCGAGGTACAAAACGCGCTAAACAAACCGGACTACACGAAATCGCCATTCTGCAGGACTGCAAGAATGGATTTTCTGAAAAAACGCGTGTCAGGCTGCAGCGCCGCCGCTTCTTTCGCGAGTGCGCATTTCATGGCCGTCACGTTTTAGATAGCGGTACAGGCTGGTCCGTCCGATGCCCAGTATCTGCGCTACGCGCAAACGGTTCCCCGGGCAGACTTCGAGCACGCGCTGGATGTGCAATTTACGCACTTCGTCGAGCGACAGCGGACGCCAGTCATCACCCTCGGGCCTTCGCGGGCCGCGGTGCTGCAAATGCTCCGGCAAGTCCGCGAGATCAATGAAATCCCCGGTCGCGGTAATCGCCGCGGTGGCGATTACGTTTTCCAATTCACGCACATTCCCCGGCCACGCATGCTGCAGCAGCACGGTTTGCGCCCGCCGCGTCAGCCCGGAAATATTTTTTCCATATACGTCGTTGTATTTCTTCAGGAAATAATGCACGAGCACCGGAATGTCCTCGAGCCGTTCCGTCAAGGACGGCACACGGATTTGAATCGAGCTCAGCCGGTAAAAAAGATCCTCGCGAAACCGCCCCGCCAGGACTTCCGCCCGCAGATCGCGGTTCGTCGCGGCAATCAGCCGCACGTTGACCAGCCGCACTTCCGGGGATCCCACGCGCTGGATCTCCCGGTTCTGAATCACGCGCAACAGCTTGGCTTGCATCGCTAGAGACGTTTCGCCAATCTCATCCAGAAAAACCGTCCCGTTGTTCGCGTACTCAAAAAGCCCCGGTCGGGTACCATGGCCGAGCAGTTGCGAGATGGCCAGCTTCTGCTGGCTTACGGGACTGATGTTGTGAATGGCCCGCGCCACCAGTTCTTTTCCCGTTCCGGTGGACCCCACAAGCAGCACGTTTGTGTAATGCCGTGCTACTTTTCGCGCGAAATCGAACACTTCCAGCATGACCGGGCTTTTTCCGACGATCCTGTGAAACTCCAGATCCTTGAGCAACTGTTCTTCGAGCGCGCGCACCCGTTTCCGCTGGTCATAAATAGTGGCCACTTCGTCCAAAGTTCTCTTGAGGCGAACGCGGTCGATGGGTTTGGGCAGAAAATCCGTCGCACCCCGGCGAATGGCGTCCAGGGCCGATTCCAGCGTATATTGGCCGGTCATCACGATCACGTGAATCCCGGGGTCGCAGCGCAACGCGCGATCGAGAAATTCATAACCGTTCATGCCGGGCATATTTACGTCGGCCAGCACCAGCCGGCTGCGGCCGTACGCACTAGGCTCAAGGCCTCTTCGGGGTCAGACGTGGTGATGGCTTCGTAGCCCATCTCATCCATGGCTGCGGACAGCAAGTCCAGTTGGGAATGATCGTCATCCAGAATGCACGGCGTCAGAGACGTCTTCGTTGCCGTCAACTCGACCGTCTTGCCATATGCGTGTGCCACATCGCCTACACTCGCAACGTTTGTGCCATCCGTGGACTTATTGTGCGGCTCCTGCACATTCGCCCCGACTACTACTCCGCGCGCGCGGTAGCTGACACCTCCAAGAGAATCAATGATTTAGCCTCGCATCCAGCAGCAAAGTCTATTTGTCAATCCGCAACTCTTGGTCAGTCGGTGTAAAGACCCCTTTAAAGCCCATCTCATATTGGGTCATCGTGTCGTTTCGGTGCGGAACGCCACAACTTCTTCACGTCCTTCCACACCAATAAGCACGCCTGCGATGGCCGCTCTCTCTAAGTCGTCGAGTTCTCTTTCTCGTTGGGGGGCCCGGAAATGTTCGTCTGGGTGGCACTCTTGTGTGGCGTGCTTAAATTCGGGGCATTACAGTTGGCCTGGCAGAAGCAGCATGCTCACGAAATGATTGATTGGGTCATAAATGTAACGAAATACGAGAATGCCTACCAATAGTCCTGCCATCGCGAAACTGTTGCCGCGGAGCCAATCCAGATAGCGCTGCGCGGTCTTTTCGCTCATGAACAGCAGGATCACTGTGCTTCCGTCGAGCGGCGCGAACGGCAAAAGGTTGAACGTGCCCAGCAGTAAATTTAAAGAAAAAAAGATGAGCAGAGTGGTGGCTGCAAAATCCAGATGGCCCGTGAAGGGGTCACGATGAAACCAGCCTAACGCTGCACCTAGGTGCAATCCTGCAACGGCAAGCAGCATCAATGAGAAATTTGCCGCCGGCCCGGCCAGAGCCATCCATCCTGACCGCCGCGGATGGCGCCGCTCCCAAAGCGGATCGTATGGCGCGCTGGCCCATCCAAACATTCTGCCCATGAATAAGAAAGACAGAATCGGAATAAGTATCATTCCCCATGGCTCGCGCCGCATGTGTGGGACAGGATTCAGGGAAACCTGTCCGCCAAGTGCCGCCGTCTCATCGCCTCCCGTTTTGGCGACGAATGCATGCGCCGCCTCGTGACAGGTCGTCGAGAAGAGAAACGCGACATACCAGATGAATCCGAAAACGAGAAGTTCGGGAGTGAAATCCGGCAAGAAGTTCAGCCCTTTCGTCTGTTCAGCTCAAGCAGACTAGAGGTTGTCACGCGTCTTTGCAAGCGCCTCTCCTCCGCCTCATTTTTCTACATAGGGACCTGCGCAGGAAATGCGTGAGATTCCGGGGGTCGGTGGTAAACTCCTGCCATGCCAACCAAAACCAGTAAAAAGAAGAAGCCCGTCAAAACCAAGAAAACTTTGAGCCGCAAGCCTGCGCCCAAGAAAAAGGCCGTCAAGAAAGCCGCGCCTGTCAGGAAACTGGCGCCTGCAAAAAAGTCTGCGCTCGCCAAGAAAGTTGCTCCAAAGAAGAAGGCACTCAAGAAAAATAAACCCCGAGGCAAGAGTGAGGGCGCGGACTCTGTCGTGTTCGAACCGAAGGGCCTAGGCGCGCGCTCCGGCGGTCAGTCCGGCGATCTGCAAGGTTTGTCGAACCGCGAGGGTGCGGATTCGGAGAGCGTGGACGAGTTGCTCGAAGAAGGAAACGCTTTCGAGGCCGAAGTCGTAAAAGGCGTCGAAGATGTTCCAGACGCCGACGAAGGTGAAGTACATACCCACGAAGTGCCGGAAGACGACGTTCCCGAGGAGTACCTGGACAAAGACCAGTAAGAGTCAGGGTAAGCCTGCAAGCCGCGGATCGAAACTAACTGAGAGGAACTCATCGCTCGATGAAGATTCACCGAATCGTGTTCGCGTTCATCGCTGTCATTCTCATTTCGTTGTCCGCTACAGGGCGTTCTCGCAACGACAAATCTTCCGGCTATTCCGCGGCGGAGTCCGCCGCAGCTTTCCTCGGTCGTTGGGATTTGACGCTTAAAGCGCCCGACCGCGAATATCCCTCCTGGCTGGAACTGCGCGAGGAAAATGGAGAGCTTAAGGCCGAGATGGTGGGCCGCTGGGGAAACGCCCGTCCACTTCCGAGCGTTGAACTCTCGAATGGCCACCTGAAGTTCGTTTCTCCCAAGGAAGAAGAAGACAGCAAAGCCGATCTGGTTTTCGAAGGCATGCTGAACGGAAAGACTCTTTCAGGAACGCTGACCGGCCCGGATGGCAAAACCTGGCAGTGGACCGGGGTCAGAGCGCCCGCACTCAAAAGGACAAGCCCGCCGAGCTGGACTGTCCCGATCCCACTTTTCAACGGCAAAGATTTGACTGGTTGGCACGAAGATAAGGCAGGCGCGTCGCCCGCGTGGAAAGTGGAAAATGGCCTGCTCATCACTCCCGGAAACGGCCCCGAACTGATCAACAACTCCAAATTTGAAGATTTCAAGCTGCACGTCGAGTTCAACTGCGGTCCGGAATCCAACAGCGGCGTCTACTTGCGCGGCCGCTACGAAGTCCAACTCGAAACCGATTCGATCACCGATCCGCCCGAGCGGCGCCTGGGCAGTGTTTACGGTTTCCTCGCTCCTTCGCCTGAGCCCGCCCGCACTCCTGACAAGTGGCAGACGTACGATATTACTTTGATCGGCCGCACCGTTATGGTCGTCCTGAATGGTACGACCATCATCGACAACAAAGAAATTCCCGGAATCACCGGCGGCGCTCTCGACAGCCACGAAGAACTGCCAGGCCCTATCTACCTCCAGGGAAGCGAAAAGGGCCGCGTGATGTTCCGTCAAATCGTCATCACTCCCGCCAGCAAATGAACCCCTGAGTCCTAGGCGCAGATTTCTTACAGAGGGAAAAGATCTGTTTTGATTGCGTCAGTAGATCTGTCGCTCGTTTTTCTCGCTATTGCCCGGCATTTGTGCCTACTGCGCAACACTTGCATGAAGCGCTATTTCGCGGTACATCCATGCCGACCCAAAGCCATTCACCGACGAGTCGGCGCGTCAGCGAGGACAAATTCCGGAGGAGCTCAGATGCCAAGATGCAAGAGATTCGCCCTCGCGGTTTTTTTTATTGCCGCACCATTTTTAACAAACCGCGTCCTCGGGCCAGGAGCGCCCCATTGTTCTGAAGGCCGCGACCGTTCTGGACGGTAGAGGCCAGATACTCCACAACACGATCATCGTTGTCGAGGGCGGAAAAATCGTTCGCATCGGTGGTGACGCCCCCGTCGGCGCGATCATCTATGATCTCACTAGATTGACCGTCACTCCCGGGTGGATCGACACGCACGCGCACATCTTCTGGCATTTCGATAATGGCCGCCTTGCGGGAAAAGACGAGCTTCCCGTTCATGCCATGCTCCACGCTGCCGACAACGCCATCCTCACTCTTAACGCTGGCTTCACCACCATCCAAAGCCCCGGCTCTCCCGAAGATAAAGATTTGCGTGAAGCTATCGCCCGGGGAATCATCCCCGGTCCGCGCATGCTCACGTCGCTCGAACCTCTCGACGACAAAAGCGGCCCCCCTGAAAAGTTGCGCGAACTTGTTCGCGAAAGAAAACAGCAAGGCGCCGACTTCATCAAGCTCTTCGCCTCAAAAAGCATTCGCGAAGGCGGCACACAAACGATGACCGACGAACAACTCGCAGCCGCGTGCGGCGAAGCCAAGTCGCTCGGCCTGCGCACCATTGTCCACGCGCACTCCGCGGAGTCAGCGAAAGCCGCCACGCTTGCGGGCTGCACCACCATCGAGCACGGCGCGTACGTCACTGACGACGTCTTCTCCCTCATGGCCCAGCGCGGCACCTATTACGATCCCAACATCGGTCTCGTGCTGCAGAACTATCTCGAAAACAAAGAAAAATATCTCGGCATCGGCAACTACAACGAGCAAGGCTTCGCCTTCATGGAGAAGGGCATCGCCATCGTTCTCGACACGTTCAAGAAGGCACTGACGCACAAAGATCTGAAAATTGTTTATGGTACGGACGCCGTCGCTGGCGCTCACGGCCGCAACGAAGAAGAATTTATCGTACGCGTGCGCGACGGTGGTCAGGACCCGATGGCAGCAATCATGTCCGCCACCAGCGTCTCCGCCGCGTCCCTTGGCCTGAAGGACAATATTGGCGCCATTGCTCCCGGCATGGATGCGGACATCATCGCCATGGAGGGCGACCCTCTCCGCGATGTCACCGCCGCCCGCCGTGTCCTTTTCGTCATGAAGGGTGGCAAAGTCTACGAGAATCTCGCTGCAGGTGCGAAAGGCCGCTCGCCCCAATAACGTGAAGGCGGGTCTCTGTCCGTTCGTTTACGGAACATAAGATTTCCCAAAGGAAAACAGCGCGGGCTCAATCCGCCCCACCGAGTGACCGGAAACGCTACGGTGCGTCCCACAATCGGACGGTCAGATGCGTGCCCCGTTTTTCGCGGATTCTAATTACTTGCTTATTTTCAATACGTTAGCGCGCTGTGCGCATGGTGCTCGGGGTGCGACTTAGCTCCCTGACATGAGCGCCGCAAGCGTGGTCTTAGACGCCCACAATCTTGAAAGCGAAAACGCTGAAAACCTCCGTGCCTCCAAGCGGAAGGTTCTGGCTGAGGCCCGTCTCGGCGATAGCGAAGCCTTTGCCGAAATGGTTCTGCCGTACGGACCCGGACTTTACCGCCGTGCCTTGCGCCTGACGGGCAATAGCGCCGACGCCGAAGATGCGCGCCAGGAAGCCTTGCTGAAAGCGTTCTCGCGGCTTAACCAGTTTGCGGGACAGCAAGATGAGGGCAAGGATGACCTCCACGCCTGGGTCTCGCGCATCACCACCAATGCTTCGATTGACTTGATCCGCCAGCGCCGCGATGGCAAGTACGTCTCGCTGGAAGAACCTGGGAGCGTGCCGGAAGAGACCTTCGGCAGTCGGTTGGCCGCGCGCACCGACAATCCCGAAGAGCGCTACGCGCGCCGGGAGTTTCGCGTGCTGATCGCTGGCGCGATTGCGCGGCTTGCACCGGACTTGCGCCAAATCTGTTTGTTGCGAGATGTCCTGCAGTATTCCACGCACGAAGTGGCAGCGCGCTTGGGCATTTCGACGGTGGCCGTACGCCTGAGGCTCTTTCGTGCGCATAGACGGTTGCGCGAAGGTTTGCGCGATAGTGCGCGGCAGAAGCAGCAGCGTTCAGCCTCGAATGAGCGGTGCCTTCGTGCTGCAAAAACGGCGAAACCGAAACGCACGGAAGAATTTCTGCCAATGAATACCCAGACTGGGTACGCCTGCGGCGATTAGCCAGTTGCGTCCGCCAAGTTTCCCCTAGCCTTAAAATTTCGGAGTGCAGGATTCTGCAACCATCAAAGGGTAGTGTTTTTCCGCTGGTGCGAAGAAAGCAGCAGTCGCTTGGGGCCGCTTACAAAGGGACTGCCGCGCTCGTAAAAACGAAACGGCTGATCAGCCGCATGAGTAATCCCGATGCGAATAGTAGTGTCGACAGGCGCTTCAGCGGCGCTGCCGTGCTTGCCGATCTTCGAAGGAACCAGAACCCCCAACCAAACTGGTCCGCGCGAAAAGAGGTCGAGACCGTCGAGGCTTCGGTTGATCCGCAGCGCCGACGCAAGCCGTCCGGGACCGCGAGTAAGATCGAGAAGCTCCTTGCTCTTCCGGTGGCGCTGCATAAGCTCGATTCCTTCAAGAGGTTCGAGGGCGCGAATAAGCACGCCACCGCCAACGCCGGCACGTTCGCTGGAAATATTCAGCATAAAGTGCATACCGTAATTGAAATAGACATACACATGCCCATGCCGCAGAAAAAGTGAACGATTTCGAGGTGTAGGGCCGCGAAAATGATGCCCCGCGGGATCGCCCGGCGGATATGCTTCCGATTCCACGATTCGTCCGCTGAGCCGCCCCTCAGGCAAATCGTGGACAACGACCTTGCCTATCAGAAACCGCGCCAGTTCCAGCGTGCCACAGGGAAGCTCTTTTCGAGTGAGGCGGCGAAGTTTGAAATGCGGGCGTTCCACGGCTTACGGCGAGCTAACATCGGGCGGTTCGTTGTTAAACAGCCGCGCGAGTTCCGCATGGTCGATCACGACAGCGGGGTCCATCTGAATCGCATCGAAATATTTTTTCTGGAACGCATCGCCCGATTCCGAGGGAGCAAACATTTTGCGCGCTAGAGAAAAAGCTGTGCGAACATCTTCGGCCGTGATGGGATTTTCTCCCGCAAGGGTTTCATCCAACCGAACGACGAACTCAGAAATATTGTGCAGCCAGCCGAACTGTTGGTGGTCAATTACCAGCCGGAATAGTTCTCCCACCGTGACCTTGCCGTTAACGCGTTCGTACTCGCGCCGCTCCATGTCCAGCAGTGTTTTGTGAACACGCAGCAGCGCCAGCCGCAGCGCGATCAGTTTCTCGCGAGCAGCGGCATCGTCGTCTTTCCTTGCAAGCGCTCTGGCCTCAGGAGGGTTCATATCTCGTCTGCAAGTTTCATTGTCCGACAGTTCGCCGCCAATTTCCAATCACAGGCGCGTGGCTCCCTAGTCCGTAGGGGCACGGCACGTTCATCCTGAGCTTCGAAGGGCCGTGCCCTCTTTCTCTGCAGAACCCACCGGCCTGTTCAAAAACCTCACTCGTGATAACGCTTCTCCCCCACTGGCAAAGGAATCGCCAGCCGATTCTGCGGCGGCGGCAACGGGCACGTAGCAAACGGCGTGTAAGCACACGGCGGATTTTCCAACCGGTTCAAATCCAGCCACAGCTCACCCGGCTTATCGAGCCCATGGCTAGGCAAAACGGTGTAGAGAAACCGGCAAGCCTTGTAAGTCGTCGTCGCGCTGGTAGTGTCGCGGAGTATGAAGAAAAGTTGGGGCGCTGCCGGATCCTCGAGCACTGGCTCGAGACGATAGGTCTTACCCTCCAAAACGAATTCCGCAACTCCCGGAACCGGCTGCGCATACGTTGTGCCAGCCAGCGTCGCCAGCGTGACAGATTTCGGCGGATTGTAAGGAATCCATTTTGCCCTCACACGATATTTCTCGTCCGGCGCATACCAGTTCAATCCATGGAATGCGACAAGCGTCGGCGATTTCGAGTCTTTCACTCGCAGTCCAATCTTTGCTTCGCGCCGGATGACGTACATATTCAGCGTGCCGATGGTGATGTGCTGAGCATTTTTATCGCTGTCCGCTTCCACCGTCAGAATCTGAGGTTTTGCCGGAGCATCGGCCAGCCGCAAATCCTGCGGGAAACCGCCAGCAGGAGGCATCAGCCGGACGTTGTTGCCCTCGAGATGAAGAATCCCCATGTGTGCCGCACCGTTGCCCGCAAGACGAATCTTGTTGTCGGTGGCAGTCCCAAAGGAATTGTCGCCGGGCTGCAGCCATTCAAGACCGGTGAGTGAGAGCCAGCCCGCGGGCTTCAAAAGATCGGTGACATGCTGCGCGCGCCAGGTCGTGAGTTCATGTTCCCAGCTCGCATCTTGGGCAAAAACCGGTGCCGCAAAAAGCGCGAGGACAATCCCAAGTAAACGCAATTTGTAAGAGAGACGATTAGTATGCATGACAAAAATTATATCGCGGCCAAGGCGGGCGTCGAGGGATGCAGTGATCTGTCCGTGCTCAAAAATACGCGGTGGCCGCTAGAAGATGCAGTTTGTGAGGGGGTATCGTTTTGCTCAGATTTGCCGGCTGACGGCTCGCGTGCTGGAACTCACTTCGCATCGTGGAAAATGATCCCCAAGGTGTAACGCGTGCCGCGATGCACGCGGCTGACGCCGTGCCGCAAATTGACACGGTAATAGCCGCGCGTCCCTTTCACCGGCCTGTATCTTGTCGTGAAAATGATCGCCTGCCCTTGACTCGCGCGCACCACTTCCGCCTTCGATTGCGCGCGCGGCTGCTGTTCGACCAAAATAAACTCGCCGCCTTCCCAGTCGCGCCCCTCTTGCCCCAGCAATAAAACCAGCTGCAAAGGGAAACTCACTTCGCCATAAAGATCCTGATGCAAACAGTTGTAGCCGCCCGCTTCGTAGTGAAGCATCAGAGGAGTAGGTTTTTTCTGTCCAGCTTTATGGCAAATTTCCAAAAAGTCGGCGTGATGTAAGGGATACGGCGCGCCGTGTTCGCCAAGAGACTCAGCCCAGCGATTCGCCATCGCAGCCAAATGCGGATACGCGGCAGTGCGCAGGCTAGCGACCACCTGCGGCAGCGGATTGTCGAAGTATTTGTAATCTCCAACTCCAAAACGATACCGCTCCATGAGAATGTGACTGCGAAACCGCTTCTCGTCCATGTACAACGTAACCAGGTCCGCGCACTCCTTCGCCGTGAGAAGCGAAGGAGTTACCGCATACCCTCGCGAGGAAACCGAATCTTCCAGAGCGACCCAATCCAACGCGTCGACCCTTTCTTCAGCTGCAATGACATGGTCTCTCGATTGTTGCAAAATTTTCATAAAGCCCCCCTTCCAAGCGGAACCCCTTAATGTCCCAATAATTTACGGCGAATCACAAATGGGAACCATCCGCATTCGACCATGAAATTATTTTCTACTCCCAAAGCAAAATTTGCGGCCCCTCAGATATAACGACGGCGACCCGCGCGCCGTCTAATAAATCGAATTAGTAGGCCAAATCCTCCGCAGCCCGGGACATGAATTCTAACGTTCCAGCGCAGGAGAAAAGAAAAGGGAGTTGCACATGAAAGTCACAAAGCTCTTCACTCTATTGGCAGGCAGTTCGTTGCTATTTTCCGCCAGTGTTTTCGCCGGGAACGGCAACAAGAAAACACTTCATATCGATACCGCCGTTACTGTTGAGGGCAAGTCGCTGGCCCCCGGTGACTATAAGTTTGAATGGAGCGGCACTGGTCCCGACGTAAAAGTGAATATTCTGAAGGGCAAGGAAACCGTTGCTAGCGTTTCCGCGCGAGTTGTATCTTTGCCAGTCTCGAATAAGCAAGACGGTTATTCGGCCGCAACAGCAAAGGACGGCAGCCATTCACTCACGACACTCTTCTTCTCGGGAGATAAATACGATCTGCAAATTGGCGATGCGACGACTGCCACCACCAGCCAAACCACGGACCCCAAAGGCTCGAACTAACGCATCTCTACCACTGGCTTCGTGTCGAGACTGAAAATGCGAAGGGGCCTTGCAGGGCCCCTTCGATTTGTATATTGAGACGAAATCAAAAAAATGAACTGTAGGCTTGTGAACTAGACTGTCTGGTCGTCCGGCTGGAGTTCTCTAGGCCGGATTGAATTCGTGCCGGCGAATCATTTCTTCGCTCAAGATGCGCGCTTCGCGAAGTGAGGCCGCAGCCAACGGGTCGTTTGCATTCGCCGGCTCGGCGAGCAACCGGTCAAGCTCTTCGTCAAACAGCCGGCTGATTAATTCCGGAGTATGCAGAACAGTCGCGCCGTTTTCGTCGACAATCTCGACGCTGCTTGCATGCAGCACTCTCTGCGCGATCATCAAGCGATAGATGCGGTCGGTCGCCAGATCTTCCATATAGCCATCCAGCAAACTCGCGCCTTTGCCTTGCAAAACGCCCTTGCGATAGCGAATAACGGTACGAATGGCCGTCCGCGTTCCCGCGAGCGTTCGCTTGCCCACGCCCGTAGGAAGCGGACGTAGATTCACATGCGTGTCGTGATTTGACGGGCGCGCGCTGAGTTGATTGGGCGCCGGGAATTGCGCAACGGCAATTGCGTTCTGATCCGGGTGGCCCGTCCACGCCCCATCCATCAAAGACGTAGATTCATTCTTCTTGTCTTCCGCGAGCACCTTCAAGGCGCGCGCGTTCAATTCCGCATCTTCCCGGCTCGGAAAAAGCGCAGTCATCCCGCCAATCGCGAGCATGCCGTGCTTGTGGCAAATCTCCGGCATCAGCTCGCGTAAATTTTGAAAAAATGCCACATTGTGTGGAATGGTGTTACGGTCCGGCAGCACCCATTCGGGATTTTCCAGGTTGAAGTCGATCAAGCTGGCCATGTAATCCCACCGGCCAAGATTCAGTCCCAGAATGTACTCGCGAAGGTTCCACGCAAACTCTTCCATCTGATACGCGAGTGGATGCGACTCCACAAGTGCCATGCATTTGATCGCGCCAGCCGGAAGGCCCTTCGCGCGCACAATCATCTGGAACAGATCGCGCCACCACAGTGCCTCGTCGGCCGACTCGGATTTCGGAATATAAAAACACAGCGGATGCTTGAGCGTGCTGAAATCTACTTGGTACGCCACCATCGCCACGTCGAACATGGAAGCGGACAACAATTCGCCGTCAAGAATTCCGGCTTGGTGAAGATGCAATCCGCGCGGCCGCGTGAAAATCACTGTGTTGCTCGGCGATATTCCAACTGTCTTTTCGCGTTTCCGGTCGTAGTACGTCAGCCGCCCTGCAAGCGCATCAAGAATATTCTCGATGCCGCAAATTGTATGCTCCCAGGAATTCGCGTTCGAGTCTTCCAGATCCAGCATCACTCCTGGCGCGCCGGAATTTAGCATCTTCACGACGAGTTCGGCTTCGTCGGCTGGACCGGTCATCTGGTTTCTCTGGTCGGCACACCACGTGGGAAGCTCGATACGCCAGGAATTTGTGGTGGCGACGGACGGTGGCAAGTAGTTTGGCAATTTGCCGGCGTGTGCTTCGCCGAGAGCGCGTTCGCGTCGCGCGACTAACGCGCGCTGCCGCAGCGTTAGTGCAGCATGCAGTGGCGCTAGGAACTCGAGAAATCCTGATGGCAAGCCACTCGCCAAGTCAAACTCTTCTGGCGCAGCGTTAACGCACACGACGCGATTCGCGAAGGGAAGGGGCGCGGTCGCCGGGTTGGGTTTTAAGGTAGCAGTTGCCATTTTTTCTCAGACCTCTCGAGTGAGCCCTGGAGCGGGTTTGGGCCGTTGACAGTGAAAGGGCAATTCAAAGGCCACTGGGTACTTCTTTTGACCTTGTAAGCCTCATGTCTTCAAGCGGTTAGGGATCTCTCCTCGGAGCCTGAAAAGCTTGCCAATGCCCAACGGCAACGAAAGATACAAAAGTTCACTCCAGGGATTCCCCATTTCCGCCGATCTCCGCAACCGCACTAAACGCGATGATTACACTGATGTTCGCGGTACATTTGCGCAAGTAGAAAAAGAAAATGTTCGATGACGTTGCAAGGCGCATTGCGGCTTCCCCGCCCCATCCAGGAATTATTTGCCGCCGCTTGCGACCTGCAAATTATTCTTCACCGAAAATACATTCGGCACGCCGTTGGCTCGAATATTCGCCATATTCTTATCAGCGTCGTTGTCCACAAAACCTTCGAGAGTGACGTTTCCATTCTTCACGATGATATGGATCGAAGCTACGGAAGCATATCCATAGCGCGACAAAGAAGGCTCGCCATAAATGGCACGGTAGAGCGCTCGGCGTAGCTGGTCATCCATGGGAGCGGGAGGTAGAACTTCAATATTGCTAACGACCGAACTGACACCCTCGACGCTCTTCACCGCGGCTTCAGCGTCGGACTTGAGGGAACCGCGAACGACCTGGCCTTCCAGAATCACTTTGTCGCCTTCCACACGATAGCCCAGATTGTCGAACACCGAGTAGTACGGCAGCATGACGAGGACATGACGGACTTCTTTCGTGAGTTCCTGTTGTGACTTTGGTTCGTTTTGATTTTTGGATTGATGCAGCGGCGAGGCTGAAGCATTGGGCAGAACTGCCAGCTGGGCCGACATAAGCACCGCCACCATCAGGGCCCGAAATTCCTTTCTCATTTTCCCCTCCTCCGAGGTTTGGACTGCCTCTAATGGTTAGATACAAGATGCACCGGGTCATGCACATACCGAGTTGACTGTACGTGAGTGTTAGCATACAAATCGGACCCAACATCTTGGCAAGAGGCGAGTCTGCGGAGATTCTCTTGCGGGCCGGATTCAAGTGCGCTAACCGTCGCGGCCCCGGCCTCGCCGACAAATTTGTGGTGGAGCGTTTGGCCTAGCTGTCGTTTTCTGGAAGGAGCGCATTGCATTGTTGATCATCGGGCATCGTGGAGCTTCTGGGCACGCGCCGGAAAACACACTGGCTGCGTTCAAAAAGGCAGTCGCGTTGGGAGCCGCTTTTATCGAGACCGATTTGCAACTCTCGCGCGATGCGCGCTTTGTGGCCATCCACGATGACACGGTAGACCGCACAACCGGCGGCCAAGGCAAAGTGCACGATCAGACGCTCGCCGTGCTGCGTCGGCTGGACGCGGGCTCGTGGTTCGGAAGCGAGTACGCCGGAGAGCGCATTCCCACCCTCGAAGAGATTCTGGAATTCTCAAAAAAAAACGACGTCGTATTTTATTTGGAATTGAAACCGAGCGGCTCCTGGGGCGGAGAGCATGCATTGATTGGCGCGCTGCGCGAGTCCGGAGAAGTGGCGCGTGTGGTCGTGATTTCGTTTGACCCCGCGATTCTGGCCAGCTTGCGCAAGATCGAGCCGACGCTGATGACTGGAGTGCTCTATGACGGGCAGCTTGACGATCCTCTGACATCCGCCGCGGATGTGGGCGCGCGGCAGATTGTGGTGCGTGGCGATCTGGTGACTCCCTCGATGATCGAGCAAGCCCACGCGCGGGATTTGCAAGTCGTTTGCTGGACGGTAAATCATCCCGCGCACATTCGCTTGCTCATGGCCGCTGGTGTGGACGGAATCATGAGCGATTATCCAGACAGATTGATCGCGGCGCAGAAGAAAGGCGCCTAAAAGCGTTAGAGCGAGGCTGTTAGCGAATCGCGCAGAGCGGCGAACTGCGTGACGGAAAGTTGCTCGGCACGGGCATCAAGTCGCAGGCTCTGCGCGCTGAGGGCTTCACGCACTTCATCCGGCTCTGCCACCGATCGCAAATTGTTGATGAGCGTCTTGCGCTTCTTCGAAAAACACAATTTTACAAAATCCAAAAACGCTTCCTCGTCGCGAATCCCTAGATTTGTCCTTTCGCCGGGAAGACGAAGCGTTACCAGCGCCGAGCCAACTTCCGGTGGCGGGCTGAAAGCGCTGCGAGGAATGCGGAGGACAAATTCCGGACGAGTATAAAGTTGCGCGGCGACGGAAAGATAGCCAAATTGTTTCGTCTCGGGCTTCGCGGTGAGCCGCTGTGCAACTTCTTCTTGGATGACGATGTGAATCTCATCGATCAAATCCGCGAACGTGAAAAAATGATGGAGAATCGGCGACGTGATGTAGTACGGCAGATTGCCGTACAGACGTATGCGGCGGCCCGCAGCGAGCGTGGCCAGATCGGTTTCGAGAACATCACCGGGGACGATCGTGAGATTCGGGAATTTTTTCGTAAGCCGCTGGAGTTTCCCAACGAGCATCGCGTCCAACTCGACGGCATAGACGGGTGCGCCGGTGGACGCGAGGTGCTCGGTCATTTCGCCGTGGCCTGCGCCGACTTCTATCCAGCAATACGATCCTTCCACCACAGACGGTGGCACAAGCGTCGAGTGTGGCGAAACGCCAATTGCTCGCGCAATTTGTTCACGCCAGTCGGCGTCCGCGAGAAAATGTTGGCCAAGACGTTGAGGAGCCATGCGCCGAAAGTGTAGCAGGAAGAGCTAAGGACGGTTCTCGCCGATTGCGATCGTGGGCTATAATGCGCTCCTTCGGTGTTGAGCCGAGTGGGGTCAGCAGGAGAAATTGGCGACATTTAATCGTAGTGCCCTTTATATGGCTACGTGCTTTGCCACGATTACGATCGTCGTCGGGGCCGGCGGGACTTACCTTGAAATCCGGGACCACACCAATCAGTTTGCCGGGCCCGCTATTGCGCTATCAGCAGGGATAGCTCTGATTGCTCTCACGTTTCTTGGGAAAAGCCAGGGCGAGGTCGCCGGTTTGTGATTTTTCTTCGAAATTCTCTTATTTTTGTGTTTGCTGCAGTGATCGTTCTATCCGCCCTGCTTATACTTCTTGGGCCACTTCACTGAGGATTCGAAGTAGCCCACTTCCCGGAATGCTTCTGTCTTGACGGCTGGAACGAGGTCCAGTAGCGTAAAATGAGTGTCTACCGCGCGATGCCTCCCAAGAAAAGGACGCGAAGGGCGCCCAAGGAATCGAGCTAAGACGAGCGAGTGAGAATACTTTTTGTAGCATCGGAAGGGCTGCCGTTCTCGAAGACCGGCGGTCTTGCGGACGTGGTCGAGGCGCTGCCGAAGGCGTTGGTGGCGGCCGGCCACGAAGTGGCTGTCGTGCTGCCACGCTACCGCGGCACCAAGGCGACTGCCGTTGTGATGCCGAGCCTCACGATTCCGATGGCCAATCATCTGCGGTTTCCAGCCGTAATGGATGGAACGCAGATTTCCGGCGTTGGATATTTTTTTGTTGATGACCCAGCGTATTTCGATCGCGACGGCATATATGGCAACAGCGCCGGCGATTTTCCGGATAACGCCGAGCGTTATAGCGAGTTCTGCCGCGCGGCAATTGAAATTGTGAAGCATGTTTGGCCCGCGGACGTGATTCATTGCCACGATTGGCAGACGGCGCTCGTACCCGTTCTCCTGCGCACTTCGTATGGCGACGATCCACAGGTGAAAGACATTCCTGTGGTCTTCACGATTCACAACATGGGCTATCACGGACTTTTCAAAACCGACGTTCTCGAACGCGCCGGAATTCCTCTGCCCGTCTACAATCCTGCAGGCATGGAGTTTTACGGCAACGTGAATTTCTTGAAGGGCGGCTTGGTCTATTCAGATTATCTGACGACCGTGAGCAAGAGGTACGCCCAGGAAATTCAGACGCCCGAGTTTGGCTGGGGATTGGATGGCGTGGTACGAAGCCGAGGCGATCGTCTGGTTGGTATTTTGAACGGAGTCGATTACTCCGCGTGGAGTCCGGAGAAAGACAAACTGATTCCCATGAAATATTCCGCGAAGGATATGAGCGGAAAGCAGGTGTGCAAGCAGGTCTTGTTGGAATTGTATGGAATTGCGCCGGAGCATGCGGCGCGCCCGGTGATTGGAATCGTGTCGCGCTTCGCGGATCAAAAAGGCTTCGATTTGATCGCGGAGAAAGCCTATGAGTTGATGAAAGAGGATCTGTCGCTTGTCGTGCTGGGATCCGGCGAACGCAGGTACGAAGAGCTGTTTCAGGCGATGGCGAAAACGTTTCCTGGGCGAGTCGGCGTAAGAATTGCGTACGACAACGAAATTGCGCATAAGATTGAGGCCGGCGCGGATATGTTCCTGATGCCATCGCGCTACGAGCCTTGTGGCTTGAATCAGATCTACAGCTTGAAGTATGGTACGGTGCCGATTGTGAGAGCGACGGGGGGATTAGATGATACTGTCGAGCCGTTCGATCTGGAGCACGGCACGGGAACCGGTTTTAAGTTTGTGGAATATTCCGGCGCGGCCATGATGTACGCGATTCGGCAGGCTTTGCATCATTGCACCGATGAGCGCATCTGGCGGCGCATCCAATTGAACGGCATGGCAAAGGATTTTTCCTGGAAGGGTCCCGCTGCGGAGTACGCGAAAGTGTATGAAGCGGCATTGATCCTTCGAGGCGCTGGGCATGCGGGACGAAACCAAATGTCTGTTACAACATCTAATTGAACTGACGAAGGAGACAAAAACAGCGGCCTAGCGGCAAGCTGTTGAGGACAAACAACATGGCTGACAATACCCAAACTGAAAAAATCCAGGCAGTGACGGATGGGAATTTTGAGGCGGAAGTGCTGACCGCCAGTAGCACGCAGCCCGTGATGGTCGATTTCTGGGCGGAGTGGTGTCGTCCCTGCCACATGCTCGCGCCGACCGTTGCCGAGATTGCGCATGATTACGCCGGCAAGCTAAAGGTGATGAAGCTGAATGTGGATGAAGCGATGAATTCGGCGGGGCGCTACAACATTCGTGGCATTCCTACGATCCTGGTTTTCAAGAACGGGCAGGTCGTGGAACAGATTGTGGGCGCGGTGCCGAAGGATCAGATTACGAAGGCGCTCGACCGACATCTAGCATAATTGGCGGAGCGAATTGCGGCGCGAAAAGTGCCGCAAAAAGATACCAAGATTGGCGGGGCATGTCGTACAGTTGAGTGCGGCATGCCCTTTGCTTTTTGCGCGGTTCGCGCGGGCGTTCGATTTCAGGAGTATCGATTGGCTACAGCAGAGACAGCGGCAGCGACCACACGGAAGATAAAACCAGCGGATCACCCGCCGCTACTAGCGGGAGACCGTGGGCCGCTGGCGATGTCGCGGCCTGGCCTGCACGAAACAGTGTTGAAGATTTTGAGGCCGCTGTCACGCGGCGTGATTCTGGATTGCCCGGCAGGTGAAGGCGCGCTCGCGCAGGATCTGATTGCGGAAGGCTTTGATGTGCGTTGCTGCGACCTCTATTCTGAGCTGTTCCGTCTCGACGGAGTAGAGATCAAGCGCGGCGATCTGGCAGGCACTCTGCCGTATGCGTCGGAGTCGTTCGACTACATCACTTCGCTGGATGGATTGGAGCACATCGATTCACCGCCGCAGGCATTTCGCGAGTACAGACGGCTACTGAAACCGGGCGGGCATTTGATCATCAGCGTGCCGAACATCATGAATGTCGAAGAACGGTTGAAGTGGCTTCTGTTTGGATACACGTCGCATTTCAAGCCGCTTTCCGAACAGTCGAAATCCAAGATTCATTATGATTGTGCGGGAATGGACGAGATCGCTGTCCATGCCAACCCTATTGGGTACAACGAGCTGCGCTATTACCTCGAGAAAAACGGATTTGCGATTCAAGGCGTTTACCGCGACCGGAAGAAAGGTAATCAGTGGCTCTACTGGCCGCTGGTGGCGCTCATCCGGCTTATGGCGAAGCTGACGCCGAAGAAGAGGCGCGCAGACCGCTGGACGGACGAGTTGGCTTCGGACCCGGTGCTTCTCGGCGGAAACACCATCATCATTCATTCCATCCTAAAATAGCTCGCATTGCTGGGCTGTTACATTGGCAGTCGCGAGTGCGAATAGGCTTTGCTTAATTACCCCGCCGTTCGTGTGATGGCGGCGGCGATCCAGTGTGCTCTAAAATTGCGAGATGGGAGCAGGCGAAATGTCGATAAAGCGCTGTCACTGGGCGAAGAGTGAGTTAAATATCCCATATCACGACGAGGAATGGGGTGTGCCGCTGTACGACGACCGCGCCTTGTTTGAGCTTTTGATTTTGGAGGGCGCGCAGGCGGGGCTGAGTTGGAATACCGTTCTGAAGAAGCGGGCGCGATATCGCGAGGTGTTTGACGGGTTCGATGTGCAGAAAGTGGCGCGGTACGACAAGAAAAAAGTGCGCGAGCTCTTGAAAGATTCCGGGATTATTCGGAACAAGCTGAAAATCGCCGCCACGATTTCGAATGCACAAGCGTTTTTGAAAGTGCAGGAGGAGTTTGGGTCTTTCGACAAATACATTTGGCAATTTGTGGGTGGAACGCCGAAGCAGAATGGGCGGAAGACGCACAAAAGTTTGCCTGCTAAGACGGCGGAATCAGATGCGATGAGCAAGGATTTGCAGAAGCGCGGCTTTCGGTTTGTGGGCTCGACGATTTGTTACGCATTTATGCAGGCGACGGGAATGGTGAACGATCATCTGGTTTCATGTTTTCGTTTTGAGAAGTTAAGCAGGTAACGGCACGTTTGCTCAATGTGCCGTGCATCGACACAGCCGAGCGTTGCTTGCGTATGGGGGCTAGGCGAGCTTACGATAGCAACCTGCCGTATCTTGGTGCTTTCCAACGCAGTTTGAATGGAGTGAGCGATTAGGCGATGCGGTGTGGTTCGAGTTGTTGAAAAGATGGGAAAGTGAACAGGCAGGAGTGCCTGTTCTGCTTAGGAGATTGACTGAATGAAATCAGTCGTGGTTGTGGGCGCGCAGTGGGGCGATGAAGGCAAAGGCAAGGTGGTGGACTACCTTGCAGGGTCGTTTGATTTTATTGCGCGCGTAGCGGGCGGGCACAATGCCGGGCACACCGTTATTATTGGCAAGGACCGCTATGTGCTGCAGCTGATTCCGTGCGGGATTTTGCGGCCGAAGCAGCAGGCAGTGATTGGAACGGGCGTAGTGGTGGATCCGGCGGCACTCGTGGCGGAGATTGAGACGCTGGCGAAGGCCGGGATTGATGTGAAGGGCCGGTTGCACATCAGCAATCGCGCGCACTTGATTTTTCCTTATCACCGCGAATTGGATAAAGCGGCGGAAGGGGCGCGCGGCGCGGACAAGATTGGGACAACTTCGCGCGGCATCGGGCCGGCGTATGAAGACAAGATGGCGCGGCGCGGTTTGCGGATGTGCGATTTGCTGGAGCCGGAGCTGTTTCGGAAGAAAGCGGCGCGAGTGGTCGCGGAGAAGAACCGGCTGGCGAAAGGCGCTTACGGCGCCGACATTGATTTTTCGCATGAAGTGGAAGCGACTTTGAAGTTGGGCGAAAAGATTCGCGGATACATCTGCGATACGGCGGAATTGGTGAATCGCGCGCTGGATGAAGGAAAATCCGTGCTCTTTGAGGGCGCGCAGGGGACGATGCTGGACATTGATCATGGGACGTATCCCTATGTGACGTCTTCGAGCGCGATCTCTGGTGGTGCGACGACCGGCGTGGGTGTGCCGCCGACTAAAATCAAGAACGTGTTGGGAATTTCGAAGGCGTACACGACGCGCGTGGGCGGCGGCCCATTTCCGACGGAGATGCCTGAACTGGAGGCGCAGGAAGTGCGCGAGCGAGGCAAAGAATTTGGAGCGGTTACGGGCCGCGCGCGGCGATGCGGATGGCTGGATTTGATGGTGTTGCGTTACGCGAAGATGATCAACGGGATTGATTCGCTGGTGGTGACGAAACTGGATGTTTTTGATACGCAGCGCGAGATTCAGGTGTGCGTCGGTTACAAGTACAAGGGCAAAACTTTGAAGGAGATGCCTGCCTTGGCGGAGGAGTACGAGCAAGTTGTGCCGGAGTACAAGACGCTGCCGGGCTGGTGCGAAACGACTTATGGCGTGAAAGATGGCGCGAAATTGCCCAAGGCGGCTCTGGATTATTTGCGGTTTATCGGGGACTTCTTGCAGGTGGAGATTGGGATGATTTCCACCGGGCCGGAGCGGGATGCGACGATTGTACCAGCGGGCACTTTGCTGGCGCGGTGGTTGTAAGGAAAAGACGAAGAAAAGATTTTACACAGTGATGCGCAGAGGACACAAAGAGTACGGAGCAGCGTTAAGAGAGGGCCTCCAGAAATAGCCACCGATGCTCACCTACGAGCAAGCACGCCAGAAGGTCATCGAAAAATTAGCAGAAAAGAAAGGTCCGCGCGTTACGGAACAAGTGCGCGTGGGAGAAGCGCTGGGGTTTGTCTGGCGCAAGACGTCAAGACGGATCGGGAGTATCCGCCATTTAACAGGGCTACACGCGACGGGTACGCGGTTTTTGCAGCCGACGCGAAGGCCGGGGCCGACTCTGAAGTGCACTGGGGAAATTAAGGCGGGTGACCGCGTCACGAAGGAATTGTGGGCGGAAACTTGCGTGCAGATTATGACCGGCGCGGCCGTGCCTTCGGGAGCGGACGCGGTGGTGATGATCGAACACACGAAGCGCGATGGCGAGCAGGTGCGGTTCGAACGCGACGCAGTGAGCTGGCCAGAATTTCGTGCCGCGAGGGAGCGAAGCGCGGGCGGGTCAGACGCTTTTGACGCCGGGCATGCGGCTGGGTTACGCAGAGCTTGCTTTGGCCGCGCAGGTGGGAGCGGCAGAGTTGAAGTGCGCGCAGAAACCGCGCGTGGCGATTCTTTCCACGGGCGACGAGATTGTGCCGGTTGACAGCCTTCCTGGGCGCTTTCAGATTCGAAACAGCAACAGTGTGTCGTTAGCCGCGCAGGTTCGCCTGGCGGGGGGCAAACCCATTTTGCTGGGGAACGCCATGGACCGCGAAGATGATTTGCAGTCAAAGATTCGTCGCGGGCTGCAGGAGGATTTGCTGGTTTTGTCGGGTGGAGTCTCGATGGGGAAGTACGATTTGGTGGAAAAAGTTTTGAAGGAGATGGAGACGGAATTTTATTTTGATGCGGTGGCGATTCGGCCGGGAAAGCCGGCGGTGTTTGGAAAATGCGGGGAGAAATTTGTGTTTGGGTTGCCGGGGAATCCGGTCTCGACCATGGTGACGTTTGAGTTGTTTGTGGCGCCGGCGCTGGATTTGTTGGCTGGAGCGGAGGCGCGTGAGTTACCAGTCGTGGTAGCGCGGCTGGGTGAGGCATTGCATGAAAAGCCGGGCGTAACTCACTTTTTGCCGGCGCATATGGACGGGCAAGGCGCAGGTCGGGAAGTGAGAGTATTGAAGTGGCAAGGATCGGGCGACGTGTCGGCCCTATCGAGGGCAAATTGTTTTGTTATCGTCCCCGCCGACGCTGGAAAAGATAGGCGTTGGAGACCCCGTGGAAATAATGGTTCGAAGGGATATGTTTTGAACCAGCAAAGCTAAAGAGAAAGCGAAGAAAAGGATTCTACACAAAGGGCACAGAGACGCAGAAGACACAGAGAAGAGAAGAATGGGAAAGTTGTCACATTACGGGACGCGAGGCGAAGTCAGGATGGTGGACGTGTCGGCAAAAGGTTGTGACGACACGGACAGCGGTGGCGCAAGGCTTTGTGAAGATGAGCCCCCTTGTGGTGCGGGCCGTGAAGCGCCTGAGGAACCCCAAGGGAAACCCTCTGGAAGTGGCTCGGATTGCTGGCATTGCCGCGGCGAAGAGGACGGCGGAGTGGATACCTCTTTGTCACCCGCTGCCGCTGACGCACATTGATGTGACTGCGCGGCTGTGCCAAAATGGCGTTGAAGTTCGCTCCGAAGTTACGGCGACGGCCCAAACGGGGGTCGAGATGGAAGCGCTGGTCGCCGTTACTGCCGCGGCCCTCACGGTCTACGATATGTGCAAAGCCCTCGATAAAGGGATGGAAATCAGCGGGATTGTTCTCGTCGAGAAGACCGGCGGGAAGAGCGGGGACTTTTTTCGGGGCGCGCCCGCCGTGCCTGCTCATAAGAACGGCCGAAAAAAAACGACCCGGAGCCGCAGCCGATGAGTGGTGCGGGCGCGAAAACCGTTAAATTGCTAGTGGCGGATGACAATCCGCTGGTTCGCGACCTGATTATTAAGGGGATGGAGCCGTATTGCGAGGTCGAAACGGCTTCGGACGGCGCGGATGCTTTGCTCAAGGTCATTGACACACCACCGGACGTGATTCTTTGCGATTACAAAATGCCAGGTCTGGACGGACGTCAGCTTTTTGAAAAGCTGCATGGGCGTGAGGCGACTCGGCACATTCCATTTTTGTTCATGGCGAGCCGCGCGGATATTGAGGAACGGCTTCGGCCGCTGGTGGATGGCGTCGAGGATTTTGTCACGAAACCGTTTCTCGTGAAGGATTTGGTGCGGATCGCGAAAAAAGTTGTGGACCGCTTGCACCTCGAAAAATTGCAGAAGCGGGCCTCGCGGCCGGGCGTAATTCAAGGGCGCTTGGAAGAGATGAGCATGATTGACTTGATGCAGTCGCTGGAAATGGGGCCGAAGTCGTGCAGGCTCGTTGTCCATCATGACGGCGAACAAGGCGAGCTTTATTTTGCGAATGGGCAGTGCCGCGACGCGAAGAGCGGAAAAATCGAGGGAGACGACGCGGTGTATCGTGTGCTGCTGTGGACGGCAGGCGAGTTCGAGATTGATTTCAATGCGGCGAATGCTTCGACGCGGACGACCACGACGCGGAATACGACGGGGCTGTTGATGGAAGCGATGCGGTTGATGGACGAAGCGAATCGCGATACTGTGGAAACGAAGTAGCCCGCCTGATGCGCGTCGCAGTGCTCACAATTAGCGATACAGTGGCAAGAGGAGAACGTGAGGATCTTTCCGGGCCAGCGGTCGTCGCGGTGTGCCGAGGATTGAATTGGGAAGTGACTTCGGTACTGCGCGTTTCCGATGATCCTGCGAATATTCGCGAGCGGCTTCGGGAATTGGCTGATTCCGGTCGAGTGGACTTGATTCTGACCAGCGGCGGAACGGGGATTGGTCCACGAGACAACACGCCTGAATCGACGGAAGCGGTCGCGGACTTGATTGTTCCTGGAATTGCGGAAGAAATGCGCCGTAAAGGATCAGAACTGACGCCAACGGCGGCGCTTTCGCGGGGCGTGGCTGCAGTTCGAGCAAAGACCTTAATCGTGAATCTTCCTGGTAGTCCTAAAGGTGCGGCGGAGTCGTTGGATGCAGTTGCTCACCTCTTGCCGCATGCAGTGCATGTGCTTCACGGAGCGCGGCACGACTGAAAGCCGTTTCGTGGAACTTACCTGCAGAAATCAAGATTTTAGCCGGCGGTGACGGGTGTGCTCGTGGGGGTGTGTTCATTCGTTTGTGAGAGCGCCGGCAAGAGCGTCATTTTGTAGTGGAGACGAACAATCGTCATGCCAAGAAAAGAGATTTTGTGATCGGTACGCAGGACGCCTTCTTGGTCTTCGTAAACGTGAAAAAGTTCGTGCAGGGTTTTGAAGTTTCTTACACGCAGATGATCCTTACCCGAGGCAATCACACGATAAAATCCCGACCTCCCGAAGCCGGAGCCTGAGGAATCAAGTCCGAACGAACCGTCCGCATGATTGAGCGGGACCAGGTAGACGTTCGCGCTGCCACGGTCGGGGAACGTAACTTTCACGCAGGGATTGTCCTCCCCGGGAATTTTTGCAACGGAATAAATTCCGGCGAACATCACCAGCCCAGAAGACTTTAATTTGCGGAGCCAGCCCGTGTAGACAAGGCCGCCGCCTGCCTTTTCGCGGAGCTGAATCACTTGACTTGTCATACCTCGGGCCATTTCCAATGGTGAGAGTGGAAAGTTGAGCTGGTCCATACGCTGGCTGATGAACTCCACGAGCAACCACAGGAAAAAGCGTCCGACTAAGGCAATTTCGCTCCAAGCTTCGAGTTGATATTGCGAGGCATGTTCATAAAAATGGCGCACGCGCGACTGAATGGTACTGGGATCAAAACCAGGACCGCGCAGAGCGTCAAAATCGGCTATCAAACCGGCATCCGGAACGATCCGCAATACGAGATTTTCGTCTGCTGCGATTTTCTCGTATATACCGGTACCGATCAGAACCGAGTCGCCGAGCGGACAGTCCAGCCATGGTGCGTCCGAGCGCCTTACTCGGCGACCGAAAAGGACAACCATCCCTTCGATGACGATTTCGAGAACTCGTCCAATGGCCCGATGAACAGTTCCTACAATGCCCTCGCTCGTTTTTCGAGAACTGAGCTTTGAGGCTGCTGCCACCGAGGTAACCGGCTCTCTGGGCTCAGATGAAAGGGACATGAGTTCATCTTACCGGCTGTCCGTCCGCTTCGTTCCTGCGAAGAGAGGAGAGTTGACGCAAGAGGTAGGGTATTCAACAATGTCTGGACTATGGCGCTCAAACTTTCGGACAAGAAGCTCGCGGTTTTGGGAACGGGGAAGCTCGGCGGAATCTTGCTGCGAGCATACCTGAAGCAAGGATTGTTTTCGGCGAAGCGCGTGACGGCTACCGTAAAGCATGCCGAGAAGGCCGCGGCTTTGGCGAAGGAGCTTGGAGTCAACGTGGCCACCGAAAATCGAAAGGCGGTGCGCGGCGCGGACATAGTTCTCCTGGGTGTGAAGCCGCAAGTGGTGGGCGAAGTGTTGAAGGAGATTGCGCCGGAGTTGAGCGAGAAAACTTTGGTGATTTCCGTGGCGGCGTCGGTGCCGACGAGCTACATCGAGCAGCATGTGGGCGCGAATGTCCCCGTGGTAAGAGCGATGCCGAACACTTGCTCCAGAGTGGGCATCGGGATGACGGGAATTTGCAAGGGTGCTCATGCGGGGGCGGAAGATTTGGAGACCGCGCAGGCGATGTTTGACGCGGTGGGGCGGACCGTTGTTGTCGACGAAAAGCACATGGATGCGGTGACTGGGCTTTCGGCGAGCGGGCCGGCGTTTGCGTACATTATTTTAGAGTCGTTCGCGGAGGCTGGAGTGAAAGTTGGCTTGCCGCGCGATGTTTCGACGCTGCTTGCGGCGCAGATGATGAAGGGGGCGGCAAGCGTGGTGCTGGAGACGGGAGATCATCCGGCGCTTTTGAAAGATGCGGTGACCACGCCAGCAGGCTGCACGATTGATGGAATCCTCGAGTTGGAAGAAGGAAAGCTGCGCGTGACGCTCATCAAAGCCGTGGTCAAGGCCACGCATCGCGCTGGAGAATTGTTGTTCGAGAAATAGC
Source organism: uncultured Acidobacteriota bacterium (assembly GCA_963730495.1). Classification (GTDB taxonomy): domain Bacteria; phylum Acidobacteriota; class Terriglobia; order Acidiferrales; family UBA7541; genus Acidiferrum. The sequence goes on along the minus strand of CAVSSD010000024.1, from coordinate 49,755 downwards.
GGCGACACCGCATAGGATTCCGCTTTCCTTCTGGCGGAATTCCACTTCTGCATGATTCATACCCTCATCAACGTTGTGCGCGGATTTCTCAGCGGAGACGGCGCGCTTATTCTCCCGGAGATGGAACTCATTCTTTTTGCCTGCGGGATTCTGCTGATCGACCGCTGGCTGTCTGCAAACGAAAAACACTGGAACGCGTTGCTTGCGCTGGCAGGAACGGTATTCAGCGGATTTACGCTGTACGTGCAGCACGGAAAGATGCAGGCACTGCGTGACGTAAATCCAGAGTCGCCCGGGCTTCTTGGCCTCCATCAGAGCGTGTTAGTCGATCATTTCTTTCTTTTTTTTGGAGCTCTCTTTCTCGCTGGCACAGTCCTAACCGTTTTGTTTTCCGTGCGATATCTCGAAATTATGGCGGAGGAACGCGGAGCCTATTACGCGCTTCTCTTGTTTGCGTGCGCGGGCATGATGCTGATGGTCTCGGGCGTCGATGTGCTCATGGTGTTGCTAGGATTGGAGACTTTGGGACTTAGCTTATTTCTTTTGGTCGGATTTGCGCAGGGCGATCAGCAGATGAAAACCGCTGCGCGAAGCTACGCGTTTCAGTGGGCTTGCAGTACGGTTGCGCTGGCTGGCGGTTTTCTGTTGCTTTACCGGCTGTATCAAACGACCAATCTCGGGCGAATCGGCGCGATTCTTGAGGTGCGTCTGGACAATGCCGTGCCATTCGCCGGACTCACCGTATGGTCGTCTGCACTGGCGCTTGGTTTGCTCGCGGCTGGCGCTTTCTTTTTGATGGACGCGGCCCCGTTTCACTGGTTTGCGCCCGGCGTCTACGAATCGGCTCCAACGCCGATTGCTGGGTACTTGGGCATGGCCGCGAAGACTGCAGGATTTGCGATGCTGCTGCGATTTTTTACTTTCTTGTTTTTATTTGCTCACGAGAAATGGATTCACGTCTGGGGCGGCGTGGCGATTGTGTCGCTACTTTGGGGAAACATCGCGGCGATGCGGCAGACCAACGTGAAGCGACTGCTCGCATACGGAGGAGTGGCACAAACGGGATTTATTTTGCTCGGCCTGGTAGCAGGAAACGAGGGCGGTTTCAGCGGCATGATGTACTACCTGGGCGTCAATCTTTTTATGGCGGCCGGCGCTTTTGGAGTTTTGATCGTGTTGCAGCAGCGCGGCGCCGGTACAGAATTGCGCGACCTGGACGGCTTGTTCTGGCGAAGCCCTGCATCAGCGCTGCTTCTGCTCGTTTTCATGATGTCGCTTGCCGGCATTCCGCCCACGGCCGGTTTTCTGGCGAAATATTTCATTGTCAAGGCGCTGCTTGCGCATCCGCATCCCGAACTCGCGGCGTTTGCGGTCGTCAATGCGCTGCTCAGTGTCTACTATTATGGCCGCGTCGCGGCGTATGCCTGGAAAAAACCGCGCACCGATGCGGCGGCGTTTGAAGCGTCGCCCATTAGCATAAGCAACGGCCAAACCATCGCGCTGACGGCTGCGGTGTTTGTATCACTCGCGGCGGGGTTGTATCCTGAACCGTTCCTGCGCATGGCGCGCTACGCCTTTGGTCAATAATTTTGGACAATAATCCCAACAAGATGGACTCAGGATCTTCTTCCGGCCAAAAGGGAACTAGCGCCAATACCCAGTTTGCCATGGCGATAGAGCTGCCAATCATATTCGTCGCCGCGGTCGTCATTGGGGGCGGCCTCGGATATTTTATCGACCACTGGCTGCACACCAAATTCATCTTCATGTTTGTTTTCGGCGGCCTGGGATTTTTCGCTGGTTTGCGCGAGATCCTGCGGCGCCTGCCCGGCTGATGGCGATGGAAAGAGTTGACCCATCCGCGCCGAGCGAACTTGAGCCGGCCGCCGCTGCGGCATTCGCCCGTACGGAGCAGCGGATTGCGTGGCTAACACTGGTTCTTGGCGGAGCAACCGCAATCCTCGTGGCCATTCTGGGCCACACCGCGTGGGCGGATGGCTTGGCAATTGGCACCGTGCTGGCATGGCTGAATTTCCGCTGGCTGAAGCGCGGTTTGGATGCCTTAGTTGTGGCCGCGACGGCGCAAGAAGGGTTCCCGAAGCCGCAAATCCCGGTTGGAACGTGGTTTCGCCTGATGTTCCGCTACGGCTTGATAGGCTTCTGCGTGTATGTTATTTTTGAAGTTCTGAAAGTTCCCCTTGCGAGCATGGTAGTGGGTTTGTGTGCTTTAGGAGCCGCGACAATCACGGCAAGTGTGTACGAAATCCTGCGTCCGACGGAATAGGGAATGGAACATCACGTAAGCTGGCTGACACGTTTTGTAAATCAGATCCTGGGAACGCCTGCCTTGGCTCTATTGACGGCGCTGCACATCAAGCCGAGCTATCCCGACACGCCCATCCCCGAGCATGTGGTAATGGCCCTGACGGTTCTCGTTGTAGGCACGCTGCTAGCCCTTTTGCTGAGGGCGCGCTTGTCGGTCGAGCGGCCCGGGGCTTCGCAACAGATCGCGGAGATGTTGCTCACGAACCCGATGGGGTTTGGCATCAATGACGTTCTGGAAGAGAACGCAGGCCACGACTGGAAGAAGTACGTCCCGATGGTGGGTACGGTGGCGCTGTTCATATTGCTGGCGAATCTTTTTGGCGCGTTTCCGTTCTTGAGCGCTCCGACCGCGAATGTGACCGTTCCGCTGGCGTGCGCGATCATTACGTTTGCCTATTTTAACTGGCAGGGCTTGAAGCATCACGGTGCGGTGGGTTACGCGAAACATTTTTCCGGACCTGTGGCATGGCTCTCTCCGTTGATGTTTCCGGTGGAAATCATCAGCACCACCGCTCGTTTGCTCTCGCTGACGGTGCGTCTCTGGGCCAACATTTTTGCCAGCGACTTGATTTATGGATTGTTTCTGGGCCTGTTTACCGGCCTCGCCGTCTGGGCGGGAACGAAGTCGGCGATTGCAGGCATCGTGCTAGGCGTGTTTCCAGCGCTGGCGCCCATCGCTTTTATCGTTTTGCACGTGTTCGTTTCCGTTGTTCAGACGTACGTGTTTGCCATTCTGCCCGCCGTTTACATTGGTTTGGCCACGGCGGACGAGCACTAAACATTTTTTTGTTTCCGATTTTGTTAGCCGCTCCAGCGTGAGCCCGGCTGCACGGTGTCCGGGAACCACCTCCTGGCGGCAATTCACGAGGAGGAAGTTATGAAGAAGCTAGCAGTTGTATTGTTCGTGGCGATCGTCGCGGTGCTGCTACTGGCACCGGGAGCGTTCGCGCAAACGGCAGCAGACGCGGCCAAGCCGCCAATCAACCCGACCACGCTTGTGATCGCGGTTGGCTTTGGCGTAGCCGTTGCGGCGTTCGGCGGCGGTTTGGGACAGGGTAGGATTGCGGCAGCGGCCTGCGAAGGCATTGCGCGGAATCCAGGAGCTGCCGGCGGCGTTCGAGCGGCCATGATTCTCGGTCTCGTCTTCGTCGAGACGCTCACGCTGTTCACCTTTGCGTTGGGCTTTCTCCTCTACTCGAAGCTTTAATCAAGAATCCGATAACAGGGAGTTTCTAAGGCCCGGAGGCGCAAGCTTTCGGGTCTTTTTTTTGACCCTATCCCCTCCCCCTTTTCCCGTAAGTACTCATTATAAAGGGCTTAGTATTTCTGCTAGGTTGTTTAGAATGAATATTTGCGGGAGCTTCTTGGAAATGCTTATTCTAAAGGGGTTGCAGGGCCATGAAAACCGGCAAAACACATCAAAACAGGGAGATTCTCAATCGATTCATCCCAAAAGGTTTAGTGGGATCGGGAAAAGGGCGGCCAAAAATAACAAAGCGGCAGCAGAGCTGCCGCACTCCAGGAACGCAAAAGTCAGCATCATCAGCTCTAGCAGAAAATGGAAGAAACAAGGGTCTAGTGTCACCTAGGGTCAGTTTTCGGTTGAACCTGGCAGCGTTTATCGGGGACTTGCAAGGAATCAAGACGCGGTTAGACCGCAGGAAAATGGATATTCAGTTTATAGCAAATGAAGAGGACTAGGATCGCGCCCAGTGTGGAAAAAACGAGGCCAGCGGGATGATATCGCTCGTTTGTCGGGCGTGAAAGCATGTGGGTAACGCCGCCGCCGATGATCCCTCCGATGATGCCGAGCACGACCGTCCAGAAAATCGTTATGTGCACGTGCATGACGTCTTTCGCGATAACCCCCGAGATTAGCCCAATGAGAACGTACCAGATCAAATGAAACATGCTTTTTCTCCATCCTTTGACTTTAGAACTTCGTCGAGTATTAGCCCGGGGTTGGCAATTAAACTGGAATTTCCAATCTGAATCTCTAGCCTTGCAGCGTAGAGGCTGTCGAGGGTGCGTACTGTTCACTTTTATACAGTTTGCGGGATTTTAGGGATTGTAGCCAGTAACTTAGGCGAAGGCGGTTCCCGAACATGCCGGTTAGGTTTCTGGTAACCGCGTTTGGCTGCGGTCGCCATCGGTTCGTCATTTAGCTTTCAACCGGGGCGAACAGTCAGGCGGTTAGAAACGGGCGCTCAAACCAAACGGACGTTGCGTTCGATCGTCTTGATCACGTCGTCGAACCGGCCTGTAAGCACCTGCTTGGCGAGACTCAGTGTGTAGCCCGCAGCCGTGTGCAACGGGACGTGCGCCGGCAACGAAAGCGCATAAGGGTCGACGACGGCATCGACGACAACTGGTCCGTCCTTGTAGGCCAGAGCTTCCGTTAGAGCGTCTTTCACGTCGCCGGGGTCTTCTAGGCGGATGCCTTTTGCGCCCATCGCTTCGGCCACGCGCGCGAAATTCGGATTCTTGAAATCCACTCCAAAGGGAACGAAGCCTGCCTCCTGCTGCTCGATTTTCACGAAGTCGAGCGATTCGTTGTTGAGTATGATGTGCACGACGCGCGCCTTGCGTTGCACGAGAGTGGTCAGATCGCCGAGCCCGAGCATCGTGAAACCGCCATCGCCGCAGAGAGCAATGGTCTGCCGGCCAGGGAAGGCCAATTGCGCGCCGAAGGCATTAGGCACGGCGTTGGCCATCGAAGCCCATGAAAAGGAGCCAAAGAGGCGGCGATTCGCGCTGCCCTTGATGTGCCGGGCCAGCCAGATGCAGGCCGTTCCGGTGTCGGCGAAAAACATGGCGTCGTCGGAAGCAAGGGCGCTTAATGTCGCGGCGAGATATTCCGGACGAATCGGCTTAATGCCGGGACCTTTCTCAACGTAATGATTGAGCAACTCATCGAACTCTCGCGTATGCGCAAGGTGCTTTTCGAGGAAGCTGGTGTCATTTTTCTCGCGTATTTTCGGCAGCACGGCCGCGAGCGTGGCCTGCACGTCTCCAACAAGGCCGAGATCCAGCGCCGTCCTGCGGCCGAGGTGCTTCGGGTTCGTGTCGATCTGGACTTTCTTCACGTTGCCGTCCGGCAAAAACTCTGTAAATGGAAAATCTGTCCCGAGCAGCAGGAGAAGATCTGCGCTGTTAATCGCCTTGTAGGTTCCGCCGTAGCCGAGGAGACCAGTCATGCCCGTGGCGTAGGGGTTGTCATGCTCGAGCCATTGCTTGCCGCGGAAGGAGTATCCGACAGGCGCTTTTAGCTTGTTGGCCAGCATCAGAACTTCGTTGCGCGCGTCGCGGCAGCCCTCGCCGCCGAAGATGGCAACCGTTTTTGCATCGTTGATCAAGCCTGCCAACTTTTCCAAGTCCGTGTCGGCAGGACGAAAGACAGGCTTGGCAGGAATCGCGACACTATGCATTCCGTCCGGCGCCGCGGACGCGGCGACGTCGCCAGGAAGCGAAATCACGGTGGGGCCGCGGTCGACGACGGCAGTCGTGATCGCGGTGTTGATCACTGCACGCGCCTGTTCCGGATTCACGACGCGGCCGACGTAGAGCGCGGCGGCATCGAAAAACTTATAAGGATTCAGCTCCTCAAGGGCAGACGTGTCGATCAGCTTCGATTCGACGTCGCCCGCAATGGCGATGACGGAGGCGCCTTCTTTCCTCGCGTCCATCAGGCCGTTAAACAGGTGAGTCACGCCGGGGCCAGCCGTGCCGCACACCGCAACGGGGTCTCCCGTGAAGTAGGCGTCTGCGACAGCGGCGAAGACGCCATACTCTTCATGTCGCACATGAATGAACTCAACTTTTCCGTTCCGGCGAAGCCCATCGATGACGGGATTGAGAGCGTCCCCAACAATTCCATAGCAGCGTTTCACGCCAGCCTTTTGAAGCATTTCCCACAATAGATCTGCTACATTCCGCGCCATTGAACACCTCCACCGCGCCCTCATACGGAGCACTTCGGTGCGTTGGATGCCACGAGAGAGCGGAAGAGTGGGAAATATTTGTTAAAGGACTCCCGAAATTAAGCTAGGGCCCGATAAGTCGAGCTACGTACAGAAGAAAAAGCCCCCAATTTGGGGGTTTTTGTTCTTTGCAAAAAGAAGGAACGAAATCCGAATCAAGCCGTCCATTGCCGCTTGGCCAGCGGAACAACGAATACCTCCTGCGGTCCCTCCGAATAATCATTTTCTGCGACTGGCGCAAATGGGCGTGCCTCTTGCGTCGACATGGGCATAGGCACCGCCCCGCCCGTTTGCCGCGCAGCTTCGCGAATCAGCTCCATCCGGCCACGCACGCGGAACTTCGCCAGCAGCGAAGAGACATGGAATTTTACGGTGCGCTCGGCAAGATTCAAGCTAGCGGCGATTTCCTTATTGCCCATCAATTTCATCAGCCCCGACAGAACTTCTTCCTCCCGTCGCGTCATTTTCACCTGGCTGGAGATCGATCTCCCCGCTTCCAATAGCTTGTCCGCTTTCTCTTTTAGACCCTTCAGGATGTTGTCTTCCGCCTGCACCATTACAACGTAATCGCTCGTGGATTGGCCTCTCACCATACAGTGCATCGCTAACAGGCCGGCAGCCTGGTCTACGGGAAACTTGCCATCTGGTCCGGACTGGACCTTAAAGTGGGCCACTCCGGTGCTTTTCTCATAGAAAAAGAAGACGTCGCCGGGAAGGGACGTCCGGGAATTTGCCAGTTTCTGTAGATGTTCACTTCTGCGGATTGCCTTCACGTGCACCCCTCAGACTGGGGACCGCATTGGGACTTTTAGACCAAACCACGATTACCGCGCAACTGGCAGAATTACCAGAGGAGCCTAGCTCTCTTGGGCTTCGATTCGACCTGAAGAGAAAATGCTTGACAGAGAACCAATGGTTTTTCTATTTTTAAATAGGGAACCATACGGTTCCCTATTTTGAAATGAGCGATGACCCCGTTTTTCGAGCATTGGCGGACGCAAGCCGTCGCAAGCTCCTCGACAAGCTTCACCTGCAGAATGGACAAACGCTCGGAGAGCTTTGCCAGGGGCTGCGCATGACACGCCAGGCGGTCGCGAAACATCTTGCCATTCTCAAGAAGGCCAATCTCGTGTCGTGGAAACGTGAGGGAAGGGAGAGATTCCATTTCATCAATCCTGTCCCAATAAACGACATCGCAGAACGCTGGATCAACAAGTTCGAATACCCGCGTTTGCAAACACTTTCAAAACTAAAGAAGAGTCTGGAAGGAGAAGATCGTGAGTAAAGAGGCTCAAAGCACTTTTGTCTACGTCATCTACATCCGCACCACGCCGGAGAAGCTGTGGTTAGCGCTGACCGACGTGGAGTTCATGAAGCAGTACTGGTTCGGCATGCACTGCGAAAGCGAGTGGACGGCTGGATCCTCATGGAAGATGGTGTCCGGCGATGGTCAAACCTACGATGCTGGCGAGATCGTCGAGGCCGAGCGGCCACGGCGCTTAGTGATCCGCTGGCAGCACCAGAACAAGCCCGAATTCAAGGCCGAAGGCGAGTCGCTATGCACGATGGAGCTGGAACCCAGCGGAACGGCGGTCAAGCTCTCCATCACCCACACCATCAACCGCGAACCCTCGAAATTCATCGCCGCGGTGTCCGCCGGCTGGCCGAAGATCCTCTCCAACCTGAAGTCCCTTCTGGAGACAGGCTCGATCGCTCTGCAGGACCCGTACCCGACGGGCAATCCCTACGCCCGCCGCTGATACGAAAATGACCTTTGCATGCTTTTAGCATGGCATTAACATTTGAGTCATCTACCAGAAAAATGCATCACGCTATCTTCCCACGCCAACTTGGGGGCAGGTTGTGCAAAAAAGGGGAGGTTTCTGAATGAAACTTAAAAAGGTGGTGGAAAGTAGCCTGAAAGGATTGCGCATTGCTTTGTCCGGCATCGCGCTCTTTCAGTTTTCACTTGGTGGCCCTGTGGCAAACGCGCAGGACCGCCCAAGTGAGACCGCAACGCCGATCAAGCACGTGATCGTGATCATCGGCGAAAACCGAAGCTTTGACCACGTGTTTGCGACCTACGTACCCAAGCCAGGCCAGAGGGTCCACAATCTGCTAAGCGAGGGCATTATCCGGCTGCATGCCAACAAGAACGCCGTGCCGGGACCGCACTTCGACAACGCCCACCAGCTCTCCGCTTCGGACTTGGGCAGCCAGGACACCTTCCTGTTGAGCCCGCCGAAGCAGGAGTTTCCCAGCAATAGCTTCCCGCGCCGGAAGCCGGCGGCCCCTCCGGAGCGAACGGCTACTTCACACCGAGTGGGACGTTTACGACGATTGCGTGCGGCACAACCACGAGCGCCACTGGTAAAACGAGCACCAACTACCTCGACCCCCTAACCTGCGCCACCCTGACAGAGAATGGTCTGCCGACTGATTCCGATGCCAACGGATTGACGTATTACCAGTCGCTCGCTTCAGGCGGCACCCAGCAGTACAGTTACACGCCGGACCTACGCATCGTCAATTTCGCCAACCTGCCGGCTGGCCCGTTCCAGCTGACCAATGGCACCAATTCGGCCACAACGGGCTATAGCCTTACGTACACGGACTACAGCGCCAGTCCCGTGCACCGCTTCTACCAGATGTGGCAGCAGCTGAACTGAAGCATCGAGCACGCCTCTTCGGAGAATCCTTCTGGGTGTGACGGTAAGCTGTTCTCCTGGGTGGAAGCCACCGTCGGCGCAGGCACAAACGGCTTGAGCCAGGCGCAGTACGCCCAGGGTTACTACGGCCCTTCCTTTAGCGAATTCTTCGAATACCCACCCGGGTATTCCGCCACGAACCCACCGGCGGAAGCGCAGTGGACCGCCAGCAAGTATGCGTTGTATGACTCGGTCCCGACGACTACCGGCGGAGGCGCGACCGCTTTGGGCTTCTACAACGTCCAGCAGGCCGACGTGCCGTACTTCAAGAGCCTGGCGGACACGTACGCGATGAGCGACAACTTTCACCAGTCCGTCAACGGCGGCACCGGCGCCAACCACATTATGCTAGGCCACGCCGACGCACTCTGGTTCAGCGACGGCAACGGCCACCCCGGGGTTCCGCCCAGTGGCGTCTCCGTTACTACCGATCCTGCCGGATACGGCGGACCGGGAGTGATTGACGAAATCGAGAATCCGAACCCCGCTCCAGGCACTAACAACTGGTACACGCAGGACGGCTACGGCTCAGACTACAATTCCGGATACCCAATGAGCGAATGGGACAAGACCCAGCCGAACAAGTTGCCCATCATCTATGGTGGCGGCTCCTACAGCAACTGCTCGGACCCGAGCCAGCCCGGCGTCAAGCCCATCCTGGAATACCTGGAGTGGATGCACATTAATTCGCGTTGTGAGCCCGGCCACTACTACTTGCTGAACAATTACAATCTCGGCTGGTTCGGCAATGGCAACAACGCCTACACCGATCAGAACCCCTCGAACACACCGTTTACAATTCCTCCGTCGTCGACGCCCAGCATCGGAGACGACCTGAACGCCCACAACGTTTCCTGGAAATACTACGGCGACATGTGGAACAACTACGTCAATGATCCGTACACGCTCAACTGGAGCACCCAGGGCCCGCTTGCCGACGAGTACTGCAACATCTGCAACCCGTTTCAGTACGATACCTCGATCATGTCGAACCCGGCGCAGGTGGCGGCGCATATACAGGATACGGTGAACCTGTATTCGGATATCGCCAACGGCACGCTACCCGCCGTTTCCTTCGTGAAGCCCAGCGGCTACGTGGACGGCCATCCGTCGTCTTCGCAGCTGGACCTGTTTGAGGGCTTCGTGAGGAAGATCGTTGAGCAAGTCGAGGCATCCCCGACATACACCAAGGACACCGTGATCCTCATCACCGAGGACGAGGGCGGGGCTACTACGACTCCGGCTATGTGCAGCCGCTGGACTTTTTCGGTGACGGCACGCGCATCCCGCTGATCGTGGTGGCGAACCCGAAGTACCTGCCGCTGCGCGCCGCGGGATACATCTCCCACAAATATGCGGACCATGTGTCGATCGTGAAGTTCATCGAGCGCTACTGGAACCTGCCAGCATTACGCACCGCATCCGGGACAACTTCCCGAACCCGGTGCAGCCGGAAGGCTCCTATGCGCCGCTAAACACTCCGGCACTGGATGACCTGTTCGACTTCTTCGAGTTCTCGGGGCCGGGCCACTTCTGGGGTCACTAGAAGTTTCTCGGTTAGAACCTAAACCTGCGAGCCTCCGGTGTCCGATGGGCGCCGGAGGTTTCGTGTTCCCAGGGATGGCTAGGAGCAGAAATGCGAACGACCAGCGGTTGCCCAGGCGGTTTTTGCGAGTGGGTGCTCTAGCTGGAGTGCGGCGGCACTATTGACCGCTAACTCGCGGCCTTTGGCTCAGAGCGCTAGACAGTTGGCGATCCGGGCGGATCGAGATACTTAACGAGTACAACCTCGTTGCCTTTTTCGTTGTAAATCAGTTCATCGACGAGTTTTTTTGCCAATAGAATGCCGAAGCCGCCCGGTCGCATACCCCGCTCGTCGCGAACCCTCTCGTGACTGAACAAATCATCGGGAGAGCTGCCGGCAGCTGCGTGACGCAGTTCTTCAAGGGAGAAACCTTTGCCGGGATCCTTGACACGGCAAGCTATAGCTCGACGAGCCCGAATGAACGAGATTTCCACGTGTTGGCTGGGATCGAAATGCCCACCATGTTCCATGGCGTTAATCAGAATCTCCTTGAATGCAAGTATGACATGGTCTTTCTCAGCCTCGGGAATGCTCGGGTCTCTGAATCCGTGTAGAAATTGGACTAGGCGATCCGCAGTAGCAAGATCACATCTAGCCGACAAGGTGACCCACTCTGGCGTCCCAGAAAGGACTTCGATGCCGTCGTCCCAACAAGGTTCTGCCATTGCCGCACGCACCATATCGGCGAGTTCGGAAGCCTCGAATGGAGCTGAAAAATAGCTGAAAGCTCCCTCACGCATGGCAGAAATGACGTCTCCAGGAGTAAATTTATCGGTGAGGATAATTAGGCGGACATGAGGGCGAGCGCTCCTGATTTTTCGAAGAAGTTCCACATCCTCCGCGAGGCGGGTTTGCCGCCCGGTGACGATCAAATCGAATGGCTTGTCCTTCACAAGCGCGAGAATATGTTGATTGTCTTCGACGCGCTGGATACTCCAGCCCTCGCTGGTAAAAACTTTCGTAAGCAGTTCATCGACGTCGCCACCGGATGCCACTAAGAGCGCGGTGTTCTGTGTGGTGGTAGCAACTGCACTGTTACAGGGTGTTGTCATGAGTGGTACCGCCCATTCGACTGGCATGAATGTAGCCGCGAAGCTCAGGCCCTCAGGGCGTTGCCGAATAGCCTCGCGTCCCGAAGCTGGCGAGAGCTCGGGCCTCATCTTCAAACTTAGGAATAATTTCTAGAAGGTGCAGTACCGTAAGCACCTCAAGCACACGACCGCCAGGACGCAGCAACTTTAGGTCGCCACCTTGACTGCAAAGGGAAACATACGTCCCAACGATGACGCTTATGCCGGAACTGTCGACCTGGGTCAGATCTCCTAAATTCAACAACAGCTTGCGCGCACCCTTAGCGACCAATTCTTGTAGATGGCTGTTGAGAAGATCGCTCTCACCATCGTTGATGGTCGATCTTCCTCGAAGGTCCAGTATAGTGACATCACCGGATTCACGGATTGAGATTTGAAGCCCCACAACGCCCTTCGTTCGGCGTCCGAAAATCAGTGACGCCTTGTCCCGTCGGTGGGATCATTCCATGATTATAACCCCGTAGTCCTTCGACCGTCGTGTGTTCAATGGGAGGCAAGTCCTGATTAGTCGTGCCGGAAGCTATGTGTCGGCAGAGGGCCGTTATATCGCGGTTCGCAAAAACCGGACCCTACTTAGATTCGAGAACTGCCCGGTGATTCGTTGGCTGAATGGGGCGATTATCGTCTTTGTATATTCGGGCGAAGACCTCCAGTTCGGGGCCGGAGATATCGACTGGAGTTTTGAGCACATACCATGTGACTCCCTCGGTACAGGGAGGAGTGGTGAGAGAACCGGCGAACGTATAGTAGCCGGTAGTGGGCGGGAGAAGATCCTTTGCGTTGATGGTAACGGAAGAGACCTCGACGACTTTCTCTTTTTCGGCGGAAAGATACTTCCAGAGAGTATCGAAGAGCGGGGTGGGCGTCGAATCCCTTTTGAAAAGTACGGCAACGACCGCAACGTGCCCATCTGCGTCCGCGTGGACAAGGTGGGCGACTAGATCGAATTTTTTCCCGTTGATGTGCTCTTCACTCGGATGATGGAAATGAAATTGTTGGAGAGTGTAAACCTTGTCGCCGACGGTCAACGTGCTGCCTGGAGCATAGTTCACCATAATCGTGTGACCATTATCGACGATGCTGAGCGGCACGGCGTTGTAACTAAATTGCAGCGGAGGAAGATCGGCTTGCTTGGCGTTGACAATATTAATCGGAGATTGAGTATGGCCGCTGGAGCAAGCGGCGTAAGCGGGGTCTAGTTCGCCCCAGTGCTTGGGATCTTCCTTTCCTTCATAACTCCAATGCGGATGCGTGGAAGATTGGGCGTGTAAAAGGGCAGGCGTTAACGCGCAGGTGAGGAAAAAAACAAAAGCTTTGCAAGTTGCGCCAGAGATCATGAGCTATATCCTCTCGGTGGCCGAAGCACGATACTACGCCGAAGTGAGCCTGCTCTCCAAGGTCCTAGAGTAGTCCGGTATGGTGAGGGCAGGCACAATCGGATAAGTTGATTCCAGTACCACTTTTCCGGTAACCGTTTACCAGATGGGATGAGCCACGTCACTCGACCGATTCAGAAGGCTCGCCAAGCTTACCGTACGATAGTACTGGCCCGCCATCACCCCTGTACTATGGCCGGCTTACGACCGCAGGCCTAAAACTGCTCTCACTGGAAGCTAGGAATACACGTTTCCCACGCTTCGCGGTTGCGAACGGCACCAGGAGACTAGACGGAAATGACGCCGGAGTCAGGCCACAATACCCGAAAGCAGGGCAGCGTGCTCAAGACCACCACCTGGGGCACACTGATCGGCGTGTGCTTTATGATGGCCGTTCTCGGTCTTGGAGCGCATTTCACCAGTTCTGACTTTATTAAGCTGCGTCCGACACTACAGCCATTAGCCGCCGTTGCAACGGCAAATAACGTCGAACAGAAACCAGGCACCGCGGGCTTGGCCGCCAGCGGGCGTCCAGCAGCTGTTCCCAATGCGAGGCCGGAGGGTGTTCTGCCCGCGCCGTTCGAGGTAGCGTCACGAAATGAGTCCTCCCGGCAGCCGTTCTCGGCAGTCGCGGCCCCGACCATGGGTGGCTCGACCGAAGCGCAACTGCAAGATGGATCAGTGACGTATGGCGCTGAAGATCCACAAGCCCTAATCACAGCCAAGATTTCGCCAGACCTGACCGGCATCGACCCCAGCAAGCTCCTGGACGTCATCGTCCAGTTCAAGGGTTCACCAAACACGGCGGACTTGGACAATGCCGCGGCGCAGAGCAAGGCTGACCTCTCAGTGATCGGCGCAAAGCTGGTTACCGTGCAGGGTAGCAACCTGAATGCGCTGGCGAATGGCTCCAGTGTTGCGTACATTTCCCCGGACCGCAAAGTGCGGACCTCGACGAACAAGGCCGTGACAGCGGTGAATGCGGACTTGGCCACCGCGAACGGCTGGAACGGCAGCGGCGTTGGCGTGGCGGTGATCGACAGTGGCGTCGCGGGGGTCAACTCGGATCTAGTTTCCGACGGCAACACTTACCCGTCTCGCGTGGTTTACAACCAGAGTTTTGTGCCGGGCGACAGCTCCACTGGCGACCCCTACGGCCACGGAACCTATATTGCCTCGTTAATTGCCGGCAACGGTTACGCGTCGCAGAACAACGGGACTTATCCAGACTTTTATCGTGGCGTGGCTCCCGAGGCGCAAATCATCAATCTGCGTGTATTGGATGCCACCGGCGCAGGGACGGACAGCAGCGTCATCGCCGCCATTCAGCAAGCGATCAGTCTCAAAAATAACTACAACATTGCGGTAATCAACCTATCTCTTAGCCGGCCGGTGTTTGAGAGCTACACCCAGGATCCGCTCTGCCAGGCGGTGGAGTCGGCGTGGAAAGCGGGAATCGTCGTTGTCGCCGCCGCCGGAAACATGGGCGAGTACAACGAGACCGGAACCGGCGGGTATGCAACCATCGGTGTTCCCGGCAACGACCCCTACGTGATTACAGTTGGCGCAACGAATACCCACGGCAATGGCAACCAGACGGCGCAGACCGTGACGAGCTACAGTTCCAAGGGCCCTACGATGGTAGATCACATCGTGAAGCCAGACCTGGTCGCCCCTGGCAATGCGGTTGTCTCCCGGCAAGCAGCCGTCGGGAACGCTCTTTCCATTCAGTATCCGCAGTTCAACGTTTATCCCTGCAATTCGTCCGCAACCAATTGCGGCTCTCAGTACGGAACGTCTCGGTACATGACGTTGAGCGGCACGAGCATGTCGACCGCGGTCGTCAGCGGCGTCGCCGCCCTCGTGTTGCAGGAAAACCCCGGCTTCACGCCGGATCAAGTAAAAGCCGTCCTGATGCAAACGGCGTGGAAGAAGTTTGGTCACTCCACGAACGCCACCGACCTAAGCACAGGCGTGAAGTACACCATCGAACAAGACATTTTTGCTATCGGCGCGGGAGCGGTAGACGCCATAGATGCGCTCAACTGTTCTTCCACTCCGCCGTCTTACCTGGGCGCCGCGAAGTCGCCCAGCGTAACGTATAACGCTTCAACTAACGCGATCTCGCTGTCCGGCTCCACGGCCATTTGGTTCAGCTCAGGAGTCTGGAATAACTCAGTCGTGTGGGGTAACTCGGTGGTTCGAGGCAACTCTGTGGTCTGGGGTAACTCGGTCGTATGGGGCAATTCCGTCGTGTGGGGCAACTCAGTTGTGTGGGGCAATTCTGTCGTATGGGGCAATTCCGTTGTCTGGGGTAATTCCGACGGCTCAGTTGGAAATGCCAATTAAAAAATCCGGAGTACCTGCGCCTACACCACATTTTCCGTGAAAACGAATGCCTCGAAAAGCTAAAGCTTATATCGGAGTGATCATCTGTTCAGGGAGCGTGGTCCTGCTCTTCGCGGCAGGATCGTGGTCCTCCACAGGCCTCGTCCAATTTCTCACCTTTCTCGGGTTGGCTGCCCTCTCTTCGACGTTCAAGGTACGAATGCCAGGTATCGAAATCTCGATGTCACCAA
The DNA here is from genome assembly GCA_963730495.1 of uncultured Acidobacteriota bacterium. Lineage (GTDB taxonomy): Bacteria > Acidobacteriota > Terriglobia > Acidiferrales > UBA7541 > Acidiferrum. The sequence continues at coordinate 34,111 of CAVSSD010000024.1, read as the reverse complement.
ATTTTGTGTTCCTTGTGCTCGGAATGGTCTTCTGCAGCTTCTCTGAAGTGATTGCGATGACTCTAGTAGCTGCTCTGGTGCAATCGCTTTGGACCGCCAAACAGCCTCGCCTTGTTCAGGTTGCGTCTAGCGCAGCAGCCCTCGTCTTGAGCGCAAGCGTCGCTTATCAAGCTTCGTATCTTTTTCTAGGACAGAGTGCCATCAATTCTCCAGTAGCTTTGGTAATTCTTGCGGGTGGCTTGTATCTTTCAATCAATACGGCGTTAGTCTCTAGTGTTATCGGGCTCGTCGATAGCAAGCCGATGGCACAAATCCGCGGAATCTGTTACCAAAACATGGTCCCGTCCTTCATGGGTGGAATTGTTTTTGTCGGTCTGATGAGCGGCGCCTTCTCTCGCCCCGCGGCTTGGAGAGGCGCGATCGTGCTACTCCCCGTAATTGTTCTCGGCTATCTGTATTTGCTGAGCCGCGCGGCGGCGGTTGCGCTGGTCCCCATCCGGTCAGCCCACGCGGAAGACGAAAAGTTGGTCGAAGTTGGTTCGGGGTTGCCACGACCTCGGGTTTGATCGAGTGAATGTCTGTTTGCCAATCTCCGGCTTACCACCCACAGCGGGATTGTGAATCGATGTTCCCCTACCTGGCTTTTGGCGGTTGGATCGTAGCGATTCTTTTATAGCATTTGTGATTCTTTGGCCCTTTGCCTGGAAGTCGCGCCGGCGTAATTAATTTCACTTGGACGTATTGTCGCCTTACCGGATATGTGCTGAGGGTCGACTCGATTTAGCTCGTGTTTCAATTTCAGAATATTACTTAAGATGAGGTAGAGCATTCCGCGCCGATTTGTTGGGAAGCATCAAAACAGAAAGCGGACACGTCCCGAGCCGATCTCGTAGATTGCGCCGACCAACTGGGTGCCACGTTTCACCGCATTCTTGCCCTCGGGGGTCTGCTGCAGCTGGTGCATAGACCAACGCACGTTCGCCTCAACCGCTGCAGCCAATAGCTTATCCTTCGGCAATTGCGGGTCAGAGTCGGGCAGGCCGGGTGCAATGTTCTCGACCAGGATTTGAATGCGGGAACGCTGCTTGACGCGGTGATATTTGAATTCCAGCGCGGCTTTCACTGCACCGCATCCCTCGTGACCGAGTACAACGAAAAGAGGAGTGTGAAGATGCGTGCCAGCATATTGCAGACTACCCATCACCTCGGGCGAGATCACGTTCCCAGCGACGCGCACGATAAATAGCTCTCCAAACTCGACATCAAAAATCAATTCCGGGGGGACTCGGGAGTCACTGCAGCCGAGGATCGTTGCGTATGGCTGCTGTCCCTTTGCCAAGCTAGCAAGCACTTCCTTGCATACGGTGGGGAAACGGGCTTGGCCTCGCACGAATCGATCGTTTCCCTCGATCAACTTACGCAGGCCCGCTTTAGCGGATCGAAGGGGTTTTTTCGTCTGGGGAAACGTCATCGCGCTGGCTCTCGGAATGAGGTGTACCGAAGGGGTAAGTTTATCAAATATATCAGGCTTGAGTCCATTTTTTGCGTGCCGAGCAGCAGGCATTGTACACCGCTTGGGAACTGTCGACTGGCCAAGTTTGTGCCGATAAACTCCTTCCATCGTTTAATAAGTCGCGTTGCCGGACATTGGATCGGAGCCGGCTTCACTTGTGCGGTATCGGCGTTGCCGGGACTTAGTGCGAGGAGCAAGAGTTGGCTTGATTCTGGTTATAGTTTCCCCTTTTCTCTTTCTGCAATCGCTCACAGCGCAGCCGACCGGAGACTTCGGTACCGGAGAGCTAGGTGAATAGATCGGGGCCGGGGCGCCAGGTGCCGTCGGCGGTTCCATAGGGGCTGGCGACCACGACGGTGTAGCCGTCCGGGTCGCGCATCCAACACTCCCAGTGATTGGGGCCGCCGTCGCCGTCGGGAGGATTGCGATGGCGGGGCAGCACGAGCTCGACGCCCATTTCGGTGGCGCGCTGAATGACCGAGTCGAAGTCATCCACCTCGAACCAGAGCAGGACACCGTTGCCGTAGGGTCTGTCGTTGCGATTGCCGATGGGGCCGTGATGATGTTCGACGTCGAAGCTGTGCAATTGCAGGATGAGCTGGCCATCCTTCACCAGTTGCTCGTAGTGACTGCCACCGTGAGCCCCGCGGCAGCCTAGCAGGCGCTGATACCACCGGCTGCTGGCCGCGACGTTGGTTACACAGATGAGAGGCTGGGGGCGCATGGGTTCTACCCTAGCAGAACTCCTGCCGGGCGAGCGGAGATAAAGAAATTTCAGAAACGGCAGACTAGCGGTTGATGAGAGTGGACTGGAGCAGGTAGTTGAGCGTTTTGCTGGGGAGCAGGCCGAGGAAAATGGTACCGGACGCGGCGATGAACAGGACGATGTTGACGGAGAGGGGGAAGCGCGCGGGCGCGGTGGCGGCGATTTCGGGGCTGGGTTCGCGCATGTACATAACGACGATCAGGCGGATGTAGTAGTAGGCGCCGATGACGCTGTTGATGGCCATGATGACGGCTAGCCAAATGAGATGCGAGTCGACTGCTGCTTTAAAGATGTAGAACTTGCCGAGGAAGCCGGCAGTGACCGGCAAGCCGAGCAGTGAAAGCAGGAAAAGGGAGAAGACCGCAGCGACAAAAGGCTGCCGTTCGGCGAGGCCGGCGAAGTCGTCGAGTTGCAGGTGCTTTTCACCGGCGCCGCCGAATTGCGAAACGATGGTGAACGCGCCGACTTTTACGAGCGCGTAGGTGAGCAAATAAAAGAGGACTGCGGCGTACGCGGGGCTCGCGCCAATTTCCATGTCTTTCGAGAGATTCGTGACGGCGGCGAAGGCCACGAGAATATAACCTGCGTGTGCGATCGAGCTGTAGGCCAGCAGGCGCTTGACGTTGGTCTGCAGCAGCGCGCCAAGATTCCCGGCGAACATCGTGAGGACGGCCATGATCCAGAAAGCCCAGAACCAGAATTGCGTTGCGGCGTGAACGTCGGCAAAGATGCGCAGGAGCAGAGCGAAGGCCGCGGCTTTCGGTCCCGCGGAAAAGAGCGCGGTGACGGGCGTGGGCGCGCCTTCATAAACGTCGGGCGTCCAAATCTGGAACGGCGCGGCGGCGACTTTGAAGCCGAGGCCGATGAGGATCAGCGCGAGGCCGAGCTTGAGCATTGTGCTCGTGGGATCAGCGGCATCCATGCGCAGGAGATTGGTGGTGCCAGTGACGCCGTAGACGAGCGCGATACCGTAAAGAAAAAAGGCCGTGGCAAACGAGCCGAGCAGGAAATACTTCATCGAGGACTCGCCGGACTTGAGCGTGTCTCGGCGGTAGCCTGCGAGGATGTAGCTGGAGATAGAACTCAACTCGAGACCGATGAATGCTGTTAGCAGCTCCTGCGCGGAGGCGAGGACGCCCATTCCGGCGGTGGCGAAGAGAACGAGGGCGTAGAATTCGGCGTCGGCTAGGCGTTCGCGATCGAGGTAAGGCGCAGCGGCGAGAATGACGAGTACGGCGACAAGCCCTACGAGGTGGCTGAAGAAAATGCTGAATGGGTCAGCGGCGACAAGGCCAGAGAACGCGGCACCGGGATTATGGACTGCATAAAAGTTGCCGCAGATGCCGGCGAGCGCTCCGATGACGGCGACGGCCGTTAAAGCTTTGCGGCTTTTGACTACCGGCTGGAGCAGCATGAGGAGCGCGCCAAAGCCGCACCAGATGAGCTCCGGCAATACACGAAGAATATCTGCGGAATTGGGAAACGCGGACATTTAGCGGGTTCCGAGCCTTTCCAGTGAGTTTGGTTTTTCGGCGGCGCTCGGCACGGCGCTGGATGGATTGCCCGGTTGCGGCGCAGGTTTCGCAGGCACAACTGCATCGTAGGCGCGTGGCGGGCGGTCCATTTGTTTGAGCACGGAGTCGCTCGCTGAAGCGGTGCGGCCGGTGATGAAAACCGAACCGATGCCCATCCAGAGAGTGATGACCGCCATGGTGACGAGAATCGCGCGCTCGCGAGCGGAGGTGTCCGGCAGCGTGCGATTCTTCTCGACGGTAATTTCGCCGAAGAAAACCTTCTGGTAAGCCCAAAGCAAATAGCACGCGGAGAGAATCACGCCGGTGGCGGCCCAGGCTGCCCAGCCCCATCGCACTTGATAGGTGCCGAGCAGGATGAGGAATTCGCCGACGAAGCCATTGAGCATAGGCAGGCCGAGCGAAGAGAGTGCGACAAATAAGAAGAACGCGGCGAGGCGCGGCATTGGTGTTGCGAGGCCGCCGAATTGCGACATTTCGAAAGTGTGGCGGCGATCGTAGAGCATGCCGACAAGCAAAAAGAGCCCACCGGTCGAGATTCCGTGCGCGAGCATCTGGAAGACGGCGCCCTGCATGGAAATCGGGTGGAAGGCGAAGATGCCAAGGACGACGAATCCCAAGTGGCTGACGCTGGAATAGGCGACGAGTTTTTTTAGATTCGGTTGGACGAGAGCGACTAGCGCGCCATAGATGATGCCAATGATAGCTAGGACGGCGATGGCGGACGCGAAACGGCGCGACGCGTCCGGAAAGAGCGGCAGGCAGAAGCGGATCATGCCGTACGTGCCCATTTTCAGGAGGACACCGGCGAGCATCACGGAGCCTGCCGTGGGTGCTTCGACGTGTGCATCAGGCAGCCATGTGTGGAAAGGGAAGAGCGGAACCTTGATGGCGAAGGCCACGAAAAAGGCGAGGAAGAGAAGAGTCTCCGTGCCGCGCGGGAGCAGAAGTGCGCCGGATTGGAGGGCCTGCTGAATGACAGGGAGGTCAAAGCTGCCGGTGGCGTTGTAGAGCCAAATGATGCCGACGAGCATCAGGATCGAACCGGCCATCGTGTAGAGGATGAATTTGATGGCGGCGTAAATGCGGCGATCATGGCCCCAAATGCCGATGAGCAGGTACATCGGTATCAGCATCACTTCCCAGAAGAGGAAGAAGAGGAAAAGGTCGAGCGAAAGGAAGACGCCAACGACGCCGACTTCCAGAAGCAGGATGGCGATGAAAAATTCTTTGACGCGCTTCTGGATGCTGCTCCACGAACAGAGAATGGAGATGACAGTGAGGAACGTCGTCAGGATGACGAGAAACATGCTGATGCCGTCCACGCCGAGGTGGTAGTTGATGTAGGTCTGCGCAAATGTCTGCGATGCCGTGCTATGCGGCCCGAGCGCGATCCACTGATGAAATTCTTCGAGTTGGTAGCCCGCGCTGCCGAGAGGGACGCCGCGTAGGAGCCACCACAGCGACAGAATAAATTCGGCGAGAGAGACGGCCAACGCCAGGCGGCGGATCCATTCCTGGTCATCGCTGCGAAGAAACAGCAGCGCAAGGGCGCCAATGGCGGGCAGGAAGATCAGAATCGAGAGCAATGGGCCGCTAGGCATTAGCGCACCATCCCGACGACTGGCGCAGCTGAGGGCCAGAAGAAGATGACAGCGATAACCAGGAGCGCGCCGATGACGACCCAGACGGCATAGCTGCGCGTGTTGCCGGATTGCGTGTGGCGGACCGTGTCGCCGATGGAGGTGGCTCCGGTCGCGATGCCGTTGACGGTGCCGTCGATGCCTGCGACGTCGATACCTTTCCACAGCACATTCGTCGAAATCCACATAAGCGGCTTGATGATCACGGCGGCGTAGAGTTCATCGACGTAATATTTGTTCAGCAGCGTGTTGTAGACGGGCTTCATGGACTTGGCGAGTTGCTCCGGCTTTCCAGGCTGGCGGATGTAGAGCCAGAAGGCAACGGCGAGGCCGAGAAGCGCAGAGGCGACCGCGACAATTACGAGAATGATTTCGAGTTGGTGCGCGGCGGCTTCGTTCACTGCTTCGGCGCCTTGCGGCGAGCCGAAGACGGGCGCCAGGAAGCTCGCGAAATAGTCGGTGCCGCCCCACAGTTCGGGTGCGGCGAGCCAGCCACCTATGATGGAGAGCACTGCAAGAACGACTAGCGGGCCGAGCATGCTCCAAGGCGATTCGTGGACATGGACATGATGCTCGTCATAGCGCGGCTTGCCAAAGAACGTTAGGAAGATCAGCCGGAACATATAGAACGAAGTGAATAGCGCGGTAAGCAAGCCGATGGCGTAGAGCGGGTGGCCGCCTTCGATCTGGAACGCGCTGAGCAGGATGGCGTCCTTGCTGAAAAAACCTGCGAGCGGCGGGATGCCGGCGATGGCCAGCGTGGCGATAAGCATGGTCCAGTAGGTGTACTTGATTTTCGTGCTCAAGCCGCCCATTTTGCGCATGTCTTGCTCGCCGCCCATGGCATGAATCACGGAGCCTGCTGCGAGGAAGAGAAGCGCTTTGAAAAAGGCGTGGGTCATCAGATGGAAGATGCCGGCCGAAAACGCACCGACGCCGCAGGCGAGGAACATGTAGCCGAGCTGGCTGACTGTGGAATAGGCCAGAACTTTTTTGATGTCGGTCTGCACGAGGCCGATGGTGGCTGCGAAGAATGCGGTGGCACAGCCGACAACCGCTACGACGACCATAGCCGTCTCGGAGTGCACGAAGAGGACATGCGAGCGGGCGACGACGTACACGCCGGCGGTGACCATCGTCGCAGCGTGAATTAAGGCGCTGACGGGCGTCGGGCCTTCCATAGCGTCCGGCAGCCACACATAGAGAGGAAGTTGTGCCGATTTTCCTGTGGCGCCCATAAAGAGCAGTAAGCAGGCGATCGTCATCGTGCCGAATTGTCCCCAGGCTTCGTGTCCCCACGATGGGCCTGACGCAGCGTCGAACACACCTTTGAAGTCCAACGTGCCGAATGTACGGAACAGCAGGAACATGCCGAGCATGAAGCCGAAATCGCCGATACGATTGACGATGAAGGCCTTCTTGCCTGCGTCGGAGGCCGACTTTCGCAGAAAGTAGAAACCGATGAGCAAGTAGCTGCACAGGCCGACACCTTCCCATCCGACGAAGAGCAGCACGTAGTTCGCTGCCAACACCAGGATGAGCATGAAAAACATGAACAAATTCAAGTAGGAGAAGAAGCGGTAATAACCGCTCTCGTGCGCCATGTAGCCGGTGGAGTAGATGTGGATAAGGAACCCGACGCCGGTGACGACTAACAACATGACGACGGTGAGCTGATCCATCTGCAGATCAAAGCCCGCCGTGAATTTGCCTGCGGAGATCCAGTCGAAGTAGTGATTGTGGACGAACGTTTGCCCGCTGGCGAAATATTCGCGCACCGCTTCGAGAGCGAAGGCGAACGAGAGGCCCGTCGCGCCAAGGGCGACGCTATTGACGATTTTGTTCGGCCACTTGCCGCCGAGCAAGCCATTAATGGCCGAGCCCAGCAACGGCAGCAGCGGAATGATCCACAGATGATCGAGTACCGGCATTAGAGTTTGAGCAAATCCACGCGCTCGACATTCAGCGATTGCCGGTTGCGCGCTGTGAGAATGATGATCCCCAGGCCGACCGCCGCTTCCGCCGCGGCCACGACAATGACGAACAGCACGAACACCTGGCCGTCCGACTGGTGCCGAGCCTGACTAAACGCCACGAAAGCGAGATTGACGGCGTTCAGCATCAGTTCAATGGACATGAAAATCGTGATGACGTTGCGCTTGAACACAAAGGCCACGACACCGAGGCCGAACAGGACGGCGCTGAGAATCAGGTAGTAGCTCGTCGGGACCATGGTCAGCTTTTCTCCCGCTGCGCGAGCACAATCGCGCCAAGTATGGCCACGAGGATGAGGAACGATGTCAGCTCGAAGGGATAAACAAAGTCCTTGAAGAGCATCATGGAGATCTCTTTTGTGTTGGCCAGCGTGCCGGACTGTAAACCTGCTTGCGCGGGCTCACTCGAACGCGCGATCGCCGCGGCCAGAAATCCCAGCAACGCAACCGCTAGTGGAATGCCCGCGACGCCCGCGAGCTTCGAAACATTGGTGCGCTCTTCAGCGCCTGCGTTCAGCAGCATGATGACAAAGACGAACAGCACCATGATGGCGCCGCCGTAGACGATGATCTGCACTGCGGCGACGAATTCCGAGCCCATTAGCAAGTAAAGCCCGGCTAGCGCAATCATCACGACGATCAAAGAAAGCGCGCTATGAATCGGATGCCGCTGCAGGATGAGGCTTAGCGCGCCGAGGACTGCGATCGCTGCGAGTACAAAGAAAATGGCGAGTTGAGGCGTCATTGCGCACCCCACATCGATTTCGCCAGGATGGCAAAGGCGGTGATTACCACATTCGCGATCGAAAGCGGCAGCAGCAATTTCCAGCCAAAGGACATCAGCTGGTCATAGCGGAAGCGGGGAAGCGTGCCGCGCATCCACACGTACACGAAGAGGAAGACGAAGATTTTCGCGAGGAGCCAGAACGGACCTTGAATGAACGCGTTTACAAATTGCAACTGCGGAACGGCCAGCGCAATTCCGATAACTGTAAGCACCGTGCCAATTCCCGGAAGCACGAGCCTGCCAATGATTGTCTCATAGCGGATCCCGTCCCAAATTACCCACAATCCAGCCGGAATCAGAATCAGCGAGGGCAAGTAGTATGTGAATGTCCAGCTGGCAGGGAAGGGAGAGAGCCAGCCGCCGAAGAACATGATTGTGCATAGGCACGAAACGGTGATCATGCTGGTGTATTCCGCGATGAAAAACATCGCGAACTTGAAGCTGGCATACTCCGTATGAAATCCTGAGACCAGCTCTTGTTCCGCTTCGGGAAGATCGAACGGCACGCGATTGGTTTCCGCAACAGCAGCGACGAAGAAACAAACAAAGCCCAGGATTTGCGGCCAAATATTCCAGCCAAGAATGCCGCGCTCGGGATGGTGCGCCTGCGCGCTAATAATGTCGCGTAGATTGAAGCTGCCTGCGAGAAGGAGCACGCCAACGACGGACATTGTCAGTGCCAGTTCGTAACTAACCATCTGCGCCGAACTGCGCAGGCTGCCGAGCAACGGATACTTGCTGTTTGAAGACCACCCGGCCAGCGCGACTCCGTAAACGCTCAGCGCAGTGATAGCGAAGAGAGCCAGGATACCGATGTTGAGGTCAGCGATGCCGAGGCTAATGTTTTGCCCGAAGATGTGAAGCGGCTCCGGCCCAAAGGGAATGATTGCGATGGAAGTCAGCGCGAGCGCAAGCGCCATTAGCGGCGCGAGAAAATACGTGAATTTGTCCACGCCCGCGGGCGTCGGATCTTCCTTCAAAAGAAATTTCGCACCGTCAGCCAACGGCTGCAGCAAACCGTGGGGCCCAACGCGATGCGGTCCCCATCGCGATTGCATGTGTGCTACGACCTTGCGCTCGAACCACGTCAGATAAGCGTTGACGGTTAGAACGATAAAAAGGAGAAGCGCAATCTTTACCAGATAAATGATGATCGTGGCGTGTGCGGCTAAGAAAGACAATAAGGAGGTCACGGCTTGGCTTCCGCCTCCGGAAGAGATTCCATCATGGTGCAGAAGCGGCCGAGCGTGCCGCTGGTGAAAAGCGTGTCTTGCGCGGAGCGAATCAGGCCGACGGGGACGTCATAGGGCGCATGGCCGTTCTTCGCGACATGAACTTGCGTGAGCTCCGCGCCACCGGTCAACATTCCCGCGGCCTGCACGTCATACCCGGGCACTGCTTTGCGAATTTCTTCGAACACGTTCGCAGGCGCTTTGTAGTGGAAAGCCTTACCGAGTCCCAATCTTTCCAGCTGATGCGACAGGATGCGCAACAGATCGAAGTCGGTCCGGGGACCCATTACTTCAGCGGCTTTGTGCAGAAGCTGAATCTCGCCGGAAGTGTTGGTGACCGTGCCCTCTTTTTCGTAAGCCGATGCCGCGGGGAAGACGATGTCGGCAAGTTTCGCCGTCTCCGTCAAAAACATTTCGTGGACGATCAGCAGCTCCAGCTTGCCGCGTCCAAATCCAAGCGTACCAAAATGCGAAAGCGGATTCGCGCCCATCACATACAGGGCCTTAAGTTTGCCATTTTGCGCTGCATCCACCATGGCCGGCGCGGTCAATCCAGCCTTCGACGGAATGACGCTGCCCCAGAGCCGTTCAAATCCTTCGCGCGCCGCCGAATCGTCGGTGTGCGCGTAACCAGGGAGCCTGTCTGGCAACAGCCCCATGTCGGCCGCTCCACGCGAATTCGCGTAATCGCCAAGCGCCATGTAACGAACTTTGCCGTGCAGTTTTGATCCGAATGCCACGAGCTGCGCGATCGCCGCGCCGGTCATTTCGGCTCCGAAGACAATCGCAACTTCAGGTTCGGCATCGAGCGCCGCTTTTAGTTGCACAAGCTGCTCGACAAGAGGGCTCGGCAGTTGCCCCTCTTCGTGAGCCATGAAGCGAATGGCAGCCGCTTCCTGCCCCGCGACGAGCTTCACGAATTGAGTAGCCTTGCGCTTCAGTTTGATCTCGCGCGCATTCAAAATAAAAAGTTTCGCGCCAATATGGCGAATGCCTTTGCGAATCTGCCAGGCAGCCAGCGGATTCTGCTCCGTGGGATCGTTGCCAATTAGCAATACCGCTTTCGACTCCGCCAACTCTTTCATCGTCAGCAGGGAATCGCGCGTGCGATCGCCGAGCGCGGTAACGAGCCCGGTGTAATCCGCGGTGCGGTGATGGTCGATGTTGTTGGTGCCAAACGTAGCGCGAGCTAGCCGCTGAAACAGATAATTCTCTTCGTTCGAAGTGCGGTTCGAGCCGATAAAGCCAATCGAATCCTTGCCGCTCGCGTCGTGAACCTGTTTGAGGCGCGTCGCCGCAGTCTGCGCGGCCTCTTCCCACGAAACGGGATAAAGTTTGTCGCCTTTGCGTACCAGCGGCTGGCGAATACGCTCGGGGTGTTTCGTGAAATCAAAGCCAAAGCGGCCCTTAATGCATAGAAAATCTTCGTTGATTCCGGAGAGGTCGCGGTTATTCGCGCGCATGATCTCGTGATTGCGGACGCTGAGCGTCGTTTTGCACCCATTCGAACAATGCGTGCAAACTGTCGAGACATAAGTCATCTCCCACGGCCGCGTCTTGTAGCGGTACGTACCGCTCGTCAGTGCGCCGACGGGGCAAATGTCGATGCACATCCCGCACTCTTCGCATTCGAGATGGTCTTCGCGGTTCGGAATGATGATGCTGTTCGCGCCGCGCATCCCGACGCCTAGCGCCTTAACGTCCATGCCTTCGTCGCAAACGCGCACACAGCGGAAACAAAGAATGCAGCGCGGCGCATCGTAATAAACAAGCTCCGACCACTTTTCTTCCGGCCGGTGAATTTTCTCCTCTACGAACCGGCTGGTGTCCGCGCCGTAGCGAAACACCATGTCCTGCAGCTCACACTCGCCGCCCTTGTCGCACACCGGGCAATCGAGCGGATGGTTGGTGAGCAAAAATTCCAGCATGGCCTTGCGCGCGCCACGTACCTGATCTGTGGCGGTGCGAACCACCATGCCCTCGGTAGCTACCAAGGTGCACGCCGTCTGCAACTTCGGCATTTTTTCCACTTCGACGAGGCACATGCGGCAAGCGGCCTGCAAAGAAAGCCCGGGGTAATAGCAGAACGACGGCACTTCCGTTCCAATGCGCCGGGTTGCTTCAATCACCAGCGTGCCCGGAGGAACCTGCACGTCGCGGTCGTTAATCTTCAGCGTAACTAGCTTTGTATCTGCCATGGATTCCTAACGCGAGCCTACGAGAGCTTCCGCGGATTTGTACGCGCACTTTCCGCTCAAGTGACCTTCAAATTCGTTGCGCCATTTTTGCACAATGCTGATCGTTGGCAGTGCGGCGGCGTCGCCAAGTGGGCAGAACGTGCGGCCCAGCATGTTTTTCGCCAGCTCGCCCACGATGTCAATGTCTTCATTGCGGCCATAGCCCGCATGGAAGCGATCCAGCATCTTCTTGAGCCACGACGTACCTTCACGGCAAGGAATGCACCAGCCGCAGGATTCGTGCGCATAAAAGTGCATGATGCGCCGCGCCATGTCCACCATGCAGGTGGTTTCGTCCATCACCACCATTCCACCGGAGCCGAGCATCGACCCCGCTTTGGCGACGGAGTCGTAGTCCATCGGAATATCGATTTCGTCGGCGCTCATGATCGGACAGGAGCTTCCACCGGGAATGACGGCTTTGAGCTTTTTGCCGCCGGGAATCCCACCTGCCATTTCGTAGATGAACTTTTTCATATTCATCCCGAGGGGAATTTCGTAGATGCCCGGCTTTGCGATATGTCCTGCGACGCAAAGCAAGCGCGTGCCGCCGTTTTTCGGAGTGCCGCGCTTTGCGTAAGCTTCGCCGCCTTCCAGAATGATGGCCGGAACGGAACTGAGAGTCTCGACGTTATTAATGATGGTGGGGCAGCCGTAGAGACCGACCACAGCAGGAAAGGGCGGCTTGATGCGCGGATAACCGCGCTTGCCTTCGAGCGATTCCATCAGCGCGGATTCTTCGCCGCATTCGTAAGCGCCAGCGCCGGTATGCGTGAGTATGTCGAAATCAAATCCCGAGCCGAGAATGTCCTTGCCTAGGTACCCGTGCGCGTAGGCTTCTTCAACTGCAGTCTGCACGATGTCCAAAACGTAGCGATATTCGCCGCGCACGTAAATAAAGCCGCGATGCGCTCCAAACGACCGCCCCGCGATAATCATGCCCTCGATCAACTGATGGGGATCCATCTCCATCAGCGGACGGTCTTTGCACGTGCCGGGTTCGGATTCATCGGCATTGCAGATCAAGTATTTCGGCTTCGGCGAGTCTTTGGGCACGAAGGACCATTTCATGCCCGTGGGAAACCCAGCACCACCACGCCCGCGCAAACTGGATTTTTTCACTTCATCGATGATCGTTTCCGGCGTCATTTCCTTCAGCGCTTTTTCGAGCGCTTTATAGCCGTCGTGTTGCAGATAAACGTCGATTTTGCGGGAATCCTTTATGCCCCATCGTCTGCTGATGAGCGGCGTTTCGCCGGGTTCTCTCGGGTGAAGCGCCCCGGCAGTGACAGGTTCAGGCGTCGGCACCTTTCCGCCGTCCAATTCCTTGATAATGCGATCGAATTTGAGCGCCGTAAGGTTCTCGTGGAAATCGTAGTTCACTTGCATGGCGGGAGCGCCGGTGCAAGCGCCAATGCATTCCACTTCTTCGAGGGAGAAGACTCCGTCCTGCGTAACTTCTTTGTGACCAATTTCCAGGCGCTTTTTGGCGCGTTCCAGAATTTCATTTCCGCCGCGCAGCATGCACGCCACGTTCGTGCAAACCTGGACGTGAAACTTGCCCATCGGCTTGCGATGCAGCATGGAATAATATTCGAGCGTTTCCTCCACCTGAACGGTGTTCAGATCCAGGCGGCGCCCAATCTCCGCGATCATTTCGTCACTCACAGAGCCGTATTCGTCCTGCGCGTACATCAGCATGGGAATCAGCGCGCTGCGTTTGAACGGATACGCGTTCTGTAGTTTCTCGAATCTCGCCGCAAGTTGTGGAGTCAGTTCCATGAGGTTAGCGGTCGACCTCTCCCAAAACGATATCAATGGTTCCGATGCACGCCACCACGTCGGAAATCAACTCGCCGGTCACCAGCTTCGGCAAGGCCTGCAAGTTGATGTACGAAGGCGAACGGAAATGCGCGCGCAATGGCTTCGGCGAACCGTCGCTGGCAATAAAGCAGCCCAATTCCCCGCGAGGCGATTCCACGGTCACAAAAGCCTCTCCTGGAGGCGGCGAAAAACCTTCTGTAAAAATCTTGAAGTGATAGATGAGCGCTTCCATCTCCGTCTTCATTTTTTCTCGCGCCGGGGGCACGATGCCTGGAGCTTCGGTTCGGATTGGACCGCTATCCGTAATTTTGGCCATCGCCTGGCGCACAATCTTCAAACTCTCCCGCATTTCCAACACGCGGACCATGTAGCGCGCGAAACAATCAGATTCCGTCCGCGTCGGAACGTCAAACTCAAATTCGTCATAGCTCGAATACGGGAACACTTTGCGATTGTCATAGGCCACGCCAGCCGCGCGAAGTGTCGGGCCAGTCATGCTGAGGGCCACGGCGTCTTCGGGAGAAATATAGCCGACACCCTTGAGGCGCCCCATCCAGATGCGGTTGCCCGTCAGCAGCGATTCGTAGTCATCGATGCGGCTAGGCATCATCTTAAGAAAACGCTCGACCGCTCCGCGCCACCCCGCTGGAGGCTCCAGCGCAAGGCCGCCGATGCGGATGTAGCTCGTCATCATGCGCTGTCCGGCGAACAACTCGAAAATCTTCAAAATCTCTTCGCGCTCGCGGAAGCAATAAAGAAACACGGACATCGCGCCCATGTCGATGGCATGCGTTCCGAGCCATACCAGATGCGAAGAAATGCGCTGCAGCTCAACCATCATTACGCGAACGTATTGCGCTCGCTTGGGAATCTCGAGGCCCAGCAATTTCTCTACTGCAAGGCAGTAAACGAGGTTGTTGCCGAGCGGGTTGAGATAGTCCATCCGGTCCGTGAGCGTAATGGCCTGCGAATAGGTCTTGTCCTCGCAGCTCTTTTCAATGCCGGTGTGCAGATAACCCAGATCCGGTACGGCCCTGACGACCGTTTCGCCGTCCAGTTCCAAAAGCACGCGAAGGACGCCATGGGTCGAAGGGTGCTGCGGACCCATATTGAGGACCATCGTTTTTGTCGCGCCAGTTGCGGTCTCGACAGTGGTCATACGGAGCTCTTTCTGAATCCGGTGACCATGGGGACGTCGCGATAACCCTCGACGGGGTAGTCCTTGCGCAGTGGGTGGCCTTCCCAATCTTCAGGAAGCAGGATGCGCCGCAAGTCCGGATGGCCCTCAAAACGTATGCCGAAAAGGTCAAAAATCTCTCGCTCCAGCCAATTGGCGCCCGGCCATACAGGGACGAGCGTATCAATCACCGTGTCCGAACCGGACAAGCGAACCTTGAGGCGAATTTTGTCGCGCCGGGGAATCGAGACCAGATGGTAATTCAATTCGAAGCGGGGTTCGTGGGGATATCGGTCAACGCAAGTGGCATCCGTAATGAGGTTGAACTGCAGTTCCGCATGATCGCGACAGCGCTCGGCCACAGCACGCAAGATTTTGCGGGGCAGAACGAGCGTCGTCTCGCCGCGGAATTCAATCACTTCCTCGATGGCGTTTGGATTCCACGCGCGCAGGTGCTCGGCCACAATACTAGCGCGTTGGCTGGTATTCTCAGTCACCGTTACGAAGCCCTCAGGCGCAGGCTAATATTTATGCCAATCCAGCGCGCCTTTTTTCCAAAGATAGAAGTAGCCCACCAAAAGTATGGCGATGTATATCATCATCTCCATGAAGCCGTACATTCCGATACTCGGAGACATCTTTATCAAGTCCCGGTAAATGTACGCCCACGGATATAAGAAGATAGCTTCCACGTCGAAAAGAATGAAAACCATCGCCACCAAGTAGAATCTTACGGACACTGGCGCGCGTGCGTCACCCGTAGGCTCCATGCCGCATTCGTAGGGCTGCTGCTTGGCGCGGCTCGGCCGACGCCAGCCCACTAGCACCGAGGCAGCCGTCAACGCTCCAGCGAGCGCCGTGGCAATCAGCAGGTGTAAGAGAAGCGGAGCGTACGCTTGTAAGCCTGAATCAGTCATGGGCGAAGCGCTATAATATCCATTCAACCGCCAGTCGGTCAAATGGCGCGAGAAAAATCCTGCGGTGCGCGCCGAGGGTGGAATCATTGACGCGCGGCTAACGAGGAAGCGAACGAAATCTATGCTCTTTGGGCATAACACGGATGTGAAAGCAGGTGAGTCGGTCTACCATGTGCAGACCGAAGATCGCGGCACCGCGAATGCCTTGATCGACACGACGGTCTATTGTCGCGGCCGTGTTCTGCATCGCCGCACAAATAATTATATCGATTTGTTGCCGCTTGATTCGGGACGCGAGGATCTGCTCAGAAAGCGGATCGACGACCAGCATCGCACCGTGACCGAAGACATTCGCAGCGGGGCATTGCACCTCGTGGCGCCTCCCGCGCCCGTACGCGAAGAACAGAGCACGAAGAAGAGCGCCGATTCCGTGGCGCATTCGAACGTATCTCTCGCTCCGCCGCTGGCGCTGGAGTTGATCAACGCGAAGACCTGGCTGGCGGGGAAGCGCGCGAATTTGCACGTTGCCGTCCGGAAAAAGCAAAATGGAGAGGCTATCGCTGGTGCGCTGGTCACCGCGCGAATCGATGGCGCGGCGGACGTCACGGAGTTTTCGATCGAGACTGCAGCCGATGGCCAGGCGCGGCTGGAGTTCGACATGCCGCGACTTTCCGGAGCCGAGCCCGCGCTGGTCATTGAAGCGTCTCAAGCCGATTCGAAAGGCCAGTTGAAATTTCAGTTGAAGGCGCGGCCGCGCGTGCCAACGGCATAGGAGCAACTCTCACTTTGGTGTTTGAACTTTAAGCTGAAAATGGCCATGGAAACAGCGATTTCAATTGTGGTGAACGGGGAAAAGCGCGAAGCGCATCCAGGCACGAAGGTTACCGATCTGCTCGTGGCGCTTGGTTTGGACTCCGGCCGCGTTGCCATCGAGCGCAACCTGGAAATACTCCCGCGTCCCGCTTGGGCGCAAACACAGGTGGAATCGGGCGACCGCTACGAAATCGTGCAATTCGTCGGCGGCGGTTAAGCAGACACCCTCAGCGCTACTTCTTCTTCTGTCCGCCTAGATATTTCTTCCACGGCTTCCAGTAGTACTTGGGCCAGCCGTTGCGTACACCCTTTTGATCGTGCTGCGGAACGCCGACGTGAACAATCTCCACGATCGCGCCGCCCGGCGCTTTTTCAAACGTCATGACGAGGATAGAGAGTTCGTCCTTCTTCCAGAAGCCTGCTCGCCAAGCCTGCACAATCTGTTTTCCGGGAATGATGTGCAGGTTCTTGCCACCAATGGCCCCACCGTGCGCTTGCCACGCGCCGCCAACTTTGCGGCTTAACTTCGCCGGTGCTCCGGTGGAAGCCGTGTGTTTTTTGGAATCCATATACATTTCGAAAAGTGCTTCCGGTGATGCGGAAAACTTCACACGCTGCGTGATAGTCGGAGTCATTGGATTGGTTCCTAAGTGTTTCTCAAAATTACTTAAGACCCTCGAGAAGGTGGCCCATTTTATTTTTTTTCGTTTGGAGATAGGCGCGGGAAATTTTCGAAACGGGCGGCTGGCAGGCGACACGCTGCACCACGCGAATTCCGGACTGCTCGAGCTGGCGAACTTTTTCTGGGTTATTCGAAAGCAGGCGGATTTTCGTGGCGCCGAGTTTTTTCAGGATCTGCGCGGGAAAATCGTAGTCGCGCTCGTCGGCGGCGAATCCTAGCGTTTCGTTGGCTTCAACCGTATCCATTCCCCCGTCCTGAAGCTGATACGCGCGAAGTTTGTTCATGAGCCCGATGCCGCGTCCTTCCTGCGGCAGATAGAGCAGAATTCCAGAGCCTGCCTGACCGATTTTCTTGAGCGAGAGTTCGAGCTGCGCACGGCAATCGCAGCGCAGTGAGCCAAGCACGTCCCCGGTGAGGCATTGTGAGTGCACGCGTACGAGCGGTGCGGCTTTTCCGTTGAGTTTGCCGCGCACCAGCGCAATGGCTTCATCCAGCGGCCCTCGGCCTTTAAATCCGTAGATAGTGAAATGTCCATGCCGCGTGGGAAGAGCCGCCTGGGCGATAAGTTTGACTTGCGACCCTGTTTCTTTTGCCAGTGTTCGTTTTTTCGAATTTTTATTCATATGCAATCAGAAGTATAACAGGTACGCCAACAGAGCCTTTACATCCCGCCCCCGATTGGCTAGCGTTAGCGAAGACGCGCACGTAGCTCAACAATGGATAAGGCAACGGCAGTTCGCGATCTTCTCTTCACCTTATTGCTGAAGGTGGGCGTGGCCTCTTCCATCGCCGCATTGCTGGCGCGCTGGAATACCTTCCGCCGCGTGCTGTTTACCGAAGAGCGCGACCCCGACCAAAAACTGAAACTCATGCTGTTCATGACGCCGCCGCTGATTCTTGGCGTAACGCTGCGCCTCGTCGGCTACCCCTACCAGTTCGCGGATCTTTCGCTCGAAGGGGCCTTTTTGATGGGACTGCTTGGCGGCCGCGTGGTGGGGCCAATTGGCGGAGCGATTGTCACGATTCCCGCGCTCATCTCTCACGAGTGGCTGGCCATGCCCGCCGCCGCGACAGCAGGATTGCTTGGTGGATTGATTCGCCAAGCGATCCCCAATAAAGAAGACATTTGGAACTTCGGTCCGTTCACGTTTCTCAACATTCCGAAAGCTGTGGTGAGGCTACTGAAAAAAGGGCAGCTTTCCTGGGAAATGGCGCCGCTGGCTGTTTGCGTCGGACTCGAGCTGGGCCGTGTGGCGCTGGTGCATGCCACCAAGCCCAAGTGGCTCTTCGCGATTCATCCGCAGTGGGATTGGTGGCTGGTTCTAACAGTGATTGCGACGCTGATGTCGGTAGCCGCGCCGCTTAAAATCTGGAACAACACGCGTATCGAGATGAACCTCGAGCGTCACCAGCAACTCCTGCTGAAAGCGCGCATGGATGCACTCTCCCGGCAAATCAACCCGCACTTTCTTTTCAACACGCTAAATACCGTCTCCGCTCTGATCCGTTTCGATCCCGACAACGCACGCGAGGTAGTGCTCAAGCTCAGCAACATCCTGCGGCGTCTTCTGCGTAAGCACGAAACCTTTGTGCCCCTGCGCGAAGAGCTCGAATTCATCGATGACTATCTCGATATCGAAGTAGCCCGTTTTGGCCAGGACAACTTGGACATCATCAAGCAGATCGATGAAGAAACACTCGAAGCCTTTGTTCCCAGCATGCTACTGCAACCGATTGTCGAGAATTGCTTGAAACACGGCCTCGCGCCAAAACTCGACGGCGGAAAAATTCAGCTGCGTACCACAAATCGCGACGGCCGCCTGCACATCGAAATCGAAGACAATGGCGTCGGCATCTCGGAAGAGAAAATGCCCCACGTCTACGTCGAGGGAATCGGCTTGAGCAACGTGCGCGAGCGCCTGCGCGTCCTCTATGGCGCGGACTTTCATTTGCAGATCGAAAGCCGGCCCGGCCAAGGTACTCTCATCAAGATTGATATTCCGGAATTAGTCTCCGCAATGCAGGCGGTGGGTTGAAGGGCCACTCCGCGACTAGCATTCAACGCTCCCAATGCGGTTCACCTCGCTCTGAAACATTTGTTGCGCTTTTCCCTTGTTACGCTATCGTAGCCCCCTAAGAATCTGTTCACAGGGGGGCGTATGGCCCAAATCACACAGTTTTTGTCGCGGCTGCGCTTATTTTTGCTGGCCGCCGTTTGCGCTCCGGCGATGTTCGCTCTGCCAGCGGTGGCGCAAGTGCCCGTCCAAACCGGCAGTATCGGAGCCTCGGATCCTCGTTTCGACGCAGAGCGCGCGAAGATCCTCCAGTCCATCCAGAAAGACAAGCTGCCCTCCGTCGCCGTAGCCGTCGCGCAGCACGGGAAAATCATCTGGGAGCAAGGTTTCGGCTGGGCCGACCGCGAGCAACTCCAGCCAGCCACTTCCGACACCATGTACTCGCTCGCTTCCATCAGCAAGCCGTTCACTGCCACCGCCGTCATGGAGTTGGTGCAAAAAGGCAAGCTGCGCCTCGACGCCCCGGCCAACGATTACCTCGGCGCCGCAAAGCTTACCGGCCTCGCCGGCGACGCCTCCGGCGCCGACCTCCGCCGCATTCTTAGCCACACTTCCGGACTCCCTCTACACTGGCAATTTTTCTATGCCAACGAACACTACCGTGACCCGCCGATGGACGACACCATCCTGCGTTACGGTATCCTCGTCAACCCGCCTGGCGAACTCTTCCAATATTCCAATCTCGGCTACGGCATTCTCGGCCACATCGTGTCGCAGGTTTCCGGCCTCAGTTACGAAGACTCCATGCAAACACTAGTCTTCGCCCCACTCGGTTTGACGCACACCTCATCCGGCATCGGCCCAGGCCTCGAACGCTATGCCGCTGCCCGTTACGATTCCAAGATGCACCCGCTTCCTTTCTATACGTTTGACCATCTGGGCGCCTCGGCGATCTATTCCAGCCCGCACGATCTCATTTGTTTTGCCATGTTCCATCTCAAAAACCACATCGCCGGCCGAGAGCAAATTCTTAGCGACGAAACCATCGACCTGATGCATCAAGGAATCACGGAGATGAGCCCGAAAGGCCCGTTCTACGCTCTTGGTTTCTTTGGCAGTCTCAACGACCACGGCGTGAAAGTTTTCGGCCACAGCGGTGGCATGCCCGGCGTAAGTACGGTAATGCGTATCTATCCTGAGGAAGATCTGGCTGTCGTTGTCCTAACGAACACGGGCGGCAGCGCCGCTGTCCCGCAAATTGAGCGCGAAATAGCCGGTCTTATGATTCCGCGTTACGCAAAAGCGCTCGCAGCGGAAGGCAAGGCTTCCGAGACGCCCAAAGAGCTCTACCACCCGACTCCAGACCTTCTTGGCACTTGGACCGGCACTCTGCGCACATGGCAAGGCACAATTCCGCTCCAATTAATTTTCCAACCGGATGGCGACATCCACGTCAAGCTCGGCGACCAACTCGAAACGTTGCTGAATGACGCCCAGTGGGAAGGCAAAATGCTCGAGGGCCACTTTGCCGCTATGATTCCGACGCCTGATGCTGGCAGGCACCACCACACCGTGCATCTCGAGCTGTGGCAACGCAACGGAAAGCTAACTGGAGAAGCCAATGCTGAAGCCACCGAGGAACCTGCGCACTACAGTCTGGCATCGTACGTCGAGCTGACGCGCTTCGCCGCGCACTGACCGGCCAGATCAAACCGAGCGCATGTGCTCGTTACTGTGGGTGTGGTACAGGCAGCCGCCAAGGTTTATTGCTCGCTAACCAAGATTACTCGATCCAGGGACCTATCCTCGTCTGAACTCCGCTAAGGCTGAAGCGTTAATCGGGACTCACTCCGGATTGTCCATGCAAAATGGCCCTGATACTCTACATTGGTTGAGCCGTTCACTCGCTTCGCATTCGACGTGCGTGAATTTGCGAAGCAGATCGGAGCACGGACATGAAATCAGGAGTTGTGACAGTGCTTTGCGTCGTGTCCGCAATACGGACTTGCGGCCAAGCACAGGATCAGAGCGTGCCGGTATCCTTTACAACTGACTATTACGCGCAGACAAGGACTCTAATCGTGCATGCCACCAACAATTCCGATAAAGACATCATCGGCTATTACCTCGTGGTCCAGAAAAAACTACCAAATGGTAGTCTGGCCCCCCAGGGGAATGAGTTCATGGGCCAGTACGCCGATATGTTGGACGCTTGGGCGTATATCCAGACATCGAAGGACCCGGAAAAGTACGAGCACCAATGGGAATTTAGGAGCGGAGGCGTTTTCCACGCTGGCGCGACTCGTGACATAAGTTTAGCGAGCGTTGATGACCCCAACGTCGTAGTGTCCGCGGCAGCTCTCTTTTATGTCGACGGGTCCTTTGACCAGCACGACGGCGACAGATTCAACCGCATGTTGGCAACGAGGCAGGGCGACCTGTTTGGCAAAAAAGAGACCGACAAGATCATCCGTGACGTCCTCGAAGACCCAACAAACGAACACCCCTGCGCTGCCGTGATAGCCGCATTGGCGAAGATGGTGGGCCAAAGTTTGGGCGAGGCCAGCCAAGACATCCTCAGTAACTTCCCGCAAAGCCGAAGAGAGGAAGCGCTGCGCGCCGGCATTAACAATATGCGCCTCATACAGATGAGGGCCGCAAAAAAACTCGGAACGCCGAGCGAACAAAACATGACCGAGCGCGAACGGCTCCTGGAGTTCGTCGAAAGGCAGGAAAAGCAGGTGGAGTTGATGACAGGGCAGTGCCACCTTGAGATTGCGCTGAAAGCAGTAGCACCGGACTCTACGAAATAGAAACGCGGCTCCAGTTGAAAAAGGAAATGTGGCCAAGTCCTGGTAGGTTCGGGTGGATTCAACAGGTCGAATGCAGCACCGTGACGGGAGTCAGCTGTTGCTAGGACGTTGAATTCCCCTCCCGGTTCACACTTGGCAGTGATACTCTATGCCAAAAGGGCCACCTTCTCCTGGCAAGTGGACCAGACAACCTAATACCACCCCAGCCAATGGAGAACCATGATTCGAAGAATAGGTCTATTCTTCCTCGCATGCGCCGCAATTCCATCGGTCGCGCCAATGAGCGCCCACGCGCAGTTGGTGATGACCCATCACGTACGAGAAGTAACTAGCAACGGTAAGGCCACATACCTCGGACGCCTTCCCGCAACCCAGATTTTGCGGCTCGATATGGTTCTGCCACTGCGCGATCAGGCGGGGCTGGATTCGCTTCTAAAGAAACTATACGATCCGGGCAGCCCCAGCTACCGCCGTTTCCTAAAGGTGCAGCAGTTCACCGATCAGTTTGGGCCAGCTCAGAAAACTTATGACGATACGGTTCGTTTTGCGAAAGCGCACGGTTTCACGGTCGTCGGTGGGAACCGCGATGGCATGGACGTGCAGATTACAGCCCCGGTTTCAGCCATCGAATCCGCTTTCCATGTAACCATGCGGACGTATCGGCACCCGACCGAGGATCGTTCTTTTTACTGTCCAGACCGTGAGCCCACGACCGACCTCGCGTTCCCCCTCTGGCACATCTCCGGCTTGGACAACTACTCCATCCCGCATCCCCTGTACGTCAAGAAAAGCGACTATGCGAAGGCCCACAATATGAAGCCCGAGGATGTCGTACCCTATGCCACCACAGGTTCTGGTCCTTCGGCTTCCTTTCTTGGCAGCGATATGCGCGCGGCTTACTACGGGGGGACCGCGCTGACGGGCGCGGGTCAAAACCTCGGATTGTTCGAGTTCCTCGGCACAGATTTGTCCGATTTGACCACCTACTTCAGCAATGTCCATCAAACGAACAGTGTTCCTGTAACGCTCTTCTCCACAGATGGAACGTCTACGGCTTGCTTGGCTTCAAACAACTGCGATGACACCGAACAGACGCTCGATATGACGCAGGCTATCGGCATGGCTCCGGGCCTGGCGAGTCTGGTCATGTACATCGGGTCCACCGACACCGCAATTATCAGCGCCATGACCACACATAGCCCTCTGCCCACGACGATTGGCTGTTCGTGGGGCTGGACGCCGGCAGATCCAACCACACTTGACCCGTTTTTCCAGAGGATGGCGGCCCAGGGCCAAACCTTCTTTGCGGCTTCTGGCGATAGTTCCACCTGGTCTGCGAGCAATCCGGCTTGGCCGTCCGACGAAGCGAATGTCGTTTCAGTCGGAGGCACAGACTTGATCACCACTGGCGCGGCCGGGGCCTGGAAGTCCGAGACCGCCTGGGTAGACAGCGGCGGCGGAACCTCTCCGGACGGAATCCCAATCCCCTCGTGGCAGCAGCTCCCGGGCGTCATCAACTCGAACAACGGGGGCTCAACCAGCTTTCGCAACGGACCGGACGTCTCGGCAAACGCGAATTTCACATTTTACGTCTGCTCCGACCAAACCGCCTGCACGGCCAACGAAGATGGAGGCACCAGCTTCGCTGCTCCCATGTGGGCCGGGTACATTGCCTTGGTGAACCAGCAGCTCGCTTCCATTAATCACCAGCCAATCGGCTTCATCAACCCTGCTATCTACGCGCAGAATGTGACGTCCCTCTACAACACCGACTTCCATGACATCACCAGCGGCACATCCGGCAGCTTTACGGCAGTCCCCGGCTACGACTTAGTCACCGGTTGGGGCACGCCGAACGGGAGCGGCCTTATCAACGCGCTCACCTCAGGATTACCATCCGCCCCGACTGGATTGAAAGCTGTGGTTAATTAGGGGTCGAGATCTGGTTCCCTGTGAAGCTGGCATGAGGGAGCACTGCGCACCAGCTTCTCGCAAACAGTTCTTCACCCTGGATACTCTTCACTCGCACCGTGGTGATAGGCGACTGGCTCGAGTCCTGGTTTGTCGGCTTACCGGAGAAGTTTTGGGAAATCAGGATGCAAGAAGATACCGAATCAGAGCGATTCCGAAGGCAAAGGCAAACCCGTAACCAAAACTTTCAATTCGAGTTACCTTCTTGTCCTGACGGCCCAGCATTGAGCCAATTAGGGACATTGCTAAACCTGTAGCGGCAGGGCTCACCAATAGATTAATTCCATAGAGGCGCGACGGGTGCACCAGATGATGCGGAAAGACGAGAAGACTCAACCCGCCCGACAAAGCGCCCAGAAGCACATAGCTTGCCAAGGCAAGCACGGGATTCGCAAAACGGAATGTCTCGAAGACCTTGGTTATCGCCCGTAGAACAAGGTCCAAAACAGCGGCCATGACGAGTTCTAAGAGGAACTCGCCAACCAATTCCAACAACATCTCCAGCAGCAATTCGAGCATGTGCGTGGCGTGTAAACCTCCAACGAAGACGCCGTCTTCGTCAACTCCTCATTTGTCGGCTTACCGTACGTGTGGTTTTTGATCGATTTCACTTCTCCGGCGTTTACCAGATGGGATGAGAAGGCCGGTCTCCCGCGGGATGCGATACGCTCCCAATGAATGACGCGCTCAAGGCGCAAAGAAAAGGAGACCGGCTATGAAGAAGATTAGCACTGTGCAGATATTCGAGGGTGAAATTTTCAAGGAGCAAAGGCTGACGATCGGTATGGATCTTGGAGATCGCTGGTCGTGCTACTGCATTTTGGATGAAGCGGGCAAAATCATTCTGGAACAGAAAGTGGCAATGACACCGGAAGCAATGAAGCAGACATTTTCGAAGATACCGCAAGGTCTCATCGCCCTGGAGACGGGAACACATTCCCCGTGGGTCAGCCGGCTGTTAACGGAGTTGGGATACAAAGTAATCGTAGCGCACGCACAAAAGGTGCAATTGATCACCAAGAGCAATCGGAAAGACGATCGACACGATGCGCGGACACTGGCGCGGCTGGCGCGAATCGATCCCGAGCTGTTGGGGCCAGTGCGGCATCGCAGCGCGCAAGCACAAATTCATCTGACGGTGATTCGGGCGCGGGCGGAATTGGTGAGTGTACGAACTGCCCTGGTGAATGCGGCGCGCGGGTTGGCGAAGTCTTATGGGCAACGGCTGCCGAAGTGTGGCACGCAGCAAGTGAGCCGGGAGCTGGGCGCGGGATTGCCCGCGGAGTTGCGCGAGGTTCTGGAGCCGCTGCTAAAAGAAATCGAATCACTGAACGAGCGCATCCAGGAATACGACAAACGGATGGAGAAAATCGCCAAGGAGAGTTACCCGCACGTCGAACTGCTCAAACAGGTGAAGGGGGTAGGAACGCAAATCGCGCTGACGTATGTCCTGACCCTGGAAGATCCGCATCGCTTCCCCAAGAGTCGCGAGGTGGGCTGTTTTCTCGGGTTAAAACCTGGGCGTAGGGACTCCGGTGAGAGCCAGCCGCAGATGCGCATCAGTAAAGAAGGAGACCGTTATTTGCGAACCATGCTGGTGCAGGGGGCGCACTACATCCTGGGACCCTTTGGAGAAGACAGTGATCTGCGGAGATGGGGGCTAAAACTTGCGGTGCGAGGAGGGGCCAATGCTAAGAAGCGAGCGGTTGTTGCGGTGGCGAGAAAGCTAGCGGTACTACTGCATCGGTTATGGGTGAGTGGAGAAGTGTACGAACCACTGCGCAATAGCCAGAAAGCGATGCGCGCGGTGGCCTAGAGTGCAGAACTCCCCACAAAAAGGGGTGCTAGGGGTCGACGGAGTTCGCGATCGTCGTTGCTAGGCGATCCTGGCTCGCAATTTCTCTATGGAAAACTAGGAAAGGCCGGAAGAAAGAAAAAGGAGCATACAAGAAAGAAGAGTGATGGTATCCAAACAGCCGAGCTCAACCGCCGAGATCAGGTGACTGCGACTAGGTCCTGGCCCAGTTTCCTTCAAAAGGGGGAACAGAGGTCGATTACCAGATAGCAGCACCTACTGAATCAAGAACACCCAACTTGCACCGGGCGACAATCGCTCAACAAAGAGTGCGGATGGAAGGGTGGCGACAGGAGCGGCTTGGCTCAAGGGCAGGAACTCACAGGGAGGAAGAGAAAAACAAAAACATCCTTACAAGAAAGAGAGAAAAACATACTTGACACTCACCGGCCTTCTCATGGAAGGAGCTAGCCGTCGTTACGGATCCGCCTCGGCAATCTTCTCTCCGTCCAGTTCTTCTGGCCCGTTGCGGCATTTCGCTTTCTTCACCGAGCCGTCGGCCTCGCGTTGGAAGTCGATTACGAACGGTGCGCTTGTCATGAAGAACCGCGTTTCTGAATCCGGGAACAACTTTTGAGGTCTGTCACCAAATGGGCCGTATTGCAGATTGAGTTGACCGTTGTCTAGGGTGACCACCATTCTAAAAAGGCCGCTGAAAAGATAGACCCCCGTATACTCCCGCAGTGTGGCCGAGTCCACCTTGGCGAGCGTGTGCGTTTCCATTCGACCATCCGGCCAGCCATATTCCTCGGCGATAGCCCTTTGAATTTCAAGAATCAGCCCTAGGCCGCCAGCGCCATCGGTCATGACAGCGGAGCCTTCGCCAACCTCCGGGTACGCCTCAAAAATCGACTGATAACCGCCGTTTGCGCCGGAATGCCAAAACCTCGTTGCATGTCCTCGCTGCCCGAGAGCGAAACCCAAGCCGTAAATCTGACCGCTTTGGTAGGTCAGCATCTCGCGGGCTAGCGATTGAGAAAGAAACTTCGATTGGCCTCCGTAGGCTTTCTCAACTCCAATCGCGAACAAGCAAAGGTCAGACGGAGTAGTCCACAGCCCGGCAGGTGCCATTGCTGAGTAGAAATACCAACCGTTATGCG
Organism: uncultured Acidobacteriota bacterium; assembly: GCA_963730495.1. Classification (GTDB taxonomy): domain Bacteria; phylum Acidobacteriota; class Terriglobia; order Acidiferrales; family UBA7541; genus Acidiferrum. Next base: position 7,240 of record CAVSSD010000024.1, on the reverse strand, counting down.
CTTCGTCGTAGGGTTGAGCCGCCTTCGGCCACAGCGACTTGGGAAGCGGTGCCTCAAAAGTGCTATGCGTCATGCCGAGGGGTTCAAACACGAGTTCGTGTATGAGCGCGGGGAAGGTTTTGCCTGTTACATCCATCAACAATTGCTGTACGACAACGTAGCCTCCGCCCGAATAGCGAAACTCCTTGCCGGGAACCCGGTCCACGCGAACAGGCTCGTTGCTCGTTTTCTCTCCATTCAGCACTTGGACCGTTGTGGGCAGGTATTTGCCAGCTTGGTATCCTCCAACCGATGGAACCGTCATGCCAGCGGTATGGCTTAACAACCGCCGCAGCGTTACTTTTTCAGTTTTCGTATAATCATTATCGGGGACCCTCCACGAAACCAATTTTAGGTTTACATCCTCATCCAAACTCAGCTTTCCCTGCTGGACGAGTCGCAGCGCTGCAAACGCAGTTACGGATTTACTGATAGAAGCCGCTTGAAACAAAGTGTCAGATGTCACCGGTTTGTTGATCGTTTTGTCTGCAAGCCCGTAACCACGCGCCCAATCGATCCGTCCTTCTTTAAAGAACGCGATGCTGACTTCGGGAACGTTGTAATACTTCATGCGTTCGGCGAGCGTCAATCGCGGGGCTGGCTGACCCTTTATCGCCGCTGCGGGGAGAAGACCATTCATTATTCTTTCGACCTTCGCATCGGCGTCGGTTGCATTCCTCGGTTTGTCCGAAGCAAGTGGGACGATGGATAAGTACAAAACCGCAAGGAACGCAGCAAAACCGAGAAGCTTCACACTCGCAGGAAGTCCGCGCATGCGCCCTGCCTTAATAGGTTTGAGCTACAAACCAACTGAGTGATGCGGATTCTGACGGTCGGGTTGTAGTTCAACGTGTCTGGTAAGTCGTGCCTTACCGGAAACTTGAAAATTCCACTTGGATGATAACCGCGTTTGGACGTAGCCGCCCGGCGGCGGACGCTTCGCGTGAGGTAGTGGAGCGTTGGTTGCTTGATGGCTTAGATGTAAGTGTGGGTCACAGGAGGTGTTCCTGTGACCCATCTTCGCAAAATGATGCTGGAAGAACTCCAGCTTCGTAATTATGCACAAAATACCATACGCCACTACCTTCGTGCAGTAGAAGATTTTGCTCGACATTTCAACTGTTCGCCAGATCGCTTAGGTCCTCGACACATTCGCGAATATCAAGCCGAGTTGTTCCAGAAGCGCAAGTTGTCAGCGAATTCCGTAAGACAACACCTGGCGGCGCTGCGCTTCTTCTACATCAAGACTCTTCGCAAAGCCTGGAGCATTGCCGAAACTCCCTATCCGAAAAAGACACGTCACTTGCCGACGATTCTGAGCCGCGAAGAAGTCGCGCAACTCCTCCATGCGGCACGCACCCCTGGCGAGCGCATCGTGCTCATGACCCTCTACGCCAGCGGCGCCCGGAACACCGAACTGACCCACTTGAAAGTCAGCGACATCGACAGTCAGCGCATGGTGGTGCACATCCGTGGCGGCAAGGGCCGCAAAGATCGCGATGTCATGCTCAGTCCCAAGCTACTGGTGGCACTGCGCGCCCACTGGCGTTACTACCATCGCCAATCCAGTACCTGGCTGTTTCCCAGCAACTATCGCAAGGATCGGCCGATCGATACGAAAACCGTTTGGTTCGCATGTCAGAAAGCCGCCCAGCGCGCCGGCCTCCAGAAACGCGTGTATCCCCATTTGCTTCGCCACTGTTTTGCGACGCATCTATACGAGGCTGGCGCGGATCTCCGCGCCATTCAGGTCCTGCTCGGTCATGAAGATCTGAAAGACACTCTGCTTTACGTGCACCTCGCGATACAACGCCTCAACTCCACCGCGAGTCCTTTGGACTCGCTATCCCTGAGCGACAAGCCGCCTGACGAGAACTAGATGAGCCGGCCGCCTCTGGAGGTGGCCGACATCGTCCGCGCTGCAGGAGAGGCGTTCATCGAACGAAACCGCCATTGGCTCCATTGGAAGCACATCAAAGTACTGCGGGCCATCGCGCGGTGTCGTACTGCTGCTCTCGGCGGCCATCTCGATGAGTGCATGCGCTGCGGACATCGTGCCACCATCTCGTATAACAGCTGCCGCGATCGCCATTGCCCGAAGTGTCAGACCGCCGCTCGGGACCGCTGGATTGCTGCGCGCCAAAAGGAGCTTCTCCCCACCCGCTATCTCCATATAGTGTTCACCCTACCTGGTCGCTTGGCTCCTCTGGTGCTGCAGAACAAGAAAGTCCTTTACGATCTCCTGTTCCGCACCAGTGCGGAAACCCTCCTGGAAGTCGCTCGCGATCCCAGACACCTCGTCGCAGAGATCGGCTTCTTCAGTGTCTTGCATACGTGGAGCCAAAAGCTCACCGCTCATCCACATGTGCACTGTGTCGTTCCGGCCGGCGGCCTCTCGCCTGATCACACCCGCTGGATTCGCTCCCGAGACAACTACTTCCTTCCCAAGCAAGTGCTGGGTGAACTCTTTCGCGGCAAGTTCGTCGACGCGCTCAAAGAGGCTTTTCAAAATGGCCAACTGCACTTCCATGGAGACCTGAAGCTTCTGGCGCAACCCAAGATCTTCGCCGCTTGGCTGCGGCCCCTCCATCGACAGGATTGGGTGGTGTACTTGAAACGTCCCTTCGGTGGCCCCGAATATGTGCTGCACTATCTGGGCCGCTACACTCATCGCGTGGCCATCTCCAATCACCGCCTGGTCTCCTTCAGCGACGGCCAAGTCACTTTCCGCTGGCGCGATTCGGCGCACCACAATGAACAAAAGTTGCTGACTCTATCCCTCGATGAGTTCTTACGGCGCTTCTTACTGCATATTCTTCCCAAAGGTTTCGTGCGCATCCGTAACTTCGGCTTTTTGGCCAACCGCAAACGCGCCAAGCTCCTGCCACTTTGCTTTCACTTGCTCGGCGCCACACCACAGCCGCATGCCGAACAACACGCCTCTTCCACCGAAGATTGTCCCGATCTTTGGCGCTGCCCTAAATGCGGTGGACCAATGAAGGTCATCGAAAGGCTCACCGCTGCCGAAATCCAACTTCGTTCTCCACCACGGGTCAGCGCTGCGGCATGAGACTACTCTCTCCAACTCGAAAACTCTGCGTCCTTCCAGGCGCTGCGCATCTCTGTGCCTCGCCGTCAAACCGATCCCTTCTTCCAGCATTTTTGACCACCGTCCTTGCGGTCCTTTTTCGCCGTAGCCAATTTCCGGCGCGCACGGTGTCCTGTGTCGTGCCCTGCAGCACAGTCTCGGCACGGCTTAACGCCGCTCCTTCCCACCATTGAATTTGCATAGGGCCCGCGTCCGCCGCCCGGGCGGCCACGTCCAAACGGCTTTACCGGACGCGCGCAGAGCTCCTCGCCACGGCTCACTCCTCGCCGAGAACGCGCATCCGGTAAAGCGCTAGCGTTAATCAGGCATTGTGACTCATTGGCGGCGGCCAGTGGTGAAGGTGTTAAGGTTGGCTAGGCTCAGCTATTGCGGCGCATGCTCGATGGCGGGTTGAGGCTGACTGCCCCTGTTGAACGGCGCCAAATCAGACTTTCGTCGCGTTGAGAAGTTCACACAGATCCATGCGCAGACCGCCCCTAACGGTATCCACGACAAGATACCCAAATAGCTCACAAACTCGAAATGCGGACCACCCAAGAACAGCAATGAGGTAAGCGACCCGCCCAGCGCATTCGTCGCACCATGGGCGACGCTGCTCGACCATATGCTGCCCGTCTCCGATTGTAGCCACCCGAAAATGATCGATAGCAGGATCGTGCATATCGGGAATACAAAAAGGCCCACCCATACTCTTTCATAGTGCTCGTACCCAAAAAGGATGAGTGGGTAGTGCCAGAAGCCCCAGATCAATCCGGTGAGGACGGCCGCCAGAATTGGGCGCTCTCTGAACAGGCGGGGCTGGAGGTAACCTCGCCATCCAAACTCTTCTCCCCAAGTGACAACTGTACCTAGCGGAACTCCTTCGATCATCATCTGCACAAGCAAAATCGCCCATAGCCTCGGGCCTATTCGTATCGACGACAGATTCAGCCGCGGGAATAGCTCGCCCAGCGATCGATGCAGCGAGAAGTCGGGTTGGCTGATTCCGAGAACCGCGGCGAGTCCCACAATCACTCCAACCACTGCGAGCGGCAAGAGATACGCAGCAAACAAGTAGTATTTCCAGCTTTTCCTGAAATTGAGCCGCAAACCCACATCGGAGAATCCCTCCCGCGTTACCCATTTGCGGACAATGATCGCCCCCATTGCCGGCATAAAAGCTCCGGGTAACACCTCGATCTGAAAAAGAGGATTCGAGGCCGAAATATGAAAGACGCGGGAAGCAATGATCCATGCCGCCAACCAAAGCCCCCACGCTCCCATGAAGCTGATGCAAAGATATGTGACGATTCCTTTTTTGTTCATGGGCTTATTTGATCCAAATCTCTCCACGATGTGCCAAGCGCTTGTAGTAGGTGACTAACCGCCGCAGCTACAAGGGATAGCCCGCCTGTAGGTCGTATTCGACATTATTGTCCTCTGAGGGATTAACGGGCAACGAATCTTGGCCGAGCTATTTTCAGGTCTCGGCAAATTGGACATGTTCGTTCCAGTACCCACATGGACGGTAACGGCGTAATCAGGACTGGAGAACGCATTTGCTTTTCTTATCAGAAATCCGCAATAGCACTACCCGCAGATTCAGTGCCTTGATTCGCATTTGTTGTGTTCAAAAGCAGCAGATATCGCCTTTCGCTTCTCATCGTTTGCGATTTCGCGCAAATACGGCCTAGATAAATCCGTGCATGCCTCAAAAAGGTTTAACTGTTGAAGAACATGAAGCGCGAAGTACGAAGGGTGCAACGACCCCAAGCCATAGACACGGTGTAGTTGTTCCATGGTTGCAGAAGAATTGCGCTGGAGCACGGAATCCAAAGCGCTATTGATTGCGTTTTCTTCATTTTGAAATTCAGCTTTCGCACTTTCTGATTGGTTGACATCTAACTCACTCTGTACATCGCCATGCCATATTCGCTCTTTATAGTGAAGGATATTTTTGACACAAGCCGACCCGCAATCTATTTGCTTCAGAGAATCCGTTGCCTCACGTCGGACTACAAGAGCCAAGTGTGGTTGAAGAAGCTGTGATAGTGCTTGAGTAATCGCGGGGTCATGGCGGGCAGCTAGAACTGGAATTACCATCTCGGGTGTATCGGGGCGAGCTTGGGGAGAAAGAACGATCGCTATGAGTGCTTTTGTTGTTGCGGCACTTTTGTCGGTCTTCAAGGCGCTCAACGCCGCTTCCCTTTCTGTAGTGTTTGTTCCCCAGTCTTTTAAAACCGCAATCGATCGAGCGGTTTCAATATGTTCATGAATTAAGTAAAGCATTGGAAGCGTTAGCGTGACTGCAGCAACCGCAATCAAAGAAATCACTCTTTTCATGGAATTCACCCGGCAGTCGACATCCCGCGTTGTCAGGAGGATACCATTTCGGTGGCAGTTTTCCCGTGTCCCTACTGGTCGCGCAACGTACTAAATTTCAGTTTTGCGGTCGCTGTGGCCCACCCCCGAACACGTGATCCACCAGCGCCGACAGCGCTGCCGCCATTTCGTCTCCGGCCGCGATCCCGACTTCAGCGTCGGGATCCTGTCCCTTCCTCCACCATCCCTTCGGATCTCCCCTGAGAGCCCCCAGCAGAGTTGCGCCTAGCATGCCCCCTCGTGGGTGGGACGGCGGCAGTTCGACTGCGTAGCTATGAGTGCAGCCGATCTCGCCATACACAAAGTCGATACAGCTCCCACCCATCGCGACCTCCGTATATGCAGCGGTCTGAGCTCGGTATCCCGAGCCACCCGCGACCCTGTTGGCTGCTGCCACGGCAGCCGCGCTAGCTGCCTTGTGTTCCGTGTCGTGGGGGCTTGGGCTCGAGGAGTAGCACCAGGGATACAGCCACAGGCGTCCGAACCCGTGAAAGTCCAAGAAGAGCTCAAGGTTGTTGAGGCTTCTCAGTTCGGCGATGAGGCTCGTCACGCAACCTGCGCTCGCTGGGTGGGGGCCCATCCACTTGCGAAGCCTTCTTCCCAACAGTCGACGCAAGAGCGGCGGCGCCTCACCCCACCGGAATGGGAAATTCAGATTCGGATTTTCGCCGTTCTCCGTTGTCCTAAGAAAGCGCTCCCCGGCCCAGGTTCGTTTGTACCCGTGCGCATCCACGACAGGCAGCAGATACCATGTGGCGCGAGCGCGCAGCTCGCTGTTCCGAACGAGCTCGTCCATCAGCCGAAGGACCACTGCCGGGCCAATCCACTCGTTGGCATGGATCCCTCCCTGCAGCCAGACATCGGGTCGCGAGTCGTTATCGTCCGATGTTGACCCTGCTCCCAACCTCAGGATTGCGAGTCCTCCGCGATGAAGGACCGACGCCCCGGCAAGCTGCTTGGCAGCACCTTCCAAACGATCGACTACGGCTTCGTACGGCAGAAAAACCTCGACCCCGTGCGCATTGAAAGGTCCGTTCCGGTCATGCGTCCGTTGCCCAGATTTGCCAGGCATTTGTTCTCCGGGTTCTTGATTTCGGCTCAACGAACTAGCTCACCGGCGCGAGCGCCTCGGCGATTATATTCCTAACTCCCGTATAGTCGGCGTACCGGAGATGTGCTTTCGGGCCGATCCACATTTCCGGTAACTGCGTTATCGGGACTTGCGCGAGCCGTAAGCGTGATAGTTTCCAAGGTTCGAGCGAACACATGAATTGTGAACGTATACAAATCGTGGCTCTGAAAACGGCCATACTCTCGTGCGTTCTGTTTGCAGTTGCCCGATTGGACTAGTTGCGCAGACTGCCACAATTCATGTTCGTGTACTTGAGGGACGCACGGGGAAAAACCTGTCTGGAATGAACCCAGCATTTGTGGACTACCATACTGAGCAGGATGGGAGCACACATGCTGATCTCAACGGGAGAGTAACTGTCAAGACCTCAGCGGATGGCGATTCATACACTGCGAATCCAGACCCTCATAGAGTTTTGGTTAGCCGGTGCGACTGGCGGGCCCAACTAAGGCCTTAAAAAGAATGGCGGCGACGACGAGACTCGAACTCGCGACCTCTGCCGTGACAGGACATTTTCTTGATAAGCGGCACGGATGGCTACCAAAACCGCGCCTTGGAACCCCAAGTAACATTTATTGGACCACGAATGGACCAATAAA
>CAVSSD010000023.1:0-225594 GCA_963730495.1 uncultured Acidobacteriota bacterium | reverse complement strand
AGGGAACCTCGCCCTAGCAGATCTTTATCACCGGACTTCACCTGAGGGAGACCGAGGCCGGTTGATGCAACAAGTTGCGGCGGCGATCTCCGCGAAGGCTCCCCTGGAGGGAAATGTGGGTGACCCTGAAGCGTACGGCCGACGCCTCGCTGATCAGCTATTGCCGGACGTTTTGCGCTATGACCCCAATCGTCCACTCGGTTTCACCTTCGCTGACCAGAACGGCAGACACCCACAAGACGCCTCAGAACTGGTGGTCAACAGTATCCTCACGGGCGACCTGCTTAGCGCTCGCGCTTGCCCGAGTGTCGGCCTGCAAGAAGAGTTTCCATATTTCTTGCAGCCATCGTGAAGGAACAGAGTTCCAAAGTCTTATCGGGCAACTTTTTAGTGAAAGAGGTTCAGTATGTCGCATCATTTCGATACTCCCACTGCGAAGGAGGATCCACGCATCAACGTTTGCGACCTCTATCTATTCGCCGGCGCGCCGGGCACGACGGTGATGGCCATGACGGTTAATCCGGATGCGGGTCTGTCAGCCCCAGACACTTTTCGCGACGAAGGCTTGTATGCATTCCGTTTCGACGTGAACCATGACGCGAAGGAAGAAGTCACATTTAAGTTTCGATTCGGCGATGTTCGGCACGCGGATACCGATGAGCACACGCACATTCAGGCCTTCCAGGTGCGTAGGTCGACCGGCGAGGAAGCGATTCGCGGCGAAGCCGGTGAAACCTTGATTGAAGGCGAAACGGGAAAAATAGGAAGCAAATCAGGAATCCGCGTCTACGCGGGCCTGGCTCCGGATATGTTTGCGGGCGACGCACTCGCGCTGCACGCATTCTTGGCGGCGTTCTATAACGAGAAGCGCTACAACGGCGATGCTTTTCTGCATCGGCAAGATTTCTTTGCCAAACGGAACGTCACCGCGATTGTACTCGAGGTCCCCAGTCGTCTGATTGGAGAAGGAAAAGTCCACAGCTGGGCGACTGCTTCTCTTTTCGGTCACGCCCCCGAAGTGCAAGTTTCCCGCTGGGGACTACCTCTTATTACTCACCTCTTTCTCAACGATCCTGCCAGACAGGAGTTGAAGGAAGAGTTCAATCGTTCCATTCCGTCCGAGGATGTTGCGAAGTTTTCCGGGCCCATCGCAGAATTCGCCGCGAAGATGACGACGTATTCCGGCTCTGCATTTAACCCACTAGAATACGGGAAGCAGATAGTCCAGCGCCTTCTACCTACCACGCTCCCCTACGAGCTTGGAACGGAGGGAGCGTTTGATCATGCTAGCTTCAATGGACGAGCTCTCGTAGACGACGTTATGGATGTGATGTTGACGCTGGCTTCGAACAAGCCGCTCGGCGACGGAGTAGCTCCCGACCGTAGTCGTGTCCGCAGCGAATTTCCTTACTTTGGGGAGCCCTATACCAGCGTCGAGCAGGTCGGAGTGACGCCCGTACCAAGACCGCCAAAGAAGTGATGAGGGTTCGAAACTTCCCTGAAGAGCCGCCCTATACGCCTCGGTCGCCCGGTGGGGCCGCAACGTAAACACCATGGACGCCTGAATCTATAAGTCACATCTTTTGGAAGCGTCCACGACAGGCTCCGGAACATCAGAATCTCGCTCTTGACGGATTGCATCGATTGGGTCGACGGCATACTGAAGATTTCTATAGGTTTTTATTGGTTATTTTGACCTTCACAACCCAATTTTTAGCCTGTACCTTATCTTGGGGTACTCGAACAACCGTTTCCCATTTCGCGGTTCTCGCGAGAGATTTTCTCGCGTGCTAGGCTTACCGGTTGTGCGGTCTTGATATGCTGTCCCACACAGAGAATTCGTTGAACACTGCTGCGCGATACTTCAGCATCTTGTTGCTGCTTCTGCTCGTATGCGTGCCTTCCCAGGCCCTCGATCCCGACATAAGGGTTTCCCAGTATGCGCACACCGCATGGCTGCTCCAGGATGGTTACTTCAACGGCGCGCCGCGCGCTATCACGCAAACAACCGATGGATACATTTGGATTGGAACGCAATCCGGGTTGTGGCGGTTTGATGGTTCGCGCTTTTTTCCTTGGACATCTCCGGATGGGAAGCCTCTACCTTCCTCGACCATATTCGCTTTGCTCGGCGCACGCGATGGAAGTCTTTGGATTGGAACGGCAGCAGGTATCGCACACTTCGTGAACGACAAATTGGTTGAGTTCCCGAATTTTCACGATCAGGTAACATCAATTCTTGAGGATCCTTCAGGGCATATCTGGCTCACGCATCAGAGCGGCGTTGAGCGCAAGTCGCCGCTATGCGAAGTGTCGGGTGTCATCGTCAGGTGTCTGGATAAGTCGGACGGCGTTTCCCAGATTTCATGCTGTAGCTATCCCTTGGTCAGAGATGATTCCGGAAATTTTTGGGTGGGCACAGATCAATACCTCTTTCGATGGAAGCCGGGCTCGTCCGAGACCTACCTTCCGGGCGGACGGAGTTCATCGCTGCAAGGATTAGAAGAGGTAAATGCCTTAGCCCGCGCGCCCGACGGCTCGCTATTGGTCGGGATGGGATGGACAGGTAAAGGCGGTGGGCTGCAGCGGTTTATAGAAGGTACCTGGAAGCCCGTAATCGTACCAGGCCTGGATTGCACGGCACTTATTGTACTTTCATTGTTGCTGGATCGCGACGGAGGGCTGTGGGTTGGTACGACCACAGGCATTTATCGCATCCATAGCGGTCACATGGACAAATTTGGCACCGAAGAAGGCCTTTCCTCGAACTTTGTTATAGGTTTCTATGAAGACCGCGAAGGCGGAGTCTGGGTTCTCACGAATAAGGGTATTGACAAATTCCATCGCTTGCAAGTTACCACGTTCTCCTCAAGGGAGGGGCTTACAGCGGACAATGTGGTGTCTGTTATCGCGGGCCGGGACGACACTGTTTGGCTCGGTAGCCAAGATGGGCTGGATTCGGTGAAAGACGGCCGGGTATCGGTAGTCCGATCCGGCAAGTCCCTGCCCGGTCATGAGGTAACGGCTCTGTTCGAGGACCACGCCGGCCAATTGTGGGTCGGTGTCGACAACGATCTCTTTAGGTACCGGGATGGTCACTTCGAGCGAGTTCGTCGAAGCGATGGCAGTTCGACGCGATTTATCGTGGGCATAACCGAAGATACAGAACACAACATTTGGGCAGAAGTCAGTGGTTCAAATCGCGAGTTGATCCGGATTCAGAACTTGAAGGTCGTCGATGAATATCCAGAAGCCATAATTCCGTCTGCGCGCCAGCTGGCCGCTGATCCGCATGGTGGAATTTGGCTAGGCCTGCGAACCGGGAACTTGGCTCGGTTCCGCGACGGACGCACCGAATTGTTTTCTTTTCCGCACAATGTTGATTCCGATGTCCGCCAGGTCATCGTCAGTCCCGACGGCTCCGTTCTTGGCACGACCGCGTTTGGACTGGTCGCGTGGCGAAACGGCAAGACGCAGATACTCACCTCTCGAAATGGTCTTCGTTGCGATGGAATGATTGGGGCCACCTGGGACAACCAGGGCGCCCTCTGGTTGTATACAGACTGCGGTCTTGCAAGAATCGATAAAACAGACGTGGAAAAGTGGTGGGCGAAATCTGAGTCGATCGTTGCTCCAAGGGTTTTCGATGCATTTGACGGTGTGGAGTCAGGAATCCCTGACTACAATCCGGCTGCAAAATCAAGCGATGGAAAGCTATGGTTCGCCAATCAATCCGCACTGCAAATGATCGACCCTGGTCATCTTGTCCGGAACGGGATGCCGCCACCGGTACATGTTGAAAATCTGATAGCCGATCACAAGGATTTCTTTCCGACCCAGGATCTCCATCTTCCCCCTCTCCTGCACGATCTCGAAATCGATTACACGGCATTGAGCTTCGTGAACCCGAGCCAGGTGCGATTTCGCTACAAGCTGGAAGGGCGGGATCCCGATTGGCAGGATGCTGGTGCACGACGACAGGCGTTTTACAACGATCTTCAGCCGGGACGATATCGGTTTCGGGTGCTGGCCTGCAACAACGATGGATTATGGAACGAAGAGGGCGCTTTTCTTCGCTTTAGTATCTCGTCCGCTTGGTACCAAACGATGCTCTTCCGCGTTTCGTGCATCACTCTTGCGCTACTCCTTGCCTGGTCGTTTTACCGATTCCGATTGCGCCAAAATGCCGAGTCGCTGAGCGCGAGATTCGACGAACGAATGGCGGAGCGCACACGATTGGCGCAGGATCTTCACGATACATTCTTACAAACACTACAGGGGAGCAAGCTCGTTGCGGAAGACGCCTTGGACAAGCACTCGGATCCCGCCTACATGCGCAATTCTCTGGGGAAGCTCTCGGATTGGCTTGACAGGGCCGCTCGCGAAGGTCGGGCCGCGCTCAACTCATTGCGAACTTCGCCATTGGAGGGAAACGATCTCGCGAGCAGTTTCCAAATCGCATTGGAGGACTGCCAAGGGAACGGTTTGGACGAAGGCATTGTGAGCGTGCATGGCAGCGCAACCGAAATGAATCCAATCATAGCCGAGGAGATTTATCTCATCGGCTACGAGGCCGTCCGCAACGTTTTTAAGCATTCACGTGCCACCCGCCTAGAAGTGCATCTGACCTACTCCCGCGATTTCACGTTGCGTGTTCGCGACAATGGCCAAGGCATCGACCCTAAAGTCGCCGCCAACGGAAAAGAAGGACACTTCGGTCTCCAAGGTATGCGGGAACGGGCTGGTCGCATTGGCGGGCAACTTCAACTGATCACTTCGACGGGCACGGGAACAACGATCGAGCTGCATGTGTCTGGAAAGACCGCTTTTCACCGTAAGCGCCAAGTGTGGTCCAGCCTCCCCGCGAGACTTCTAAGGATAAAGCAGGCCAACTTCAAGTTTCAGAAACCAGATTAATCCCGGGGTGACGGAACTTGCTTCACCGTCTATAGCGAGTCGCTCTCAGTAGTTGGGTCACCTCTACATCCCCAAGGACCGGAATCTCTCACCTCAATTGCCATAGAAAAACACAGGTACTTTCCTGTTGATTGTGGTGTTTTCGGCGAACCGCATAACCAACTATTGTGGGCAAGTAGCCGAGAACAGCGTCAACCGCCCACAACGAGATCTGGATTAGGTCGGCAAGGCGCCACTGTCAGATTCTTGAGGAATTTCGATGCTAACAAGCGAACACCATTGGTCACAAGGCAAGGAGTGCCACGCCTCGCAAGAGAAACATTCTGCTCGCCGTTCGGAGTCTGATCTTTTACTAGCCGCAACCAGAGGGAGTCAGGCCGCTTTCGGAGAGCTCTGCCAACGGCATTCGGCGCAACTTTTCCGAACCGTACGACGCATTGCTCGAAACAGGGAGGACGCGGAAGACGCCCTGCAAGAGGCGATGTTCAAAGCTTTTGTCCATCTCCATCAGTTTGACGGACGCTCCAAGTTTTCTACCTGGCTTACGCGAATTGCCATCAATGCAGCGTTAATGATTGTGCGAAAAGATCGCGCCCGTACCAAGATGTACATAAATCTTGACGGCAACGCGACTGCCGAAGGGCGTTCCCTGGAAATTGCGGATTCGACTCCAGGCCACGACACGATATTTGCGGTGCAAGAGAAATATGCCCTGCTGCGGAAAGCCGTTTCGAAGATTCGACCCTCTCTGCAAACGGCAATCGATCTTCGGTATCTGCGCGACTGTTCGATTGAGGAGACAGCCTTGAAATTGGGGGTCTCCGTCGGCGCGGCAAAGGCCCGCCTATTCCACGCGAGGACTCAACTAAGAAAACAGATAACAGCAGATTTTCGGATCGGATCGGTACTGCAATCGAAGATAACATCCGAGCCTCGGGACTCCGGCTATCGCGAACTGCTTTTCAATCAAACGGCCAGCGAACGGTGAATACAAAACTAGGGTTACTAAGGAAAATAAAGGAGAAACAGCAATGATGCGAAAAATGATTCAGATATCGGCACTCACGGTAGTTCTGCTCACTCTCGGGATGCGGGCGTCAGTACACGCGACAAACCGTGCGGATCACGAAAATAGCGGCGTAGCTGTCGAAACGGGGGAGTTCCATGGAAAGGTACATAAGACCTCGGGCCGTGTCACGATCTATCAAGCGAAAGACGGAAAACTGGTTCTCCGCCTCACACACTTCGCGACATCTAACGGGCCCAACTTGCACGTGGTCTTAGTCGCGGCCGCGGACGCCGATGACGACGCCAATTTCCTCAAAACCAATACTGAGCGTGTTGACCTGGGTGCCCTAAAGGGCAATCAAGGCGACCAAAACTACGAAGTACCCGCCGGCACAGACCTCGGCAAATTCAAGACGGTATCCATATTTTGCGAGCGCTTTAATGCGAATTTTGGCGCCGCTCCGCTCCAGAGACTCTAAGGCTCAATGTGATTGCATGTGAGTCTCGTCGCCACAAACGACTCGATTTCGTCTGTCAAAGGGGGCAAATCATGAAGTTCGGCGTACCCTCCCGGCTCCAGGGCCGAAAGTGGATTCTGGCGACCATCGGCGTGCCTATTCTCGCCGTAGCTTGGTGGGTTTTCCGTCCGGAAAAATTATGGACCAATGCAAAGGTCAACGAGCCGTCGCCCTTTCTTGAAAGTACCGATCCTCAACCACTGTATACGGGGCTTCTCGTTGGTGCCGCGCACAAAGCGAGTGGTCGAGCTTCCATCTATGGGGCCGCCGACGGCAAGCAGTATCTTCGGCTGACGAATTTCACGACCTCAAACGGTCCCGATGTTCACGTCCTCTTGGGGCGGAGCGATGACCAAAGTCTTCGCCAAGATGTTGCGACGGGTCGGCTGGACAGTGTTGAACTCGGCCCGTTGAAAGAGAACGCGGGAGACCAGACTTACAATCTCCCCGCGTCGGTCGACTTCGATAGATACAACACCGTCCTGATTTATTGTGAACGACTTCACGTGGTATTCGGTGCCGCCAAGCTGGAGCAATTTTGAAGAAAGGCGTCGAAGAAAGGGGTAGGTAAATGTCGACATACGACAAAAACCCGAAAGCTATATCTCGCCTTTCTCCCGAGCAATATCGTGTGACTCAGCGTAACGGAACGGAACAACCATTTGCGAACGCCTACTGGGATAACCATGAGCCCGGTATCTACGTGGACGTCGTTTCGGGCGAGCCGCTTTTCGCTTCGGTTGACAAATTCGATAGCAACTCCGGTTGGCCGAGCTTCACCAAGCCGATAGACCTGGGAAACGTGGTCGAGAACACCGATGTCAGCCACGGCGTGACTCGGACTGAAGTTCGCTCAAGTCGTGGTGATAGCCATCTTGGCCATGTCTTCCCCGATGGCCCGCGAGAGGACGGCGGCCTGCGTTACTGCATCAATTCCGCCTCTCTGCGCTTTGTTCCCTTCGATGAACTCGAGAGCGAAGGCTATGGCATTTACAAAAAATTGTTCGAATCCGAACAACAGAAAGGAGCGAGGACATGACCATCCAGACCGAACGCGCGGTCCTGGCCGGTGGCTGCTTCTGGGGTATGCAGGATTTGCTGCGTCGCTATCCGGGCGTGATTTCAACAAGGGTTGGCTACACAGGGGGCGATATAAGCAATGCGACCTACCGTAATCACGGAAAACACGCCGAAGCGATCGAGATCATTTTTGATTCTAAGATACTTACCTATCGACGCCTCCTTGAGTTCTTTTTCCAAATCCACGATCCCACCACTCCGAATCGCCAGGGAAACGACCAGGGGACGAGCTATCGATCGGCCATTTTCTACACCAGCGAAGAGCAAAGGCGAGTTGCCCGCGAGACCATTGCCGATATAGAGGCTTCCGGCCTGTGGCCGGCTAAGGTCGTGACCGAAGTGACGCCAGCGGCAGCCTTTTGGGAGGCGGAGCCGGAACACCGAAATTACCTCGAACATAATCCAAACGGCTACACCTGCCATTTTGTACGCCGTAACTGGAAGTTACCTGACCGTACTCAATCGAGTTGAAGGTTGGAGTGCCAGGTATTCTTAAAATGCGACATCAATTTTGAATCGGATTTATTTGTCGTCACCGGAGATCAGGTCTCGCACGAAGCCATAAAGGAGAAACACGATGAATCTAGTTCGCGCAGCAGCAGTTTTCTTTGTATTTCTGTCATTGGCCGTCTATGCGCAAATGACACCGAACACTGGAAGTTCGTTCAACGGATTCGACCTTGTCGATAAAGCCGGGAACATCGGCAAGCCCAAAGACTACCGAGACAAGTATCAAGCGCTCGGAGCTTATACGGTCCTCGATCCGAAGGGGAATCAGATGCACTTCACTTACGCCTCCCCAGGATCGGCCGAATACTATCGGCAAAACGGGAAATTTGCGGATGGCACGGTGCTGGTGAAGGAGGTCTTCGGAACTGAACACGCCCAAATGACGACCGGCGATGCGCATTGGGCTTCTGGGACAAAGGTGTGGTTCATCTTGGTTAAAGACGAAAAGGGACGCTACCCCGGGAATCCGCTGTGGGGGAACGGTTGGGGCTGGGCGCTTTACAAGTCCGACGCACCTGACAAGCAAGTCGCGGTGGATTACAAAAAGGATTGCCTGTCGTGCCACATCCCCGCAAAGGCGACGGATTGGATCTACGTGCAAGGCTATCCTGTTCTCCATTCGCAGCAATGAGCCTAATGATCGTACGGTGCTGTCTTTCCGAAATAAATTATGAGGGGATAACACAATGAACAAATATTTCGTCGCCGCAATCGCAGGAATTGCACTCGTTGCTGTAAGTATTGCTCTGTTTAACTCCAGATCTGTTGCCGCTCAAGCGTCTCACTCCAGTGTCGTGTTCGATGCGGACGGCAAAATGAAATTACCAACAGGCTATCGCCGGTGGGTGTTCGTGGGTGCTCCTGTAACGCCAAATGCGCTTAACAACGGCGAAGCGTCGTTTCCAGAGTTTCATCACGTCTACGTTGAGGCCAAGAATCTGGACGCCTATTTAAAGACTGGTTCGTTTCCGGAAGGCACTGTC
Source organism: uncultured Acidobacteriota bacterium (assembly GCA_963730495.1). Lineage (GTDB taxonomy): Bacteria > Acidobacteriota > Terriglobia > Acidiferrales > UBA7541 > Acidiferrum. Next base: position 216,578 of record CAVSSD010000023.1, on the reverse strand, counting down.
TTCGTAAAGGAACTGACGCGCGTCCTTAATCCAACCTTTTCGGATGGTTCAAGAACCGAGCCCTCCGGTCGTGGTTTTTTCAACGGCGAGTTTAACGGTATTGATCTCACGATCAAAGATAGCAAGCGATTTGCGAAAACGAATGGCTGGGGATTCTTCACGTTTGGTCACCATCCCTTGCCGTACGACGAAACTGCTGCGGAAGCCCCAGCGACGCAATGCGCAGGATGCCACATCACCTTTGTTTCTAAGACCGATATGACGTGGGTCCAGTTTTATCCTATGCTCCGTGAGAAGCACTACTGAAAGCGCGATCTGTTGAATCATGACGGACATCGGCTGTCTATCGCCGCTTGTTTCGGAGACCGCAACCAGACAGCCATCGCATCACGGATGCCAATATTATGCGCGTCAGACGCCTAGCACGCCTCGCCGCACCGCGATGGTTACGGCATGCGTCCTGTCATTGGCCTGAAGTTTGCTCACGATGTTTCTGATATGGAAATTCACCGTTGTCTCAGCGATGGAAAGCACGTCCGCTATTTGTTTGTTACGATGACCGTCTCGAATCAGTTTCAAGACATCCATCTCACGTGTCGTGAGATCTTCTTCCCCGAGGTGCTCTGCAAGTCTCCGCGCTATGTCTGCCGGAATATATTTGCGACCGTTTCGAACGTAACGGATTACCTCCAAAAGTTCGCTTCTGGGCACGCTTTTTAGTGCGCAGGCTGCTGCTCCCGCGCGAAGCGCACGATGAATCTCGATATCCCCACCCGAAGCCGTAAACATGACGATGCAAGCAAGCGGGAACTCTTCTCGTATGGCAATGAGGGTGTCCATACCCGTTGCTCCCGGAAGCTTTTGGTCCATTAACGTAATGTCGGGCTCGTGACGCCGGAACTCGGCAATACCCTCTGAAGACGTAGCAGCCACTGCGACGACACGCATGTCCGACTGTGACGCAATAATCGTACTGAGACCATCGCGGAATATGGGGTGAGCTTCAACAATCAAAATGCGAATTGGTTGAGTGCCTGAGCGCGTCGTTCCTGGTTGTCGGAGCGCTTCGTACTCCGCGCTTCCTTCGTCGAGCTTGACATAATCCCTATCTACCATGAGGAGAACTCCACGATTCTTGAGCTGTTGTATAGCTTTCCGCTTCTCAGCCTCACAAGTTAGGACTCGACGGGTAGCGAAAAGTGACAACTCATGACCAATCGATTGGCCGCAGCCTTCGGTCTATAAAGAGCGGCCGTGGCTGGACCACGAGCAGAATCTCCTTGCGCACCTCGATCCACGATTCTTTCGTTCGATAGGGAGGATGTTCATCTTTCTGTTGAAAGGTCGGCTTATATCCAGCAACGGATTTGCGCGCCGAATATCACAGCCGGATCTTGACTGAACTCGAGCGGAAGGAATTGAATATCTAAAGCATGCTTTTGGCGAAGGTTCCGATTTGGGAGGCGGAAAAGTTTTCGAACTTCCGAAGTCGGCGAGTACGCCTCGCAAGACAAATCAGCAAGCCCTCAGGAGAGTGCAGGCAGTAGCCTAAGACGTCAGTAGGGTCGTACGTGTGGGTAGGGTTGGCCCTTGTTCCAGGAGCTATCGAAGTCCGGAGCCAGTTCGTCACGCATCATGAGGCGGGCCCGCAGGAGCCTTGTTTTGACTGAGTCTTCCGTAATCCCCAGTAATTGAGCCGATTCGGCTGTGCTCAAGTGCTGTATATCCCGAAGGATCAAGACTTGGCGGTATTTGGGGGGAAGGGATGTCAGGGCCTTCGAGAGCGCCTGACGAAGTTCGGATGTCTGGAAGGCCTCCGAAGGAATTTCACGCCAATCCGCAAAATCCCTTGGCAAGTAATCTCCCTCGTCGTCGCCTTGAGCCGACTCGTGCAGAGAGTCGTACAAGTGCTTCCTGTATTTCCGCAGCCGCGTACGCGCTTCATTGATTACGATCTGTATGATCCAGGTGCTGAATTTGGCTTCATGGCGAAACTGCCCGAGAGCCTTAAACGCCTTGAGAATGGCTTCCTGGGCCACTTCCTCCGCATCGGCTTGATCGGTGAGAATCGAGAACGCGATGGCGTAGATCGTCCGCTCGTGTGGCCGCACCAGTTCGTAGAACGCCTCATGTTCGCCACGTCGAACACGCTCGATCAAGATCGTCTGCGAATTGTCCTGCGGCGCTCCAGTAGAAGTCATAGGTCAAAGTCAAAGCGAGATCATTATTCAGTCTGGCTTTGACAAAGGCAAGGAATGCGTCGGCACATAACCAGCCGTACCTACGTATCACGGTTATTATCATCAGCTTGCAGGATCGCTTTATTTTGTCACTTTTAATGGAGATGAGAGTCTTACAGACAGCGGGATTGCGCAGGATACAGCACGGGCCAAGTTAGGTTGCTATGCGGATGGACCTAACAACTTGGCAGAAAGCGTAAAGAGCTGAGCGAATCATTTCATGATGAAATGTCCTGCCAGCAGGTTTGGCAAGAGATTTCTAGGTATATCGATGGCGACACCGCGCCTTTAGTTCGGGCCCGGATGGATCATCATGTTAGCGTATGCCCGAAATGCAAAGCTGTGCTTGCCGGGGCTCGGAATGTTGTGCAACTGGCTGGATGCAGTGAAGCTTTTGAACCTCCCTCTGGTTTCTCAAAGCGGCTGTACTCCAAATTGGAAAACTACATTGCTGATCAGCCAGCACCCAGCCCGCGGACTATCGAGGTTGGAATCACGCAGGACTGGGTGCCGCTCGGCTCGCACCTGATCTATTTCTGCGAAGGTAGCGATGATTTCGAGCGCGGCGTGCGTTTTCTGTACCCGGGCTTGGGCAAAGGGGAGCATTGCCTCTTGTTCGGGCACGACGAAGCGATCGAGCAAGCATTTCAGATTTTGAGAACCGGCGGCTTCGATCCGGAAGCATCGATTCGGAACCTCGAGTTGACCGTTATTCGTCGCATGACAAACGCCCACCAAACGGTTTCTGAAATTGCCGCGGTGCTCGATCGTGCGATGCGCGCCGGGGCCACGGCCGTTCGATACCTCGGTATTCTGGGCATGGGGCGGGACCCGCTTCCTGCGGGCGAGGACGACGTAATCGAGCTGGAGCAAAAGGTTGATTTGTTGGTCGCCGAGCTGCCATGCGTTACGGTCTGCATGTATGACGTGCGTATGCTTTCCGGACGTTTGGTTATGCGCGGCGGATTACAGACCCACGCGCTGGCCGTTTGCGCGGCGGGAGTTCATACGAATCCTTATTTTGTGCCGCAAGAGGATTCGGTCCGTCCGCGCCACATTCACTAGAAGCCATCAGTTCAGATAAGTGTGGGTCGGATTGTGCGTTGAGGGTTTTGGGGCGACACCCTGGACCCGTAATTATTGGCGCGAGCGATGGGACTCGAACCCGCGACCTCCTGCGTGACCAGGCAGGCGTTCTAACCAACTGAACTACTCCCCAAAACTGACTAAAAATGACTTCCCGCTCCTTCCTCAGCCTTGCAGTGTCTTGCACTGCCTTGCACGTCCCTCGACCTAAGAGGGCATCGTTCGCGACATAGCCTAATCGATGCTAGCCCTTTGGACTTCACCCGAACGGTCTTAACGCCCCTGAGTGTAGTGCCATCCGGCCAATCCTAAAGTTGGCAAATAGTTGGCAAATTGGTTTTTTGAGAGAGATTCCTCGAAAGGGGACGAGTAAGAATCGCCGCGTATTTATTGGTGATTTTGATGGTGGGCCTGGGTGGACTTGAACCACCGACCTCGCCCTTATCAGGGGCGCGCTCTAGCCACCTGAGCTACAGGCCCTTCCTACAATGCAGGGAAATAGTTTAGCACGACATGGCAGTTGCACAAGACGCGGCTCTTTACGAATACTTACCGCCGTTCCGAACTCCCATCGTCTGGCTTTCCGCAGGTCTTTTTACTGCACGAAACCCACATTCGGTGGCTGTCCACTTCCTTCCGGAGCTTCCTTGATTGGGCCGAACTGCGCTTCGTAGCGCGAGATATTTTCTCCCAACGCCCGCAGGATGCGCTTCGCGTGGCCCGGACTTACGATCACGCTGCTCAAAAGTTTGCCCTGCGGCCCATTGGGGAAGATGTAAATAAAATTCAGAGTGAACTCCTCAAGATTGTGGTGGAGCATCACTAAATTGCTGTACTGCCCTTGCAAATCCTTCTCGTCTGCTTTGATCTGCACTTGCCCTGGTACCGGCCGCTGCTCTTCCATCGTCTTCTCCCCTTAGTCGTCTTCCCATTTCACGTCTGGTTCGAAGGTATCACAGCGCTTCCTCTCGCGCTCGGTCGCGGAGCACGGAATATGCTTAGCTGACCCCGAAGCAAGGAACATTCGGCCTCAGTCCTATTGACAAATTTTCTTATTAAGTCTAGTTTAGTATGGACATTTACCGTAGTTAACAAAATTTCAGTTACTCAGTATCATTAAAAAGAATCATGTCGCCCGCGCTGCCGCCCCAACTCGACGCCGAAAACAAAGCTGGCATCGAAACCACGGCCGCTGCTCCCGCCGCGGCCGCCAAATTCCGCGGTACGAGCCTACCCTCACTACCCGAAGCTCACCGCACAATTCCCATCTCTCACACCGCTTCGTGGATTCGCAAAGTTCTTGCGTTTGCCGGCCCCGGCTACCTTGTCGCTGTCGGCTACATGGACCCCGGAAACTGGGCCACTGACATCGGCGGCGGATCGAAATTCGGCTATACCCTTCTCAGCGTCATTCTTATCAGCAATCTGATGGCGATGTTTCTGCAGGGCCTTTCTGCCAAACTCGGCATCGCCACTGGCCGCGATTTGGCGCAGGCTTGCCGGGAGCATTATTCCCGCCGCACTTCGATCGCGCTTTGGATTGTCTGCGAGATTGCCATCGCCGCGTGCGACCTTGCGGAAGTTCTTGGCTCCGCAGTTGCGCTTAAGCTGCTGTTTGGTCTACCGCTTCTCGCTGGAGTGATTATCACCGGGCTCGACGTTTTGATCGTTCTTGCTTTGCAAGGCCGCGGCTTCCGTATCATCGAGGTTTTCGTCGTCACTCTCATTGCCACCATCGCTGGCTGCTTTGCTTACGAAATCTTTTTCTCTCATCCCATCTGGCGGGAAGCTGCTGTCGGACTCATCCCGCGCGCGGAGATTCTCCGCAATCGCGAAATGTTGTACATCGCTATCGGCATCCTCGGTGCCACAGTGATGCCGCACAATCTCTATCTTCATTCCAGCATCGTGCAGACCCGCGCCTTCGGCAGCTCTGTTCGGAACCGCCGCGAAGCTATTCGCTACGCCATTTTCGACTCTACAGTAGCTCTCGGCTTCGCACTTTTCATCAACGCCGCCATCCTCATTCTCGGCGCCGCAGCCTTTCATACGCGCGGCCTGAATAACGTCGCCGAAATCGCCGACGCGTATAAACTCCTCAGTCCCGTTCTCGGTGTGAGCCTCGCCAGCACGATCTTCGCCTGCGCGCTGCTGGCTTCGGGGCAGAACTCGACTCTCACTGGCACGCTCGCCGGTCAGATTGTCATGGAAGGTTTTCTCCAGATTCGGCTCAAGCCTTGGCTGCGGCGCCTTATCACGCGCTCGATCGCGATTATTCCCGCCGTTGTCGTCATCGGCTTCGCGGGCGAGGGCAAGGTCACCTGGCTGCTCATACTCAGCCAGGTTGTTCTCAGCTTTCAGTTGCCTTTCGCTGTGATCCCGTTGATTCAATTTACGGGCGATCGTAACAAAATGGGGGAATTCAGGAATTCCCGCGTTACGGTGGTCGTTGCCTGGATCGTTGCCGCCGCCATCCTCTTCTTCAACGCTGAACTTCTCTGGCTTATCTTCCGCGGCCAGTAAGCAGCCGGTTTTTGCCACTCGCGGGCTCTTATAACTTCGAGATTTCTCCGTGCTCTCCAAGCGCTCCGTGTCTCGGGTGAAATGGTTCGTCTTTCGTTGTTTCCGCCTTCAAATGCTCTGTGCGAAACTTTTACAATGTCCCCCAACTCGCAAAACGCAATGCGCGCGCGCAAACTCTTTTTGGCATTAATATTCGCGGTACTCTGCGTTGTCGCTGTCTTTGCCTACTATGAGAACAAACCGTGGAAAATTCCTGAAGAAGCCAAGCTACGACAGAATCCCATCAGGCTTTCCGCATCAGCTCTGGCCGCAGGCCACTCCACTTATATGGACAAATGTACGCAGTGCCACGGCCAAACGGGAAAAGGCGACGGGCCTGACGCTGCCAGTTACTATCCCTCTCCCACGAGCCTGGTGGATGTGAATCACATGAGCAGCGTTACAGACGGGGAAATTTTCTATCAAATCAGCGAAGGCAGAAAACCGATGCCCGCGTTTAAGAGGAAACTCTCCGAAGAGCAGCGCTGGGAGCTGGTGCTTTATGTACGTTCTCTAGCCCCGGCTGCGCCTTCCAGTCGCTAGCCAAATAGAATTTAGCTTTGTTTCCTGAGATTGCGGTCGCGCATTTCCAAAATCCCCCTCACCGATATATCCTCTCTTGTTCAAATTCGCCCTTCACGGAGAACTCATGCGCAGAACGCTGCTCACTTTCTTGGCATCGCTCATTTTTGTTTCGCTCACTCAGGCCGCGCCTGGCGCCGTGCGTTGCGGCAAGTTGCTCGACGTCCGAGCGGGTCACATCCTCTCCGATCAAGTCGTCGTCTTCGATGACAACGGTGCGATCACAGCAGTGGGACCCGCGACGTCCACAAAGCTGCCCGAAGGCGTTTCGGCGATTGATCTTTCCTCGGCCACCTGCCTTCCCGGCTTGATTGATGTGCACACACATATTACGTTCGATCCGTCTGCCAACGGGTATGCGGGTCTCGGCATTTCCGTGCCGCGAGAAGCTATCACCGGCGCGAAGAACGCCCGCCTGACGGTCCGCGCCGGATTCACCACGGTTCGCAACGTCGGTGCAACCGATTACGCCGACGTCGCCGTGCGCGATGGAATCAACGACGGAGAAATCGAGGGGCCGAGGATGCTCGTTTCCGGCCCTCCGCTGAGCATCACGGGAGGCCATTGCGACAACAATCTTTTACCGTTTGAGTATCACAACAAAGCGGAAGGGGTGGCCGACGGTCCGTGGGCCGCTCGCGAAAAAGTCCGCGAAGTCATCAAGTACGGCGCCGACGTCATTAAGGTGTGCGCCTCCGGCGGCGTTCTCAGCAAAGGCGACCAGCCCGGCACGCCGCAATACTCTTTCGAAGAGCTCCAAGCCATCGCGACAGAAGCGCACAAACTTGGACGCAAAGTGGCCGCGCATGCGCACGGCACACAATCCATCAAGGATGCCATCAACGCCGGGATCGATTCCATCGAGCACTCAAGCCTGATCGACGACGAAGGCATTGCCCTCGCCAAGCAGCACGGCACGTATCTCGACTTTGACATTTACAACGACGATTTCATTCTTCAGGAAGGCGCAAAGGCCGGCATGCTGCCGGAATCCATCGAGAAAGAAAAGAAAATCGGGCGCTTGCAGCGCGAAAACTTTAGGCACGCCTGGCAGTCAGGGACAAAGATGGCTTTCGCCACTGATGCCGGCGTCTATCCTCATGGCGACAACGCCAAGCAATTCGCAAAAATGGTGGAGTGGGGGATGAAGCCGATCGACGCGATCCAGGCTGCCACGATTAGTGCCGCCGATCTTCTTGGCTGGTCCGCCAAGGTCGGCGTCATCGAGACCGGCCACTACGCGGACATCATCGCCGTTAACGGCGATCCGTTGACCGACGTGCGCATCCTGGAATCCGTGAAATTCGTGATGAAGGGTGGCGCGGTCGTTCGAAACGAACTAACGGCTAAGTAAGAATATCAAGACCGGCCGTGCAATGTTCAGCAGGGAGGCGATTCACGATGCCCGGCCTTATCGTCTCTGCGCTTTATTTCTTGCCAGGAATTGCGGATGGGTTTTCGTTTTCCCTGGGGACGCTGTACTTTTCTTTCAGTAGTCTATATTTCAGCCAGACGTTATCTTCTGGGCCATTCATAATGCGGTGGTAACACCACGCCATAGGATATGAATGCCCGGACCCTTTACCCCAGATTATTGGATAAGATTTTTCACCACCTACCTCGTCATCACGTTCCCATCTTGCGTCAGGTTCTGCTCTTCTGATCACTTCACCGATATACGCGCCGTATGCAGAGCCTAGCCCATTTACGCTGATTGAAGATGGGTTTTTGACATAGAGATCGTGCAAATTACCAAGAATTTGCTCGACCTTTTCTATCGATTCGCTGCTGTAGTCGAGGTCCACATGATTTTGTTCGCGAGCGTCCTTCACAGCCTCGCTCGCTAGGAAATCGATGAACTCTTGCGTGGTATTGAATTTTCTCCCGGCGTTTGGTTTTCTGCGGATATCCGGATAGACCAGAAAACAGAGACGGCCAAGACGAGCAGCACAAGCGCGATGAAGCTCGATATCTTCACGTTGTTCCCACGCCTTACACTGACAGAATCAGATTACGTCAGTGTAGCTCTGCAGAAGGCCCGCGAAAAACTGCCACGATAAGCAGTGTCGTGTGTAGCATCCGGTTCTAAGCAGCAGCTGCTTTTACCTGCGACAGCGCGGCGGCTACTTCTTTCAAGTCCGGCACCACTGGAATGTCATAGTCCTTCACCCAGGCCACTTTTCCATCTCTATTGATGATCACGATCGAGCGACCGGTGATGCCCTTGTCTGCCAGGTACACGCCGTACTTTTCGCTCATTGCGCCGCGGGGCTGAAAGTCTGCCAGTAGCGAATACTTAATTCCCATTTTTTCGGCGTATGCTTTGTGCGACCAGACACTGTCCACGCTCACGCCCAAAACTTCGGCGTCGAGCGTGTCGAACGAGCGCATATCATTCACCATGCAGGCGTGTTCTGAGGTGCAGGTCGGGCTCCAGTCCAGGGGATAGAACATCAGCACGACATTCTTTTTTCCTGCAAAATCCGAAAGCTTCACTTCCTTTTTTTCTTGGTTCATCAGCGTAAAATCCGGGGCTGTTTGTCCGACCGCGATGCTCATGATCTTTCCTCCTGTTTCGCTAAATCTCGCTCCATCTTACCAATCCTCACGTACGCCCACAAACCGGACCTGTGCAACAAAGAATTTACACAAAGGGCGCGGAGGACACAGAGGTCACAGAGCAAACGAGGTAAAGTGCCGGGCTGAAGCCCGGCGCCTACATGTACTGATCACTTTTATTGGTGGGCGGCTGGCGGTACACTGCGTGCTGAGCTCGCTATGAGTGCCGAACCTGCTCGCCGAACGGTTAGTATGACTCTCCGTCAACTGGTTGACCTGTACCTCGCACTTGCCGGCGAGTTCGGCAGCCCAGTGGTGCTGTCTGCGTTTCAGCTCTCGCCTGCTGAAACCGTGCGGCTCTTTTCTTCGTACGACGAGGATTATCACATTAGCCGCTTCTTCCATTTCGCCGAGAGCGATGGCGTCCAATTCAGCATCAACGGCATTCCTGCCACACATGTCTCCATCGATTCTGAAATCAATTCCATCCTCTAGGAATCGATACGAAGTGCAAAGCATCATTGGAAAATAGTCAAAGCGGTAGTGCGGACTGGCGCTGTTGCAGGAAGCGGCGCACGGCGGGGTCGCGCTCGAGGCCAATAGCGATTTCGTAGGCTTGACGCGCTTCGGCGTTTGCGCCGGTCTTGGCGAGCAGTTCCGCGCGCGCGGCCCAATAGGGCTGGTATTCGGCGAGGCGCGCATCGGCGGCGACGTTTGGCATGGCGTCAAGAGCAGCAATGGGACCATGCAGTTCTGCAATGGCAAGGGCGCGATTGATGGCAACTACCGGCGAGGCCGTGAACGCGAAGAGCGCATCGTAGAGATGCACTACGTCGTCCCAGTTGGCGAGGCCGGTGCGGCGACGAGAAACGTGCGCCGATTGAAGCGCAGCTTCCAGCTGATAGCGGCCAATCAATTCCAGAGTGCTCGCACGAAGGAGCAGTCGTTCGGCTTCTTCGATTGTCTGCCAGTCCCACAGCGCCGGATCTTGTTCGGCGAGAGGGATGTATTCGCCCGCCGCGTTGCGGCGAGCGTGACGGCGAGCTTCGGCATGAAGCATGAGGGCAAGGAGACCGAGAGCCTCCGCCTCTTGGGGCAGCATTTCGACGACGAGCCTTGCGAGAAAAAGCGATTCCTCGGTAAGATCGCGGCGAGCCACATCGGTTCCGCCAGGATCGGCCCAACCTTCCGCGAAGGCGGCGTAAATGGTTTCGAGAACTGTGTTCAGGCGACTGGGAAGTTCCTCGCGCTCCGGGACGCGAAACGGGATGCCAGCTTGGCGGATTTTGTCCTTGGCACGGACGAGGCGTTTGCCCATGGCCACCGGGGATACGAGGAACGTCGAAGCGATCATCGCCGCATCGAGTCCGAGCACAACTTGTAGGATGAGCGGCGCGCGAATGCCCGCGTCGATGGCGGGGTGCGCACAGGCAAACATCAGCGCAAGACGCTGATCCGGGATTTCCGATTCGGCTGCCGCAGCGTCCAGGCCTTCCGCCATGATCCGTAATTGGTTGCCAGCGATCTCATGCCGAAGTTTTCCTCGGTGCATATCAATCGCCTTTCGCCGGGCCACGGTCAATAGCCACGCTTCCGGGTTTGACGGACAGCCATTTCGTGGCCAGTCCGCCAGCGCAGCGGCGAAAGCCTCGGAAAGCGCGTCCTCGGCCGCGGCCACATCACGCGTGCGTGCGGCGAGAAAGGCGACGAGCTTTCCGTAACTTCGACGCGCTACTGCGTCCGCCGTGCTGCGCGCTTGCTCGTCGCCGTCTTGGAAGGTCATACGCTTACGCCGCGGCGCGGATCACGCGGGCATGCCCCAGATGGCACGCACCTCGACGACACCGTGACCGGCCGCAGGGCAACGGGCCGCCCACGATAGCGCAGCATCGAGATCAGCGACATCGATGAGAAAGTAGCCACCTAACTGCTCTTTCGATTCCACGAAGGGGCCATCTAAAACTTGGGATTTGCCATTGGCAAGCCGGACGGTCGCCGCGGTCGAGCTCGGCTGGAGGCGGTTGCTGCTCACGAGGACGCCGGCCTTCGTTAGCGCTTCCCCGTAGGCCATGTAAGCCGCCATGCCTTGTTCCTGCTCGGTCTTGGTCATTGCGGGCCAGCCAGATTCGTTCACGTAAGCCATCAACATGTATTTCATCTTGAGCCTCCTCTATTGGTATCAGGCGGGCAAGTTGCGCCGCTACTAGAATGACGTTCGGCTTAACGCGATTTGGACAACTTGTACCGGCTTTCGAGACGCGTTGCTGCTCATGCGGCCGGTTGGTAGCACGCGAAGACGGTACCGTTGCCAAAGGTGCGTGAGCTCTTCAGCTTCAGATTCAGCTTCTCTTTGACTCCCTCGAAAAGTGTGCGGCCTTTGCCAAGAACGATGGGACTCACCGCGAGTTGGTATTCGTCGATCAAGTTTTCCTGCGCCAATTGGGAAACGACGGTGCCGCTTCCAGAATGACCATGTCGGGTCCGGACTCTTTTTTCAAGTTGCGTACTTCTGTCGCCAAGTCACCCTTTAGCAGCTTGGTGTTGTTCCACGAAACAGTGTCCAGCGTTCGTGAGAACACTATTTTCGGCATCTCGTTCATCCCTTTGGCGACAGCGGGAGAATTTTGCAGCGCCATCGGCGTCGGCCAGTAGCTTGCCATAAGTTGGTAGGTAATCCTTCCGAAGACGAGCACGCCGCTGCCACTGGCATTGCCGCTGACGAAAGTGTTCCATTCCGCATCGTGTTTGTGGGCCCAGCTCATGTCGCCTTTGCCGTCTACGAAGAAACCGTCGAGGGACACCATGTTGAAAACGATTAATTTGCGCATGACTTTTCTCCTTTTATTTTCGTTGACGTGTAGTTGATGTGAAATTATGAACTTGCGCCGCTGCGCGGCTTACTCTGGCTTTACGAAATCGAGGATGTCCACGGTCAGCCACGTGCCTTCAACGACGGGACGCACCTCGACGACACCGTGAAGTGCCGTCGGGGAGCGAGCTGCCCAGGCAATAGCGGCATCGAGATCGGCCACCTCGATGATATGAAAGCCGCCGAGCTGCTCTTTCGAGTCGGCATAAGGACCGTCAAGCACTTGGGTCTTGTCACTTCGGACGCGCACGGTTGTCGCCGCTGAAGTAGGCTGCAAACCTTTGCTATCTTTCAGCACGCCTGCTTTAACCATCGCCTCCATGTAGGCTTTATACGCGCTCAACCAGTGTATTTGCTCGTCCCTCGTCAACTCGGGCCAGCCTGCTTCCCCTACATAGTCCATCAAGATGTATTTCATTTGCAGCCTCCACTGTGGGTTTTGAGCGCATATTTTGTTCTGCTACTAGGATGACGTTTGGAAACCGGCGATTTGGACAGACAGGCCAACATTTCTTTTTTGGCTCCAGTCTGCCACATTGCCTAATCCGTCCCAGGGAATAGCAACGCGGCTGGAGCAATTTTGACGAATGCCTCCACAGCAGAGAACCAGCAGTTGTGCCCTAGCAATACCCCTGCGACTGTTAGAATGATTCCGACGACAAGAAACGCTTTACAGATGCTCATTGCCATTCTCCCCAGCCTCCGTTTTTCGTTGATTCGTTTCGGAGGCATATTGTTCTGCTACTAGAAAGACGCTCGAATATTGGAGATTTGGACAGCTACGGATAGGTTTCCCATTGTTTTCGGTCCTAGCCCATTCTCTGAATTAGCCCTTCCGGCGCGTCTTCGATATAATCCGTTTGTTATAATTTAGACTCTGATTTACTCACTGCCACTCTGGAGGTCCCTAGATGGCTGGCTCGCCAACCCTCTTGCCCGAATCGCGGCTTGGAAGCACGCTGCGCCGTGACGCATGGTGGGTCGAAATCCTGCCGGTAATACTTCTTCTTGGCGGTTTTGGCCTCTACGCCACGTTGCGCGCCTTCGAGGGCAAGTTTTACGAATGGGGGCCGTACCTCTCCCCGTTTTATTCGCCGCTGATCGATCCTTTGCATCACTGGTGGAAATTTTCTCCGGCGCTGCTCATTCTTGCCGGACCGCTCGGGTTTCGCGCTACCTGCTACTACTACCGCAAAGCTTACTACCGGGCGTTTTTTCTCGATCCGCCTGCTTGCGCCGTCGGTGAGCCTTCTAAACGTAAATATCAGGGTGAAACGAAGTTTCCTTTTATTCTTCAGAACCTTCACCGCTATTTTTTCTACGTCGCAGTCGTGTTCATTCTGTTTCTCTGGCACGACGTTATTAAGGCCTTCGACTTCGACGGGCATTTCGGCATAGGTTTGGGCACTCTTGTCCTGACTACGAACGTTGTTCTGCTGACGCTCTATACGTTTTCCTGCCACTCGCTGCGGCATCTTGCTGGGGGCAAGCTCGATTGCTTTTCTTGCGCCACTTTTGGCAAGCCCCGCCATGCTGCCTGGCGCGGCGTTAGTTTTCTCAACGAGCGCCACATGCTTTTGGCCTGGTGCAGCCTGATCTCCGTCGGCTCCGCCGATTTTTACGTGCGCCTGGTGGCCAGCGGCGCCATCCATGACCTGAGGATCCTGTGACGACCAGCTACGAGACACGCGAACACGACGTTCTTATTATTGGCGCCGGCGGCGCAGGACTGCGCGCCGCCATCGAAGCTCTCGCGAAAGGCGCGAGCGTTGGCGTCGTTTGCAAATCGCTTCTCGGAAAAGCGCACACCGTCATGGCAGAAGGCGGCATCGCGGCAGCCATGGCCAATGTCGACGCCGCTGACGGCTGGAAGCCGCATTTTCGCGACACTATGCGCGGCGGAAAATTTTTGAACAACTGGCGCATGGCGCAACTTCATGCGCAGGAGGCTCCCGACCGCGTTCGCGAGCTCGAACAATGGGGCGCTCTTTTCGACCGCACTGAAAGCGGAGCCATTCTGCAGCGCGCGTTCGGCGGCCACACGTACAAACGGCTTTGCCATGTCGGCGACCGCACCGGCCTTGAGATGATTCGCACGCTTCAGGATCGCGGCGTGCAGCTTGGATTCGACGTTTACATGGAGTGCACCGTCACGCGGCTTCTCACCGAGGGAGGGCGCATCGCAGGAGCTTTCGGCTACTGGCGCGAAAATGGGCGATTCATCGTTTTCAAAGCCAAGTCCGTCGTGATCGCTACCGGCGGAATCGGCAAAGCGTGGCCCATCACTTCCAATTCCTGGGAGTACAGCGGCGACGGCATGACGCTCGCGTATGAAGCCGGCGCCGAGCTCATGGATATGGAATTTGTGCAGTTCCATCCTACGGGCATGGTTTGGCCGCCGGGCGTGCAAGGGCTTCTCGTCACCGAAGCCGTGCGCGGCGAAGGCGGCATCCTGCGCAACAAACTCGGCGAGCGCTTCATGGAGAAGTACGACCCGAAGCGCTTGGAGCTTTCCACGCGCGATGTGGTCGCTCGCTCGATCTACACTGAAGTGAAAGAAGGACGCGGAACAGAACATGGCGGCGCGTATCTCGACATTTCTCACAAGCCTGCCGAGTACGTGAAGAAAAAGCTTCCCAGCATGTATCACCAGTTCAAAGAGTTGGCCGACGTGGACATCACGAAAGGTCCAATGGAGGTCGGTCCTACTTGCCATTACGTCATGGGCGGCATTCGCGTGGAAGCTGAAACGGCGCAATCCACTTTGCCCGGACTTTTTGCTGCCGGCGAAGCGGCTGCGGGGCTGCACGGTTCGAATCGTCTGGGCGGAAATTCGCTTTCCGATCTGCTTGTATTTGGCCGCCGCGCTGGTATGGCGGCTGCGGATCATGCGAAGAGCGTATCCCATGCCGAAATTTCCGACGCGCAAATCGCGGAAGCCGAAAAAGAACTCCTCGCGCCTTTTTCCAATCCCAGCGCCGAGAGTCCTTACGCTGTTCACCGTGATCTGCAGAAGGTGATGCAGAGCCTCGTGGGAATTTTCCGTACCGAAGAAGATCTTAAGAAGGCCTTCGCCGAGCTGGAAGAACTAAAAGCCCGTGCGGCAAAGGCCAGCGTCGAAGGCTCGCGCCTTTTTAATCCCGGCTGGCATCTGGCTCGCGAGCTGAAATCCATGCTCACGGTTTCCGAAGCGGTCGCGCTCAGCGCGCTCGCTCGCACGGAGAGCCGTGGCGCGCACAGTCGTATCGACTTCCCGAATTACGATCCCGTCTGGGAGAAAAAGCACAACATCATTGTCCGCGAAGGCGCGGAGATGAAGCGCCACGAATCTCCCGTCGAGGAAATGCCGGAAGATTTGAAGCAGTTCGTAATGGCCGAGTAGGTTCTGTTGCAGCGCGATGGTAGAAGGACTTTTGTAGGCGCCGGGCTTTAGCCCGGCAGCAGTCTTTAGCAAAACTCGGGCGCAGCACTCCGAGCGCAGTTTGGAGAACTCATCGATGCCAGATGCAACATTACGAATATTTCGCGGCGAGGGCGCGGCAGGTGGGCAAACGGTTGACTACACGGTGCCGATCGCTCCCGGCATGGTTATTCTCGACGCGCTCCACTACATTCAAGGCCATCTGGCACCCGATCTGGCCGTGCGCTGGAATTGCAAAGCCGCGAAGTGCGGTTCCTGCTCCGCCGAAGTGAACGGGCGCCCACGCCTAACCTGCAAAACACGCGTGGACTCTTTGCCGATGGATCAGCCCATCACGGTCATGCCCATGAAGTCCTTCCCGCGTATTAAGGATCTCGTCACGGACGTTTCCTGGAATTACGCCGTGAATAAAAAGATTCCAGCATTCCAGCCAAAGCAAGGCACCGATTGGATTATTTCCCAAATCGATGTCGACCGCGTCCAGGAATTCCGCAAATGCATCGAATGCTTTCTGTGCCAGGACGTTTGCCACGTCATTCGCGAGCATGACGAAATGAAAACATTCGGGGGGCCGCGCTTTTTTGTTCGTGTGGCCGGGCTTGAGCTCCATCCGCTTGACGCGCTCAATCGCACTGGCCTGCTCAAGGATGATCTGGGAATCGGCCTATGCAACATTACGAAATGTTGCACAGAGGTTTGCCCGGAGGATATTCACATCACGGACAACGCCATTATTCCGCTCAAGGAACGGGTCGTCGACCAGTTTTACGATCCGCTAACCATGCTGTTCCGCAAAATCACAGGCAAGTAGCACAATTGAGTGGAACCGGCTCCGCCTATGCGTCTTCTGCGGAGCACGAGTGGAAGAGCACAGACAGTCTGTGCTACCAGGGGCCGCTAGGCCGTCGGTAGAGTCAGCCCTTCGTTCAGGTGCGCAAGGAATCGCGTGGCCCTTTCCGTGGCGACCGCGCCCGCATCCGCGGGGCCCTGCAATGCGCGAATCGTTCGCGCCCGGAAATCTTCAGCGCTCTCAACTGATGCCATCTGGCTTTCCAGGTACACGCTGAAAAGATAGAGCGCCTCCTGGTTTTCGTTGAACTGCTCCACCGGTACAGGAAGGGCCGCATCCGCGTGAGCTTTCGGCGGCTCGACAGGTTTGACGGTTTCCGGCGTGTCCGTCCGCGGGGCTTTCAGCTGGGTTAAGAGCCCTCCGAACGAGTTTGCGCTTGCGGTGCGGTTTCCGAGCTCCTCCACACCCCATTTGCCGGCCAGATATTTCAATAGGCTCGTGTGGTCGTACGTGGTGGCGTCAAATCCTTTGGCGACCCACGGCGAAATCAGAATCGCAGGTACCCGCAGTCCCAATCGATCGAACTTAAACGTTGAAGTAGTGTCCGTGCTGTTGTCCGGCGGAATGGCCCCGTTCGGTGGGGTCCAGACATGATCCGCGAATCCCCCGTGCTCGTCATAAATCAGGATAAATAGCGTCTTTTCCCAAAGCTGTTGGTTCGCGCGGATTGCGTTAAACACCTGAGCAATCAGCGCCTCGCCCTTAGAGACTTCCGTGGGCGGATGCTGATCGTTCTGATTTCCAGAAGGATTGAAGTACATAGGCTCAAGAAACGAGAATTCCGGGAAATCTGCTTCGTCACCGGCGGCATCGTCGAAGAATTTGTCGAGGCTGTGGAAGTGCAACGGGTGCGCCCACAGACGAGTCAGCAGCAGCGTCTGCGGAAAGTCTCCGTGATAGATGGCCCAGCTTTTTCCCGCATGAGCTAGCTGCGTGAAGATCGTGTCCTGGTTGTAAATGTGCAGCGCGGGGTGCGTGATTCCGTCGGGCATATCGGTGTGTCCCAAGGACGTTCCCGTGGTCAAAAAGAACCGATTCGGCCACGTCGGACCAGGCAAAGAGGAGAACCAGTGGTCGCAAACGGTGAAGGACTCAGCCAGTGTGTGCAGCGCGCCGAGCGATCCCCGAGGGAAGTAACACATCACGTTGCTGTGATCGAATGGCTCCTTGTCAGCATGCGACGCAGCATAGTCCTGCACGAATCCCTGGCATTTGCCCGGCACATCCAACTGCTGGAGCACATTCGCTACTTCGTGCTTGGGGTCGGGAGCGGTTGTATCCCTCGCGGCTGCTGTTTGGCAGATGCTTGGGGAACCTTGCATCAGGTCCGGGTTGCAAAGCGGATTCTTCGGGTCGATGCCCTCGATGCCGGGATAAATCTGCTTCATATATCCGAGCATCTGGTCGAATGAACGATTCTCCATCATGAGGACGATCACGTGTTCGATCGGATCGGAAGGCATCGAGAGTCTCCTGAAGTTGTATCGGGCCAGTATTGCCCGCAGTACGACGGTCCGTCAGTTCGATCTTGCCGTCCGTCCGGCATATACCGCCAGGGGCCGCGACGCGGAGGAATTATTCTTCGGCATCGCTGGCGCAGTGCTGTCGCTCGCTTTTGCGCTCGGCGTCCCCATTTCGATCGCTCGCCGCACTGCGCTCAGCGGGGCGTCATCAAGCAGGCGAACGGTTCCGCCATCGGATTCGACTCCAAGCTGCTTCCACATCGCCGCTAGATCGACTTGGACGGGTTTGTCTTTCCAGTCTGCATACAATTTTTGCAAAACCTCTACGCCTGCCGCAGCGTCGCCCATTTTCAAGGCCTTTTCCAAATCCCAATCCTGGTTGATATCGCCGCCGCCATTCAGGATGCCGCGCAGCGCGTCTTCCAGGCCTTTTTTGTTTTTGGTTTGCTTGCGAATTTCGACATCAGCGACGAAGCAGAAAAGCGCGCCGCCCCAATATGTTCTGCCCCAGGTGTGCGTGTGGTCCAATCCGGCGTCGCCATCTTTGGGAAGGCCTTTAGGCATGTCGCGGACAAGGTCGCTCCACATTTGCGGGGCTGTCCAATGGCCGGCGCGAATGCGGGCAATCGGCTCGACGTATACGGAAATGCCTTCTTCGATCCAATGATGCTCATCCTCCATGGAAGGAAAAGCTAGATGAATCATTTCGTGCGTAAGCATCCAATCATCGGCAAAGTCCGCTGGCGTGGTTTTACTTCCTGCATGAATCTCGATTAGGCCGCCGTGCTTGCCCCAAGTCATACCGTGGCGCACGCCGTTTCCTTCAAAAGAAATGACGCGAAGCGTGAGATGAGGAACAGGGAAGTGGCCGTAGTAGGCGGTGACGGATTCCGCTGCGGATTGCGCCCATTTCATAACGTCCGGCTGGGAGAGCGGCGCGTCGCCGGTTTCAATGGTTACGTCGATACGCGAGCCACCGATCATCAAGGTCGAAGTCACGTCAGCCGCCTTTGTGGCGCGGAAGAGAAAAAGTAGGAGCAGGAAAACCAGAAAAGCGCATTTGCGGAAGCCAAGGGTAGATTCCATACGGATCATAAGTGCCCAGAATCCATCCTACGCCGATTGCAAGAAGTGAGTGTGAACGAATCGGTGGACGCCTCTAAACAGGATTCTTCGCCTGCGGTTCCGTTTTCCAGAAGAATCGACTTGCAAGAGCGTCCACGGAAAAAACGCCGGGGCCAAATAAGAACACGATGAGCGACGCAATCAAGAAAACGTACGGCGCAGCGGCGGTGAATTTGTCAGGATCGGAAAAAATGGAGTGGAGAGCTTCCTTGTCGGCAGTGATGTAAGCCGCGAGCATATTGATGGTCAGCACAAGGGAAATCAGACGGGAAAACAGGCCGATCGCCAGCAGGAATCCACCAAAAAATTCGAGGCACGAAATTGCGGTTGCCATAAAACCGGGAGCAGGCAGGCCAAGGCTTGTGAAAAAATCAGTCACTTTATCGAGATTGTGCAGCTTGCCCCAACCGCTCTGCATCAGCTGGATGCCCCAGTACAGCCGCACAAAAAGTAAAAACGGATGCTGGAGATAATCAGCGTAATGACAAAACTTGTTGTGCCAGGATTTTGTGGTTGTTAGCAGTTTATTCATGAAAGGTTGGCCATCAACACTTTATTCCAGAGACATTTGGATCCGTCAATGAAGAACAAGATTTAACTGGTCGCGCGTTTTTTCTCCGGACGGCAGAACCAGCCGAGACCCGACCAAGCCGCAAACCAAGCTTGCACTTTCGCGGGCCGCTCTTCGGGCGCAACGTTGCTCTTGCGGAAAGCAGACTCGACGGCCGCGCCTAGCGTCTTTCCTTGCCGCAGCGCGGTGAGAATCGCAAATTCTTCTTGCTCGATACGGCGGAAATAAACGGAGTAGTCAATGCGGTGCACGGCCAAGAAAATTTGCGCGGGCTTTAGCTTCGCAACGGCGCGGACGCGTTTGCGCTTGCGATGCTCCGTGAAAGCGTTGCTGGCGAAATCCGTGTCTTCGTCTTCTTTGCGTACTTCGAGGAGCAGATCGTCTACGGGATAGCGGAAACTCAGCAGCCGAATATACGGTTGAATGCTTAATTTCATTCGCGGGCCCGCCGCACTAGCGAGATCCTCGGGGCGAAGAGCCGGTTCGGCTTTTCCATCGAAAGCTTCAATGTCAGCCCATTCGAGGCGCGCAATATCCAGCGCGAGGGGTTGTTTTGTGCCGGCCCACTTCGGATTTTTTCGCAGCCACGATTCCATGCGCGCGCTGAGATTGCGAAGCGTAAAAGAACGCGAGGGATTGGCGATCACATACGCTTTGGACATGGCATCGAAGCGACGCTCGCCAAGCACGGCGCGCAGGCCAGGAAAATCCTCACTGAGCGCGGAGAGCACGCGAAACCAATACTGGCGATTGTAAATTTCGAGGCGTTCAAAAGAAGTAAGGCGGTCGTTGGGCTTGATGAAGCGCGATGCGTAGCGCTTCATTGGGCTGCCATCGGGAGCGCGACGCTGCATGCGTTCCGAAAAAGTCAGCGGCTGCATCACTGCGCGAGCCATGGTGCGCTGCAGCTGCATCAGCTTCATACGGCTTCCGCCAAGGCGGTGGCGCGCAAGAATTTATTGGCCTTCAGCGCTTCGTCGTGAACTTCCTGGAACGTGGGAATGCTGTCGTCCCATTCGAGGAGCGTAGCGGTGTGGCCAGCGCGCTGGATGGCACGCTCGTAAAGTTTCCAAACGGGATCGATCACCGGGTGATCGTGCGTGTCGAGAATGTATTTGCGATATTTGGAATGGCCGGCGATGTGAATCTGCGCGACGCGATGGGCTGGAACACTATTCACATAATCAAACGGATTGAAACTGTGATTTTGCGAGGAGACATAAATGTTATTCACGTCGAGCAAAATGCCGCAATCGGCGCGCTCGACGACCTCATTTAGAAACTCCCATTCGGTCATTTCCGAATCGTGATATTCCGCATAACTGCTTACGTTTTCGACCGCGATGGGAATTTCCAGGAAATCTTGTACTGCCCGCACTTTTTGCGCGGTAATCCGCGCAGCCTCAAAGGTGTACGGCATTGGTAGCAAATCGTGCGTGTAGCGCCCGTCGACGCTGCCCCAGCAAAGATGATCGGAAAGCCACGGAGTTTTTGTGCGTTGGACGAGATCTTTCAACCGGCGCAGGTGTTCGCGATTCAGTTTCTCCGCGGAGCCGAAGTACATGGAAACGCCGTGTTGGACGACTTTGTATTGTTCGAGGATCTGATCGAGGATATGCAGCGCACGCCCACCATCGATCATGAAATTTTCGGAAATAATCTCGAACCAGTCGACGACCGGTTTGCGAGTGAGAATGTGGTTGTAATGCGGGGCGCGTAGGCCGATGCCGATGCCGTAGTCCGTAAATCCATTGAAACGATTCGTCGACATGCAAGTCTCCCGGAACTAAAACGACGAAAGGGCCAGTGCTCCCCACCGGCCCCCCATCATTGAACTAACCCAAGCCAATAACAAAAATTATGCGAGCTTGGATCAATCGGGCATCTTGGAGCCGTCGGTCGCGCAGCCGCCCTTGCCCTTGCAAGAGTTCTTGGCTTTGCAGCCGTTGTCGCTCGACTTGCAGCCGCCCTTGCCCTTGCAAGAGTTCTTGCCCTTACAAGCATGCTTTTCCTTCACCGTCTTGTCAGCAGGCTTGTCTGTATCCTGGGCTGCGGCCGAAGCCTTTGCCCCGGTGAGCAGATTGGAAGCCTGAACGCTGGCTCCGGTTCCCGCGAGCAAACCCGCAATCGCCGCGCCAGTGATAAGGAACTTATTTGACTTTGTCATTTCTGTCTCCGACCTCCTCTGAATTTTGAATCTACTGCTGCCCTTCCGACGGATTGCCCGCCGTGAAGATCAAAAGTTTTAGCCGGGTGCGGTCTTTAAAGTCATGAAGCGTCCCGCTTTTTTTCAGCTGCCCGCTCTCCTGCCGCGCGTCTGCCCGTTTACTCGCTGCTGACAGTATCCGTTCGGCTTAGACGGCAGGTGGGAGCAAACGATTCAGTCGCTCACAAAACAAGCCCACGCCGCGAAGTTCAAAAAGCGTTCCCTACGTTCTCGCCAGAATCCCGTTCTAGCAATTTTCGCCCACAACTCCGGCTAAACTTAGGGACCCGTGGCCACCCGAATTTATTCCCCGCCATCGTAACTCGAGTAAGTATTGATTCTGCTCCAAGGATTTCGGGAGGGCAGGGCCGCACACACGTACCCTGACTTGAGACCCCGTCCCTCAATCCGGGGCTGTGGTACATCAGGTATCCTCCCATTGCGAGCCGCCGTCAAGCGAAAAAATCTGCGGCCAAGTGACCGCTGCGCCCCATGGAACCGGTCATTACTCAGCCCACTTCTCTATGTACGGAGTTTCGCGTGAACTGGATGTAGTCGGAGTCAGCTGGATTTGGTTTTAAAGTAGGCGACTACAAAAAGTATTCCGAGCAGGGCATCCGTGCCCGCGAAGACCAAGTCCCGTGGGTTCGTCCTGCCTTGCAACACCAGAATAACGATAGCAACAGCGTAGGTGGCCTTTTCGAGGATGGAAGGAAGCATCAAAGGCCGATAGCGGACGGGATCAGTGGCCATGAAGCAAAACGCGACTTGCCAAGCCAGTGCGCAGCCTACGAATCCGTAGTAAAAGCCGGGGTGCGTGATTGCCGGGGGATCTTTCTGGGGGATGACATCAAACAGGAAGTAAAGCGGGGTAATGACCAGAAGTCCCCAGATACCCGCAATCCAAAAGACAATTTTTGCGAATTTCATGGCGCCTCCGGATGCCATTGCGTCGACTGGATTCTATAAAAGGTCGGGCTGTTCGGAAACCTCATTGAGGAACAGATGCGTCACTGAAGTGGTTTTCTTAAGGCTTCCGCGATCCCGGCCTCGGCAAGGGGCGCCATAATGTCGTATCCAGCTTTATTGGGGTGAACGCCGTCCGGGCTCAACTCTGCTTTGAGGCCACCTTCGCTGTTGGCCATGGGCGAGTAGTAGTCCACATAAACGAAGCCATTCTTGGCAGCGTATTCCTTCATCCATGCATTCAGGGCCTTAATCTTGGGAGCGGGTTCCAGCCCCTTGTGCCAACTAAAATCGCTTGCCGGTAATACGGAGCACAGTACGACCCGAATGCTATTCGCCCGGGCAATCTCGCTCATCGATGAGATATTGTTGCCAATCTCCTCCAGAGTTTCCTTGCCGGTGTTCTCGGCAATGTCATTCGTGCCGGCCAGCAAGACCACTACCTTAGGTTTCAAAAGGACGACGTCCTGGCGAAAACGGACCAGCATCTGCGGCGTAGTTTGCCCGGAGATGCCGCGGTTGATATAAGGCTTTCCGGGGAAAAATTCGCCGCGACCGGGAGAGGTTGCGGTGGCTTTCATCCCCCAACCTTCGGTGATGGAATCGCCCACGAAGACGACGCGCGTCTCGCCTGAAGATGGCGGCGGCAAGAGCGCATTTGCATCGCGGAACTTTGCAAGGAACGGCCAGTCATTGTAGGTCCGTTCCAGCTGCGATTTCTGGTAAGGAGTCAACTGCTCCCAGGCCGCTACCTGATCTGCCGGCACCTGGTTTTGGGCGGGAATCGCGGGTGCTGTGGCTTGGGAGAAGACCAGCGGGCCGCACGCAATAAGAGCCACGGTTAGTAACAAACCGCATAGAGCACGAGAGAATTTTTCTTTTCTACTCACCGAGGCGCCTCCTGCCAGTGTAAGTGACGAGATTCTACCTCAGATGGCAAACATGCGGAGACTTCTCGGATTTTTGTGCCGAATTTCGGGAGGTAATTTGTTATCCTGCGTCGCGTGAAACTTCCCATTTCTGATTGACACCGATACAGCTTCCGATGATGCCGTTGCGCTGATCATGGCGCTGCGCAATCCACAAATTGAAGTTCTGGCCGTCACGACCGTAGCCGGAAACGTGGATGTTCACCAAGCCAGCCGTAATGCGCTCTATACGACGGAGCTTTGCGAATCGAAAGTGCCTGTGTTTGTAGGCGCTGAGACAGCCTTTGAAGCGCCCGCATTTAAACGCTTCTTGGTTTCACGGCCGCGATGGCTTGGGCGATCATGGCTACCTGCCACCGCGCCGCGCTCCTGAAACTCAGAGCGCTCCTGATGCCATCATTGACACGATTGAATCTCACCCAGGGCTGGTGATGGTCACACTCGGCCCGCTTACCAACGTCGCGCTCGCCTTGCAAAAAAAGCCCGGCATCGCTGCGAAAGTGAGCCGCTGCGTGGTCATGGGCGGCGCGCCGTGCTGCGAGGGCAACGTCACTCCCGCGGCCGAATACAACATTTGGTGCGATCCCGAAGCGGCGCGCATCGTGATGAGAAGCGGTCTTCCCGTTGAACTTGTTGGCTGGCATCTCTGCCGCGGCGAGGCAGTGCTCAATCCATCCGACATTCAGAACGTTCTAAATTTCGCCACACCAGTCGCGAAATTTGCCATCGAGTGTAATAGTCGTGCGCAACAGGCTTTCCTCGAACAGTCTGGCGAACCCGGGATATCTCTGCCGGATCCGGTCGCGATGGCCGTCGCGTTGGATCCGTCTATCGTCACTTCGCAATCTGAGCATTTCGTGGACGTCGAAACGGACAGCGAACTCACCCGCGGCATGACGGTGGTGGACCGTCTAAACGTCGCACATGACGAACGCAATCGCGATGTCTGGGCTGCGCAACTCGCCGGAGTTCACAAAGCGAAGGTCTTCTGGACTATCGACAGCGCGCGCTGGAAACAATCTCTCTACGCCGCGCTGAAGTAGCGCCGCGACCACAGCTGGCGCCTTGATGCCGCACGAAGTGCTGTCTATTCCAGCGCTACAGATGTCCCACCCCACTCCTCGGGAGCGACGTCCGCGATGGATTGGGTAAATGTCCAGCGATGACCGGCGAAATCCTTAGCGTTGTATTGGCGTTCGCCGAAGGGAAAGTCGGTCGGGGGAGAGAGTATTTGCGCGCCATGTTTGCTGGCACGCTCGTGGTGACTGTTCGCATCGAGCACACGGACCATCACCAGATGCGCGGTGTTCGCCGGCACGTTTCCTTCGCCTAGCACGATGCATCCGTCACCTGCTTTGAGCTGAATGCGGTGGTTGCCAATGCGGAGCCGTACCGTGAAACCAAATGCCTTGCAGAGCCAGTCCGCTGCGGCGCCGACGTCGGGATAAGAAAGCACGGGAATGACGGTGCAGGGCGGCACGGAACGGTTTGAGAGCATGGTGACTCCGCAGGTGAACTTGCTCAACTAAGCTAAAAGTGGATGTCCATCGGTGAAGCTTTATTTTCCTATTTCCTAACAGCCCAGGCCATGCCATCCGGCTGTCCCAGCGGGGCGATTTGTCCTGTCACCGTCAGGCTCTTCAAATCCACGATGGCGACCTTGTTCCCGCCGCTTACTGCCACGAACGCGCGGGAACCGTCAGGATCCATAAGGATTCCTGCTGCCCCGCCGCCGAGACTCAATTGCTTCACTTCCTTCCGGCTTGCGGCATCGAGCGCAACAAGATTAGTCGCGGACGGTGCCGCCCCAGGCCCGAAATTTCCCAAACCGGAAACCAGCACCAGCTTTCCATCGGGGGTGAACTTGAGCCGGTTCGCGCCCTTCACAGAAATCGGCACAGTTTGAATTACTTTCTTGGTAGCGAAGTCAATGACGCTCACCGTTGCGTCCTGCGCGTTGGCCGTCCAGATCTCCTTGCCGTCAGGCGACACATCGAATCCTTCGGAGCCCCGGCCTACAGAGACGTTGTTGACTTCCCATGTTTTTTGATTGCCTTGTCCCGGGGGCGGTCCGCCCTGCGGTGCACCTGGAGGCGGCGTTGCGCCCGGCGGCGGCCCGAAACCCATGTTTGGCTGCGAAAGCAATTCGATAATGCTGATAGTCGCGGAGCTGACGTTTGAGGTCACAATCTTTTCCAGGTTTGGAGCCACCCAGACCATGTGAGTCCTATCCTGGCCGGTGCCCATGACCCAGTCGATCACTTTCGTTGAAGGATTGTAACGCCCGATCGCTTTGCTGGTTTCCGCAGTGAAATAAAGTTCGCCACCCGCGAAGTCCACTCCATGCGCTCCGTGAAGCGCGCCCAGATCAATCGGGTCCAGCGCCTTCTGCGCCACCAGATCGATTACAGAGATCATGTGCAGTGGGCTTTGCGCTCCGCCATAGTTCGTAATGAAAGCCAGCTTTCCATCATCGGAAGCAATAACCTCGTGCGGGTCCTGCCCCGCGGGCACCTTCGCCACCGTTTTCAAGCCCACCGGATCGATAATGTCGAGCTGCGTCCCATTCTTCTCCAGGATCAAGAGCGCCTTGGAAGGTGTCTGCGCCGTAGCGGCCAGACCCAAAAGCAAGAATGAACCCAGGCCTCCAATCACTGATTTGAAAACCCTGCGAAGTCCCATTGGATTTCCTCCCTGCTGATTTTCCCCAGCAATCCAAACAGATGCTCTGTGCACGGTACGCTACTCCTGCCCCCGATACAACGGACCCTCAACAGGGCACGCCCCAAACTTTTCCTAGCAACAAACTCCCTAGTTTCGTGTTTGTAAACACAGGCCCACGCAGTCCCAGCAGCTCGAAAAAAGCACGGTATTATTGATTACATATTCATTTCAGGAGGAAGGTTATGTCGATTCTCACAGGACTTCGCAGGCTGCTCGTTGCCGCCGCGATGGCTGCACCTATGCTCGCCCTGCCGGTCGCACACGCGCAAGTCGCGATCGGCGTAGGTATCTCCGTGCACGTTGCTCCACCGGCTCTGCCCGTGTACGTGCAGCCCCCGCTCCCCGCTCCGGGCTATCTTTGGACCCCCGGCTATTGGGCCTACGGAGACGCGGGCTACTATTGGGTTCCCGGCGTTTGGGTGCAACCACCCCGGGTGGGCGTTCTTTGGACCCCTGGCTATTGGGGCTTCGCGGGCGGCATTTACGGCTGGCACGCCGGCTACTGGGGCCCGCACATCGGCTTCTATGGCGGAGTTAACTACGGGTTCGGCTACGGCGGCGTCGGCTTCGTCGGCGGCGAGTGGCGCGGTGGAGCATTTGCCTATAACAGCGCTGTCGCGAACTTCGGCAGCGTCCACGTGACCAATGTCTATGAGAACCGCACCATCGTCACACAGAACACCATCGTCAACAACGAGCACGTCAGCTTCAACGGCGGCGTGGGCATCCAGGCGCATGCCTCGGAGACAGAGCTGAGAGCCGCCAACGAGCAGCATTTCCAGCCTACTGCCAACCAACTCCAGCACGAAAACTTCGCTGCTCGAGACCGCTCACAACTGGCTTCCGTAAACCACGGAACACCCGGAACTCCTGCAGCCTCCAACATGAACGCCTATCATCAGGTGGCGCAGCAGCATTCGCAGTCGCAGCCAATATCACCCGCCGACCGCACCGCTGGCCGCAGCTACAACCCCAATACCCGTGAAGCCAATCAGGATCAGCGCATCGCCAATGGGCTCCGCAGCGGTCAGATGACCTCCGGCGAAGCCGCCAAGGCCGAGCGCACCCAGTCGAAGATCGACCAGCAGGTTCACAACGATCGCGCTGCCAACGGTGGCAAGTTGACCGGCCAGGAGAAACAGCAGATCAACAGCGAGCAAAACGCCGCCAGCCGCCAGATCTACGACGAAAAACACAACGGCAACACCGTCAAACCCAACGCCGTCGACAACCGCGAAGCCAATCAGCAGCAGCGCACAGCCAACGGCCTTCGCAGCGGTCAGATGACTTCCGGCGAGGCCGCCAAAACCAACGCCAACCAAGCCAAGACGGCCCAACAAGTTCACAACGACCGCACCGCTAACGGCGGCGCACTCAACGCTGAGCAAAAAAAGCAAATCAACAAAGAGCAAAACAAAAATAGCAAACAGATCCACAACGAAAAGCACAACGACAAAACCACAAAACCGGCTAAGTGAACGGGCCTCTAACTAACCAGGAGCAAGGGCTGCAACACGAAGTAATCAAAACGTAAGCGCGAACGGCTGGCGAGGATGCCAGCCGTTCGCTTTTTGCTTACAAATATTCGTAAGTCCGAGTTTGAGGCATAGACTTCTCGGATCCACCATGCGGTCGCCCGAGAGGGGCGCCTATGGAGTCCAATCCTTCTTACCAAATTTCGCTTGGGCAGCCTCGATCAGCCACCGTCTCAATACGCTTAAATAGTGCCGATTTACATTTTGAAAGCCAACTCCCATGCCTTCGCCTGGCTGAGAATAGAGAACCGTGCCTTGGGACTCGAAATGCCTTCCCTCGGAATAGACTTTGAACAGGGCCCCCAGTACCCTTTGCGAGTGGACTCGCCATTTCCATATAGCAACCGTATAGACTTAGCTCGGTCACACGGGCGGGTATGCCAGTGGCAGAGCCTTTTTCAATAACTTCGGCCGTCGCGCTAAATGGATATCTGGGAGTTCGGCGCCGTTCATCTTCCACGAAATCCTCCCCGATGTCAGTTGCGGGATTCTATCGCTAGTTGAGTGGGTTAAGGGTCAAAATAATCGCCAAAATAGGGCGAAAGTAGGGGAGAAAGTCTGGGAGGGGGTGGCGCCTAAGCAACTTCTGTTCAAACAAAGGGACTTACGTACTATTAGAATTATCCGCCTTTCTACCCATGATACGCGAGTATGCCAAACCTCTACTTTTGCCAGCCACACGCAAAGAATCAGGGAATGCTGCGCGCGGTGCTCTCGGTAAATGAATGCGATCGAGTGGTCAGCAAGCATCCCGTCACATTCTTTGGTGATAGGTTTCCCAGTCTTTCCGAGGGACTGAGTGACGGCGGTGACTTTGCTGTTCTGAAATTTGCCGCGGAAGAAACCGTCGGAGACTGGCGCCCCGGCTTTTACCGGCTCGACTCGGACCTGGTCGCGCTTAATGATGCTCTGCGGGATCTGCAGAGATAAGTCCAACTTTCTTTCGTCTCCTAACTCTTCTTCGGTTTTTGTACCGCTTCACGCCTGTCCAACTGGCCACGAACCAGCCAGGAAACCATTTCTTCTTTGGTGTCCAATTCGGTGCAGAATTACATCGCCCATACCAGAAAAATGGTATTGTAATGTTGCCTATCAGGTTCGACACACCAGGCACTCACGCATTCAATTAAGCAGATCGCCCGGAGAAATCATGGAATTAGTCGCCACACAAGAAGCGCGGCCGTGGGAACGTCCATTCTGGAAGCCAGTCCACGGTAAAGAGGGCGTGTTTGCGTATCTCGTCCTCATTCACGTGCTCGCGGTCGTTGGCTTGATCTTATTCCCTCTTCCCAGCCTGAAGGTTGTTGGTCTGGCCATTCTGTTCATTGCGTTTGGAGGGCTCGGCACTACGGTCTGCTATCACCGGTTGCTGGCGCACAAAACACTCAAGGTCAATAAAATTGTCGAGCAGATTCTTATCTTCTGGGCGGTTTTCAACGGCTCGGGCCATCCCGCAAGCTGGGTCGCTTATCACCGGCTTCATCATTCCGTGACGGACACGCCCGACGATATTTCCAGTCCCAAGCAGGGTGGCTTCTGGTGGGCGCACTTGCGCTGGCTGTATCAGACGCAACCCGCGGATAAAAAGCGGTGGGCTCCGGAATTGACGAAGGGCATGTACACCGCCTGGGGCTGGCTCGAAACTCCCGTCATCATTCTCTCGCTCTTCTCCGGATTTCTGCTCGGCTTCGGTTGGATGGGCTTTTTTTGGATCGGCGCGATTCGCTTGGTTTACACGCTGCACATGCAATGCTTGGTCAATAGCCTCACGCATCTCGGACACGCCAAAGAAGGCATTGAGGACTCCAGCATGAACGTGTGGTGGCTCGGGCCCTTTCAAATCACCGCCTGGGGCGAGAATTGGCACGCCAACCATCATTCACATGCCGGCTCCGCGCGCCTCGGTTTGCGCTGGTGGCAAACGGATATTGGGTGGTATTTCATCTGGACGCTCGAGCGCGTCGGCTTGGCGCATAGCGTTAAACGCCCGCGCATTTCCTAGTTGGCTGCTGGTTTTTCTCTCCAATAACGCACTCGCCGCGATGTTATGATGGCGGAGTGTACGCACAAAAATTCAAAGTAGATGTCGTCATTCGCGGCGAGAGTCGCGCCTGCCCGCTGGATTGGCTCGATCAATTCTGCATGCGGAACTTCACAAATTCCGCAGATTTCGACGACACGCTTCCATTGGCGGACGGCCAAATCGAAGCCAGCTTCCGCTTGACGCCGGAGCGCTTTGCCGAAGGCCTGGGAGCGTGGCTCATGCAACGCGGCAAAGGCGAGGGTCAGCCGGTCATCGTGCAGGTCACTCCGGCAGAATCGGCACCAAACGCTTGAACTGGAATCAAGGTAAGCTAGTTGTCGGGGCTACGCTGCGGAGTCGCGTTTCTCGCCGTTGATAGCTGCGCGAATCGCCGGTAGAGCCGTCAGAGTGGCTGCGGCCCCCGCCGCGACCATGTCCGGTGTCTTGGTGAAATCATCCCAAACAAATGGTTTTACGTCTGGCTCGATAATCACGTCGGCCTGCTGCCGCCAGGTGAGATCGGTGTGCCGCTGAATAATGTTGAAGGAGCGGCTCAGCACGTCGGTGAACGTGCGGGGCTGTTCGAGATTGCCTGCTTCAAGATAGACGGCGATCACCACGTCTGCTCCAAGAAGCAGCGCTCCTTCCACGGGAACAGGTGAAGTCAAAAATCCATCCACCAAGGTGCGGCCTTCGTATTGAATGGGCACGAAGAGGCCCGGATAGGCGCACGACGCGCGCAAGGGTAGGCCGATGGGGCCTCGCGTGTAGTAAACGGAGACGCCAGCATTGATGTCGGTCGTGGCGATCGCCAGAGGAATGGCCATCTCCTCAAAGGTTTTCACCGGAGTGAATTTGGCGAGAAATTTTTCCAATCGCTGATTAGTTGCGAGACCAAGCCATGAAGGTGTCCAGCGGCCGAAATCGGCGAAGCTGGTGGTCGTACCAATGCGTTCCATCTCCTCAAGCGAGGTGCCAGCGCAGAAAGCCGCGCCGATGAGGGCGCCAACGCTCGTGCCGGCGACCAAATCGATGGGTATGCCGGCCTCGCGCAGAACGCGCAAGACGCCAATGTGGGCGATGCCGCGCGCGAAGCCGCCCGCTAGGGCGAGGCCCACACGAGGCCGCTCCGTGGGTTGGCGCTCATCGGGCTCGGCCAGCGAGAGCAGCCTTTCTTTTGCAGACTGCAGCCACCCGATGGCATCCGTCACTTTGCCAGGACTCATTCTCACCATACTGTAACGCGCGTTTTGCGGCGGGACCATAGTTCGTTTGACCAGGGGATAGCGGTTTTGTAACCTGTCCACTCGTCTCAAAGTTTAAAAGGACCCGAAAAAGGTAAGCCATGAAACGTCGAATTGAGAAGGCAGCGGTGTTAGGTGCCGGAACCATGGGTTCGCGTATCGCCGCGCATTTGGCCAACGCAGGGCTGCCATGTATTTTGTTGGACATCGTTCCGCCGGATCTAAAGCCCGGTGCACCCGCGGGAGATCGCAACAAAATTGTGCGAGCCGGGCTCGAAGCAGCGAAAAAATCGAAGCCTGCGGCTTTTTTCACACCGGCACTAGCGGAGAAAGTTTCTATAGGAAATTTTGAAGACGACCTGGCACGTTGCGCGGAAGCCGACTGGATCATCGAAGTTGTGGCGGAAAATCTTGAGATCAAGAGGAATTTGCTGTCGCGCGTGGCGCAATTCCGCAAGCCCGGCGCGATTGTCACAACAAATACTTCCGGATTGCCGGTGCACTTGATCGCGGAATCCATGAGTGAAGAATTTCAACAGCATTGGGCAGGAACGCATTTTTTTAATCCGCCGCGCTACATGAAATTGGTGGAAGTGATCCCCGGGCCGAAAACGTCCGATCGACGTGCTCGAAACTCTCCACGAGTTTTGTGATCGCAGGCTTGGGCAAAGGCGTGGTGATTGCCAAGGACACGCCGAACTTCATCGCCAACCGCATCGGAACATATTCCATGCTCAATGCCATTCGGCTATGACTACGCTGGGAATGACCATCGAAGAAGTGGACGCCTGCACGGGCCCAGCGGTGGGCTGGCCGAAATCCGCGACGTTTCGCACCGCCGATCTCGTTGGGCTGGATGTGCTTATCCACGTCATCAAAAACATTTACGAGACTGCGCCGAACGATGAGTCGCACGAAATGTACAAAGTGCCGGCGCTGATCGAAGAAATGGCGCGGCGCGGATGGCTCGGCGACAAAACCGGCCAGGGCTTTTACAAGAAAGTGAAAGGCGAAGGCGAAAAGGAAATTCTAACGCTGGACGTCAACACCATGGAATATCGCCCTCGCCAGAAGGCGAAATTTGCGTCGCTCGAAATGGGAAAAGCGATCGAAGACACGCGAGAGCGGCTGCGCGCGTTGGTAGGCCCGATCCTCGAAGGACAAAAAGGCGACAAAGCGCAGCAATTCATCTGGGGCGGACTCTCGGAAATGTGTCTCTATGCGGCGCGACGCGTGCCCGAAATTTCAGACAGTGTTGTGGACGTGGACCACGCACTGCAGTGGGGATTCGCGTGGGAGATGGGGCCGTTTGAAATGATGGACGCGATCGGCGTGAAAGCCTTCGCCGCGCAAATCCAAAAAGAAGGCCGCGCGATTCCGCCGGCGATCGAAAAAGTTCTCGCAAGCGGCAGAAAGGGATTTTACGAATCGGAAAAGGGCAAAACGACGGTCTTTGACGTCACCACGAGCACGGCAAAGCCGCTCGAAACGCCGGCGGGCATCATCATTCTTAAATCGCAAAAAGAAGCGGGCCGCGAAATCGAGCGCAATTCCGGCGCGAGCTTGATCGACCTGGGCGATGGCGTAGTCTGCTGCGAATTTCACGCGAAGATGAACGCCATCGGCGCGGATTTGATATCCATGCTGCACAAGGGATTGAAGCGGCTGGACGCGGACTTCGACGCCATGGTCATCGCCAACCAGGCCGCGAATTTTTCCGTCGGCGCAAACGTCATGCTCATGCTCGTCGCCGCCCAGGAGCAGGAGTGGGACGATCTGCACATGGCCGTGAAGCAATTTCAAAACGTAAATCTTGGATTGAAATATGCGCCGAAGCCGGTGGTCGCGGCGCCGCAAGGAATGGCGCTCGGCGGAGGATGCGAAATCGCCTTGCACGCCGCGAAAATTCAGGCGGCTGCGGAGGCTTACATCGGCCTGGTTGAAGTAGGCGTCGGTTTGATCCCCGGCGGGGGCGGAACGAAAGAAATGCTGATTCGCGCCAACGAACACGCGGCCGGCGGCGAAGACTTGGATTTGTTTCACGCGATGAAGCCGGTGTTCGAAACGATTGCCACCGCCAAAGTAGGCACGAGCGCGGAAGACAGCCGCGCGCTTGGTTTCTTGCGCCGCGAAGATGGCGTCTCCATGAATCGCGATCGCCTCGTTGGCGACGCTAAAGAAGCCGCGCTTGCGCTGGTGCGCGGCGGCTACAAACCGCTAGCAGCAAGCTGGCAAGAAGGCGCGCAGACCACGCAAATCAAAGTGCTCGGCGAACAATTCTTGGCCGGCGCAAAACTGGTGATTCACATGATGCAGCGCGGCGGCTACATCTCCGACTACGACGCGCACGTCGGACGCAAGCTCGCAAACATCCTCGCAGGCGGCGCCGTTAACCTCACCGCAACTCGTCAGCGAACAATACGTGCTGGACCTCGAGCGCGAAGCCTTCGTCTCCCTCTGCGGTGAAAAGAAAACGCAGGAACGCATGGCCTTCACATTAAAAACGGGCAAACCGCTGCAGAAATTAGGCCGCGCGCGGGACTAAGAAGCGTCGCTATCGGGCCTCACTGGCGACGGGCACCGAAAAATGTTCGTGCGCGATGCGCAGTTTGCCAGAGGCGTCTCGATGCATGACGTGCGTCGCCCGCACGGTCTCCAACTTCTCCGCCATACGTTTCCCGCCCACGTCGCGGCCGCTCGCCTGGAATTGAAACGTGTAGCTGGCGACGCCCGCATCGTTTCCGCACAAAACAATGTCGATCGGGCTCAGTTTCAGTTCCATTCGGGTGTCCGGGTTGAAATATTCGCGCGAACGGCGCATCGCACCCAGCCGCCCCGGTTCGCTGCGGCCCATGGCCACCTGAAAAACGGTGCTCCCCGGCGCATAAAAATTGTTCAGTTCTTCCTCTGATTTGGCCAAAAACGTCGTCCAGAACAGTTCGACGGCCTTTCGGATTTCCTCGGCGGTCAGTTTGTCGGTGACGAGAGACATGAGTGGCCCCCAAGTCGGATTCCTGCATTCTTTCTTTTGTTACTTTACGCGATGTCGGGAGTCTCCAGCGCGGTAATTCGGTGACAGTTGCCGAAGCTATAAAGAGCGGCTTGCAAGAGGTCTCAAGGAAATAACGTATAAAAACGCATAGAACCGTACTACAATGGCGGTTTCAATTTGGCATAAAGGCAACACCGTGGTTGAGGAGAGCTTCGATGCACCGAGCCGCACTATTGCCGCCGCGAGAAGCGTCGAGGATCCTGGGAATCAGCTACCCTACGCTGAAGCAGTGGATCTATCGCGGGAAAATCAAAACGGTAAAGACCCCCGGCGGCCATCATCGCATCCCGGAAAGCGAAATCGACCGCATGATTCCGAAGAAGCTGGACCGCGGCGATATCGCCACTGCGCCGCGGCAATTTCCGGAAAATCAGCGGTCGCAACCAGTTGCATGGCCGTGTGATTGCCGTCAAGTACAGCGGCTTGCTGGCGCAGGTGACCATGGCCATCGGCGAGCAGCACATCACCGCCATCATCACGGCGGATGCGGCGAAAGAGATGCGGCTGAAACCGGGAGAGCGAGCGGCCGCGCTGATCAAGTCCACGGAAGTGATGATTTTGCGCGTGTGAAGATGAGATTACTCGTGACCTTTGGAGAACAAAAATGTTAAGGCGTCGAGCGTCTTTGCTGATCGTAATGATGGCGCGTATCCCTGGCGAGTGCTGCGCGCGCGCAAGAAATTCGCGTGGCTGCTGCCGCCGATTTGAAATTTGCCATGCAGGATGTCGCCGCTCAATTTGAGAAGCAGTCGGGGACGAAAGTGGACGTCACCTACGGCTCGAGCGGAAACTTCTTCTCGCAACTGCAAAACGGCGCGCCGTTCGATCTCTTTTTCTCGGCGGACATCGACTATCCGAAAAAACTGGAAGCCGCTGGCCTTGCCGAACCGGGAACGCTCTACGAATATGCAATCGGGCGCATCGCGATCTGGACGCCTGCGGATGCAAAAGTTGACGTAGCGAGTCTCGGATGGAAGACGCTGCTGGACCCAAGCGTGCAAAAAATTGCCATCGCCAACCCAGAGCACGCTCCTTATGGCCGCGCGGCAGTCGCAGCTCTTCAAAAAGCCGGCATTTACGACCAGGTGAAACCCAAGCTGGTCTACGGAGAAAATATTTCGCAAGCGGCCCAATTTGTGCAATCCGGAAACGCTCAGGCCGGCATTGTCGCGATGTCACTGGCCGTTTCGCCCGGCATGAAAGACGGCAAACGCTGGGAGATTCCTGCCGATATGCATCCGCCCGATCGAGCAAGCCGCCATCATTCTAAAGAGCGCCGCAAACAAAGAGGGCGCGCGCGCCTTTTTGGAATTCGTGAAGAGCAGTGCTGGTCGCGCGACGCTTTCAAAGTATGGCTTCACGTTTACCCCATCGGCCGCCACCGCCGCTCCTGCCAGTCCGCAGAATAAATAATCATGGACGCGCTCCTGCTCTCTCTCCGCCTCGCGCTCTGCGTTTCCGCCATTCTTCTGGCTGGCGGACTCCCGCTCGCGTACTGGCTGGCGTATTCCAATTGGCGCGGCAAGTTCTTGTTGGAAGCGGTTGTAGCGTTGCCGCTGGTGCTGCCGCCGACGGTTCTTGGATTTTACGTGCTCGTCGCCATGGGTCCGCGCGGCCCGCTGGGAAAATTCTGGCAAACGTTTTTCGGGCACGGCTTAGCGTTCACATTCGAGGGATTGGTCCTCGCGTCAGTGCTCTACAGTTTGCCGTTCGCCGTGCAACCCCTCATCGCCTCATTCGAATCCGTCGATCGCAAACTCCTTGATGCCTCTGCTGTGCTCGGCGCCGGCCGCCTGCGAAACATTTTGGCGCGTCATTCTCCCCCTCTCGATTCCCGGTGTCGTGACAGCCTTGGTGCTCAGCTTTGCCCACACCATGGGCGAGTTCGGCGTTGTGCTCATGGTCGGCGGTAATTTGGCGGGAGTAACGCGCACGGTTTCGATCGATATCTATGATCACGTGCAATCGCTCGAGTACGCCGATGCGAATCGCATGGCGCTCGTGCTGCTTGCAATCTCGTTTGCGGTATTGTCAGTCGTATATGCCTTCAATCGTCAAGTAGGCCGCCAAATCGGACATCGCCTGTGGACACCGTGGGCGGCGAAGTAAACGCATCCACGTTGTCCGCTGCGTTTGCAGCTGCAACGAGCCCGTGCGGGCTCTGCTCCTTTCCTACTGGACGTTTCCCTCCAAGTTCCTGCGGGAATCACTATTCTCTTTGGTCCTTCCGGCGCGGGAAAATCAACTATTCTCGATTGCATCGCCGGATTGGTGCGGCCTGACGCCGGACGCATTGCCGCAGGCGAAGAAGTGTTGTTCGATTCGCAAGCTGGCTTGAACCAGCCGCCGCAGACTCGTCGCATCGCTTACGTTTTTCAAACGCTAGCGCTTTTCCCGCACCTGAGCGCCGAAGAAAATGTCGCCTATGGACTCGCTGATCTGCCGCACGAGCAACGCGCAACACGCGTCGAAGAAATCATGAAAGCTTTCCGCGTGGACAAGTTGCGCGCAGCGCAAGCCCGCGGAAATCTCCGGCGGAGAACGCCAGAGAATCGCCTTGGCGCGTTCTCTGGTAACACAGCCCCGCGTCTTGCTGCTCGATGAACCGCTCAGCGGCCTGGACGCGGAACTGAAGTCTGCGATCGTCGATGATCTCCGCGCGTGGAATGCCGAGCGGCGCATTCCGATTCTGTATGTGACGCACACACGCGAAGAAGTGGACGCACTCGGCGAACGAGTGATCGCCATGGATCACGGGCGCGTAATCGGCGCTGGAACGCCCTTTGAGGTACTGGAAGTGCCCAGGCAGCAAGCGGCTGGCCCAAGCTGCCGGTTTTGAAAATCTGCTAAGTGGAACGGTCGTGGATTTGCGCGAAGCCGACGGCGTGATGCGCGTGCGTCTCAACGAAAGCCGTTGCGAAATCGAAGTGCCGTTGGGCTACGTGGCCGTTGGAGACCGCGTGCTCGTAGCCATTCGCGCAGGCGATATTTTGCTCGCAACCTCCCAACCACACGATTTGAGCGCTCGCAACGTTCATCGAAGGCAAAATCGT
The DNA here is from genome assembly GCA_963730495.1 of uncultured Acidobacteriota bacterium. Classification (GTDB taxonomy): domain Bacteria; phylum Acidobacteriota; class Terriglobia; order Acidiferrales; family UBA7541; genus Acidiferrum. The sequence goes on along the minus strand of CAVSSD010000023.1, from coordinate 179,518 downwards.
TGCGATGGAACCGCGCGGAACTCTTGTCCGCGCGCGCGTCGATTGTGGCGCGGAATTTATCGTGCACATCACACCAGGAGCTGTGAGGGCGCTGGAACTGGCGGAAGGACGCCGCGTATGGCTGGTGGTAAAGACGCACTCCTGCCATCTGGTTGAGGAATGATACGCACGCAAACCTCGCGCCTCGAGGGCCCTTCAGGATTTTGGTTTGCTCGCCACGGTGGCCGGTGCGGAAAATTTCACTTCAGCAGCTTCGAGCGTATCGCCATTCGGCTTTGCGTGGATGAGTACTCGATCGCCTACAGCAAGGTCGGCGAATTTCGCTGGTTTGTCCAGGCTGGCGTCAGATGGCGTCCCGGTTTGGTTTGCAGGATGAAAAACATACACGGTCGACGGAACAATCCTTACCTCGACCGACTTTCCGTCAGCCGTCTTTACGAAGATAGAACCCGCAGAGATTTTCTCCACCGTTCCACTGACGTGTTTCAGATCGCCGTGCGCAAAAGCAGCGCCGCAGACAACGGCGAGCGATAACAGGAATGCCGCCAAGCGAACTTTCATAGCCATCTCCTCGGGCCCGAGCCTCTTCAAACAGTATTCCACGACAGCGCGAAACGCAACCCGGTAGCACAGGCACTCTTGCCTGCGCGCCTCTCGAATTTCCCATGTCATTGCTCGCAGCTAATGATGATGTGACTCCGTAGGCGGCGCCGGTGTCTTTCCATTCAAGAAATCATTCTCTCGCTGTTCCTCAGGATGTCCGCAGGGCTCTTCGGGTTATTCCGCTCCATCTCGAGGCGCTCCTCCGCCGTGAGTTGCGGCAGGTGGCGAATGAAGTGGACAAGCTTCCAGCTATCTTCCTTCGAGCTATGGGGATTAGAAAACGCAGGCATTCCCGTGAACCGCACACCATTTTCGATAATCCAAAAAAGTTCGCCATCGGAGAGTTTTTGCGTTTCCGCGAGCCGCAGGTCCGGCGGCTTGGGATAAAGTCCGCTGCCCATCATCGTGTCGCAACTGCCATCGTTGCCGTGGCAGATGGCGCAATGATCCGCGAAGTGCAATCGCGCATCACGCAAGTTTTCCTCGGAAGCCGGCACGGGATTGGTCAGCGCGCGCGACGCGCTCGGAAGCGCCATGTGCCTGGCTTTCCGCGCCATCGCCACCTCAAGCGCCGTCGGTGTCGCTTTTGCGCTCACGCCGTCATGCAAGAATGAAAACGCCACGCCGCCAATCGCGAGCACCACGACAACCAGCAAAATCACAATGAGAGTTCCGCGTTTCATAGCCCCTGCAACCATGTTAGACGACGTGAGCCTTGCGCGTGCCAGCCCGGATTTATCGGCTCATCTGCTCCCGCGCGCTCGCACCTGCAGACTTGCACCGCCTCTGGTAGGATACGCCGAGCCATGAAAGACAAAATTTATCCCAGTCTGGATGCGGCCGTGGCCGATATTCGAGACGGAGCTCGAATCATGTTCGGCGGCTTCGGCGGCGCGGGATTTCCCAACAATTTGATCCAGGCACTGGCCCGGAAGGACGTCAAAGACATCACCGCCATCAGCAACAATTGCGGAACGCGCGATGGCGAACTTGGCTTGATGTTCAAAAACGGCCAGATCCGCCATGTCATCGCATCCTTTCCTGGCCCGCATTCCAATTATTTTCAAGAGCAGTTCGCCGCAAAAAAGGTGACTCTCGAACTCGTGCCGCAGGGAATTCTTTGTGAACGCATGCGCGCTGCCGCCGCTGGTCTTTGCGCGTTTTATACAACCGTCGGTGTGGGCACGGAAGTCGCGGCTGGGAAAGAAGAGCGCGTCATCGAAGGAAAACGCTGCATCCTCGAGATGCCTATTCATGCCGACTACGCTCTCATCAAAGCCGAAACAGCCGACGAGCTTGGCAATCTGACTTACCGTCTTGCGGCGCGCAATTTCAATCCCGATAATGGCTATGGCTGCGACGACGACGATCGTCGAAGTCGACGAAATCGTCCCGGTTGGCGCAATCAAACCGGAGTACGTCGTGACGCCCGCGATTTTTGTGCACCGCATTGTGCAAGCCAAAGGAGTCCGCTATGCCGGATAAGCCGAGACTCACTCGCGAGCAGATCGCTCAACGCGCCGCACTGGAGTTACCCAACGGCGCCTACGTAAATCTTGGTTGGGGCATCCCCAATCTCATCGCGGATTATTTAGCAGAAAACGTTGAAGTTTATTTTCACAGCGAGAACGGCATTCTCGGTATGGGTCGTCGCGCAAGACCCGGCGAAGAAGACTACGATTTAGTGGACGCGATGAAAGTCCCGGTGACGCTGATTCCCGGCGCGTCTTTTTTTCATCAGGCCGACGCCCATCTCATGACGCGCGGCGGCCACCTTGACGTCGCCGTGCTCGGCGGATTTCAAGTCTCGGAAAAAGGCGACCTCGCCAACTGGAAAATTCCCGGCGTCAAAGGCTCAGGCGGGATCGGTGGCGCGATGGATATCGCGGCGGGAGCGAAAAGGCTGATCGTTTGCATGGAACACACTACCAAGGAAGGCGCGGCAAAAATCGTGCGCGAATGTACATATCCGCTGACGGGGCTCGCCTGTGTCGACACGATCGTCACCGATCTCGCGGTGATCGACGTCAAACCGGAAGGATTGATGCTTCGCGAGATTGCGGCGGGTTGGGACATCGAGGAACTACGGAAACTTACTGGAGCGCCGCTTACGTCACCGAACCGCGCACCGGAAATTCGATTTGTTTGAACACCTCGGCGGCACCGCGCAATTCGTAAACGCGCGCCAAAGCTGCGCGGCGCACCTCTTGCGTGCTAGAGTTTGAATGTTCAGTCGCATAGAACAGAGTCGTCAGGAGGCAGCCATGGCAGAAAACATTCCAGAAAAATACGCGGACCTGCTCGAGAAGCCGGCGTTCGGCAATCTCGGCACGCTCATGAAAGACGGCAGCCCGCAGGTCACGCCCGTCTGGGTTGATTACGACGGCAAACACGTTCGCATCAATTCGGCGCTTGGCCGCGTGAAGGACAAAAACATTCGCCGCGACCCGCGCGTTTCCATTTCGCTGCAGGATCCCGCGAATCCCTATCGCTATCTCGAAATTCGCGGCAAGGTCGTCGAGATTACCCAGAATGGCGCGGACGCCCACATCGACAAGCTTTCGCAAAAATATTTGGGCAAGCCCGTCTATCCGTTCCGCCAACCCGGCGAAGTACGCGTCCTCTACAAGATCGAGCCCGAAAAAGTCAGCTCCATGGGCTGAAGAAAAGCTAATTTCACTCGTCTCCTCGCGCCATCGCTAAGGAGCGACAACGCCGCAAATGCAGCGCGCAAATTACAAACGCGCGGCGACGCGCGCGGCGATGTGCCCGTCCGGTGTACGGAAAATGAGCACGAGGCTGTCCGTCAAGGGAACGCCCGCACCGGGAATACCGAATTCGTAGGACCATAGATACCGCTTGGGCAATTCCGCAGCAAGCTCCGTCGCGTATGGCTGGAGAGGGACGACGGAATAGTGCACGACCGCTACTTTTCCTGCCGGGCGCAGCTCCACGCCGTGTTTCCAATACAGCGAAAGTTTTAGGTTGCCCATGGTCTCCGGTGTGAGATAGACGCCTGTGCCCACTGGCTGCAGGCCAAAAGAACACGGCTGATCGTGAATGGTCAGCGAGAGCAGCACTTTATCGGGGAACTGCGTGACTTCGTTTGTGCCGAGGCGAAAGACGGTTCCGTCATCGCTGTCATAGGACTTCAGTTCGTTGAAGAATCCGGCGGAGGTGATGCGGCCGTTGATGCGGAAGCACGGGCCGTTGGGGATACCGCCTTCCCCGACGAGAAAGACGCCGCCGTAATAAATCTCAACTTTGGGCTCGGGAGGTTTTCCGTGCTTGGACTTTTTTTGCGGCGGGACATTTTGCGATTGAGCGGGTTGCGATTGAGCGCCTGCGGGAAGGCAGAGAAATAATCCGGAGAGGGCCAGGCAACAGATTCGTGTATGGGTCGAGCTCATAGCTGGCTTCCAACGCCGTCATTTTACTCCCGCAGCCGGGGCCTTGAGAAGAAAGGTTATGCCGTCGGTCGTGTAGGTGGCTTTGCCGCCTTCGAGCAGCTTGGCTTCGACTTTTCCGGCGCGAACGGCTTCGATGGCGGTGACAAGTCTCGGCAGCACGGATGGATCGGCGACGGGAACGTTGTGGGCGCCGAGGACGAGTTTCGCTTGCGGTGCGAGATCGGCGAGCCACTTCACGGATGCGACGTAGGCGTCGAGATTTGTTTCGGGACGGAAGAGCCAGATCGGGCCGGGATAGTAGGTGTCTCCGGTGAAAAGCAGGCCGTTGGCGCGGTCGATCAGGCAAATGGCGTCGGGCGTGTGGCCGGGGGTCGAAATGATTTCGAGCGTGCGGCCGCCGAGATTGATTTTGAAGCCGTTTTTCACGAAGAGCGAGATGTGCCACGGCTTGGTGGCGTAGGTCTTCGGATCGAAACCTTTTGGCAGATTGCCGCAGATCATTCCGGGAGCGAGTTCTTCTTGCGCGTCGTCGCGAGAGCCTTTCGCGTTTTGGCGCGTGAAGTCGGTGTCCATGCCGTAGATAAAAGTGAAGAGGGAATTGCCGCCGACGTGGTCGTTGTGCGTGTGCGAGTTGAGCACGACGATGGGGCGATTGGTCAGTTGCGCGACTACTTTGTGGATGTTGGCAATGCCCATGCCGGTGTCGAAGAGCAGGGCTTGCTTGGTGCCGACGATCAGATAGGAGATAACTTCTTCGGCTTGGTGCGGCTCGTAAATCGCGAAGACGCCGGGCGCGACTTTGTAGACCTCAAACCACGGCTCGTTCGGCAGCACGCGTTCGAGAGTTTTGTATTCCGGGCGGGGAAGAGCTTTGCACCAATCTGGACTTATCGTTTGCGGAAGCGAAGAAAAAGAAAGAGAACTACGATCACAGAGTTCGCAGAGTTCGGAGAAGAGAGGGCACGGAGAATGCGTGGAGCGGCAGCGATTTGTGCTAGCAGGGCAGCGGTGATGATGAGTGTGGAGGTCTTCATTTGGTAACCGCACGCAACGAAGATGGATTTGGGGAGCATCATGTGGACGCCTTTGTTGCCGTCGACTAGTTCGGTGATGTGGAGGTCGGCGGCGACGCTGGCGAGCATGTAGGCGTCGTCGCGGGAGAGATGCTTTTCGGTGACGAGGAAATCGATCATTTCGCGGACGGCGAGCGTGGCGCAGGCGTTCAAGTCGTCGTTGAGGCCCATGGTGATGTAGTGCGTGGGCGTTTCGGCGCGCGGCCATTTCAGGTGCATGTCCTTGCGCACGATGAATTGAAACGTGCCGACGAGCGAAGTTTCGAGCGCGGTGATGTCCACTTCGCCGTCGCCCTGCCCGGCGTGGCCGTCGCCGACTTCAAAGAGCGCGCCGGGCGCGTGCACGGGAATGTAGAGCGTGGTGCCGGCGACGAGGTCCTTGTTATCGAGATTGCCCGCCATAATCCACGGCGGAGCGCTGTTGAAGCGGCCCGCGCTTTCCGGCGGCGCGTCGCCCATGCTGCCGAAAAAAGGATGCAGCGGAATCTCGATGCCCGGCGCGAATTTCGCGACCATGCGCTTCTCATCCAGCGGAATGATTTTCATTTTCGCGTAGGGATAATCGTCTGGGATGTAGCCGCGGCCCGGCCCGAACGCGTTGTACGCATACGGAATCGCCAGCTTTATCGCCGAGAATTTTTACTTCGAGCACGTCGCCCGGCTGCGCGTCTTCAATATAAATCGGCCCCGTCAAAATGTGCCCGCCCGGCCCTTTGTCTTTCACCTGCTCGGTAATATCGCGCAGCGATTGCTCCACCTGCTCCGGCGGCAACCCCGCATCCTCCAGCCGCTTCGGGCTGTTCGTAATCAGCGTATCGATCTGCACCGTGTCGCCCGACTTGATGCGCAACACCGGCGCCGCCTTCGCATCGTAGTATCCCCAAGCCACCGTCTTCGGCGTCGCCTTCAGCGTGTACGTCGCCTGCGCGCTGGTTTGTTGAGCGACTAAGGACGACACACTGACGCAGAGCATAGAGATAAGAACGATCGCGCGGGAAGTCATATTCTTTCAGCTCTCCTCTTGGTCCTCAGCTTAAGCAGGAAATCTATTCCTGAGACAAGGAAATAATAGTAGACCCACAAAATGAGAAGCCCTGGATTGCCCGATCGAAACGGATTGAGACTGTCATTGTGTGAGAAAACAGGAACGAACTGCATGACAAGGATCGGCCAAGACAAAAGATAGGCTAGAAATATTCGCACCGGTGAATACGCTTCACAATCGTTTCCTGCCGGCCAACAGTGGCTGAAAGAGTAGAGCAGTGGCCCACCAAGTAAACCCAGAAGAAAGGCGGGTGCCAGAGACAGGCAGATCACCGGCCATCTTTTCCTCAACCATTCGATGAATTTCATAAGCAAGCATTCGCTCTGGTCATGGGTGGGTCATGTCCTCGGGCTTGACGAGGGCGTCGAATTCTTCGGCGCTTACGAAGCCGAGTTTGATGGCGGCTTCGCGGAGGCTGAGGTGGGAGTGGTGGGCGGCTTTGGCGACTTGGGCTGCGGCGTCGTAGCCGATTTTGGGAGCGAGGGCGGTGACGAGCATCAGGGAATTGTGGACGTAGTGTTCGATTTGCGTGGTGTTGACTTCGATTCCCTGGACGCAGTGACCCACGAAACTGTTCATGGCGTCGGCGAGAAGCTCGACGGATGGAGATAGTTGAAGATGATGACGGGCTTGAAAACGTTGAGCTCGAAATTGCCTTGCGAGCCGGCGAAACCGATGGCGGCATCGTTGCCCATCACTTGCACGGCGACCATGGTGAGGCTTCGGCCTGCGTGGGATTTACTTTGCCGGGCATGATGCTGGAGCCGGGCTCGTTTTCGGGAAGAATGAGTTCGCCGAGGCCGCAGCGCGGGCCGGAAGCGAGCCAGCGAATGTCGTTGGCGATTTTCATGAGCGAGGCGGCAAGAGTTTTCAGCGCGCCGCTGGCGAAGACGAGTTCGTCGTGGGCGCTGAGCGCGGCAAATTTATTGGGATGCGAGCGGAACGGCAGGCTCGTAAGCTCGGCGATTTTTTTCGCGGCGCGTTCGGCAAATTCGGGATGGGCGTTGAGGCCGGTGCCGACGGCGGTGCCGCCGATGGCGAGATCGTAGAGGCCATCGAGAGCCATGGCGATGCGGCCGCCGTCGCGGTCGAGCAAATTGACGTAGCCGGAAAATTCCTGGCCGACGGTGAGCGGCGTAGCATCCTGCAAATGGGTGCGGCCGATTTTTACGATGCCGGCGAACTCCTTGGCTTTGGCGTCGAGCGCGTCGCGAAGTTTTTTCACGGCAGGGAGAAGCTTCTGGCGCGTTTCCGTGGCGGCGGCGATGTGCATCGCGGCGGGAAACGTGTCGTTCGAGGATTGCGACATGTTTACGTCGTCATTCGGGTGGATGGGCTTTTTGCTGCCCATCGCGCCGCCGGCGATTTCGATGGCGCGGTTGGAGATGACTTCGTTGACGTTCATGTTGGTCTGCGTGCCGCTGCCGGTTTGCCAGATGCGCAGGGGGAAATGCTCGTTGAGCTTTCCGGCGATGACTTCGTCGGCGGCTTGTGTGATGAGCGCGGTTTTGTCGGCGGGGAGCTTGCCGAGATCCTGGTTGACGAGCGCGGCGGCTTTTTTGAGGATGCCGAAGGCGAGAATCAGCTCGGGCGGCATGGTGTCCTTGCCGATGGCGAAGTGGATGAGCGAGCGGGCGGTCTGCGCGCCGTAGTAGCGGTCGGCGGGGACGTCGATCTTGCCCATGGAGTCGGACTCGGTGCGGGTCGGGATGTTGGTGTCGGTTTCGATGAGTTCAGACATGATGGCTCCTGGATTCGGTCGGGTAAATCTTACCTTGAAATGATGAAGAGAGAGTGAGTAGTGGGGGTTTAAGACAAAAAAGCAACGACTGCCGGAGGCGCAAGCTTGGAGGGCCAAACGATGTGCCGTAGACAGTAAGGTACTAGAGACACAGAGTGCCCTAGCCCAGGAACCAGGGCGGAGTTTATGCTCTCGCGGTCCAGGTTTGTCAAGTGCTATGTGGCTGCTACTCGTAGCGCAAGGCTTCCATGGGGTCGATGGAGGAGGCGCGGCGGGCTGGGACAAAGCAGGCTAGAGCTGCGGCGGCGATTAGAATAAGGGTGACGGCGCCGAGGATCCATCGGGTCGCGTGAGCTTTCGTTGACCCATTTGGTGGCCAATTTGTTGAACGCGAAACACAAGAAAATGCCCGCTGCGATGCCGGCGCCGACATTGAGCGCGGTAGCGGAAAGAACCATGCGGAAGACGTCACCAGCTTTCGCGCCGAGGGCCATGCGGATACCGAATTCATTGGTGCGCGTGGCGACGCCGTAAGAGACGACGCTGTAAAGCCCAACCGCGGCGAGCAAGAGCGCGAGAACCGAGAATATCCCGAACAGGATAGCCACGAGACGTTGCTGGCCGTACTCGGGCAGGTTCGTGATCCAACCTTCGAGGTCGCGCACGTCGCTGATGACCTGCTGATCGGGATCCACCTGAACGATCTGGGCGCGAATGTCGCGAAGGAGCGAGAGAGGCGGGATGTGCGTCCGCACAAGAACCTGTGTAAACATCCACATTTTGAGGGTGTAGGGAATGTAGACGGCGGGCTTGATCGGGTTGCGCAGACCATCGTCGCGTACGTCCGCAACGACACCGATGATTTGCAGCCAATCGTCACTGCCCGGAGCGGCCGGCGCATAAATAGGATCGGCTTTCAGGCCGGAAGTGCGCAACCGCTGGCCGAGGGCGTTGCCGTTTGGCCAGTATTGGCGCGCCATGGTTTGGTTGATGACGGCGACTGTGGCTCCGCGCATTGTTTCGGCGTGATCCCAGAGGCGGCCCTGAGCGAGAGGGATGTGAAGCAGAGGAAAGTATTCGGGACTGACCAGGTTGAGCCGCGCTTCGTGCTTTTCTCCATCGTTGATGCCCATAATTTCGAAGCGGTTGTCGTTGCCGTTCAGAGGCGGTGTGGCGTTTGTGGAAATAGCGGCCATGGCGACTTCCGGCATGGAAGCGAGGCGAGCGCGAAGCTGATCGAAATATTCGGAGCGCTCCTTCCAGGAATTGTGCGTGTTTTCGTGGATAGGAATCGGGACCGACATCGCGAAGTGCGGGTCGTAGCCGAGATCGGCTTTCACCAGTTTTAGGAAGCCCTTGCCGGCGGCGCTTGCCGCCGTAAGCATGAGCAGCGTAAGGGCGACCTGCGCACCGACCATCAAGCTATGAGTGCGGCGAGCGCGGGCGCTGCCGCTGATGCGCCGCGTGCTGCTTTGCATCAGGCGGGCCAGATCAGGGCGTGAAAGCTGAAGAGCGGGCCACAGGCCGAAGACGATCGTCGTAGCGCAGGCCAAGGCGATGCTGAACAACAGAACGGGAACGTTCATCTTGATCACGGATTCGGCGGCGAAGGCGTACCGCGGTAGCCAAGCGGTGATGAATGCGAGGCTCTTCCATGCCAGGAGCACGCCGAGCAGAGTTCCTGCGACGGCGATGGAGAGCGACTCGGTGAGCAACTGGCGAATCATCTGCCAGCGGCTGGCGCCGACGGCAGCGCGTACTGCCAACTCGTGTTGGCGCTCCGTGCCTCGCGCCAGCAGGAGGATCGAGACGTTGGCGCAACCGATCAGCAAGAGTGAACCAACCGCGCCGAGCAGCAAATAGAGAATGGGTCCGAGCGGCCTTGCGTAAATCTCCACGATACTGCGCAGATTTACGCGGAATGTATCGGTGGGATAACGCTTGGGCGTTTGCTTGGCGAACTGCTCGAGGAGCGGCTGAAGTTCTGCGTTTGCCTGGGCGACCGTAACGCCTGGCTTCAGTTTAAGCGAACCCCCGTAGTATTTGTCGGGGTCGTTGGTGAGCTTGAGCGGGAGGTAGACGTCGGCTTCTCCCCAGCGAAAACGCGGCCCCATGACTCCAACGACTTTGTAGGGTTTGTGAACCAGCTGAAGGGTACGGCCGACAACGTTTGGATCGCCTACGTAATAGCGCTGCCAAAACGGATAGCTGAGTACGACGACAGCTTGCGAATCCTGACCAAAGGGTGCGTCGGAGGGAATCAGCCAACGGCCCATCATAGCGGTGCTGCCCCAATGATTGGGAGCTTCCGGGGAAATGTCCATCCCCCGAACATCTTCGGGAAGGTCGCCATCGGTTGTGGTGAGGTTCCATCCTCCCATGGCGGTGACGCTTTCGAACGACTTGGTCTGGCGAAGCAGTTCGATTTCGGGCCCGTTGAGGCCGGAGAAACGGTCTTGGCCGGACTTGTCCGTGAGCCGAATTTCCATCATGCGGTCGGCGCCGGGATAGGGGAAGGGATCGAGCAGAACCGCGTAGATGACGCTGAACACAGCGCTTGTGGCTGCGATGCCGAGGGCAAGGGAAAGTACGGCGGTCAGCGTAAAGCCCGGGCGATTGCGGGCTTCTCGAGCGGCGTAGCGTAAATCGGAGAGCAGCGGGTTCATGGATGCCTCAAAACGAGAACTCCCGATATGGCCGGCACAAATCCTTAGGCCTCGGAAAGGCTGCCCTCTGAGAGTTCACTACGATAGACGACGTAATGGTGCCCCCGGTTAGTAGACGTCACAACCATGATTTTGTTCCCTGAGTGTGGGAAGCTCGGGCGGAAGTGTTGGTTGCATGGCATCGAGAACGGCCATTGAGGAAACCGAGAGCCGACACTTCCACCGCTCTTTAGTGGCCGAGATTTTTGGTGAAGAAATTGGACATGAGATTCAGAGCTTCGGTGGTTTCGGGGAGTTGGAAGTGATACCAGAAGGCGTGGGGCAAGGCTTCGAAGACGACAAGTTGGGAGTTGTTGCCGGCGCCGAGGAGAGCGCGATGGAAAAGGGCGGTGTCGCTTAGGAGGAGATCACGGGTGCTGGTGACCAGGAGGCTGGTAGGCATGCCTTTTAGGTCGGCGAAGATGGGAGAGAGAACGGGATCTTTGCGATCTGTGGTGCGGGCGTACTCCTCGCCGGTCGGAGCGCTGGGGTCTTGGGGCTTCAGGTTGCCGGGGAAGCCGTTGAGTGCGAAGAGTTGGTGGGATTCGGGGGTGCGGGAGTAGTCGGTTAGGACAGAGAAAAGGCCTAGCGCGGCAGGTTCCGGCAAATTCAGTTGCTTGAGACGGATGGCGACTTCGGCGGTGAGGATGGCGCCGGCGGAGGTGCCGAAGATGCCGATGTTTTGCGGCTTGTAAGTTTTGAGGAGGGCTTTGTAGACGGCAACGGTATCGTCGACCGGGGCGGGAAAGGGATTTTCCGGGGCGAGGCGGTAATAGACGGAGACGACTTTGATTTTGGCGAGATTGGCGATGGGGACGCCTTCGATGAGCGAGCCGGAGTCGGAGTTGAAACCGCCGCCGTGCAGATTGATGAGCACCAAGCTGCGATTTGCGGCTGGCGTGGAGAGAGGAGTGATGATGTCAGTGCGGACGCCTGCGGTGGTGGTTTCTTCTACGTTGACGGGAAAGAGGCGCTTGGCTTCGGCGGATTGTTTGGCGCGCCATTCATCGGTGCGTTTGCGGCGAGTGGCAAGGTCCTCCGGGCCGGGTGTGGATTGCACCAGCGAAGCTAACCATTTTTGAGCTTCGGGGCTGATTGTCGTGGGCATGGGGATTGTGCGCGTGATGTGGGCGGTGCCGTCGGGATCGAAGGTGGCGAAGTCTTGGGGCGCGGATTGATTTGGTTTGCTCCAAGCGAAGAACGAGGCAAACACGACAAGCAACGCGGGGAAAATGATTTTTCTCGACATTTGGGAATCCTCCGCACGCTTCAGTTGAGATGGAGCTGAATGCAACAGTCTCGATGGCGGAATACTACCTACGAAACTACGTGGTAGCTAGAAATTAAAAGTATCAGGAGAAAAGATAAGGCCTCGGGCGGGGCAAGCCCCGCCCCTACAAAGGAGTGGGCGTGTTTTGTGGGGTCCGGCGAATTCGGATTGGCTTGCTGCTTGTTGAAGGATAGGGATGTCGGAGTGCAAACCTCCGATTGCTGACTTTGGCCAGAACCAAGCAGAACCTAAGCCCACGTTGACCCTCAATGCCGCGAGCCTATCACGCGCTGGGAGCATTTGAGAAATGACTTGTGCGATTGGAAACATAGTGGCCGTCGAGTGGCGCACAGAGGAGAGTGAGAGGGCAGCGTTGTGTATAATTGAAGCCTTGGGGAATTAGCGGTATTGATGCCAGAAGAGACAAAAACTGTAACGGCTAGCGCGGAAGTGTTGCGCTTGCGGCGGCAAAGATTCCGGCGGACGCGTGTGCGCGAGCTGAAGATGATTGCCAAGGCGCTGGCGTCGACGAAACATCCCGTTTTGGTGCATATCATTCCGATGCGGCGCTGCAATCTGGACTGTGGTTATTGCAACGAGTACGACAATTTCTCAAAGCCCGTGCCGCTGGAGGAGATGAAGAAGCGGCTGGATATTTTGGCGGATATGGGTACGTCGATCATCACCATCAGCGGTGGCGAGCCGCTGATGCACCCGGAGCTGGAAGGCGTAATCCGTCACATCCGGAAGCGCGGGATGATCGCTGGGATGATTACGAACGGGTTTTTGCTGAGCAAGGAGCGAATCGGCACGCTGAACGAGGCGGGACTGGAGCACTTGCAGATCAGCATCGATAACCTGGTGCCCGACGAAGTGTCGAAGAAAAGTTTGAAGACGCTGGATACGCGGCTTGAATGGCTCGCAGAGTTTGCGGTTTTCCAGGTGAACATCAATTCAGTGCTGGGGAGCGGCGTCAAAGATCCGGAAGACGCCTTGAAGATTGCGCATCGGGCTGTGGATCTGGGTTTTACGAGCACGGTGGGGATTATTCACGACGGAAATGGGCAGTTAAAGCCGCTTGGTCCGCGCGAGTTGGAGATTTTTGAAGAGATCATGACGCTGGGGAAGCGGTCTTTCTCGCGATTTAATGATTTTCAGCACAGCGTGGCGCGCGGCAAAGAGCACGACTGGCGGTGCCGTTCGGGAGCGCGGTATTTGTACATTTGCGAGGATGGGTTGGTGCACTGGTGCTCGCAGCAGCGCGGGTACCCGGGGATCCCGCTTGAGCAATATACCGATGAGATGCGCCATCGCGAATATTACACGACGAAACATTGCGCGCCGATGTGCACGGTCTCATGTGTGCAACAGGTGGGGATCATTGACAACTGGCGTGGGCCGCAGAACTTGAAGCCGAAGGCCATGGCGCCGCCTTCGCCACAGCCTGAGCTGGTGCAAATCGGCAGTACACGAAGCCATTCCTAAGAGCGAACTAATTTTCTTCCTGGTACGAAATCCCTATTTTCTCTCCGCGCACATGGATGGGCGTGATTGATTGACGGTTGGGCTGGGCATGCGAAGAATGAGAGCATGCCAGGCGCAGCGATTGAAATCGACAATCTGACCAAGGACTACCCGTTCGGGTTCCTGCACCTTAAGAAAAAAAGGTCGCTGGAAGGCTTGACCATGCAGGTCGAGAGCGGCGAAGTGTTTGGATTTCTCGGGCCGAATGGGGCAGGGAAGTCCACGACCATCAAGCTGCTTGTGGGGCTCATTTTTCCTGACGCGGGCTCGGCGCGCATTCTGGGAAAGCCAATCACGGACATCGAAATGCACCGAGACATCGGGTATCTGCCCGAGCAGCCCTATTTCTACGATTATCTGACGGCAGCCGAGGTACTGGATTATTTCGCGCGGTTTCACGATTTGACGGCCGCGGACCGACGCGAGCGGGTCGCGAGGATGCTCAAGAAAGTTGGACTGGAGACGGCACGGAAGATTCAGTTGCGGAAATATTCCAAGGGGATGTTGCAACGCGTGGGTTTAGCGCAAGCGATTCTGCACGACCCGAAAGTGGTGATTTTGGATGAGCCGATGTCAGGGCTCGACCCAATAGGGCGGCGGGAAGTGCGCGACATTATTTTGGAATTGAAGCGAGAAGGGAGAACCGTGTTGTTCTCCACTCATATTTTGTCCGATGCAGAGATGTTGTGCGACCGAGTGGGGGTGATTGTCGGAGGAAAGCTGCGCGGCGTTGGCGCGCCTGGCGAGATAGTCGGGATGAAGTCGCAGGGGATGGAAATTCTGTTCGAGTTGGCGGGGAGTGGCGCAAACGCGGCGGTGGTTATTGCGAAGGCCACAAAGACAGGCGACCGTTATCGCATGCAAGTTTCGGAAGAAGAGCTGTACGGAGCTTTGGAACAGCTTCGCGCGGTCGGAGCAAAAATTCTTTCCGTGGCGCAGATCAAGCCTTCGCTGGAAGAGTATTTTATGGACCTCATCGAAGCGGACCGGACGCAAGGGGCGGCAGTTGAGGTAAGCGGGAAATGAGGCGCGCGGGCGTGGTGGCATTGAATACTTTTCGGGAAGCGGTGCGCGACCGCGTGTTGTACAACCTTGTTTTTTTTGCGCTGCTGATGATGGCGGCGGCGATCTTCGTCGGGGGAATCTCGATTGGGATCGAAGAGATGGTGATCAAGAGTTTGGGTTTGAGCGCCATTTCTGTGATTGGTTTGTTGATCGCGGTGTTCATCGGCGTTGGGTTGGTCTACAAAGAGATGGACAAGCGCACGCTGTACGCGTTGCTCGCCAAGCCGGTGCGTCGATGGGAATTTCTGCTTGGGAAATTCGGCGGGCTGGTACTGACGCTTGCCGTAAACACGCTGGCGATGGCGGCAGGGTTGTTCGCCGCGCTGTTGTATGTGAAGCATCCACTGGAGCGCACGGATGCGGTGCTGCTCATCGCAATCTATTTCATTTTGCTGAAACTGATGCTGGTGGTGGCGTTGGCGCTTTTGTTCTCGTGTTACACCACACCCCTGCTGGCGATTCTGTATACGTCGGCGCTATATGTCGCTGGATTATTCGTGGAGGAGGTGCGAACTTTTCACTTCAGCATCCCGAACCCGCCGATAGAGGCTCTACTACGTGGACTTTCCTACCTGCTGCCGAATTTTGAAAATTTCAATGTGATGGCCGCGGCCGCGCACGGGCGGGAAATCTCTGGCGCGCTGATTCTGCAGAACACGGCGTACGCAGTGCTTTACAGCGGCATCGTCCTACTCGTGGCCGCCGCCGTTTTCTCCCGCCGGAATCTGAAATGAAGCCGCAGAATGTGAAGAATTGGCTGCTGCTGATTTTGCTTCCCCTGGGATTTGCCGGGGTTTGGCAACTTCAGCCTCGCATCGATAGCCAGCGAGCTGCTTTGCACCAGGAGCAGGACGAGCTAGTGCTGCGCTCCGGCAAGATGGTGAAGGCAATGAGTCTCGAATACGCGCCATTAATGGCGGATCTCTATTGGACGCGCGTCGTGCAATACTATGGCGACAAACGCACGAAACATGATTCGAATTTCGATCTGCTGTGGCCGCTTTTAGATGTCACGACGACGCTCGACCCCAACTTGCTGGTGGCTTACCGTTTCGGCTCGACATTTCTAAGTGAGCGTTCTCCACGCGGGGCCGGGCGCCCAGATCTCGGGATCGAGCTGCTGGAGCGAGGAATTAAGGCGAATCCCGAATTTTGGCGATTGTATGAAGACCTGGGATTCATTTATTACTTTGATCTAAAGGACTACACGAGAGCTTCGGCGGCGTTTGCGGAAGGCAGCAAGAATCCAGAATCGCAAATTTGGATGAAAGTCATGGCCGCGAAAATCGCGGCCGAAGGCGAGTCGCTGCAGACCTCGATCTTTTTGTGGAACGAGGTTTATCAGACGACGAAAGATCCTCAGGTGAAGGAAAACGCGCGGACGCATCTACAACTCCTGGGTGCCGAGCAGGAGTGTAAGCAGCTTGATGTGCTCGCGGACGAATTTCAGAAGCGAACGGGGCATCGCCCATCGCGCGTTGTGGAGCTGGTGCAGGCCGGATTGCTGCCGCGCCTGCCGGCGGACCCGATGGGGTACCCTTACGTTTTCGGGCCGGACGGCAAAGCGGCGCTGAACTTGGACAGTCCGCTTCTAGAGCAACAGCTTCTTCAACAAAACTCGAAGTGAACTTCACGTAACGATCGCTTATTCCAGCGTTTTTTCCGTTTGATCCGTGGTGCAGAGGAGCGTCATTTGGGGGTCGATGACGAGCTTATGCGGGGCGATTTGCGTTGTGAAATGGAAGGAAGTTTCCGGGCCAGCGGCGATGACGGAGCCCAGATAAACATTGTGACCGGCACCGTTATTAGCGTAGACCGGTACGCTGACGATGAAGGAATGCGGCACGCCGGTTTGAAAGAGTTTCCCGCGAACGACTTCACCTTTATCGGTATGGTGGGTGGAGAACTCCACGCGATAGTGGGGAATTCCCGTGCCGCGCACCCACTGCTCAAAAAACCATTCCATGGAACGGCCGCCTTCGAGATCCATGGCCGGAGTCATGACGGCCTCGACCTCGCGCTGAAGGTCGTCTGTGGAGAACGCACGGTAGGCGTACTTTGCGGAAATCGTGCGAAGCAAGGCTACGAAACGCGCATCGGGATCCTTGGCGCCCGGCTGACGCAGCATTTCCCGCAGCATGTGAATGACCCAGGAGCCTTTGCTGTAAATCACTTCCTCGAAACCGCTCGGTGACTTTGAGGAGTTCAGACGATTGCCCAGAGGCAGCGCGCCGATCTCACCCTCAGTTGTGTCCGAGCCGGGAATCTTTTCCTCGAGCTGTTTGCGGTAGCGTTCAAGCCAGACGCGAACGGCGTGCTCGGAAGGTTTTCTGCTTTCCGCGAAAAGCAGCGCGAGATAGTTCGCGAAGGCCTCGTCAATCCACTGATCCCGGTAACTGGACCAGCCGACAACGTTGCCCCACCACTGATGGGCCACTTCGTGATAAGGAACGATGTCGGTAAACGCTTCCTGGCGGGCAGAAGAGAGTCCCGCGCGATTTTGCGCTTCGGCGGACAAGAAAGAAAATGTCGAAATGTAAAGCAAGCCGGGCCATCCCTGGCCGAAAGTGCCAGGAATCTGTGAGACGCTTAGCGTGCGATAGGGAAAAGGCCCGCTGAAATTTTCGTAAAAGCGAATGGAAGAATCGATTTCTTTGCCGAGCTGCTTGAGGGCGTCGGCGGGGCTCGGGTTCGGCGGTTGCATGGCGGCGCGGCTGTTTCCGCCAGGCATGCGAAACGGAACATCTGATGGAAGCGAATTTGGATCTGGCGAGTCGAGACGATTGCTGAGGGCTTGCTCGAGCTGGCGATTGGCATAGACGTCGATTGTGCGTGTTTCGTCGGCGATGGAACTGGAGGCGTATTCGCCCAAATTGAACCCAGCGATGGCGAGCGGCTTGTCGCTTCGCCAGTGTCCTATGCGCAAATCTCCAGAGCTCTGTTCATCGATCTTGGCACCGGTGGCGACCAATTTCAGATGGCGTGGCCAGCGCATGGTGAGGTTATACGAAGCGAAATCAGCTTGGTCGCCGAAGTGGGGATACCAGCTCTCTCTTGCGCCGACGAAGAGCACGCCGTTGCCAGCGTCTTCAATGACATTGCCGCGGTAACGAAAATGAATGGTGTACTCCTGGCCTTTCTGCGAGGGCTGCGGAAGCACGACGTGGAGATAGTCGTTGCCGCGTACGCTGCGTTCCTGGAGGTTCATGCCTTCGTTTTGGAAATAGGCCAGAGGCTTGTCTTGTGCGTCTGAAACGGTTTCGGCGTGGAGGGCGCGGGAGAGTTGAAACGTAAGAACGCGCTCACCGGAAGTTTCGGCGCGCACATGAACGGCGGCGGTGGCGTCGAGCGAGTTGTCAGGTAGGACGGCGGTGTCCAGCGTGTAATCGAGTGCGTGGAAATCAACTGGCGGCGGGACGGAGCCGGGAACACTGTAGGATGCCCAAACATCGTAATACGTGTAGTTGCCAGATTTTCGCCGCTGGCCTAGAAGAAGCTGCTCTCGCCGCTGAGGGTCGAAGAGAACATCGAAAGCGCCCGTCTCAATACCCTCGAGCGCCGCGTAGAAATAGGCCTTTGGGTTTTGTGAGAGACGGTCTTCGAGAATGCGCAAGGATTGAGAGACATTGAACTGGGCGACGAAGGGGTCCGAGACCGAAGCGAAGGCAGTATCCAATTGCGGGCTTAGATTAGCGGAATGGAACTGGCGAAGTAGATCATTCGCGGCGTCATCGGTGAAGCGCACATAGGCGCTGAGGAATTCCTGGTCCAGAACGGGAGCGCCGAGAAAGTGAGCCATCTGCTGTTTTTCCACCGGTTCGCGCGGGAACGCCAGAGCGTGGCCTCGGCCGGAGAAGACAAAGCCAGTGACGCGACCGTCGAGGGGAGCGAGAAAAGCGAGTTTGCCTTCTTCGAAGTATATTTCCACATCGCCACGTCGGAGTTCGATGCGGTTGGCGGCGGAGAGTTCGTAAGTGGCCGCAGGGTCGACACGCAAGTTGTTGATGGCGTCGTAGAGTTCGTGAGGCGATTGAGCGGTGGCGGAGGATACGGGCAGCGCCATAAGACACCACACGACAAGAAGTGCCCCCCCTGCCCGCATATAAGAAGTGTAGTCACATTCGGCAATGCGGAACAAGGCCGCGACTAGGGCGAAGGCCCGGAGGACTAGAATGTAAAAATGGGTCATTCCACCTTATTTAGACGTGCGCTGATGTTGTGTGCCGTGGTGTTTTTTGGGGCGGTTTTGGCTCATGCGGACACAATCGTCCTGAAGAATGGGCGGCGAATTGTCGCGAATAATGTGAGAGAAGAAGGCGACAAGGTTAAGTATGAGACTTCTGCCGGTGAGCTGAGCCTGCCGAAGTCCATTGTCGACCATATTGAGAAAGGCGGAAGCGTGCCGATGGGGGATTCTCCCGCGGCAGCGGCCGCGAATCTGGCCATTACTCCGCCCGCCATGGGAGCGATAAGCGGTGGCACGGAAATTGAGAGCGGCGCCGTGCACGACAGCGCGATTGACCGGGAATACATCGCGAAACTGGAAGCAGCAGCGCATACCGGCGACCAGCGCGCGAATGCGAGTGCGGCGCTTGCGCATCATGTGGCGGCGCAGTTCGAGCTTTCGCGGGGCGACATGGAGCGCGCGCTGGCCGACGAGCGCACGGCGCTCACGTTTTCGCCGGAAGAGCCGGCGCTACTGATGAATGTGGCTTACCTGCATTTGCGGCGAAGCGAGTACAAGCAGTCGCTGGATTATCTGGAGCGCGCGCGGCGCGTCGCTCCAGGCAACGCCGACGTCGCGAAGCTGGCGGGCTGGGCATACTACGGAATGAACAAGATGGATCAGGCTGTTGCGGAGTGGAAGCGCGCGCTGGCTTTGCGGCCCGATCCGGAAGTGCAGACGGCGCTCGACAAGGCGCAGCGCGACAAGCAGGAGGAAGAAAGTTACAAGGAAAACGAAAGCAGCCACTTTACCTTACGTTATAGCGGCGCGGCGGCGCCGACGCTAGCGCGTGAAGTCTTGCATACCTTGGAGGCGCATTTTTCTGCGATCGAGTCCGAGCTGAATTTTGCTCCGCCGGATTCCATTGGCGTGGTGCTATATACGCAAGAGGCTTTTGCCGACATCACCCGCGCGCCGGGATGGGTGGGCGCGCTGAACGATGGGCGCATTCGCGTGCCGGTGCAGGGATTGAGCGGCGTGACTCCAGAGCTGTCGCGGGTGCTGAAACACGAGCTTACGCACAGTTTTGTGGGGCAGAAAACGCGTGGCCACGCGCCAACTTGGATACAGGAAGGTTTGGCGCAATGGATGGAAGGAAAACGCAGCGGCGATAATGCCGCAGTTCTTGCGCAGGTTTTTCAGGAAGGGCACGCGCCTTCGCTCGGTCAGCTGGAGGGTTCGTGGATGGGATTGCAGAGTGATGCAGCAGGTTACGCTTATGCCTGGGCGCTTGCGAATATCGAATACATCGTCCAGACGGACGGCATGGGTGATATGGAACGCATTCTCGACCGCATTGGCAGCGGCAGTTCCACGGAAGCGGCACTGCGCGAAGTGCTGCACAGCGATTACAACGATTTGATGCAGTCCACCGCCGAGTACCTGCGTAAAACATACGGGCACTAGCGCAATCAGGCTTTCAAGTTTTTAAGAACTCAGCAAAGCGGCGAGCAGCGCGGCGCGGGCCGGCAAGGTGTTGATGAGAATGTGCTCGTCCGCAGAGTGGGCACCGTGGCCAACGGCACCGAGGCCGTCAAGAGTGGGAGTGCCAACTGCGGCGGTGAGATTGCCGTCGGAGCCACCGCCAGCGGTGCATTCGCCGAGAGCGAGACCCATTTGCGCGGCTAGCGTTTTGGCTTTGACGAAAAGCGCGGCGCTGGATTTGCGTTCGAGCGGGGCGCGATTGAAGCCGCCGCGAACTTCAAGCTTGGCACCGGGAAGAATGGGACGGAGCACGTGCAGTTTGCGCTCGATCCGACGCATGTCTGAAACACGTAGCGCGCGAAGATCGAGGATGGCGCGAGCGTGTTCGGCGATGACATTTACGCGCGTGCCCCCCTCGATTATGTCGGCGTTGACGGTAACGCCGCGGCGAAGATCGTTCCACTCCTGAACGCGCAGAAGCTGCCGCGACAGCTCGTGGATTGCATTGACGCCTTCTTGCGGCGCGAGGCCAGCATGTGAAGCGCGGCCATAGACAATGAGCTCAGCTTCGCCGACGCCTTTACGGGCGGTCTTGAGCAAGCCTTTTGGCCCGAGAGATGGCTCGAGGACAAAGACGGCATTGCTGCGACGAGCTTCTGTTTCGATGAGTTTCCTTGAGGCATCGCTGCCGATCTCTTCGTCAGAGGTCCAGAGAAAGACCAGCCGATGACGCAAGGGAGCTTTTGTTTGCCGCAGAGCATCGAGAGCAAAGAGAGCCTGCGTAAGGCCGGCCTTCATATCGAAGATGCCTGGGCCGTACGCTTTTCCACCGGCGACGCGAAAGGGCATTTTGTCTAGAGCGCCACAGGAATAGACGGTGTCGTAGTGGCCGAGGACGAGGAACTGGCCTGCGGGACGCGATTTTTGAGTCCACCAGGTGATGCGAAGCTGGTCGCCGCGAACTTTCTGGATGATCCTTTCGACGCTTGCGCCGCGTTTGTGCCATTCCGCGGCGAGAATGTCGCAGCAGAGGTCGGCTGGCTCTTTTTCAAGGCTCGGAGACTCCGCGAGGACAAGCCTCTGGAGCGTGGAAAGCATCTCCGGCAAGCGAGGTTTCAGAGCGCGCAAGAATTCATTCGGGTAATTGGTGTCGGGCATGGCCGGGACATGCTAACAATGACTGGCAGCCGGAGCAACGGTGCAAGCGCAAAGTGCGGCAGGAATGAGAATTTCCCGCCCCGGCATCGGCGGGACGGTGAGGCAAGTGCGCGTAGCTCGGTTGACGTGGGTTCGCATATAATAGAAAGTTTGCTAGCAATGAGTGGGCGCCGCAGGGAGGATCTGTGGCGCGATGGGGAGCAGGGATGATACTCGACGTTGTGGAAATTCAGAAGATACTGCCGCACCGATATCCGTTTCTAATGGTGGACGCGATTTTGGAGATGGAGCGGCTGAAGTACATCGTGGGTGTGAAAAACGTAAGCATAAATGAATCGCATTTTCAGGGGCACTTTCCGGGTAAGCCGATCATGCCGGGAGTGTTGATCATCGAAGCGATGGCGCAGACGGGTGGATTGCTGCTTTTGCTTGAAATTCCTGACCGCGATAACAAGTTGTTGTATTTCGTGGCGGTGGACGGGGCGCGCTTCCGCCGGCCGGTGGTGCCTGGCGACCAGTTGCGGCTGGAAGTTAAAGTTATTTCGTGGCGGGGCGATTTCTGCAAACTCGAGGGTAAAGCCACCGTAAATGGGCAATTGGCCGCAGAAGCGACGCTGATGTGCAAGATGGTGGATCGCGAAATGGGCGCAAAGGCGGAAGAACCCGCGAAATGAGTAAGCCGGAGATTCATCCGCAAGCCATCGTGGCCTCAAGCGCGAAGCTGGGCCCCAGAGTAAAGGTTGGGGCTTATGCGGTTGTGGGGGAAGAAGCGGAACTCGGCGAGGGTTGCGTACTTCACTCGCATGCGTTTGTAGGCGGGCCTGCGAAGTATGGCCGCAACAATGAGTTCTATTCGTTTTGCGCGGTCGGGGGCGATCCGCAGGACTACACCTTTGGTGGCGAACGGACCGAGTTAGTTGTCGGCGACGGAAATATTTTTCGCGAGTACGTCACCGTTAATCGGGGTACGGTGAAGGGCGGCGGCGTCACGCGGATCGGCAATGAGAATTTCTTTCTGGCCTACTCGCACGTGGGGCACGACGACCAGATCGGCAATCAGACGCTGTTTGTGAATGGCGCGACGTTGGCAGGGCATGTTGCGGTGGAGGATTTCGCGACCATCGGCTCGTTTTCGGTAGTGCACCAGTTCTGCCGGGTGGGGCGGTATGCCTACGTGGGTGCATGCACGGTGATCGTGCAAGATGTGCCGCCGTTTTCGCGAGTCGTCACGGAGCGCGAGACGAAGAGCTATGGCGTCAATACGATTGGGCTTGAACGCAAAGGTTTCTCGAAGGAGCGCTTGCAGGTACTGGACCGGGCTTTTCGTTTGCTTAGCCGTTCGAAGATGAACACAACGCAAGCTCTTGCCGAGATGCGAGCGAAGCTAGCCGGCTCCGATGACGTCCAGGAACTCGTCCGATTTATCGAGACTGCTGAACGCGGAATCGTGAAGTAAGAATCACAGTCGCCCACACACTTCATGCCGGACACCAGCGCAAACGTGACAGGATGGGGACTCATCGCCGGAAATGGGCGGTTTCCGTTTCTCGTGCTGGAAGGCGCGCGAAGCCAAGGCATCGAGATGACGGTGATCGCGCTGAAGGAAGAGGCTTCGCCTGAACTGGAAAAAAGCGCCAAGCGGCTGCACTGGGTGAGCCTCGGCGAGTTGAGCAAAGCCATCGACCTCATGCACAAGGAAGGCGTAACGCAAGCGGTCATGGCCGGGCAGGTGAAGCATAACAAGATTTTTAGCGCGATCCGTCCGGACTGGAAATTAGCGAAGCTGCTTTTCTCGCTGCCGCGTAAAAGCACGGATGCGCTGATCGGTGGCATTGCCAAGGTGCTTCAGGAAGAAGGCATTCAGCTGGTGGACTCGACGTTGTTTCTGAAGCCATTGCTGCCCGAGCCGGGTGTGCTGACGCGAAGAGCCCCCAACGAACAAGAAGCCGCGGATATTGCTTACGGGCAGAGCGTGGCGCGGCAAATCGCGGGTATGGACATCGGGCAAACGGTGGTGATCTCGGACCAAGCGTGCGTGGCCGTGGAAGCCATGGAAGGAACGGACGAAACCATTGCACGCGCGGCACGGATTGTTGGCGGCAAGGCTCTAGTAGTTGTGAAAGTGAGCAAGCCGCGCCAGGATATGCGGTTTGATGTACCCGTGATTGGTTTGCCGACCATCGAACAGATGAAGAGCTCTCGCGCCACGGCCCTGGCGGTGGATGCGGGACGCACCTTGCTGTTTGACCGTCAAAAATTGATTGAGCTAGCTGACGCGGCGGATATCGCTATTCAGGCGTTTGCGCCGGCCACGGCAGTGGAACCGAAGATTGCTTCGGGGGGAACAAACAAAAAATGAGCGGCGGAGGGCGAGATACGCGAAAAGTCCGCGCCGCAGTTGTAGGAGCGGGGGAATTTGGGCGCAATCATGCGCGGGTGTATCGCGAGCTGGAAGGGGCTGAACTCGTTGGCGTTTACGACCGGGATCAGGCTCGTGCGGAAGCTGTCGCTGTAGAATTTCAAACCAGGGCGCTGCGCAGCCTCGAAGAAGTCCGTGATCTTGCCGAAGCCGTAAGCGTAGCAGTACCGACGGTCGCGCATGCCGAAGTGGGCTGCCAGTTGATGGAGAGCGGGCTGGACGTGTTGGTCGAGAAGCCCATGGCTCTAAATCTCGCGGAGGCGGATGCACTTCTTGAAGCCGCGCGGCGGCACAAGCGGATTTTGCAGGTGGGCCACGTCGAAAGATTTAATCCAGCCGTGGCAGCGGTTGAGCCGATTTTGAATCGGCCGCTTTTTTTCGAAGTGCACCGCCTGGGAGTGTTCACCCCACGCAGCCTCGATGTGGAAGTGATTTACGACGTAATGATCCACGATCTGGATATTTTGCTGGCGCTCGTGAAAGAGCCGGTGACTGAATTGAAAGCAGTAGGCATTCCTGTGCTGACGGACAAAGTAGACATCGCTCACGTGCGGCTGGAATTCGCGGGGGGCGCTGTTGCCAACGTAACCGCAAGCCGCGTCTCGACGGAACGCGTGCGCAAAATGCGGTTTTTCCAGCAACACGAATACATTTCGCTCGACTACGCGCGGCGGGATGCTCTCCGCGTCGGTGTAAAGCAGCCTGGACCGCAGCCTGAGTTTTCGTTTGAAAAATTGCCTGCACCTGACGTCGAGCCTCTGCACGCGGAACTCGAGGCCTTTCTGGAGGCGGTGCGCACCCGGCGCGAGCCGCGTACCAACGGCGCTGCTGGCCGTGCGGCTTTGGAACTGGCTACCCGGGTGATGGCAAGCATCCAGGAGCACGGAGAACGCGTCCAACTAGCAGCGTTCGCCTCACAAGAGAAAGCAGGAAAATGATTCCCCGCACCCTGGTCCCGGAAGGTGCCCGTCTGCCTGCCTCGGCAGACACTACGACGCAGCGCCGGCGTCCCACCACGATGGATGAGCGCACGCTCGTCCCGGCCATGCTGCCGATCATCGAGCTGGACGGAAAATCCAGTATTCCCCGATCGTTGCCGCTGGAGTCGATTGCCGCGCGCGTCGTCGTTCCGCGCGATGTGAATCAGGAAGCCTACAACGTCGTGGAAAAACACTCGACTCCGGTCCAGCCGACAGACATGGACGAGCGCATCGCCATCCCGACTGGTGGAGCGCCACTGGAAATCACGGAGGGGCGGCTGATCCCGCCGGCGGATATCGTCGATCTCGACGTGTTCATGACGGGCGAAGTTAACCTGCTCACCAAGCCGCAAACGGAAGAAAAAAACAAATGGGATTTGATCACGCGCGTTTCGTCGTTTGCGTTTCACATTCTGCTGTTTTTGACGATTATTCTGTGGGCAAAGATTTTTCCGCCCCACGTGCCGACGAAGGATGAAATTGATCTAGCCAACCGGCAATTGACCTGGATTCCGCCTGAGAGTTCGTACGCTCCCAAACCCAAAGCGGAGCCCCGCCCGGCGGCGCCTCCTGCTGTGCATGTGGATCCGAAAGTCATAAACAAAGTGGCTCCTCCGGCCCCCCAGCCGCCGCCCAAACCCCAGCCGGAGGCACCGAAGAGAGAGCTGCCCGATGCTCCTGCGCCTAAAGCACAAGTGACTCCTCAAGTGGAGCAACCGCCCGCGCCAAAGCCGGATGCTCCGAAGCCGCTAAAACTGGATACTCCGGATATGCCGAAGCCGCAGCACGGACTGGTGTTGCCGAAGGCTCCGTCACTCTCAGATGCTGCGCAAGATACGAGGCCGGCAAACTCAAGCACGCCGACAATTTCCGGCGGGGGGCGCATTCGGAGTCGCAGCACGCCGGGTGGAGGCGGAGGCGGCGGAATGGCCTACGGCGGACTTGAGATGCTGACGCCGGACCAAGGCGTGGATTTCAGAAGCTACCTTCAGCGCGTGTACCTTGCAGTGAAAGGCAACTGGTTTGCGATAATGCCCCAGTCCGCCGAGCTTGGCGAGAGAGGCATTGTCGTGCTGACGTTTAAGATTATGAGAGATGGCAGCGTGCCTGGCGCTGAGCCGGTCATTAACCGCAACTCGGGAAAAGAACCACTCGACCGGGCCGCTTACTCTTCCGTGCGCGCCTCCAATCCCTTCGAGCCGCTTCCTCCGCAATTCACTGGGCCTTACATTGAGCTGCGATACACCTACCTTTACAATATCCCGCCAGAAAGTCTCAATCAGCAGTGAAGATCGCGCGCCAGCAGGTTCTTGGCAGCCTGCTGCTCGCGTTGATTGTGTTCTTTGTGCTGCTCCTGCGCGCTTGGCATATCCTGTTTCGATGAATCCGGGAATATCTGAACTGCCGCTGGTTGCCGTGGTTGGGCCTACGGCATCGGGAAAGTCCGCGCTCGGCGTGTGGCTGGCCGAGCAATTCGGCGGAGAAGTGTTGGCATGCGATTCGACGCAACTCTACCGCGGCTTTGATGTCGGCACAGCTAAACCAGGAATTGCGGAGCGCCGAGGCATTTCGCATCATCTGATCGACTCTCTAATCCCCAGCGATGCAGCGACCGCTGGCGGATATCGCCAGATGGCGGTGGTTGTGTTGGATGATCTGCGTAGCCGCAGGCGGTTGCCGATTCTCACCGTCGGCACAGGATTGTATCTACGCGCTTTGCTAGAGGGATTGGCAGACGTGCCGCAGCGTTCCGAAGAATTGCGAAATAGGCTGCGTGCTAGCGCGGAGGCTCATAAGCCGGGCTACTTGCACCGGCTGCTCGCGCGTCTGGACCCCGAAACCGCAGGAAAAATTGCGGCAGCGGATGAACAAAAATTGATTCGCGCCGTCGAAGTATGCGTGCTCGCGCGGCGGCCGCTTTCAGAAGTACATCGGACGGGGCGCACGCCGCTTGTGGACTGGCGCTCATTGAAAATTGGACTGATGCCGCCGCGCGAGGCGCTGTACGAACGCATCCATGCGCGGACGGACGCGATGCTGGCACAAGGCTGGATGGAGGAAGTTCGCGGGTTGATGGAGAGTGATTTACAAGAAAATGCCAAGCCCTTCGATTTCATCGGATACCGCGAACTTCGCAAGGTTCTGCGTGGAAAGAAGACACTCGAAGAAGCGCGCGGGGCGATTCAGCAAGCCACGCGACAATATGCGAAACGTCAAATTACGTGGTTCCGCAAAGATCCCGGTGTTCACTGGCTCACGGGTTTTGGCGACGATCCACATATTCAGCGGGAGGCGCTCGAATGGCTCCGTCAAGAAAACTTGGCAGAGTCGCCGCAGGGAAGCTGAGAGCGTATAATGGCGCAGGTGAAGAAAGCCCCTCCTACGTGGCTGCTTCTACACAATGGGTTCAGGACTGATTTCGTGACGAAAACTTCGCAATCTATCTCTACCTCTACTGCGGATCGCGCTTTGCTTGTCGGCCTGGGTTGGAAGCGCAAGCCGCGCTTTCCTGGGATGCCCGCGGGCGAACAGGGCAGGGAATCGCTCTTGGAGCTTGAGGAGCTGGCGCGCAGTGCTGGTGCGGAAATCGTGGCCACGGTATTTCAGGTACGCGAATCGGCGGACCCGGCGACGCTCGTAGGACGCGGCAAGCTGGACGAAATTCGCGCGGAGGCCACCGCACACAAGGCGCCTCTGATTATTTTCGACAGCAACCTCTCGCCGATGCAGCAGCGCAACATCGAAGAAGCTACCGAGCGCCGCGTCATCGACCGCACACAGTTGATTCTGGATATTTTTGCGAAACACGCAAGAAGCCGCGAAGGACAGTTGCAGGTTGAACTTGCGCAGCTGAACTACATGCTGCCTCGGCTCACAGGCAAGGGGACCTCGATGTCGCGTCTAGGAGGCAAGAGCGGTGGAGGTGGCTCCGGCGGAGCGGGCGGCGGGGCGGGGCGGATCGGTGTTCGCGGACCTGGCGAAAAGAAACTGGAAACGGATCGCCGGCGCATTCGCGACCGCGTCGGCAAAATTCAAAAGAACATTGAAGACATTCGCAAGCAGCGTGCGTTGAGACGCGAGGCCCGCAACGCTGTACCACTTGGCACGATTGCACTTGTGGGTTATACAAATGCTGGCAAGTCAACTTTGTTTAACGCTCTGAGCCGCGCGGAGGTTCTCGTTTCCTCGCGGATGTTCGCGACGCTGGACCCGACCATCCGGGCGATTCGTTTGCCGTCCAATCGCCGCGTGCTGGTGTCGGATACCGTGGGATTCATTCGCGATCTGCCCAAAGCTTTACTTACGGCGTTTCGCGCGACGCTTGAGGAAGTACAGGAAGCAGCGCTGATACTTCACGTGAGCGACGTCTCGAACCCACGTCACGCCGAACTCGACGAGGAAGTGGACAAAATTTTGAATGACCTCGGCGTCGCGGATCGCCCGAAGCTCTGCGTTCTTAACAAAGTGGATCGGCTGTCGTCAGAGCAAAGAGCCTCGCTCATCCACCCCCACGCGATGGGGGCAAATACAAACGGCGGTCCTGTGCTGGTCTCTGGCCTCACGGGAGAAGGCGTGGAAGAGTTGCTGCGCCGCATGGACGCGGCTCTTCCGGTCGATCCCGTCGTGACGCTTGCACTGCGGCTTCCGCTTGCGGAGGGCCGTACGCTGGCTCTGGTCCATGCCCTCGGCCGTGTGCTGCATTCCGAAGTAGAGGATTCTCACATGCTGATGGATGCCGAAATTCCCGTGTCGATCGCACGCAAGCTCAAACTGAGCGCTTTTACAAAGGATGGAACTTCGAGCCGCACACGTGCGTAATAAGAGGTGAGAGGGTTGCCATGATTACGTTTATTCTGTGGTGCATCTTGTTTTGCTTCTGTTGGCCTCTTGCCTTGCTTGCGCTCGTGGTTTATCCCATCGTGTGGCTGATTCTCTTGCCGTTTCGCATTGCGGGAATCGCAGTGCACGGGGTTTTGGCGTTTTTGCGAGGCCTTTTTTTCCTGCCCGCACGACTCTTACGAGGGCCGCGAGCTATCTGACGGTCGATCGTTCTGTTTGCACTAAAGTAACTCTCCCTCGACAGACAAAAAAACACGAGTTCTGGCTGCTAAATGGCTCTTTCTTGAGTGGTTTGCATAGAGTTGCCAAGCTTGCCTTGCTGTGGAAACCTTGTGGAAACTGTTTCTCCCAAAAATCACACGCGCCGAATTGGATGATCAAGAGATCCGAGCGTTTTGCCAAATTCGTCGCTAACATACTGAATGTAAATGGCTTACCGTCACGCAAGGTCTTGGGGTAGGGCGCATTAGCGAGTTGGCTTGTTCGTTATCGATTCTGGACATTTGCACAGGTTTGCAGCAGAGAAAGTACGAATGAGTACAGCATCCACCGGGGCGCAACCCATTTTACTTGTTAACGTTACAGTACCCGCAAACACGCCACCGATTCACTCGCAGGCTCTCAGAGACATTGACGCCTGCCGACTAGAAGTCTATAGTCAGGCAAGCGGTGGCCGAAGCCTAAGGGGCGGCCTCCCCGCCGCCATGTTGCCATGAATCTCCCCAACTCACTGACCGTTCTGCGCATCTTTTTCGTTCCCCTGCTGATTGCGGTTTTGCTCACGAAGAGTCCAAACGTCGATTTCCGTGGATTCCCGATGCATTATGAGTTCTGGGGAGTCTTGATCCTGCTCCTGGCCGCAGCGACGGATTGGGCCGACGGGTATTTTGCGCGCCGACGGCTTCAGGTGACCACGCTCGGGATACTCTTAGATCCTATCGCGGACAAACTCCTTATTTCTGCAGCCTTTGTTTCCCTCGTCGGCATGCAATTGGTTCCCGCTTGGATGGTAGTAATCATTATTGGGCGTGAATTCACCGTGCTTGGTTTGCGCAATATCGCCTCAGCCGAAGGATTTACGATTGCGGCTTCTTTGTTGGGCAAAACGAAAATGGTGCTGCAGGTATGCGCGGTGGCCGTACTGATTGCTGGCGCTCGCCATCCTTACTTGAATTCTCTCGCGCTTGTGCTTCTCTGGTTGGTGGTAATCAGCGCGCTGGTGTCGGCGGCGCAATACTTTCTAAAATTTTGGGGCCAGCTTGACGACCGCATCAAGCAGCGCCGCAAGCTGCGCATGATGGAAGGTCACAAAAAGTCCGAGGATGCCGTCCCTCTCTGAAGCCGATCGGCATTCCTTGCTCGCATTGGCGCGCCGGGCGATTGTCGAGGCCGTTTCCTTCCAGAAGCCTATCGGCGATACTCCGCGAATGGGAGCGTCTGCAGAAATACGCGGAGTGTTCGTAACCCTGCACGGGCGCGGACGATTGCGGGGCTGCATCGGCGTAGTGGAGGCCTTCGAGCCGCTCGGCGAATCCATTCCGCGTTGCGCGGCCAACGCGGCCCTCCGCGACACGCGATTTTCACCCGTCCGTGCCGAAGAACTCCCAGAAATGGAAATCGAACTCTCGCTGCTGTCTACCTTTGAGCCGATTCTTCCAGAGAACATCGAGATCGGGAAGCACGGTTTGCTGATTTCCCAAGGCTCCAAGCGCGGACTTCTACTCCCGCAAGTTGCGGTTGAGCACAAATTTAGCCGCGACCAGTTTCTGGAAGAGACTTGCCGCAAAGCTGGTCTTAGTGCAAACGCATGGCAAGAGCCGGATGCAAGAATCCTAGGATTTACTTGCGAGGTTTTTTCGGAAGCTAAGAGTATCGGGGAACAACCTGCTGCGAATGGCTGAGCTCTTCAGTACGTGCGAGTCGCCGTGAGGGACGATGCCAATGAAAAGGCCCGCGCGAGGCGCATCTCGCAGCGGGCCGGAAGTTTCCGTTCAACAGAGCTACCTGGCGGACTATTCGACTTCGACGTAATCGCCGGTGTACATAGTCATCGAACTATAAGTGATGAGCACGGTGGAAGAGTTACGGCTCACATTTATGACGATGCCTTCGCCCACCACCTCGCGTGGCAAATCATTCCACTTATAGTTCCCAGGCGAGCTCCCAAAGCCATAAATACGGTCCTGGTAGTCTTTCGTCTCAGGAGCAAGCTCCGCCCTCGTTCCCTGGTAGCGGAATACTCGATAATAATCGCCGACTTTAACGCCTTTGTTAGTCCCAAGGTTTACGAAGACCGTGTTGCCCTGTCCGGCGGATTGTTGATAATCTTTTGACTCAACGATCATGGCAACTGGTTTGCCGCTAACGGGTGCGAAATGATCGAAGGTTCCCGCATCCTTGAAAGTAGGATCCGGCCTCTCCTGATATGGCAGCACGATATCGCCGCGCTGCATGTAGTCGCAGGACAGCGTTACTTCTGCAATCGCCACCTTGGGCTGAACGACAACCACCCGAAGCTGTCCGGCGTCCAAATAGTGCGACCCCATCGCCTTTACGAGCTTGTCTTGCCACTTGAACCACTCCACCTCGAGTGGGTCTTTCTCTGGTCTTATGACGGAGTACCGATCGCCCACGCGCACGCCTTTGTCCATCCCGCGGTTGATATATACATAATCGCCACGGGCGAACGTTAGCTTATCGCTCGACTGCTCCCCGGAGACCAGCCGCGTTGCATCAGGGACCCTCTCGTCCGTGTAGAAGCCGGAACAATAGACGTTCGAAAAAGTCGCCTGCGAGATACCAGGAGAGGTCTGCGCCGAGCAAATTCCGGCGCCGACAAAGACAAAGGTGCAAAGAACAGCTAATTTAGCGCGCATTCCAAGACTCCTTCAAACACGCCCTGTGGGCCGTGCGGGGACGATTCTTAGCGAAATTAACAGGGCTGCCCCCATGCGTCAACAAATACGCCGGGACCGCTTTACACTTTTGCTACGGGCATGCTAGAAGCCTTATTCTCAATAACATGGCAAGAGCCACGGTAGGGAAAAGTCTGTTTGGGGCGGGAATCCGGCGCATCTGTGCGGTCGCGGCCGCCTCCACGGCTGTGGAAATGGCAAATTTAGTGCGGGCGGGGCTTCGCGAAACGCCTACCGTCGAGCTGCGTTTGGACTGGCTGCGCAACGATTCCGAACGTAGCCGATTCTTCCGTGGGCTGAAAAGGAACAAGCCGCGGAACGCAACCTTCCTTGCCACCTGTCGCCGAAGGGAAGGAGGAGGCAAGTTTAGAGGGGAGGCACAAGCCGAGCTTTATTGGCTGAGAGAGGCCCGCGAGGCGGGTTGCTCCTGGTGCGACCTGGAAATCGAAACCTTGCGCAAATTGCCCGGTAAGTCCCTGAGCGAACTTGGTTTGCCGGAACATGTCTTGCTCTCCTTGCACGACTTCCAGCGCATGCCTGCGCGACTTAAGTCCATCCGTTTAGCTGCTCCTTCCGGCACCGATGCTCTGAAAATTGCTGCGCATGCCGACACTATTGGCGACAGTCTCCGCCTATTGCGGATGGTTCGCAGTTCGCCCAACCTCGTCGCTGTGCCCATGGGCGAAGTTGGACTTCCAGCGCGCATCCTCGCCCTACGGGAAGGGAGCGCGCTGGCCTACGCGCCCATTGGCGAAGCTACTGCTCCCGGTCAAGTCTCTCTGCACGCTCTGAAGTTCCTCTACCGAGCCCATGAACTGACGCGCCGCACTCGGGTTTACGGCGTGATTGGTGACCCCGTAGGGCATTCTCTCTCGCCGTTACTGCACAACACCGGATTCGTCGAACGCAAAGTCGATGCCGTCTATTTGCCCTTCCTCGTAAGAGATCTTCACGACTTTCTGAAGGCCGTACCTGAATTCGGGATTCGCGGCTTTAGCGTGACGATTCCGCACAAGCAGTCCATTCTGCGACATTTAAAAGAATGCGACCCTATCGCTGCCGAGATTGGCGCCGTTAACACCGTCGTGGTACGGCGAGATGGTTCCCTCTTCGGCTGCAATACCGATTACATCGGGATTGTGCGCGCGCTCGAGAAGAAACTTGGTCTGGCCGGAAGCCGTGTCTTAATCTTCGGCGCCGGCGGCGTAGCGCGAGCCGCCGCGTTCGCGCTTGTGAAAGCGGGAGCCCATGTCGCGGTTTGTGCCCGCCGGGAAAAAGCCGCGCGGGAATTGGCCAGAGCCGTCGGCGGCGAGGTTGTGCCTCGCCGCGCTCTGCAAAGCGAATCTTTTGAGGCCATTTTGAACGCCACCCCGATCGGCATGCATCCTCACGACGGAATCTCGCCTCTCTCCCCGCAAGAGTTAAATTGCCGGATTGTTATGGACCTCATCAACCGGCCCGAAAAGACGCAACTCCTAAAGCTCGCAGCCCGCAAAGGAATCACCACTATTTCCGGAGTGGAAATGTTTATTCCGCAGGGCGTGGCCCAATGGGAACTCTGGACCGGACAGCGCGCGCCGGAAACTGCCATGCGCAAAGCCGTTCTGCGCGCCTTGCGTTCTGAAGAAAAGTCCCGCCAGCACAGGTAATCCAGAAATGCGATAATGCCGACCTCGGAAAAACAAACTTTGGCCGTGAATTGAGCCCATGATCCAGCCGGACTTTCGCGAATTCCAGCGTCTCGCCAAACAGGGAAACCTCATCCCTGTCTATGAAGTGTTTCCCGCTGATTTGCTTACTCCCGTCAGCGCCTACCTGCGCCTAGCGCAAGGAGCGCGATATTCTTTTTTGCTGGAGAGCGTCGAAGGCGGCGAAAAAATCGCCCGCTACACTTTTGCTGGTGCAAATCCCGAAGAAATATTTCGCTATGCGGGCGGCGCTTGCGTTCTCGAGAGCCACAACCGTATCGTTTGGGAAGAACGCGATCCAGTCACGTTTCTTCGCGCCCGCATGGAGCGTTTCCGTCCCGTCCGTTTGCCGGGGTTGCCTCCCTTGGTGGCAGGCGCCATCGGCTATTTTTCCTACGACATGGTCCGCCTTATTGAGCGCATCCCCAAGCGATTGCGCGATGACATCGGCCTCTACGACGCGCAGCTGATGTTCTATCACGGCATCATTGCTTTCGATCACGTGCAGCATCGCCTGTGGATCGTGCGTAACGTTTACACCGACGGCGAAGGCAGCCTCCGCACGAAGTACAACGCGGCTGTTCGCGAGATTCGCGAAACTCGCCAGCTGCTCGAACAAGCTTCGCCGGCAGAGCAACCGAAGAAGGAAAAAAAGAAGCGCGGCGCACCGCTCCGCGTCACTTCCAATTTTCGCCGCGCGGAATACCTCGAAGCCGTTCGCAAAGCCAAGAACTACATTCGCGCCGGCGATATTTTTCAGGTAGTGATCAGCCAGCGCTTCTCAGCCAAAACGCACGCCGCGCCGTTCGATGTCTATCGCGAGCTGCGTGCTCTCAACCCATCCCCCTATCTTTTCTATTTGCAAATGAACGACGTTGCCGTCGTGGGCAGCTCGCCGGAAATGCTGGTCAAAGTGCAAGGCCGCGATGTTTTCTACCGGCCAATTGCCGGTACGCGCTGGCGCGGCAAGGACGAAGCTGAAGACCAGCGGCTCGAACGCGAAATGCTCGCCAGCGAAAAAGAGCGCGCCGAGCACATCATGCTCGTCGATCTGGGGCGCAACGATTTGGGGCGCGTCTGCGAATACGGCACAGTGAAGCCTGAAAAATTGATGACGGTAGAGCGTTACTCGCACGTTATGCATCTTGTTTCGAGCCTGCGCGGGCGTCTTCGCGAGGATGTTGATTGCTTCGATGCGCTGATGGCTTGCTTTCCCGCAGGAACCGTCTCTGGCGCTCCGAAGGTGCGCGCCATGGAGATCATCGAGGAGTTGGAGCGCACGCGGCGCGGCATTTATGCCGGCGGCGTTCTATACTTGGATTTCGCGGGCAATCTAGACTCGTGCATCGCTCTGCGCACTATGGTCATCAAAAATGGTGTTGCCCATGTGCAAGCCGGCGGCGGAATTGTTGCCGATTCGACGCCAGAGGGCGAATACGAGGAGTCCGTAAATAAGTCGAAGGCCCTGCTTGCGGCGCTAGAGGCTGCGCATCGAAAAGGGAAGTGAGCGAAGTTTTAAATTTGTACAACGAAGGCGTCCACTAACGTGATCCTGCTGCTCGATAACTACGATTCGTTCACCTACAACCTCGCTCAGTATCTCGGTGAGCTAGGCTGCCAGGTGGAAGTGCACCGCAACGACAAAATCTCTGTCGAAGAAATCGCCAAGCGGAAGCCGGAGAAAATTGTCATTTCTCCGGGCCCATGCACGCCGCAAGAGGCGGGCATTTCGGTGGAGTTAGTCGAGCGGCTCGCGGGAAAATTTCCAATTCTTGGCGTCTGCCTCGGCCATCAGGCCATCGGCGCTGCGTTCGGCGGCAAAATCGTTCGCGCTCCAAAACTCTTTCATGGCAAGACCAGCGAAATCCATCACGACGGCAAAAATATTTTCCGCAATTTGGCGGAGCCCTTCACAGCTACCCGCTATCACTCGCTGATCGTTGAACGCAAGTCGCTCCCCCGCGAGCTGACCATTACCGCCGAAACCGACGACGGCATCATCATGGGATTCCGCCACCGCCGGTACAAAATAGAAGGCGTCCAGTTCCACCCCGAATCCGTCCTCACGACATCCGGCAAGCAGCTCCTCCAAAATTTCCTTAGCCTCTAAGTCTCCGTGTCCTCTCTGTTCTCTGCGAACTCTGTGTAAAGTCTTTTTCCTTTACCAATTCAAATCCGCCAAAATTGCGGCATAAATTTCCATTCCCCGCCACAGGTTCCCCAACCGCAAATTTTCATCCGAGCTGTGCTGATGATTGTCGTAATTCACGATGGGCACGCCGATCCACGGCAAGCCTAAATCCTCAAAGATATACATCGGCACGCTACCGCCGAGCGTAGGTGCAATCACCGTGTCGTTGCCCGTCGCGTCCTGAACCACCTTCATCAACGCTTTCGACACCGGCAAATCCATCGCCGTGCGCGAAGCGCGATAGCCGCCCTGATCGACAACTTTCGCGATCAACGCATGGGCGCGGCGCTCCTCCATCGTTGGCTCGCGGTCAATCACAAAGTATCCCTGCTTCGCAATAAATGCCGCGATCTGCTCGAATTTCCTCCGCGGGTCCTCGCCTTTCACGAGACGCGCGTCGATCGAAGCTTCCGCTTTGTCCGGCACCACGTTTTGCGCGTGTTCTCCCACGTAAGCACTCGACAGGCCTCGGATGTTGAGCGAAGGTTCCTGCAACAATTCCATTAGTTTTTTTCCTGCGCCTTCCGGCTTCGCGATCCCCAACTCTCGCTCAAGATCGGCGTCATTCACCGGCATTTCCGCGAGCGCTTTCTTTTCGAGGTCGCTGAGCGGCGTCACGTCATCGTAATAGCCGTCGATCAGCACACGGCCGTCTGCATCTTTCATTGCGGCTAGCAGCCGCGAAAGTTCCATCGCTGGATTCGGCGCCCAATTCCCATAGTGCCCGCTGTGCAGCGCCCGCACCGGCCCGTATACCGTGATATCCAGTCCGATGTCACCGCGGTTCCCGAAGAAAACGAGCTGCCGCCCCGATTGATGCACTGGTCCATCCGCCGTAATCAGCAGGTCGGCTCCGAACAGGTTTTTGTTCAGCTCCAAAGTGTGCGCGAGGTTTGTCGATCCTGCTTCTTCTTCCCCCTCAAAAATTACTTTCAGATTCACCTTCAGCGCAATCTGTTTAGCCCGCAGCGCGTCGAGCGCCGCAAGCAATGCGACGATCGGCGACTTATCGTCGGAAGACGACCGCGCATAAATCCGCCAGTCGTCTTTATAGACAGCTGGCTGCTTCGCGCTATTTTCTGGAAACGATATGCGTTTCCCGCCTGCTTCCAACGCATCGCTTCGCAAGACTGGCTCGAACGGCGTGCCGTCCGTCCACGCCGCGGGATCAACCGGTTGACCATCGTAGTGCGCGTAGAAAATAACGGTGCGCGTGGCCGCGGACGCGATCAACTTGCCAAAGACCACCGGTCCGCGTCCTGTAATCGGCAATAGATGCGTCTCGATTCCGCGTGCTTCCAGCATCTCGCGAAGGTGTTCAGCATTTTTCTGGATGTTCGGCGTGTCGCTCGCGACATTCGGGATAGAGAGAAATTCCGCGAGTTCCCGCACGATGCGGTCTTCATGATCCATTCGGTAGTCGCGCACCTCTTGCACAACCTGCGCCGGTGGAATGGGAGCAGGCTTTTGCCCCATCGCAGGACACACGCAAACGGAAGCAAATAAAATAACTCCAATGAATCTCAAGGATTTTCTCCCGTAACTCTCTCCACGGCCCACTGCCGCAGAAGCCCCGCACCACGATACTTCCCTTTCTGCGGTTTCAGTTTCTCATTTTACCTGTACCAACGGACAGCCGTCCTTTCGGGCAGGCCGCGTTTCATTTTGTGCGGAACCCGGTAACAGCGGATTGCGCAAAGTACCAGTGCGCCCGTCGTTTCATTAACCAAAACTAAGAATTCGCTTTCCCTCGGAGGTTTCGCACCATTATGAGCCGTCGCATTTGGGCTGTTGCGCTGTCTTGTCTACTCTTAGGAGCCGTGCTGCCCGGGCAAACCGCTCCCGCTGGCGTCGTCCAGCAATCCACTAACGCGCGCTTGAATACTGCCGATGCGACCATTGGGACCACAATCTTTGATGGCGACCGCATGGAAACTCAGGAGAAAGGCGCGCTGAGTCTTCGCTCCGGCCAAGTGCAGCTCACTCTCGCCGAGCAAAGTACGGTTTGGATGAATCACGAAAATTTGGTTCTCACGCCTACGCTGCAGCGCGGCACCGTAATTTTCCGGGCGGAAAATGGAACGGGAGTTGAGATTAAAGCCGACGACGTACGCGTACGGCCGCATTCTCCCGTGCTCACGGTTGGCGAAGTGACACTCCAAGACTGCGACGTTCTTGTTACCGCACGCACACAAGACCTGGAAGTCAGCACGGGTAAAGAAACCAAGATCCTCCAAGAGGGGAAAACCTACCGCGTAGTCCGCAAGGGCGTCTGCGGCGCGGTTTTGAATCAACCGGCTCAGGCCGTGGGCCAAAGCCGTTTCTTTTTACTCCCCGCGGCTATTGTGGGAGTGATTGCAGTATGGACGATCCACAAAGGTCTTGAGAGCCCCGATCGCCCCTAAGTCGTCTGCTTGAAAAAATCATCAATCTTGGAAAACTCACTCAACCAGATGGGTGAACGCGGCAAGCGCCTCGAGTTTTTCTCTGGCAGCGCCTGAAACCAGAGCCGCTCCCGCTAGTTGTGCACCATCGCCAAAATCCGACGCAACCCCAACAACCACCATCGCAGCGGCCGCATTCACGAGAACGATGTCGCGCTGCGGTCCGGCTTTGCCCGCAAAAATATCGCGAATCGTCGCTGCATTTTCCTGAGCAGTCCCGCCGCGTACGGCCTCAATCGGCGCTCGCGAAACTCCGAAATCTTCCGGTGTCACTGTGAAACGCCGCACGCTTCCATCTTTTACTTCGGCAACTAACGTTTCTCCGGCAAGCGAAATTTCATCCAGCCCGCCCGCACCATGAACCACGATCGCGCGCTCCACGCCGAGTTCCGCAAGTGTTGCCGCGACCAAATCGATCAGTTCTGGCGACGGAACACCGACGACTTGCGCTCGCGCACCAGCAGGATTCGTCAGAGGGCCAAGAAGATTGAAAACCGTGCGCACCCGAATCTCTTTGCGTGCTGGCGCGGCGTGACGTGCCGCCGCATGCGCCGCCCGCGCAAAGAAGAAGCCAATCCCGATTTCGCGAATCGCCTTGCCAAAATGCTCCACCGGCAAATCGATCTTCACGCCTAGCGCTTCAATCACGTCCGCCGAGCCGCTGCCTGTGTGCGACGCGCGATTCCCATGTTTCGCCACGCGCGCCCCTGCCGCAGCAGCAACGATTGCCGCCGCCGTGGAAATATTGAAAGTGGCAAATTTCTTGCCGCCAGTCCCGCACGTATCCACGAGGCGTTCAAGGGCAGGTTCGCCTTCCGCAAACACGCGCGCCGCATGCCGCCGCATCACGCTAGCAAAACCGGCCAACTCCTCGACGCGCACCGGTCGTGTATTCATCGCTCTAAGCAGCCGTACGATATCAGGCGTCTCAACCTGCCCCGTGAGCAGCTCTTCCATCAGGGTTTCCGCATCTTCCCGAGAGAAAATTCGCCCGGATACGGCGCCGTCAATAAGCAATTTTGTCATCTGGATTTGGCCGCAATTCGGCCGCAACCTTGCTCCGTTTTATACTTTCCGAGTACACTCTTATGTTCACGACGACTCCAAAATTCTAACACTACGGAACCCCCGATGAAGATTCATGAGTATCAGGCTAAGGCCATTCTCGCGCGTTACGGTGTCACCACCCCGCGCGGCGAAGTGGCTTTTTCCAAGGAAGAAGCCCGCGAAGGCGCCGCAAGACTCAGATCCAGCGTAGTCGTTGTGAAAGCGCAGATTCATGCTGGCGGCCGCGGCAAAGCGGGAGGCGTCAAGCTTGCGCATTCGCCCGACGAAGCCGCCGACATCGCTTCGCACATGTTGGGCGTGAATCTCGTAACGGCCCAGACCGGCCCCGGCGGTCGCACCGTCAAGCGTGTACTCGTCGAAGAAGGTTTGGACATCAAGCGCGAACTTTATCTCAGCATCCTCGTCGATCGCAGCGTGGGCAAAGTAGTTTTCATGGCTAGTGCTTCCGGCGGTATGGACATCGAAGAAGTTGCCAAGACGAATCCCGAAGCCATCATGCGCGAGACGATTCATCCCGCTGCCGGCCTGCAGCCCTACCAGGCGCGCAAGCTTGTTTTTGGCCTTGGACTTTCCGGTGATGTGGCCACGAAAGCCGGCCCGTTTCTCCAGGCTTTGCACCGGGCTTTTGTCGACACCGACTCTTCCATGCTCGAAATCAATCCCGCCGTTGTCACTGCCGACGGCCGCCTCGTCGCCCTCGACGCGAAGATGACCTTCGACGACAACGGGCTCTTCCGCCATAAAGAGCTACGCGAATTGCGCGACCTCGACGAAGAAGACCCACTCGAAGTCGAAGCTTCGAAGTACGGCCTTAATTACATCAAGCTCGACGGCACCGTCGCCTGCATGGTCAACGGCGCCGGCCTTGCCATGGCCACCATGGACATCATCAAATACGCCGGTGGTTCTCCCGCGAACTTCCTCGACGTTGGCGGCGGTGCATCCTCCGATCAAGTGAAAAACGCTTTTCGGATCCTGATTGGCGATCCTGGAGTGAAGGCCGTATTCATCAACATCTTCGGCGGAATTTTGCGCTGTGATGTTCTCGCCACGGGCGTTGTCGCTGCCGCCCAAGATTTGCAAGTAAAGGTCCCGGTTGTGGTGCGCATGGAAGGAACGAACGTCGAACTTGGCCAGAAAATTCTCCGTGAGAGCGGCCTGAACTTCACCATCGCCGATGGCATGAAAGACGGCGCGCAAAAGGTTGTCGCTCTCGCAGGAGGTGCGCGATGAGCGTCCTGGTCAACGAAAAGACGCGTCTAATCGTGCAAGGTTTTACTGGCCGCGAAGGAACCTTCCATGCGCAGCAGATGATTGAATACGGCACCAACGTGGTTGGTGGCGTCACTCCAGGAAAAGGTGGGACGAAACACCTGGAGCGCCCGGTATTTGACACTGTTCAAGAAGCTGTGAAGGCCACGGGCGCCAATGCTTCCGTAATTTTCGTTCCACCGCCATACGCTTCCGACGCTATTCTCGAAGCCGCCGACGCCGAAATTCCACTCGTCGTCTGCATCACCGAAGGGATCCCGGTGATCGACATGGTCCGAGCTGCCGCCACCGTTGACTTCAACAAGACGCGCCTCATCGGCCCCAATTGCCCCGGCGTCATCTCTCCCGGCAAGTGCAAAATCGGAATCATGCCCGGCCGTATCCACAAGCAAGGCCACGTCGGCGTCGTCAGCCGAAGCGGCACGCTAACCTATGAAGCTGTAGATCAACTCACGCGGCTTGGTATCGGTCAATCTACGTGCATCGGCATCGGCGGCGATCCTATCATCGGCACGTCGTTTCTCGACGCGATGCGTCTTTTCAACGACGACCCCGACACGCACGCGGTCATCCTAATCGGCGAAATCGGCGGAAACGCTGAAGAAACCGCTGCCCAATGGATTAAAGCCAACGTAAAAAAACCGGTCGTCGGCTTCATCGCTGGCCAAACCGCCCCTCCCGGCCGACGAATGGGCCACGCCGGCGCCATCATCAGCGGCGGCCAAGGCACCGCCAAAGACAAGTACGCCGCGATGGCCGCCGCAGGCATTCACACCGTCGAAACTCCCGCGGACATGGGCTCAACCATCGCCGCCGTCCTCAAATAGTCATTTTGTTTTAGTAGGCGCCGGGCTTT
This sequence comes from uncultured Acidobacteriota bacterium, assembly GCA_963730495.1. Classification (GTDB taxonomy): domain Bacteria; phylum Acidobacteriota; class Terriglobia; order Acidiferrales; family UBA7541; genus Acidiferrum. The sequence goes on along the minus strand of CAVSSD010000023.1, from coordinate 138,601 downwards.
AGCCCGGCATCTTGCACTCAATATCTCGGAGGATTCTTTCGTGGCACTCGAACGCACATTTGCAATCATCAAGCCCGACGCGGTTAAGGCCGGTCAACAAGGCGACATCCTCTCCCGCATCCACAAAGCGGGCTTTAGCATAGTCGCGATCAAATCCATGCGCCTGACCAAAGAAGAAGCCGGCGGCTTCTACGCCGTCCACAGAGCTCGCCCGTTTTTCGGCGAACTCACCGACTTCATGAGCTCCGGCAAAATCATCGCCATGGTCCTGGAAGCCCAAGGCGCCATCCTAAAATGGCGCGACACCATGGGCGCCACCGACCCCAAGAAAGCCGCCCCCGGCACCATCCGCCACGATCTCGGCACCAGCATCGGCAACAATTGCACTCACGGCTCCGACGCCCCCGACACCGCTGCCTTCGAAATTGGCTACTTCTTCGCCGGCCTCGAACTCATCTAAGTAGCACAGACTTCAGTCTGTGCTCTTGAACTGAGCCTGCGCTCCTCACCGGCGCCGCAATTTTCAAAACGTAATGCCGTCGATACGCACCTCGAAAAGGTGCGCCCAGTTCTTGCCCGTAACAAAAAGCCTGCGCCTCGCGGAGTCATAAGCAATGCCATTGAGCACCGCCTCCGGCTCCGTCTGCTCTTTCTCCGCGATTGCCGACAAATCAATCCAGTCCCGCACCTGCCCCGTCCGCGCATCAATGCGCGCGATTCGATTCGCGTGCCAAACGTTGGAGTAAATGTCATTCCCAATGCACTCAAGCTCATTCAAATTCGTCACCGCCTCTTTCCCCGCGTAAATCTCCAGTGTTCGCACCACCTCAAACGTTTCCGGGTTGATGTAACGCAGCGTGTTAGTACCGTCGCTCAGGATCAGGTTCGAATCGTCGTGCGCAAGTCCCCAACCCTCCCCGTAGTAATGAAAATCCCGCAACTTCCGAAACGTCTTCACGTCATACGCAAAGCCGATCTTCGAAAGCCAGGTCAATTGATAAATTTTCCCCCGAAAGATGGTCAGACCTTCTCCAAAATATTCCGGCCCGAGGTCCGTCTTTTGCATCACCTTGCCGCTTTCCAGATCTACTTTCCGAAGAGAAGACTGCCCCGTTTCTCCCGTGCTTTCGTAAAGGAATCCATCGAAGTATTCCAGGCCCTGCGTGAATGCGTGCGGATCATGAGGATATGTCTTCAAAATCTTGACGCCAAGTATGGGAATAGATTGCTCGGCTTTTTGAGGCGCAGGAGAACGCCCGCCGTTCGCTGTGTCAGTGCTAAACGCAAATGCCCCTGCGGCAAGCAACAAGCCCACTGCCAAAGGCGCTAAATTTCGTCCTCGTCGAAAAATCCCGGATCGTAAGCTCATGCCAAGGCCCCGCGCCTTGCGAGCATACCCCGAATCGAGCGGAGCTGAGTTCGCTTTACGGCCGATCCGGACTCTCAATGCTCCCTTTCGTACCTCCGCCCCATAGCGCTGCGGCACCTGCTGCCGCCGTCGCACCAACCACGATCCGCACAAGTGCTTTGCCGTGCCTCCCCGGTTTTTTTGTGCCAGGCTCTCCCGGTGTACCATCTTCGGAGTCATTCAGCCGCACCCGATAGGACTTCCCGTCCGCAATCGTTTCGGTTTCGCCATCGATAGGAAATCTGCGCCGGCCCTCGCCGCGCAAAAACGATGAGCTCGTGGGGGCCAGCAATCCCCACCTGAACCACACCTCGCATTTCTGCCATCGGTCGAATCCGAGCGGAACTCGCGACGATTTCCGCCGCACTTTCCGCCGTCGCCGAGAGCACAACCGTCCCCGATACGAGCTCCGCCTCGAACTAATTCGCTGCACCGCTCGCGCCTTTGTGAAGCGTCACGCAGCTCTTGTCTGGCAAATACACGAGCGCTTCGCCAACCTTCAACAGCAAGGATCCCTCTACCTCGGTCGAAAGCCGGTCCCCGTTATAGATCGTCGTGCCCTCGGTAGTGGCTTGAGAGCCTAACCTTGCGTGATCCTCCAAAAGAACCATTCCAACCGCATCCACGTTTCCATTACGGGGATTGCCCGGCAGCAAAAATACCATCGCAATCGCCAGAAGGCGCTGGGTGCCTGCCATGTGATACCTCCTTACACGCGGTAAAGCCGAAAATCAGGGTTGCGGGAACAGCTCCCGGAACTCAAAAATAAGCTGATGTCTAGTATAATCTATTAGTAAATAACGGGGAAGGGATTTTAAAGCTGCTCGCGGGCGCTACGCCGCCTCTTCTATAATGCTTTTGTGGATCCGCTTCGTGACCTCGGCCGCACTCTTCTCTTGCTCGGCGTCATCCTCGTGATCATCGGCGCTCTTCTCTACTTCGGCGCCAAACTCCCCTTCCGCCTCGGTAAACTCCCCGGCGACATCGTGCATCGCGGCGAGCATTCAACTTTCTACTTTCCCATCGTCACGTGCCTCGTCCTCAGCGCGGCACTTTCCTTCCTCCTCTGGCTCTTCTCCCATTTCCGCCGCTAATTGCCTCGCCGATTTTTCTCGCAGCGTCGTTTTCCTGATATATAGTTCCCGCGTCCAAAACGAAGAATCGCAACTCGCACACTAAAATCACACGGGGGAACTCGCCATGAAGTCCGGACTCTTGATTCTGACAGCGGCTATTGCCGCAACTCTCACCTTTTCGCAATCATCCCTCGCGCAGTCTGCATCGAGCCCGTCCGCCTCCCAGCAGCAGAGTGCGGTCCGGCCTTCGCAGCAACCCGGCCCCGATCCTTTTGCAGGCGCCCCTGCAGCTAAACCCGAAGACGTCGACACCATCGATCATGTCCTCGTCGCTCTCTACGCCGTAATCTCTGGCCCTCCCGGCGAGCGCGACTGGAATCGCTTCCGCTCGCTGTTCCTTCCCGGCGCGCATCTCACCTCCACTGGCAAATCGGCAGACGGCTCCATTCGCGTCCATCCAAATACTGTCGAGGACTACGTCAACCGCGGCGGCGCTTATTTCCTCAAGAACGGTTTTTTCGAATCACCCATTCATAGCCGCATCGAAACCTTCGGCAGCATTGCTCAGGTCTTCAGCAGCTACGAATCCCGCCACAACCCCGGCGAAGCGCCCTTCGCGCGCGGCATCAACAGCCTTCAGCTCCTCAACGATGGCAAGCGTTGGTGGATCGTCGGCATCCTCTGGGACGAAGAGCGCCCCGATAATCGGCTGCCCAAGGATTTCGCCACCAAGCCCTGATTTCAAATTCTGCGTTTCTAGGACAGCCTGTTCCTTATCCGGCCGTGTCGATATGGCGGTCCGCTCTTCTTCTCGCCTCTCTTTACAGGTCACTGCGCAACTTCTATAGTCTTTCTTGCATGAAGTTGGCCTCTTCCAAACCTCTTCCCAGGACCGCGCGATTCTTTAAGCCGCACCTCATTTTCGTTTTTCTGTTTTTCGCGCTCGCCGCAAACGCCGAAAAGATCAAAGATATCCATCCCGCCGGCTATGTCACCGATCTTGCGGGCGTGATTAACGCGGAAACCAAAACCCGCCTCGAAAATCTCTGCCTGGAGCTCGAACAAAAAACTGGCGCCCAAATGGCCATCGTCACTGTCCGCTCCCTCGAAGGCCAGGACGTCGATCAATATGGCAACGACCTCTTCAAGCAGCTCGGTGTCGGAAACAAGAAAGACAATCGCGGCGTCCTCTTGCTCGTCGCGCCCACCGAACGCACCTACCGCGTCGAGGTAAGCTACGGTCTCGAACCAGTCATCAACGACGCTCGGGCCGGCGACGCTGGCCGCCTGATGCGCTCCTATTTCCTCCAGGGAAATTACAGCGCCGGCATCGAAGCCGCCGCCTGGCAGCTCGCCCAATATATCGCCGACGATCGCGGCGTGACGCTCACCGCAACGCCTCCTGTTCGGCCCGTCCGGAGACGAGATAATTCGCCGTCGATTCCCATTTGGCCCATTCTCATTTTCATTTTCGTGGTTATTAACATCATTAGAGCCGTCTCCAGAGGCGGGTCCGGCCGCGGAGGGAGAGGTAGCGGCTGGTGGATAGGCCCCATGATTGGCGGCATGCTCGGCGGAGGCGGTGGCGGAGGATTCGGTGGCAGTTCGGGCGGCGGCGGTGGTGGTGGATTCGGCGGTTTTGGCGGTGGCAGCAGCGGCGGCGGCGGCGCCAGCGGCAGTTGGTAAACGAAGTTTTTTAGCCAGAGTCTGCGTATAAAGTATGCGGGCGCAGTCCACGAGTTTGCACAAGGAGCGGTAGCACGATGCTCTCGACGGAAGCAAAGCTAACCGATCTAGTAAGCCGGATGAAAGAGTTCGCCGGGGAGAATCTCGAGTCCATGATTCTCTATGGCTCCGGCGCGCGCGGGGACTTCAAAGAGGGTCACTCCGATTTGAATGTTCTGTGTGTCTTGCGTTCCGTTGCCGCGCGTGAATTGGCTCGAGTCACCCCCGTCGTCCACTGGTGGTGCAAGGACCAAAGCGAACCGGCCCCATTATTTTTCACCGCCGAGGAACTGCGTCAGTCCGCCGACGTTTTTGCCATCGAACTGCTCGATATGCAAGACAGCCGCCGCGTCCTCTATGGCGCTGACGTCGTCGCCGGCATCCCCGTGCCAATGAATCTCCATCGCGTCCAGGTAGAGCACGATCTGCGCACGCTCCTCCTCAAGCTCCGCCAGCATTTTCTACTCACCGGGCAAAAAGAAACCGAGTTGCGCGCCGCCGAGGCTAAATCATCTTCGAGCGTGCTCGCGCTCCTGCGTCACACCTTGATTGCTTTCGAGGAAGAGCCGCCGGCCACCGCTCCCGAAGTCTTTGCGCGCATCGCCGCGCTCACCGGGGCCGACGCCGAGGCCTTCACGGCTGCTTTCAAGCTACGCGACCGCCACGCGCACGCCGAGGACATCGCGCGCGCCTACGGACAATACTTGAATGCTCTGACTGTGGTAATTTCCGCTCTGGACAAAATTGTCCCCAAGCACGAGTGGCAGCGAGCCGGCAAAGCCGGTTCCTGAGTTGTTTGCAAGGACCTGATTTGTTTTCAAGGATTCGATTGCGGAGGAAAGCATCATGAAGGTAGCTCTGATTATTTTGGTCGTTCTTGTCATCATCGCGTTGCTCGTCGGCGGTTCTTTCGTCGGGCGCCGCAATCAAATGGCCATCAAGCGCGAGGCCGTCAACGCCGCATGGGCCCAGGTCGACGTCGTCCTGCAGCGCCGCGCCGATTTAATTCCTAACCTCGTCGAAACCGTCAAAGGATTCGCTACGCACGAAACCGAAGTCTTTGCTGACATCGCCAAAGCTCGCCAAGGCTACATGAACGCCACTACTCCAGCGGACAAAATCGCCGCCAATAGCCAGCTCGAAGCCTCGCTGGCCAAAGTCCTCGTCCTAACTGAGAATTATCCGCAATTGAAATCCAACGAAAATTTCCTCCGTCTCCAGGACGAACTAGCCGGCACGGAAAACCGCATTGCCGTCGAACGCCGCCGCTACAACGAAACCGTGCAGGACTACAACACCTACATCTCGCTCTTCCCCAACAGCCTGGTAGCCAGCTTCGGCGGCTTCACTCGCAACGACGCCTACTTCAAGACCGAACCCGGCGCCCGCGAAGCCCCCAAAGTAAATTTCAGCTCCGCGCCAGCTCCGTCAGCCGCGCCATCCCCGGCCCCCGCAAAGCCTTAGGCTTCGAGCTATCAACACGCAACGGAGAGCTCTGAGATGAGCCAGCTCACCTTTAACCTCCAACCCACCCGCCGCGCTCTGACCGTCAGCGAGCTGACCGCCCGCATCCGCGACTTGCTCGCCAAAGGTTTCAATGACCTCCTGGTTGAGGGCGAAATCTCCAACTGCCGCGAAGCGCAATCCGGCCACATTTACTTTACACTCAAGGACGACCGCTCGCAGGTCCGCTGCGTTTTTTTCAAGCAGCAGCAGCGCGGCATCAAGTTCCGCCCCGAGGACGGTTTACACGTCACCGTTCGGGGATCAATCAGCGTCTACGAAGCCCGCGGCGAGTACCAGATTTACGTTGAGAGCATTGACCCCGTCGGTCTAGGCGCGCTGCAGCTAGCCTTTGAGCAGCTGAAAAAGCGCCTCGATGCCGAAGGCCTGTTTGCCGCCGACCGCAAAAAGCCGTTGCCCATGCTCCCCAGCCGCATCGGCCTGATCACTTCGCCGCGCGGAGCCGCTGTTCGTGATGTCGTCCGCATCCTGCGCCGCCGCTTTCACAATGTTCATCTCACGGTTTATCCCGTGCGCGTCCAGGGCGAAGGCTCCGCCTCGGAAATCGTCAAAGCTCTGAAATTCTTTAATCAGAAAAAGTTAGTAGACGTCCTCATCCTCGCGCGAGGCGGCGGTTCCATGGAAGATCTCTGGGCCTTCAACGAAGAAATTGTCGCCCGCGCCATTTTCGCCTCGGAAATTGCCATCATCTCCGGCGTAGGCCACGAAACCGATTTCACGATCGCCGATTTTGTCGCTGACGTTCGCGCTTCCACTCCCTCCGCTGCTGCAGAACTCGTCGTTCAGACGCGCCGCGAATTCGATAAGCACATCGCGGATCTACGCGAGACGCTTGCCAGCCTGGTCCGCTATCGGCTCCTTGATCTAAGTAAGCGCGTCCATGAACTTTCCGCCCGCCGCGGTTTCCGCCGTCCGCTCGATCTTCTCCGCCAGCAGCGTCAGCGCGCCGATGAAATGACTTCGCGCCTCGCGCTCGGCCTGCGAGCGCGCCTCGAACAATCGCGCAAACGCTTCACCGCTCTGCACCTGCGCATCGCCACATTCGATTTTCGCGTGAAAATTTCCGCGTTCCGCCTACGCCTCGATAAACGCAGTACCGATCTGGGCCTCCGCGCTGAACGCCTGCTCCGCACCAAACGCGAACGCCTCGAGCGCCTGTCTCTCCAGCTCCAGGAACGCAGCCCCCTGAAAGTCCTCGAACGTGGCTACGCCATCGCCACCGACGCCACCGGCAACCTCCTCCGCGACGCCGCCCAAGTAAACGTCGGAGACGCGGTCGCCATCCAGCTCCACCGCGGCCGTCTCACTACTGAAGTGAAGAAAAAAGATTCGCAATGAGCCGAAGACTAGTTATCACCATAGAACCGCGTCTTCGGCGGGGGCGGCGGGCCGGGTTGCATGTACGCCGGCGCTTTGTCGGGAGTGAGCCAGCGTGTCCAGAACGTGTCGCGGAACTGGTCGAGGTATTTTTTGCCTTGCGGGTCCTGGTTGAGAATGCGAACCAGCACTTGCAGCGAGTCGCTGCTGCGGCCCAGCGCGTCGAGGCTCAGCGTGTAGCCCTCGATGAACGTCGCGCTCTTGTAGCGCACGCCAAGGTCACCGTCTTTTTGAACGCCCGGCGCAGTCGAAGCGCCGTTCGCTTGCTGCCAGTTCTGGAACCCAAGCTGGAAGTCGTACGGCGGCTGCAAGTAGTAAGGGCGGTAAGCGCCGGTCAGAAATTTTTCCATCGCGCGCTTCGCGGCTGCTTCGATTCGCTTGGCTGCTTCGCCTTCGGGCAGAGTCTCCGCGAGCGCGCGGCTCTTCGCCGTTTTCACCACCGCATACTCCAGCTCCGGAAAATCCGGCTTCAGCTCCTCGCCGAGAACTTGGTCGCCGGAAACCATGATCACCGGAATGCCCCAGCGCGCGGCGGACAGCGCCACGATATGCGTTTCCGTGAAGTCCACGCCATTGATGCGATAGCTGATGCGATCCGTCACCGTGTGCGCCATGAAACCGTTTGTGTTGGCATGCGCATGCATGGCGATGCAAACGATGGCGTCGACGGAGCCGTCGATGCCGGTGTTGTAGGGATCGAAATCGTAATTTCGAAAATCGAATTTCGCGTGCGAGTCCATTTTATCGACAAGCAGGTCCGGTTCGTTCACGTTTCCAGAGCCGTGGCCGTCCTGCACCCAGATCGATCCCGCGCCGCCGGCCGCCAGCCCGCGAATCGCCGCATTGACGTCCGACGTCAGAGACTCGCGCCCTTTCGCGTATTCCTCCGGACGCTGAAACCAGAGCATTTCGTAATGCGTCACGCCGGAAACGCCTTCCATGTCGTAGATGATCAGAATCTTCGGATGATTGGTTGCCGCTGGCGTCAACGCCGCGCAGCTGAAGAAAAAGATTCCCAGAAAAAAGAAAAATCGAAATGTGCGCATCGATTTGCCTCCGTAAAAGTGACGCGCGCAAAACTACCTATTCCGTCAGGCTGCGTCAAGAAGTTCGGCGCAGTCCACGAACCCAGTTGTTACTCAATCGTCGTCGGAAGAGGAGGCAACTTTGAGGACCGCGAGGAAGGCTTCCTGGGGGATGTCGACCTGGCCGACGCGCTTCATGCGGCGCTTGCCTTCTTTTTGTTTTTCGAGGAGTTTGCGTTTGCGCGAAATGTCTCCGCCGTAGCACTTGGCGAGGACGTTTTTGCGGATCGCGGCAACGGTTTCGCGCGCGATGACGCGGCTGCCAATGGCCGCTTGGATCGGCACTTCAAACATTTGACGCGGAATCAGCTTACGAAGACGCGTTACCAGTTCGCGACCGCGTTCCGCCGCGAAATCGCGATGGATGATCAGCGCCAGTGCGTCCACTGGTTCGCCGGCGACCAGCACATCCAACTTGATCAGATCGGATTCGCTGTACCCGGCCAAATGGTAGTCGAGCGAAGCGTAGCCGCGTGAAACGCTCTTTAGCCGGTCGTAGAAGTCGAGCACGATTTCATTGAGCGGCAGCTCGTAGGTGAGCATGACGCGCGTCGGCGAAAGATACTCTAGATTTTTCTGCGTACCGCGTTTTTCCTGGCACAGCTGAAGAATTCCGCCGACGGACTCATTGTTGGTGATGATCATCGCGGTGATGATCGGCTCTTCAATCTTGTCGATGTCGCTAGGATTCGGAAACTTCGCGGGGCTGTCGACTTCGATCACGTCGCCACTGGTGCGCGTAATCCGGTAGCGCACGCTAGGCGCCGTTGTAATCAGATTGATATTGAACTCGCGCTCCAGGCGCTCCTGCACGATTTCCATGTGCAGCAAGCCGAGGAAGCCGCAACGGAAACCGAAGCCGAGCGCCACGGAATTTTCCGGTTCGTAAAAAAACGCGGCGTCGTTCAGCTGCAATTTTCCAAGCGCGTCGCGCAGCGGCTCGTAATCGTCGGCGAGAACGGGAAAAAGTCCGGCGAAGACCATGGGCTTGATGGCTTCAAACCCAGGCAGCGGTGGCGCAGGCCGAGCGGCTTCGGTGACGGTATCGCCCATGCGCGCGTCCGCCACGCGCTTGATATTTGCGACGATGAAGCCGACGTCGCCGGCGCCGAGTTCCTCGAGGGCGACGGGTTTGGGAGTCAGCGTGCCGAGCGTTTCGACTTCGTGGACTTCGTTGCTGTAGCACAGCCGGATTTTCGTGTGCTTGTTGACGTGGCCTTCCATCACGCGCACGAGCACGACAGCGCCGCGATAAATGTCGAACCATGAATCGAAAATCAGCGCCTGCAAAGGATTTTCCGAGCTGCCTTTTGGCGCCGGAATGCGCTGCACGATGGCTTCGAGAACATCTTCGACGCCGAGTCCGCTTTTTGCGCTGATCAGCAAGGCGTCCTGCGCGGGAATCGCGAGCACGTTTTCAATTTGTTCTTTAACGAAATCGGTTTGCGCGGCAGGCAAATCAATCTTGTTGATGACGGGAACAATCGTCAGATTATTACCTGCAGCGAGAAACGTGTTCGCAACGGTTTGCGCTTCGACGCCCTGGCTGGCATCGACAACCAGCAGCGCGCCTTCGCACGCCGAGAGCGCACGCGACACTTCGTAGGAAAAATCCACGTGGCCAGGCGTATCGATCAAGTTGAGTTGATAAGTATTTCCGTCTTTCGCGGTGTAGTGCAGCCGGATACTTTTCGCTTTGATAGTGATGCCGCGCTCGCGCTCCAGATCCATCGAGTCGAGCACTTGCTCGTGCATTTCGCGCTGCGTAAGCGCGCCGGTCATCTCCAGCAAACGGTCAGCGAGCGTGGACTTGCCGTGATCGATGTGCGCGATGATACAAAAATTGCGTATGAACTTCGGGTCCATGTATTCCGGTTATCGTTTCCGCTGAGCGACCGCTTTTATTTTTTTAGTTACCGGCAGGAGCCGCATGCTTCGAGGAGCCAAGACACCAGGCTGCGCAAAACCGTGCCGTGTGACAGTTCAGTTTGCCACAAATCGCAGTGAGACGCAGCCTGAGGGGAATTTTGAGTCGCGATATTGAGTTCGCCTCGCGCAGCGGAGAATGATCGTTTTGTTGCTCCAAGCTCATTCGTCGCGGAGGGTGCGGATGGGCTCGACGCGGGTGGCGCGGTAGGCTGGCACGACCGTGGCTAAAGCGCCGACGGTGACGAGAAGCACGGCGACGGTGGCAAAGGTGAGCGGGTCGGTGGGGCGCACGCCGAAGATCAGTGACGACACGACGCGTCCTAGCGCGAGCGCAGCAGCGAGGCCGATGGCGACGCCGAGCAGAATAAGCTTCAAACCATCGGTGAGGACCATCTTCAACACGTCGGCGTGCGACGCGCCGAGCGCCATGCGGATACCGATTTCGCGGACGCGACGGCGGACGGCGTAAGAGAGCACGCTATAGATGCCAACCGCGGTGAGAACCAGCGCAAGCGCGGCGAACGCAGCGAGCAGAAGCATGTTGGAACGCTGCGGCGAGAGGGAATTAGCGATGAGCTGGTTCATGCTGAACACGTCGATGACAGGCGTTTCGGCATCGACTTGATGGACGGCGGCGGTAACGGCGGAAACAGAGTTCATGGGATCGCCGGTGGTGCGAACAGCGAGAGCCATACCGAAAGAGCGCCAGGCTTCGGAAGGCGGCGCGAAAATCTGATCGATGGGCCAGTAGACCATGGCGACAGGACGAGTTTCGTCGAGAGAGTCCAATTTGGTGTCGCCGACAACTCCCACCACTTCGCGCGCAACGCCAGGATAGAAGGTCAGCGTGACATGTTTGCCGAGCGGATTCTGACCGGGCCAGAAACGGTCGGCGAAGGATTGGCTGACGATGACGGTGGGCGCGCGGCCAGCTACGTCGCTCGCGTCGAGGTCGCGCCCGCGGAGGAGCGGGATGCGCATGGTGCTGAAATAACCGGCGCTGATGGAGCGGACGTCCACTTCGGGCTGGTCGGACATGGGAAGGACGGGCTGGCCTTCTACCTGAACGGGTTGATGGGAGCCGCCGTCGCCCATCGGGATATCGTCAATCACACCAGCTGATTCGATGCCGGGAGTGGTACGGACTTGCTGGAGGACGCGTTCGAAGAACGAGATTTGGCCGGCCGGAGTGGGGAATTTGTTAGCGGGAACGGAGAGCGACATGGTGAGCACGTTGTTCGGGTCGAAACCGGGGCGAATGCTGCTGAGTTCCTCAAGCGTGCGAACCATGAGTCCGGCGCCGATGAGGAGAACGAGAGAAAGAGCGACTTCGCAGACAACCAGAGCGCTTCGGGTGCGACGGTCGCCGGAGTCGGAACTGCCTCGGCTCTGACCTTGTTTGAGAGCTTCGCTGACGTCGGATTTGGTGAAGCGGAAAGCGGGAAGCAGGCCGGCGAGGATTCCGGCGAAAAGAGAGAGCACAACAGTGAAAGACAGCACTACGGCGTCAAGATTGATTTGCGCGAAGCGGGGTAGGCGGTCGGCCAGGAATTTCGAGATGAGCGTGATGCCGACATTAGCGAGCAGCAAACCCAGCGCGCCTCCGGCGAAGGAGAGAAGCAGAGTCTCCGAAAGAACGAGCCGGAGAATCGCGCCTCTGGTAGCTCCGAGAGCGGAGCGAATGGCGATTTCTTTTTTGCGAGCGAGAATTTTGCCGAGGACGAGATTGGCGACGTTGGCGCAAGCGATGAGCAAGACGAAAGCGACAGCACCAAGGAGGACAAGGAGAGCGGGGCCAATGTCGCCCACGAGTTGCTGGCGCAGAGGGATGATGGTGGCGCCCCAGCCTTTGTCATCATCGGGATAGAGCTGCTCGAGGCGCGTGGAAATGGCGCTCAGTTCGGATCGCGCGGCGCGCATGTCAACGCCGGGCTTGAGGCGGCCGATGACGGAGTAGTTGTGATTGCCACGAACGGCGCGCTTTTCGTCGGTCCATGCCATGGGAACCCATAGCTTGGCCCAGCCAGGCAATTTGAAGTCGGGCGGCATGACGCCGACGACATGGTAGGGCTCACCGTTGAGCATGATGTCCTGGCCGAGGATGGCCGGATTGGCGCCAAAATCATTGCGCCAAACCTGATCGCTCAGAATGGCGACATGTCCCTGGCCGGGACGATCTTCTTCGGAGGAGAAAGTGCGGCCCAGAGCAGGCTGGGCGCGGAGGATCGAGAAGAACCCTGATGAGACCGTGGCACCGAAGAGGGAATCGGGACGGTCCTTTCCGCCGAGGTTCAGAATCGTGCCACCGTAAGCGGCCATGTCTTCAAAGGAAGTGTTCTGGCGCTGCCAATCGAGAAAATTGGCTGGTGAAACGGAGAACTGAGTCATTCCGGGGAAGCTCTTGGCGGGAGGGACGTGCCAAATTTGCATGATACGGAAGGAGTCCTGGAAGGGCAGTGGGCGCAGGAGAACAGCGTTTACTACGGAAAAAATCGCGGTGTTGGCGCCAATACCCAGAGTTAGCAGGAGGATGGCCATCACCGTGAAGCCTGGGTTGCGAAGGAGAATGCGAAGGCCGAGTTGAAGATCGGAGAAGAGGTCACGCATAAGAAGGCACTCCTGGCCGCCGATGAAAGGCAGGTCGGCGGTGACATACATAGCAGACGGACGTAACGGCAAAATGTTCCGCGGATTTGGCGAAGCTGGGCGTGCCGGATACCACAAGGCGCGAGTGCGCTTTTTTTGCGGGTCATGCCAGCGCGGTATATAGTGGGACGAGGGCGTTCGTACCTCGCCCCGCGCACGACCCGGCACAGGTTTTTCTAGTCAGCCGACAGGCAAAGCAAAGGCAACCCGGACGGATGGCCGCAGACGTCAGCAAGCATTTGGACCGCGCAAAGCGATTCCTCGAAAAGAACCGCGTCGAGGACGCTATTGAAGCCTATCTGGCCGTGCTGGATGAGGCGCCGCAGCACCAGGAAGCGACGCAAGCGCTGGGAGATCTTTACGCCCGGATGGATCAGCCGGAGCGCGCGGCTGTGTATTATGGGCTGCTCTTCGATTTGCTGATCGAACCGCGCGACGAAACCAAAGCGCTGGCCATCTACAACCGCTTTCTGCGAAGCGGCGCCACGCCACAGCCGCCGGAACGCATTGCCCGCTATGCTTTCCTGCAACAAAAACAGAATCATCCAGAAGAAGCCATCGATCAGTACAACAAGGCCGGGGAACTTTTCACCAGCGCGGGTCGCCACGAGGACGCGCTCTTCTGCTGGGAGCGCATCGCGCAGCTCGATCCAGAAAATCTCAGCCGACAAATGCGGCTGGCGGAGGCGGCGGAGCAGATTGGAAAGAATGCGCTCGCGGCGCGCACATTTCTTCGGGCGGGACAGCTGGCGTCGGCAGGCGGCGCTGAAGTTGATGCACTGAAACTGCTTGGCCGGGCTCACAAACTTGCACCGCAAGAGCGCAGCGTTGCGCTGCTCTACGCACAGGCAAAACTGCGCGGCGATGAAGCAGCTGAAGCCGCAACGCTTCTTGAGCCGTTTGCGGCAACCGAAGGCGACACCGTTTTCCTCGAGACATTCGGCGACGCACTCATTCGCGGTGGGAATCTCGACCGTGCGCGGGAGATTCTCGAAAAACTTTTGCGCGAGAAAAACGCAGGCACAGAGCGGCTGTTCGAGCTTGCCGATGCTTATACGGCATCCGCGCAAACTACCAAAGGCGTGGACGTGCTTCAGACGCTCAAGCGGCGCATGTTCGCCGACAAGCGGCAAAATGATTTTGCTACACAGTTGGATGCCGTAGCCGCAAAGCACCCACACTCTCAGGGCATGATGGAGTTCTGGGCCGCGGTGTATAACGAGCTGAACCGCGAATCGCAATATTTCGAAATCCTCGTAAAACTTTTTGATGTGTATTTCAATGCTGGTGATTTTCGCAAGGCTTGCGATTCGCTCGAGCGGCTGGTGGACATCGATGCCTACGACTACCGGAACCAAGAGCGGATGGAAAAGCTTCGCGGGCACGTGGATGAAGCGTTTTTGAAACGTGTGGGTGGCAGGCTGGCCAAGTCCATGAACACGGCGCCACCGCCGCCAGCCCACGCTGGCGCAGGAGGGAGCGTCGCTCAAGCTGCGCCAAGCACGGAAGAAGGACGGCACGCGCAAGTGCTTGAGGACTTGATCGTGCAGACTGAAATTTTCCTGCAGTATTCGCTGCAGACGAAGGCGCTTGAACGATTGCAAAAGATCGCCGCGATGTTTCCTGGGGAAGAAGCGCGCAACGCACGGTTGCAGAATTTGTATCAGATGGCGAATTGGTGGCCTCCTGGTGCGGCGAAACCGAAGCAGGAACCCGTTGCGCCGGCTGCGCCTGCCCCGCCGGCGGCTGCTCCGGTCGTCGAGGCACAGGCTGTCCAAGTCACGACGCGGACGGGTGTGTATAGCGCGGAAACGCTGCGCGATCTTTCGAAGATTTCAGAAATCAACCAGAAGATTTTTCGGCAACAGACGCCGCGCGCGATGTTGAACACGGCGGTGAGCGAAGTGGGCTCTCACCTGCGTACCCTGCGATGCATCGCGGTTGTCGGCGCGCCTGGACGTCCGCCGGAGATGTCCGCGGAGTTCTGTGGCCAGACGACCAAGCCGGCGCCGGGGGCGCAGGTGGTTCTGCTGCTCGCGCAGATGGAGAAAGCGGAGCCGGATGAGCTTGGCGGATTGGTGGTCGATGCCACCGAGGGATCGATTCTTACCGAGATGGGGCTGGCGACCGCGCTAGGCGTGATGATCACGGATAAAGAGACGCAAGCGCCCGCGGGAATGTTGATCGTGGGCCACGCGGAGCCGCATAAGTGGCGGCCGAACGAAGCTTATTTTTTGCAGGCGATTGGCGATCAGATGTTGATGAGCGTGAGCCACACGCGGCTGCGTTCGCTGGTGCGGCGCATGGGTGTTTCGGATGAACGCACGGGTTTGCTCAGCCGCAGCTCGTATCAGAGTTGTTTGCTGACGGAAGCGGACCGGGCGCGGAGCCAGGGAACGCCGCTGGCATTGGCGATTTTGCAGATTGATCGCGGTGCGGAAATTTTGCGGCAGCAGGGGGAGTCGCCGCTGGAGCGGTTTTTGGAGCAGCTGGCGCGTTCGCTGCAGCCGATTGTGCGGCAAAACGATGTGGCGGTGAAATATACGTCGTGGTCGCTGGCGTTTATTTTGCCGGATACGACGTTGGCTGGCGCGCAGAATCTTGCGGATAAACTGCGCCGCGCGGCTTCGGGTTTGCGGCCGCCGTGGGACACGACGCAGATAACGCTGAGCGCGGGGATCGTGGAAGCAGTGGCTAAGCATGATTACGATAGCGAAGATATTGTTACGGATTTGATCAATCGGGCGGAATTCAGCGTGGAAGAGGCGCGGAAAAAGGGCGGGGATACTGTAGTAATCTTGGACACACCGAAAGTTTGACTCCTCTGACAGGTAAGGCGGAATCTAGTGCTGTTCGGTAGCGTGGGGCTGTAGCTTCGGCACTGCGTATGGTCATGATAAGATGACCATGGTCGGATGGGGGGCACTATGAAGAGGATGCAGGCGAGCGTGTTCAAGTCGCGCTGTTTGAAGGTGATGGACCGGGTGCAGGCCACGGGTGAGCCGGTGATTGTGACGAAACGGGGGAAGCCAGTGGTCAAGGTAGTACCTGCGGAGCAAGAAAAGGATGATTTGTTCGGGTTCATGAAGGGTCGCATGGAAATTGTGGGAGATATCGAGTCTCCTGTGGTCCCACTCAGTGATTGGAATGCACTTAACGAGGATACGAACGAATGATATTGCTCGACACGTGCGTCGTGGCGTGGATGGCGAGCGAGCCGGAAAAACTCTCTCGCCCCGCCAGCGAGGCGATACGGAATGCGTCCAGTACTGGGGGAATCGCGATTGCGGCGATCACGCTCTGGGAATTGGCACAGTTGATGACTGCAGGCAGGCTGCGGATTACCGGCGCGGTCGACGCATTTGTGGAAGAGATTGCAGGCCGCATGGTAGTGATCCCGATCAGTCCCAAAATCGCCGTGCTGGAGACACGGTTCTCTACTCCTTATCCACGCGACCCTTCCGATCGACTGATCGGCGCGACGGCGATTGCAGAGGGAATCGCGCTTGTGACCAAGGACCGGGAGATTCGGAATAGCGGGCAGGTGAGGACAATTTGGTAATGGCGAAATGGGGTCGTGGGCAGAGTTTGGATTCGCCGGGCTTCTGTTGATTATACGCGCCGGCCACACGGGCACAGCATGCTGCGCCACTGCAAGGGAATTGGTAGACCGAACCGGATATCTTTGACAACGGAGGACGTATGTTTCCAACGGATGTGGTGATTGTGGCGGGGGCGCGGACGCCGATGGCGCGGTATACGGGGGCGTTTTCGGAGGTGAGCGCGATTGATTTGGCGGCGCATGCTTCGAAGGAGGCGATTCGGAGGTCGGGCGTGGACCCTGCGGAGTTCGATCATGCGATTTTTGGGAATGTGATGCAGACCTCTGCGGACGCGCTTTATGGGGCGCGGCACGTGGGGTTGAAGGCGGGATTGAAAGTGGAGACGCCGGCGGTGACGGTGAACCGGTTGTGCGGGTCGGGGATTGAGGCGGTGTCGCAGGCGGCGCAGCGGCTTTTGCTGAGCGAAGCGACGATGGTGCTGGCGGGCGGCATGGAAAATATGACACAGGCGCCGTTTGTGATTCGCGGGGCGCGAACTGGGTTGAGGCTGGGCGGAGGAGCACTGGAGGATTCGCTGTTTGTTGGGTTAACGGACAGTTACTGCGGATTGCCTATGGCGATGACGGCGGAAAAATTGGCGGAGCAGCATGGGATCACGCGCAAAGATGCGGATGCGTATGCGTCGCGGAGCCAGCAAGCGGCGGATGCAGCGTACAAGGCGTGCCGGATTCGGGAAGAGCTTGTGCCGGTGGAAGTGAAGCAGGGCAAGAAGACGATTCTTTTTAGCGAGGACGATCACCGGCGGCCGGAAACGACGATGGAGACGCTGGAGAAATTGCCGCCTTCGTTCAAGAAAGACGGGATTGTGACGGCGGGAAATGCCAGCGGAATTGTGGATGGCGCGGCTGCGGTGGTGGTGACGCTCGAGAAAAAGGCGAAAGAGCGGGGGCTGAAGCCGATCGGAAGAGTTGTATCGTGGGCGACGGCAGGAGTGGATCCCAGCATCATGGGGATTGGGCCGGTGCCGTCTTCGCAGAAGGCGTTGAAGCTGGCGGGGCTGACTTTGGAGCAGATGGATCGCGTCGAGGTGAATGAGGCATTTGCGGCGCAGTATCTGGCGGTGGAGAAGACGCTGGGGTTGAACCGCGACAAGACGAATGTGAATGGAGGAGCGATCGCGTTGGGGCATCCGCTGGGGGCAAGCGGGACCCGGCTGCTGATTACAATTTTGAATGAATTGCGGCGCAATAATTTGCGCTATGGGTTGACGACGGCTTGTATTGGTGGCGGGCAGGGGATTGCGATGATTGTGGAGGCGCTAAATAATTGAAGTAAACAAGGAGAGGACGTAAAGGACGTAAAGGAACTTTGGCTCTGGTAGACTTTGGTCGCATGAAGAGGGGCGCGATGAATCGCGCCCCTACAATGCATTGATCCTTCCGCTTGAGTTTGGTGGCGGGAATTCCAAGAGGAAAATGATGGCGATTCAAAAAGTGGGAGTTGTGGGGTGTGGTTTGATGGGGTCAGGGATCGCGCAGGTTTGCGCGACGGCAGGATATGCGACTGTGGTGCGGGAAGTGAGCCCGGAAATTGTTGAGAAGGGGCTGAAGAGTATCGAAAAGAATTTGGCGCGGCTGGTG
Source organism: uncultured Acidobacteriota bacterium (assembly GCA_963730495.1). Lineage (GTDB taxonomy): Bacteria > Acidobacteriota > Terriglobia > Acidiferrales > UBA7541 > Acidiferrum. Next base: position 120,628 of record CAVSSD010000023.1, on the reverse strand, counting down.
GAGAAGGGAACGATTACGGCAACGGCGCAAGGCGAAATCCGTGGACGGCTGGAAGGCACGACGGTTATCGATGATTTGAAGGATTGCGATTTGATCGTTGAAGCGATCATCGAACAATTGCCCGCGAAGCGCGAGCTTTTTTCCGCGCTGGATCGGCTGTGTCCGCCTTCCAAGATTTTTGCGAGCAATACTTCGTCGCTGACAATTACGGAAATTGCTGCCGCGACAAAACGGCCGCAGCGGTTTGTGGGTCTGCATTTTTTTAATCCCGTGCCGGTGATGAAGCTCGTGGAAGTTGTGCGCACTATTGCGACGGACGCGGACGTTTACGAAGAGATGGTGGCGTTTGGGACGAAACTCGGGAAGACAGCAGTGCGCGCGCACGATTCAACGGGATTTATTGTGAACCGGCTGCTGGTGCCGTATTTGCTGGATGCGATTCGCGCGCTAGAAGAAGGCGTGGGCTCGATCGAGGATATCGATAATTCGATGAAATTGGGTTGCGGGCATCCGATGGGACCGCTGACTTTGCTGGATTTTGTGGGGTTGGATACGACCTATTACATTTCGCAGATTATGTTCGAGGAGTTCCACGAACGGCGATTTGCGTCGCCGCCGCTTTTGAAACGGATGGTTTTGGCGGGATGGAACGGGCGGAAGTCCGGGCGGGGATTTTATGACTACGCGGATCCGCAGAAACCTAAGGCGATGAAATTTTAAGGGTTGGAAAAAAGACAAGAGAATTTTACACAGAGGGCACTGAGGACGCAGAGGGCACAGAGAAGAGAGAGTCGAGCCGAGAAATGCAAACAAGGAAGATTGACGGCGGGTTGAGCGCGGCGGGATTGCGGTTTGGAATTGTAGTCAGCCGCTTTAACAGTTTCATTACCGAGCGGCTTCTGACTGCGGCTGTGGAGGCACTGGAGCGCGCGGGGGCGGCTGGCAAGGAAGTGGACGTCGTACACGTGCCTGGGTCTTTCGAATTGCCGCTGACCGCAAAAAAACTTGCGGCGACAGGGCGCTACGACGCGCTTATTGCGATTGGATGCGTGATTCGCGGCGAAACTTCGCACTACGATTATGTTTGCTCGGAAACGGCGCGCGGATTGCAGCTCGCGCAGATGGACTCAGGCGTGCCAATTATGTTTTGTGTTTTGACTTGCGACACTCTGGAACAGGCTATCGACCGCGCGGGGTTGAAGGGCGGCAACAAGGGATTCGAAGCGGGACTCGGCGCTATCGAGATGGCGCAATTGTCGCGCAAGTTGCGCGGCGCACAAGCGAGGCCATCCGCCAGTGGAAAGACGCGGCCCAAGTAAATGTCGCTGCGCACGAAATCACGCGAGTTTGCGATGCAAATGCTTTTTCAGTGGGATATGAGCGAGCAGGATCCCGTGAAACTGGAAGCAAAATTCTGGCGAGCTGCGAAGGCGACGGATTCCACGCGCGCGTTTGCGAACCGGTTGTTCGAGGGAGCGGTGAAAGATACGGCTGCGATCGACGAGCTGATCGTCAAGCAAGCCGAGAATTGGCGGTTGGAACGGCTCGCCGTGATCGACCGCGCGATCTTGCGCCTGGCGATTTACGAGCTGCGGACCACGGACACTCCACCAAAGGTGATCTTGAACGAGGCGGTTGATTTGGCGAAGAAATTTTCCTCCGAAGACGCTGGATCGTTTGTGAATGGAATTCTCGACGCGGTCCACAAAAGCATCGCGAAAAATAAATAAACATCGAGTTGGAATTTTCTAGTTTGAATCTATTGTCCGCAGGTAGACCCTGCTGCGGGCTGGGCGGTTCCAGTGCGGATCAAACTGTGATGGTGCCTTCGAAGACTTTGACGGCGGCGCCGCTGACGCGCGGGACGAGCTTTTTGCCCCTTTGCGTGACTTCGACTTCGATATGACTGGGGCGGCCCATTTCTTCGCCTTGAAGAATGCCGAGCGTGTGGCCGGCCGCCAGTTTTCCGTGTTTCACGAGATAGGCGCCGAGCGAGCCGGCGGCGGAGCCAGTCGCGGGATCTTCGTAAATTTCCCAGGGAAGCATGCCCCGCGAGAAGACTTTGCTGTTGCCGCCGAGGGTAAAGCAGTAGGCCATCGTCGCGTTTTTTCCAAGCAATTTGCGCAGCTCAAACATGTTCATGGAGATTTTGCCGAGAGCGGCGCGATTCTTGAGCGGCACCATGAGATTGAAGATGCCTGTGGAGACGCACTCGGGCTCAAGATGCGGATCGAGATCTTTCGGCGTGAGGCCCAGCGCTTTAGCGAGCGCAGCTTTCTTAAACTTCATGGGACGGAACGCCGCCTCGGTCTGCGTCATGGTGACACGCTGCGGACGGCCGTCCTTGAAACGAATTTCGACGGGAAGCACGCCGGCGCCGGTTTCCTGCATGATATGCACACCGCCTTCTTGCGCGGGAACGACGCCCAGCTCCGCGAGAAGAAACCACGTGCCAACGACCGGGTGGCCGGCGAGTTTCAGCTCTTCGCGCGTGGTGAAGATGCGTAGGCGAGCCAGGGCGCGCTCATCGGTCGGCTTCTGCACGAAAACGGTTTCGGCAAGATTCATTTCGCGCGCGATGGCTTGCATTTGGTCGTTCGAGAGGCTGTCGCCATCGGTGAAGACGGCGAGCGGGTTGCCTTCGAAGCGCGAATTCGTGAAAACGTCGAGAGTGTAGAAACGATGTTCCATGGGATTTTTAGCCGGGCTGGAGCGGGTAAGGAAATCAGATGTGCTCGAGCTGCGCGACGGTCCTTTCGTTGGTGATGTTTCCCGTGTTCAGAGTGGATTTCGGTTCCATCAAGATCAGGTGCACTTCTTCGTCAGCGACTGGGCAGTGCTCGGTGCCGCGAGGCACGATGATGAATTCGCCCTCGCGAACGAGTGCTTCGCGGTCGCGGAACTTCATGCGCAGAGTTCCTTTGGTGACGAAGAAGAGTTCGTCTTCGTTGTCGTGATGATGCCAGACGAACTCACCTTTAAGTTTGACAGCTTTGATGTGGCAGTCGTTCAGCTCGCCGATCACGCGAGGATTCCAGTAGTCAGAGAAGCGGCTGAATTTGTCGTTCAGGTTGATCGTTTCCATGAGTTCACCTACGAAGCTCGAACAAGTTTGGCTACGGCATCAAGAGCGCGCTGCGTCGTTTCCTGTTTCGACGTCTCGCAATAGACGCGAAGCAAATTCTCAGTGCCGGAAGCACGCACCAGGAGCCAGCCGATGTCGCCGAGATAGATTTTAATGCCGTCCATATTTTCGCGGTGGGTGATGAGCCAGTTGAGGAGCTTGGTGGTTTTCTCGCTGGAAAAATACGCAACAGCCTTTTGTTTCTGCGCCGGGGTGACGTCGAGATCGACGCGGCCGTAATGAAATTCGCCGAATTCTTTGTAGAGCGCGCGTAGCATGTCGCCCAGCGGCTGGCCATGCCAGGCCATCAGTTCGGCAAGAAATAGCGCGCAAACTGTAGCGTCCCGTTCAGGCAGATAGAGGCTCGTGCCGATGCCGCCGCTTTCTTCACCGCCGATCAGGATGTTTTGTTCGAGCATCAGCTCGCAAATGTATTTGAAGCCAATCGGAACTTCGTGGAGTCTGCGGCCGAATTTTGCGGCGAGTTTGTCGATCAGTTTGGTGACGCTGAAAGTTTTGGCGATATCGCCGGGCAAATTGCGGGTACCGGCAAGATGCCAGACGAGTAGTGCGAAGATTTGGTGCGGATTCACGAAGGAACCGTCGCGGTCGACGGCGCCGATGCGGTCGCCATCGCCATCCGCGCAGAGGCCGGCGTCATATTTTCCTGCGAGCACGGCTTCTTGCAGAGGCGCGATGTGCGGCGGAATGGGTTCTGGATGCACACCGCCGAATCTCGGATCGCGCGTACCGCGAATCTCGTCGCAGGCGATTCCGTTGCGTGCGAAAAGGGCTGGCAACAGGCCTATCGCGGAGCCGTGCATGGAGTCGGAAAGAAGACGCAGCTTTGCTTTCCGCAATCGCTCCCAATCGATCAGTTTCTCAATGGTGTCGAGATAAGGAGCGCGCGGCTCGAGCGATTGAATCAATTCTTTCCGGGCAGGAAGCGGAGCCACAGTGTCCTTTTGGACTTTCGCGAGTTCGAGTTCGATTTGCGCAACGATGGATGGCAGAGCGCTGCTGCCGTAGCTGGCTTTGTACTTGATGCCGTTCCATTGATAAGGATTGTGACTCGCGGTGATGAGGATGCCGCCTGCGGCTGCGCGCTGGCGAACAAGCAGTGAAATTGTGGGCGTGGGACAGGGCTTGTCGGCAAGCCAAACCGGCGTGCCGGTGGAGGCAATCACTTCAGCAACCGCTGCGGCCACGCTGTCGGACGCAAAGCGATGGTCGTAACCGACCAGCACGCCTTTGTGCGCGTCCTCGCAGCGCACGACGTATCGCGCGATAGCTTTGGCAACAGTGCGCGCGTTCGCAAACGTGAAGTCTTCGGCGATCACGTCGCGCCAGCCATCTGTTCCAAATTTGATTGCAGCCATAAGGGACTGAGGGAAGTATACGCGAAGCGATATGTCCGCCATACGGCCAGATTGGACCGAGACTGCCGAGAATCCTGCTACAGCAGTTTTGTGAGCTTTCGCTCTTCGAGGGATTTTACGATTATGGCGACGTCCTGCGCGCGGTCGCGGGGGGCGATGAGAAGCGCGTCTGGAGTTTCGACGACGATCAGGTCGCGGATGCCGATGGCGGCGACGAATTTCGTCGGGCTGTAAAGAAAATTGCCAGTGGCATCGAGAGCCAGGCCGTGACCGGCCAGCACGTTGTCGCCGGAGTGTTTTGCAAGGAGTTCGTAGACCGCGGCCCAGGAGCCGATGTCGCTCCAGCCGACGTCCGCGGGGATGACGAAGACCTGCGGAGCGCCTTCCCGGCGCGTGGCGTTTTCCAGGATGGCGTAGTCGACGGAAATATTTTCCAGTTTCGGATAGATGGTGCGAAGTCGGCGCTCGTAGCTTTTCTTGCCGATGGTTTCGGCGAGCGATTCGAGAGCTTCGTGCGTTTTGGGAAGAAAGCGCTTGAGATTGTCGAGAAACGTCGACACGCGCCAGAAAAACATGCCGGCGTTCCATTGGAAATTTCCGGAAGCGACGTATTCCTTAGCGACTTCGAGCGAGGGCTTCTCCGTAAAGCGACGGACGGCAAACGCCTGAAAGCCGCTTGAACCGAGCGCGCTGCCCATGCGCTCGATGTATCCGAAGCCGGTGTCCGGCCGAGTCGGAGGAATGCCGAGAACAATCATACGTCCCGGCGCGCGCGCGAGTTCGAGGGCCGCGCTAACGATTTTGCAATATTTGTCCGGCTTCGCGATGAAATGGTCCGCGGGCAGCACAGCCATCAGTGCGTCGCCTTTAGCGGCGTGACGCACGTGAATCGCGGCCAGTGCGATGGCAGCCGCGGTGTTGCGCCCAATCGGTTCCGTTAGAACTCGTTTGCGTGCCGCGGCCGGGAGCTGTTTCTTGACAGCCGCAGTTTGCTCGGTATTCGTAACGGTCCAGATGCGGTCGGGATGAATGAGCGGGCGCAACCTAGCGACGGTCTGCTCCAGCATCGTATCTTTCCCGACGATGTTGAGAATCTGTTTAGGCGTGCGTGTTCGACTACGGGGCCAGAAGCGCGTTCCACGGCCTCCGGCAAGGATGACGGCGTGAGTTTGAAGTTTTTCATTCGGCATTAGTATTGTTTTTCTCTAAGTCAGCTATCCGCTGGACGGGAGACGCTATCAGCAAGCGCGTTTTCGACATCGGAGAATACCCTCGGCTCCCGAAGTCAGCGGGGATGAACCAGCATTCCCCGGGCTTGTAACAGAATTCGCCTGCACTACTCCTCTTAAACATCCCATGCGGTGTGGAAGACCAGTCAATGCGACCTTCGCCTTCCAGAAATATCCACAAACTGAACTGCTCCGGCGGTTTCATAGCCACGCCCATGAAGATTCGCTGGTCAAATCCGAGCATCGATGCGGAGAAATAAGGGCAGTCAATTAGGAATTCGCCGACTTGCTTGTTGCGATAAAACCATGGGCGTGGCGCTATCTTTCCGCCAGCGTCGGCGCTGAAGTTCATGACCTTCAGAGCCTTTTCGGCGTGGAGCTCGCGCGGTTTACCGTTGGCATCGCGGCGGTCGTAGTCGTAAATGCGATAGGTGAGGTCGGAATATTCCTGCACTTCGCAGATCACCATTTTAGGACCGATGGTGTGGGGCATTCCCGCGGGAATGAAGAAAGTATCGCCCGCGTGAGCTTCGTGCGATTGAAAGAGATCTTCCAGCGTGTGATCGGCAAGGGCAGCGAGAAACTTCTCCTTGGTTGCACCCGGTTTCAGTCCGGCAAGCAGTCGCGCACCCGGCTCCGCAGAAACGACATACCACATCTCTGTTTTCCCGCGGCCGCCGGCAGAGGCTTCGTGCGCGGCGGCGTAGGCGTCATCGGGATGAACCTGAATCGATAGCTTGTCCGCCGGGAAAATGAATTTTAATAAAAGAGGGAAGTCTGCTTCGCCTTCGAAGTTCTTGCCACGCCATCCGATGGTCATTTCTTTCCAGGCCTGGCCGAGCGTTTGTCCAGCGAACGGACCGCTGGCGATTCGGCAGTCGACGCCAGTCAGCCAGGCTTCGCCAATCAACGGGTGGAGGTCCTGCATTCCGGGGAATAGCGGCGCGAGGGAGCTCGAACCCCATAAGCGCTCGGAAAAAACCGGCTCGATCCGGAAGGGCGCAGGACTTATCGGCAACGCGGTCACAATTTAGGCTGCGGCTTCGACGCGAGTGAAGAAACGCTCGAGGCGGCGAAGGCCTTCGTCGATGCGTTCGATGGACGTGGCGTAGGAGAGGCGCAAATAGCCTGGCGCGCCGAAACCTTCGCCGGCTACCAGCGCGACGCGGGCTTGATCGAGCAGCAGCTTCGCAAGTTCGCCGGTGTCTTTCGCAATGGCGTGGCCGCTTTCGCCGTTCGAGAGATGCGCGGCGACATTTGGGAACGCATAGAACGCGCCGCCGGGCATTTCGCATTTCACTCCAGGGATGGCGTTCAAGCCTTCGACGATGCGCTTGCGGCGGCGGTCGTACTCGGCGAGCATCACGGGGACGGAGTCCATCGAGCCAGTCATGGCGGCGACGGCAGCATATTGCGCGATGGATGTTGGGTTCGACGTCGACTGGCTCTGCAATTTGGTGAGCGCCTGAATGAGTTCCGCGGGCGCGAGTGTGTAGCCGATGCGCCAGCCGGTCATCGCAAAAGTTTTGGATACAGAGCCGATGATGATGACGTTATTTTTCGAGTCAGGTGCGCTGGCGATAGAAAACGGTTTGTGCTGGTCATAAGTAAAATGCGAATAGCACTCGTCGCCCATCAGCCAGACATTATGGTTTTTGCACACTGCGAGGATGCGCGCGTACTCGTCCGGAGGAACAACGCCGCCCGTCGGATTGCTCGGCGAATTCAGAATCAAGAGTTTCGTCTTCGGAGTGATGGCCTTCTCAATCGCAGCAGCTTTGACGCTGAAACCGTCTTCCGGCCGCGTCTGCACGTACACTGGAGTGCCGCCTGCATACTTAACGATGTCCGGAAAACTCACCCAGTACGGCGCGGGAATGATCACTTCATCGCCCGCCTGCACCAACACGCTCATCACATTAAAAATTCCATGCTTGCCGCCGACAGTAACAATACATTCCTTCGGGGCGTAGTCCGAGCCAAGCTCGCGCTTGTGCCACGCGCAAATCGCTTCACGCAACGGCATGATTCCGCCCGTCGGCGTGTACTTGGTCTTATTTCCCTCGATGGCCGCGATGGCTGCTTTCTTGATGTGATCGGGAGTCGGAAAGTCCGGCTCGCCCGGCCCGAAGTCCGCGATGTCCACGCCTTGCGATTTCAGCCGGTCCGCTTCCGCGATGACCGCCGCGGTCGGCGAGATTTGTATGCGATTGATGCGTTCAGTAAGTTGCACTGCTTTCTCCTGTGGGACAGGCTTCAGCCTGTCTCTTTATTTTTTTGCATCGCGCCATACAAGGCGCGTAACCGTTTACAAAACTTTCGCGCGCAGCCGCTGCTCCACTTCCGGCGGCACGAGATCCTTCAATGGCCCGCCGAGTTGCGCAATCTCCCGCACCAGTTTCGAGCTCAAATAGCTGTACGATTCGCCCGGCAGCATAAACACAGTTTCGAGCCGCGGCTCCAGTTTCCGGTTCATCAAAGCCATCTGCAGCTCGTACTCGTAATCGGAAATCGCCCGTATGCCCCGTAGAATTACGCCTGCTCCGCGCTTCCGCGCGTAATCCACGAGCAGCCCGTGAAAAACGTCCACTTCCACGCCCGGCCATTTTTTAGTTACCTCGCGCAGCATCTCCACGCGCTCCGGCACAGAAAATAGCGGCCGCTTTTCCACGTTGCTCAACACCGCCACGATCACCAAATCAAACATTTTCTCGCCGCGCTCGATCAGATCGAGGTGGCCGTTCGTCACCGGGTCAAACGAGCCGGGATAGATGGCGATGGATGTTTTCATGAGCGCCGCACGGAATTGTTTATTCTAACTCATGCTGCGAATCGGATGCGCCGCAAAGTTTGCGGGACCGGGAGCGCCCCGATTTTTAAGCCGTGGATTTTCTCTTCGCACCGGGCAGCGACTGTGACAGTATCCTCCCTGCCGCTCTGCGAACGAGGCGGCCGCGGATTGTTCTTGATGGCAATTCCAAAAGGAGTCTCGAAAACATGGTTGCAGGCCCCTCGAAGCGAGGTCTCGGTTTGTTGGTGCTTGGCGTTTTGATGATGTCACGATTTGCCAGCGCGCAGGAGCAGCGTCCGCTCAATCTGATGCCCCTTCCTTCGAGCGTCCAAATTGGCACAGGCCGGCTATTGGTGGACTCTTCTTTTTCTGTGGGGCTCACTGGTTATACCGAGCCGCGCCTCGAACGCACTGTCGAGCGTTTTCTACGCCAACTGTCGAGGCAGACAGCAATTCCGCTGGCTGGAAAACCGAGCACCGCGGCAAAAGTTGTTTTCGAGATTCACACTGAGCACGCCGGCAAGGAAATCCAGGAGCTGGGCGAAGATGAGTCCTACGTCCTGGAGGTAAGTGCCAGCGGCGCGAAGCTAAGTGCGCCAACTCCGCTGGGCACGCTGCATGGCTTGCAGACTTTCCTGCAGCTGGTAGAAGTCTCACCCGACGGATTCGATGCTCCAGCCGTAACGATCAATGATAAGCCGCGATTCCCTTGGCGTGGGTTGATGATCGATTCGGCGCGCCATTTTGTGCCGCTCGACGTACTCAGAAGAAATATCGACGGCCTCGAAGTCGTCAAGATGAACGTGTTGCACTGGCACTTGTCCGAAGACCAGGGCTTCCGCGTTGAGAGCAAGAAATTTCCGAAGCTTCACGAGATGGGCTCGGACGGCCTGTACTACGCGCAGGATGAGGTACGCGATCTGATCGAATACGCGCGAGACCGAGGCATCCGCGTGGTGCCCGAATTCGATATCCCTGGCCATAGCACGGCATGGTTTGTCGGCTATCCGGAACTTTCAAGCGGTCCTGGCCCCTATGAAATTGAAAGGAAATGGGGCGTTTTCGATCCGGCATTCGATCCCACGAACGAGCGCACCTACAAATTCTTCGATCAATTCATCGGCGAAATGGCAAAACTCTTCCCCGATCATTTTTTCCACGTGGGCGGCGATGAAGTAAATGGAAAGCAGTGGGACGCCAATCCCAAAATCCAGGAATTCATCAAGACTCACGATTTGAAGAACAACGAAGGCCTGCAATCTTATTTCAACAAACGGCTCGAGCCCATCGTGAGCAAACACGGCAAGAGCATGGTCGGCTGGGACGAGGTATTGGACCCCACGCTGCCAAAGGACATTGTGATTCAGTCATGGCGCGGGCCGGATGCGCTTGCCGCTGCTGCAAAGCAGGGCTTTCGCGGCATTCTTTCCAATGGCTACTACCTTGATCTCGGATGGTCCGCAGCGCGTCACTACGCCGTGGACCCGCTAGGCGGTGCCGGCGCCAATCTTTCTCCGGAAGAAAAGGCCCGAGTCCTTGGCGGCGAATCCTGCATGTGGGCGGAGTATATCAATCGAGAGAATATCGATTCGCGTATCTGGCCGCGAAACGCTGTTATCGCGGAGCGTTTGTGGTCTCCACAGAATGTGACGGATGTCGCGTCCATGCACACGCGCATGGAATTCGTCGGTGAGCGCCTGGAATGGCTGGGCCTTACCCACCAGACTTATCATCGCCAAATGTTACAGAGAATTGCTGGACCGAGCACACCGGCGGAATTTGCCGCACTGGTCACGCTTGCTAGTGTGGTCGAGCCGGTGAAAAACTACGCGCGAGAGGAAACCGCGACCACAGAGCCCACGAGCGCTACGCCGCTAAACCGAGTCGTGGACGCAGTGCATCTCGAAAGCGCGACTGCGCGGCATTTCGGAGAATTGGTTGACAAGTTCATCGCCGCTTCCTGCCACGACTCCGCCGATGCCGCGCGTTTGCGCGCAGAACTCTCAGTTTGGCGGGATAATGACGCCAAACTCCAGCCGCTTGCTCAACGATCCTTCCTGGTGAAAGCAGTTACTCCGACTTCACAAGATCTTGCGACACTGGGAGGCATCGGACTTGCTGCTTTGGACTTCATCGCCAAGGGCCAGCGAGCGCCGGATGATTGGAAGGCACAGCAACTCGCGTCCCTGCAGCAAATCGAAAAGCCGAAGGGCCAGCTCCTGCTGATGCCCGCTTCGTCGGTTCAGAAACTGGTAGAGGCTGCTTCGACTGGCGGAACTTGTTCGTCGTCAAATTAATAGCGCAAGGCTTGCATACCAGAATACAACTAGCTCTTGGGGCCAGAGTGATTCGGACACTCGCCTGAGCCGGAGTCGGTGAATGAGTCGCCCTCTACCGGAATGAATTGCCAAACGTAATGGCCGGGCGTGAGGGTCAATTTCAGGACGCCGTAAGTGCTGGCGTTGCGGACTTCACTATTGGCAATCGCAAATCCGAGCGGATCGTGACTGCGGCCGCCCGTTCCGACTACGATCTCGCGAATGCCTCTGTCCGGCTCGGAATGTCCTTCTGGATCCTGCGGCGCAAAACGTTCGTAGGAATGTTCATGGCCTACCAAGAACAAGGCGGCATGCGCGTCGTAAAGATCCTGCCAAAATTCTTTCAATTCAGGATGGATCGCGTGGGATTTGAGCAATCCACTGCTGAATAGGGCCTGATGGGAATAGGCGAGAATGCATGCGTCGGGATGCCCTGCGATGTCTTGTCGCAGCCATTCTTCTTCGGGAGAGCCTTTAGCGCAACCGCCCAAGCCCCGTACGATGCAGTTTGTGTTCAGCGCGACGATGTGCCACGACCCCAGGTCGTAACTGTAATATCCCTTGCCCGCAGGTCCGGCTTGCGCGCCCCAATACTGAAAATATGCTGAAGCGCCCCCCTCTGCATACTCGTGGTTTCCTGGAACGGGCCGCGTCCGAGCCTTAAATTCTCCCCACGTCGGGTCGTAACAACTCTGAAATTCGGCGGCGGTGCCTCTTTCGTATGCCAGATCCCCAGCGGCAAAGATTGTTCCCGGGATGCGTTCTAGCAGCTTGGCTGTGGCGCGAGCACCTTCGATGTTCTCGCAACCGGCGATATCGCCTGCACCCACGAGGGTATAGGTTTGTCCGTCAACTGAAGCTTGGGAGGGCGATGGATCCTTACGGTGTTTGATTACCGAAGGCTGTTCCGGTCGAGAACAGCCGGTCGCCATTGAGTTTATTGCAACGAGGAGTAGCCACGACGCGCAGCCCACCGAGGTCCAAGCCGATCTTCCTCCGCTTGAATTTATTTTGTCCATATTTTCACGGACTAGCCTATCACGACGGACAAGCGCCGCGCCCATCCGACCGTTGGCCCTTCAGAATCGACTATCCATTGCTAGATACGACCTTTCGGCGCAAATCGCTGGCAAGTCCGACTAAATCAGTCTTATTATAAACCGCACGAAATAAAGGGTTTGGCGGTTGTTACCAAGCCTCACAGTTTGACTTGGAATGCGAAACAGAGTATCCTCTGACTGCGACTGATTCAGTCGCATATCCTGCGGGGAGCAGGAATCAAAGTGAGAAATGTTTAAGCTATCCAAAAAAGCCGACTATGGGCTGATCGCCGTCAAGCATTTAGCGATGCACCGGCAAGAACATGCGTGCAGCGCGAACGAAATCGCGGAAGAGTACGGTATCTCAGTCACTCTGATGGCAAAAGTGCTGCAGCGATTGGCACGAGAAGGCGTAGTTATTGCAAAACATGGTTCCACGGGGGGCTATCAGCTGGCGAAAGACCCCGGACAAGTGAGCGCCCTCGATGTTATTTCAGCCATCGATGGCCCCGTTCTCATCACATCCTGTGTGACCAGCCACGGGAATTGCGAGACGACGGAGAGATGCTCGGTTCGCGAGCCGCTCCGCAAGGTGAATGAGAGTATTTTGGGAGTTTTGAGTACTGTAACGATTGCGCAGATGAGCGAGGACCCCAATGAGCCCGCGCTTGTTGCCTTGTCGGGCCCGATGCGTTCGGGTTCGTACATGAGTTCGAGTTAGGAGACCAGGAAAATGGCTGTCAAGCTGCCGATTTACATGGATAATCATGCAACCACGCCGGTCGATCCGCGTGTCGTGGACGCGATGCTGCCCTATTTCACGGAAAAGTTTGGGAACGCAGCAAGCCGCAATCATAGTTTCGGCTGGGCCGGTGAAGAAGCCGTAGAGACAGCGCGTCAACAGATCGCCTCTCTAATCAACGCCACGCCGAAAGAGATTATTTTTACCAGCGGCGCCACTGAATCCGACAACCTGATGATCAAGGGCATCGCGGAGATGTTCCGCGAAAAGGGCAACCACATCATCACGCAGGCAATCGAACACAAAGCCGTGCTGGATACTTGTAAGCGCCTGGAAAAAGACGGCTTTGAAGTCACGTATTTGCCGGTGCAGAAAGATGGCCGAGTCAATCTGGATGAACTGAAAGCCGCCATCCGCCCGACCACCATTCTTATTACCATTATGTATGCCAACAACGAGATTGGGGTGATCAATCCCATCCCCGAAATTGGCAAAATCGCCAAGGAACATGGGATTTTCTTCGCTTCGGACGGCGTGCAAGCCGTTGGCAAAATCCCTGTCGATGTGCAGAAAGACAACATCGATATGCTGGCCATTAGCGGCCACAAGATCTATGGTCCTAAGGGTGTCGGTGCGTTGTACGTTCGCCGCCGCAACCCGCGCGTGCAGCTCTCGGCCATCATCGATGGCGGCGGCCACGAACGCGGCATGCGGTCCGGCACGCTGAACGTAACGGGCATTGTCGGCCTCGGCAAAGCCTGCGAACTCTGCCAACAGGAAATGAAGGATGAGGCTATTCGGCTCAGCGGTCTGCGGGATCGCCTAAAAAAGGGTTTGGAAGCCAAGTTAGATGAGGTCTTTATTAACGGCTCGCTTGAACATCGCCTGCCGAACAATCTCAACATGAGCTTTGCCTATGTCGAAGGCGAGTCTCTCTTAATGGGCATCAACGACATTGCGGTATCGAGCGGTTCGGCCTGTACTTCGGCTACCCTGGAACCCAGCTATGTGCTGAAGGCTCTGGGAGTTGGCGAAGACCTGGCGCATACCTCGATTCGCTTTGGCTTGGGCCGCTTTAACACGCAGGAGGAGGTCGACTACGTCATCGATAAGATGGTGCAGGTCGTCACCAAGCTGCGCGAACTTTCACCCCTTTACGAGATGGCTAAGGAAGGTATCGACATCTCCAAGATGAAGTGGCAAACGGCCTAGACCCTGCATCTAAAAGGATTAGCAGCACAAGATCTCAAGCACAGAAGGAACTACGATGGCAAACGAAGGCACAATCCGAATTCACCGCTCGATCGGCGGCACAGGAGCCGCATTTCGAGTGACCTTTGTACCCTATGAAGAAGGCGAAGAAGCTCCCGCCGCGGGCGAGCGCTCTTTCCACGAACTGCAGCAGGTTCGCGCCTTTTTGAAGATGCTCGGCGTCGGCGCCGAGTTCATCAAGGACGCTCTGCGGCAGCTCACCGCGGGCCGCTCGGCATCCGTGCCGAACGTCTCTCTTTCCGAGAAGGCCGTGAAGAGCGCAGGCTTTGGAAATCTCGTCAATTTGGCAAGGAGCAACAGCTAATGGCATATAGCGATAAGGTGGTTGAACACTACAACAATCCGCGCAACGTCGGAAGCTTGCCCAAGGAAGACCCCAATGTTGGAACGGGTCTCGTTGGCGCTCCCGAATGCGGCGACGTGATGAAGCTGCAAATGAAGATCAATCCCGATACCCAGGTCATCGAAGAAGCCAAGTTCAAGACCTTCGGCTGCGGCTCGGCGATTGCCAGCTCCTCGCTTGCTACGGAATGGGTCAAGGGCAAGACGGTCGAGGAAGCGCTTTCGATTAAGAACACGGACATCGTGCGCGAGCTTTCGCTCCCGCCGGTGAAGATTCACTGCTCCGTACTTGCCGAAGACGCCATCAAGGCCGCCATCGGCGACTGGAAGAAGAAGCACGGCATCGAAGTGCCGGTTGCCGAAAAGGCCGCGCACTAATTCTGCGAGCGCTTTCTTCGTAGGGGCACGGTATGCCGTGCCCGTCCGCGGCAGGGCTGGAACTCTATAAGGCCACTGGAGCATTTGAAAATGGCAACAGAAGTCGCCAATCCGACAATCGCAAAAATCTCTCTTAGCGAGAAAGCGGCGAAAAAAATCCGCGAGCTACTCGAAAAAGAAGGAGTTTCGCCCGACCAAGGCGGCCTGCGGGTCGGTGTGCAAGGCGGCGGATGTTCGGGGTTGTCTTACGCGATGCGCTTGGACACTCAAGCCCGCGATCGCGACAAAATCTTCGAAGAATTCGGCGCGCGCCTCTTCGTTGACCCAAAAAGTTTTCTGTATCTCAACGGCACAACGCTCGAATATGAAGAAACGCTAATGCGTCAAGGATTCGTTTTCCAAAATCCCAACGCCGCCAGAAATTGCGGCTGCGGTAGCTCCTTTACGGCGTAGAAGTAGCACAGGCACTCTTGCTTGTGCTCTTGGTTCTCGGCTTTTGCATTTATTTTTGCCCAGGTCAGCTTTTGTATTTGTTCCAGCGGGGGAATTCCAAGGCGAGTCAGACCAGTGGTTGGCAGCCGCACCCGCCAGCCACTTTTTTTGTGCCCGGTTAGAAATGATCGATTCCTAAATGAGCACGCCAGCCACATCCAAGACGAACGCCCCGGCGCAGGACTACTTCGCCATTTTCGGCCTCCCGCGCAAGCTCTGGATTGAAATGAATGCGCTTGAGCAAAAATACCTGCAACTAAGCTGGAAGCTCCATCCGGACAATTTCGTCAACGCCACTGAAGAAGAACGCGAGCTTTCCCTCCGCCGCAGTTCGGAGTTGAACGACGCCTACCGCACGCTGCAGGATCCCGTTGCCCGCGTTGAATACCTCCTCGGCCTCGAGAAGATGCGCAAGGAAGGCGAGCACAAGCAACAAGCTCCGCCCGAACTCCTCGAAGAAGTCTTCGAGCTAAACGAATCGCTCGATGAGCTGCGCGAAGCAAAATCCGCCGGTGACGATTTGACCGCGCTGAAATCGCGCCTGGAATCAGCCGAGAAGAATTTCGGCGAAAACCTAGCCGAAGTTGACTCTCAGCTCCAAGCTACAGCTCGTGACTGGGACGCCGCCGTCGATGCAAACGCTGACGAAGCCGCTCGCAAGAAGCTGATGGCGCGAATGAACGAGCTCCTGAATCGCCGCTCGTATATCAGAAATTTAGTCGTAAACGTCCAAAAGGAGCTGTCGTGAACTTGGAAAAGGAGCTTTTGTAGGGGAGGGGCTTGCCCCTCCCGCTTTTCGTCATGGGCAGAATCGTCGGAATAGACCTGGGCACCACAAATAGCCTCGTCGCGTACATCGATCCGCAGACGAATCAGCCGAAGTGTATCCCCGGCCCGTACGGCAGCACGCTCTGTCCGTCGGTCGTCAGTCTCGATGCCGATGGCAGCATCATCGTCGGAGAAGCTGCACGCAACCGCCTGCTCACTCAGCCCGAGCGCACGATCTACTCGGTGAAACGATTGATGGGTCGCGGCCCTGCCGACGTGCAAACTGAACTGTCGCTATTTCCGTTCCGCATCGATCCCGCGAGCAAAAACGTCATCCGCGTCATGCTCGGCGACAAAGTCTTCACTCCTCCAGAAATTTCCGCATTCATTCTGCGCGAACTGAAAAGCTGGGCCGAAGCGTTCTTCGGCGAACCTGTAGACCGCGCCGTTATCACCGTTCCCGCGTATTTCAATGATGCTCAGCGCCAAGCCACCAAAGACGCCGGCAAAATAGCGGGTCTTGAAGTTCTGCGCCTTGTCAACGAGCCAACAGCCGCGGCACTCGCTTATGGTCTCCACGAAAAGCAGCACGGCCGCGTAGCCGTCTATGATCTTGGCGGCGGCACGTTCGATATTTCCGTTCTCAAACTCATCTCCACCGCCGAAGGCGACATCTACCAGGTTCTTTCGACAAATGGCGACACGCATCTCGGCGGCGACGACATCGACAACCTGTTGCAAGCGTTCGTTCACGAACAAATTCTCCAATCGGACGAAATCGACTTTTCTCCTCATGGGGAGCTGGCGCAAGAACTGCGCAAGGCGCTCATCGCCATCAAGCATCAGCTCTCGGAAGCCGAATCTGCCACCCTGCGTTTCCCGCTGCCCAACGGCTCAATCTACGCGCACGAGTTCACGCGCGGCGCGCTGGATGCGCTAATTCACCCCGTCGTCGACCGCACGATGGGCCCAGTGAAACAAGCGCTCGCCGATGCAAAGCTCAAGCCTGGCGAGATCGAGGAAGTAGTGCTCGTCGGTGGCGCCACGCGTACGCCGATGATTCGCCGCACGGTCCAGGAGTTTTTCGATCGTAAGCCGCACACCGAGCTGAATCCCGATGAAGTCGTCGCGCTGGGAGCGGCCGTCCAGGCCAACATTCTTGACCGCGGCGTCACCAACATGCTTCTTCTCGATGTCACGCCGCTTTCGCTTGGCATCGAAACCTACGGCGGCGCCGTCGCAAAAATCATTCCGCGCAACTCCACGATCCCCGCAAGCGCGCAAGAGCTCTATACAACGGGCGTCGACAACCAGACCGGTATCGACATTCACGTCCTCCAAGGCGAACGCGAACTAGCAAAAGACTGCCGCTCGCTCGCCCGGTTCACGTTGAAGACGCCGCCCGCTCCGGCAGGTCTGCCTCGTATCGAAGTAAAATTCCTGATCGATGCCAACGGCATCCTGCAAGTTGGCGCAAAAGATCTTCGCACCGGAGAACAGCGCACCATCGAAGTCCAGCCCAGCTACGGCATCAGCGACAACGAAATCGAGCGCATGCTGGAAGAATCCATCGAATACGCCGAACAGGACTTCGCCGAGCGCCAACTCATCGAAGCGCGCACTGAATCTGAATCCATCCTTGTGGCGACAGCAAAAGCGTTGGCCAATGAGCAATCCAACAATCTGGCGAGCGAAGAGCGTGCAGTGATCGATACAGGAATTGCCGCACTAAAAGAAGCCGCCGCCGGGACGGATTACAAACTAATCCGCAAGCGCATCGACGACCTGAATCACGCCACCGAGCATCTTGCAGAGCTACTGATGAACAGCGCCGTAACAAGCGCGCTGCAAGGCCGCAAGCTGGCCGAAGTCTGATATTAGTAGGGGCACGGCACGCCGTGCCCGTCTTGTCTTTGTTTTTTCGACGGCCGCCTCGCAAAAGCGATACCATCCGTCGCGGTTTTCTCGGTAGTGGCGCAGCATGCTGCGCCACTACAAGCAAGATTGCAAAAGCGGCGAGCGCTCGATCGCGATCGCCGGAAAATGGAGTAAACAAAAATGGGCGGAAGCAACCCGTACATCGAAGAAGTCAAATACACGCCCGCCACGAAGAAATACAAAGTGACATTTCTTCCCAGCGGCAAAACTATCGAAGTCGACCCGGCAAAAATTCCCTACGGCCACAACGGCATCCCCGGCAGCATCCTCGATATTTCCGAGGGCATCAAAGCCGGTCTCGACCACGCCTGCGGCGGCGTCTGCGCCTGCTCTACCTGCCACGTCATCGTGAAGCAGGGCCTCGAGTCCTGCAACGAAGCCACCGATGCCGAACTCGACGAACTGGATATGGCCCCAGGCATCACGCCAAAGTCTCGTCTCGGCTGCCAAACTGTTCCCGACGGCACCACTGACATCGTCGTAGAAATTCCTGAGTGGAACAAAAACTACGCCAAAGAAGCCGACCACTAAGATTCGGCGTTAAGCGAGTCGCAGTTCGTATTTCGAGTGTCGTATTTCGAATTTCGTTCATGCTGCGCGGGAGCCAACATGCCGCCAACTTTCGGTTGGGACCAAATCGAAGACATCGCTATCGGGCTGACAGACAAATTTCCGGACACCGATCCGCTCACTGTTCGCTTCACCGACATGCACAAATGGATCACGGAACTCCCCGGCTTCAACGGCGACCCAGCGGCCTCCAACGAAAGCAAACTCGAAGCCATCCAAATGGCATGGCACGAAGAATTCGAGGATCGCCAAAATTAATCGCTGCAGCCCGCAATAGTTTGCACTTCGCTTGTCCATTCCGCGAATTTCTCTTATCCTAGATAGGTTACACACCCTGCAAAATGTGGCGCTATGGTGCAACGGTTAGCACGCGGCCCTTTCAAGGCCGAAATACGGGTTCGATTCCCGTTAGCGCTACCAAATAATCTGTCATCATGGTTTCTCAGGTACGATTCACAAGCTCTTGAGGAGCCGCTTTGAGCTACGTAGAAAAACATCTCATTGAGGGCGAAACGCTCCAGTATCAGACCAAGTTGCATTGGGTCGTCATGCTGGGGCACGCGGGGCTCGCAGCGTTTTTCGTTGCAGCAAGCGTTGCCCTTTTTGTGTATTCCTGGAATGCCAAGCGCAACGGGCAATCTCCTCCGAACGCGCTTGTTTTTCTCGCGCTCGGGGCGCTCCTCGTCGCTGTGATTCTTTTCGGGATCGGCCTGATCAAGCGCAATGCCACGGTCATGGCCATCACCAACAAAAGAGTCATTGTAAAAACCGGCTTGGCCAGCCGGCGAACAGTCGAGCTGCTCCTCTCAAGAATCGAGAGCGTTGTCGTGGAAGAGCCAGCCGTGGGCCGAATGCTCGGCTACGGAACGGTCATCATTCGGGGCACCGGCGGAACTCCAGAAACGTTCGAGAAGATTGCGCACCCTCTCGAATTTAGAGCACAAGTCCAAAGCCAAATCTCCAGCGGCCAAAAACAGGCGTAATTGAAGCCCGATTCGTGGTTTTCGAGTAAAGTCAGTCCGTTTGGATTTGTTGCTTGATGAAGAGTAAAATGAGTTTGCACCCTTTCGGAGGCAAGCAATGGCAGGTTTTATGCGTACGTCCAATCCCGCTTTAAACGAAAAAGCATTCAAGGGTCAAGTTGCCGTTGGCGAAGCGATGACGTTGCAGGGCACCGTCAACAAGACGGGCCTGCTCCTGCTCTGCGTTGTCGCGACCGCCGCATGGACTTGGGGACTCGCACACTCGAATACGCCAGAAGCTGTCTATCCGTGGATGATTGGCGGCGTCCTCGGCGGCTTTATCGTGGCTCTCGTGACTATTTTCAAAAAGAATTGGGCGCCGCTCACGGCGCCAATTTACGCGCTGCTCGAAGGATTTGCACTCGGCGGCATCTCAGCCGTCTTCGAGAAAACGTATCACGGTATCGCCATGCAGGCCGTGGGTCTCACGCTCGGCGTGCTCTTTGTCATGCTCCTCGCTTATAAAACGGGTCTAATCCGCGCCACACAAGGATTTAAGATTGGTGTGATTGCAGCGACCGGCGGCATCGCCGTTTTTTACTTAGTCGAAATGGCCTTGAGTCTTTTCTTTCACTTTCAATTTTCGGCGATCAATGGCGGCGGCTTTTGGGGCATCGCTTTCAGCCTGTTCGTGGTCGTCATCGCCGCATTGAATCTGGTCCTTGATTTCGACATGATCGAAACTGGCGTGCAAGGCGGCGCTCCTAAGTATATGGAGTGGTACGGCGCGTTTGGCTTGATGGTCACGCTGATTTGGCTCTATCTGGAAATGCTTCGGCTGCTTGCGAAAGCGAACCGCAAGTAGCCCTATCAGGCTGCCGAAGAAGAGGCATCAGCACGATGAAACCTCGGAACCTGCGGCAAGTTTGCTCTAGAAATTTGTCGTCAAGCGAAGATTGTAGCTGCGTGGTGGACCGATCGCGTTTCCAGAAAAAAGCCCCGCAAAATCAATTACGTTGAGGCGATTGTTCAGATTCGTACCGTCGGCTTGTATCCTCACGTTGAGCTTTTCCGTTTTCCAGATGTCCGCGCCGAGCGACGCGTTAATCGAAAGAGATGGCCGCACTCGGCCCTTGTCGAAGTTCACCCGGTCCACGACAGCTTGCCCATATTGGGCAAGTGCCAGCGCTTCATCGCCGGAAAATTCAAAGGGTAACCCCGATCCGTACTCTGCGCCGATGCCTCCCCAAATCCGTTTCGTAAATTCGTAGCGCACGCGAGTCCGTACGGTATTGCGCTGATCTTGTGAATCCCAGAATCGTCCCACTCTTTGCCCTAAAGCGTCAGTTGCATCGTCACCGAGAAAAAGCCCCCCCGTCACCGGCAAATAGGCCGATCCGACGATATAGGAATAACTCACATAACCGTTGAAACGTTTCCAATGCGGGAGTTCCAGCTTCCCCTCCGCTCCATAGATGTAAGCTTTTGCGAACGCAATCGGGAAGCTCACGGCAGTACTCAGTAGCTGATCGTCATCGGCATAGTTATTCACGCGCCGGTCGAAGACGTTGGCATCCAATCTCAGCTGCCCAAAAAATTCCTTTGTCAGTCCAACCTCATAATAATTTCCGTGCGAAGGCAGGACCGGCAGCCGCAGTACGATCGGATCGAGAGAGGTTACGGCGGACGAACTGGAGATGAGTATGTTCTCGAACGACGGCGTCTGAAAGATCCTGTCGTAGGATAGGTGCGCAACCATGCCAAGCTTGGGGAAATAATGGGCGACGCTCAACCGCGGACTTACAGCATTCTGATTCACTAGCAACTGATAGTGATCCCACCGCAATCCGGCACTGACTGTCCAGTTACCCAAACGGATCTGGTCTTGCACAAATGCGCCTTGCTCAAGGTCGGGCTTGCTGCCCAAGAAGCTGAACGTGGCTGGCGTACCGGGATCAAATTGCGTGAAATCCGTAATCTGGTCGCTGAAGTTCTCGTGAAGAAAGGTGGAATCGGATTCGATCCCGGCCTTCCACTCTTGTCTGCCGTGATGGACCGAAACAGATCCCTTGAAATATCCTTCGCGAAAATAATTATGCTGGAAGGCTATGACGGGTGTGGAGTATGGATTTGAATAGAGATCGTTGGAGTTGTCGCGAACCATACCTCGAAAATCGGCGACAACATTAGCCGAAAAAATGTGCTGGTAAGAGACGATTCCCATCGTTTCAAAGTTGTCAGCGTTCTGAAGCTGCGACCCGAGTGGCTGTAACGGATCGAATGGATCTTCGTGAGGAGTTTGCTGCACCTGCTCGTTGGGGATTTCGTATCGTGAAAGCGCGTGGCGGACCGAAAAACTCAGCCGGTCGCGGCTGGTCAAATTTATTTCGTACCGAGCCATGAAATCGCCTGTAGTACCTGTGTTCGTATAATTCTCCGGTACCACAGGATTCAGGTAGTGGCCGGTCATGTTTCCGCTGGCGCTGACGCCCAGCGTATTTTTTCCCCAGACATACTGCCCCATGACATAAGAGCCCGCCGTATCAAAGCTGCCTCCCGACAGTACGACTTCTCCGTGAAATCCCTCGCGATCGTCTTTCGCTGTATTCAACTCCACTACCCCGCCCATTTTTCGGCCATATTCCGCAGGGAAGGTCGCCGTGAAGACGCTCATGGAATCTAGGTCATCCGCTCCGATTTCCGGTCCAAAGCTGGGCGAGCGATTGTCCGTTAACGGAATGCCGTCCAAAACAAATTGCGTCTGATATTCCGAGCCGCGCGGATGCAGCACAGCGTTACCTTCATAAAGCCAGCCGGGCTGAGTATTGATCAAATCCTGCAACGAACGTCCGGGCAGAGAGCTCACCCGCGTTTCAATCATGTCGGTACCGATGCGGTATATTGTTCCCGTGCGGTAAGGATCGATCAGCGTATCAGAATCCTTGACTACGACCGACGTAGTCGGACCAGCGATGCTGAGCTTGGCGGCAAATGCAAAGGGAATCGCAGAGCGAATTTCGAGGGAATCCGTAAACACGGCGAATCCGGAACGCTCGACGCGAAGCCGATAAACTCCAAAGGCCAAGCGCTTAGCCACAAGGTTTCCGTTGTCATCGGTCTCGAAACTCTGCTGGAACTGATTCGCCTCGCAAACGAGCTCAACCGAACTCTTCACTCCCAACCCAGATGGGTCCGTCACGCTCAGGCGCAGCTCACCCGTATTGCTTTGCCCGAACAAAGCAAAGCCGCTGATGAAAAAGAGAATTAGTAATCGCCTCATCGATACTTGGCCCCGATTGAAAAATCGCAATAGCGCTGCGCGACATGACTGAGCTGCTGAAGCCCTTAACAGGATGACATGGTTGCTCCAATACCGCCTCTTCAGGTGCTCACCTGAATATTCCTCTTCACCCGATGCTGTTCAGTCGTTTTTGCAATCGGAAAGCGTTTCAGGCCGACATGCTGCGTGATAACGCCTCAATTATCTCAGCAATCTCTTGCCGCCCCTGCTTGCATTCGGCAGAATACTGAACAGCTCTAGGTTGGGGAAGCGGTTAAGCCCGATACCTTATCGAATACGAACATCTGTAAGGTGCTCTGACTTAAAACATATCAGAGCTAGTATGGATAACTAACGCAGACGAGGGCGGACGCGTTGAAAAATGAGAGTGCGGTATGAACCGGGTTCGTTCTGACCAAGCTGTTTTCACCATCGGATATCAGAGCCACGCTGTTTCTTCCATTATCGAAGTTTTTGCAAGCTAACCAAATTGATTTGCTTATCGATGTCCGTGAAAACCCGACTAGCCGTAAGCCTGGTTTTTCAAAAAAAGGATTAGACAAACACCTCAGCTTTTCCGGGATTGACTACCTTCATTTCCCCTGCCTCGGAACACCGCCCGCCATTAGGCGTTTTTATTCCCAGGCTGGGCGAATTGAGTTAGCGCTGAAGCGGTACGAAAAGTACCTTGAATCGAAGGCCGCTTGCCTTCAGTCGCTTGTAGACATCGTGTCGCATCGCAGATGTTGCCTTCTCTGTTTAGAGAGTTGTTATGTTACACGCCATATAAGCGTGATCGCGCAGAAGCTTGCGCGGATTACCCAATTGACGCCGATTCACCTGACCTAATCTGGACTAAAAAGAAAGTTCAGATCATCGGTCGAGCCTCGCCAGAGCCCAGCAAAAAGCATATTGAAACTGTATGTACTGGCGGCATAGCAGAGTCCGGTGAGCTGTTTCGTTTGTATCCAATTCCGCTTCGATATCTAGAGGAGGAAAAAAGATACAAGCAGTGGTCGTGGGCCGAGTTTGAGATTCGCAAAAGCACCGGTGACAAGCGAAAAGAAAGCTACGTTGTTCGGCCGGATACCATCAGCGTATTAGGGCAAGTCGAGAGCGAAACAGAACGATTCCATCTACTCAGTAAGGGAATTGTGCCTGATAGAGAGAAACTTGACCTTATGAGACAGCAAGACCGTACTAGCATCGGTTTGGTGGAAATTGACGTGCAAGATCTCGTCAGTGGGGTGCGGCGCAAGGAGTGGACAAAGGAAAAACCATACATCAAGCAATCGCATTTGTACGTCGAGAAGAAACCCCTAGAGCAGCCTTCAATTGAGCTTCGGATCAAATTTCGCTGTAAGAACAACCCCGGGTGTAAGGCCCGCCAGTGTAGTTTGATAGGTTGGGAATATACAGAGACGCTTCGCAAATTCACGATTCAGTACGACGGTTTGGACGGAGCGTTCATGAGGTTAAGGGAGGTCTTCGCGGAAAGGTACATGGGCTCGGCCAAACGGACCTTTGCCCTCATGGGAACGCACTTCAAGTACGCCTCGTGGATGGTTGCCCAACTCTACGCATTTCCTCGCGACATATCCCCTCGGCTGTTCTAGATTTTTTCTTTTTCCCCGCCTGGTCCCGGCAAAATTCGGCGGCTTGTTCGGCGATGGCGCCAGCGCGTTTCTTTTGCGCGCGAAGAACGGCTCCACGCCGCAACACGCTTACGTTCTTGGAGAATTTTTCTTTGGCTGTGCGGGTCAATATGCGAGCGCGATCCGCGTGGCAGATGCACCGAACGGGAACCTCGACGTGCATTTTGATCGCGAAGCTCTCTCCCGCGCGGCGATCACCAGGCTGGAAAAAGTGGCCCGGGAGACCGAACTCCGCAGTGGCATCGATCGCTCCTTGCTGCAAGGTCTGGCTACTCACCAGCCCAATCCGCGTCTTGTCACGCTCCTCGCCAAACAGTGCGGTCTGCCAGAGGACAAGTTTCCCGTTGTCGCCAAGTCTTTTGGGAATCTCGGCTCCTCCACGTGCGGGGTGGCCCTCGACAGTCTTCTACGTTCGGCGCAGGGCCAAACGGACAAACAGCTTGGCCCTATTTTCACTGCTTCCCTGGGCCCCGATCTTCTTTCCGACGGAGGATGGCTCGATCCCGCGTAGCCATTTGCCTTGTTCTCAGGTTCCGACCTGTAACGTTTTGTTACATTCCTTCAATTGGCCATTAGAGCTGACTTCCTGAGTTCCTTATAAGATATAGAAAATAAACAGTTTATCGTAACACTCTTCTTGGCTTCCTTCGTGCACTCCTCCTAGCGACAAAGACGGGATTTATCCCGGGGTAGAGGTGGAAGAATGCATCGTAGAAGCATTAAAAGGGCTGAACGAGGATTCACCATGGTTGAGTTGGTGACAGTCGTAGGGATTACGTTTGTCCTGGCTGCTATGGCCTTCATGTCGACCACGAGCTCGACGGCTGCTTCAAGGGCCAACGACGCCATGTTCCAGATCATCGGCCAAATGCGCACCGCGCGCGAAATTGCCGTTACCAAGCGCCGCAACGTATTGGTTACATTCACCGCTCCAAACGAGATTCAGATCGCTGTCCAGACCCTCCCAGGCGAAGCCCCAGCAACGGTCATCGCACCTGTCTATCTTAACGATGGAGTACCCGGCGGCAACAATTTCTACCAGTACCCTGGATTGCCGGACACACCCATGGGTTTCGGGAATACCAATACAAACGGACTGAATTTTTCCCCTGCGAGCGGCGGCACCGCCGGTCTTGCCATCATGTTCAGCACTTCTGGAAGCCTGGTTGGAACGACCGGATCCTCTGGCTACAACACGGTTGGGAACAACAATCCTGTCAACGCCTCGATCTTCATTGGCTCAGCTGGCAAGCCCAATACCGTGCGCGCCGTCACCGTCATGGGGGCTACCGGGCGCGTCCGCTCTTATTCCTGGGCTGCCGGTGCGACTGGCGGCACAGTGGCGAATTGGCAAGAAGAGCAGTAGGAGAGAAGCCCATTTATGAAAACACAGCGCAAACGTACACGACCCCTGGCTGGCTTCACGCTGCTGGAAGCTATGATCTCAATTTTCGTTTTGACCTTCGGCGTGCTATCGCTCGCCGCGGTCTACGCCCAAGGCATCTTCTTTGCGAGCCTCTCTCAATACGACTACGTAGCCGAGAAGAAGGCTGAACAAGCCGTCGAAGCGATCTTCACGGCGCGCGACATCAAGCAGCTAACTTGGTCGTCCATTCAAAACGTCAGTAACAACGGCGTTTTCCTGGACGCGCCGCAGCCCATCCTCGTTCCCGGTACGGATGGTCTCGTGGGTACGGTGACGGACCAGGGTTCCGCGGATGAATTGATCACCATCGGCCCAGGCCCCGACGGAATTCTCGGCACTGCCGACGATCAAGTCGTGGACCTGAATCCCTGGATGAAGCGCACCATCGCCATTACATCTGTGACTGGCGAAACCAACCTTCGCATGATCACCGTCACCATCTCCTATCAGGTTGGGAAAATGAATCGCACTTACACGTTGATCAGCTACATCTCAGCGTTCGCCTAGAGAGCTTATGAGGACTTTGCACATGAAGAAACAGTCGGGTTTCACGCTAATTGAATTTACGGTGGCCATGGCAGTCACATTGGTCGCGCTGCTGGCTACCGTTATGGCCTTTAGAATGGCAACGTATTCAAACCAAAACGTCACCCAGCGCGAGGATATGGCAGACAACATTCGCGCCGGCCTCAACCTCTTGGAGCAGGACGTCATCATGACAGGCATGGGTGTTCCCACTGGCGGAATTACGATTCCGACTTTCGCGGCCACCACGGCTTGTCCCGGTGGCACTTCCAATCTGGCACGTCCCGTCCCCACTGGAACGGGTACATTTCCTGTTTGCAACACGACAATGCCGTCCATCGAGCCTGGCAATGCCTTGGGGCCTCTCATCACTGCTCCGGATGCCACCTCAGCCACGAATACCGACATTCTTACCGTCGTCTATGAGGACAACACGGCAAGTTCCACTGGAACCATCATCGGCATGAACGCTCAGCCGATCAACGGGACCAGCTGCCCCGCCGGCACAATATCCGCTACCGGAAATTCCGTCACGTTTGACCCGACCTGCTTCAGCCTCGCGAGCCTCGCTGCCAGCGGCGTGCAGATCAATCCTGGCGACCTGATCATGTTTAGCAATACGAATGGCAAGGCTCTTCAGTTGGTCACCAGCGTGTCTGCTCAAACACTGACTTTCGCCTCGGGCGATGCTTTCCATCTCAACGGAATCACAGGTGCGACCGGCGGCACAATCAAACAGCTCCAGAACACCACCGTCAATGCCTCGACGGGCGTGGTCACCTATCTTGGCACGTACCCGCAAACCTCGGCCACCCGCATTTGGATGATTTCCTATTGGCTTGATAACGTGACCGACCCGATTCACATCCGGCTCGATCGCGCGGTCAATTTCAATGCTGCGCAGCCGGTTGGAGAGACCCTCGAAAACCTGCAATTTACCTTCAATTTCAACGACGGCATTGCCGTAAATCAGCTCACCGTCCCCGCAGGATATTCCGAGAGCCAGATACGGTCGGTGAATCTCTACATGAGCACACGATCGACCAGCATGCTCGGTCAGACGAAACAGTACGCTCGTGAAAACTTCCAGACGCAGCTCAGCCTACGCAGCATGGCCTACGTCAACAGGTATCAATAATGAGGAGCCTTACCATGAATGCCCCGAATAAACCTATGCGACGCGATTCCGGCATCGCCTTGCTCACCACCCTATTGCTGATGCTGCTCATGTCCAGCCTGCTGGTTGGCTTCGTTCTGCTGATTAGCTCCGGGCAGAAGCTCAGCGGCTACAACAATGACTACAGCAAGGCTTTTTATGCCTCAGAAGCGGGCATGGAGAAGTTGACGGCGGATATCGGCACCCTCTTCGACACGAACTATTCGCCCAGCGGCGCTCAGATTAGTGCACTCACGACGACTCCCCCGGCGCTCAGTGGCATCAACTACATTCAATACAACGGGGCCAACGGCTACAACATCACTTTTCCAACGGACTCCAACGGCAACCCTCTCGCTACCAACAACGTGATCAACTCCGGTTCTTACGAAGGCATGACGGCGCTACAGACTTTATATACTCTCAACGTTACGGCACGCACGACCTCAGGCTCTGAAGTGAAGCTGCAGCGCACCACGCAAACCGTCGGCATTCCCATGTTCCAATTCGGTATCTTCTCGGCAACCGACCTGAGCTTCTTTGCCGGTCCAGTCTTCAGTTTCGGCGGCCGCACCGCGACCAATGGAAACCTCTTCCTGGCCGCGAACCCCGGCCCTCTAAACCTTACCGAGCCCGTCTCGGCTTATCTAAACGTAATCCGCACCAATCTTTCCAACGGGTATTCCACTTCGAGCTCCTACAACGGCGCCGTAAACGTGTTCAATGGCAGCAGCACCCGTCCATTGGCAGAGACAGAAGGCAGTTTGGTGGGAACAATCGGCTCCGCGACAAATCCGAGCTGGCCGACCATCTCGCTCGGCACTGCCGATTACGCCGGCAACTTGAGGAATGGTGCGACTGGCGCGAACCAGTTGAACCTCGGCATCGTGTTGCTTGGAAATGGCACGACGCAGCCAGTGGATATGATCCGCCGGCCATACGTCGGCGAGAGTGCTTCCGTCACGAACCTACGATACTTCGCGCAAGCCAGTATTCAGGTTCTGCTCTCGGATAATCCGACCGATATCATGTCGCTTCCCTGCGTCGATACCACTACGCAGCCAGTTAACTTGGCACAGCTTGCCGTACCCGTTACCGGTTGGACGGCGCTTGGCGGCAATCCGGCGGCGCTCTATACGAAAATGAACAGCAATAACACAGCGGGATATCAAACGCTGCCAGTGCCGATGGCGGCATCCGGTTCCGTTCTAGGCGCAACGACGGGCTACAGCCCGGGTGGAACTACTTCACTCACAGGCAACGGCTATTGGTTGCCGACGCCTAGCGGCACGGGGTTTGCCACTGATTCCGGCCTGCCTGTCGTTAAAGGCTATATCAAGATCGAAATCCAAACCGCCTATGGGAACCCTTGCGGAACCTGGAAAGACGTAACTCTGGAAGTCTTAGGTTATGGTTATGCAGGCCGCAACATCAATCCTCAGGGCACTGGCCTCACGGGGACACAATATGGAGCCTCCGAGCCGCTGCTCGCGCTGCCAACGACCCAAGTGCTTTCCCCGTACAGCGCGACTTTCCCCTGCCAGTACGACGTACATCCTAACGCGATCATCCGATTGGAGCGCGTGCGCGATAATCCGTCCAATTACACGGCGGGAAATCAATGCGGCGTAACTATTACCGCTGGCAAGGTCACCGGCGCTCCATCGAGCCCCGCGGATTATTGGCCTAATGCGCTTTTCGACACCCGCGAGGGTAATCTCCGCGATGCCACCCCTGGAGGCAGTTTAGGCACCAGTCCCAACCAGATCTTCTATTCGCAGATGGTTACTTTGGGCGGCGTCATGCAGTACGTCGAAGTTGATGCCAAGAACTTGGCTGGCTATCTAGCAGGAACAGGAGTCTACGTCGGAGGCTCTGGCCATCAGGCTTATGACAGCGTCAACGCGCCGAATGACTATCTGATTTATGTTTCCGACCGGCGCGGCAATTATACGGGCTCTGCGCTGACCAACGCGTGGCCGCCGCTTTCTCCTAGCAGTCACGAAACCGGCGAATATGGCTGGGATGATTTTGTGAACCCTGCCAGCACAAACGGATGCCCGAATGGCACCCAAGATACCGGTGAAGATCTCGACGGCCTGGGCTCCACAGGCTTCTACACGTACGGGCAGAACCCCACCTACGTCATTGATGCCGGCGTCATCACCCCCACGATGAGCTCTGCCACGGCGGGCACCACACTGAGCTACGGGCAGTACGGAATGTTTAGTCTGGCTGGACCTGGCAATCTGTATGGCACATCGACTACGGCCAATGCCATAACCGCTAATCCAAGCTGCACTGTGACTTCGCCCTCGACGATATGGCCCATGGATTATGTCATCCATTCCAATGAAGCCCGCGAGAATCCCAACCCGTTTTTCCGCCGCGCTGTCAAGATTATGGACGGCAGTCTCCTGACCGGGCTCGGCACATGCCCGGGCGGGGTTCCTTGCGGCTTGGCCATTGCCACGGAAAATCCTGCATATGTTCAGGGGGACCTCAATGCCAATTCCGCCGGTGGCGGCTTCGGCGACCCTAACGTTGCCGTCTCCATAAACGCGGACGCTGTCACGTTTTTGTCTAACGGCTTCAACGACGTCAATACCTTTGCGTTCCCATATGCTAACGCCACCCCAACCATCTTGCGCATCGCCACCAACGGTGCCGGGAACGCTGCCTATTACCGGACAGCTATTATGGCCGGCAAAGGTGTTTCCTTCCCGCAGCCGACCGGTACTGCCGCCGACTTCGGTACCGACGGCGGAGTCCATAACTTCCTCCGCTATA
The DNA here is from genome assembly GCA_963730495.1 of uncultured Acidobacteriota bacterium. Lineage (GTDB taxonomy): Bacteria > Acidobacteriota > Terriglobia > Acidiferrales > UBA7541 > Acidiferrum. Next base: position 90,451 of record CAVSSD010000023.1, on the reverse strand, counting down.
TCGAAAACTGGGGGGGAGGGACCGTTGCGGGCGTTGCGGTCTCTGGCCAAGCTCTGAATTATCGGGGCTCCATCATCAGCATGTATTACAACCGCCAGGCACTTGGTACTTACAAGTGCTGCACCACGGTCTATTCCCCGCCATCCCGCGGCTACGCCTTTGATTCGGAGTTCCTGACTCCGTCTCTGTTGCCTCCGCGAACGCCGCTCTTCCGCGACGTGAACACGACTGGCTTTACGCAGCTTCTTTTGCCTAGTCAGTAGAACGCAGCCACAGCTGCACCCTCGCGACCGGCCCCGGCTACCCCTCCGGGGCCGGTTGCTTTTTGGGTGCCTCTAAGGTGGAACGAACTTGCGAGGATGCGTCCCGCCTTCGTGCGCGGGCGGGAAGTACACCAGCGGGCGTTGACCTCAATCAAGCTTGAACGGAACGCGCAGCTACTGCGTTCTGATCCAGCCAACCGAACTGGAGATATCCGAAATCTTGTTCTGCTGTTTTATGTAACTTCCCACTGGCGAGTTCCAATTAATGGGATCGCCATCGCGCAGAGAGTCGATGTTGGGAATGCCATTACACAGGCTCTTCACTGCGCACGTGGTTGCGAAATCGTGGATATCGCAGGATTTCGTTGACGGATGAAAAGTCCGGCAGGAGATACGCCGGGAATGCAGTACGTGAGGATCGTTCCGACTTCGATCGTTTGCCAATTTGATTTTGGCGGCGATGGCTTGCAATTGTTGAGGGGCTTCGGACGCGTCTTTCCATGCACGCACTGTCGAACCATTTATCACGACACCCTGGTTCGTCACAACGAATGTCCTATCCTTGAAAAACCACCACGGAGCTTCACTGCAACGCAGCGTGTAGTTGCCGTTCAGATCCACGTTGCCGCACGCTGTGGGGCATGCCGCGCCGCTGAGGCTCCAGCGCACCGAACTATCCGGATGCCCGGCACTGGTGATCGCTGCATGAAATGATTGGACGGCTCCGAGTTCGATGCTGGCATTCGGCGGCGCAATGCTGATTCCGATGTCGCTCGTGATAGTGATTTGTGCTGTTGCGGATTTTGATGAGTCCGCTTGGCTCGTTACGGTTATTTGAACGATTGCTGGCGACGGCAGATCGGTCGGCGCGGTGTAGATTCCGGCGGCGGTAATCGTTCCCATGGATGGGCCTCCGCCGGGAATGTTGTTTGCGCTCCAGGTCACGCTCGTGTCGGTGGTGTTCGTTACCGTCGCGGTAAGAGTCTGTGAGTTCCCGAGCAGGACGGACCCTGTCGTCGGCGTCACCGTGACGGCTACCGACGGCGACGGGGGAGCAGACGGAGGCGGTGAGATGACAGAGGCAGGACCACCGCCGCAGCCTAACAACCACAGTGCCGCCAAGGCGGCTTGAGCCAGTCTTAGGGCGTGAGCCTGCAGAGCACTGCTTGATCGGTGGCTTGCATTCATTTTCACTGAGGTGTGCGTGAGAGGCCGCATGCTGGGTCGGAATGCAGGCGAAGGGCCAGTGAAAGGAGTGGGGCCAATGAGTTCCGACGACGATCAGGCTGGCTCGTCGGGCTGCCGTTAACTACATGAAAATAATATGTTTATTTTCTTGGGTTTGGAGGTTACGCAATTTTTCACCAGCGAACAGGACGAAATGGACTCCGCAATCGCAACCATCGGCATCCCAGTATGGAACTGGAGCCTTGAGCCGCTGTTCCAAAACGGGAGTCATTTCCCCGATGCGGGTAGTGCTAATCTCCAGGCATCCGTGTTTTGAATGGGCAGGCTAAGTATGCAACCCAACGTTCAAATATTTAGCCGATGGATTAAATATGTAGCCGCAGGAATTTCTATGAACCAAACGGCGTGCCGTGGCGTCTGGCAGGTGTACGGGGAGGGCGAGTGACTTCGCCTCGCATAAAAGAGCCAATGCAGGAGTTGGTTCTGATCCAGCCAGGCCGTACCGCTGAGAAGGAATTCGTGCAGGAAGCGGCTGCGGCGGCTCTCCGCCGTGAATTCGAGGAGCGGCTCGCGGAATGCGGGCCGCTGGCGTATCGCGTCGCGCGCGGCGTGCTGCGCAATAGCGCGGATGCGGAAGATGTGGCGCAGGAAGCGCTGCTTCGGGCGTACCGGCGCTTTGAACGATTGCGGGATCGAACGCGGTTTCGCGCTTGGCTCGTGCGCATCGCGTTTCGGCTGGCGATCGATCGCACACGTTCCTCGAAGCGTCGCGAAGTGCGCGAAACGCTTTGGTCGCAAGCGGCGCCGCGGCCTTCCACGGAAGACGTGGCGGCCACGAGCGAATTTCAAGAGCATCTCGACCGCGCCATGGAAGAGCTTCCAGAGAAACACCGGCTCGTCCTTCTGCTCGCGGCGATGCAGGGACACTCGCTCGAAGAAGTAGCGGAAATGCTTGGCCTGCCGGTGGGAACGGTGAAATCAAGATTGTTTTTTGCTCGAAAGCAACTTAGCGGAGAAATTGCGATGCCATGCGAAAACTATGGAGAAGCGCTGACGGAAGCTGCAGCTGCGGATGCTGCGCCTTCACGCGAATTGCGTTCGCATCTGGACGCTTGCGCGTCTTGCCGCGCGGCGTTCACCGAAGAGCAGCAGCTTTTCGCCGCTATCGACACCGGCCTGCGCGCCTGTGCCAACACCGATGTGCCGCCTACTTTTCTTCCGCGCGTCCGAGCAAGCCTTGAAAACGCATCGGCCTCACGGAGTCGTCTGGGGCCGTTTCTGATCTTTGCCGCTGCTAGCGCCGCGATTGTATTGACGGTTTTCATCGCCACGCGCGAGCGTCGCGAAATAACAGATACACAGGCCAAGCAGATTTTTTCGGTACCGCCTCGTGAGAATCCCGAGATGAGCGCTCGCAGCGAAGAGAGTGGGACGCCTGCGATTGCTGCTTCCCCCGATTCGTACCGCGCTGCTCCTCGGAAGAATTCCACTCCGGCTAGGTCCGCGTCGTCGACCCAGTTTGAGGTCCTCGTGCCTCCGGAGGAACGCGAAGCGTTCGCCCGGTTTATCAGTTTGCAGCACGAACGAAGCGAGGTTGTCGTCGCTGTCGTGGCTCCGGCCCCGGACGACAAAGACAGGCTGCTGAGCGTGAAGCCACTGGAGATTGCGGAGCTTGAAGTCAAGCGGCTCGAAGCACTCACGAGCGAAGTACCGGATGACAGGGAAGAAAAGCAGTAGCGAACGGTCGAGCAAAATAACGTCTAAACGGAGGATGAAATGAGAATCAGTTCAGTGCAAATGGCGTCGCTTCTGCTGCTGTGTATGCTTTCGCCGATCGTCTTGGCACAAGACAAACCCAAGGCAGACGAAAAGGCAAAGGCCGAAGCGCCTTCCACACCGATAAAAGTGCAGATTGTTTTCACAGATTTTGAGGGCGACAAGAAGACCAAGAGTCTGCCATACGTGATGTACGTGAACGCTCCTGACTCGACGGAACTTCGAGCCGGCTGGACCAAATTCCGCATCGGAAGCCGCCTGCCCATCTATGTGGGTAAGAATGAAATGCAGTATATGGATGTGGGCACGAATGTTGATGCTCGCGCTGCCTACACGGGCGACGGCCACATACTGCTTCAATTAATTCTTGAACGTTCTTGGGTCGAGGGCGAGATTTCGGTTCCAATAATGAAATCGGATTCCTCTGCATCGGACCTTTCAAGCGCTCATTTTCAAGAGCCGATCATCCGTGGTTTTAAATCGGAGCTCGATATGAAATTGCGCGAAGGGCAGCCAGCCGAGAGCACGATGGCGACGGACCCTATCAGCGGCAAGGTGGTAAAAGTCGAAATCAGTTTTTCCGTCGCGAAATAGCTTCTTAAGTCTTCGAGTTTTGTTTCAGGACATTTTTCAACGCGCCGGGCAGGTCCGGGTGTACGAAGTGATAGCCGAGTTTTTCTAATCTCTGCGGGAGAACGCGCTGGCCGGATAAGAGCAGCGCGTCCGCCATTTCGCCGAGGACGAGGCGGAGGGCTAAGGCAGGTGCGGGGAAGAGAGCGGGGCGTTGCATCGCGCTAGCTAGAGCTTTCGTAAACTCGGCATTTTGCACTGGTTGCGGAGAGATGACATTGATTGGGCCGCGGATGTTGCCGTTCTCGATCGCCAAGCGCAAGATTTCGACTACATCTTCCAGCGTGATCCAGGACATCCATTGCTGGCCCGAACCGATCTTTCCGCCGGCGAAAAACCGGAAGGGAACCATCATCGCAGGGAGTGCGCCTCCGTTTCGTGCGAGTACGATTCCGAAGCGTGCTAGAACGACACGAATGCCAATCGCCTCGGCCTTGAGCGCTTCGGCTTCCCAATCCTTCGCCATGTTCGAGAGAAAGTCATTCCCTGGTTGGCTCTCTTCCGTCAGTAGTTCATCGCCGCGATTGCCATAAATGCCAGTTGCGGACGCGGAAACCAACACTCTGGGACGCGCATTCATTTTCGCAAGCGCAGTGACCAGCGCGCGCGTTGTATCGATGCGGCTGGAGCGTAGCAACGCTTTGCGCTCGGCGCTCCAGCGCCCATCGGCGATGGATGCTCCGGCCAGATTCACGACGGCGTCCGCGCCAACGGCGGCGCCTCCGAGTTCTCCGGTTGCTGGATTCCAAGCGACTTGAAACCCGTCGTTCGCGGAATCTTTCGTGACGGCGCCCGGCCTCACGAGCCTGCACACCGTGTGCCCACTCTTAACGAGCGCAGGTACGAGCACGCTTCCAACCAAGCCACTCGATCCCGTTACGAGAATTTTCATCGCGATTTTGCTTGGTCCTGAACTACAAAAGCCAGAAAACAAACCATGCCAGAACGCTACGCAAGCATCGGCCCTTGGTCAAGGGATAGAAAAGTTCAACGCGATTTTTTGATTTCAAAAATATTGAAACTGTCGCACCCGGCTCAACTGTTAGCAGTAACCGCGCAAGCTATGGCCCGGTACTCTTCCGCGGGTTACAATTCTCTAGTGAGCCCCTCTTTACAGATTGTGCGCGTAAAAGTCCTTTTCTTCGGCCGCCTGAAAGACATTGTCGGCCTGGCGGAAGACTCCGTCGAGCTTTCCGATGGTGCGCCGATCGAGGAGCTTTTCGCTCACTATGGCGCGAGCCATCCTGAACTCGCGCGCTTTCGCGCGTCGCTGGTCGCGTCGCGCAATCAGGAATTCGCCGCATGGAGCACGCCGCTCCATTCCGGCGATGAAGTTGCCTTTCTCCCGCCCGTAAGCGGCGGCTAGCGCGGATTTCCATGAACAAATCGCTCCAACCCGATCTCCTCGTTCTCGTGCGCGACGCCATCGATCAGGCCGCTTTGATCCGGCATGTCCGCGCACCCGAAGATGGGGCCGTCGTTACCTTCGATGGTTGCGTTCGCAATCATTCCCATGATCGGCGTACGCTCTACCTCGACTACGAAGCTTACGAATCCATGGCGCTAAGCAAAATCCGCGAAATCGCAGAACAAATCCACGAGAAATTCCCGGTGCACCTTGTCGCCATCGCTCATCGGCTCGGGCGACTCGAAATTGGGGAAACCAGCGTGTTCATCGCGGTCAGTTCCGCCCACCGGCCAGCTGCTTTTGACGCATGCCGGTTCGCTATCGACACCCTCAAGCGCACTGTCCCGATTTGGAAGAAGGAATATTTTGAGGATGGCGCCGTTTGGGCCGACGGCGAGATGCCTCCCGCTCCGATGGAAACACGTGCGGCGAAACCTGCATCTTAGTGAATCAATGAGCTCCACACCCCCTCGTGCACTTAATGCGCAGCCGGCGTTTTTCTCGCGGCGCTTTTTGTGGCTGGGCTCGCTCTTGCTCAAGACAAGCCTGACCGGCCGCCTTGGGCACAGCCAAAGCCCAAGCTGCCCGCTAATTCGTCCTCCGCCGACGCCCCAGCTCCAGTACCGCCAACGCTGCCATCGCCTACTCCCCCACCGCCCGGCAGCATCGTGCCAACGCCGGAGCAGCCACTTAGACCTCTTGACGACCCCAATCCACAGCGCGGCAAGATCAAAGTTAAAGTGGAACTGGTAAATATTTTGGCAAGCGTGCTGGATGATCACAGCAAGCCTGCGCCGGATTTGCCCGTCGAGGCATTCCAAATCTATGAAGAAGGCGTGCTTCAGAAAATCGAAGTATTTGAATCTGAAACGCAGCAGCCTCTCGATCTTGCGCTGATGATCGATGCGAGCCTGAGCGCGAACAAGGAAATCACCTTCGAGAAAGAGGCTGCAGCGCATTTCATCCGTCAGATATTGCGGCCCGGGGACCGATTATCTGTTTTTGCTTTTGATGAAAACGTCACGCAGATAGTGGCATTTTCGGACAACGTCTCAAATCTGCAGGCCGCTGTGCGAAAGATTCCGCCTGGGTCGGGGACTTCGATTTACGACGCCGTACTCCTGGGTGCGAAAGCGCTGGAGCGGCGCGGAGAAGATCGCCGGCGAGTCATCATTCTGGTTACAGACGCGGGCGAAACGACCAGCAGCGCCGACTTTGAAGCTGCCCGCAAAGAAGCTGTCCGTTCGGATGCGCTGCTTTACACCATTGTTATTCGGCCGATGAAAAATGAGAGCGGGCGCAATACCGCGGGGGAGCACGCGCTCACGACGATCACGGAGACAACCGGCGGGGATATGTTTTTTCCAGACACGCCTCAGGAGCTCGACGTGATTTTCGACCTAATCGATCGCGAATTGCGAACGCAATATCGCCTGGGCTACTACCCTACGCCGCGAGGGCCCGCCAATACGTATCGCAAAATTGAGGTCAAAGTTCTGAACGGCGATTATCATGCCCGTTCGCGCAAGACTTATCTGACCGGGCCGCAATGAGCCCTCGTTCATGCGCAACTTGTAGTTAGAGAGCGAGCTGGCTACCCCCACCCCCCGGGGCGTCCGCGAGTTATGAAGTAAACGATTGACAGCACGGGAGTTGCGTTCGTTCCTGCGTGTCGCGGAGTCACAGGAGGCAACGAACTTTGTTAACTCTCCCCCGGCCCCCGCCTATGGTTTTCATAAATGTCGCATCTGAAGGAGCTAGTGTGACTTTAAGCTATCGCGAATCTGGGCCGCCAAAAAAGCAAAAGGCCAATCTGGAGATTGGCGCTACCGGACAAGAGGCATACTATTGCCTAATTTTCACTATATGCTTGGAGTAATAGTTTGTCAAGGGCGTCGCCCAAAAAATTAGAGTTATTCGACGGCCGGAGAAACTACTGCGGTTGCTTGATGTCCGAGCCGGCTTGCTCGATGCTGCCTTTGAGAAGTTCAGTTTTCACTTCAGACTTTTGACCCGCGAGGACATTCACCTCCGTCTCAAACGTGCGATAGCCGGGCAACTCGATTTTAATCTTGTGCTTTCCCGGACTGACCAGCAGAGAATGAAATGTCCCGCCTAGCTCACTGGCGTGACCAACATAATTGCCGTCAAGAAAGACAGCCGCGCGTTTTGGTTGAACCGTAACCTTCAGCTCAGAAGTGATTTCGGGAGTCCTTGCGCCTGGGAGAAACTGCATCTTGACTTGAATCTCCTGCGCTTGGCCGGGCTCGACAACGACCTCTCGCTTGAATTCGGTATACCCAGCTTGGCGCACCGCGATCTGGTGCTTGCCCGGCAGGAGTAGGACTTTTTTGTCTCCCTTGAGTTCCTTCACATAGCCGACATATTCGCCATCGATCCACACGCCCGAATCTCGATCGATCTGCGTAACGCCTTCAAAGCGCACTTCGCCCATGACCTTGCTGTTTTGGGCGGAGACGCGTGTTGTGCCGATTAAGAGCAGAGTCAGTGCAAACAAACTCGCCGTGGATCGGAGATTTCGCATTTTGAACACGATGCTCCCTCACATTCGGCTGGTAATTTAGTTTAACTCGGATGGCATGCGGATGCCTTCAAAAACGGCAGCTATCTGGAAGAAATATCACGTAAAGGGTTTCCTGTATGTGGCCGAAGCTTTTTCTTCCGCGCTGATGGTAAAGTGGAGAACGCATTGCGTGTAGCGCACGGCTGACGAAGCGCTCCGAAGCGCCATTTCCTCATGAGCAAAGACTACCTCGATGTCGCCATTGAAATCGCCCAGGAAGCTGGCAAAATCCTGCGCGAAGAGTTCGACCGGCCCATCCAAATCAGCTACAAGGGCGACGTCGACCTGGTCACGCAAGCAGATAAGCGCTCCGAGGAATCGATCGTCGCGGGACTTACAAAATATTTTCCTGACCACTCCATCGTGGCGGAAGAGGGAACCGGGCACGAAAGCGGCTCGGAATTTCGCTGGCACGTGGACCCACTGGATGGGACGACCAATTTCGCCCACGGGTATCCTTGTTTCGCGGTTTCCATCGCTCTTGCCCAACGCGGCGAGCTGCTCGCCGGCGTAGTCTACAATCCGTTCTACGAGGAACTGTTTGCCGCTCTTCGCAGCGGGGGCGCCACGCTGAACGGAAAGAGAATTTTTGTTTCGAGCGTGGATACACTGGCTACCAGTCTTCTATGTACCGGCTTCCCGGTTCACAAACGCCTCGCGAATCCCAACATGCATTACTACTGGGATTTTACTCTGCGCTCGCATGGCGTTCGGCGCGATGGATCTGCGGCACTGGATCTGGCGAGTGTTGCCGCCGGGCGCTTCGATGGATTTTGGGAATTCGGGCTCAAACCGTGGGACACCGCTGCCGGAGTTTTGCTGATCGAGGAAGCAGGCGGCAAAGTCAGTGATTTTGCTGGCCAGCCTTACCAACTGGGCGGCCCCGTCGTCCTCGCCACGAATGGCGTGATACACGAAGAGACACGCGGAGTAGCCCTCGAGATTTCCCAGCGCGATCCCTCCGCTCCCCTCCGCCGGTAACTCCTGTCCCGTGCTAGCTCCTTGTCCAAGCTGGAACTTCCTCTTATAAAAAGCTTTCGGTCCGCTTATGACTTTTTTATGTAGTTTTTTCTATCCTTTTTTGGCAACGAGACTCTAATTCTTATTGGGAACGGTTCAGGGTTCTCTTCCTCTCGAAGACGCTCGACATCCGACACCGACAATTCCGTTGCCAAGCGGTAAGTATTGGAGAGAGACATGCGCGCGTTCATTCAGAAAAAAATGCCTATCTTAACGATACTCACGGCATTGCTTTGTGGCAGCACAAATCCGGGGCTCTTGCTTGCCGACGATGACCAAGACAAAAATACACCGCCGGCAAAAGCTGTAGCAAGTAAGCCGGATGCACCTGCTCCCTTGACCGAGCGCGAGCGGATGCTTCTAGATCGCGTCGAACAACTCGAGAAACGTGTGGCAGATCTCGAAGCAAAAAAGCCTACCGAAGCATTACCAGGTGCTCCCGTGGGACCAACTGGAACTAGTGCGGTGGCGGCCGGCGCATCGGCGCCAAATATCGTCGCATTGAACGCGGTTTCACCGGCGTCAAGCAATGCCGCGAAGAGTGCGGGCCCCATTGTGCCGGGAGCAGTATCCGCTGCACCGCCCGCTCAAGATCAAACTACAGCGACAAATGTGGTGGCGGTTGCAACAACCGGAAAACCCGGATATGTCGAACCTTTTTCGGATGCGGACTGGACGTGGTTGAACGGCAACCCCCGCACAAAAGAGATCTTTTGGGACTCGAAATTCTTTACTCCAGAAATCCGATTCGATACGAACTACGTCGCGGACTTCAACCACCCGACAGATCACACCATCGGCGGTTCGAGCGAGTTGTTTCGATCGTATGAGGTTCAGTTGGAGCAGCTCGGCGTCGGCGGCGATTTCCACTATGACAACGTTCGCGGCAGGCTCATGACACAGTTCGGCATGTATTCTGAGACGACGCCACGAAATGACCCGAGTCCAGGGCACGGCCAATGGGATTTAGCCGATGCCTACCGTTATGTTTCGGAAGCCTACGGCGGATACCACTTCAATGTGCTGCACGGGATCAATGTCGATGCGGGAATTTTCATGTCCTACATCGGCCTGTTCAGTTACTACAACTTCGACAATTGGGCGTACCAGCCTTCTTACGTTTCCTCCAATACTCCCTGGTTTTTTAATGGTGTGCGGGTGCAGATATTTCCGACCGCGCATTTGAAAATTGAGCCCTGGTTCATCAATGGCTGGCAGTCTTACGCCTCTGCCAACCACACGCCGGGCGTGGGCGGACAGATTAAGTGGACTCCGAAGCCATGGTTGAACATCATTTCTAACAATTACGGTGTGGGACAGGATGACCTCTTCATTAAAGGCCGTCGTCGCATCCATACAGACAACAGCATTGAGATCAAGTACTACGACAAACCTGAGAAGACCTTGGACAAGATGGCATTCTCACTAACGGGAGACTTGGGTTGCGAGTATGGATCCGGAGTGAGTTGCCACGGCGATACGAAGGGTGGGCCCAAGCAGAGTTTTATTGGCTACATGTTTTACAACCGCCTCTGGTTCCATAGCGATCTATTCGCGTTAACAGTCGGTGGCGGACAAATCAACAATCCGGGACGCTATCTCGTTCTAATTCCCCCAATCAATGGAGAAACCGCCATCTCCGCAGCAACAAATTCGCCATATTTCACTGGGAACCCAGGGGACCCATTCAAAGCTTGGGATTCGTCTATCACGTTTGACTATATGCCCAAGCAATACATCACATTCCGATGGGAGTACGACTATCGTCATGCCAGCGTTCCCTATTGGAGTGGAGCAGGTGGGATCACGCCACCCGGCGGAAATAATGGTTCTCCTCAATTCTACACATGCAGCAATGGCAGTTCTTCCGGCCAAGGGGCGCTGGGACCTGCCGAAGCGGCGTGTGGCGGGGGAATCGGCAGTATCTGGTTCCCGGATCTGCGCAAGAACGAGTCTTTTATCGATTTGTCGATACTGGTGAAATTCTAGCCGCGTAAAGAGTTGAGGGAGGCAAAGCTGCTGCCGGAGCGCGTCATGCTATCACTCAATGGATGCTCCGGCGAATATTGGTGGAAGCAGTTTTTCAGTGACCGAACATTACTTGTTGGCTTGCAGGTGGGCGATCACTCAGATTGCTGCCGCTGTGACGCTGCTGTTACTTCCCAGCAAACCGGCTTGCTGTCAAACTTGATTGCGTTAGTTCCTTGACGTTAAGTTCCCCTTTCTTGTTTTTATCCAATCTGTCGAATTCTGCTTCCATAAACTTCATGAACTCCTGCTTGGAGATCATGCCCTTCGTGTCGGTGTTCATGAGGGGTAGCAATTGCTTGACATCGTTCTCACCCATCGCCAGCTTATTCTGCGGCTTTGGCACGGATGCTTTTTGCGCGGCCGCATTCCCAAGCATGGTGCCGGTCACAGTCAGCACGGCGATGATGACAATTACCCACGAGCTTTTTTTCCGCAGTAGCATGGCTGACTCCTTATAACTCTTACCTGAGACGGTAAGAGCAGAGGCTGCTCGTCCGAATCAGGTGGGCCTTGGCCGGGAAGGGCAATTTTGGCCCCCCGGATTTGGTGAATGTACACCCAAGCGCTTTGAGCCGGTTTACGCAAAATACGCATACGTCGAATCAAAAAGTTTGACGGCCGGAGACTGCAAGGCCTTTGGCGCCGTTTATCGTTCCGCCGCGAACACGGCTTTGCGCACGCCGTCACGAATACATCACACCTTCGGCGATCTCTCTCTCTGATGATGCAGCATCGGTATACCTTATAAGAATGGCCGTGGCGTGGGTCCTCGGTCCTACTGAGGAGGATTGTCCGCATGTACAAGCTGGCTGCTTTGCTCACAATATGGCTGGCGCTCTCGCCGGCCTGGAGCCCACAAAACCAATCGGTGACCGAATGCTACAGAAGCTGCGACGCGCCTCCGGTAGATCCGGAAATGGAACGGCAGGAGATCGTGAACCTGGAAAAGGAAGGTGCGCGCGCGATCCAGCTGAGCGACGGAACATTTTTCAGGCGCGTCTATAGTGATGACTTTACCGGGACGCTTTCGCGGGGCGAGACGGTCAACCGGGCGGGATTTATCAACGCGGTGCAGTCGAGCGTCGTCAAGTACGAAGCTTTCAACGCCTCGGATATCAGGATCCACATTTTCCGGGAAACGGCGGTAGCCACTTGTTTGTGGTCCGCGCGGGCCGTCGTACGAGGCCAGAGCGTGAACAGCCAGATGCGCGTCATGCACATTTATGTAAACGGCGGGAGCGGATGGAAGGTTGTCGCTGGGCAGACGAGTCCTCTGCCACCTTATCCGCAGCAGGCTCTTTGATTATTCTTTCGAATGGATGTTGTAGCGCGAGGCCTGGGAGACTGCCGTGCAAATATACCACCGGCAAATATTTCGTCTCATGCTTGTTATTTTCTATGCAGGCTCGTCCGGGTCATTCATAGCGTAGTGCGACCATCGGGTCGACCCGCATGGCCCGGCGGGCAGGAACGTAGCAGGCCAGAAGCGCGACGCTTACAAGCAACAGCGCTACGCCGCCGAAAGTTAACGGGTCGGTGGGCTTCACACCATAGAGCAGGCTTGAAATCAATTTCGTCAACGCAAAGGCACCGACCAGTCCAAACGTAACTCCAGCAAGCGCCAACTGCGCTCCACGTCCAATCACAAGGCGCCAGATATCCCCCGACTGCGCGCCGAGAGCCACGCGGATGCCGATTTCGTTTGTGCGCAGGCTGACGACGTAACTCATCACCCCGTAGATTCCCATCGAGGCCAGCAGAAGCGCCAGGCCCGCGAACACTCCGAGAAGGAACGTGGAGAAACGCCGAGGCGAGACTGAATCAGCGAACAAGTTATTCAGCGTCATTACATGCGTTACCGGCAGATTGGGATCGAATCTGTGTACCTCGACGATTGCGGCCTGCGCGAGCACAGCTCGGTCAGCCGCCGTACGAATCACCATGTACCGTGGCCAACCTTCGCTGTAGTAGATATCGAGAGTCGGCGCGGCTTCGAGCCCGTATTGGTGCACGTTCCCAACTACGCCAACGATCGTCAGCCAGCAGGGCTTCGGATCGAGCGAACAGAGATTGAGGCGTTTTCCGATGGGATCACCGCCGGGAAAAAATCTCTGGGCGATGGCTTCGTTCACTAAGATGGTTTGGCTCGCATAGTCGTGAGCGCCCAGCGGCCGGCCCATGCGCAAAGGAATCCCCATCGCTGCAAAATAGCCCGGGCTTGCGCTGCGCGTCTCCGCAATAGGGCGCGCTCCGTTGGCCGGAAGAGGCTGCCCTTCCACCATGAATCTTGACGCCGACCTCATTGCAGAGGCTAGCGGCAGTACCGTGACGCCGCCGACGGCTTTTGTCCCAGGCAAGGCTAGAATACGCTGAGCGAGCTCATCGAATTGCAGCGATTGTTTACGTGCGAGGGCGAGTTGCTGCTCGGTCGTCAATTTGCCGACTTCGCTGAGCGGCAATTCTGGTTGGTCCATTTCCATTACCAATATGTGGTCGCGTTGAAAACCCGGATCGACTTCCAGCAGGCGATGAAAGCTGCGAATGAGCAGTCCCGCGCCGATCAGTGGAATGAGCGCCAGTGCAATCTCGGAAACGACCAAGATGCTTCGGATTTTCTGCCCGCCTGCCGCGCCCGCCGTTCTTGTTCCTTCTTTCAAAATGCCATGCAAGTCTTGTTTTAATGTCAGCACGGCCGGAATCAGTCCGCAGATGAGCCCCGTCAGGAAACTTACGGCGAGCGTGAACCCCAGCACCCACCCGTCGAGTCCCGTCTCTTTCACGCTCGCGAGATCGGGCGGAACGAACGCGCTAAGGACACGTAGCCCTGTTGCAGCAAGGAGAACCCCCAGTGCCCCGCCGAGCAGCGAAAGCAAAATGCTCTCTGTCAGAAGTTGTCCCAACAGCCGCGAGCGGCTCGCGCCCAGCACCACGCGCAACGCGATCTCCTTCTGACGGACTGCGTTGCGCGCCAAGAGCAAATTCACGATGTTGGCGCAGGCCACGAGAAGCACAAGCCCCACTGCTCCGAAGAGCACCAGCAGAGCCACTCGCATCTTTACCGCGGAGGGATTCTCCATAGGAGTTACGAGCACACCCCAATTTTTGTGCGTGTCGGGAAACGCTTGTTCTTCCTGGCGGTTCAAGGTGGCCAGCTCGGCTTGTGCTTGCGAAATGCCAACACCGGTTTTCATTCGCGCTAGAATATTGAAGTCATGATGCAGATGGCTTGTAAGATCGTCGCCATATTCGCTCGAGGGCATCCAGAGGTCCGTTGTGGGCACCAAGTTAAATTCAGCCGGTAGAACGCCCACCAATGTGAAGCCTCTTCCATCCAAAATAATTGTGCGCCCTACCACAGATGGGTCAGACCCAAAATGGTTTTGCCACAAGCGGTGGCTGATCAGGACTATAGGTGGAGTTCCGAGCTTATCTTCATCCGGTGTAAAAGTGCGCCCTGCGACAGGTCGCACGCCGAGAAGCGGAAATAATCCGGAGGTCGCAATGGTTGCTTCCAGGCGCTGGGGTTGGCCATCGCCGGTCAAATTGAATCCGCTGGGAGGATCCACATACGCCGCCATCTGAGAAAAGCTGCCCGCCTGGCGTTGGAAGTCTTGAAAATCCCCTGAAGACATCGGCGTTTTAGGAAAGGCAGGCAAGTACGTGTTCCAGACTTGAACGAGAGCCGTGGGATCTTGATAGGGAAGCGGGCGAAGCAAAACACTTTCGACAACGCTGAAAATCGCGGTGTTCGCGCCAATACCCAGCCCAAGAGTCAGCACCACAACTGCGGTGAATCCAGGACTCTTGCGAAGCGCTCGAAATGCGTGCCGCAAATCTCGCCAAAGGATTTCCATACGGTCTCCCTGGGCACTGCCTCGTTAGACGCCTGCCCGATGCCTGCGTTTCAGTTACTCCAAAAGTCCGGACCGCGACGGTCCTGAGCATCCAACAAAATGGCAACTCTCAAAGTTGCCAAGCATCCAACATTCTAAATGTCACTCTCCATTGCGTCGCACGTTGACTTGCCTTAACACGCACCCTAAGATGAGCGCCAAGGCAGGTCCCGCCCTATGATAGGCCAAACTCTAGGCCACTACCGCATCCTCGAAAAAGTTGCCGCCGGAGGGATGGGGGTCGTCTATCGCGCTCATGATGAACAACTTGAACGCGATGTGGCGCTTAAGGTGCTTCCTTCGGGCACGCTCAGTGATAACACTTCTCGCCGACTATTCCGCAATGAAGCTCTCGCTCTTGCCAAATTAAGCCACCCCAATATTGAAACGATCTACGAGTTCGATACACAAGATGGTATCGACTTTCTCGTGATGGAGTATGTTCCGGGGAACACGCTTGCAGAGCGGCTTGGCAGTGGGGCCCTCCCGGAGAAGGAAGTGGTTGCCTTGGGGATGCAAATTGTGGCCGCTCTGGAACAAGCTCACGAACGCGGCATAATCCATCGCGACTTGAAACCCCGCAATATCGCCATCACGGAGCGAGGACAGGCGAAGGTATTGGACTTCGGCCTTGCGAAGCTGCTTCCTAAAATAAACGAACTGACAGCTTCGGATACCTTGACGGATACGCAAGCCGGCGCCGGCACACTACCGTATATGCCGCCGGAACAACTTCAGGGCGAGTCCGTGGACGCTCGCGCCGACATTTACACGATTGGCGCAGTGCTCTACGAAATGGCCACCGACCGTCGTGCTTTTCCGGAAGAGCTGCCGTCGCGTGTTATCAATGCCATTCTTCATCACCCGCCTGTTCCTCCGCGCGCGATCAATTCTCGCATTTCGCCGGAGCTGGAACGCATCATTCTCAAGTGCCTAGACAAAGATCCGGCGCGACGTTTCCAATCCGCCAAAGAGCTATCCGTCGATTTACGCCGTCTCGCTGAACCTACTCCAACTCCTACAGCACCGACGCCTGTCCTGAGCGAAGCTAAGGCTATCAATCGTGTCAAGGCTGCAGCCATCTTGGTCCCATCGCTAATGGTCATCGTCGCGGGAGCGGCATATTGGTTCCAGGAAAAGCAGCAACGCGCGCGCGAAGTCGCGGCGTTCAATCAGCCGGTCCGATCAATCGCGATCATACCCTTCCGCAATGCGGGCGTAGACAAAAGCTATGATTATTTCGGTGTGGGTTTGGCAGACGTCCTGAACGCCAAGTTGACCAACGCGCGGATTCTCGAAGTACGCGCCGTCCCTGCTCCAACAAGTCTCGCCGGATGGAACGTCGATCCCTTGCAGCAGGGACGAAAACTGGGTGTGGACGCGATTGTCAGTGGTAGTTATCAGATCGAGGGTGGAGCACTGAGTTTGCGCTACACCCTAGTGGATCTCCGGCGCGGAGTGCAAGTTGCCGGCAAGGATTTCCAAGTCCCCTTTACGCGTTCCATTGAGGCGGAACACGAACTCGGAGCAGAGATCACGGATTCGCTGCAGGCTTCTGTGAGCAACGAAGATCGCGAGCGGCTAACAGTCGCCTCGACTCAAAAGAACGAAGCTTTCCAGGCCTACTTGCGAAGCAGCTATGAGATGGAAGTCTTCTGGAGGCAGCCTAGCGCGACGCAACTCAATCGGGCTGAACAAGACCTCGATGAGGCGTTGCGATTTGATCCTCATTTCACCTTGGCACTCGTGAGTTTGGCGAAACTGAAGTGGCTTTCGGCCTTTTGGGGCTATGCCGACGATCCGCGGGTGCTGGATGAAGCTGAGCGACAGGCGAACCTAGCCATCGAATACGAACCTAATTCGGGAGAGGCTTACGCCGCGTTGGCCCTGATTCAGATTCAGAAAGCGCAGATTGAGGAAGCTCGAAAAAGCATACGCGCAGCTTTTGAACGTTCCAGTAATTCGGCTTTAGCCTATTATGCCGCTGGCCTTTACTATATGACTAAAGGCCTTTCTGCGAAGAGTATCCCCGCTTTCCAGCGAGCTCAGCAGCTCAACCCGGAGCTCATACGTAGCGAGCTGGGGCTGGCATATCGCTCTCAAGGCGATTTTCTGCGGGCTCGTGATCAGTTACGAAAAGACCTGGAAGCTCATCCATCCGATCAAGTGACAGCAGCCGTTTTGGCGGGCGTCCTGGTAGGGCTGGACGACATTGAGGGAGCGCGCCAGATCGAGGCCACCTTGCTACAACATGCGCCGAGCGACCCAACCGTGCAATACACTCACGCTTTATTGGAAGTCCGCGAGGGAAAGGCTTTCCGCATCGACACGTGGCTTAAGCCGTACGAAAAAGTTTACTGGGCGGACGGCGGCTATTGTTTCGACGTAGCTGGCGTCTATGCAGTGGCGCGGCAGCCCAAGGAAGCAGTTCGCTGGCTCCAGCGGGCGCATGAATTGGGGCTCACGAACTATCCCTTTGTTTCGCAAAACCCGCTCTTTGCAAATCTTCGCGGAGATCCAGCATTTCAGACCTTCTTGGGGTCCACGCAACGAGAATGGGAAGTTGCCAACCAAGAGGAAGAACAGGATCCACTTATCCCTTTGTCCCGTGAACCTGCTCAATACCATTCACTCCTGGTCTTAGGAAAGTTTTCGCCCGATACCGGCGGCATATAACACCGTTTCATTTGCACCATCCAAGCCGAGCGCTTCTTCCAACTTCGCATCGACCAGGGCAGCCGTGCAAAAAGGCGCCAATCCCAGCCAGGTCGCAACCAAACAAAATGTCTGGCAAAAATGTCCGGCTTCGAGCAACAGGACACGATACGCTCTGGAGAAGTGGTAGCGCCACATTACCCTCGGCAGGACCGCTGACATCACGAATAGGGCAGAGCAATGACCAATCCAATCCTGACCTGCACACAGTTCCACCAAACGCTCTTCATTGGCGCCGCGGCGCAGCAACTCTAATGCGTTGCCTTCGGCTCGGTAGTGGTAGATACCGCGCGGCAGACCCGCCACGCGAAGCGCGAACATATAGACTTCCAAAGGATGGCGGGATCCACCCGAAGGACTGGTCTTTAATAAAAGTCGCCCTAATCCGGGCCATTGGAGATATCCCTTGATGCCCCAGGTCAGATTGAGAATCCTCGAAACTTGTTCAAGCGAAATGCCTCCGGCTGCAAAGCGCCGATGGGTTCGTCGGCGCAAAAGGACGCTTTCAAATTCACCGCGGAGTCCAACCGCCGGGGCAGGCAAGGGAATCTGGGGCGCACGCGGATAGTGCTTAAGCTGGGCAGGCTGCGGATTCTTCTTGAGGAGCGCGCGCGTAAACTTCCTCTCGTTCACAACCTCCCCCGAGCTAAATGCGTGCTTAGTTGCGAAATGAAAGAAGCGCGCTTCTTCTCCCCACACTCTCCACACTCCAAGCAGAGCTTCCTGCTTTGCTTGCGCTGAGCCCTTATATAGGAGAAGCGTGTGGCGATGTAGCCTTGCCAGTGTGCGCCGGATCGAGGCGGGGGAGTATCCGGCCAGCAGGCTTTCCACATTCTTGGATTCGCGCCAACGTCCAAGCGCGTGGAGGACAGACACTATGATCGGCGCCGTCGCAACTTCAATGCCTGTAAGGTAATTCTTGCAGTGGAGTTTTCCATCTCGAAAAAAGAAGACAAGACATTCAGAGCGTTTGATGAGTCGCAAGCGTACAACTCCGTCTTTTCAAACTAGGCCAAAACGCGCGAACGCTCATGCGCTTCTGTTGGGTGCGCGGCATAAGTTCGCCGGTCACTCCCTCCAATCTTTCTTCTCTTCCACAGTCACCATTGGTGCGCCAAAAAAGACACCGTGGGCGACGGCTTTAACGGATTCTTTAATTTTCTCCAGAGGAACATCCAGATTCCTCAACTCTGACTTGCCACGCATGGCTGCCTTCATTTGCGCATAAAAACTCAAAAACTGTCTCTCGAGAGCTTTCTTGTTTCGAGTGTCCCGGGCGATAACCTCCGACAGAGGCTGGAGCGTGGTGCGCTTTATTCTCTTTGCTTTCATGAAACACCTCCCGAATTTACGTTCAGGGCATGATTACACGGGGTTCCGAGTCGAGGTCCGCAACGATACCTGCGATATGCCTGTCCGTCAATACGATTTGACGATTGAACGACCCGGACTTTTACGCAACCTGTTGAGCTTGGCGCGGGTCCTCAGGTCAGCGGGGTGAATTTGCATGGGCAGGCGTGGATCCAAAGGCGTGAAATTCAAATTTCAGCAAGGCGGGCAAATGCTCCGCGAAATAGGTCCAGTCGTGGCCGCCAGGATACAAGTGGAACTCGTGCGGGATATGGCGAGAAGTGAGCAGCTTGTCCAAAGCGGCCGCTCCCGAATCGAAGGCATACTCATCTTCCGAGCCGCAATCAAAATAAATCTTCAGTCCGGCGAGATTCACGGTGCGGGCGATCGTCAAAGGATCGTTTTGATTCCAGAATGCGGCATCGAATGGCGAGCCAAAGGCATCGCCGAGAAAGACCAAGCGGCTTAATTGTCCAGAATTGTGCGCACTGATGCTCTGCATGTTCTCAATTAGCGCCGCACTATGCGCTCCCACTGCTGCGAAGAGCTGCGGATGCCGGAACGCAATGTGCATCGCCCCGTATCCGCCCATAGAGATCCCTGCAATCCCGCGCGTGCTGCGGCCCGTTTGCGTGCGATAACGCTTCTCGACGCCGGGCACGAATTCCTGGAGAAAGAAATCCTCGTAGCGCCGCTTTCCATCGCTCGAATTTATGAAGAAACTCGTGCCGCCACGCGGCGTCACTATCAAAAATTCACCCAACTCATGCTGTTCCCACATGTCCTGGACAAGATTCATTCCGCCCGAATGCACAAGCATCTGCTCGTTGTCGCCCAATCCGTGAAGTAAATAGAGGATCGGATAGCGGCGTGTCTTCTCCGTGTCATAGCTTGGCGGCAGCAGCACGCAATAGGGGACAGCACGATTAAGAATTTTGCTTGGCAGGGAAACGCATTCAGCTCGTCCAGTAGCTCGCGAACCAGGCGCCAAGAAAACGCAACTTATACAACCCATTAGCAGCGCCGTCCACCCAGCGCGCCGGAATTTATTCATACCGCAGGGCCTCGACCGGGTTCAGCTTAGCCGCACGCGAAGCAGGATAGAGACCCGCGGCAAGACTCACTAGGACCGCAAGCACGATGGCCATCAGCACCAACCACCACGGTACAGAAAAAACATCCGTGGGGGGCAAGCTCTGCCGTCTCAAGTACACGTTTATTCCGAACGTCACACCCCGGCCTACGAGCCAGCCAAATCCCACGCCAAGAACGCCTCCAAAAAAGCCCATGACGCTAGCTTCCACAAAAAAGAGGTTCTTTACGTCGCGATCCGCGGCGCCCAACGCTTTCAAAATTCCAATCTCGCGCCGCCGCTCCAGAATTGCCATCACCAACGTGTTGATAATTCCCAGCGTTGCCACCGCGAGCGCCAAGCTGCCGAAAATGAAGAGCAACATGTCGAAAATTCTGAAGAACACCTCCAAACTTTTTGAGGCATCCAGCAGAGAAAACGTGCCGAATCCCATATTCTTGATAGCTGTCTCAATCCCTTGGACCAGTGACGCGCTTTTCGCACGCACGGTCAGGCTCGGGTATACGGGCTTTCCATTCGTGGCTCGGACCGCGTCGCGCAGGTCATTCACCTGCGCCGCGCGCAGCGAAGATGCCACCTCCAACGGAATGAGCAATCTTCCGCTTCCGAATCCTCCAAATCCTGCCGCTGGCTCCGTTTCTATGATTCCTACAATGCGCAGTCTTTTTTCTCGCGGCACAATCGAGAACCCACCCGTGTCCGCATCGGCATTGTTGCCCCTTGGCGAGTCGCCAGCTTGCGGCGGCAAGGCCTGCCTTTCCGCGTAGCGCACGACCAGATCCTTGCCGATCAAGTTGGAGGGCTGCGTCGATAAATCCTTGGCAAACTCAATCTGCAAAATCGCCTCGTCCGCATTCGGGCCAGAAAAAAAGTTGCCCTGGATTCCATCGAACGATCCATTTCCCTGTGCAGACACCGGTATCCCCGCCACAATCGTCGAGTAAGGAGTTCCATCGTAGCGAACCTCGGTTGGAAAGCGGACTTGCGAATAAACCTCTGCAACATTCGGCAGGTGTTCCAATTCGTTTTTCGCATCATCATCGAGGAGCCGCGCGTTTTTAGCTGGAGAACTTTCAGCCGGCGGACGCCGCATCGATTGCGCATTTCTTCGCTGCGTCACGATCACCGTATCAAACAATCCCGAATTCGAAAGCCGCTTTGTTGCTAGTGCCTGCAATCCGATGCCTAGTGAAAGCCATGCCACCAGCGAAGCCACTCCTACTGCGACTCCAAGAGTCGTTAGCGAACTGCGGAGCACTGCCTCGCGCAAATTGCGTAGCGCGAGTTCGCCAAGGTCTCCCGCCTTCATGATTTCACCCCATCGGTCAGCAATTTGCCATCCGCAAGGGCGGCGATGCGGTCCGCGAACCGTTCCGCCAGCGGCCGTTCATGCGTCACCATCACAATCGTCATGCCCAGCTTTTGCTGAATTTCCTTCAGCAGGAGCATGATGGATTCGCCTGTTGCGCTGTCCAGGTTTCCCGTCGGCTCATCCGCAAATAGAAGCGTCGGCCGATTCACGAGTGCTCGCGCCAGTGCCGCCCGTTGCTGTTCTCCGCCGGACAATTCACTCGGCCGGTGCGTCAGCCGTTTTTCCAGGTGCACGCGCTCCAGCGCCTCTTGTACTCGCGCGCCGCGCTCGGCCCGATCCACCTCAGCCAAACGAAGCGGCAATTCCACGTTTTCTTCCAGCGTCATACGAGGTAGCAAATTGAACGACTGAAAAACCATTCCGACGGTCCGGCTACGGTAACGGGCCAGCTCGAGCGAGTTCAGTTCCGAGAGATTCCTGCCCTTCGCGAAAATTGCGCCGTCCGTTGGACGGTCCAGCCCCGCCATCAAATTCAGCAATGTGGATTTTCCCGACCCCGAGCTTCCCAGCAGTGCGACGAATTCTCCTGCGCGGATCTGGAGCGTCACATCATCTACGGCTCGAATTACGGCGGATCCCATCTCGTAGTGCCGTGAGACACGCTCTGCGTGTACAGCCAAACCGTCGCCTGTCGTCATCATCGCCCCTCGATGTTACTACGCATCGCGAGCCACTCGAGTTACCAACTGTTTCGCAAGCTACCGCCGCGTCTTTTCGCCTTTCAAGGAGGCGGAAATATCGTTTCGCAAAAAGTTCTTGACACGGAAATGTGGTTCTGCTAGTTTTATAGCATAGCTGCTGGAAAAATAGCACATGACACAAATACCCAAGCCAAACGCCCTCTCCCGCCGGGAACGCCAGATTATGGACATCCTCTATAAGCTCGAGCGTGCTTCCGTGGGCCAGGTCCTTGCCGAGATCGCCGGCAAGCCTAGCTATTCCACGGTCCGCGCCCAGCTCCGCGTCCTAGAAGAAAAGGGCCACGTTCGCCACGAAGAGCACGGCCTGCGCTATGTCTACGCTCCGGCCGTGCCGCGCGAAATTGCGCGCCGTTCCGCTCTTCGCCATCTCGTTGAAACCTTCTTTGATGGGTCCACAGAAAAAGTCGTGGCTGCGCTCCTGGGCGGCGAAGCCGCCCGCATTTCCCCGGAAGAACTCGATCGTCTCGCCCGCCTCATTGCGAAAGGTCGAAAGGAGAGCAAACCACTATGATGACGAGTACGCTCGCCGATTATGAACAGGTGCTCGCATTTCTCGTGGCGTGTTGTGCCAAAGCCACAGTCCTTCTGGCTGGTGCATGGCTCATGGTCGTCGTATTACGCCGGTGTTCTTCCGCGTTGCGCCACCACGTCTGGACTGCCGCGATTCTCGCATCGCTCGCCCTTCCTTTCTTCGCGATGCTGCTTCCCGCGTGGCATTCCGCCACACTGGGCAGCGCAGCTACTTTCTGGAGCCCAGCGCACGCGAATGCTGGAAGCTCCATCCCGCACACAATTCCTTCCAGCATTACTAATGTCACAGCTGCCATTCCATTTGTTGACAAACTTACTGGAGTAGCGCTTCTTGTCTGGGCGGTCGGCTTCTCGTTTATTCTTCTAAGGCTTGTGACGGGTCTAGCTCGCCTCGCCTGGGTTTCTGCACATGCGAAGCCCCTTTTCGACGAGGATTGGATTTGCACCATCTTGCAACTTTCGAAGTTCCATAAAATCGCTCGACCAGTCCGTCTTCTGCAATGCAACAGCTCTACCGCGATGCCGCTCACTTGGGGAATCTTTCGTCCCGTCATCGTCCTTCCGTCCAGCGCAACGAAGTGGCCCGAAGACCGCCGCCACGTCGTGCTCTCCCACGAACTCGCGCACATCAGTCGCCACGACTGGTCCTTACAGATTTGCGCTGAGCTCGCCCGCGCTATCTACTGGTTTCATCCACTTGTCTGGCTGGCCGCCGCACGCTTGCGGCAGGAAAGCGAAGGGGCCTCCGATGACGCTGTACTGCGCTCCGGAATCGCGCCTTCCAACTACGCCAGTCAGCTACTCGATCTCGCAAGGACACTCGAAAACTCAGGCCGCGCCTGGTCCACTGCTCTGGCTATCGCGCGTCCCTCAAATCTTGAAAGGAGATTTGCCGCCATGCTGAATCCGTCTGTGAATCGAAGCCGTTTATCGTCTAGAACTAAGTTGCTTATTCCGTTTTTTGCTTTGTGCCTTTTGTTTCCGCTCGCCGCTCTTCATTTGACCGCCCAAAATCTCTCAGGCAAAACCTCTGGCACTATCCACGATCCGAGCGGAGCCGGTGTCCCCAATGCCACCATCATTATGGCCAACCAGGAAGCCAAGACCATCGACATGACGACCTCTGACCGCGAAGGTAATTTCGCCTTCAAGACACTGCCGGCTGGAAATTACGAGCTGCAAGTTTTGAAACCCGGCTTCGAAACCTATCGTGTACCGCAGGTCTCGCTCGACGCCGGTCGCGACTTCTCCGAAACGTTCACTCTCCAAGTGGGCGCGATCACTGAACACGTTACGGTTGTTCCCGAAAACGCGGCAAAATCTGTCCCCGTGAAGACAACCTCGGGCAAGCCGTCCCGCGTTAGTGTCGGAGGCGGCGTCCAGGCCGCCAAAATCATCACGAAAGTCCAGCCAATCTATCCTGAATCCGCCAGGACGGCTG
This sequence comes from uncultured Acidobacteriota bacterium, assembly GCA_963730495.1. Classification (GTDB taxonomy): domain Bacteria; phylum Acidobacteriota; class Terriglobia; order Acidiferrales; family UBA7541; genus Acidiferrum. The sequence goes on along the minus strand of CAVSSD010000023.1, from coordinate 66,455 downwards.
GTATCAGCGGCACGGTCGTTCTTCATGCTGCCATCGGTATGGACGGCAAACCGCTTTCACTGCGCGTCATGAACAGCCAGATCGACACCGACCTCGCTCATTCCGCCGTCGAAGCGGTCAACCAGTGGCGCTATACTCCCACCCTACTCAACGGCGAACCCATCGAAGTCGACACCACCATCACAGTGATTTACTCCCTTGAATCCTCCAATTAGTGTTCCAATAAAAGATACGGCCGGAAGTGGATGGCAAGTGTATCTGAGGTCAGATCTAAGCTTGCTGGCGCTATTTCTGTTGACGGTGCTCACATCGGTTAGTTGTTCTGCGAGGCGCCCAATCGGAGCTACGGGCCCTCCTTTCCGCCTCGAGTCAGTGGCCGGCGAGTCAGTTCTTTTTTCGCCTTCAATCCCAGATTCCAATTCAAACAATTCTGCCATTAACATCACGATGAATGTTCCTGCGCCTGATGCATCTGGCGATACGAATTGTCTGGCCGAAGAGGGCCCATTTCGTGTGGAACTTGCTGGCAAACACGCGGATTCTGTTCAGATTGCGCTGCCTTCAACCGTACGATGGCTCGGGGATATCAACGGTATTGTCGCCCCGGACAGCGATTCGCTTGAAGCGCTGTACGTTGTCCTCGCCAAACTGGATCAACTCCAGCAAGGCGGGTGCTTCGGTGGCGCCGGCTCCATGATTCGTGAATTCATTTTGCAAAGCCTTCCCATGAAGCCGCCCGAGAGCCTATTCAATTATTACGGATATCGCCCGGATCGGAGCAGCTTGGATCTGCAGCCAGGTATGCGTCTGAAGATTGAACGTGCCTATTTCCGAGCAGCAACGACCGCCGAGGAGGCTCACGCGGCTCAGAATTTCGCGGGTCTAAGCACGGTCAATTTCGACGTGGAGTCAGGGAACGACGGAAAAATTCGCTTCCGTCGCATTGGCGAGGTTCAGTTCAGGCCGGCGTCTTTGAAAGGACAGGTTCAAGACGAAAGTCAGGAGCTAGAGTTGACTGGCATTCCGCCGGAATTTCACTATCGGCTAGTCTTCTACACCTTATTGGTTTCCAAAGAGCAGAAACTCTCGGCGGCTGTTGTCGGAGCAAGCAGAGCGAGCCAGTTGGACGAATTCGACCATGAACTACGGTTGCGCCCTGTTGGCGGCTGCAGGAACTTTGCCGCCACTCATGGAGTGGCCTGCGTTGAGTTCAGCGGATTTGTGACTGTAACTTCCCAGATCAGAGTGGAGTTGAACGGCAAATCCAAACTAATCGATTGGGGAACACGCGTCAAAGATTTGTTGCCTGAAGACTCTCTCATGTCCCTCACGATCCAACGCGAATTCATGAATTCTTACCGCGATGTCCGGTTCAAACCTGGGGATTTGAGCGTGCTATCGCTCGCCTTGGTCGGTGGCGATCGCTTGAGGTGGTCGAAAATCGCATCCGGCGCCCGTTGAAGTAGGACTTTTTGTGCTTTGGAAGAGAAGATGTACCCGATGGCCCCCGTGGCGATGATCAGGGACAATTTGTGGCGGCGTTGTTTCAAAGGCGATTTGCAGATAAGGCGTTGTACGCGCATGCTGCGTTGACGCTTCCATCCGCCGATGTTACGCTCGCGCGTCGGTCTCCAATCACGCATGCGCGCTGTCGACCTCATCCGCAAAAAACGCGATTCCGTTGAACACTCCCGTGAGGAGATCGACTTCCTCATCTCCGGCTACACGCGCGGCGATATTCCCGACTATCAGATGGCTGCATGGCTCATGGCTACGTGGATTCGCGGCCTCAATCGTGCCGAGACCGCCGCGCTTACCGAAGCCATGCTCTATTCCGGGGAAGTCGTCAATCTGGACCGTATCCCTGGAAAAAAAGTCGATAAGCATTCCACCGGCGGCGTAGGCGATAAAACTTCTCTCGTCCTCGCGCCGATTGTCGCTGCGGGCGGCCTCACCGTCCCGATGATTAGTGGCCGCGGCCTCGGTCATACCGGCGGCACGCTCGATAAACTCGAATCCATTCCTGGTTTCAACGTAAATCTTTCTCTTGAAGAATTCATCAGAGTTCTCCGCGAATGTGGAATGGGTCTCATCGGACAAACGGCGGAAATCGCTCCTGCCGACAAGAAAATCTATGCCCTCCGCGATACTACTTCTACTGTCGAAAATATCGGCTTAATCTGCGCCTCGATCATGAGTAAAAAGCTGGCGGAAGGCATCGATGCTCTCGTTCTCGACGTCAAAACCGGTTCCGGCGCTTTCATGAAGCGCGAAGAAGATGCCGTCCGCCTCGCCGAACTCATGGTCGAAACCGGCCAGCGCATGGGCAAAAAAGTCGTCGCGCTCATCACCGACATGAATCAGCCGCTTGGCCGCATGGCGGGCCACTCCAACGAGATTGCCGAGTGCATCGATGTTCTGAACGGCGGTGGCCCTGCCGATCTCATCGAATTGAGTATCGAGCTGTCTGCCTGGATGTTTTTTCTTGGCGACCTCACCAAATCCGTCGAAGACGGCCGCCGTCTCGCCGAAAGGATGATCACCACTGGCCAGGCTAAAGAAAAATTCAAGCAGGGCATTCGCCTTCAGGGCGGTGATGAGCGCGTCGTTGACGATCCGCAATTCCTTCCGCAAGCTCGTTCTCACGCGGATGTCCCCAGCCAGTCCGCGGGCTTTATCACCGCAATAAATTGCGAACAGCTTGGCACTACCCTGGCCACCCTTGGCGGCGGCCGCGAAAAAAAGGAAGACACCATCGACCACGCAGTCGGTCTCGAATTCCACAAGCGCATCGGCGCCCGCGTAGAAAAAGGCGAACCCTTGGCCACAATTCATTACAATAGCGGCGCAAAGTTAGCCGAGGCTACGAATCTCATCGCCAACAGTTATCAAATCGGGGAGGTTGCGCCTCGCGAAAAACCGATGCTTATTCATCACATTCTCGGGGTATAACGCCGGGATCGGCGATTTTGTCGTAACTGGTTTGACTCAAACTTGATCGGCAGAAAGAGGTCCACGCATGGGACGTTACACCGGGGTGCTCGGCCTGCTGACCATGCTAAGCCTCGCGTATCTCTTTTCCACCGATCGCAAAGCTATCAAGCTCAAAACCGTTCTCTGGGGCCTAGGTTTGCAGATTGTTCTCGGCATCTTCGTCTTGAAAGTGCCGGCCGGCCGGATTATTTTTCAAACTCTCGGCAATGGCGCCAAGCATCTCCTCGATTTTTCTTACGTCGGCTCTACCTTCGTCTTCGGTGAGCTCGGCAAGTCCGATTCCAACCTCGGCCTCATTTTCGCGTTTCAAGTCCTTCCTACCATCATTTTCATTGCCGCTTTTTTCGCTGTGCTCTACCACATCGGCGTCATGCAGCTTGTCATCCGCGTCGCCGCATGGCTTATGACCAAAATCATGGGCGCCAGTGGCGCCGAGTCTCTAAATGTCGCCGCCAGCATTTTCATGGGTCAGACCGAAGCGCCTCTCACGATCCGGCCTTTTCTCGCGGTTCTCACCATTTCCGAACTCATGACTGTGATGACCAGCGGCATGGCTCACATCTCTGGGGGCATGATGGCCGCCTACATTCATATCGGCGGCGCAGACCCCACGAATCTTCTCACCGCTGTTATCATGACCGCGCCCGGCACCTTGCTCGTTGCTAAAATGCTCGTTCCGGAAACCGAGCAGCCGCTCACGGCCGGCCGCGTAGAAATGCCCGCCATGGAAAAAGAATCCAATGTTCTCGGAGCCATAGCCCGTGGCACCGTTGATGGCCTCCATCTCGCCCTCAATGTCGGCGCTATGCTCATCGTTTTCCTGGCCCTCCTCGCCCTGCTCAACGCTATGATGGGATGGGTGCACATTCACATCAGCTGGTTCCCTTACAACTTGCAAGAAGTCCTAGGTTGGTTTTTTGCTCCCATCGCCTGGCTCATTGGGATTCCCTGGCACGACGCCACAAAGATCGGCGATCTTCTCGGCCTGCGCATGGTCACCAACGAATTCGTGGCCTTCAGCCAGCTCGGCACCATGAAAGGCGCTCTCGACCCGCGTACCTTCACCATCTCCACCTTCGCGCTCTGCGGCTTTGCCAACCTCAGCTCCATCGGCATCCAGATCGGCGGCATCGGTGCCCTAGCTCCCACGCGACGCGGCGACCTCGCCCGCCTGGGCCTCCGCGCCATGCTCGCCGGCACCATGGCCAACTTAATGTCCGCCTCGATCGTTGGCATCCTTTCATGATTTTCTCTCGTAGGGGCACGGCACGCCGTGCCCGCTCTTTGTCACTTGCCATGCATTCACAAACTGTCATAACAGCCGCCGTCCTATCGCGGGCTTTTGGACCTCTGAATCCCTGCTCTCCCTTGTTGTTAGTTCTTTAGCCTAGACTCAGGATAAAATCACAACCACAGCATGAGTCCAAAACGAAAAGCCGTCCCAAAAATAAACTCCGACTCCGAATTCGAACGCGCCGAAGCTGCGTCGAATTTTATTTTTTCCAAAACCGATCTCCGTCCCAAAATCGCTCTGGTCTTAGGCTCCGGCCTGGGCGCCTTTGCCGGCGAATTTGAAAGCCCGACTCAAATCCCTTACGCCGAAATCCCGCATTTCCCACGCTCCACCGCCATCGGCCACGCTGGCCAACTCGTCGTCGGCAAAGTCGGCGATATCCCAGTCGCAGGAATGCAAGGCCGCGTCCACTTGTATGAAGGCTATTCCGCCAAAGATGTCGCCTTCCCCATGCGTGTCTTTGCGCGCATGGGCATCAAAGCCGTAATTCTTACCAACGCCGCCGGCGGCATCAAACGAGAATTCGTGCAAGGCCAGCTGGTCGTGATTAGAGATCACATCAACCTCCAAGGTGTGAGCCCGCTCACCGGACTGAACGACGAAAACTTTGGCCCGCGTTTTCCGGATATGACCATCGCCTATGATCGAAGATTCCGCGAAATAACCGTCGGCGAAGGGAACCGCAATCGCATCGGCCTCTACGAAGGCGTCTACGCCGCGCTGCCAGGGCCAAGCTACGAAACTCCTGCTGAGATTCGATACCTGCGTACCATCGGCGCCGATCTTGTCGGCATGTCCACGGTTCCGGAAGTGATCGCGGCACGCCACTCCGGCATCCGCGTGCTCGGCATCTCTTGCGTGACGAACGCCGCGGCGGGCATTCTCGATCAGCCGCTCGACCACAAGGAAGTTTTGGAGACGGCAGAACGCGTCAAGGGGCAGTTTATCGCTCTACTAAAAATCGTCATTCCTCGAATTGCAGCAGAACTCGTTTAATGAGCGAGATTCTCTAGGAGGTTACTGGTGTGACAGAACACGAAGCACTTGTAGAAGCCGCCCAGCAGGCGCGCGAAAATGCGCACGCGCCATTTTCGAATTTTCGAGTTGGAGCGGCGTTGCGCGCAACTTCAGGCAGAGTCTTCGGCGGTTGCAACGTGGAAAACGCCACTTACGGCCTGACTGTCTGCGCGGAGCGCGTCGCGATTTTCAAGGCCATGAGCGAAGGCGAGCGCAACTTTGATGCTATCGCTGTCGTCACGGATACCGACACGCTTACTCCCCCCTGCGGCGCGTGCCGCCAGTTGATCTGGGAATTCTGCGGCGATGTTCCCGTGATTCTTGCAAATTTAAAAGGCAAAACCGAAACAATCCAGATGCGCGATCTATTCCCGAAGCCTTTCGACTCGTCCAACTTCTGAAGTCCAGGATCAACATATGAAAAGGAATCGGATTCTCGCAACGAACCGAGCTTATTTTTTCCTTTCGTTCGCAGTCGTGATTTTTCTTGCCGCCTCGGCCGCGGCGCAAACGCCTCCAAAAGTGGCCACTGGAATCGATCTGCTCATTAAGAACGCGACGATTGTCACCATGGACCCTGCGCGGCGAATCATCGAGAGCGGCATCATCGTCGTGAATGGAGACACGATTCGGTTCGTGGGAGCCTCGGACGAATTCTTCAGTCGCCCAAACAAGGGCTATCTGATTGGCCAGACCATCGACGCGAAAGGCGCGCTTGCGTTGCCGGGCTTCATCAATGGACACACGCACGTTCCCATGACTCTTTTGCGCGGCTTGCATGACGACGTCACGCTCGACGACTGGCTGCGCAAATATATTTTCCCCGCCGAAGCGAAAAATGTGACGGAAGACTTTGTGCGCTGGGGCACGCGCCTCGCCGCCGCTGAACAGATCCGCTCCGGTGTTACGACGTTCGCCGACATGTATTACTTCGAGGATGCGGTCGCCGAGGAAACTAAAGCCGCCGGAATGCGCGGCGTCCTTGGCGAGACCTTCATCGATTTCCCCGCGCCCGACAATAAAACCAACGCAGCGATGCTCGAATACGCCGAAAAATTCATGAAGCGTTGGCAGGGCGATCCGCTGATTCACGCCGCCGCCGCTCCGCATTCCATTTACACGTGTTCCGCAAAGACTCTTCAAGACTCGGCCGCCCTCGCGCGCAAATACCACGCGCCGATTCTCATCCACGTCGCCGAAATGAAAAAAGAGCTGGACGACAGCTTGAAACAGAACGGCCTGACACCCGTGCAGTATCTCGAAAAGCTCGGCGTCCTTGGCCCGGATGTGCTTGCCGCGCATTGCATTTTCGTCGACGAAAAAGACCGTAAAATCCTTGCCGAGCACCAGGTGGGGTGCGTCCACAATCCTTCGAGCAACATGATGCTTGCCAGCGGTGTCGCTCCCGTCATCGAAGAGCGTGCCGCGGGCATCGCGGTTGGCCTTGGCACTGACGGTCCAGCGGGCAGCAATAACGATCTCGACCTGATGGAAGAAATGGACCTTGCTGCCAAGCTGCAAAAAATCACCAAGATGGACCCACGTGCTCTTGGCGCAAAATCCGTAGTGGAGATGGCCACTATCGAGGGCGCGAAAGCGGTCCACATGGAAAAAGAAATCGGTTCGCTCGAAGTAGGGAAGAAGGCAGACATTATTTTGATTTCGTTGGACGAGCCGAACGCCGTTCCCATGTACGAGATCTATGCGCAACTCGCCTATGCGTTAAAAGGTAGCGATGTCGAAACGGTGGTGATCGGTGGCCGCATCGTCATGCTCAACAAAAAGCTCCTGACGTTGAACGAGCCGGAGATTCTCGCCAAAGCGCGCGAGTATGGAAAAAAGGTCGAAGCGTCCTTAAAGTAAGGCGGCGATGGACACCTCCTACAATCAGGTTGCCGGTCAGAGCGTGGAGCGACTAGCTGCTCTGAGCGACGGCATCTTCGGCGTCGCAATGACGTTGCTCCTTCTGGAGTTCCATGTCCCCGCCAAAGAATTCATTCACAGCAAAGGCGATTTGCGGGGTGCGCTCGCGCTCCTCGCGCCGCAGCTCCTTGTTTATTTGATGAGTTTTCTGACGCTCGGCATTTTTTGGGTCGGTCAACAGACCCAGCTCAACCACCCCGCGCGTTCAGAACGCCACCTTACCTGGATACACCTGGCGTTTCTTTTTGTAGTTATGCAGCTCTATTACGCGATTGCGCCGCGCTTTGGGCGGAGCCAGCGCAGCGAGGAAGCGTAGATGGACCGGACAAACTATTTGGCAATGCTCGAAACGGCGACGGACGAAGCGCGCCGCGGGCTCGCAGAAGGCGGAATTCCGATTGGCGCAGCTTTGTTCGATAGCACTGGGAAACTCTTGGGAAGCGGACATAACCGCAGAGTGCAAGACGGTGATCCTTCCGCTCATGGCGAGACGGACGCTTTTCGCAAGGCGGGACGCCACAAAAGCTATCGCGACAAAATCATGGTGACCACGCTGGCCCCGTGCTGGTACTGCAGCGGACTGATTCGCCAATTTGGTATCGGAACCGTTGTCGTGGGCGAATCCGTGAATTTTCGCGGGGGCATCGATTGGCTAGAGGAAAACGGAATCAAAGTGATTGATCTTGCGTCTAACGAATGTGTGCGGATGCTCGCCAAATTCATCGCGGCGAATCCGGCACTGTGGCACGAAGACATCGGCGAGGAGTGAGCCTCGCTCGTTCGAGCCGCGACACACACGCGTCGAAAGAGTGAATTATCCATGAATCGAGAAATCAGTAGAAGACAGTGGCTGCTACTTGCGTTGAGCTGCGCGGCAATGGCAAGCATTGTCTTCGCACTGCGTACGAAGGCGTCCGCTGCGGACGAAATTCCAAAGCTCGCCGCGCTCATGGACTGGAAACCCGGGGTAGTTGTCGCCGACATCGGCGCGGGAGAGGGAAGCTACGCATTCACTGCCGTGGAACATGTTGGCGCAACGGGGAAGGTGTTTGCGACGGAGATCGACGCAGAAAAACTCAAGGCGCTAAGAGCCGAGGTTAAAAAGCGCGATTTGCAAAACGTAAGTGTAGTGGAAAGCGGCGAGGCGGAAACGAATTTGCCGGCTTCCTGCTGCGATGCGATTTTTCTACGGCGCGTCTACCATCATTTGACGAAGCCTGTGGAGTTCGACGCAAGCTTGCTTCGCTCGCTAAAACCCGGAGGAAAGCTCGCGATCATCGATTTTCCCCCTCATCCAGAGTACGGCAAAGTGAAGGGCGTCCCGAAAGACCGCGAAGACCATGGAATCCAGCAGAAAATTCTGATAGAAGAGCTGACCGCGGCAGGGTTTCAGCTTGAAAAAATTGCGAATGATTGGCCAACCATGGATTATTGCCTTTTGTTTGTGAAGAAATAGTGCGAGGGCGACGGGCGGGTCTTGCCGTTTGGCGGAAGAGCGCCGGTCTGAAAACAGCACTCCATGCAGACGCGTAAATAAAGTGAGGCTTAGGCGTACTCGTTGAAAGTGTCGTATTTGACGGCAATGTCCCGGACTTCCTGCAGGGTCATGTCACGGAGGATTTTGCCGTCTTCGAGGATGGTTTCGAGAGCGTTCACGCCGAGCCGGGAGTTATCAGGATTGGGAGCGTCATTGTCGACTTCGACGGTGGCGAATTCCTTGCCAATGTGAATCAGGTTGAAGCGGCCGCCTTTACTCGCTTTGGATGGATCGGTTTTGGGATTTTTGTAGACGTTGTGCCATTTGCCGCCGCGGTCGATGGCGGAACATTTCAGAGCAAATTTCAACGTGTCGCGATTCACTTGTTGAAGCAGCGCGCCGCCCATGCCGTAACTCCAAATATCCTGCGACCAGCCTTTGCGCGTAAGCTGCCCGGTGATGTTTTGGATAGTGTAGAAATTCACGCCGTCACCCTGAATAAAGCGCACGTTGGGGACAGTAGTCTTCCAGCCTTTTTTATTGACTTCGTAACCGAAGACTTCCGATACGATCTTGAATAGCTCTTCGAGCACGGCGACAGCATCGCCGGAATCCGGCCGAATGACGAGAGTTCCTTTCCGTTGGAGGATTTTGTCACGAAGTGCGCCGCCCCAAAGATTGCGCACGGCGTTGTAAATATCATAAGAATCGCTGACGCAGGCGACGACGCCTTCCGGACAATTCTCCAGCATGTTGGCGTAGGCTTGCCCTTCATTGGCTTCGCCCCAAGCGGTGATTGTGGAATGCTCGGAGGCAGGAATGGCATAGCCGGCACAGTTGAGCGGATCTTTGCCAGTCAGGTCTGCTGAATAAAATTGATTAAGAAGTTGGATAGCGGCCAGCGTGTCCGTGCCTAGAAAATTGAAAAGATGAGCGGCACCGCCAATGGCAGCGGATTCTTTCGAGGATACGCCACGAAAGCCGAAGTCGTGCAGCTTGAAGGGAAGCAGAGAAGGGTCACCCGTACGGACCAGAGCTCTGCCGATCACTTGCTTGATCGCGCGCGATAGCGTTGCAACAGTAATGGGATACCAGACTTGCAGGAGGACCGTTTCTGCCCAGTTCGTAAGCCAATAAAATTCCGGATCGGTGTTTTCAATAGTGATCAGAGCATTAAGGCTTTTGACTACCGTGCCTTCCTTTACAGCCCGAATGCGCAAGGGAAGCCGCCCCCCGTGTTTCGCGTATAGCGATTTGAAGCCCTCGTAATTGAAGGATTTAGGGTGGCCGCTGAAGTGAGCGTGAGCGACGCGGCGAGCCTCTTCGACATCCTCAAGAGTGAAAACCTGGCCGGCAAAGTTGGATTTCACGATGTACTGGAGCATGGCCAGCATGGTTTCGTCGAACATTCCGCCCCGCGATTCGACATAGGAATAGATATGCCGTGTGTCCGGCGGATATTGCCACCAGTGCGTGAGTTTGTAGGAGTCAGTATTAAGAATCGGATTCAGCCGCAGCGACTGCATGGCACTCCTTCAAAGCGAGAAAATAGCATAGCAGAAGAGGGCATTTGTGATTGGCGGCGCGGGGAACGTTGAAAAGATGATCAGTCAGCCGGGACGGTGGAGTCCGGCACTACGGGAAATGTGGCAGAGATAAGGGTTCCCGTCGAATCCGACCGAATTTCAAACTCTCCATTTCGCTCGCGCACTCGCTCTTTCATCCCTGCCAAGCCAACGCCTACATTGGTTCCATTTTCTTTGAAATTGTGGGCCGTCTCAGGCGGCAGGCCGACACCGTAGTCCCGCACCTTCAGCGTTGCCGTTTTGCCATTCGCGATAAACTGGACTTCGGCTTTGGTACTTTTCGAATGCCGCTGGATATTGGTGAGCGCTTCTTGCAGCACTCGGAATACCGTGAGCTCCAGATCACGCGGCAAGCGCTCTTCGTCATCGGGAAGATCGAAACTAACTTTCACTCCTGTTCTGCGCGAAAAGCCCTCCAAGTAAGTCCGCGCCGCCGAAGTAAATCCGAGTTCGTCAACCAGCGGTGGATGCAGCAGATGCGACATGGAGCGCGTCGACGAAACCGCGTCGTCCAGTAGCGTGCTCAGATCCAGCAAATTCTGCCTTTCTGGTGGACGGTTCACAATAGTGTCCGCAATCATCTTGGCCGCTACCAGAGTTTGCCCCAGCCCGTCATGCAGGTCCCGCGCAATCTTCCGCCGCTCCTGATCCTGAGCGCTCAAAAGCTGAGCGCTCAGGTTCTGGGCATTGCGCTCCGCGAGTTCGCGCTGCGCCAACTCGCGTGTCAGCCCGCGATAATGCTCCCAGAGCATGTAGAGCGAAAGAATGAAGGTAACGGCGAAAATCGCGATGATCCAAATGAAGAGAGAATTTGTCAGGAGCAGCCTGTGTTCCAGGAGCCTGGACTCCTCGTCGCGCATGCCCTCTGCAATTGCCGAAGTCTCTCGCGACCACTTCACCAACTGCGCCGAGTAATTGTCTTGCGCTTCGTGAGTGGATTTTCCGGATTCAACCAATTGCAGTGATTCATCCAGCGTGCGGCAACGGCCATACGACGCTTGTTCCAGTTTTTTGGCGGCGCCTTCCTGGTCGGCATTGTCCTGCACCAATACTTTCAATTCGCCAATCTTGTCGAATAATTCTTTGTGCGCTTCTTCGATATCCTGAAGATACTGCTTTTCCGCGGTTTGCAGATAGGTTTGACGCGCACGTCCCATACTGGCGAGATCCGATTCGATATCTCCTATTAGAACCTGCACGATATACGTGTGCCGGACCCACTTTTCTCCGGAATAAATTTGATATAACGTCCAGACCGATGCAATGCCGCAAGCCATCAGCAGGAAGATTGCTGACGCGAAGATAAGTCGAGGATTGGGGCGCGGCAGCAATACGCAGCTCCTATCAGCCAAAAATGAATCTTGGAAGCAGGCGGTATCTTAGCTTACTCGCGCCATTCTTAAAAAGCCCGATACATAATCGAAGAATAACTCGTCCCGCCGTGTATAGCTTTCTGGGCTCAGGGGTGCTATACACAGGACGCTAAATGTTCCGGGAGAAAGCACACGTGCTGATTCGCTCCAACCTGCTCTATTTATCGTTCACATTTCTGGCGACGGTCTTCTTGATGCTGTCCTGTGGTGCAAGTATGCATTCCGATCAGCTTACGCTACACGTGCCGGATCATTTTTCGGGCAACATTCATGTCACCACCTGCGTCGCTGGAGCTCCAACGGGGGAAGTCACCCTCGATGAACAGGGACTGGGGAAGACCTCGCTTTGCCCTGCTGTTAACCACTCCGTTGAGCTCGAGGTCATTAGAATCGATCGGCGTTATAAACTCAATTCCTCCGAAGTGCGCATACTCCGTACCGGCGATGGCATCTCCACCGGTATCGAAGCACAGCTCCCACAATAATTGAACGACGGTTCGCGTGAACATAGCGGAATGGTTGTCCTCGACCCATAAGGCAAGTTGCAGCCTTGGCCGCAGTTCATCCCACAATTCGTCCACCAGCGAGCCCCCGTTTTTCGTGGCTCAGGGAAATTGAGCCGCGGTGTGTCCGAGGATCTTGGACTCAAAGCGTCAGATAGATGACTTGGATGAAGAGGTCGCTACTGAGCATGCCTTTGCCCCAGATGCCGTCAAGGTCGGCTAGAGGCTTGGTTGTGGCGGCTTCCTGGGCGGTTTTTCCCTCGGACTTTAGCTTTTGGACGCGGTCGCGGGCGGTAACCACCATGTCGCGGTACTTAGTGAGGTCGGCTTTATTGCCGAGCGGCCCGTGGCCGGGAATGATTTTGGTCTTGTCGTCAGCGAGCGGAAGAGCTTTGTTTGCAGCCGCAATCATGCCGTCGATTTTTCCACCGGAGCCAGCGTCAACGAAGGGGTACAAGCCATTGAAAAAAGTGTCGCCCATATGAATGACGTTGGCCTTTTCGAAGTGAACATAAATATCTGAGTCGGTGTGCGCGGGCGAGAAGTGCTCGAGGGCAAGAGTATCTCCGTTGGCCTGCAGTTTGTGCCTGGAGCCGAAGGTTTCTTGAGGCAGGGCATCAGCGGGTGAGGCCGGAAAACGTACATTGAGGATCGGAATGCTTTGCGGCTCGGACATGCGCTTCTTGGTGTTTTCGTGAGCAAGGACAGTCGCGCCAGCGGCGTGAAGGGACGCGTTGTTGTCGGTGTGGTCGAAATGCCAATGTGTATCGATGACGATCTTCAGAGGAGCGCTGCCAATGCTATCTAGAGTTTCTTTGAGCCTGGGCCATGCCGGAGAAACGAAAGTATCCACGATAAACTTGCCGTCGGGCCCGTTAAGCACAACGACGTTTCCGCCGGGCCCAGACAGCATGGTGAGATTATCCGCGAGCTTCTGTGACTGGATCGGAGCAGCACCCATCTGTGCGCGAAACGTTGCGGCGGGGTCGGCCGCGGGTGCTTGTTGCGGGTATTCCAGGCTGGCTGCGCGCAGAAGGCTGCCGGGGAAGAGTTGTGCCAAGAAGGTCGAGCCTACCAATGCGGCGGAGCCACGAAGCACGTCGCGGCGTGAGGCTTGTATCTTGAAGAAGTCGGAATTCATTGAGTTGCTCTCTTTCGGCTTGGGTCTGGCCAGCTATCCCAAAATGTGGTTTCCAGAATTGAGTTAGAGTAGGGGTTTCGCGGTTCGGTTGCAACGGGGATCCAGTCGCGGACGTTCAGGACGTCGGCTATCGGCATTTTTGGTACTTCCAGTTGCGAGATTTTCCTTTGGCGATCCACTCGATGGCTTGCAGAACGCGTTTTTTGCGTGTCTCGTCTTGCTTGGCTTCGGCGATCCATGAGGAATATTCGTTCTGACAGCTGGGGCTAAAGACTGCGAAAGCTTTAGCGGCGAGCTTGTTTTTGCTCAATGCCGCCTTCAACTCCTGCGGAACAGCGACGGCTTTTTTCTTGGAGCGCTTACGCGGGCGCTCGATGGACTTTCGGCGTTGGCCGCTTTCGACCAGTTCCGCTGCGCGGCGCATGTAAGACAGCAAGGATTTGTCCGGATGCAGGTCTTTCAGGCCGGTGATGCGCCCGAGGGTACCCATCGCTTTGCTTGCGTCGAGGCCGTCTCCAGCCAGAACCTTCTTCATTTCCGGTCCCCAAAAGCCAAACGCGCAATGCTGTTTGAAGGCGGCCATATTGGCGAGAATGATTCCCTGCTGAAGAAAGAACGGCATGCCCCACTTTACGGATTCGGTGGCGCGAGGACAGGCTTTGTGCATCAGCGCTCGCAAGTGGGTCAGCACGGGCTGAGCGAAGGGTGCAGCGTTCTCGATATATGCATCTACGCGCGGATCAGATTGTTCATCCGGCATGTTGCCCTCCATTTTAAAGACAGCACTGTAGCAGAGCCATCCGGCAAACGCACCTTGGATGGAGCAGGTTACTCGTCGCGCAGAACTTGCATGGGTTCGACGCGAGAGGCGCGGATGGAGGGGAGCAAAGAAGCGACGCCAGAGACAACCAGGACTAGGAAGATGACTGCGCAGAGAGTGGGGAGGTCGGTGGGCGAGACGCCGTAAAGGAGCCCAGCGAGGACGCGGGTAGAGGCGGCGGCCAAGACGAACCCGACCCCGCAGCCGAGTAGGCAGACGGCAAGTCCTTGCCAGAGGAATTGTTTGACGATTTGACCGCGCAGTGCACCCAAAGCGAGGCGCAGGCCCACTTCCCGGCGGCGCACGTTGACGTTGTAGCTGAGCGTGCCATACAAGCCCACGCACGCCAGCGAGAGTGCGGTGGCCGCGAAGAAGGTCAGGAGAATCGTGCGCAGGCGATTTTCGGCGAGAGCATCGGAGAAGTGCTGCTCGAGTGGGGCGAAATTGTAGACGGAGCGCTGCGGCTCGAAGTCATGAATTTGCTGGCGAATGGTTTCGGCCATGGTCATCGGGGTGTTGTGAGTTCTGACGAGGAAGTAGGTCCCGGGTTCGGCGACGGGCGCGCACCAATAGACGGTTGGGACGGGCGGCTGATCGAGGCCGGCTTCGCGAGCGTCGCCAGAGATGCCGACAATTTCAGCCGAGCCGGAATAGCCGAGATTGGAAGCCCCCAGATGATGGCCAATGGCCGGGGAACCGGTGAAATAAGCATTCGCGAAGGACCGATTGACGACAACGGAAGGCGGGCCATCCGTTTCGCGGCAGAGCGCGCCCTCCTGCATCGGGATTTTCATGGTGGCGAAATAGCTGGCGGAAACGAGATGGTTGTCGGCGAGAAGTTTCGGCTCGCTTTCCGCGCGCCCTTCGACGAGCTTTAGTTCGGTTTGGTATTTGAAGGGAACACCAGGAGCGCCAACGGATATTGCAGCGGCTTCCACACCGGGTGTCGAGCGGAGAGCTTGCAGGATTCGGTCGGTTTTCTGGCGCAGTTTCTTCAAGTCCGCGGTTTCACCCCAGCCGACGCTGATTTGAAAGGTAAGAATATGGCTTGAATCGAAGCCCGGGGAAACGCGTCCCAACTCTTGAAAGCTGCGGAGAAGCAGGCCGGCGCCGGAGAGAAGAGTGACAGCGAGGGCGACTTGAATCCCGACGAGCAGCGATTGGAGCGAGTTGCGACCGGAAACTTGGGTACGGCTTGCTTGATTGAGAGATCCGTAGAGGTTGCGACGCGTGCCGCGAATGGCGGGGAACAAGCCGCAGAGAAGCGTGACAACGACGGAACAGGCGAGCGAGTAGAGGACGATTCGCGCGTCGAGGTGAATTTCCTCGACGCGCGGCAGGTTCGCGGCCAGGGAGCGGAAGACGCCGGAAGCGGCATTCGCTGCCACCAAGCCCAGGAGGGCGCCGAGGAGCGCGAGTAGGAAGGTTTCGGTGAGGAGTTGCGCTATAAGCGCACCGCGCGGAGCGCCCATGGAAAAGCGAACGGAAATCTCGTGCTGGCGCTGCGTGGCGCGAGCCAGAAGCAGAGCGATGATGTTGGTGCAAGCGATCAGGAGAAGCACAGAAACGGAGCCGAAGAGTAGCCAGAGAGAGCGGCGAGAGCTTGCGATGGTAGTTTCTTTAAGTTGGTCGATGCCTACCGAGAGTTCCGCATCTGTTTTGGGGAATTGCTGAGCGAGTTGGTCTTGGACGGTGGCAAGGTTGGCGCGGGCTTGGTCGATTGAAACGCCTGGTTTGAGACGGCCAATCACGTTGTACCACGTGGATTCGCGGCTCTGGGCGTATGGAGCGTCTATCGGGATGGGAGACCAGAGATCCACATCACGGTCCGGGAAGAGAAAGGACGCGGGCATAATGCCGACGATGGAGTAGGACGAATTTCCGATATGGAGCTTTTGGCCCAGGGCATTGGGATCGGCGGCGAAGCGGCGGCGCCAGAAGCGGTCGCTAATGATGACTGCATCTGGCCCGCCGGCACGTCCTTCCTCGAAGGTGAAGTCGCGGCCAAGGGCGGGCGCGACGCCCCAGACTTGAAGGAAGCGGGGAGCGACAAGGGCCTCTGTGAATTCTTCAGGAAGCGCGCCTGAGGTTTCCGAGATGTCTTCGGTGTAGTAGCCGGTAAGGGCCTGAAACGTGGAGTTGAGGCGATTCCAATCTTCGAGGCGAACGGGAGCGACAAAAGGATTTGGGATCGAAAGTTTGGAGTGGCGCTGCTGGAGGCGCACGAGCTGATCGCTTTGAGGAAAGGGAAGCGGTTTGAGCAGAATGGCGTCGATGGCGGAGAAGACAGCGCTGTTTGCGCCGATAGCAAGGGCTAGCGTCAGGATCACGGTGATGGAAAATGTCGGGGATTTGCGGATGAAGCGAAACGCGGACTTGAGATTGGCAACAGTGGCGTCCAGGAAGCGGATGCGGTAGACGTCGCGCACTTCTTCCTTGAATTTTTCCTGACCGCCGAATTCAAGCACAGCTCGTCGGCGAGCTTCCTCGGGAGACATGCCGGCTGCAAGGTTCTCGTCGGTAAGCTCGTCAATGTGGAAGCGGAGTTCGGAATTCATTTGCGCGTCGGACGCGCGCTTAGGAAAAAGGGATTTCCACCAGGACATGGCTAGCTCCTATTCCGCAGTTTGCATGATGTGGGCAACCGCACCCGCCAGACGATTCCAGTTCGATTCTTCGCTCTCCAATTGCTTGCGGCCTTTGACTGACAATTTATAAAACTTGGCTTGCCGGCCTTTGTCGGACTCTCCCCACTCCGCTTCAAGCCAGCCACGTTTCTCGAGGCGATGCAGGGCCGGATAGAGCGAACCTTGCTGAACTTGTAGAACCTCTTTGGAGATCCGGCGGATTCGGAGGGAGATGCCGTAGCCGTGGACGGGGCCAAGCGCCACGATCTTCAGAATGAGCATGTCGAGAGTGCCTTGAAGGAGGTCGGATTTCTCGGTAGGCATTGCATCTCCTAGACGTTCTACACGTATAAGACATGGATAGGTAGAATGTCAAGGAGAGAGATAACAGTGGGATGCCTGTCGCACTCGTAGGAGGAGGACTCTAATCCCAGACCTGTCTATCGCCAAAAGAAGGGTGGGACTAAAGATCGAATCTTGCCTAAGGCCTGACTCTACGAGTTCCATGCAACGCGGGAAAGCTGCTGTTTTCGCGATTCCCATTCGGAGCCCGAGAGAATGCGGGGAGCGACATCGATCAACCGAGGAATGAGGCGAAAGATAGCGGCGGAAGTCCACGGTCGGCCGTCGCGTGTTCGATAGTCGCGTACATTAAGTGCATCTGCCATGCTGCCAAAAGAAACATCCTGAACGATAAGCTCAGCGAGGAATTTAAGGGTTTGCGTTTCGAGCGGATCGTCTTCGAGGTGATGGCAGTCCGCTGCGATGCGCAAGCCGAACGGGATTTCTTCAGAGCCCGTAACTTCTTCGGGAGGCTCCGGGGCTGAGCCGGTTTCCACTTCACGCTCCCATTCGAGCGCCATGAGTGTCCAGCCAGCATCGTGCATCTTCGAGAGATACATGGAAGTCGGGAGAATAGTGACCTTTTCTCGGATGCGTTCGTGCTTTTTCATGGCAGCCTCCTTGACGAAAAGCGATAGACGGTGACAAGACCTTAACCTAGAACGTATCGCAATCGAATAACCGATTTTGTCCACCGCGTAACTAACAGAAAAATAAAGATTTAAGTTTCGGTTAAAGTGATGGTGGGCGCGAGGCTGTTCGTTCGTGGGATGAGATTGTCGCGTTGTCGGACAGTTAACTAGGATGTTCTATTAGGAAGGAAACTTCTTGACCATCTTGGGGGAGGGAAGCGTATGCTCTCCCAGTCGTTGGACCCACCACAACGTCCACTCCCAGAACTCGGCCCAGAAAGCAGCGCGGTGCCCCATGGACAGCGAGGCGCGCCGATTGGAAAACCGTTCTCCGGTGCACGTCACCGTAGACCTTTCCGGATTGGATATCCACACCGTGGCTCAGCAGGGAGTTACGGAAAACGTGAGCGCTCGAGGTGCGCGCGTCGTGACTAACAAGCCCTGGCATCCTAACGATCATGTGACGGTCAGATCGCTTTTGGGGAACCTAAGGTCAAGAGCGCGTGTTGTTTATTGCCAACCACTGGGGAAAGATTCGTTTGCGATCGGTTTGGAATTATTTGTCAGCGTCGGCCAGTGGACTATGCCACAGGCGCATTGAAACATGGTTCTGTGCGCTGAGTGCTGGGGAAATGAAACTGACAGGGCTACCTCCAAATGCAGCGCGGCCAATCTCAAGACCCCGGCTAGGCTTTGGTGAATTTGGCTCGGGCCTATTCCTCGGCTTCGCTCTGACAAGACCGAGCCACCGTAAGTCATCGTCGGGTTATTGGGTTACAAAAGCTCCGTCATCCGGGCCACCGGCGCCCCCAGGCAGGACAAGCTGGTTACAGGCAACGCGAAAGGCATCGTACCAAGTGCGCGTAAAGCTGGCGAGGAGCTCTTCTACGGTGCGCCCGCCAATATTGATACCAGAGTGTATTACTTCCCCCCAAGTGTGGATGCGGGTGTCCTCCTCGCGTTCTTCAAAGGTGACCCATTGCGCCATGGCGACGCCGATGGCGTGATCTATCCAGCCTACTTTCTTTCCCGGAACGCATGTGGTAATTACGTGGTCGACGATGGCATTTACGGGGCGTAGAAGTTCAATTTGTAGACGGCTGCCGGGCTCCCAGGGGTTGCCGTCGCGCCATCGCAGTTCGCCGTAGACATTGGCGAAGTTGTTCCATCGGTGAATATCGGAAAAAACGAGCCAGGCGAGCGCTGGGCTGGCCTTTGTAACAACGGAGTATTCAAATCTTGCCATAGCTTGTTTCTGACTTCTCCTTACGAGGTTTTTGTTTCGGGCCGGGCCATCGGTAAGTACCGCGGCGAGGGTTATTTATACGTTGTTTCTTTAACGCTGTCAAGGTTATAATTTAGGCCAGGTTGGGCTTGGAGGATTGGTGAATGCCGAGGAAAGCCGATAAACAGCTAGAAGGCCGCATCGTTGACGCCGCCTATCAGCTCTGGAGCAAAGGCGGAGAACACGCCGTAACAATGCGGGCGGTAGCGCTGGCCGCTAAGACGACGACCCCGACGCTTTATGAGAGGTTTCAGGACAAGCACGACCTGATCGTCTTTATGCGCGTACGCGCCAGAGAGAGGATGCTCGCGGCCCTGCTACCTGCGAAGTCTTCGGTTGAGGTTTGCCGGCTTGGGCTAGAGTTTGCGATTGCCAACGGAAATGAATATCTTCTGCTGACTTCGGATTGGGCGGAGCGCTTTGCGCGCAGGGAGCGGTTGCCTTCCTACGAGTACGTCCAGGAAAGGCTGGCCGCTGATCTCGGTGGGCTTCCAGCAAACTATGCGCAGCTTGCGCTTGCGCTGGTGGCTACCGTACACGGAACGGCGATGTTGCTCCTTGGAGAGCGAGTTGACACTGCAGTCGAGAAGGAATTCAAGCACGCGTGCATGGAGGCGTGCGAGGTGCTGATCGAGTGCGGTGGCAGGCGATCTGACGTAGCCAAGTCTAAGTAAACTGCGAATGAGCACAGTGAGAATCTAGCCTGCTAGGTGGAACATTCCCCCCTGCAATAGCTTACGGGTTTTAACTTGTGCCGGACTCGCCTGCGGATTAATTTGTGGCAGCCACGGCGCGGCGTTTTGCTTTGATTAGGACGTCGACGGAGTCGGGGCGGCCGTTCCAGAAATCGAGCCGTATGCGGCCGTCCGGAAGTTGCGCGACCGTAGCGGGTATAGCGCTTGCCGTTAGATACCAGCCAGCCGGGAGTACTACCGCGTTGCGGGCGCGGCCTAAACTGCGATCAAAAATGAGGTCATTGCCCTCGAGTTTGTAGCTGGTCGGTGCTGTGTACGTTTCGGAAATTCGCAGGCGGATGGACTGTCCTTTTTTCACGGGGGGGAAGGGGATTAGGACAATTTGTGTCGTCGGAATGACAGGGTCGCCGGCGTCCATTTTTGTGGCGATCAGTTCAGCGCCGGTCATCATCTTGATGGGAAGCTTTTCACCTGTATCCAGAATATATGCAGACGGGCCAGAAACAGTGCTGCCTTCACGGACGACATTCAGGTATTTGTCGGCCCCTTCGTGGGATTCCGTGTAGTCGTGGTAGAGGCTGAAGGCATGCGTTTCCGGTTGTTGGAGAAAGTAGACGATATCGCGATCCTGATGAGCGCGCTCGGAGAGGCGTTCTTTCTCGGATTCTCCTTGAAAGGGCGATTCCCAGCTGCGGGCTTGCGTGGCAGGGCGCGGAGCAGCAGAAGGACCGGTTTGCGCGCCGAGTTTGGCCCGGAGAATGAGCGGCGCTTCGCCGGAGCCGGCGTTCAGGAAGTTGATGGAGATGCGGCCATCCGGCTCCGCTAAGACTTGCGATGGCACATTGCATCCGACCAGTTCGTAGCCTGCGGGCAGCACGACTTTGTTTCGTTTGATGCTCAGCGGGCGATTGAAAACGATGGCATCCCCGTCGCGATAATAGCTTTTGGCGTCTTTATACGTTTTCAGGATGACGACTCGGCCTTGGCCATCTTGCGGTACCGGCCGCGCGAGAGAAATTTTGATGTAATTTGTATCGGTGTCCGCGTCAGAAACAAGCGCGTCTTTGCGAGCCTCCGCGCCGCTGACCACCTCGAATGGAAGCGGCGCGCCGGTCATTGAATCGAATACGGCTTCGTCGCTTGCCGCGCTGCCTTTGCGGATGGGGTTGTAGAAAAACTTTGCGCCTGGCGCTGTGGCCGTAACTTCGTAATAGATTTTGAAACTGGCGGTTCCAGGCGCGAGAAGTTCGTATCGTGTGTATTCATCCGTTTCGGTTTGCTTCGCCTCGGCAGGAGCGGCCGGGGCGCCCGTGGATGTTTGTTGGGCGAGGATCGACGCACGACCAAATAGTGTGAAGACCGCGGCAGCGGCTATGACAGCAAACTCTCTGCGCATGAAAGTTCTCCTCAAGTGCGGCATGGACTCAACTTTTGTGCATGCATCATCCCCGACCCTGCTGCCCGAGTAAATAGCGAGAATCTTGTGCTCCGGAAGTGAAAGTAACCTTTGAAACCTGCTGTCGCGAGGGGCCAGGATTTTACACTGCCGACAAACACCAAAAATCCGAAAACAAAAAAGCAGACCCAGAAGGTAGAATTCCAATCGGTAAGCATTAGGAGCAAAACGATGGCGAAAAAGCCGACGGTCGATGACGCGCGCTTGATTCTCGAACTCTATAACTTGAGGCGCGAACCTGAAATGCGGAAAGCACGGCAATGGTGGCTAACCGAATTTTGGCCGAATTCTTCGGATGAATACATGAAAGTCGCGATAGCGATGGGTTCCAACGAGAACAACTGGCTTAGGCAGGTGATCAGTTATTGGGGAATCGCCGCGTCGTTCGTGGAGAATGGCGTGCTTAACGAGAAGCTGTTTTTTACCACGGCGTTCTGCGGAGAATTGTTTTTCATTTTCGCAAAGGTTCGGCCTATTTTGAAAGAGCTTAGGGAAAAATCGAAGAATCCCGAAATGTTCTTAGCAGTGGAGAAATTGATTACGGGGTCGAAACTCGGACGTGCACGATTCGCGAAGGTAGAGCCGCGAGTTCTAGCTATGTGGCCTAAGTAATGAAACTAAGCGAGGGCATTTTGCGAAGGTTTTCGTTCACCCTGGGAACTTCGATTGCCATCGCCGGGGGGCTCTTGTTCACAGCGGCGGCCCACGCGGAGGATTGCGGAAACGGTGTGCAGCTCACATTGAGCGCGCCGGACGCGGCGCAGGGCACACTTCTGTTGGCGCGAATACGCACCGCCAAGCCGTTGGGCGAGGTCGTCGGCAAATGGAACGACCGGGATGTTCCCTTTTGGAAGGGAAAGCAGAAGGAGCACGCGGCTTCGAGCGCAGATGTACGGGAAGCGCTGCTCGGAGTGGATTTGGAAAAAGCGGCAGGGAAGTACGAGTTCACAGTTGCGGGTAGGTTGCAAAGCGGCGAGAGCGTCAGCTGCCGCGCGATGGTTGAAGTGAAAGAAGGACACTTTGCCACGGAAACCCTGACGGTGAAAAAACAGTTTGTCGAGCCGAACCCCGAGCAAGAAGCGCGCGCGGCGGAAGAGACAAAACGGCTGCGCGAGATTTACGATCGCGTGACGCCAGAACGTTTGTGGGATGGACCATTTCGTATGCCGCTGGTTGGGGAATATAAAGGCAGCAACTTTGGGAAGCGGCGCGTTCTGAATGGACATCCCGGTTCGCCGCATGGCGGAGTGGATTTTCCGGCGCCAACGGGTACTCCGGTTCATGCGGCACAAAAAGGACGCGTGGTACTAGCGGAAGAATTATTTTTCTCGGGAAACACCGTCATCGTTGATCACGGTTTAGGGATTTACACGTTTTACTGTCACTTCTCGGAGATTGACGCGAAGGTTGGAGATGAAGTGGTGGCTGGAACTGTGTTAGGGAAGGTCGGAGCAACGGGTCGCGTGACAGGTCCTCATCTGCACTGGGGCTTGGAGATTGAACACGCTCGCGTGAATGCGCTCGAGATCTTGAGGGTGTTGTGAAAAAGCCCAGAAGCAGCTGAGCCGTATCGAGCTTCCCAATACAAATGTTAGCTTTGCCATATTCAACCAAGGGGTTGAATATGGGCGGCTCAAGCCATCGTTCCCGACGAAAAATTTGCCGAAAGAGAGAACCATTCTCAGCTAAAACAATGAAAAGGTTAGGGCTGATATCGGACACACATGGATTGCTGAGAGAAGAGGCCGTACGTGCGCTGCGCGGCTCGGACCTGATCCTTCATGCCGGGGATGTGGGCGCGCCGGAAATCCTGGAGATGCTAAAGGCCGTCGCTCCTGCGGTTGCTGTGCGCGGAAACGTGGATACAGACAAATGGGGGCAAACTCTGCCCTTGACAGAAGTGATTCGAGTGGGCTCTGTGATGATCTATATGTTGCACATTCTGCAAGACTTAGACATTAATCCCGCCGCAGCAGGATTTCATATCGTGGTAAGTGGACATTCACATAAACCCGCGCAAACCGAGAAGGACGGCGTTCTCTACATCAATCCGGGGAGCGCCGGTCAGAGACGTTTTTACCTACCTGTCACTGTGGCTCGACTGGATCTGGATGTTAGACCATGGAAAGTTGAGTTTATTGATCTCGAAGGCATGAAATCGACGAGGCAGGATTGACGCCACGTAAGTAAAAGAATATAATAGAGTTAAGTTGATTTTGCAGCGGACTCGAGGCAGCATTGTCGGAGTAAGTGCCTTCGGGTTGACCATTACGGATCAGTTTTTGCGCGAGAGAAACGTTCGGAAGTTTGCGTGCACTACTTCAAGTCAATGTTTTCCCAAAATGGTGTTGAACTATTAAGGGTAACGTACTAGAGTACCGAAACAAATAGGGTGAATTTGGTACCTTCCTGCTATTGCTGGGAAGCGTGCCAAGAACCCAAAATACGAACAATGTGGACGACGTTCGTGCTTGTTTCCTCGCTCGTGTCGACCGTTCACTTCAGCGTTATGTTCGCGAAAGTGGTAATGCTAAAGCCAGTCCAGTATGGGCAGGCATAGTTCCCGAGTCATTAAGATCAATCGAGAGGTAAGCGTCTCTCATGGCTATACTTCATTTTCGCTGTAAAGAACGGCGCCGAACATTGCGAGTGAGCATCACTGTGCCTGTAACTGTGCACGGACAGGATGAGAACGGCGATAAGTTTCGTGTGAAAGCCAAGTCACAATCGGTGAACCGTCATGGGGCACTGCTGCAGATCGATGAGCCTGTGGTCGTGGGACAGATGCTCATTCTGGTGAACGAAAACGGCGACAGGACGGTGGAATCCAGAGTGGTTTCCGTCAGGCGAGACCGCGATAGCAAAACGTATGTGGGAGTAGAGTTTATTTCGGCGGACTCAAATTTCTGGCACATGAGTTTCCCCCTTCCAGGAGCCAGGCCGTTGCGCCGTGGCGCAGATTCCAAAGTTATCGCATAGCCGCGTACGGCCCTTCGAAGCTCAGAGTAAAAGGTGCCGCGAAAGCGCCAACAACTCTTCCAAGATTAGAGATTGACGTAATCGGAAGCCCTCTCCTCACCGAGAGGGCTTTTTATTGTTGTGGCGAGACTTTTGGGAGCGCGGCTTCGTCGCGGGCTTTTTGGCAGATTTTCGTTCCCCAGATAGCTTGCCGCTGGCGAGAGCTTCGCGGGTTTTCTTAGGTAGTTTGGCAACTACCATGTCGTAGGACTCCCGCAACAATAGAGTTAGCTCGTCGGACGATAGAGCGTCCTTGGTCTCCAGAGCGACCCACTTGGCGCGCGCCAGGTAAGGCGCGGGAATAATGCCGGGACGTTCCGTCAGTTCCGCGAAGTTTTCCGCGGAGACCTTGAAACATAGCCAAATCTTGGCGGGGTGCAGGACCGTAATGGCGTGAATCTTTCCAGCCACCTTAAAAACAAGATCGTCGCCCCATTGAATCTGTTCGGTCGTTTGGGGAAAGGAAAGGCAGAGATCGCGGATCCAATCGATATCCATGGGCGATAGCCGTACAAAGCTGACGAGAATTATGGAATTGCTGGCGCCCAGGCGAGGCCATCCACGCCGGGAGTAAGCTTAATCGGTTGCAGCAGCTTATGCTCGGACACGTCCAGCACTTCAATTGTTCCCGCTTGAGGACAGCTTACGAAGGCAAACTTTCCGCCGGGGGCGAGTAGCAGTTCGCCAGAAGCGGGCGGTATGTCAAAAGATTCTTCAAGCTTTGCACTGGTCAGGTCGATGACAAAGATTTTTCCGGCGGGAGAAGCCGCCAGCAATTTGCGCCCATCCGCGGTAGAAGAGGAAGAATAAACAGTTGAGGGCACTGAAATCCAACTCGCGACCTTGTTTGTCGTTGTGTCGATGACCGCGATGCGAGGAGTGTCTTGATCGTGAGTGAAGACACGCTTGCCATCTGCGGAAATCGAAATACGCTGGACGGTTTTCGCGACGGGGATGACAGTAATGAGAGCGCGTTTCTTGAGGTCCAGAACGCTTACGCTGCCCGCGGCCACATTGGCGGTATAGGCGCGGCTACCGTCGGGAGAGATCACGACCATGTGGGATTCGATCGCGCCCGTGGGGATTTCCGCGATGACTTTGCGCGTGGCAGGATCGATGACATCGACGGCTTTGTCTAGCTCCGCCGTAACGTAAAGCAGACCATCCGGTCCAAATTCGGCGCGATGAGGACGAAGCGGTTTGCCGAGGTCGATCGTCGCTGCCAGTTTGTGGTCACGCAAATCCACGATGTCGATGGTAGCGCCATCCGTTCCGGGCTTGCCAACTCCGGAATTGCCGTAGATCGGAACGTAGGCGAAGCGGGAGTCGGGCGAGACGGCGACCTCGTGGCCGTTGACTCCGACGACGACTTTCGCAAGCTCCTGGTGTGTCTCCGGATCAATAAGCAGAGCGGTGTGCTCCCGCTGGTTGGCCACGACCAGCATCCCGTGGGCAGCAGGAGCGGGGACGCGTCCCCCACCGGCTGCCAGTGCCAGAAACATCAGGGAAGCGATCAGCCAAGAAAAATTTGCAGACATATTAAGCCTCGTTGGGGCATTTTGCCTGAGGAATTGGAACAAATCCCGCCGGATTATACCAGTGCTATCCGGTATAGATCAGGGTTGTTTGACGCGCGGATAATGGAATCGCTGGATTGGCTCAACCGCCCGGCCTTTTTAAGCTACACCCCGTAAGCCCCAGTCAGAACGAACGAGGAGAACATGTTATTGGATACGACGGCCGGCAAAGTTTCTTATGTCGCGGGTTTGACACTTCTTTTGACTACGCTGGGCTGCTGGGTGGTTTTGGGACACCAGGAAAGCTCGCCCGTGCTATCAACAACTGAAGCGGTAATGAAGGACGAAGCATTTGTGAGGGCAGCAGCTCGTGGAGGCCTGAGCGAGATCAAATTGGGCAAACTCGCAATGGATCAGGGATCAAACGAAGCAGTCAAGGCTTTCGGAACCCGGATGGTGGCCGAACATAGGAAAGCCGGCGACGATTTGAAAGAAGCAGCCAAGGAGGAGAACATCGGGCTGCCGACGGATCTCACGGCCAAGGACCAAGCCACTTACGACCGGCTTTCCAAATTGAGCGGCGCTGAATTTGATCAAGCTTATGCGCAAGACATGGTGAAAGATCACCAGCAGGATTTGCGGGACTTTCAGCGCGAAGCAAACCACGGCAATGACGATGTAATCCGGGGCTTTGCCTCCGAAACAGTTCCGATGATTCAGCAACACTTGGATCAAGCGAAGGAAATGCTGAAGGCCGTTTCGCCTGCAGTTAGCCGGCGGACGACTGGAAACCCCAGCCGGCGGGCACGCGGACATTAATGGTTACCTCTTAGACTTTATTTTCTCTCCCCTAAGCAAACGAATCGGCGTCCCGGATTATTGGGACGCCGATTTTTTATGATGGATTTGGGCAAATTGGCAAGAGTCCGTAAACATATTGTGCCGCGGCGATTGCGTGATACCCTGACGCGCATTGCGGAGTTACGGCATGAGACATTTCGATAGAAAGCTGGCTGCAATCTGTGGCGTGGTCGTCATTTCAAGTGTGACCTTTTCTGCGCTGTTTTCGCTCCGCGCCACTGCCTCACAAGACGCTGCAAATTCCAGTGGCGAAAGACGCGATTGGCCGGCGTACGGCGGCGCGCCAGAAAACACACATTACTCCAGCCTCGCGCAAATCAATCGTAGCAACGTGAAGGATTTGAGGGTCGCTTGGAGCTTCGACACCGGCGAACAGGGTGGGTTGCAAACGAGTCCCATCATTGTCGAGGGCGTCTTGTACGGAATGACGCCTACGCAGAAGGTGTTCGCGTTGGAAGCGGCGAGCGGGAAGCTTATTTGGAAATTCGATTCGGGGATTAAAGGCACGCAGCCGGATCGAGGGCTAGCTTATTGGTCGAGTGAGAAAGAGAAGCGCATCCTCGTTGGCGTAATGAATTTTCTGTTTGCGCTCGATGCTGGCACGGGCAAGCCCATTGCATCATTTGGGATCGAGGGCCGGATTGATTTGCGCGGCGATCTCGGACGCAATCCGGAAAGACAATCCGTCGTGCTAACGAGCCCTGGGATCGTTTACAAGGACGTGATCATCGTTGGAGGACGAAATCCGGAGACGCTTCCTGCCGCTCCGGGAGACGTACGCGCTTATGACGTTCGAACGGGCAAGTTGCGCTGGTCGTTTCACACGATTCCGCATCCCGGGGAATTTGGATATGAATCGTGGCCGAAGGATGCGTGGAAGTACAGCGGGGCGGCGAACAACTGGGCGGGTATGGCGGTCGATCCAAAGCGCGGAATTGTTTACGTGCCGACGGGATCGGCGGCGTTTGATTTTTACGGTGCGAACCGGTTGGGCGACGATTTGTTTGCCAACTGCCTCATCGCTTTGAATGCCAAGACTGGCGAGAGAATCTGGCATTTTCAGGGAGTTCGGCACGATCTTTGGGACCGTGATTTTCCTTCACCGCCAACGCTCGTGACAGTGAATCGCGACGGCAAAGAAATCGATGCTGTAGCGCAAACAACGAAGCAAGGGTTCGTTTATTTGTTTGACCGCGTCAGCGGAAAGCCACTTTTTCCCATCGAATACAAGAAATATCCATCAAGCAATGTCCCGGGCGAAGTTACCGCTGCCGAACAGCCGCTGCCAACTAGGCCTGCTCCGTTTGCGCGGCAGATTCTCAGCGAAGACATGCTGACGAATCGCACGCCAGAAATGCACGCATGGGCGCTTGAGAAATTTCGAACGTTCCGCAGCGAAGGGCAATTCATTCCGTTCAGCGTGGGAAAAGACACGGTGATATTTCCGGGATTCGATGGTGGCGCCGAGTGGGGCGGCTCTGCCGTTGATACGCAGACTGCAATTCTTTATGTGAATGCAAACGAAATGGCTTGGACCGGAGCGCTGGCGCCCGAGACGGGCGAGAACAGCGCCAAAGCCCTTTTCATGAGTCAGTGCGGCGTTTGCCATGGCGAGAAGATGACTGGGTCGCCGCCTGCTATCCCTTCGCTGGTTGGCGTAGGGGACCGATTGTCGCCGCAGCAGATTGGGACCACGATCAAGAATGGCAAAGGAAGAATGCCGGGTTTTTCTAATTTTGATGACGATCAACTTTATGCGCTGATCGATTTTCTCGTTAACGGGAAGTCCAAGGAATTGCCGAGTTCAGAGCCTATGGTGCCGGCTATGAAATATCGGTTTACGGGATATCACAAATTTTTAGACCCGGATGGTTATCCTGCCTTCGTGCCACCTTGGGGTACGCTCAACGCAATCAATCTGAACACCGGTGAATACGTTTGGAAAATTAACTTGGGAGAGTACCCGGAGCTTGCCGCGAAGGGTCTGAAGAATACTGGCACAGAGAATTACGGAGGCCCCGTAGTAACAGCGGGAGGGCTAGTATTTATCGGGGCGAGCGATTTTGACAAGAAATTCCACGCATACGATAAAGCCACCGGAGAATTGCTTTGGGAAACGACCCTGCCGTTTTCCGGCAATGCTACCCCGGCAACATACGCTGTGAACGGACGACAGTATGTGGTGATCGCAGCGGGCGGAGGGAAGGATCCCAAGTCGCCCTCTGGCGGAGTTTACGTGGCATTCGCGCTTTCGAAGTGAAATTTGGATGCAAGGTATTGATACAGTGTGATCGTAGAGATGTTGTCCGGCCATTGCCTACAGCCCAAAGGCTTCAGTGTAATGCAGCCGTTACTGAATATATCGGCGGGAGATGTCCTGAGAGAAGATGCCAGGAATCGCCCGCATCCCTCGTGTGAAACAGCGTTCCACCTGTTGTGCCGAAGTAGACGCCAACTGGGTCGCGGTCATCAGAGGACATCGCCTCGCGCAGAATAAGATCGTAGGCATCGGACTGAGGCAGCCCTTTGCTCAGAAACTTCCACGTCTTGCCCCCATTACGACTGCGGGCCACGCGGAGTTTGCCTTTGGGAACATACCGTTCCTCGGGCGAAACGATGGGAATCGTAAAGAGTGTATCTTTTTCTGCTGCGGGAACAGCCAGGCCGAACCCGAACCGCGAAGGCAGACCTTCCGAAATGTCGTCCCATTTTTCGTCGGAGAAACCAGCGCGATATACGCCGCAATGATTTTGTTGGTATAGCGCTTCCGGGTTACGGGGATGTGATTTCAATTTGTGGACGCACTGGCCGACTTCAGGAAATTTCTCAGGCCCAAATTCGACAAGAACATTTCCGTTGAACGGCGCCCAGGTTTTTCCACTATCTTTCGAACGAAACGCGCCTGCGGCGGAAATCCCCACGATGAGGCGGCCTTTGCCAAGGCATTGAATCGAGTGCACCATCATGCCGCCGGCTCCAGGATTCCACTTCTCGCGCGTCGGATGATTACATAAGCCAGCGACCATTTCCCAATTCACGCCATTGTCGCCGCTGCGGAAGAGCACGCCTGGATCACCGCCGAGATAAACGACACCAGGTTCATCAACCGCACCAGGAGCGATGTGCCAGATGCGTTTGAGGGTGGCATCCGGCGTCGCCTTCAGCTCCATTCCTTTTTCTGTGACTTGCCAGCATTTGCCGGTGATGCCTTTGATCTCGAGCCCTTTTTCGGAGATTTGCCACGTCTTGCCGTTGTCCGTGCTGGCGTGAAGATGAGGACCAAACCAGGCGTTTCCCACCGCGGCGTAGTGGCGCTTCGGGTCGCGAGGGTCCTGCGCGACGTGATGCACTTCCTGGCCGGCGAAAAATGGGCCATCGCAGTCCCACTTCTTGCGGTCTTTCGAGATGAACGCAAACGCACCCTTGCGAGTGCCAACCCAGATTCTTATGGAAGATTTGCGGGCCATGAAATGCCTCCGCTAAAAGAAAGTGACAGACGTACGACGATAATATGCATTTTATCGCATAACGGCAGGCAATTGAAGGAGTCCAATCGCATTCCTTGGCTGATCCATACTCAGCCCGCGGCCTCTGAGTCGTTTTTTGCCGGTCGATGGTAATTACGAGTAGTGAAGGATTCGCTGTCCTGCAGGGCAGTCTCTGATTGTGCGCTAGTCCCAAAAATTCCACTATTAAAGTCCGGGAAGATGACTTAAGAATTGAAAAGGAGTAAGGGCTCATTCGAGCCGAACGGGCCTCTTTGGTGCGTTTGCCGCGCTCAGGTTGGTAAGGTCATCGCGGCAAAGGTGCAAACGGTGGATTGAGGAACATCTGGCAGTCCGAGCCAAAAATCGGACGAGGAGGAGTAGTTCATGAAAATTAAAATCCTAGGTGTAGTGATTCTCGCAGCCTTGATTATCGCGGTGGCGTTCAGCGCCTCTGCTCCGGCCGCACCCAATACCACCACTGCAACCGCCGTGCCCGCCCCGGTGCCCGCACCCGAACCGGCCAAAGCGGCTCCGGCGGACCATCCGGAAATTCACGATGCACTCAATTCGCTGCGCCACGCGAGAGAACATCTGGAACACGCCGCGCACGACTTCGGCGGCCACAGAGTGGAAGCACTTCGGGCAACGGATGAAGCGATCCGCCAGCTCGAAATCTGCTTGAAGTACGACAGGTAGCGCAAAGCCATATCGCGAATTCTTCAAGGCAGCGTCTCGCAAGTGCAGCAAGCGGGGGGCTGCCTTTCGTTTTGGACCCAGAGGAGGCAGTGGGTGTCACCCAACTTGGAAACGCAAGTGAAGAAAAGTCAGGTGCCATTGAATGGCGATTTCATCACGCAAAAAATCGCCTCTCAATATTGAACCAATGCGTACCCAAAGTCGTATAACAACTCAGGACGTGAATCGCGGCGAATGGGGATCGACGCGAGTGAAGGAACCATTGGTGTTGCGGATGATTGACCATCGCCACACGGGGAAGTAGGATTTCACAACTGGCGGACAGTTTTGGGGATTGCGCAAAAGGAGACGCCGTGTACTGCTCAAAATGTGGAAGCGAGATTTCTCCGACGACGGCGTTTTGCTCCACGTGCGGCCAAGCTATTTCCGGCTTGGTGCCGGCGATGCCTTCATTATCGCCTGTCGATGCAAATCAGTACGGTCAGGTCGTGCCTCCCAGCTATGGCAGCGTGCAGTACGATGGCGTGGTGTATGCGGGTTTCTGGCTGCGGTTCGTGGCTTACATCATTGATGGAGTCATTTGCGGCTTCGCGTTTCTGGTTCTCCTGGTCCCACTGTTCATACTGACGGGCGCGGGAACTGCGCTCAGCAAAATTACTTCCGGCGAGAATATCAGTGACGACGCGGCCACCTTCTTGGGACTTGGATTTCTCTTCGGATTTTTTGGAATTATATTTCTCATTGGATGGTTGTATTTCGCGCTATCGGAGAGCTCGTCCTGGCAAGCTACGCTCGGGAAGAAAATGCTCAACCTGAAGGTTACCGACCTGAGCGGGCAGCCGATTTCTTTTGGCCGGGCTTCGGGCCGATATTTTTCAAAGATCATCACCGGCTTGATTCCTCTTATGATCGGTTACATCCTCGCGGGCTTCACCGAAAAAAAGCAGGCCATTCACGACATGATTGCAAGTTGCCTGGTTCTGCGAAAAGTTTAGCGTTATTTTTCGCCTAGGCTCACGGGCACGGCCTGCGGGAGTCGCGCTGACTCATGCGTGGCGGACGGATTCCATCGGATCGGCGTGCAGCCACGGCCGCGCTGCGGAATACGCGGTGAGAACGGTCATTCCTCCCATAGTGAGAGCGACGGCAAGAAACACGCTCCATTCGACGGCGTGAATTCCATACAGTTGCGAACGCACGAGTGCGGCGACGACGGTTCCGCAAAGGATTCCTAAGCCGACGCCGGCGGCGGTCACCAGGCTCGTCTGACGCAGAATCATTTTCCAGAGATCGCGCGGAGCGGCGCCAATCGCGACGCGAATGCCTAATTCCTTTTTTCGTTCGCTTACGGAGTAGAAGACGGCTCCGTAAAGTCCTACTGCGGCAAGAATGAACGCGAGAGCGCCGAATGAACCGGTGCAGACCAGCATGACTCGTGGGACGTACAGCGAGAAGTCCATCCAGTTGTCCATTGTGAGTGTCTGGAAAGAAAGTTGAGGGTCTATTTTCTCAAGGGCTTCGGACATCGGCGTGAGCCACTGATTCGGTTTACCGTGGGTACGCGCCATGAGATAGACAACGGACTGGTAGCGCTGATTTAAGGCGTAATACATGAACGGGCGAGCAGGCTCATCGATGTCGACGTATTTGCCGTCGCCAACCACACCCACGACGGTAGCAACCTGATTTCCGTTTTCGCTTCGCACTGTCTTGCCTAAGGGGTTCTGGCCAGGCCAATATTTTTCAGCCATAAAGTGATTGATTACGACCACGGCAGGAGCTTTTGCCGCGTCCGCGGCAGTGATTGCACGCCCTGCCAAGACAGGAATTCCAAGTGCGGAAAAATAATTCTCGTCAACGGCCATGGAGGATATAGTGGCCGTCTGTTGGCTTGTGGCTTGCGAACCTTCGATGTGCACCTGCTCATCGTGCCCGCCGTCCTCGCTCAGAGGCAGGTTACTGGCCAAGGTAACCGCTTCTACCCCGTAAATTTGCGTAGCAGCCTCGCGCATCTTTGTGTACATGGCTCGGCCCTGCTCTTCGGAGTATCCATTGCTTTGCAGATCGCTGCTCAAAATCGCAATGTTGCGAGCGGAAAATCCCAGATCGATGTGCTGCAGATTGCTCATGCTTTGAAAACACAGACCCACACCAATCAACACCACGGTGCAGACCGCTACCTGGATGACTACCAGCGCGCTTCGGATCCTTCCTTTTCGCGTTCCGCCAACAGCAATTTCTCCGCTCAATGCTCCCGCCAGATTGGGTGAAGACGAGTAGAGGCCCGGCACGAGGCCTGTCGCAAGACCTGCTAGAAAAACGAGCGCGACCGTCGCAAGCGCGACTCGAATGTCCGGCCGAAAATCAATGGTCACAGGAACTACGCCAATACCGGGAACGTACGGCTTGAATTGCATAAGTTGGCGAAGTCCAACCCATGCCAGCAAGAAGCCATGCGCTCCACCGCCGGCAGCAAGAATTGTGCTGTCGAGCAGAAGGTCGCGAATCAAGCGCACGCGAGTGGCTCCCATCGCTGCGCGAACGAGGATTTCGTGACGGCGCGCGCTGGCCAGCGCAAGCAACAGATTGGCGACGTTGGAGCACGCTGCAAACAAGACCAGAGCGACGATAGCGAAAAGAATCGCCGAGATGATCTTTGCAGAAGAGACGGAATCCACGGGCAGCATGGTGGTTTCCGTCAGATGGGCGATACGGTCTTTGTCGGTTTGCGGATTCGCTTCGGCGAGTTGCTTCGCCAGTATTTGCACATCCGCTAGCGCTTGCGGACGTGTTACTCCAGGCTTTAGACGCCCGATCATGCCGAGATTGTGGACAGTGCGGTCAGCTCGCCAATCTTGCGGTTGCTGATTGACAGTGGCGTCGATGGATAGTGGATACCAGACGTCCGGAAGATCGCTGAAGATTGTGCCTACAAAGCTTTTTGGCGCGACGCCGATAATCGTAAGTGGCACATGGCCAATCGTTACCGTTTTTCCCGCAATGTGCGGATCAGACCCTAGTCGCGTCCAGTAGGAATAACTCAGGACGGCAAGCGAGGATGGCTTGTCGTCTTCGCCACGCGCAAATACCCTCCCCAGAATAGGCTGAACCCCGAGAACAGAAAAATAATTGTCCGAGACGGCATTCGTCAGCCCTGATCTGGTGTGGCGTTCATACGAAATGGGACGCACCGTGACGGAATATGGAAACGCGAGAACATCAGAGAAGGCGTGATTATTGTCGCGATAGTATTTGTAGTCGTCGTAGTTTGTGCCGCTGAACTCTTCTGTTGGGGTGGACGCATAAACCGAGACCATCTGTTCTGGCGATGGGACCGCAGGCGGGCGGAGCAAGAGCGCGTTGAAAACACTGAATCCTACGGCTCCGGCCGCCATTGCGATGGCCAGGGAAAAGACGGCGATGCAGGTGAGTTTCCAATGCTTCCTTAGAATGCGCAGCGAAAACCGGATGCTAGACCAGAGCGCCATGTTGCCTTCCGTCGTGAAGCTCGCCTAAGTTCGAGCTGTTCTTTTGCCAGATGCAAGGCGGAGGCTTGGAGTTGCCGCGGTCGTCTTCAACTAATCAGACGATCCGAGACCTTTTTGCATGGGATAGCCCTTCTCGACCCAATCCGCCGCAAAACTTGTCGGCAGGACGAGAACGCGCACGTGAGTGAAACCCATGTCGTGAAGGGCCTTGTATGCAGGCCGAATGTTTGGGCAGTGATCGAAAGGGCAGCATCCGCAATAGATGACTAGGTTTGTGGAGCGCGGTAACGCGTTCACCCATTTTTTCAGTTCAGCGAGGCCTTCTTCCTTGGAAGCCGTGCCATGAAACGAAGCTTCCGGAATGTGTCCTCCCTCGAAGAGCGTGCGAAAGCCTACATAAATGATGGTTGGCGAGTTTACACCCTTTGAGCCGGCAATTTCAGGCACGAGGTCAGCAGCATGCAGAACTTGAGCATCGGTCCAGGGATCCACCGGCTTTTCTTGTTTCGCAGCTCCACTCTGAGCAGACTGAAGGACGGACACAAGAGACAGCGCGCCTGAAATGCCTATCGCCAAGAAAGCCGCGCACCTGCGAAATTTGGACGAGAAGATTATGATCGGACACCTCCGGGCACGATTGTAAAGCCAAATCGCTGCAACACCGATGCATTTCCGCGACACAAATAAGACGTGTTGGCCCGACTTTCAAAAATTATTTCTTGAGTTCGGCTCGTGTTCTCTGCAGTTTGGTGGCGGTGGTGCGCAGAGTTTCCGGCACGTTCTTATTATTGGTCAATTTCTTGAGGTCCATGACGTTAACCATGGGTAGCATGTGAAGGGAAACGTCCAGCGGGGTTTTCGGGTTGTTCAATAAATTTCGCACCACGGCGTAGTTCTTTCGGAATTTACGGTTGCTGGCGATGAGGCGAAGGATTTCGTCCGTGAGGCTGGTCATTGTGGCGAAGGCTTCGACCTCCTGGTCCGTAAGGCGCGGCGATTGCAGCACCGCGCGCTGCACAACTTTGTTGGAGTCGCGAATCAGCGTGCGGCGCGCTTCGGAGCCGCCTTTGATGGCGAACTGCACGCGCTCGGAAACGCTCATCTTGGCGAGGCGCATGAGAAGCGTTTGACGTTTGGCAACATCGGGCTCGGCTTCGGCCGCTGCTTCCGCCAGAGCCGCTTCGTCCATCGCGGAACCCAGTAATTCGTGGAGAAGATGTTTTTGGTCTGCCGTGATGGATGAAGAATGTTCGAGCGCAGCCGCGAGCGCAGGAGACTCGCTGATACGTTCCAAGTCTTCCATGAGCGCGGTGATGCCGAGCGCAGAGAGGTGGCGCGCGAGCGGAACCAGGTGCTCCGCCGCGCAATTTTTGTTTTGCACCATCGCATCGCAGACGCCGTGTTTATCCGCGAGATGTTTACCGGCGTAAGCGAAAAGCCCGGGGACAGCCTTTTCGCGCTTCAAGGCTTCCACAAAGGTTTCCGTAGGTTGCGAAAGGATAGCTTGCTGTGCGCGTTCGGAGACCATCTCATCCGCGTCTCCTGCGAGCACCGCGAGAATTTCCGCGCGATCCGCGGGCGATAGATGCGCTCCGCCGGCGCAGACGGCGATTTTGCGTTCGCGGGGAGCGCGTCCTACGCGAAGATCTTCGATTACTTCAGGGCTGAGGGGTTCCACCGGATGCCTGCCTCAAGTCTTTCTGGGACAAAACTATTGTACCGGAGGCTCCCGGAGTTCCAACCGGCGGCATGGCTCGCCCGTTCAATTCCAGCAACACCGCCGAAGAGTCAGCGACAGTCACCTCAAATTGCTGGGTAGCGGAAAAGTGGTGCGTTTCTCCAGCAGGAACTTCTGCGTCCAGCAGCGCTTTTCCGTCGGCAAGAATGCGCACGCGAGTAGCCGCGGAAGTGGAAACGGCGAGGTCCAAGGGAACATTGGTTGCAATGGCGGAGTCAGAAGATTGAGCAGCACCTGTGGCTGATGTCACACTCGCTATTTCGCTCTGCGTTTGCGACGACAAAAGTGCTGAGGAGGAAGACTGTTTCGCGGCGCGCCGCGCGGAATACCAACGCCAGCCGTAAATTCCGCCTGCAACGAGGCCGCCAAGTACGGCAAGCAATGCCAACACTGCCAGTATCGGAACCCAGATGGGCGGGCGAGGCAGCTTATTTTCGTACGGCTGCGGAGCAGGCATGCTCTGGTCGCCGCGTGCGAGGTCGTATTCGGCGAGCAGATTTTCTTCGTCGAGTCCCAAAAAACGCGCGATGGAGCGCACAAACCCGCGGTTGAAGATTCCGCCTGGGAGTTTGTCCCACTCTTCGTTTTCAAGGGCTTCGAGGAAGCGCGGACCGATGCGCGTGGCCGAAGTGACTTCCTTGAGCGAAACTTCGCGCATCTCGCGTTCGCGTTTCAGGCGTTCGCCAAAAGTTCCCGTAGCCATGAATCGAAACCTGTCCTTGCCGATACACTCGGGGCAACGGAGCGATCAAACTCGCGGGCGATCGCAAACTTCCGGCTGCGTTGGGCACGCTTTTTTCTGCCTTTTTTTGTGGATGACCACTACTTAGGCAGATCAGGTGTGACCGATCGACGGTTCACCTACGCGCGACCCCAATCCGGCCCACGCAAGGCGCAAAAAATCCCCTCGCCAAAACTATAGGCGGTGTCGCGCAGCAGTGTCAAACAACCGGAATGATAGGCAGTACCGTCAGTGGCTCCATCGAAGAAAGATAATGTATATATTTAAAGCGCGAAACGGTACAGCTGGCTGACCATAGTCACAGTAAGAAAACGGGCTCAGGAACAACAAATGGAGACTCCGCGCGACAATCATTCCGAGCCTCTCCCGTTGCCGCACGCGGGCTTCTGGATTCGCTCCATTGCGGCAATCATCGACCTGATTCTTCTCATCGTACCCTTTGCAGTCTTCATTTCTTTTTTTGCAGCGGCAACGGGAATCTCGAATCCTTTCTTTAATCATCGCGCGGGAACGCCTCTTAACGA
This sequence comes from uncultured Acidobacteriota bacterium, assembly GCA_963730495.1. Lineage (GTDB taxonomy): Bacteria > Acidobacteriota > Terriglobia > Acidiferrales > UBA7541 > Acidiferrum. The sequence goes on along the minus strand of CAVSSD010000023.1, from coordinate 29,218 downwards.
GACGCTCACTCAGTCTGGACCGATTTTTCTTTTTGGCTGTCTATGTTTTTTTGCGGCCGAGAGCTGGCTGTACTATGCGCTTTCGGAGAGTTCCCGCTGGCACGCCACTCTGGGAAAGCGCTTCTTAGGCATCTATGTAGCCGACGGCGCAGGCAAACCAATCGATTTCTGGCGTGCCAGCTTACGGTTCTGCAGCGGACGTCTATTGGCATTGGTGCCTGTTTTCGGCGGCTACTATTTCGTGATCGACTGCCTCTGTGTCGGCCTGACGCCCAGTAAACGCGCCATCCACGACATGTTCTCCGGATGCCTGGTCTTGCGCGAGGGCACGCACAGCTCATTTGTACGCTGATTATTCGCTGAGTATTTGACGACAAATCAGCGCGCCGGTACGCCCCGTACCTGCCGATGGCAAGATGGCCACGCCTGTACCACGAGATTCTTGCACCCTTTTTTGCCACGCGCCTATACTGGCAAAGATTCGGGATCCAGTGCCGAATCGCGCTCGTGGTGTTGTCTGCCGGGGCGGCTGCTGGATGGCCTATAAAATTTTTAGCGCGGGGACTAACCGAGCGTGGACGAAGTAAAGCAGTTTCCAGCCGTGGAACGCCGCCGCAATCCCGCGGTGTCCGGTGAGCAACGTGAAGCGGGCGAAGTCGCCATCTTCCAGGAATTGGGGAAGGCGCTCACTTCATCACTGCAGCTCGACCAGGTTCTCCGCACCATCATGGAGAAAATCGACGAGTTTCTCCGCCCGGATAACTGGTCTTTGCTCCTGCTGGATGAGTCCAAACAAGAGCTCTACTTTGAGCTGGCTGTCGGCAAGGCATCTCAGGCTCTAAAAGACGTTCGCATAAAGATCGGGCAGGGAATCGCCGGCTGGGTGGCGCAGCACGGAGAAACCGTAGTCGTCCCGGACACTTCCAAGGACACGCGCTTTTTCGGCAAGGTGGACGAAAAAACGAAAACCGAGACGCAATCGATCGTCGCCGTTCCCGTCAAATTCCGCGACACTTGCCTCGGTGTCATCGAGCTGATTAATTGCTTCGGCCCCGAAGGATTTGACGATCGCGATCTCAAGCTGCTGGAAGCCCTTTCCGACTTTGCCGCCATCGCGCTCGAAAATGCTCGGCACGTGAAACGAATTCACGAGCTGACCATCACGGACGATTGCACCAGTCTTTACAACGCCCGCCACATGGGTTTCATTCTCGAGACAGAAATCTATCGTTCGCAGCGGTACAACTACCAATTTTCTCTGGTGTTCATCGACCTCGACCATTTCAAGCAGGTCAACGATACGCACGGCCATCTCGTCGGCTCGCGCTTGCTTGCTGAAATCGGAAACGCGCTCAAGGCTCATTGCCGGTTGATCGATTTTGCGTTTCGTTACGGCGGCGACGAATTTGTGATCCTGCTGCCGCAGACGTCCAAGGACAACGCGCTCAACGTGGCGCGCCGCCTCCATAAACTCATCCGCGAAACCCGCTGGCTCGACCCCGAGGGATTGAGCATCCGTTTGACTCCGAGCTTAGGCGTGGCCTCCTATCCGACCGATTCGCGCACTAAGGAGGGCCTCCTGCACCTCGCCGACGAAGCTATGTACTTGGTGAAAAATACCAACCGCGACAGCGTGGCCGCCGCAAACATCGGAATTTTGCCCGACACAACCGCAGCCGCTGCCGAAACCGCTGGCTAGGTTTTCTCATGCTCTTTTTCGCTCCTCTCCACCTTCTATACAGCTTCTGAGAATTTTGATTAACTTACACCTATGCGAAGAAGTGAAGCGGCGCGGTATGCACGCTGGTCCGCGGCTGTTGCGTTGCTGTTGGCCTGTCTGACGGCTGGCGTGTATCTAAAGCGCGGCTGGCAAAGAATCAGCGAACGCAAGAAGGCACCCCCGCCCGCGCCAACGAACGTTGAAAAGCAATCCACCGGACTGACGTTCTCGAAAATGGACGGGCCTCGCAAGATTTTCACGGTCGAAGCCTCGAACTCCACGGATTTCAAGGGTCAGGACTCCAGTTTGCTCGAAAATGTAAGAGTCACGATTTTTGGAAAACTCGGCGACCGACACGACACGATTCACACGCAGAGTTGCCAGTACCGGAAAGACAGCGGCGGGGTCACCTGCGATGGAGATGTTCAGATCGATTTAGAGAGCGCGGCGGACGCGGAACGCAGCGCGAAAGATCACGCCATGCAGCCGCAAATCGTGCATGTGGAAACGCGCGGCGTAAATTTCGATCAGGGCAGCGGAGCCGCAAAGACAGATCAACCTGTGACGTTTACTTTCCCCAGCGGAAGTGGCGATGCCGTAGGAGCCGAGTACAACTCGCAGGAAGGCACTCTCCGCCTGCTGCAAAACGTCCGGTTGAAGCTCAAACCATCCCCGAAAAAAGACACAGAAAAAAAGGATGCCGTGAAAAAACCCGCGAAAGCGGAAACAGACATGGAAGTTCTGGTAACCGGCTCCAGTCTCGACTTCGGCCGTGATGAAAAATTGCTCCACATTCTCGGCCCGGCGGAAGCTGTGTCGAACAGTGATCGATTGACCGCTGGAGAGTTCACGCTCGAGTTGGACTCCGCGTTTCGCGCACGGAGGCTGGTGGCCACTGCAGGTTCGAACGGAAAGCCGCCAGAACTTACCTCTACGCGCGGCGACGACAAGATGCTCATCGACGCGGACAAAATGACCGGTTTGATCACTCCGGAAGGCTGGGTCACTCGAATCGACGCGACAGGAAGCGTGCATGGCGTGCGTCATGGCAAAGAAGAAGCAGACGAAGTCCACGCGGACGCAGGCACGCTGGATTTTTGGGCTCGCGTGAATCGCGCCAAAGAAATGAATCTCAATGGCGGAGTTTTACTTAAGACGCGCATGGCCAAGAGTGGAGATTCTCGAATACTTCAGACGGGCGCGTTTCGCATGGATTTCAGCGAAGGAAAACAAGGTCAACCCGGCAAGCCCACAATTGCGGAGACGCTCACGGCGGGAAGCATGGAATGGACCGATGCTGGGGCACAACCCGACGCTGTTCCCACGCGTACGAAGCTACAAGCCGACAAGCTGGAGTTGGCTTTCGGAGACGAAGGCAAGCCCCGGCAGTTGGATGCGATAGGAGACGTCCAAACGGAGCGCGCCCTTGCGGGCCACCAGCTTCAGACCGCCACGGCCAAGAGCGGGGTCGCGCAGCTTCTCGCCACGGGTGGCTGGTCGCAGATGGATCTGCAAGGCGACGTGAAGCTAAAAGAAGCGGACCGCAACGCGCAGGCGGATCACGCCATGTTCCTACACGCTGGGCAGACCGCGGCTTTGACCGGACACGCAGTTGCTCGCGACGCGACCACCGAGACGCATGCTCCGCGCATCTTCTTCACCGGAACGAGCGGCGACATTCGCGCTGAGGGTGGCGTACGTTCCACGGATTTCTCGCCCAATGGAAACGCGGTGCAACTCGCACAAGTGCCCGCCAACATCACTTCGGACACCATGCAGGGCAATTCGAAAGCGGGACGCGCCGTCTATACGGGCCATGCGCGCCTCTGGCAGGGTGATTCCGTTTTGGAAGCGGACTCCATCGAACTTCTTCGCGATACGAAAGTGCTGAACGCAGCGGGAAAGGTGCGTGCCGTCTTCCCCCAGACACCTGCCCCGGCGCAACCTGGCGCTCCGCAAACGGGAACTCTGCAATCCGGCACGCCCCAAGCTGGCGCGCAGTCATCACCCGCGAATAAAACGGTTCTCTGGCACGTAAGCTCCGGAACTCTCACGTACAACGATGTCACGAGCATCGCCCATCTCGAGAAAAACGTAGTCGTGCAGTCTCCCGATCAGAAAATCCGCGCTCCGATCATGGATTTGTACTTCACCCGCGGCACCAATAATTCCGCAAGCGGCTCGTCCAGCAGCACAAAAGGAACTCCCTCGACTCCCGGAGCCCAGCAAATCAGCCGCGCCCTGGGAACGGGCGGTGTGATCGTCGATCAAGCAGGCCGTCGCGCCACCGCCGAACGCGGAGAATACACCGCCTCCGACGGCAAATTCGTAATGACCGGTGGAGATCCCACTCTTTACGACAGTACCGAAGGCACCACAAAAGGCCGTCAATTGACCTTCTATTTAGCGGATGATACGATCATCGTCGACTCTGAAAATGGTTCGCGCACGTTGACGAAACACCGAGTCGAGAAATGACGCGGCCTCCTAGCGGCCGTTCGTGACGAGGTATGCTGAAACTCCAGGCCGTTGAGTTGAGCAAGTCGTATCGCGGTCGCAAGGTCGTTGATGACGTTGAACTGGAGATCGGCCAGGGTGAAGTCGTAGGGCTTTTGGGACCCAACGGCGCCGGTAAGACCACTACCTTTTATATTTTAGTTGGTCTAGCCAGGCCAGACTCCGGCCATGTTCTCCTGAACGGCGGCGAAATCACTGACCTACCCATGTACCTCCGGGCCCGCAGTGGCATCAGCTATCTTCCTCAGGAACCCTCGGTTTTTCGCCAGCTGACCAGCGAAGAAAATCTGCTCGCCGTTCTCGAGACCCTGCCCCTCACGCCCGAGCAGCAAAGGGACCGGCTCGAACAGCTATTGGCTCAAATGGGACTCGAAACCGTACGCACCAGCAAGGCCTATACTCTCTCTGGCGGAGAACGCCGCCGCCTGGAGATCGCGCGCTCGCTCACTTTGCAGCCTTCTTTCATCCTTCTCGACGAACCTTTTTCCGGCATTGACCCTCTAACCGTGAAGGATCTTCAGGAGATCATCCGGGGCCTCAGCCGTTCCGGTATCGGCATCCTGATCACCGACCATAACGTGAGGGAAACACTCAACGTGACGGACCGCGCGTACATCGTGAATCATGGCAAAATAATGGCTAAGGGCACGCCGCTAGACCTAAGCAATGATGCGGAAGTGCGCCGCGTTTACTTGGGCGATCATTTCCGCCTGAACTAAAACCCTGAATTGGGGACTTTGAAGGGATAATCGGAACCGATCATGGCCTGGCAGGGACTCAAGCTCAACCTACGAGTGGCGCAGAAGCAGATTCTGACGCCCGGCCTCGTACAGATGGTGAGCGTCCTGGCCCTGAACCGCCTCGAACTCCGCGAGATGATCAATCAGGAGATGATCGCCAATCCCGTCCTCGAAGAGCTTAGCGAAGAAGCCACTCAAAGCGACAACTACAGCGACGAAACCTTCCTCAAAGCCGAAACCGAGAAACTTCCGGAGAAGCCCGAAGCCAATCCCTTCGACGAGTTCGATGTCGGCAGTTTTTTCAACCAATATCTGGACACCGGCGGCGACGGCGGTCAATCCCAGGAAAGAGAAGTCTCCGAGCGCCCCTCCTTTGAAAAGTTTCTTTCCTCTCCCAGCGGCCTCACCGACCATCTCGCCTGGCAGTTGAGCATGACCATCTGCTCCGAAGCCGTCACAGAACTCGCCGAAAGCATTATCGGCAATCTCGATGAAAACGGATATCTAACCGCTTCGACGGAAGAACTCGTGCAGAGCGGCAAATTTACTCAGGACGATCTCGACGACGCCCTGGCCGTCGTCCAGGATTTCGATCCCATCGGTGTCGGCGCTCGCGATTTGCGCGAATGCCTGCTTCTGCAGCTGAAAGCTTTCGATCTGACGAATACGCTTGCCCAGCAAATCGTTTCTGAACATTTGAAGCAAGTCCAGTCCAACCAGTTGAAGGAAATTGCCCGCGCGCTGAACCGTCCTCTGGAAGTTATCAAACGCTCGCTGGAAGTAATCAAGAAGCTCGATCCCCGGCCCGGCTTGCGCTATAACAAAACCGAACCGCGCCTCGTGGAGCCGGACGTTTATTTCCGCAAAGTGGATGACACGTGGCAAGTCTTCTTGAACGAAGACGACATGCCGCAGCTGCGCTTAAGCCCCACGTACCGCCGTCTGCTCGCGCGCGACGCTGCCGACCGCGACGTTCGCAACTACGTCAAGGAACGCTTCACCGCCGCTATTCAGTTGATGAAAAATATCGAGCAGCGCAAACACACCATCCTGCGCGTCTGCCAATCCATCATCGCGCGCCAGGGCGATTACCTGACTCACGGCCCGGACGCTCTCAAGCCCATGATGATTAAAGAAGTCGCCGAAGAAGTCGGCGTGCACCCTTCCACTGTGAGCCGTGCAGTAGCCAGCAAGTACGCGCACACATCGCAAGGCGTGCTCGAACTGCGCTCCTTCTTCAGCGAATCGGTGAATGGGCCCGAAGGTAGCGGAATGTCGCTGCTCACGCTCAAGCGTCTCGTTAAAAAAATGATCGAAGAAGAAGACACTTCGAAGCCGCTCACCGACGAGCAGATCGCCAAGAAACTCGACGACGCTGGCATTCACGTCACCCGCCGCACAGTCGCCAAATATCGCGAAGACATGCGCATCCCGAGCACTCACCAGCGCCGGGTGAAAAGCTGAGCCGCCGCCTCACGTGAAGCCGTCCACTAGACACGACGCCCGCCACCTAGTGATTCTCACCGGCGTTTCTGGCTCGGGGAAGAGCACTGTCCTTCGCGCCTTTGAGGACATGGGCTTCTACTGTGTCGATAATCTTCCCGTCGAATTGATTCCTATTTTTGCTGAGCTGCACGCTGCTGGCGAAGGGGATTTTGGGCGCGCGGCTTTGCTCGTCGATGCGCGCGAGGGCGTGCAACTCGAAAAGCTCCCGCCGCTCCTAAAACATCTTCGCAAGGATCACCCAATCACTTTGGTATTCATCGATGCTACCGATGACGCTTTACTCCGCCGCTACAGCGAGACGCGCCGCCCTCATCCTCTGGGGAAAGCGCTATCCGTTCGCGAAAGCCTGCGCCACGAACGCACGCTCATGGAGCCCATTCGCAAGCTTGCGGATGTGGTCATCGACTCTACGCAGTTCAACGTTCACGAGCTGCGGCACTTTGTCACCGAGCGATTTAAGAATCCCGATAAGCGCCCAATGCTCGTTTCCGTCGTCAGCTTTGGCTACAAATATGGCGTCCCGACGGACTCCGACCTGGTGTTCGACGTACGCTTCCTTCCTAATCCTCACTTCGTTCCCAGCCTGCGCCGCTACACTGGCAAAGATCCCAAAGTACAAAAGTACATCCGCTCGTTTCCTCAGACCGGCGAATTCCTCCGTCGCATCGAAGGCTTGCTCACCTATTTGATTCCGCATTACATCACCGAAGGAAAAAGCTATTTGACGATTGCCATCGGCTGCACTGGCGGAAAGCATCGCTCCGTCATGCTCGGCGAACAAATAAAAAAATCTCTGGCGAAACACGGTTTTTCTTCCAAAGTCACACATCGCGACATCGAGAAATAAATATCCTTCATTGCGGGCAGAACTGAGAGCGCACACCAGTTTTGACATTTTCAAGAACTTGACCTGTGCCTTCACTTCGATTCCACAATAGAAGCCCATTTCCTGGCGTCAATCGCGGAGTGTGGAACCAGAAAGCGGTTAAATTTGTAACGCCTCTTTTCTAATCCTTCAAGTTCGTTCCCACTCGCCACAAAAGGGATAAGTCGCGCGGCTCGGCGTGCCAGCGACGACCGCGATTTTCGAAACGAGGCCCCGTCCTCTGGTCGAAATTGAGCCCAAGCAATCGATGGAACGAATCCCGCAGGCCCAAATCGATCCGAGCGGAGAATATCTTCCACAAAAACGCGGATTGGTCCGGGAAAGTTATTCAGGGCATCGTGGTACGCCACAACGCCGCGGGGGACCAAGTGCGGAAGGAATCCATCCAGATCGCTCTTGGCACCTTCATAGCTGTGATCACCGTCAATCCATAGAACGCGGATAGGCCTATTCCAAGAGTTCGCCACCTCCTTTGAATACGCGGCCTGCGATTCTACGTGAGCAGACACTCCAGCGGCGTCGATGGAATCGAGAAAATCCCGATAAGAGGATGCTTTCTGGTCGGATTGGTGGTCCAAAAGTATGGGCGAATTATGTGGATCAATGGCGACAACGGGGCCACAACCGTAATGGGAGGCAACCTTAGCAAGCATGACGGTGGATCGTCCCTTGAAGCTCCCAATCTCCACGATCATGCCGTTGGCCGGCACGCATGCGGCGAGCAACCCCAGAAAGCGAGCTTCCTTCTCCGTAAGATGGCCTGGAACCTTCCGGGTTGCTTCCCATGCATCGTTAAGAACAGTTTCAAGGTCATCAGGAATCTTGACAGTAGCCAAAAGTTGTCTCCGTGCGCTCGAGTACCGCAAGCTATAAGGCTTGTGCGGCCATACGAAGTATCCGGGTAGTAGTCTGCCCGCACGAGGCTAGAATAACATCCGGAATTCACCGGCGCTGTAATGCCCGCCCCTACAGGCTGTTCGACACGCAGTCACGTTTTCTGCCGAACTAAGGGAAAGACCTTCAGTGAAATTGCTACAGGTTAGCATCCTGACCCATCTCCATTTTCTCTCTCGCCAATTTCACTCGCGAAAACTTGACACACCCAAGCTGGCGCACTAGCGTACCAAGTACGAAACGCAGGGGTATTCAGAAGCGTGGCATCTATCGTTTCACCGCAACTTCGACGTCTGCTAAGTTACGTTCGGCCCTACACCTTTAGGCTTATCGCGGGTGTGCTTCTGCTGGCCTTCGTAGCGCTTTCGGAAGGCGTCATCGCACTCCTCGTAACCCCTGCCGTCGATCAGGTTCTTAACCCTTCCGTGGCCGTCCGCTCCGTCAAACTTGTGACCCTTCCCTGGAGCGGCCACACCATCTATCTGAACGATTTCTTTCCTCCGAGCATCCACTACGTCTGGACGATTTTCGCTTTTACTCTTTTGGCCGTCTTCTTTGCAAAGGCTGTCGCCGAGTACCTGGGAACCACCGAAGTCTACCGCGTGGGCTACGGAGCCATCACCGATCTGCGCAATGCCATTTTCGCGAAAATTCTTAGGCAGCCCATCGGCTTCTTTCGCGATCACCCCACCGGACGCATCATGTCCGTTGCAATCAACGATGTAGATCGCCTCAGGCCCGCCCTCGGCGAGTTCCTTGTCGATCTCTTCCAGAAAGGCCTCACGTTTCTTGTTTTCGTCTCCGTCCTTCTGATCGTCAACTGGAAAATGGCCCTGGCAACGGGAATCCTGCTGCCGCTCGTTGTTCTCCCCATTAGCAAATTTGCGCGAAGGATTCGTCGCTCGGCAGAAAACAGCCAGTTGCGGCTTGGTGATCTGAGCCAAATTCTGCAGGAAACAACCACTGGCAACCGCGTCGTCAAAGCCTTCGGCATGGAGGACTTCGAGATCCGCAAATTCCAGGAATCTGCGCGCCGATTGTTGCGCGAGAATATGCGCTGGATTCGCGCCGGAGTCATTACACCTCCTCTGATGGATATGTTGGGAGCCGTTGTCATTCCTCTACTCTTGCTCTACGCACGCGACCAAATTCGCCTGCATGTCATGACCACCGGCCAGTTTTTCACTTTTCTTTATGCTCTGTTAAATGCCTATATGCCGCTTCGCCGTTTGGGCTCGGTTTATCAGCAGTTTCAAACCGCGCAAGGCGCCGGCACTCAGGTCTTGGCTTATTTGGATTTGTCAGAGGAAACTGCCGATGCGCCTGGGGCCGAGACCCTTGCAGCTCTTCAAGAGGAAATCGCGTTTGAGGACGTCGGCTTCGCCTACGATTCCGTTCCGGTCCTGCGCGGTGTCTCCCTTTCCGCGCGCCGTGGAGAAATCATCGCTATCGTCGGCTCGAGCGGCGCGGGCAAAACGACTCTCGTGAATCTTCTTCCGCGATTTTATGAAAATTCGTCTGGAGTGATTCGCATTGACGGCGTGGACATTCGCAAAGTGTCGCTCCGCTCTTTGCGAGCTCAAATCGCTATCGTCTCTCAGGAAAATATCCTCTTCCACGATACGGTCTGGAACAACATCTGCTACGGCTTGACTGATGTTCCCAAAGAACGCGTTGTTGCCGCCGCGCAAGCCGCCCTCGCTCACGATTTCATTAGCGAACTGCCGCTGCAGTACGACACCGTCATCGGCGAGCGTGGCACCCGTCTAAGTGGTGGCCAGAGGCAGCGAATTGCCATCGCGCGTGCCATACTTAAAGACTCTCCCATCCTCATTCTCGACGAAGCAACGTCGGAGCTGGATGCGGAGTCCGAAATGTATGTTCAGAAAGCTCTCGCCAATCTAATGATCGGACGCACCACCTTTGTGATCGCGCACCGCTTGGCCACCATTCGCCGCGCGGATAAAATTCTCGTTCTTGAGGATGGCCAAATCCGCGAGAGTGGCACGCACACGGAACTCATGGCACGCGGTGGGACCTATGCCCGCCTCCACGATTTGCAATTTGCGGACGACGACATTCTCGCGCCGGCACAGGCCGCGCCAGCCAGCGTAACGGCACCTGCGGAAACCTTATGACCCAATCCTCTGTACTACCAAAAGAAGTGTTGGCAAAAAAAGTCGGCGAGTGTTTCTCCATGACCGGGTACGCCCAGGCTCGCACCGAACAGAATGGCTGGGCCGTCCGCGTCAGCGTAAAAAGCGTCAACCACCGTTTCCTCGATCTGAAGCTGCGTCTTCCGGAAGGTTTCGACCTTTATGAACTTCGCTTGCGCCAGGTTCTGCGAGAGCGTATTCATCGCGGCCACGTCGAAGTGCACGTCAACGTCGATCCCGCCGCCGCTGCCCCCGTACAAGTGAATCGAGAACTTGCGCAAACCTACATGCGCGTCGCGGAAGAATTCCGCCAACTGTCCAGAGCCGCAGCGGATGTGGACGTCGTCGCGATTCTGCGCCTGCCCGGAGTCATCGCCGGTCTCTCTGCCGCGGTGCCGGAAGCCGAGGACGATCAGGAACGCCTCGGCCAGGCGCTAGACACCTGCTTGCTCGAAGCGCTTCAAAAGCTGGATGATATGCGCCGTGCCGAGGGCCGCCACCTTATCGAAGATTTGCGCGCACGTCTTGCGCGCATCGGCCAGGAAGCGGAAAAAGTTCGCGAACTCGCCGCCACGCTTCGTCCCGTTTTTGCGCGGCGCTTGGAAACGCGCCTGAAAGAATTGCTCGGCGGTGCGGGGATTGACCCGGCGCGGCTCGCGCAAGAAGCCGCCCTGCTTGCGGAACGCGGCGATGTCAGTGAAGAGTTAGATCGTCTGCGCAGCCATCTCCAGCAGTTCGGGAAACTTCTGGACGGCGCCGGCGAGATGGGCAAAAAACTCGACTTTCTCCTGCAGGAAATGCATCGCGAAGCAAACACGCTGCTGTCGAAAACGCCTGGCGTCGAGAGTGAAGCGCTGGCCATCACCGGGCTCGCGCTCGAAATCAAGGCCGAGATTGAAAAATTGCGGGAGCAGGTGCAGAACATCGAATGAGCATGGAGAGCAAACTTGACCCTTTGGTGCTTATCGTTTCGGGACCATCGGGTTCGGGGAAATCGACGCTGGTGCAGAGAATTTTGGAGTTGCCCGGAACGATGCCTTCTGTATCGTGTACCACCCGGTCGCGTAGGGCGACCGAAGCCACCGGGAAATGCTATGATTTTGTCACAGAATCGGAATTCGACGCCATGGTCGCGCGCGGTGAGTTTTTGGAGTATGCGCGCGTCTTCGGAAAACACGCTTATGGCACGCCGAAGAAATGGCTCGAAGAATCGCGGAAGAAGGGTCTCGACCTCGTCCTCGAGATTGACGTGCAAGGTGCGGCGCAAGTAAAGGAAAAGCTTCCGGAGTCGGTGGCGATTTTTATTTTGCCTCCGTCTCGCGCGGAACTTGAACGGCGTTTGCGCGGCCGCGGCCAGGATTCCGATGAAGAAATTGCGCGGCGGTTGGCAAAAGCGCGGGACGAGATTGCGGCGTTCGGACGTTATTACGATTATTGCGTCGTGAATGAAGATGTGCAGCGTGCGGGAGACGAAGCGCAAGCTATTGTGATCGCGATTCGATGTTCCGCCGTTCGGCGCAGACCACGGGTGGAAGAACTTCTGGCATCGTTTGGGGGGAAAGACTGAAATGACTGTAGCCACGAAAGCTCCGGAGAGCCAGTTTGCTTACGTTGTGCTGGCGGCGAGACGCGCTCGCCAAATTATGGCGGGTGCGCCGTCGCTCATTGAAAACCCGAGAACGCTCAAGGCGACTCGGATTGCTTGCGAAGAACTCGAGAACAGCCTCATCGAGTACGAATTCATCGAGCCGTCTTCCATCGACGAAGACAAAGACGGCAACAAGCGCCGAAAGTAACCGCCTCGCGCAAGCTGCCGGCACGGAATTTGTAGGGGCACGGCATGCCGTGCCCGTTCTTCTCCAGATACTATAGGGGCGGGGCAAGCCCCGCCCGAGCTTGGCATGATGTATTGGGGTAAGACGCAATGCGAATCACCCTAGGCGTGACCGGTGGCGTAGCAGCCTACAAAGCCGCCGAACTAGTCCGCCTCCTCCAACAAGACGGATTCACCGTGCAAGTCGTCATGACACGCAGCGCGCGCGAATTCATCACCCCCCTAACTTTCGCCGCGCTCACCGGCCAAAAGGTAATCACCGACCTCTTCGAGAAATCTTCAACCGGAGAAGCCAACGTCGAAAGCGCGATCGAACATATCGCCGTAGCGCAACGCACCGATCTTCTCTTAGTCGCTCCAGCCACAGCCGACATCCTCGCGAAATTCGCGCGCGGCATCGCCGACGATTTTCTGACCACACTCTATCTGGCGACGACGGCTCCAGTCATCATCGCTCCCGCAATGAACGTCAACATGTGGAACCACGTCGCGACGCAGCAAAATGTCGAAACACTGCGCGCCCGAGGCGCAAAGATCATCAATCCCGATGAAGGTTATCTTGCCTGCGGTATGACCGGCGCGGGCCGCCTCGCAGGACAGCAGGAAATCGTCGCAGCCGTTCGCGAAACGCTACACGCGCAAAAAGATTTGCAAAGCGAAACGATTTTGATCACCGCTGGCCCGACGTGCGAAGATCTCGACCCTGTGCGCTACCTGACCAACCGTTCCTCCGGCAAAATGGGTTACGCCGTGGCCGAAGCAGCGGCGCGCCGCGGCGCCAAAGTGTTTTTAGTGAGTGGTCCTGTGAGTTTAGAAACACCGGCCGGAGTCGAGCGCATTGCCATTCGAACCGCGGAAGAAATGCGCGGCGCGGTTATGAATCGTCTCTCTGCGTCCACCGTCGCGATTTTCGCCGCCGCCGTCGCAGACTATCGCCCCGCTGAGACTCAGTCCGAAAAGATAAAGCGGGACAAGGAGCCGTTGTCGCTGCGCCTCGAACCAACGCCTGATATTTTGGCTGAAGCCGCGCAATCGAAAGGTGATCGAGTTATCGTAGGATTCGCAGCTGAAACGAGCCACGTTGCGGAAAATGCCCGCAAAAAACTCGCCGTCAAGAATGCCGATCTCATCGTGGCTAACGATGTCACCGCCGAAGGCGCCGGCTTCGATCACGACACCAACATCGTCACCTTATTTTCTCGCGATGGCCGCGATCTCGCTTTGCCGAAGTTGAAGAAGAGTGAAGTCGCCCGGCGCATTCTCGACGAAGTCCTTCGCTTGCGAACTCTCCGCGCCCACCACCATTCTCCTGTATGATGCGCAGCATGCCCGAGCGCGTTACGGAATCTCTCCAGAAGAAACTCTCCGAGCGATTGCATTTTTACGAAGATCTGGGTGTGCGCCTGTTCTATAAGCAGCGCGGTGATTTGAAATTTCAGTCGGTAGCAACGCCAGCCGCAGAAACTTTCACCGCGCCACCCAGCCAACAAATCCCCTACGAGGAAGCGGCATTGCCAAAATCCACGCGAAAACCGGAATTGCCCAAAGCCGTGCAAGCCGCCCCGCGAGTTGCTCCCGCTCAAACTGCTCCACCGAGAACCGCGCTAATACCCGATATACTGCCCGTCCCTGCAGGGCCATCGCTGTTCGAATCGTTCGACAGAGTTCCGGACGATACGCTGCTGAAGATTCGGACCGACCTAGGTGAATGCACGCGCTGCAAGCTTCACAGAACGCGCAACAAAATAGTTTTCGGCGATGGCAATCCCAAAGCCGAACTGGTGTTTGTAGGCGAAGGCCCCGGTCACGATGAAGACATGCAAGGACTTCCGTTCGTCGGCCGCGCTGGAAAGCTACTCACCCAGATGATCGAAGCCATGGGCTTGCAGCGAAAGGACGTCTACATCTGCAACGTCGTCAAATGCCGTCCGCCTGAAAATCGCGCTCCCGAAAAAGATGAAGTCGGCGAGTGTTCGCCATTCTTGCTGCGCCAGATCGACGCCATCGCTCCCAAAGTAATCGTCTGCCTCGGAAGCACCGCCGCGCAGACCGTTCTCGAAACAAACCGCGGCATTTCCCAGTTCCGCGGACAGTGGCTCGAATTTCGCGGCAGAAAGCTGATGGCCACCTATCACCCCGCTTACTTGCTCCGCAATCCCAGCGCGAAGAGCGAAGTCTGGAAAGATCTGCAAAAAGTCATGGCGGTCCTCGGCCTCGAAGCGAAGAAAGGCAAGTCCGCCGAAGCGGGCAAGTCTTCCTAACCCGACATGGGAATTTTGCTGGGCCTTCTGACGGCTCTCTCCTGGGGCGGCTCCGATTTTCTCGCGCGTTTCGCCACCCACCGCATCGGCACTCTTCGAACGATGCTCTACATGCAGTTCACTGGCTTTGTTCTGCTCACCGTATTCCTCCCTTGGCTCGGCGGCTGGGGCCATCTCGCCGATGGCTCCGGATGGCAACCGTGGGCCTGGGGCGTTCTAGCAGGCACTCTAAACTTTTTCGCGACGCTGACGCTCTATCGCTCGTTTGAAATCGGAAAACTCTCCGTCGTCGCGCCGATCTCCGCGAGCTATCCAGCGCTGACTGTTCTTCTTTCTCTCATGAGCGGCGAACACCTGCGAGCGGCCCGCGCAATAGGTATCGCATGCACGCTGCTCGGCGTAGTTCTCGTTGCGGGCGGAGAGAAAGCTCCCGACACAGACGACAAGGAAGGCTTGCAACGTAGCGGAAAGGGAATCGGTTTGGCGCTCTGCTCCGCAATTGGATTTGGATTTTTATTTTGGCTGCTCGGTACGCGAATCGTTCCAGCCACCGGAGCCACGCAAACGGTTTGGCTCATCCGTCTAACAAGTTCGTTGCTCACGGCGATATTGATTCTGGCCGCTCGCAAATCAATTAAGCCGCCCACAGACCGCGTCGCCGGCTGGATCCTCGGCATGGGCCTCACGGACACCGGCGCTTTCGTCATGAATAATTTCGGAATGCAAGTCGAGCAAGTAGCCGTAGTCAGCGTACTCGCGTCGCTCTATGGCGCGGTCACTGTTGGCCTAGCCGCAATCTTTCTGCGTGAACACGTTTCGCGCTGGCAGTGGCTCGGAATCATCGCGATTTTCGCCGGCATCTTTCTGATCAGTCGTTAGAGCTTCTTTGAGCTGTAGGGGCCGGGCTTGCCCCGCCCGGCGATCCGGCGAACTCGTCAAACCATGTCAAAGCAAACTCAACGGATCCATATCCACCAGCACTGCCGTCTGCGGAATTTCCTGGGCATCGCAGTAAGCCATCGCGCCGCTGAGAAGTTTCGTCAAAACAGAGCGCTTCGGCGACTTCAGCAAAAACTGGAAGCGATGCTCCTTCTTCAATCGCGCAAGTGGCGCAGTCGCTGGGCCGAGAATCCGCACCGTGTGCCCATCGTGCGGCGAAAAATATTCGGAGAGCTTGCGCGAAAATCGAATCGCCTTTTCGAGGCTAACATCCCGCACGATCACATTTGCCAAGGAGGTGAGCGGTGGATACGCCATCATTCGACGGAAATGCATCTCGCGTTCGAAAAAGGAAGCGTAATCCTGCTTCACCGCATCCTGAATCGCATAATGCTCTGGATAATAAGTCTGAATCAGCACGCGCCCCTTCAACTCGCCTCGCCCCGCGCGCCCCGCTACTTGCGTCAACAGTTGAAACGTCCGCTCCGCAGCGCGAAAGTCCGGCATGCTAAGCGATGAATCCGCCGAAATCACGCCAACCAAAGTGACCCGTTGAAAGTCGTGCCCCTTGGCAAGCATTTGCGTGCCAACCAAAATGTCCAGCGCCCCGCCCGCAAAGGCCCCAAGCGTTTCCTGATATTGGCGTTTAGTCCGCGCGGTGTCGCGATCAAGTCGCGCGATCCGCGCACCAGGAAACTCCTTCCGCAATCTCTCCTCGAGATGCTCCGAACCCTCCCCAAAAAAATAAACGTACTGCGACTGGCATTTCGGACATTGTTTCGGTACCTGTTGGATCGAGCCGCAGTAGTGGCATTCCAGACGGTTGCGGCTCTTGTGATAGGTCATAGAAATGCTGCAATTTACGCACTGCACGCCCGCACCGCAGCTCCTACACAAAACGGACCACGAATAGCCACGCCGGTTGATGAGCACGAGCGCCTGCGTCTTCCCCGCAAGGCACTCCTGAATTCCCGCGTGCAGCGTCGCGGAAATCGGACTGGTCCGATGCGTTTTCTGAAAATCTTCGCGCAAATCCACAATCTCGACGATCGCCAGAGAACGATTCTCCACCCGGGAAGACATGGTAAGCAGGTCGTATTTCCCGCTGCGCGCGTGATGATACGTCTCTAGTGATGGTGTCGCCGAACCCAGCAGCGCCAGCGCACCCTCGCTTTTCGCGCGAACGATTGCGACGTCGCGCCCGTGATAGCGCGGCGTCTCCTCCTGCTTGTAACTGTTCTCTTGCTCTTCATCGACGATGATCAGCCCAAGATTCTGCAGCGGCGCAAACACCGCCGAACGCGTCCCCACTACAACCCGCGCCTCGCCATTGCGCACGCGCCACCACTCGCGAGCTCGCTCCACGTCACTCAACGCCGAGTGCAAAACCGCTACACCTTCATACTTCGCCCCAAACCAAGAACGGCACTGCCGCCCAATCCACAAGGTCAGCGCGATTTCCGGCACCAAAATAATCGCCGTCTTCCCTCGCGCGAGTGTTTCCTGCACGCAGCGCAAATACACTTCCGTTTTTCCGCTGCCGGTTACGCCGTGAAGCAATTGCACGCCGAATTCGCCCAGCTCAAATCGCGCGCGAATACTCTTCATCACGCTCTCTTGCTCTTCGTTCAAAGCATGAGCGGGCGGCGTGTATCCGATGTCAAATGGATCTTCCGCCGGATCGACAGGTTCTTCCCAGCTTTCGAGCAACCCATCCGCAAGCATCCGCTCAATCAAACCCCGCGAAACCTGCGCGAGCTTTAGCAGTTGTGGCAACGGCAGAGGCCCGCGTTCTGTTTCGAGCAATGCTCGTACGTTGTCTTCTTTTTCTTTCAGTGTTTTTTCCGCTTTGTCGCCAAACCCTTTCCACGCCACGATCGTTTGCGATTTTCTTTTCGTGTCCTGCAAAGTCTCTCGAATTTCGATCAGCCCAATTCGCTGCAACCGTTGCAAAGCAGCAGACGAAACACCCATCTTCGTTGCAAAGCCAAACAGCACCGGGCCTTTTCTCTCGTTCACCCTTTTCGAGAAATGCAGCTTCCGCTGCGTTCAAGCCGTGGGATAGCTCGCCACCTCCGAGACTCTCGGCCGCCCCGCGGCCCGCGGCGGTCAAGACAATCTCCCGGCGCAAATTCAGCTCCGTGACCGGCGGCAACATGGCGCGGAAAACTTCCCCAATCGGCGCGAGATAATAATTTGCGATCCATTGCGCCAGCTCAATCAATTTTGGAGTGAGCGCCGGTGCAAACTCCATAACCTTGGTGATTTCGCGGAGCTTGGCGTTCGCGGGTGGCTGCTCCGCCATTTCGACGGCGACGCCGATCATCGATTTCTTTCGAAAGGGAACAAGCACGCGGCTGCCAGGCTGAATAGCCTCGCGGAGAGCCTCGGGAATGGAATAAGTAAACGTCGTACGCAGAGGGACGGGCAGAGCGACGTTGCAAAATGGCGAACTCATTTCTGTAGTGTATCAGCACGTCGAACGAGCGACCTTTCGGAGCGAAGCGCATCAGACACAGCTTCGCGAAATATTTCGAAATCGTCCTTTTCCGGGAAAGCTCACCAGAATTCTGCTAGTCTGGGCCGAGCAATCATCAAAGAGCAGAGGAGAAACGGCGTGCCAGTCGTAGCTGGTGTGGATCTTGGCGGAACGGCCATCAACTATACGTTGGTGGATCAACAAGAACGCTTTCTCATTGAAAATCTTTGCGAGCATCCCGCCCTTTCCAAGCAGGGACCCGAGGTCTGCCTCCGCCAGATTGCAGACGGTCTCAAGATTGCCGCCGACCGCGCCGGCGTTCTTCTTTCTGACGTGGTTGCTGTTGGCCTGGATACTCCCGGCCCGGCCAGCGCGGCCGGCCAACTCAGCGCACGCGGTTCCACCAATTTTGTGCATCCGAACTGGGCGGAGTTCGATATTCGCGGCGGCTTAGCGCATGCGCTCGATAAACCGGTCTCTTATCTAAACGACGGAAATGCCGCGGCGCTCTGGGGCCACTACACTATCTTCGGCTCAAACAGCCGTGAGACATCGGTCTCGACCATCATTGGCACGGGCAATGGCGGCGGAATTATTCTTGACGGCAATGTCGTAAAGGGCAGAAATGGTTTCGGCGGAGAGCTGGGTCATGTGCTGCTTCCTTACCAAAGCATCGCCGGCACCAGCGGGCTAAAACCTCTTTGCAATTGCGGACGCATTGGCGACCTCGAGTCGCTTTGTTCCTTAACCGCGATCGAAAGGAATTTAGTGCCGTATTTCCTGCCGCGCTACCCAAATCACGAGTTCGCAAAACTGGATCCCCACCAGGCGGCAAAACTCGTTCGCGGCCTCGCCGACAAAGGCGATCCGATGTGCAAGGACGTCTTCCGTGTGCAAGCCCATGCCTTAGGGCTCTTCTTCGACGAAATGGTGAACACCTTCGATCCCGATGCGCTCATCGTCGGCGGAGGCGCTTTGGAGACGAGCCAGGAATTCCAGCGCTGGTTCCTGGATGAAATCCGCGTGGGCATGCCAACGCAACGAGAAGAGCAAGCCTCCATACCGATCTACGTGATGCCCAACGGCGACACCGCGGGCGCACGCGGCGCCGCCATCGAAGCGCTAAAACTTGCCAGGCAAAGCGGCCTAATGTAAGCACCGTGCACGACTTGATATGGAGTGCGGCAGCTCTGCTGCCGCTTTTCTCAACGACCAGCGGACTCAATATTTGTCCAGGCTCAATAGTTTGATCATCGGGAATTGAGTGCATCTGTTTCTCCGCAAAAAGTGCGCGAGGGCAAGCAAATGATCGTCCATACCGAATACTCTGATATTCCTCTGCCGGGCTCCCCGATGAGAACCTTCGTCGCCGCGCCCAAGGCCGAAGGCGAATATCCCGGCATCTGGTGCTATTCCGACATTTTTCAGCTCACGCCGCCGCTGCTCCGTTTCTGCGTTCGACTCGCCGGGTACGGATTTGTTGCCGCAGCCCCAGAAATTTATCGCCGCATCGAACCGCCGGGAACAGTGATTCCCTTCGATGACGCTGGGCGCACGCGTGGCCAGCAAGACGCGGCGAAGACTCCCGTTGCCCATTTCGATGAGGATTGCCGCTCGGGTCTCGACTGGCTCTCAAAACATCCGAAAGTTGCCATCGGAAAAATCGGCGTGATAGGTTTCTGCATCGGCGGCCATCTCGCGTTTCGTGCCGCATTCCAGCCCGACGTGCGTGCAACGGTCTGTTATTACGGCACAGGCATCCACGACGGCAAGCTCGGTCAAGACGCCGATGCGGGCTCATTGTCTCGCGCAAAAGAAATACGCGGCGAACTCTTGATGATTTTCGGAACAAAAGACCCGCATGTTCCCGACGCGGGTCGCGCGATGATTGATAAGGCCCTGCAAAATTCTGGTGCCCGCTACAACACGCTGCTCTATCCAGCCGAGCATGCCTTCACGCGCGACGAAAGCCCGCGCTTCGATCCAGAAGCAACGGATCTGGCATTCGCAGAGATGATTCGTTCATTCCGCAAAGTTTTCCAAGATTAAGACGCGAATCCAGGCAATCTCGCGGCACGCACCTGCGATTGCGGTGTCAGGGCAACTGCGCGCCCTCGGTCCCTACATACACGGCATACAAAGACTGACTCGCAGCCATAAACAAACGGTTTTTCTTGGCGCCGCCGAAGCAGATATTGGCGCACGATTCCGGCAGATGAATTTTGCCGATGAGCGTTCCGTCGGGAGCGAAGACGTGCACGCCGTTGTAGTTTTCTCCCGCCCATCCGGCTGCCGACCAGAGGTTGCCGTCCACATCGCAACGAATGCCATCGGAGTTGCCCGGAGACATATCCGCAAACATGCGGCCATTCTTCAGGCGTACGCCGTCCACTACGTCAAAGACGCGGATCTGGTGCGGGTCGGTAGGATGCTTTGGAGCGCCGGTGTCAACGATGTAGAGCAGTTTTTCATCGGGCGAAAAGCAGATGCCGTTGGGCTTATCCATGTCGGTGGCGACGACGGTAACCTCCCGCGTCTTCGGATCGAGACGATAAACATTGGCGGGAATTTCGAAAGCGGCTTTGTGGCCTTCGTAATTGGACATGATGCCGTAGCCCGGATCGGTGAACCATATCGCTCCGTCGGAATGCACCGTTAAATCATTCGGCGCGTTCAGCTTCTTCGCTTGGTAGCCGTCCATCAGCACAGTAATGCTGCCGTCGTATTCAGTGCGCGTCAGGCGCCGCGAGTCGTGCTCGCAAGTGAGCAGGCGGCCCTGCCGGTCGCGGTAGTTGCCATTGCTGTAGTTCGAAGGCCCGCGAAAAACGCTGACTTCTCCCGTGTCTTCGAGCCATCGCAGCATGCGGTTGTTGGGGATGTCGCTGAAGAGAAGATAGCGGCCATCGCCGAACCAAACGGGGCCCTCAGCCCAGCGCGTGCCTGTGTAGAGGCGCTCGACGGCTGCGTTGATGACTTTGTATTTCGCAAAGCGCGGGTCTATCACTTCGACCGCCGGATCGGGATAGAGCACCGGAGTTTTCTGCGCCTCTTCAGCGGCACGCGCCAGCGGATGGAAAGCCAGTGCCGTCGCGGCGCTGGCCGTAAAGTTCATAAACGCACGCCTTTGCATCATTCACTCTCCACTTGGGAATATCGGTTCCGACGCACAATATCACGGGATGTTCTGCTGTGGCACAACCGTTTCCTCTAGGCCTGGACGGAAGACTTGGCAGTCACGCAACACTCAGCCATCTGCGCAGCGCCAAGGCGTAATGGAACTCAATTGAGCATCTATGGAGGGATTTTTACGCGAGAAACTGCAACTATTTAAATGCCGTAGTTCGCGTCACGAAGCCCATCTTTGTACGCGTCGCGCGCTTCCGTTGCTCTCTTGTGTGCGTCATGCTCCGTGAAGTGGGCAGCATCCCAATGCTCCATAGCGACCATCGAGTGGTCCGGTGTGGCCAATGCCTCTTCAGCGCGGATGGTGTCCACCCATTCGTCCACAGCTTTCTTGTAGGCGAGACGCAATTGATCGAGATCTGCTTTGCTCATAGTCCAGCCACCATAAAGCCCCAATACACGCCCGTCAATTAGATGGTGCGAATTTAACGCAAAATTAATGCAAGGGGCAGGAGTTGGCATGCGCCTGCTTGACTCAGACGCTCTTATCCGCGATAACGACTCGAGATCCACTTCGGGGGAGCGCAATGAAAACTGGGACAGTCGTTTGTTTACTTGTGTGTGCTTTGATGCTCGCACCTGCGCCACTTCGCTCTCAAAAGAACAATGAAGTTCAGCGGTGGCTTACGAACCCCGACAAATCCGCGCTCTTTGAACAACAAAAATCTCCATTGCGGTTCTCCCAGTCCACGGGCGAAGAGCCCACCATTGAGATCGATGACCAGAAAACATTTCAGACTATCGACGGTTTTGGTTTTGCGCTGACCGGTGGAAGCGCCCAGCATCTTGCGCACATGGACGCGGCGAAAAGAGCCGCTCTACTCAAGGAACTGTTTGCGGTAGACGGGAAGAACATTGGTATCAGTTATCTGAGAATCAGCATCGGTTCCTCCGACCTGAACGATCACGTTTTTTCTTACGATGATATGGTTGCAGGACAAACCGACCCTGAATTAGGCAAATTTAGTTTGGCGCCGGACCGATCAGAACTTATCCCCATTCTGAAAGAGATTTTGGCCATAAATCCCAAGATTCGGATACTAGGCTCGCCGTGGTCCCCGCCCGCATGGATGAAGACGAATAACGACCCGAAAGGTGGAAAACTAAAGACCGAATACTACGCGTCATACGCAAATTATTTCGTGAAATACATCCAGGGAATGAAAGCGGAAGGCATCACCATCGACGCCATCACCATTCAAAACGAGCCGCTCAATGATAAAAATACGCCGAGCATGTTGATGCAGGCGGAAGAGCAAGCGCAATTCATCAGGGACCATCTGGGTCCAGCGTTCAAAGCCGCCGGTATACGAACCAAAATCATTCTCTATGATCATAATTGCGATGTTCCCGAATATGCACTCGGCATTCTCAATGATCCGCAAGCGAATCCCTATGTGGATGGTTCCGGTTTTCATTTGTATGGGGGAGAAATAGGAGCCATGTCCGCAGTGCACAACGCCTTCCCCCAAAAGAATTTGTACTTCACGGAATTCATGGCGGCGGAGCCTACCGAGAGCGCAAGAATCACAATCTCAAAACCTGTCGTGGGGACATTTATCGGAGCCCTGCAGAACTGGAGCCGCAACGTGCTGCTATGGAATCTTGCGGCGAATTCTAAATTTGAACCGCATACCGACAACGGAGGATGCGGCATTTGTCAGGGCGCCGTCACGATCGACGGCAACGAAGTCACTCGGAACCTGGCGTACTACGCGATGGCGCACTTTTCAAAATTTGTACGTCCAGGATCAGTCCGGATCGCTTCCAGCTCTCCCGCAGCGCTTCCGAATGTGGCCTTCAAGACTCTCCGAGGGCAAGATCGTATTAATCGTGGCGAATGACGGAAAGTCACCACAGATTTTTCGCGTTCAATACCACGGCAAGTCCTTCAAAGCATCGCTGAAGGATGGAGCTGTAGCCACGTATGTCTGGTAGCCATCGAGGACCATGCCTCCAAGTGAGATTCGTCTTTGTGCACAGCCAACCGCTCGGAGGCGTTAGAAACCTGAAGCTGAGCTTTCTTCAAAGATGAGGTGCTTGTCCATGTCTAGCATTTGCTTTCGGTATTGCTGCACAGAAACAAGGATGGCAACTACGAGCGGGATAAAGAGAGAAGTCCGCCATGGTTCCGCAAGCGACCAGAGTTCCAGTTCGGGGAGGTAACTTGTAAAGATTACGAAGCCGAAGAGATAGCCGACCAGAATGAGCGCGGAATGGCTTTGAAACGGCAGGTAAGTGCAGGTGAATGGAATTTTGCGGAAACGCAGAAGAAGGAGTTCGACGAACGCGACTGTGCAGGCGGCGAAGATGACCGTATGGAGAAGCGCGACGCTGAACCCCCAGAGGATAGCGGACGAGAAGAAGCAAATTGGCACGAGCGGGGCGAGCGAAAAAGTAAGAAGAACTTTGCGAGCAATAGGGCGAGTTTGCAAAGCGCCGTGATCGATCCAAACTGCGAAGACCCAATTGGCGCGAAGGTCGGCGGGGATTTCAAACGCGAAGCGAATTCCGAGAATGATGCAGAAACTCAGAATAAACGGGATGGACAGGAGATCTTCGGAGGGATTGCGCAGCATGGTCGCGCTGTTGGTATGAATGGCTGAAGCGACGGATTGCGCGACGACCACCAATCCCATGGCGACAAATGCTGAAGCGATTTGCAAGTGCGCCTCGCTGCGCAGCAGCGTTCTTGTGATGAAGTGGAAACAGGCGCGTTGTGGCAGATCGCGAAGAACAGCGCGATCGAAGAGGTTGACGGGAAGCAAATGAAATTGCGAGCGTGGGAGCGGACCGACTTCGGCAGTTTCTGGGATGCGAATGAAGGAGCGGCGAAAGCTGAGAGTGTAAGACAGAACAGCGACAGCGAGAGAGATTCCTAAAGCCGAGAGAGCGCTGCGAGTCATCGCCTCAAAAAATGGATTGTGACCGTTCCCCCAGAGAGTCTCACAAATTCCTAAAAACCAAACGGGAGGAAGTAAACTGATTCCGTGTGCATTCATTCGCTCAGCCTGTGCGAGATAAGACGGGACGGTGAAGCTGGTAGCCAGAAGACCCAGAAAGAAAAGCGCGATGACAAAGCGAACATACAAAGAAATTCTGCGGAAGAGCACGTAGGGCAGAACGGCCATCAGCAGGCCAATGACGGCGAACACCGCGAAGAAACTGAAGGCGCTGGCGAGCACGACGGTGACGGCATGGCCTGCTCCGAAACGAAGAAATAGGGAAAGAGAGTTTTGCGAACCGACCACGGCGACAGGGAACAGAACAAAGCTTGCTGCGTTCACGTCAAGAGTGAGCGCGGCGGCAAGAAGGAGAATCGCGGCGAAATTCCCCACGAAGATTCTGCGCAAGGAGACCGGCAGAGGAATGATATTCGTGTAATCGCGGCGGTCGAGGAAGAGCGCGTCCCAGCGCCAGATTGCTGCCGCTCCAGTGACGACCATGGACAGCACGATGAAGAAATATTCGTCGGGAATCGTGGCGATGAATGGGTCGAAGACACCGTCGCCGCGCATCCAGCGGATGAGCGAGCCGTATTTCTCGAAGAGGAGAAGCGAGACCATGACGCCGGGCAAGGCGAGCAAGATCAGTACGACCCCAAGAGCGACGTCCATTTCAGAGGCGCCGGAGTCTCCCCCGCCATGGAAAACGCGGCCGATGAAAACACGCAACAGAGTGGGAAACGGGCGGCGAGCGTAAGGTTCCCACGCAGCGCGGAGAGATTGCTGCACGCGCGCGATCACGGCGAAACCACCACATCCACAATGTTGCTGGCTATTTGCACCACGTCTCGATCTTCCACCAGATGAAGGAAAATGTTTTCGAGTGAAGTTTGACCGATGCGCTGGCGAACTTCTTCGGTGGAACCGCTGGCGATGACCTGGCCTTTTCTGAGAATGAGCAGGCGCGTGCAAACTTTTTCAACGACTTCGAGCACGTGCGAACAATAGAAAATGGTTTTGCCCTTGGAGCTGAGCGATTGAATGAGATTTTTGAAAATGAGCGCGGAGGTTACGTCAAGGCCGGAGAGCGGCTCATCGAGAATGAGCACGTCGGGATTGTCCATGAGGGCGGAAATAAGAAGAATGCGCTGGCGCATGCCCTTGGAATAAGAACTGAGCGCGACATGGCGATGCGGAAAAAGAGAGAAGAGTTCGAGGAAAGAATCGATTTTTGTTTTCATCCGCTGTTGCGGCATGCCGCGGAGAGTTCCGACAAGTTCAAGATATTCGTAGCCGGTTAAGTAGGGATAGAGGTTGGCTTCTTCTGGAACGTAGCCGAGATGTTTGCGGTAACCGACTAAATCCTGCTGGATGTTTTTGCCGTTGAAAAGTACCTGGCCGTGAGAAGGTTCCAGAAGGCCGATGAGCATCTTGACGGTGGTGCTTTTGCCGGAGCCATTCGGGCCGAGATAGCCGAGAACCTGGCCAGGTTCGAGACTGAAGTCGATGCTTTGAACGGCGAGCACCGAGCCGTAATACTTTGTGAGCCCTCTTGCTTCGAGCATCGGGCGCCTTCCTGCGAACAGACAAACCACGAGCGAATCCTAGGATAGTTCCTTTGACACCGAGGGAAAGCGAAAAGTTTCCAACAAATCATAGTGTGAGCAGCGTGGACAAAACAGCTGGCCGCAAACCGCCGTCTACGAAGTGGCGACGCCGCGTTTGCGCCAGAACCAATAGGCTGGCAAGCCGAGAACAAACAGCGCGATGGCGACGGCCAGGTTTATGAATTGTTTTGGATCGAGAACAGCAACGAAGATGGCGTTGCCAACGATGGCGGCGGCGGCGAGGACGAAGAGCAGAGGCGTCCAAGGATAGCCGGGAACGCGATAGGGAATCGCTAATCCTTTCCCGGCACGACGCAACGGGAAAATGGCTGCAGCGCCGAGCCCGTAGAAAATCCAACCGATGAAGATGACGCCGCCGATCAGTTCGGCGAACTTGCCGGCGCAGGCGAGAACCGCGGACCACACACCCAGTGCTACGATGGCGGATGCGGGAGTCTGAAAGTGTGGATGGACTTCGGCAAGTTTCTTAAAGAAGAGATTGTCGTTGGCCATGGCGTAAAAAACGCGTGGGGCTGTGAGCATAACGCTGTTAGCGGCGCTGAAGGTAGAGATGAGTATGGTGAGGGCAACAATAATTTCCGCTCGGCGGCCGAGTACGACGCCGACGGAGGTTGACGCAATCGTGTTACTCGCGGTTGCTCCCGCTGGGCCCAAAGCGAACAGGTACGCGACAACCGCAATGAGGTAGAGACCCGCGAGTACCAGCGAGCCGAGCAGGAACGCGCGAGGGAAGGCCTTTTGCGGATTAACGACTTCGCCGGCGCTGTAAGTGCCGAACTGCCAGCCTTCATAAGCCCAGAGAACGGAAATCATCGCTAAGCCAAAACTCGAGAAGAGGCCGAAGCCGTGCTGCGATGAGCCGAAGGCGGCGGGCAAATCTCCTGCATGGCGGCCGAGTGTCAGAAGGATGGCGCTGAGAATCACGATGATGCCGACTTTGATCAGCGTGGTCCAATTCTGTAGGTTGGAGCTCTTGCGTGTGCCCCAGACGTTTACCGCTGTGACGACGGCGATCATGGCAACGGAGAGGACAGTTTTGCCTAGCGCGGTGAGAGGAATGATTTCAGCGAGATGTTCCGTAAAGGCGCGAGCCAGCGCAGCAACCGAGCCGCTCGCGATAACCAGAAAGAGGCACCAGCCATAAAGAAAAGCAGAGACGCGGCCAAAGCCGTCGCGGATGAAACAGTAGAGGCCCCCGGCTTCGGGATTTGTGGCGGCGAGTTCAGCATAAGTGAGTGCGCCGAGAAGAGAGAGGGCGCCTCCGACGATCCAAACGAGAAGAGAGTAACCGACCGAACCGTTTAGCTGGCGCAGGATCAGCCCAGGAGTCAGAAAGATGCCCGAGCCGATGACTCCGCCGATGAAGAGCAAGAAAAGGTCGCGTACAGTCAGAGTGCGCAGGAGGGGTGGCATTAGTTGGTGGCGAAGACCTTGGGCCGCGTGTTCAAGGCATGCATCATAGCCGGAGTTGCCGGGTGGTCAATCGAAAGTTTGCGTGCGATTTAGTATGTCCGTGGCATGGTCACAATCGTTTGAGCGTGGCATCGCGGCCGTTGTGAAAAGCATCGAAATGCCGGCGCCAATCGCCAGCCCCGCGGCCAGCACCAGTAGGAGAAGAATCAGCTTCCAGCCTTTCATGGTCTCCTCGCTAACATTTCTCCAGGGTGACGATCAATCGGGCTACTTATCCGTGTTGTCGTCGTCCGCCGGCCCAAACGTAGGCAGGTACCGGCCGAAGTTTAATTCGAAGTCGCTCGGAACGCCGTAACCGACGTTGCGGATCTTGGCACGGCGCGCCTGTGCACTGGGCAAGGCCAGCAATGGGAAGAACAAGTCGATGCTCGACTGAAGTTCGGCAGCTGTCGGCATCCCGTACCGATTGACCTGGGCCTTGGCTGCGGCTAGCGTTTCACGGTCGAACGAGGCCAGACGCCGGACGAGCGCATCGACGAACGAGTCGAGGTTGGCATCGTCCAGCGTGCGGTTCACCCAGCCATAGCGCTCGGCGATATCGGCATCGAAATCGTCGCCGCTGAGCACGATCTCAAGTGCCCGCGAGCGGCCGACTAAGCGCGGAAGCCATTCCAGCGCTCCGCCGCCAGGGACCAATCCGACGCCGACCTCGGGGTTGCCGAATAGGGCGCTTTGCCTGCTGGCGAATCGCATGTCGCAGGCCAGCACGAACTCGTTACCAATGCCGCGCGTGCGGCCGCGAATTTTGGCGATGCTCACAACTGGCACCGAGGAGAGGCGCAGCACAAAGTCGCGCCAAAGGCCCAGCACTTCTGGCCGTTCAGCTGCCTTGCCTACGTCGAGATGGGCGATGAAAAATCGGGATTCGCGGACTGGAACACTACGACCTTCACGGACGGGTCCGCCTCGAGGTCGCTCATTAGCGCTCCCAATTCGACGATCGTTGTGGGAAGAAACATGTTGATTGGCGGGTTGCTGAAGGTGATCGTCCACCGGCCCGGATGGGTGCGATCAATGTTGAACTGCGGATTTGCCTGCTCGCTGCCTCGCTGTGTAGCGCTGGATTGGGTCATGGGGTCCTCCTTTTGAACGGTTTTACGTTTGGGGTTTGTACTGCCCCTGCGTGGGTTGGAGCGGATATCAATTGCGGCCAAAAGGTCTTTTGGTGGCCCGAATAATAACACCACTGGACCGCCTCGCTCAATCAGAGTTTCTGCGTGATCTATGAACACTGCGAGCGCTTTTCGGAGGATCGGCGCTTCCAATCGCCGATCGTCGTACATGGGCGCCTTCTTGTCGCAGGCGACGACTCACTGTACGCATTCGTCATAAGATGAAATTATAGAAGCGCGATATTAGGGGATTGAGTGCAGTGAACGAAATGTCGCATTGGTGTGCATTTACAAATTGCAAAAGCATTTCGCCACCAGCGGAGAGAACATGACCACTCTGGAATTTCGCCATGCTAACCGCCCTCCTAACGTCGATATATTGTGGGGCATGAAACCGCTGGAAATCGATGCGATCTTATCGGCGGCGCGCCCTCGCCGGTTTTCCGCCAAATCTGTAATGACGCACCAGGGCGATTCTTCGGATTATTTTCTGTTGATGTGGAAAGGCCGAGGGCGTTTTTTCTACATAACCCCCACTGGGAAAAAACTCATCCTGCTATGGATAAAGCCAGGAGAAACCTTCGGCGCTGCGGGGCTCTCTCGCCGGCCTTACCCATATCTCGCAAGCTCGGAAGCGGTACAGGATAGCGTTGTGCTCGCTTGGGACGGTCCAACTATCATCGCTCTTGGAGAACGGTTCCCTCGACTGTTAGAGAATGTAATCTATCTCACGTTTGAATACGTTTCTTGGTATATCGCTGCCCACTCGGCATTAGTCTCCGAGTCGGCAAAAGAGAGGCTTGCCAATTTACTCGTGGCGCTGGGGCCCAGTATCGGTGAAGTCGTCTCGGATGGGATTGAAATCGATGTCACCAACCAAGAGCTCGCCGATTCAGTGAATATCAACCTCTATAACGCGACTCGCATCGTGAGCGAATGGCAGAA
>CAVSSD010000022.1:0-277976 GCA_963730495.1 uncultured Acidobacteriota bacterium | reverse complement strand
ACGTCGAATTCACCATCGCTGGCAAGAACAAGCCCCAGAAGGTCGGCAATGTCACCGTCGAACTCAAGGGCGTCAATGAGAAAAAGAATCAGGTGAATCTCGCCATGACCGTCGAAGACAAGCGCTTCGAGAAGAAGAACCGTGCTCTGAACGAGCCCATTTTCTTCTACATCTCCGGCACACATATTCCTGAAGAGATCGTTGTGAACAAGGTTGGCAAGGATACGGTTAGCGGATATGTCAGCATTCCTAAGGCAAACGCGCAGCCGACGACCACTTCCACCACTTCTGGAAACTAATGTAACTTACCCTAGGCCATTTCGGCCGTCGAGGCAGCCAAGCGGGCAGGGATTCCTGCCCGCTTTCTTTTTCTCTCCACTTCTCACAACCTGTTTATCCAGCTTTTTTTGGAGCCGTTCCCCGGTTTCTCCTCAAACTCCGTTAAGATGGAAGCTCGCAAAGCGGAGAATGGCTTGCATCAAACTTCTTTCATCCTATACATCGCAATCGACGACCTCATCCCCGCCCGCGGAAAAAGCGCCCCCGGACTCGACGAATTCACTGCCGCCCTTGATCACCGCAGCATTCCTGCAGTCTGGCTCACCAGCCGCACACGGCTCCAATTGGACGAACCCCGCCGCAAGCTAGCTCACACGCACCCTTTTTATTGCTGAAGACGGCTGCGGTGTTTTTCTGCCCGAGAAAGACTATTTTCATCTCAGGCCGCATGCTTCCACATCGCAGCCGCGCGGCATACCCACTGTCCGCTTGGGCCGCTTCACTTGCCTGCCTGTCGCCGAGCAGCAGCCCGCAGCTTCGGATGCTTTGGAGAGCCTTGCCGAAGAAACAGGCGTCTCGGTTGTGTCTCTGCGCTCTCTTCCGCCGCGTGAGTTAGCCCAAAACGCGAATCTGCCGCCCCGCGAAGCGGAACTGGCTCGGCAGCGTGACTTTGACGAGCTGTTTTTCTTCGCAGGAGCTTCTGAGCAGGACATCGAGAATTTTCAGGAGGTTGGGGGCAGCCGAAATATTCAGCTCCGCCAGAGGGGCGTGCTTTGGTCCCTGGCCATCGGTGCGAACGTTCGTCGATGTGTTGGAGAGCTTTCCAAACTCTACGATCGGGCGCTTCGGTCCCACGCACGTACGATCGGAATCGCCACTCCAGGGCAGGAGAAGGCCCTTTTCGCGGCCTGCGATCGCGCGATCCTCTTGACTGACACTGACAACAACCTTTCTGATGTTTCCTCAACGCAAGTTTCCACACATGCTGATCGAGTAATAGAACTACCACTACGCGCCGCAGACACCTGGGAACAAGTTCTCGCAATCCTCTTTACGAAACGATAGGAGTCCAAGAGATCGAGCAGAACTTTTTGGAAACAAAATGTCGGTAATGCGACTACTTTTTCACATGCCTGACATCTCAGTCACATTTCCGATTTCTTGCAGTCCACCCAAATCTCCTGTTTTCCCGGCGATAGCGATTTTTTCCGCGTCCCCTTCCGTGGCCCTCTGATTGCCTTTATATACGCGAGTGTTAATCACATTTATACGCATCTGACTTCTCAGTTTAGTAAGGGCCACTGAAAATTCAGCGGACCGAGTACTAGGAGAACCCCTACTATGGCATGGCTCACTCGCAAGCTTCACATCCCGGCCTCTGAATCCTCCATGGGCATTGTTCTCGCGCTTTGCATCATCACCATGGGTCTCATGTCGGTGGCTCTGCTATGGCAGGCTCAAATCATCGCGAACCAACGCGAAGCCATTCAGTGGCTTGAAACTCTCAAATTTGGTGGTTAGTTGACTTTGCCCAGGCCCCTGCTAAGGCCAGGCACGCCTCCCTCCGCGTGCCTGGCCTCCCCTCTTAAGCCTCATTGCGTCACTCTCAGTTATTGATAGGCTCCTCCTAAGAATCCCTCACGACTTTCTTGCTTTCTTGTGATTCAATATCCTTGCGGGGGATTTCTAATCCTTGGGGGATATGCCGTGAAACATATCTTGAGTGTTCTCGTCCTTGCTACAGCACCGGTTCTTCTGGCCTCTGCGCATGCAACCACCCAGCAAGTGCGCTCGGCTCATGCTTCAATGGCCAGCGATGGCCAAGCACAATCATCCAATGCAGCTTCTTCGCATGATCGACACCACCGCCGGCATAGCAAGCACCATCGCCATCATCATTCTCCTTCAACGCAGCAGTAGACAGACAACACACAAAATCAAAAGGGGGAGCCGCGCGGCTCCCCCTTTGCCATTTTACTGTGTCGTCTCCGAAGCGCGCTAACTGCGCGTATGTTTCGTGAGCGACTCGCACCGCGAGAGCGGTGTGCTCAGTTTTGGTTCAGCTCTAAGTCCGGTGGAGTCATGTCCCCTCCGGAGCTCATCGAGCTCTCATCTCCCGTTTACTCCCCCGCGATGCCTTTTGCAAGCAAAGAGTGGGCGAACACACGAATTCCACAGCCGTCTATTTTCGTATTCCTTATTTAGCCTTTTACTTGATGAAAAGTGTTTCCCGGAGCTGATCCCTGCTTACGAAAGATTTCATCGTGCGGAATCTGCTGAACAGGTCCTGTATTTCGCGGTTCTGGTAAACCTTTTGCGCGGGACACAGTAGGGTCGCCGAAATAATCTGCAGAGAGTTGGAATCCGCAATGCGATAGCGTTGAAATCCTTCCGGCTTCTTGCTGTGGAAGAGCGCAAACACAACTCCGCCTGGACGCAGCAGCTCCGTCAAATTCGCTACGGCCTGCCTCGCCAGCGCGGGTTCCAGATAATCGAGCAAGTCCCAGACTAAAACCGCATCGAACGACGCCCGCGGATATTGCAAATTAGATTCGAGGAATCGCGCGGCTCGTCCGGTCGGAGTCATGTCCACAGTTCCGGAAACGACGCCCGGTTGGTGCAAAAGCACTTCCTCTTCGCCTAGAAAATCCTTCCACCCCCGCAAAATATCTTCGGAAGACACGCGAAAACCGCGCTCGATGAAAAAGCTCAGAGTGGTTTGCCACGCCGGCCCTAAATCCAGCAACGTTCCGCGGCCAAGCCCATCCAGGTTCCACAAAAACTCTTTCAATCCATTCGAAATGCGCGTAGATCCTGGCGCTTCTGGCGGGCGAGGCGAGCCTACGGCCGGGACAGGAGGCGACGTTGCGTGTTCTTCCATTTTGAGGGATTGGCCGCGAAACCTCGCGGGCCGTTCCGGTACCTACGCCAATGCCTAGTTTATGCAGGAAGCTCATGGATCAATCCGCCGCCGTTCCGGAACTCATCGAAATCTGGCTAGACGACTTCCCCGCTGAAGGCGAAGCACCCGCTGCGGCCGCCTGAGCCTCTCCGGTTTTGCCAGGGTGTTTTCCAGCTTCGACCTTGCCGCGCAGCATCGCGCCATCTTCAATGGCCAGCCGGTCGGTTTGAACTTCGCCGATCACTTGCCCGGTGCTCCAGAGCTGCACTTTATCGCGCCCTGAAACTTTTCCTTCCACTGTTCCGCGAACAATCACTTCGCGAGCGGTCACATCCGCTTTCACGCGCCCGTTCGGCCCGATGGTCAAGCTCCCATTGGTAAGACTCAGCTTTCCATCCACTTGGCCGTCGACGAAAAGATCTTCGCTCCCCGTGACCTCGCCTTTTATTTTGATTCCTTGGCTGATGCAGGCGGAGGCTTTCGAAGAGACTGGTACTTCTTTCGGCGTCTCACGGATTGGGGACGAAATGGGAACTCGGCGTACTTGCAGTGCCCACAGGTGCTGTGGAAATCTCGGGCGCTGCTTGGGGCTTACCGTCTTCTTTTTTCCACATCTGACACCTCGACCACGAAAATTGGATTTTCGAAGCCGCCGATCGAGTGCTGGGAGGAACCGCGACTCAGAAGCGTGAAGATAGTACAGCACTTAGCGGCTGTAAACAAGTATGCGGGGTAGCAAATCTAGCGTGTTTCCTGAAGCGCTACACCATATTTTGTGGTTTCAGTCCGGCTATATCCACAATGGATAGCGATATTTGATGCTCTCGGCCTCTCCCTGTCGACACCAAGTCCCGAGCCATCCTTACGGCAATTCTCTAAGTTAACTATGTAATTTAATCACTGTTATCTCAACGTCGCATCCTACTCCAGCAGCACAGCTCTCATCTTGTCCAGGAATCCAAGACTCATGAATTCGGATCCAAGCCTCGCAAGTGCGCGGCGGCCTGCTCCGGCAATTCAGCATTGAAGTAAACCTCTTTGATGCTGTAGGACTTGCTGCGCTTCTCCACGATCGGCATGATTTCGATGTGCCAGTGGTAGTCTTCCGCCAACGTTTTCCAATAACCCGCCAATTCGCCCTTTTTGCTCTTGGTGTTTGGCGCTGTGTGCACCACCAAATGATAGGCTGGCGCCACCTTTTCTAACCTGCGCAGCACACGGCCCAGCAGCGCAGCCAATTGCTTGCGGTTGGAACCCGGCCGCGGCTGCTCAAACAGTTGATTGTGCCGCCGGTGCATCACCCAAACTTCATAGGGGACGCGCGAAGCATACGGGCAGAGCGCGTAGTAGTCCCCCTGCACGTCCACGATTCGCTTTCCTTGCTTTTCCTCTTGCTTCACGAAATCGCAAAAAATGCACCGCTCTTTGTCTTTAAACCAGTCATGCGCGGCGTGCAGCTCGTATTTAATTCGCCGCGGAACGAATATCGTCGCGGTCACTTCGGAATGTGCGTGCGGCCACTCTTCCCCTGCCATCACGCCCTGATTCTTGAATACGCTCACATATTTGAAGCGGGAATCCTTCTTCAAGTCGGCGATCCGCGCCGCCCAAACCCACAACACCCGCTCAATCTCCTCATCCGTGAATTGCGGAAGGCGTTTTTCGTGGCTCGGCGTCTCCACCACAACTTCGTGCGCGCCGAGCGGACCCATTTTGTCGTACATGCCCTCGGCCAAACGCCCTGGATCGCCTTCCACCCGGTACAACGGCTCAGGGTGAGGCACCACGCGCACTTGCCACGGTCCTTCCGGCGGCCAGCTCAAAATAGGCTTTAGATTTTTCTATTTTTTCTGGTTCAAATGGACACTCAGCAAGCGATTCGCCACCGATCTCCCGCTGGCCCAGTATGATCCAACTTTGAGTGATAGGGTCTTTTCGGAGTTCCATTCAGGTTTCTTCAGCAGATCTCGTGTTTGTAGTGTTGCACACAGCAAAACCGCGCGCAGCGTCCAAGAAAATCGATTTGCAACGCTCGCAACAAGCGCACTTGCATCGCCGTAGTTTGTTTCTCCGCCTCACAATTGTCAAGCAACCTGAAAACTCATTTCATTGTGCGAATGTTTTGATGGAAAATCGAGCTTTGCCCTGCAGCTCATTTTTTCCCGTTTCCTTTGTCTTTACTTCAATACTTCCCTTCGCATGTTATCCTCTCGCCCAAGATGGAAACGGACATCGCGTTCATGCAAACGGCCCTCGAGGAAGCCCGCGCCGCGGCCGCAGCGGGCGAAGTACCCATCGGCGCCGTGCTCGTCCATGACGGCAAAGTTCTCGCCCGCTCAGGCAACCGCACGATTCGCGACTGCGACCCCACCGCGCACGCCGAAATCATCGTGATCCGCGAAGCCGCTCGCCTCCTCAGCAACTACCGCATGGCTGGGCACAACTCTCTACGTCACCCTGGAACCTTGCAGCATGTGCGCCGGGGCCATCATCCAAGCCCGCATCCCACGCCTCGTCTATGGCGCCGACGATCCAAAGGGCGGCGCCGTTCGTTCCTGTTTCGAAATCCTCACAAACGCCACTCTCAATCATCAAGTCGAAGTCGTTCCCGGCCTTCTCGCTGCTGACTGCGCCTCCATCCTGCAATCCTTTTTCGCCGCCCGCCGCTAAATCGCCGCACTGAAACGCAAACCTTCCTCCCTCGTAAACACAGCGCGCTTCTGCGTTGCGTCTGCTCGCTATTCATCCTTATTGGATAAATTTTCAGTATCCAGGTGACAAAAGCCCATCTCTGACTAAGCAACCCTGGATTGCCCGAAGCCAGAAGCCTTGCTACGATGGGACTTGCCACGACCGCGGAGAGGTGACTGAGCGGTTGAAAGTACTCGCCTCGAAAGCGAGCGTACGGGAAACCGTACCGTGGGTTCGAATCCCACCCTCTCCGCCACTTCTCGCTTTTCCCAGCCGTAACCACACTGTCGGCAGCGTGTGTACCGTTTGAGACAGACAGCCAAATTCTCAACGTGGTATCTCTAAGTCGTAGGATCTTGGTCCCTCTCTAGCCTGTTGCTACAGCCATCCTCGCTCGAAAACGGAAACATCTGGTAAGGAGAGTTTGACATGAAGAGGATGCGCCACAGCGCAGACGGCCATCGCCGTTTGTCATTCGCCGCTATCATCGGTCTTTCTGTGGGCACAACTACAGCAATCTATGGATGGTGTCCGGACCGCTATGAAGTCAAAAATGAACTGAGGATGGGCAACTATGCCCTTTTAGCGTTCATGGGAGCGAATATTGCGCCTGAATTCATTTAGGGAGCTCCACAAACATGATCTAACCAAGTGGATCGACGTGGATCTGTGGAAACGGCTTCAGCCGAAACCAGCTCAAATCATTGAGGAGACCAGATAAAATTGTGAGCCATAACGTCAGCATTCCTCATCGCTTGATCAGCCAGGACGTGCCGCAAGTTCCGTCTCTGGTGCGAACCACACTCGCTTCCCTGTGGAGCCCATTCAACAGCTTCCTTGAATGGTTCGGCGAGCTTGGCATTTTTGCATGGCAGGTCATGCGCGTTGCATTTCGCCGTCCCTTTGAGGGCCGCGAATTGATTCGCCAACTCGATGAAATCGGTTCCAAATCTTTGCCTCTTGTAGCTCTGGCCGGTGCAGCCATTGGTGCTGTGCTCGCGCTACAGAGCCGCAGCAGCTTGGTTCGATTCGGCGCAAAGTCCATGCTTCCCGCTGCTCTCGTTTTCTCCATCATTCATGAAACGGGACCCATCGTTACCGGCTTGGTTGTCAGCGGCAGAGTAGGCGCCGGCCTCGGCGCTGAATTAGGATCGATGAAAGTAACCGAACAAATTGATGCCATAGAAGCTTCTGGCGTAAATCCCTTCAAGTACTTGGCCTTCACACGCATTGTGGCTTGCGTCCTGATGCTTCCTCTATTGACCCTCGCGGCCGATTTCTTCGGTGTCGTATTCGGCTGGCTCGCCGAAACGCTCGCCGATCCTATTTCCATCACAAAATTCATCCATCGCGGTTTTGGTGGCACCAGCTTCAGCGACTTTCTTGCGCCAACGCTGAGAACTGCGATCTTCGGCCTGATCATCGGGATGATCGGTTGCTTCCAGGGAATGCGGACGCAGGGTGGCACCGCTGGTGTTGGGCTTTCCGCGACGAGTTCCGTCGTACTGTCTTCGCTCTTCGTCATTCTGGCCGATGTTTTCCTTGTGAAATTAATTCTGGTGTTCTTTCCATGATGCAACCTGAACAAGCTGTTTTGGTTGGCACCGAGGAAAACTCGGCCTTCGTAGCGCGAGAAAGTTCTGGCGCAGAGAGTGCCGGCCCCGCGGTGGTGCTGCGCGGCGTGCATAAATCCTTCGGTAAGCAGATCGTTTTGGACGGTGTTGATCTCACCGTGAACAGCGGCGAAACCCTGGCCATGCTCGGACGTAGCGGCACCGGCAAGAGCGTCCTCCTCAAGCTCATCATCGGTCTGCAAAAGCCGGACGCCGGATCCATTCTCGTCCAGGGACAAGAAATTGCCAGCCTCGATCTCCAAGCGATGATTGAGATCAGGAAAAAAATGGGCTTCTTATTTCAAGGCGCAGCCCTGTATGACTCCTTGAACGTTGGGCAAAACATTGCCTTCCCCTTGAAGCGCCATACACAAATGACGAAATCAGAACGCGATGATCGCGTCAAGGAACTGCTTGCCAATGTCGGCATGGAAAGCGCTCTCAACAAAATGCCCTCCGACATTTCCGGAGGCATGCAGAAGCGCGTTGGCCTGGCCCGCGCACTGGCCCTCAAGCCCGCCATCCTATTGCTGGACGAACCCACGGCGGGCCTTGATCCCATCACCTCCGCTGAAATCGATGAGCTGATTCTCAAGTTGCAGGAGGAACATAACATGGCATCAGTCGTGGTCACGCACGACTTGCTTAGCGCAAAAACCATCGCGGATCGCATCGCCCTTCTGCACGAAGGCAATGTGCTGATCGAAGGTAGCTTCGAGGACCTTACAGAAAAGCGACAACGAATTTGTTTCGGAATTCATGAAGCGAGATTCATAGGGAGCGAATATGTCAAGGGCAGCGAGGCTTGGAGCATTTATCGTCGCAACGCTGGCGATACTGGCGGCGGGAATCTTCATTATCGGCAGCAAACAGTATCTGTTCAGCCCCACTTATCGATTGAAGGCCCAGTTCGCAACGGTAGTGGGCCTCGATTCGGGCGCGGAAGTGCGCATTGCCGGCGTGCATACCGGCACAGTTCGCGAGATCGACCTGCCCAGCAAACCGACCGACAAAGTCACCGTGCTGATGGATATTCAGCGATCGACACATACCATCGTCAAGCAAGACTCCATAGCTTCGATCGAGACCGAAGGCCTGCTGGGCAATGAATACGTCGCAATCTCCTTTGGCTCTGAGCAGGCCCAGAATGTAAAAGATAACGATATGATCGGCAGCCAACCTCCGCTCGTCATCGCGGACCTGATGAAAAAGGCCGACGGAATTCTGGACACCAGCCAGGCAGCGCTGAAGAACATCACGGTGGCGTCGGCGAATGTGAGTGACATCACGCTTAAGATCAATAATGGTCAAGGTACGATCGGGTTCACTGGTGAACGATAAGAAAATCTATAACCAGTTGGATCAGACGACTGCAGGCTTGCGCGATACCGTCACCCACGCTCAAGCAGGCGTAACGGCTTTCCAGGAAAACATGGAAGCGATGAAACAGAATTTCCTGGTGCGCGGATATTACAAGAAACGTGGCTATGAAGATTCTACTGACCTTGTGAAAAACGAAATCCCGAAGCTTCCCTGACGCAGCGCCTCTGAAGACTTTCACTTTCGACTCCAAGAAACTATTCGACAAGCAAGATACCGCCAAACCAAAGAACGAAAAATCCTTGCGTGCCGCCGGGCAGTTTCTGGCAGACAAGGAATTTGGCGTAGCAGTGGTCGTCGTTTCCGCAGGCATGACGGGAGATGAGCAAAAGGATTTGGTGCTCACTCAGGCCCGCGCCATGGTAGTGCGAGACTATCTCGTCAACAATTTCTCCTTTGACGACAGCCAACTCAAAACTCTTGGACGCGGCAAAGGACAGGGCGACACTCCGGATTCCGGCTGGGGCACCGTTGAAATCATCGTTTATCCTGGCGGACGCAGAAGTTCCAACGCAAACCAGCGCCGCCAATCCCAATCCGAAGTAGATTACAAAAATCGTTCCGTCGCCAACTCGTCCAATGCGCGAACGTCGCTCTCTAGATCGCCGAAGTTCCATGAATAAATCGCTGTCCGACCAAATTGCGGAAAATCCCACGCAATTCAATATTGCCGCTATTGCCAAGCTCGAAGAGGAAGCTTTGCATCGCCGCACGCGCACGGAGCGCCAAAGCGATGCCGTCGTAAGATTCATCGGCAGCCCCAAATTTCTTCTGCTGCATGTGATTTTGGTTGCGGGCTGGATCACCGTGAATCTCAACTTGATTCCCGGCGTGCGAGCGTTCGATCCTTTCCCTTTCGGCATTTTGGCGCTTTTTGTTTCTTCGGAAAGCGTATTCCTGACTATCTTCGTGCTGATCAGCCAGAATCGCATGTCGCGCCAGGCGGAGCGGCGCGCCCATCTCGATCTTCAAGTTGGAATGCTCGCAGAACAGGAGCTCACCATGATGCTCCAGATGCTGCAAAAGCTCTGCCAGCACTCGGGTGTCGACGTTAAATCCGCAACGCAGCAAGTGCAGGGCTTCAGCGAAACCACCGATGTTCACAAGCTAGCCAGCGAGCTCGACGAAAAACTACCCTGAGCGTTAGCCATCAACCGCAGATCGCATGTGCTGCGATTCCGGAGCGTCTATCCCGCTGATCGCTCCGATTTTCGAATCTATGCTTGACAGCCAATCGGCAAGAGAGCAGTATTCGCCTGTATTAAACCCATTTAATACAGGCCGTCCCAGCCGGCCAGGAGAAAGCCATGTTCTCTTCCAGCACCCGCTTCTCGCTCGTTTCTGTCGCCAACATTTTACTCGCGCTGTTTGCATTCGCCCCGCTCGCACTGGCTCAATCCGCCTACGTGCGTGTCAGTCAAGCCGGCTACGAGACCGGCGAGACCCCTTTTCGCGCCTATCTGATGTCCTCAGCGGTCGAAACTGGAGCGACGTTCAAAGTGCTCAACTCCAAGGGCGCCGCTGCTTATTCTGGCAAAGTGGGCGCTCTCCTAGGCACTTGGAGCCATAGCAAAACAGAGACTTTCGACGTCTACGCTCTCGACTTCTCCGTTCCTGGTGGCGACCTCTACACAATTTCCGTCTCGGGCCCGGTGGCGGCGTCTTCGCCACGTTTCGCGGTGGATTGCCCGGAGACGCTCTATTCAGGCTTGCTTCTGAACACTCTGTTTTTCTACGAAACGGAGCGCGACGGCTCTGACTTTGTCCGCAACGCGCTCCGCACCGCACCTGGCCACCTGAAAGACGAGAACGCCCGCGTCTACCAGACGCCCGTGCTCGACGACAACGACTTCATCAACAACGTTCCCCCCGCGCCGCCTTTGCTGCCCGCAAAGCTCCCAAATATCGACGCGTCTGGCGGATGGTGGGACGCTGGCGACTACGAGAAGTACGTCGAAACCGTCAGCTACACCGCCGCGCTGATGCAGATTGGGGTACGCGACTTTCCAAATCAGATGGGCGCAGAACGCTCAAGTGAATCCTCTCCCGCCGCCAGGCTCCGTTTCTTTTGCCGGTAACAGCGTGCCGGGAGCGCCACGCTCCTCCGACTTTACAAACGAAGCGAAATTTGGCGTCGACTGGCTCCTGAAAATGTGGGACGACAAAACGCAAACCCTCTACTACCAGGTGGACAACACGCAAGACTGGAATTATTACGGCGAGGGCGACCCAAGTTCGAGCAATCCTAATTGCGGCGGAACGTTTTCGAGTCCCTACTGCCTGGTCACCGAGTACGACATATGGACGCTGCCCCAGGCTGCTGACAATTTCCTGCAATCCGGCGATCCGCAAGCTTGTGATCCGCTAACGACCTTCTATATCTGCAATCGTCCGGTCTACGTAACTGGCCCCGCAGGATCGAAGATCAGCCCCAATCTAGCCGGCCGTTTGGCCGCGGATTTTGCGCTCTGTTACCAACTCAACCGCACCACGAATACTACCCTGGCGAATAAATGCCTCAAAAATGCGGAGGACATTTTTGCGCTTGGGGATACTTCGTTTCCGGACCCGGCGCCCGCTGTAGGCTCTGGCTCCTGCACGAATTGCCTGCTGACCATCGCCCCGTTCGACGGCTATCCCGAAAACGTCTGGGAAGATGACATGGAGCTTGGCGCAACCGAACTCTACTTCGCTCTGCAATCCGCTGGCGGAGCCAAGAATCTTCCCGCCGGTCTGCCGCATACAAATCCCATGGACTACCTGAAGCAGGCCGCGCTGTTCGCCCAGAATTACATCACCAACATTTACGATCCAGGATTCTCCGACACGTTAAATCTCTACGACGTAAGCGGCCTCGCCCATTTCGAACTCTATCGCGCTCTGGAAATGGCGGGAAATCCCAGCGGTTTGGCCATTTCACTATCGGGTATCCGCAAACAATTCCTGCAGCAGGTAGCAGACGCTATCTCTCAGGCCGGAACAGATCCTTGGGGCTTCGGCTACGAATGGAGCTCCGGCGACACTACCTCGCACGGTGCCGGTCTTTCCGTGATGGCCAGCGAAGCCTTTTACCTGACGCAATCTAAGAGCTACGACACCTACTCGCAGCGATGGCTCGCAAACATTTTGGGGACGAACTCCTGGGGCTCGTCCTTCATCGTCGGCGACGGCACCACCTTCCCGAATTGTATCCAACATCAGGTCGCCAACTTGGCGGGAGCGCTCGACGGAACTTCTGGTGGCATTCCGGTACTCTGGGGGGCCGCTACAGAGGGTCCATCCGATTCCGCCACATCTGGCGTTGTCGACGGCATGATTCTCTGTCCGGCAAACGGCGTCGATACGTTCAAAAAATTCAATGGAAACGCCGGCCCGTTCGATGCATCGCAAAAAGCCGTCTATCAGGACAACATGCAGTCCTTCACCACAACTGAACCGGCGATCGACCTCACATCAACGTCGTTTCTGATGTGGTCTTGGCGCTTGGCCAAGCATCCCAGCTTCTGACGTAGCAGAAACGCTCTTTGGTAACGCCACAGTCTGCGGTCACATGAATGTTAAACATGCCAGCTGGCCCTGCTGCCGCAAGCATGTCCTCGTTCCACTAGTCGACGTAGTAGCCGTCGAGTGTTGGACACACGCGAATTCCAGTGCCCTTGCGCGGGGCGAAACGAAAGTCCAAAATTAAAGCGGAAGAAACTGGTGACTTTTCCTCTTTATCCTCTAGGGGACCCCTTCCAGAGAGCCTCATGTTCCTTCGCACCGTCGAGCAAGTCCGCCGCGTCTCTCGCATCGTAGGCGGCTTCACGCTTTTGCTCATTGGTATCGTAATGCTGGTCACTCCAGGACCAGGCTGGCTGGTGATTTTTCTCGGATTGGGCTTGCTCGCCGCGGAATTCGTCTGGGCCAAGCGCCTCATGGACCGCATCAAGCACGAGGGCGGACGCGTTCGCGACGCCGTCTGGCGGTCCAACAAGAATGCACCCGCCAAGGATTCCGCCGAATCCAACGAAACAGTAAAGCTGTAAATACAATGTGGAGTGCGGCAGCTCTGCTGCCGCTTTTCCTAGGCCTAACACGACATATATATATTAAGGTGAGGCTCAATAGCTGCTACTACACGGCCAGTGAAAGCCGCGACGTGAAAGCCAGTTCGCATTACAAACCACGGAGGCATCCATCATGCAAGTTGCACTGATCGGTATCGGAAAAATGGGTTCCGGCATCGCCAAGAGCCTGTTGCGCGCCGGACACCGCGTCACAGTGTTCAACCGCACCCGATCGCGCGCGGAAGCCCTGCTAGAGGATGGCGCAATTGTAGCCTCCTCTGCAGCCGAAGCCTGCCACAGCGAAATAGTCTTCACCATGGTAGCGGACGACGCCGCACTCGAAGGATTCGTGTTTGAGGAAAGCGGAATATTGGCGTCGCTGCCGCACGGCTCCCTGCATGTCTCGCTCAGCACTATTAGCGTGGCCTTGAGCGACAGGCTCGCCGCCGAGCATGCCAAAGCAGGCCAAGCTTATTTGGCGGCACCAGTGTTCGGGCGCCCCGAGGCCGCCGAAGCAGGACGGCTTGCCATAGTTGTTGGCGGCGCGGAGGCTATCGTTCAGAAGTGCAAACCGCTTTTTGAAGCCATGGGACCGAAATTGTTCGTCGTTGGCGAACGGCCATCCATGGCCAACGTAGTGAAGCTCTCCGGAAATTTTCTCATCGCCACGGTGCTGGAATCACTCTCGGAAGCCCTGGCGTTTGCGCGAAAGTCCGGCGTCGATGCAGCCGCGCTGATGGACTTTTTGACCGCCACTCTGTTTAACGCGCCAGTGTACAAAACTTACGGTGAGTTGATCGTTCAAGGCAAACACGAGCCTGCGGGCTTCGCTCTGCCGCTCGGTTTGAAAGATGTTCGCCTCGTGCTCCAGGCGGCCGAAGCCGCGAACGTCCCCATGCCCATCGCAAGCGTCGTTCGAGATCGTTTTATTACCGCCATGGCGCGAGGCAATCAGGACAAAGATTGGTCAGTCATCGGTCGTGTCGCTGCCGAAGACGCCGGGTTGCCGCAGACCTCGCGCGCAGCGGGATAAAATGAATGCGGACAGTCCCGCTGGTATTTCTTCGCGACCGCAATTCATCCGCAAGTCCGTGATACGCTGAACTCTCTTTCGGAGAGGCGAGCAATGACATCATGGGCCGGAAAATGGGCGCTAGTGACAGGAGCGAGCGCGGGAATCGGCACAGCACTTGCCGAGGAACTGGCCCGTGGCGGCACAAATCTCGTCCTGACCGCGCGGCGGCGAGATCGGTTGGAAGAACTGGCCCAGAAACTTTCGTCAGCACACAAAATTCGAGCAATAATATTCGTTGCTGATCTGACCGAAGCCGACGCCCCTGAAAAAATATTTCAGTTCACAAAAGAACAAGGAATCGAAATCGAGCTGCTGATCAATAATGCAGGCTTCGGCGCATACGGTGAATTCCCCACGGTCGAGCCGAGCCGGCTAACGGACATGGTGCAGGTAAACTGCTCCGCCGTCGTCCATCTGACGCGCCTCTATTTGCCGGAAATGGTGGCGCGACGCCACGGCGACGTACTTATCCTTGCATCGACCGCGTCCTTCCAAAGCGTGGCGTACATTTCGACCTACGCCGCAACCAAAGCCTTCGACCTGCTTTTCGCGGAAGGATTGGCGGAAGAAATGAAGCCTTACGGCATTCGAGTCTGCGCCCTGTGTCCCGGATCGACGGAGTCAGAATTTGCGGATGTCGCCGGACAAACGCATATTGCCGCCACCAGAGCGAATCGCGAGACCGCGGAAAAAGTCGCGCGAACAGGATTGCGCGCACTCGCTGCCGGCAAAAGCTATGTCATTTCCGGCCTGGGAAATTATCTAGGCGTGCTAGGCCAAAGACTTGTCCCCCGGCGCTTCGTAGCGCGCGTCGCCGCGCGTATGTTTAAGCCTCAAAAAAAAGCCTAGCCCCTGCAAATTTTTTTCAGAATTCTCAAACCTCCGACCAGCCGACCACCTCCCATCCAATCCTTTCTAGTTGAGGCCCACTTCCCTTCGGAGTTACCCTTGCCCGACACGCGGCAGGCCCCGCACACGTCTAAACTACTGTGAAACCAAAGCTTACCAATCCGCCGTATCCCGCTCTAAACCGGCCTGGGAACTTTTTACGGCCCCGCCGGGAAATAAGGGAGAAAGCAGAACACGCACCTCGAACTGATCGAGACACCGTAACAGGGGAGACGAGGATAGCTCCGCAAGATAGAGACGATCTTCTGTTGCGTCGTGCCGCAAAAGGTGACGAGGAGGCCTTTACACTTCTCTACCGGCGGCACCAGGGTGCGTTGTATCGGTTTGCATTGCGAATGACCGGAAGCGCCTGGGGCGCGGAAGAAATTGTGCAGGATGTCTTCATGACCTTAATCCGCGCTCCGAAAAAGTACGACCCGGAGCGTGGAACAGTCGGAGCGCTGCTCTTCGGAATCGCCCGCAACCGTGTGATGAAACACCTGGAGCGAAGGCCTCGGGAAGTCGCGCTAGAAGAGAAGAACGAGGACGGCACAGGAGCTGGGATCATTTTGCAAGACAGCTTCACTCCTGCAATGTGGGTCGAAAAGCGGGAACGCATGCATCAGGTGAGAGCGGCAGTGTTGGATTTGCCGGCAGAGTTTCGCGAGGCT
Organism: uncultured Acidobacteriota bacterium; assembly: GCA_963730495.1. Taxonomy (GTDB): domain Bacteria; phylum Acidobacteriota; class Terriglobia; order Acidiferrales; family UBA7541; genus Acidiferrum. The sequence continues at coordinate 262,428 of CAVSSD010000022.1, read as the reverse complement.
GTCGTGATGTGCGAACTGGAAGAAATGAGTTACGAACAAGCAGCGCAAATGACTGGCTGCCCCATCGGAACGATTCGTTCGCGGCTACATCGCGGACGTGCCCTGCTGCTGGCGAAACTGGAGATGTTGCGGGATGTGCCTCGGCGCATGAAAGTGGCGAGGTGAGGAAATTTTGGAATCGTTTGGGAAAAATGCAATGAACTGCGAACAAGTAGAAGCAATTGTTTTAGACCTGGGCCGCGATGCTGACGCGGACTCGCTCGAAAGAGCGGCCGCGGTGGCGCACCTCAGCCATTGCCCGCGCTGCGCGGCGTTGCAGGAATCCTGGGAAGCGGCAAGAGAAGAGTTGCGGCTGCTGAGCGAAGAGACTTTAGAAGCGCGTGCGCCAGCCCGTGTCGAAATGCGGCTGCGGCAGGAATTTCGCACGCGACACCGCACGATGGTAGTGCGGCGTACTGCGGTTGTGGCGGCATGGGCTTTGGCTGGTGCCGCGGTTCTTGTGGGTGCAATAAGTACGTGGAATTGGCAGCAGTCACGCCATCTGGACGCGGAAAAACAAAAAATCGCAATGCAAACTGCGCTTGCCGCAACCGAAGCCGCCGCGCAGAACCAGGGTTCTAACAACTTCTCGATTGCCGATGATTCGGGAGACTTTACCCCGCTGCCAGGAACCACTTTGGATGAAACCGAAGAAGCCGCGATTTACCACGTGCGGATGCAGCGCGGCTCGCTTGGCGCTCTGGGATTGCCGGTGAATGAAGAGCGCGCCAGCGAGTGGATCCAGGTCGATTTGTTGGTCGGAAACGACGGCCTGCCGCAAGCCGTGCGGTTGGCAGAGGAAGAAAACTAAAACGAGATTGCCGCGGTGAGCAAGCCATCGCGGTCTAGGAGAGAAGAGGAGAAGGTAATGATGAACTCGAAGATCAAAATGTGTTTGGTTTTTGGTGGAGTGCTGGTATTGAGCTCTGCCGCGGTGCAAGCCCAGCGGCACGGTCCGGATGGTCCACCGCCCTTCGGAGGCCCGATGGAGTTGATGGGCTTTGAAGGAATGCACGGCGGGAAGACCGTGAAGGGCGCGCCTTTCTCTGCCACGGCTACGTCGGAAACGACGGAAACCTTGCAAGACGGCTCCGTGATTCGCCGAACCTCGCAGGTGTCGATGTATCGCGACAGCCAGGGAAGGTCGCGGCACGAAGCCACCTTTACTGGATTCGGACCGCTGACGGCCTCGGGTGCTCCGAAAAAGATGGTGATGATTTCTGACCCAGTCGCGGGCGTGCACATCATGCTCGACGATGAGCAAAAGGTCGCTCACAAGAACGCCTTGCACGTCCACGAGGGCAACGGCGCGAATGCGCAGTCAGATCCGGCGTTCGAAGGAAGAATGCAGGAGCGGATGCAGAAAGAAGAAGCTGCTGGCTTGCTGAAGAAGGAATCGCTCGGTACACAGACGATCAATGGCGTAGTCGCAGAAGGCACGCGGACAACGCGCATTATTCCTGTCGGGCAGATCGGAAATGAAAAGGCCCTACAGATCGTTTCCGAGCGATGGTATTCGGCGGATCTTCAGATTGTGTTGAAGAGTACACGAACCGATCCGCGAACGGGCACCACGACCTACACCGTGACCAGTATTCAAAGAACTGAGCCCGCGGCCACTTTGTTTATGGTTCCGGCGGGCTACTCTGTGCAAGCAGGCGGACGCGGCCCTGGTGGTCCCGGAGCTCGCGGGCCAGTCGGCGCACCTCCCGCCGTCAACTAACAATCGCAACTTGGCGCTGGCTGCTGTAGAGCGAGCCGGCGCCCTTAAAGCAACGATCTTCTCTCCTGAAGACGGCACGCCCTTTCCGCATCTGCCCCCATCAATGCGGAAGGGGCGTAGCCGTCTCTGGAGGGAAAAAGCAACATGCGGGGATCTTGAACGAAATGTGAGCGTGCTATCATGCCTGGACTATGAGCAAACAACACTTTTTTGTGAGATTGATCCCGCCTCGGCCCACGTTTCCGCTGGACATTACTCCCGAGGAGAAGTTGTTGATGCAGGAGCACGCTCGCTACACGAGAGCGAGCTTTGACGCTGGGAAGATTCTGATTTACGGACCGGTGATGGCGCCGAGCGGCGCGTTCGGTATGGCGGTGTTTGAGGTCGCGGATGAGGCGGAGGTTCGTCACGTTCTCGAAAATGATCCAACAGTTCTAGCTGGGCTGAACAAGTTCGAGATTCATCCGATGCGTGTGGGCGCAGCGCAAGGACTTGGCGCGTGAAGAAAATAATAAGAGCCCACGGAATCCCACATAAAAGTAGGAAGCGGCGATTTGGAGTGCGGTAGCTCTGCTGCCGCTTTTCTTAGTGACTCGCACGAACCTGCCCTTGGCGAGAATCGATAGTTCGACGTTGAGGAGTTGGCACAGACGGGAGGACAGGCAAGATTGCCTATCCTACATCAACGCATAAATATTGCCATCGGTGCTGGCGACGTAGACAGCGCCACCGAAGATCACCGGCGAAGACAGAATGGCGCCAACCGCCATCATTTTCTGGACGCCGTGAACCATGTCGTCGTAGAAAAAGTCCGTGAAGGCCGCCTCGTATTTTGGCGCCCCATCAGGCTTGGTGTACGTTGAACCATTTTCTTTGTGGCCTTCCGTTTCAAAACTCCAAGCGAACTTCTGCGTCTTGAGATCGATAGCGAGGAGCTTGCCCTCGTGCGAGCCGATATAGAGCGTATCGCCGGAGACAGCGGGAGAAGAAAACATGGGCCAATGATTGTTATCGAGGGAGAAGAGTGCAGCGCCGGATTTGGCGTCCAGCGCGTAGAAGAGGCCGGAATCCGACGTCGCGAAATAAACTTTGCCATCCAGAACCACTGGCGAACCGGTGACCCAGGAGCCTTTGTTATCGAAGGACCACAGCTGTTTTCCCGTGGCGGCATCCACGGCGTAAAACTTGGAATCGCGGCAGCCGAAGTAGACAACGCCATCGGCGACGGCGGCAGAAGATTGAATCCCAACTTGATTATGAATTTTCGGATCTTCACCGGTTTTGAAGCGCCATTTTTCTTTTCCAGTGGCAGCATCGAGAGCATAGAAAAAGCTGTCCCAGCTGCCGACAAATAAAGTGTCATCGGAAATCGCGGGCGAAGCGTGGACGACATCGTCGGTCTTGAATTTCCATTTAAGGGTGCCCGAAGCAGCATCGAGGGCGTAAATGTTGGTGTCACCATTGCCGAAATACACGGCGCCGTTTGAAACGACCGGCGACGAAAGGTAGAAATCGAAAGGGTCAGGCATAGATTCAGCGGCCGGCTCCGCGCCATGGAGATGCGTCGCGGCGAAGCGGCGCTCGCCAGGCGTTTTGAATTTCCACTTCAATTTGCCGCTGGCGGCATCAACGGCGTAAAAGTTGCTATCGAAGCTTCCGAAAAGGACGAGGCCTTCCGATACAGCCGGAGACGAGGTAATTCGGCCAGCAGTCTCAAATTTCCACTTGATAACACCGGTGCCGGCGTCGAGCGCATAGAGAAAGTGATCGCTGCTGCCGACGTACAGTACGCCGCCGGAGATCGCTGGAGAAGATAAAATCTGTCCTTTAGTGTGGAACTGCCATTTGATTTTGGAGAATTGAGCGACGCCGGGCCCGGTATAAACGCCAGTGTGCTGTGGGTTGCCGCGAAACATGGCGTCTTGCGCAAAAACTGGTGAACAGGAAAAAAATGCCGCGAACACGAGCAGGCGTTTCAATAGTGCGCCCTCCGTTCTACTCATAGACGGGGCAAGTTGAAAAAGGTTTTTCTGCGAGTGAATTTACCTAGCGAGCTGAACAGACCTTGGGGCTTGTCACGCCCGAGCGTTCTCAGCTCTTCCTATCCCCTACTAGCCTCTGCGCTAAAGCCTATCCTTCTGCTTTTTCTCTTCAGCGTCCGCCAGCAAAATTCTCAAGTCCCGCAAATTATTTCCGGTAGGCCCGGTAATGATCGTATCGCCCAACCTCGCAAAATAAGAGTACGAATCGCTCTCCCGAAACATATACCGCGCATTCAACCCGATCGCCTGCCCCCGCTCGAAAGTCTCCCCATCCGCCACAGCTCCTGCTGCCGGACTATTTCCATCCACTCCATCCGTCCCTGCGCTAAGAACCGCGATCTTCTTCCCGGCAATCTTCTTCACGCACGCCAGCACAAATGCTGCGTTTCTCCCGCCGATTCCTTTGCCCCGAACCGGCGAGCTAACCTCTCCATCCGCAATCACCGCTACACGCTTTCCAGGATTCGCCCGGCGCACTTCCTCAAGCTGCGCCAATAAATATTCCGTCGCCTTCTCGACCGGCCAATCATCGGTAGCGTTGTCGCAGCATGCCACGAATCCCTTCGCCTCCGTGGCGTGATGCGCCGGATGAAACAAATCATCAAGCCCCAGCAAAAGTGAAAAGTGGGCGTTGCTAAACGCAGCATCTCCCTCCTTCGGCGTCTCTGGCATTTGCCCTTCATCCATCCAGCGCAAAAGCGAAGCAGGCAACTTATCCCTCAGCACAAACTTTTCGATGACCGGCTGCATGTCCGCGACAGTCGTGGGGTCTGGCAAAGTCGGTCCGGAAGCCAGCGCCGACTCTTTTCCCACCGGCACATCGCTCACAGCCAAAGTAATTTTCATCGCGAGCCCAGCAGCCACTGCAAGTCTTCCGCCTTTCACTGCCGAAACGTGCTTTCGCACCGTATTTATCGCCTCGATCGGCGCCCCGCACGTGACCAATGCGCGGTGTAGTTGCCGAACATCCTCGAGCGTCTGCTTCCCATCGAGCGGCAACTCCACCAACGCCGATCCCCCGCCCGACAATAGAAAAAACACTACGGTCTTCTCGTCGCATTCTCTGAGCAGAGCCAATATCGACTCCGCTGCCTTCCAGCTGTGAATATCTGGTGTCGGGTGCCCGCCAACGAAGTACTTCATCCCAGGTATGGCAAACAACGGGGGCGTGGGCGCTGCGACGATTCCTTCCAGTGGATATTCTCGACCCAGCAAATTCGCTAACCCTTCCACCATAGCGTGCGCCGCTTTACCAATCCCAATCACACGGACCTTCGCAAATGCGGGCAAACTCACCTCCGCGTTGTCGAGACACAATACGGCTCCCGCGCGCCGCAGTTTCCTCTGCATGGCCTCGGGGATGTCGATCGCCGAAATGGTTTCTTGGAAAATTCGGCGGGCAAGTTGCTTCAGTTCCGCCATGGAAGAGTCGCCGGGTTCCCTCAACCTACTTTCAAAACTTCCGGATTCAACATATTCGGTGGCCGCTGCCCCTTGAACATAGCCACCACATTCTCCGCCGCCATGCACGCCATCTTCGTCCGCGTTTCGATCGAAGCCGAAGCAATGTGCGGCGCCAGCACCACGTTTGGCCTTTTCAATCCGGGATGGATGAACGGCTCGTTCTCGAACACATCCAGCGCCGCGCCCGCAATCTTCCCGATCTCCAGCGCATGTACAAGTGCCGCTTCGTCCACCACCGGGCCGCGCGACGTGTTGATTAGGTAGGCCGTAGGCTTCATCTTGTAGAATCTCGGCGCATCAAACATGCCGCGCGTCTCAGGCAACAGCGGCACGTGCAGGCTCACAAAGTCTGACTCTGCAAGCAGGCTATTCATTCCGCGATACTCCGCTTTTAGCTCTTTCTCTACTGCTTCCGGCGCTTGCTTCTCGTCTGCATAAATCACTTTCATCTGAAAACCAAGAGCCCGCCGCGCCATAGCCTTGCCAATCCTTCCGAAGCCCACGATTCCCAGCGTCTTGCCCCACACATCCGTCCCTACAAGCTGATCCAGATCCCACCCAGTCCAATTCCCAGAGCGCGCCAGCGTGTCGCCTTCTACCAGCCGCCGCGCTACTGCCATCATCAAAGTCCATGCAAAATCCGCCGTCGTCTCGTCCAGCACACCTGGCGTGTTTGTCGCTACGACTCCGCGCTTGGTGCAAGCCGCGACATCAATGTTGTCGAATCCCACTGCCACGTTCGCCGCAATCCGCAATTTCGGCGCAGCGCTCAGCAATTCCAGATTCACCTTCTCGGTCAGCAGACACACCAACCCTTCTTTATCTTTAAGTCTCCTAAACAATTCATCTTTTGGAATGGACTCCGGCTTGGTCCAATACTCCGCGTCGCACGCCGCGTTCAAGATCTCCTGCGCGGCAGGAAACAGCGGCCGCGTCGCCAGCACCTTGGGTTTCGCCATCGTTCGCCTCGTCCCGCTCTAATGAAATTGAGAAAATCACACTAACACACTCCGCTGCCATCATCCCATCAGGGTGTTGCCGCAGTGTTTCCACGTTCCTGTAGGACTGGGGTAATGCTTGGCTTGAGATTCCTGTAGGGGCGGGGCTTGCCCCGCCCTCGCTCGCCGCAAATTCGGACGAGCGCGCTTCAGTGAAGCGGTGAGCTGTATCCATTCCGCTCAATTCTATTTTTTGAGTACGAGCTACTGTTTCGGAGGCGGAAGACGCGTCTCGATCGTCTTCAGACGATCGTTCATTTCCTGTATCAGGTGTTCGAGGTGGTCGAGTCGCTTTGCTACTGCGCCTTGATCGTTTCCCGTTGCGGATGAAACGGCGTCCGCGCCTTCATCCTCGCTGGGCGTTTCACCATGCTGGCGGTGTCGTTCTCCAGCGGGGGACTTCAGCGTCGCGATTTGGCCTTTAATCATGGGAACCATTTCGATGCTGAGGTCGTCGCTCTTGAGCAAGGCTTCGAGAGCAGGAACGGCCGAGGCGTCGCCACGCGCGCCGAGCGCGAAGATGCTGGCCATGCGAATGGGAAAGTGCGGCTCGTTGAGATAGGACGCGATCTGTTTGGTGATGTCCTTGTTGTCTTTTTGAAGGCGAGCGAGGCTGGCGATAGCGGCCTCCCGCGATTCGATGGGTTTGCCCGAGTGCTGACCATTCGAGCAGGAGCGGCACGGCTTTATCGTCACCGAGCGGGCCCATAGAACGCAGCGCGGCGTTGCGCAGAAAACCGTCTGGAGAATCGGCGGCGACTGCAGCATCGAGAGTGGTGAGAGCGCCGGGCGCTTTGAGGCGGCCGAGCGCTTGAAGCGCGGCGCCACGGGCGCGATAGGAGCTGTCATCGCCGGCGATGGAATTCAGCTTGGCGACTATGGCCGGGTCATCTTTGAAATTGGCGAGCGCGGAGACAATGCGATTGCGGACCCACGGTTCCTTGGCGGTGTTGAGCGCATCGAGGAGTTGCTTAGATGCCGCGGGGCCGCCCAGCTTGCCAAGTGCGTCGGCAGCATTGGCACGAACGCCCCAAGCCTTGTCGTTGCGGAGCGCATCGGCAAGGGCGGCGACGACATCATCATCGCCTTTGAGTTTGCCCAGAGCGGTAATCGCATCGGCGCGGTCGGCAAATTCGGTGGCGTTCTTCAACTGATAGAGCCACTCCTTTTTCTCTTTGTGAAAATCGGCGGATTTGAGAACGTGGCCGCCTTTGTCGAAGAGAACCATGAGCGGAGCGGAATCGGCTGGAAACGTAAAAATCGCAGTGTCCTTCTCACCAGAAACCGTGACCGGGAAAAGCTTTGGCCCGGACGCAGTGGTAATTTCGACATCGGTAGGAACGTGGAAAAGGCCGACGCGGCCTTCCACTTTTTGCGTTTGCTTAACGGTGAGCGCGACTTCGTGCTTCGCGTCTTCGTACTTGTAGCCAAGGTCGAACTTGGGAGCGCCCGCGCCGTAGAGCCATTGATTGAAGAACTGATCGACATTGGTGTGTGTGGCTTCTTCGATGGCTTTGGCGAGGTCGGCGGTGACCACGTTTTTGCCGCGATTCACTTCGAGATAGTGCTTCAGGCCGCGATAGAAAGCGTCCTCGCCAAGCTGGTAGCGGAGCATATAGAGGACCCAGCCGCCTTTGGTGTAGGCGTTGCCGTCAAATTCGCCGGAATCGTTGAAGTCGTGGCGAACAATGGGCTTATCAAAAAGATTGGTCTGCTCAAACCATCCGCGTGCGGCGAGCCATCTCTCGTAGTCGGCCTGGTCCTTGCCGAAATGAGATTCGCTCCAAACCGTTTCCATGAACGTGGCAAAGCCCTCGTTGAGCCAGATGTCGCCCCAATCTTTGCAAGTGACCAGATCGCCGAACCACTGATGGCCGAGTTCGTGAGAGATGAGGTCATCCTGGCCAGTGAGGTATTCGGGAGCGAGTTTGGGATGCTGGAGCGAAGAGCTGGTGTTGGTCGTGGCGCTGGAGTTTTCCATGCCGCCAGCGACGAAATCATCGACCATCGATTGCGCGTACTTTTCCCAGGGATAGTCGACGCCAAGTTTTTTGCTGAAAAGTTCGATCATCTGCGGAGTGCGGCCGTAGTTGATGGCGAGGCGGTCGCCGCGGCCCTTGGGCGCGTAGTAGGTGACGGGGATGCCGCGCCAAGTGTCTTTTACCTCGTCTAATTCGCCGGCAACGATGGTGATGAGATACGTCGAGCTGGGAACGGACTCTTTCCAAGTCCACGTCTTCATGCCGTTCGCGGCATCAGTGACGCTGATGAGTTTGCCGTTGGCAACGGTGATCCACGAAGCGGGTACGGTGAGAATGGTTTCGGTAGTGAGGCGGTCATTTGGATAGTCGTAGGTCGGAAGGTAGTAGCGCGTGTCCTCGGATTCGCCTTGCGTCCAGACTTGCTTGGGGCGGTCGGGATAATCCTTGTCAGGCAGGATGAAATAGAGGCCCTTGGTGGGTTTGCCTTCGTAGCGAATGTTGACGTCGAATTTTTCGCCGGCGTGGGCTGGAGTGGCGAGCGGAATGATGAGCTTGTCGTCCTTGGTCTCGAATTTGGCGGGGGATTTATTGACGGTGACGCTTTGGATAGTGAGGCCAGCGGAATCAAAAATAATCTTCGAAGTCGAGTCGCGGAGAACAATGAGTGAGTGGGTTACGTCGCCGATGACTTTCTTCTGCTCGAGATCGAAACGCAGGGCGATGCGCGAATGTTGAAGGTCGTAGTCGCGGCTGCGGGCATAGGGCTCGTCGGCGAGAAGATGCAGAGTGAGGAAGAGAATCGCGAGCAGGCCGGCAAAGGCGACGTACGCCGTCCGGCGACGCGGACGACTACGAAAACCTGCGAAAAATGAAAGGTTCATTCAGACGGGCCCTTTTGGAATGTGTGTCCTGCCCTTTCGAGCGTGGAGATGGCTGGAGCAAGATTTTCATTGGCCACGAGCAGGTAATCTGTATCGAACGTGGAGACGACAAACGCACTGATCTTGGCCGCGGCGAGAGGTCCGGCGAGCGACGCCAGTACGCCGACTTCCGCCAAGATAAAAGGGCCGTGCACTTTCATGACACGCCAGCCGCCCTGGGATTGAACGCCGGCGGGAACGAGAGCTTCATCGACGACAATGGAGAGCTCATCGAGAGTACGGGTGACGGAGAAAAAGGAGCCTTGCGTGGCCCAGCCCGGAATGCTTGTACCGGGTGAAAGTCCTACAATGGCAAAGGTTTCGGGCAGAATCGAAAGTTGGAAGTGACGCTGGGAGAGATTCATCACTTTATATTATAGAAGACTTCGTACCATGCCGCCATCCACTGCGATGGATGTGCCATTGACGTAGCTAGCGCGCTCCGATGCGAGGAAGGCCACGACGGCCGCGAATTCTTGCGGGGTGCCGATCCGGCCCGCGGGAATCTGGCGAGTCCAATCGGCAAAGACCGCTTCCTGCTGCGCGCCAGTGCGCGCGGAAATGGCAGAGGCGAGACCATCGAGACGCGCGGTGCGCGTGTATCCGGGGCAAACATTGTTGACGGTGATGCCGTGCGCGGCGTACTCATTCGCAAGAGTGCGCGCCAGGCCGGTTACGGCGGCGCGAATGGAATTAGAAAGCAGCAATCCATCCACAGGCTGTTTCACGGCCGAAGACGTGATGGTGATAAAGCGTCCCCACTTGTTTTTCTGCATGCGCGGCAGGGCTTCCTTAGCGAAAAAAACAGTGCTCATCAGCAGGAGATCAACGGCGGCGCGCCAGTCTTCTGGGTTTGTGTCTACAAACAGCTTGGACGGCGGACCACCGGAATTGGTGACGCAAATATCGAGACGACCGAAGCGGTCTTCAACGGCGGCAACAAAATTAGAGACGGCGGTCGGATTTGTGACGTCGACCGCTTGGTGGAAGACTTCCCTGCCCGTGGATTCTTGAATTTGGGCGGCGGCTTGTTCAAGTTCGGATGCGGTGCGGGCGCAAATGGCAACGCTGGCTCCCTCGCGTGCGAGTTCTTCGGCGACGGCTCGGCCCAGCCCTTTGCTGGCCGCCGCGATGATGGCTACGCGTCCTTGTAAGCCCAGATCCAAGTTTTCACCTCGTGCAAACTTGGCATCGTCTCTTGAAATACGTTGCGGGTCAAATGAGTATCGGGCGTTGGGCAGGCGGAGTTTGGTTAACAATAATCGCCCCCCTCCCCCTGTTTTTTGTAAACGTTGCGTCTAAAGGACTTAGCCCGCCTGTGGGTGGCGCAAGATTGTTAGGGATTGGGTAGACTTGCGGCATGTTGTTTATGGTGATTGAGCGGTTCCGAACTGGGAATACAAAAGCGATTGGGGAGCGGTTTGCTCGCGAGGGGCGGATGCTGCCCGAGGGAGTTGTGTATCACGTGAGTTGGGTGGATGGGGCGCGCGGGCGTTGCTTTCAAATTATGGAGGCGGAACGGGCGGAGTTGTTGGAAGAGTGGGTGAGGCATTGGGAGGATCTGGTGGAGTTTGAGATTGTGCCGGTGGTGACTTCGGCGGAGTTTTGGGCGAAGGCGCGGGACGATCATTGAGGATCGCCAGTTAGTTCTTTTCGCAGTATCAACTCGGATTCTTGCAAGAAGAACGCGCTATTTGCTTGCTGCGACCGTGCCGTGTGAAGCAACGTAGGCGCGGGCATGGGCAAGTTGCGGCAGGCTAGAATCGGCTGATTTCCATGCAGCCAAAAATTCGGCGTACTCAGTGGCGGCTGCTGTTGTGTCGCCGGCTTGCTCGCTGGCTTTAGCAATGCCGAAGAGCGGAAAACCTGAGCGCGGCCGCTCGACGAGCGCCTCTTCGTAAGCTGCCTTTGCGGCGGGCCAGTCCGAAGCAGCCATGTACGCCGCGGCTTCCGTTTCGCCAACGGGCCGGATGTAGGCAGGAGGCTCATGGTATCCAAGTGCTTTTTCTTCCCGTGCGGCGCGGACGTACAGTTTTTTGGCCTCCTCGTTCTGCTTTTTCGCCAAAAGCAAACCAGCGCGCAGTTCCAGAGACATGATAGATAAGTTGCTTAGCAGGGGCTTCGGCATCGCGTCCGGCATCAGTTGCAATTTGGGCGGAGCAGCGTCCGGCGTTTTCTCGTCTTTGTTCTTTTCTTTGGACTTAGCGTCCGCTTCATCTTTCAAACGATTGGACAGTCGCCAAAGGTCCGCATCGAACTGCGCGGATGCAATTTCCGCGCGAGACAGATCATGCGCATCCAGAGCCTGCATACCGAGAGCGAATTGCGTCAATTGGCCCGCCAGGAATTGAAGATTCGGAAGCGTCGCGGCCGCATCGACTGGTTTCAGCAATTCCAGAACCGCAGTCCAATCCGCCGCGCGCAATGCAACCGGGAGGCGCGGGTCGAGCCGCGACATCGCATCACGCGGCGACCACGGATATAAGGTGTTTTCAAGCTGGCCGCGCGCTTCTCGCGCCTTTCCGGAGAGCGCCGTCGCCTCGCTCAATTCGCCGGCTTCCATCAAATTGGCGATGGCGTACATCAGGTTGTGTACGTAATTCCAGTCGTCATCGACCTGAACGTGTTGCGCCTGCATGTATTGCTCATCGGCTCGCATCGAGGCAGCAAAGGATTCTTTCGCGCGTGCGTAGTCGCCGGTGCGATAGAAAATATGGCCGGGCATGTGGACCATGTGCCCCGAAGTGGGCGCGAGGCGACCGAGGATTTCAGCGCTGTGCAGAGCCTGCTCTGGATGCTGACTGGCCTCGACAGCATGAATCCAGTAATGATTCGCCGCGGAGTTTTCCGGGTCTTCCTTCAGAATGGCTTGGAATATGGCAAGAGCTTCCGATTGGCCAGCGCGGGGCTGATCATTGTCGTCATAGCCATCCCCAACCGCCTCCGCAAGGAAAATGCGCGCCTGCATGTCTTTGGGATCCTGCTTGACGAGCTTGCGGTAGAGTTGCACTTCTTTCGAGTCCCCTGCTTTTTTGTCTTCCTTCTCGGACTTTTCATCGGCCTCGGCCGCGACGCTCGCTTCGATGTAGAGACGCTCCGATTTGCTGGCGTGGCCCTTCAGGCTGACGGCTTTGTTCAAAGCCTGGTCGGCATAGTATTTCGAGTTGCTGTGGCGAAATTTCTCCGCCTGATAGATTCCCCAATAGCACATCGCGCATTGCGGATCCACGCGCACACTTTGCTCGAAGGCTCGAACGGATTCGTAATCCCAAAAGTCATGCAGCAGATTCAAACCCTGGTCAAACCACATCTGCGCTTCGGGAGTCGCAGTAATGCGGATGTGAGCGTTGCCGATGCCGGTGAGTTTCTGGGGAGGGGGGAGCTGTTCCGGAGATACTTCCTCCCGCGTGTCCATCGAATGGCAGGTCATTGCGGTCTGGGCGCTTGTCCGCTGCGCGTAGCCGACGAGCAGACATGCCGCCATTAGCGTAAAGGCCACAGTCTTCCGCGATGACAAAATGTGACGCGACTCAAACATTGCCAAGAACTCCTCCCTGCAACTACCGTTGAAGACTCTTCCATTCTAAACGAAAAGGCGGGGCGGGGCGCGCAGTCGGGGCCAGCATCATTTGAAGGAGGATTTCGTTTGCGTGCGGAGCCAAGCGGCACTAAGATGCAGGCAATTTCCTTCCTGTGGAGGCGTCCATGAAGCGAATAGCCTGGATTATCGGGGTTCTAATTCTTCTTGTTTTCGCGGCCCAACCGGTAAGCGGCCAAACGATCGGCAAGTACGTGCCCATCGCGGCAGGGTCCGATGCGGACCATGCGCTGACGGAAATCAACGCTGCGACCGATCCTGCGCAGAAGCTGGCGTTGATCGATAAATTTTCAACGACTCTCGGCCAGGGCGACATGGCCATCGTCGCCGACGATCTCTACGTGAATTACTACCTTGCGCAGAAAAATTACGACAAGGCATTCGAATATGGCGACAAACTGTTTGCGCTCGATCCCGACAATTTTGCCAACGCGCTGAATATGGTCCGCGCGGCAAGCGAAAAGGGCGACACAGATAAACTGATGTCCTACGGAGAGAAAGTGCCCGGCATTCTGCAACGATTCAAGGCGTACGCCGGCCCCGGAAGGAGTCGATGCAACCAGTTGGCAACGGCAGCTAAAAGAGACGCTGGACAACAACAAGGACAATATCCTCTACATCGAACAAGCCATGTACCTTGGGGCCTATCGGGTAACGAACCAAGCAAAACGGGCCGCGATCTTGACGCACTTCGCGCAACTCTTCCCAGATTCGGTCTACGCCGATCATGCGCTCGTCGTGGCGGCAAGCGCCTATCAACAGGCGCAGAACGTGCCGAAAATGCTGGAGGTGGCGAACGGACTGTTGGCCAAGGATCCAAACAATATAGGAATGCTGCTTTTCCTTTCCGACTATTACAGCGAGAAGGGAGAGCAACTGGATAAAGCCGAAGCCTACGCGAAGAAAGCGATCACGCTCTTGGGGGCGGCGCAGAAGCCGGAAGGAGTAACGGACGAACAGTGGCAGCAGCAAATTTCGCTGCAGAAAGGGCTGGCGCTTAGCGCTCTGGGGCAGGTCAACATTCAGAAAAAGGATAACGCGCAAGCCGTGGAGAACTTCAGAGCGGCAGCGCCGTTGCTGAAGTCGGATGACGGCGCGCTATGGGCGGAATCAGTACCGGCTGGGGTTTGCGCTGGTAAATTTGAAGAAAAACGCCGAGGCGAAAGAAGCGTTCACGCAGGCAGCGTCGGTAAATAGCGCATACAAGGCGCTGGCGCAGGCCAAGCTCAAGACGTTTGAAACGGCGGGTAAGACAGCGGCGAAGTAGGCTTGATGCAGAAGCGAATCACGAAGTAAATGACGGACCTTACGAAATGTTGAGTAGCGGAAGTCAGGCGGATCCAGCTCAAGAACTCGCCGAAACCTGGGCGGGAGAGTCCAGCATCCAATAGCTGTGCGTACGAGAAACTGACCAGACTTCACAGTCTAGCCATGGTTCGACAAGAACGGATTCGTCCGCCAAGGAGATGGAAATGCCAGAGATTGCGACGTTTGGAGCGGGGTGCTTCTGGGGAATTGAGGCGGCTTTTCAGCAGGTGCCTGGAGTGATCGAAACTGCTGTGGGGTACAGCGGCGGCGAGATGCCGAATCCCACGTACAAGGATGTTTGCACGGATGAGACGGGGCACGCGGAAGTGGTGCAAGTGACGTTTGATCCAGCCAAAGTGAGCTACGAGCAATTGCTCGACGTGTTCTGGAAAGTGCACGACCCGACGCAAGTGAACAGGCAAGGACCGGACTTCGGATCGCAATACCGCACGGCAATTTTCTTTCATTCGCCGGAGCAAGAAGCTATCGCGAAGAAATCCCGCGAAGCCCTGGAAGCCAGCGGCAAGCTAAAAAGGCCGATCGCAACGGAAATCACTCCAGCGGGCACATTCTATCGCGCCGAAGAGTATCACCAGAAGTATCTACAGAAGCGAGGAGTGGCTTCCTGCCACTTTTGATTTAGCTTTACGGTTTGAAATGCAAGGGGCGGGCGCAGTTGCCCGGCCTTTTTTGCTGGATGCCCCTCATTGCGGAAAGAACTACAGCAGATAGTGCCGCGAAACCCCTCGCAAATTCGCCATGTCGACGAACTAAACTACCGTCGAAGAGTCGCAGGACTTTTCTTAGGCTATTGAGGCGTTAGAAAGTGTAGGAAAGACCTACAAGAGGAATGGCGGTGCTTCGAAGTCCGCCAGAATCCAGCTTAAGAAGCACGTTGCCGGTAGCTACAAGCCGGCCAACGATGCGGTACTTCAAACCAAGCGACGCTTCGGTGATATTCACATCCGTCGTTCTTTGGGCAATGTCGGGATGCGTCGTACCAGCCGTGTATGTTCCGCAGGTGGCGCCGGTCGGATCAGTAGGGCCGGAGCAGTTCCCAAGGCCGGTGTACGGTTGAGAGACGAGTTCCGGACTGTTGAACAAGCGCTGACCGTAGATATCAAACGCCGCCGTCAGACGTTTCACGACGCGAATGTCGGCACCGACAATGTAGATGAACCGGTTGGGGAGCTTGCCCGTGTCTGTCGGCGTTACGCCTTCAGGTGCGGGCACGATGTTGGTTCCTGCGAGTTTGGAATCTCCGTTCCATTCAAAACCCGCTTCCGCGTGCGGTGAGATACGGGCCTTGTACGAAACGACTCCGAAGGGCTTCACACCCGTGGCGCCTGAACCCAAAAAGTTTAAAGCGTCTCCGGTGGGTAGACGGACATCCACGCCGGCTGCCACGGCCCACCTCTCTCCGTTATATACGGTATATTTCCCGCGCAGAACGACATCGCCGATTCCCGAGGCGCTGTTGTAGTCGGAAAATGTGGCATTCAAGCATGGAACCTGCGTGGCGCATTGGGCAGTGAGGACCGGATTGGTGGGATTGAAGGAATGCCATACATTGCCGGGGGCGTTCGCCGATGCAGGCGCTGCCGAATTGGGAATAATCGTGGCCTGCGAAGTGACACCCATCTGAATATTCAAAATCGGGATGGCAACCGAAAAATCGAGACGATTCGTGATCCCGTAGGTCGCGTAGATCGTGTATTGATGAATCGTGAGGTCGATATTGTTCGTTGTTTGGATAAAGTCGCGCACGAAACACGGGTCCCCGGCATATCCATTGGCGGCAGTTAGCCCCGTTTGGTTGTCGCAGGACGGGATGTGTTGGGGATTTGGAACAGGAAACGGCTGGTGCTGGAGGACGGTCGGAATGTTACTTGTGTTTTGTCCGTCGATCGAGCCGAAATTAAAATATTGGTAGCTGAAGCCGACGAAGAGCCTATGCTTCCCGATGGTGGTCGCACGATTGCCGATGATAGGCCCGAGACTCTCGTCCGTTGAAGGCGCAAATGTCTTCAGCGAGGGGTCATAAACGAAGATGATACCGGACGAAGGCGAAGCGAGAGGCAATTGTGATGCTTGGATACCGACGGCTTCGTTGATGGGCGCGAATGTGGAAAGGAAGTCACTCGAAAAGTGAGCCTGGTGATGGTCCCCGGAGAACAACACCGACTGGGTTGGGTCCGTGGTAGTGCCGAATCCAAACGGGCCATATACCTGTGGAATTACACAGACCAGTTTGTTGCTCAACGTGCCGTTCAACGGGCACGTTTGCGCCGAGGCGCTTCCCGCGACGAAAAGTAATAGGCACGCGAGACTGACCAGCTTCCAACTCTTCATTTGACTTTCCCCTCTCGTTCAACAGAACCCGTGCATCCCTATGCTAGTCCTACACTTCTTGAGCCTAATCTTCGTCGCTTGATGCCTGGTTAGACTAGCTGGGCAAAAGATAGTGATTATTGTGGCCGATTCATATCATCTGATCGTCAGTTGGGCCGAGTTTATCCACGCAGTCTATTTTGGTCAAGCAGTTAAGACGGCTGGCAGGGGGTTTCAACTCACTGCACGTCTAAAATGATCCAAGACCCGTTCGATTTCGCGAGTTGGAAGACGTCTCGGATCTTGATGTTCTGTGGTTTTTTCCCTTGCGGCGTAAATTCCTGGGCGAACTCGGCGATCACAGTAGCCGTGTTGCCGTCAGGAGCGATGCTTACGTTTTCCGTTTGCAACTGCATCTTGATGGAGGACGCGCTTTCAAATGAGGTTTTAAGCCCGGCATATCGCTTTCCCATATTTGGCCAAATCTGACGCAAGGCATCGGCATTACGTTGCTCATAGGCTTGGGAGTAGCGATTGACCAGAGCGACGACGGCATCACGATCGGCCGTTCCGGAAACCACTTCGGGCTTAACAGGAGCCACCGGAGGGGGAGGAGGCGCGTTCAGCGCGGCAAGCTTCGTGTTTATGTCATCCACATATTTTTGGGCTTCGCTAGCATGAGGACCGCCAGCTTGCCCTATGGTTTGGAAACTGGTTCGGGCGGCTTCCAGCGCGCTCTTGTCATTGGCGCTCGATGCCTGCTGATACTTGGATACGATTTGCTGAAAGGAGGCTTCAGCGCGCTTACCCGCCGCGCGATCATGCACTTCGCGTATGGCTGCGGGCAGGTTATTGACGAAACCTTTGGCTTCTTCAGACTTCGGACCCGCGCTATCAGCAATTGTCTGGAACCCCCGCTGCAGGTTGCTGAGTTGTTGGGCCGCGGCGTCATCGTCGCTCTGCCTAAGCTGGTTAAACTGGCTCTCCAATTGGGTGAGGCGGCCCTGCTCGGCTTGGTCAATCTCTGTGGTGAGCGTCCCGGCATCGCCACCATTCTGCTGTACCTGACCAGCCTTCTGGCGGGCGGAACGGAAATCGCCTCGCTGCAAATCCTGGCGAGCACTGCTTATGTAAGCGCCGGATAGTTTTGCCCGA
This sequence comes from uncultured Acidobacteriota bacterium, assembly GCA_963730495.1. Lineage (GTDB taxonomy): Bacteria > Acidobacteriota > Terriglobia > Acidiferrales > UBA7541 > Acidiferrum. The sequence continues at coordinate 244,868 of CAVSSD010000022.1, read as the reverse complement.
ACATCCTGGAGCATTTTATCTGCTTCTGGTTTCCGCGGACCCTCCCGTGAAGCGAGACGGCTAAGAATATCGGAGGCGCTTTGGAGACCGTTTATATCGCCTTTTTGAGCGGCCTGGCGCGCCTGGGAGAATAGTTTTTCTTCTGCCTGGCGATCGGGGATGGTATGCGCCAGGGTTTGCTGCGCGTCGTTCTTGCGCAAGCCTCCATCGCCAAGCGCAAGGATCTGATGTAGTTTTTTCTCTGCGTCGGTAAAGCGTCCGCCATTGACATCGTCGTTTGCCTGCTGCCACAGCTGCTCTTCCCTGCGCCGGAGATCACGCAGGTTTTGATTCTGCATCGACTCTTCGATGCCTGCTTGCTTTTTCTTGATATCGGCAGTTAACGGACCGTTCAGATCCGCCGCCGGCGCAAGGATTTTCAGCGCGCCTTCGAGGTCATTCGAAGCAACCAGCTTATCCGCTGCATTCAAAGCGTCGCGCTGCTGAACCTCGAGCGGATTTGGCGCAGGCTTGGCGGGCGGTTTGGCGACAGCCGGAGTAGATACGGTCTCACGGGTGCGGAGCAACGCAGTTACGCGGATTAGTCCCCAAATCAGCCCCACGGCGCACAAAACCAAAACACCAATTTGTGCGGTCTTCTTCCTATTCGAAGGCGGGGCTGTCCTTGTAACCGGCATGGCCTCGGGGATCGAAACTTCAGGAACCGGTTGTTTGGTCTCCCTTCGCGACGAAGTGGGTGGCAAAGCAACGGTTGGAGTAGGAGTTGGAGAAGGCAGAACTGGAGCAACCGATTGGACGACTGATTCGGCAGGCGGTTTAGCAATCGGCTTCTCAGAGGGCTTTGCGGGACGCTGGGGAGGCGCCGAGACTTGGGGTGCGATTTCCGCGGGTGGCGGAGGTACGGGCGGCGGAACTGCCGGTGGAACCACCGGCTGCGTAGGCAATGACACTGACTGGCCCGCGGACGCCTTTGCCTCCGGCACTTCCGTTGGCGGGCGCGTCTCCTCGGGCGTTGCGACTTCCGGCTCCGGCGGTCCTTGCAGCCACGCGTATTCCTTGGACCGGCTCATGGGTGGCGGAGATACCACGGTTGCGGCAGCAGCCGTTGCAGCCGATTTGGCTGAGTCCAACTCTTCACACACGCGCTGGACGCGAGGATCGAAGACCTCAAGAATCTTCGCCTCAACGGCTAAGTCCAAAGTTTTTGTCGCTTCGACCAGTTTGCCAGCAGCGATCAGAGCGCGAACGGCTTCCAGCTTTTCTTCCTGGTCTTTCTTTTTCTCGCGAGCTTCGAGCTCAACCCGGGCGGAATTCAGCAATTGATTTACATCGGTGTCTGGCCCCAGAGTCATGAGCGTCTGTTTGGCCAGGTCTATCGCATCGCTTATTTTCCCCCGGTTGATCTTGACCTTAATTTCGCGAATTCTCTGCTCGATATGTTGGCGAGTCTCAAGCTTCCGCTGCTGGTTATCGGCTTGCTCCTTCAAAAGCTGCAGCTCTTTGTGGTCAGGAAATATCTTGAGACCCGCCAGCGCCGCTTGATATGCCTCTTCAAAACGGGCGGCATCAAAGAGCTTCTTAACCTCCTGCAGAGTTTTCTGCTGTTGCGTTTCCCGCTCGATTTCCGCGTGCTGGGCTTTCGAAAATTCGATGAGCCGGCTCAAATCCGTATTGCCGGGAAATTCCTTCTGGATTCTTTCCGACTGGGCAAGAACCTCGTTATATTTTTTTTCGCTAACCAACTTTTTCAAAGCTATTAATTCGCCCTGCAGACGCTCGAAACTTTCCTGCTTTTCCTTTTCCTGAAGGGCTAAAGCTCGCAGTTTGATGACGCCAGCATCCTTTGGGTGAGCCTCGCGAAGCGCGTCGAGCACGCCCATGGCATCCGCAAATCGTCGCGCGGCCAGATGATTCCTGGCGTCTGCGAGTTGGCGCTGCTTCTGTTGCTCCGCGCGGTCCTCGCGCGCTATTTCGATTAGTTTTGCGATGTCATTGTCTTTTGGATATTGGCTCTGCAGCTTGGCGAGCAATGCTAAGCACTCTTCATAATTGCGAGAAGTCAGCAAACTACGGGCTTCCGACAAAATTTTCAGTTTGCGCTGCTCTGCCTGCTCACCGAGGGCCGTCTCGAGAAGCTTGGCGACTTCGTTGTCATTGGCGTGCTCGCCCTGTAGTTTCCCCAGCAGTGCGATGCATTCTTCGTATTTCCGCGAATGCAGCAGGCTCCGGGCTTCGGTCAAGCCTTGCAGCTTGCGCTGCTCGGCTTGGTCCTTGCGAACCGCATCAAGGAGCTTGGGGATTTCGTCATCCTTGGGAAACTGCTTCTGCAATTCCAAAAGCAACGTATTGCACTCATCGTATCGCCGGGCTGCCAGCAATTTTCTGGCTTTCGCCACGCCTTGCTGCCGTTCCTGTTCCGCTTTCTCGGCCTGGGCGGTTTCGAGCAACCTCGAAACATCAGTTTCGTCTGGAAATTCTTTCTGAAGAGATAGCAGCCGCTCGATGCAATCGTCGTAACGTTTCGCTGCCAGAAGGTTTCGCGCCTCACTCAGCGAATCCAGCATCCGCTGTTTTCGCTGATCGTCGAGCACATTCTTTTGAAGCTGCAGGGTCTCTTCGTCGCCTGGGAACTCCTTGAGGATGGAGTTCAGCAGGGTGGTGCAAGCGTCATGCCGCCTTGCGGCAAAGAGGCTTAGCGCTTCCGCAATAGACTGCGATCTTTGTTCTTTTCTCTGATCGTCGAGGACATTTTTCTGCAGTTGCAGGACTTCTTCGTCGCCCGGAAACTCTTTCAGGATGGAATTCAGCAGGGACGTACAATCGTCGTAGCGTCTCGCCGCTAGCAGGCTTCGAGCTTCCGCTACAGATTGTGCTCTTCGTTGCTTTCTCTGATCTTCCAGCACATTGTTCTGGAGCTTGAGGATTTCATCGTCGCCAGGAAACTGCTTTCGGAGTTCAGCAAGAAGCGCCGTGCACTCGTCATAGCGCCGATTGGCCAGCATGCTGCGGGCATCTGCCAGACCTTGTGATCTTTTCTGGTTCGCCTGATCTTCCTGGGCAGTCTCCAGTAGACGGGGAATCTCGTCATCATCGGGAAAGTCCTTGCGCAAATCGACGAGAAGCTGGATGCATTCCGCGTAATTCTGCTGCGTCCACAAGCCGCGCGCTTGCTGCATTTTCTCGAAGAATTGGGCTCGCCTCTGGCGCTCTGCCTTTTCGTTGGTCACCTGCAGCTGAAGCGCCTTGGCCTGCTCGTTTGCCGATTCAGCTCCCAGGACTTTAGCTAGCAGCTCCTCAGCTTCTTCCAGGAGGCCTTGCGCCAAGCGCTGTTCGGCGGCGTCAATCCATTCGGCGATTTGGCGAGCGCGGTCCATCTCTTGGCGGACACGCTTTAACAGCTCTTGGCCAGGCTCAAAGGTCGGGTCCAACTGCAAAACAACCTCTGCCTCCATCCTTGCTTCTTGGATTTTTCCTTCGGCAAGTAGTTCTTGCCCCTTTTCAATTTGTTGTTGCAGTTTCGGCCGAATAAGAATGCGTCTCAGCTCGGTATTAGCCTTATCCAGAAGATTCCTGGCTTGCGTGTTCGTTGAATCGATTTGAAGGGCCTGGCGCAGCAAATCACGGGATTGCGCATAGTCACCCTGTTCCGACAGGGTGCGCGCCTGGACAACCAACGCGGCAACGGAGTCCGCCTGCAGACTCTTGCAGATCGGGTCCAGGTCAAGAAGGACTTCTTCCATCGACTGGTATCGCTCTTCAGGTAATTTACGCAGCACTCTTTGAATGACTTTTTCGAGCGCTGCGGGACAATCGGGGATCGTCTCTTGCAACGGGGCCGGTTCCTGCTGGCAAATACTATGCATCAGGCTCGCTGGAGTCGCTCCCCGGAATGGTCTTTGGTATGCCAGCAACTCATACAAAAGGACTCCGAACGACCAGATATCCGAGCGCGCATCCGCATGCTCGCCGTGATACTGCTCGGGAGACATGTAGGCAAAAGTACCCAGCAGCATACCGGTCTGCGTTTTTGAAGTTTCCAGAACGCGGGCGATACCGAAGTCCACAACCTTCACCGTGCCATCTCGGGTGAGCATCACGTTATCGGGCTTGATATCGCGATGGATAATTCCGCGTTTGTGGGCGTAATCCAGCGCGCGGCAGGCTTGCAAAGCGTAAGTGAGTTTCAACGGAACAGGCAGGGGAGCTCGGCGGCTGATCAGCTGATCCAGACTCTCACCTTCCAGCAACTCCATCGCGATATAGGGAATGCCGTCGGCGTCCCCGAGGTCGTAAATCGTGACGATATTTGGATGCTGCAAGCCGCCGGCGGATTGGGCTTCTTGATAAAAACGTTGTAGCAAATCGGGGTATTCGGCCAGACCCGTAGTGATCGTCTTCAGCGCGACGAGACGATTGATGATGGGATCGCGAGCACGGTAAACCACACCTCCGGCTCCCCGCCCAAGTTCTCTCTGAATCAGGTATTTGCCTAACTTCTCCAAGCTGATTCACCTGCTATCGCGAGGCCGTCGTGATTCTAATTCCAGGCGTGTGATCGAATTATGCTCACACCCTGCCAATGCGGCGGCACACACCTAAACCTATAAGCATTCGCAGCCTAAACATTTCAAGCCAGTTACCGGGACACACCTCCGTTGGCCCTAGTCTGTCGAGGTTAATATACATTAAAGAAGCAGCGAAATTCCTGAAATGGCATATCCAACGCCCCAACGATAAACCGGCGACGAAATTGAGATGGAGGGCAAATTGTCGTTTTGACGCCGGGCTTGTCCGTTGCGGTATTTATGCTCCGGGGCTAAGCTAGTTGCGGAACCACACACATTGATAAAACTTAGATCGACTCAAATTTTGCTCGCCGCCCTTTTGATCTGCTTGGTGACGTTTTGTGGCTTGTCCATTCTGCCCATTGCAAATGCGAGGGGCCAGAAACTCTTGGTGAGTTGGAAAAGTCCCACCTATTCTGGTCAGAAACCCCATCGTGTTCTCGTGATTGGCATGAGCGAGAATCCGGAGGTTCGCGCGGATTTTGAAGATGATCTTTCGGCTGCCATTACCGGTGACGGCCTTGAGGCAATCCCCGGGAACACCATTTTTTTCAGGCCGCAGTCCGGCGAAATAGAACGAGAATATTTGATGGGGCAGATCCACGATTTCAAGATTGACGCTGTTATTGTTTCGCGTCTGGTCAAAGTCGACAAAACGATTACCCACGTCCCTGGTCAAAGCTATGCGGTGCCCTATCCCTATTACGGTTCGTTTTACGGGTATTACGGCACGCTCTATCACCAGGTTTATTCTCCCGGCTACTTGCGTGAAGACACGACCGTCCGCATAGAAACCAATTTCTATTCTGCCGCCCCGCCGAACGAAGAGCTTATCTGGACCGGGACCAGCGAATCCTTCAATCCGAAGAACGCGCAAAAAGTAATCGACGGTGTCGTCAAGCTGGTGGTGAAAGAGTTGAAGAAGCAAAACATTCTGTAGGAGTTCGCTCCGCCCTCTACCTAGCGAACTGCCGCTGAAAAACTGGCAACGCGCGGCGCAATGCCGGAGGCACTTCCCTAGGGTCTTCCGGTTCCCGGTTGGAGTTTATACAGAACGCTTTCGTGCGGCTGCACGGTAACGAGCAATTCCGTGGCGGTTCCCAGGTCTTTGTGCTCCCAGAGGTCTCTTATCGCGAAGGAATTCTGGGACAATCCTAGTTCTTTCCATGAGTATCGAAACTCATCCTTGGCTTCCCCGCGGTTAAAGACAGCCAGGTAGTAAGTGTCTTTACTGCCTGACTCGGCCAGCCAGATTGCCCGTTTATCTGAGGAAATCGCCACATGATTGGCTTTGGAGTGCTGATCCACTTCAAGCACTTCGGGATTCGTGAGCAGAGAAAGCGTCCGCTCATCGGCTTTCGTCAGGTCGCCGCCAATCATCAGCGGCGAGGGGAAGATGGACCAGAGCGTCATGAGCGTCCGCTGCTCGCCGTGGGACAGCCTTGTGAGCCGTGGCTGCCCCCAACCAGGCGCGGGCCCGAGATAACCGAGCGGAAGCATGTCGAGATCAGGCCAGTGTCCCGGTTTCGAGCGGCCAGCCCAACGTATCGCGTTGGAAAATTGATCGCCCAGACCTTGCGGATATTCCACATCGCTGTGCCAAAGGTCCCAGATATCATTGGAGACTCGCCACATTTGGGCATACTTACGCATCTCTTCCATTTTTTCGATGGGCGCGGGTCCAGGCGAAAGGCTCAGGGCCATCGGCCGGCCTGATTTCGCAATGGCATTGCTGATGAGCCGAATTTCGTCTCCGCGATAGGGACGGCTGCTGATGCAATCTACCTTGACGACATCGACGCCCCAAGCGGCATACATGGAAAAAATGGAATCGTAATAGGGTTGAGCTCCGGGCTTCGTACCATCGATTCCAAAATTGTCTGGATTCCATGGGCAGGTTTCGGAAGTGTCGGCTGCGTCAAGCGCGTGTAAGCTCGAACCAGCAATCGGCAGATTGGCGTCAACTGCTTTCTTGGGAATGCCGCGCAAAATGTGTATGCCGAATTTCAAACCGAGCGAGTGAATGTAATTCCCCAATGGTTTGAAGCCCTTCTCGTTTGCAGCGCTGGGGAATCGGTTTAACGCGGGTGTGTACCGGCCGTTGGCATCCAGACTATAGAGGGAAGTCTTCGAATTTCCTTCGGGCGTTGGATTGGTCACGAACCATTCCATATCAACGACGACGTATTGCCATCCCGACGGTTTCAAATGTTCCGCGAACCATTTGGCGTTGGCTTTCACTTGCTCTTCATTGATCGTCGTTCCGTAGCCGTCCCAACTATTCCAGCCAAGCGGCGGAGTAGCGGTCAGCAAGGTGGTGGCAGGAGCCGCAGGAATTCGTTCGGGCACCGTGGCCGCGTGGACGATTTCGGGGTACGAAACGTTTCGCTCCTGCTCGGTGCCATGTTTGCGAAGGCTTTCAACTATTCCCAAGAAAAGCACGCACGCGATACATAGAATTCCGATCTTTGACGTCTTTTTCATTGGAGCTCCACGACCTGGTATATGGCGGGCCACAGTAGCACAGTCACTCTTGACTGTGCTCTTCGATGCAATGTGACGCCCGACCAATCTTCTAGGAAAAAGCGGCAGCAGAGCTGCCGCACTCCAAATCTCTACTTCGCAATATTATGAGGACTCAGCAGAGATGAGCCTTGAGCGGCTCACTGTCCGGAGCTTGAGGAGCTCTGTGTCGCAGGAGCAGCTGCCGGAGCCGCATCCTTTATCAAAATCGGCCATCGCGGAAACGCAAAGTTCCCTGCAACATCATCAATCACGTTCACCTGGCAAACATAAAGCCCCGGCTTCAGCGACTGCAACGGCAGATCGATCTGGAAAATAACCGCCTTCCGGTCCGGGGCAGTAACTTCCGTCGCGGCCACTTGCTTCGATTCGTAAACTTTCACGTTGCCCTGCAAAAATTCAATGCTCGTCAAAACGTGAATCGACTCGCGGGTTTGCGGAGCGGAAGCTGGCGTGGCGGTAGCATTTCCTGACTGTGGCGAAGCAACAGGCGTTGGGGCTGCGGCAACCGCAACCTTTCCTCGCGCAGCATCATAAATCTCATACTGAAGGTACAAATGCTGGTCGCGCGTAAACACATGCGTCACATTTGGCACGAGCTGCGTCTGGTCCTGAATCAGCGGATTCGCAACCTTCTTCTTCGACGCGCTCGTAACCGGCGCCCGCAAGCTGCTCAGCACCACCGAACTCATCCGCAGGGGCACCTTGCGCAAATCCGGAACCTGCACGTCCGTCTCAAACGATCCCATGCGCCCCGTCTGATTTTCGCGAACGATAAACTTCAGGTGATAGTTCCCCGGAGCAAGCACAAACCCCGTGTTGTACTGCACGTTCTTCCGGCGCACTTGCTGCGTGCTGTCGACGGCAAGCTTCACCGTGTCGCGCAACTGTCCGACCGGCACTTTGCCCTTTCCGTCAAGACGCACTTCGCCAATAATGTCGACGGTCGCGTTGTCTTTGTCTTTATCCTGCACGAATGGAATTTGCGACCCGGGAATAACGAGTGAGACCGAGAGGTAATAATGGGACTCATCCTGACGGAAGTACGCCGTCCCCGCGTACAGCGGAACATCCGTCTGCGGCAGATCGGCTGAGAGTTCGTCTTCCAACTGCGCCTCGCGATCCGCGCGATTCAGATGCTGGTAGTCTCTCCCCGAGTAGTATCCCGGGCGGAATTCGAGCTTCACGTCAGCACGATTCACCACCACTTTAAGCCGGCGATAATGGCCATCTTTTAGCGGATTCGTGCTCGTAAACCCCAGCACGTAATACGCGGAGCTATCTTTCTGCACTTGCGAAAAGACACCGCTGAAATCGTTGGAATCGAAAAACGCTTTGCCGCCCGTGTCCGCGGCCAGGGTAGATAAGGTTTCCTGCGAAGCAGCATTGCCACTGAGATCATTCAATACCGCGTTTCCGTTATATGCGGATTGTCCATGCAAGCTGGCGCTCTGCGCTTCGCCGCCCGGAGGGAATGCTTGCAAGCCGCGCACATCCACGGGATAAATCGAAACATTATTTTTCACCGCCGCCGCCGTCGCCGCACGCAGCGCCGACTGGTTGTCCGAACCCGTCTGGCTGATGCCGTTGCTGAAATAAATCAGCGATTTTTTCTGCTCAATTTTTCCCAAAGCCTGCATCGTGGACTGCAGCGCCAGCAATTTCCAGTCCGCGCTAAACGTGTTGTAATCCGTGTCGTCAGGCGTGAACGAGCCGCCCGTTTCAGCCGCGCCTTCGGAACTCCCGGTATCACCCATCGCAAAACCCTCTCCCGAGCCGGAGGAGTAGGAACTCAATACGGAGAGTATCTTTGGCTTATCGTCCGTGAAATCGAGATCGACGCGCATGTTTGTTGAAAGCGAAACCAGCGCGACGATATCGGCGGGCCGCATCTGGCCATTTATGTATTTCTTGGCTGAGTCGACGCAGCGGTCTATCTGATCGGGCTCCATCGCGGAAAAATCGAAAAACAGAACAATCACTCGCCGGTCTCGTGCGTTCATCACTGGCGCGTCGCTCTTTTTCAGCACGCTGGCGGGTCCGGCCATTCCCGGCATTTCACCAGTGACTGTTTTTTCGGCGCCCCCAGCCGTTTCCAGTTGATCCACATTTTCAAAATCGAAGGTCGAAATCTGTTGTTTCTTGCCGTCCTCATACAGCGTGAAATCTTCTTTCTTCAAATCCCGAATGAGATTTCCTTTTTTGTCGCGTACCACTACATTCGCCAGAACCAACTCGGAAGTAACTCGTATGGAAGACGCCGGCGGTTTGGTCTGGGCCTGCGCATCTGTCGGCGGCTGCGGCTGGGCTTGCTGCGCGGAGGAAGGAATACCAAACTGCAAAAGCAAACTAGCACATGCAACGGCCGCGATTTTTCTTCGTGTGTCAATCATGGCCTTCTCCCTCAAAACCGGAACCTCGCCTGCACTGTCACGCGCCGCATGGTTCCCGCGCCAGTCACTTCACCAAACGACGTCGAGTTGACGACCGTGCCTAGCGAAGTGAAATTCACCGTGTTAAAAATATTATTCGCTGTAATCCGCAAATCGAGCGACCGGTACTCTTTGATTGTAATTGTCTTGTTCAGCGACATATCCACAGTCACTTGCCCCGGCCCTTCGAAAATGTTGCGACCAGCATCGCCATACGTTGAGTCGGCAGCATTCACGCACGTCGCCGTAGGATTGTTCGTCGTGGTTTCCGGCTGGCAGAAAGCCGCAATGTTGAACCACTCTTTGGTCGTCGGATCGCTGATGCGCTGCAATTCGCCGGGCACGACGTTCGCGCGCAAGGACCCGCTCACGCCGCGTTCGATATCGAGCGTCCCTCCCAGGACTCGAATCGTATATGGCAACCCACTGGCCACAGTAAAATCTCCGCTGCACTGCCACCCCGCGAGAATGTGCGACACAAACCCTTTCTGCAAAAATCGCCGGTTCTCTCCGAACGGCAGATCGTAAGTCCAAGTCCCAGTGAACTTGTGGCGCTGGTCGAAACTCGATAGCCCTCGATCAGCAGCGATGTCCAGGGGATTTTGCGCTACGACCACGGCGCCGCCGCCAATCGAAGAAGCGTCATCGATCGATTTCGAGTAAATATAAGTTGCGGTCAGTCCGATGCCTTTCGCTAGCCGCTTGCGAAAACGAATCGAGCCGGCGTTAAAAGTCGAGTCTCCGGCGGACGATTCGTAGATGAAAGGCTGCGATCCTCCTGGAATAAGAATGGCTCTCTCGGTGTCGAGCCTCGTTCCTTTCGATCCGTTGTAATCAATATTCATCAGAAAGCCGCCGCCCAAATCGCGCTGAATGTCCACGTTCCAGAGCTGGACGTAGGCGAGCTTGTAGTTTGGATCGATAGCATAATTATTCGTGATGGTACCGGGCGCGACAGTCGGAAAAGCATTTGAAAGATTGAGAAAATTCGAAGTGGTAGCCACGTTTGTGGAAGTCTCCGCAAACGGCGGCTGAAACGCAAAATTCTGAATCACCGCCGTGTACTGCGCGAGGTTGTAGTTGAGGCCATAACCGGCGCGCACCACCGTATTCTTCATGGGCTTCCAGGCAAGCCCAATACGAGGCGCATAGTTATTCCGGTCCGGATTGACCAGCGAATTCGAAGCAACGCCGAAGCCCGGAACGAACTGACCGGGCTGAACCGGAACTGCCGCGGTAAAGCCTGGTGACACATCCAAGTTGACGATGTGGTTGTCCGCTTCGGTGAAAGGCCCCTGGTATTCGTAGCGAAAGCCGAGGAGAAGAGTCAGGTTCGAACGAATCCGCCAATCATCCTGCGCGAAAAAATCAAACGAGTTCGCGCGAAAATTATAAGTGTTCGTGCCGAACTGAACGCTGCTTTGCTGCGGCAGACCAAGAAGGAAATCCGCGAGATCGATACCCGTGCCTTGCTGTTGAACACCGTCCACGTACAGCCCGGTAGCAAAACCTGTAAACGTAAACGTGCCTTCCGCGTTTCTTGCCGCGTGGAAGCTCTGCAAAATGCGGCGGTAGTCGCCTCCAAATCGCCAGTTGTGTTTGCCGCGATTCCAAATAACGGTATCGGACGCGGTATACGTCTGGTCGAGTTCGCGACGCGGCATCACATCGCTCAAACCGGAAAAAGAGGTGAAGTTGATTCCTGGAATGCCCCAATCAAAGGGATTTGTGGAGACACCGCCAATTTGCGCCAAGCCAGCAACGTCAGTGACGTTTGAATATAGATTCGTTGTCGCAACGTGATTGTGGTTGTAGGTAAAGCGCAGGTTGTTCGTTGCGTGTCCTTTGCCGTAGACCCATCCTGCGTTGGCATTCAAACCTTGCGTACTTGTCCCACCGGCAAGCGAAGGAAACGCTCCCACGATTTCGGTGTTTGTCTTGGTCCAGTTCATCCCTAGATTGAGGTTGTTCTGCGACCTGCGCCGGCCTCCACCTCCTCCGCCGCCGCGCCCTCCGCCGCCGGGCGTGCGACTCCCCTGAGCCGGCACCGGACCAAAATTGTGGATGAGCCGCAGGTTCACGGAGTTCGAATTGCTCTCCGCTGAAGTTATTTCATGATAGTTCTGCGTCGCTCCGGGCAAGTTTGGCAGAGGAATGTACTGCAAAAGAGATTGCGCTTGGGGCGTGATCAGAGCTGGATCAATCGCATTTAGCTGCCCGTTAAAATCGAATTGTTGTCCTGTCGTTGGATTGTAGATCGGCGTCGTCAGCGCGGAGAAATTGCCTCCTCGTTCGGCCATCGTCGGAACAGTCGACAAAACGTCCGACGGCGAACTGCCGCGCGTGCCGCTCCACCCTCCGAAGAAAAATGTCTTGTTGCCGCCATTGAAGATTTTCGGAATATTCAGCGGTCCGCCAATGTACGCTCCAAAATGCAACTGGTTGTAGTCTGCCTTTTGAAGTGGTTCCCCGCTCAGTGAAAATGGCCGCGCATCCAGTGCGGAAGTATCATCATAAAAATAAACGTTGCCGTGCGGCTGATTCACATTGAAGCCGCGCCCCATTCGCCCGAACGCGATTGGACCTCCGCCACCTGGTCCGCCTCCAAATCCACCTCCACCGCCTCCTCCAAAACCGCCGAGCCCGTTCTGCTGCGCGCGGTCGCGGAATTCCTGGATGCGGTCCTGCAATTCACCTTCGTTGCCTTGACCAAAATCCTGCGTGCGTCCTTGCACACCGCTGATGCTCACCGATTCGGTCGGCGCGTCCGCTCCAGCCCCATTGAGCGGCAGACCCGCTAAATCGTTCGCGCTCGGATTCTGTCCGGCGCCTGCAGCAAGGCCAGATTCCCCGGCTGTCGAAGCCGCTTCCGTGGAATCCATCGTCAAGACTCTGGAAACCACGACCAGCATTCGCGGCAGCCGCAGTACGCTGCTCCGTCTGCTCTTGCTGCCGCGACGCGAGGATCAATTCCAAGTCCGCTTTGCCGGAGGGATTTTCAGGATTAAGAACTACTTCCTGCGTCTGCGCCGCGAAGCCCATGAACTCGGCGCGCAACACATATCGCCCGCGCGGCAGCCCGTTCAGTGCAAAGGTGCCGTCTGAAATTGTAGCGGCGGTGTACTTCTTCCCTGTCAGCGTGTTTGAAGCGGTCAGCGTCACGCCGGGCAAAGGCGTCTTGCCGCTGTGAACGCTGCCGGTGATCTTATAAGTCGTCGCTGGCGCGGGCGGCGCATTTGTCTGCGGCGCAACGGGAGCACTTTGCGCGGGCACGGGAGTCTCCTGCGCACGCAAATTTGCCGCCACGCAGGTCACCAGACCCAGAAAAACAAAAACCCGAAAAAACAATCTCAATGGGCGGCTCCGGTGGTTTCTGCGGCTGGTTGTTATCTTGCGGCGGATTCGCCGGCGGTCCGCCACCGCCACCCGCCCGCTCTCCTGCATTCGCTTCCATTGTTCCGGCCCAATGACCATTACGGATTTCGGCTGAAACGCATTGTTCACCATTCCGCCGCGCACCATGATGTGATCGCCCGCTTGAATGTCCGCCATCGTAATGCTGTCGCGGCCCTTGCGTAAGGAAGTCTCTTCATTCAGCTCGACCGTTTGCGTCACGTTGTCGGGCCGGAGAATCGTCAGCTTCGGCGCATCAATCGCTTTCACTTCCCCAAAAACATAATCCTGCCCAAGCACACCCGTTGGCCGTGCCCCACCAGGACCGCCGCCCCCAGGGCCGCCTTGACCTGCCCGCGTCCGCCTCCTGCGCCAGCGCCTGCGCCACCTCCAAACCCGCCGTTCGGGCGCTCACCAATCATTTCCGCGGTCCAAGTGTGATCCGCGTTTTCCTCGCCACGCACAAAGACCGTATCCCCGACTTTAAAATCGCTGAGCTTGGCCGATTCCCGCTCTTTTCGGAATTGCGTGCTCCCGCTGATCTTGACGGTTACTACGCTTCCGTCCTGCTTCGTTATCTCAATGGACTGATCGTGCACCGCTGTCAATTTTCCGAAAACTCCCGGCCGCCTTTCGCCGCCGCGCCCCGGTGTTTGCGCAGTATTCGTGCTTTGTGCCGCGGGGGGATTCTGAGCGGGCGGAGTTTCCTGCGGAGACTGGGCAGCCACCCGCATCACCACAAAAAATAAACAAATCAATAAGCCAATTAAAATGCCCGGGATTGCCTTCATATCGGTCTGCCTCTTCCCTCACCTGAAATAAATGTACGCCCCGACGGCACGAAAAGCCTTCTATTTTGCCTCTGCGTCTGAAGACTTAGACGACTCCCATGCCTACTGGAGTTTCCTCAAATCTCTTTGCGTTGTGCGCTCATTCTAAATTCCTTTGAATGCCAGACTTAGTTCCCGTGACGCGGGGAGATTACGTATGGCTCGCGTTCATCCAGCAGTGGAATGAGCCAAAACGGAACTGGCCAGAGGAGAATCCCCTGGCCAGTTCAAATCAGAAGCTTTCCGCTAGCGACGGCGGTGCTTATTTGGTCTTATAGGCGAACGTCAGTTTCGTTTCTTCGTCCAGCACAAGCGGACGGACGAAGCTGTACGAGCTGCCTGCTCGCGGCACATCGACCCGGACGGGCAGTACGCCGGAAACGCGCCTTTGCAGATTCAGGACATTGCTTGATGCTGAATTGGAAGCCGCGGCCCCGCGATCCTTCAAGTCCCTTTCGATGCGCCGCGATTCCTTGGATTGATCATTGGCCAGCACTTCAACCGTTTCCGTCGCGCTAGAAACGCGCAATTCAAAGTTGGAAGTCGCCGGGTAATTCGCGTCGTAATTGATGTTGCTGACGGTTGTGTTGTAGCCCGGCAAGGCAGCGGTGATTTTCACCCTCCCCGAAGGCATACTCGAAACAATCCAGCGACCGGAATAATCGGTTGTCGCAGTTCGCACGGCTCCAGTGTCCAATTGCGTGACGCTCACTTGCGCGTTCGCGACCGTCGCTCCGCTCGCGTCTACGATGTAACCTCCGAGCTGTCCTGGCATAAGCTGAAGTGGTTCAATGCGGTCTCCCGCACTACCACCGACTCCTGCCTGGATCACGCCAGCCGAATAAGCGCCAGCATCCGCTCCCTTGAATGAAGGCGGCAACAGATTCGCAGCCAGAGCGTCGCCGCCAAAGTCTTTCACCTTGTATTGCTCGGGCAAAAACACCTCCCATTGGAGAACTGCGATGGGAACATCCATTTTCGGCAAGGCAATTTCCGATCCGCCTTTTTTCGCAAAGGGAGTACCGGAATGCATGAACACGAAAGAAACTTCGTAAGAACCTGCAGGCCGGAACCCTGGTCGCAGCAGCGGCACGCGCTGGCCATCTGCGCCTTCTACTGGCTTTACTTTTTCTCCTGCGACCTCTGCGGTCACGATGCTTGCGCCTGCAGGCAATTCCACTTTCAGGAATGGCTGAACCATATTTTTTACGGTCAATTTCACTTCAGTCAGCGATCTACCTTCCGTAGTCACGAGTGTGGTAACAACTGCTCGTTCTGCGATTGCGGCGAGCACGCTGCTATCAGGAAATCGCGTCCATTCCAGTGCGAGGCTGGGATTTTCTGCCGGTTGCCGATGATAACGAAACGCAGCTTGCAGTGGCGAACGCGCCAACGCCCGCAAGTAAGGATTGGTCTCCTTGATATCCATGCGCTTCAGGCTGCCCCCTTCCGTGGCCGTCAATTCCATTGTGCCGACGCCTTCGACGAGCACTTCGCCAGTTTCGCGTTGCGAGTTTTTAATGCTGAGGAACGGAACATCCGCCTTCGTCACGCCAACCGCTCTTGCCATCGAGATCAGGAACTGGTGGTTTCGCTGCGTAGGTGCATTCACCTTCAATGTCAGGACTCCCGATTGCACATCACTTGAATCTACTGATGCGCCGGAAGCTCCCGTCACTTCATAACCAACGGGAACCTCGACCTGGAATTGCGCAGGTTCTCCCTGAATCACGTTGATGTCGGCGAGCACGGCTAGTCGAATCTCCGCTTCACTTACGGAAACGAGTGTTTTCACGTTGGAAAGAAAACGCACTTCGCGAGGAACGACCGGTGCAACCACTTCTCGCGTCGTCCACCAGATATTTGCGGTTTGTCCTGGCACGAGTGTCGCTTCAATCGTGGTATTCCCATTCGCCGACGCTCGGCTGGTGATTAGCCCCGGACTGAGCTTCACGTTTGTGTGATCGCCAGGGACTTCGAGCGTTAGCCGCACGCTGCCCGCCGACGGCACGGGTAAGATGAACGAAGCACGGCCTGTTTCGATGTTTAGAGGCAAACCTGCGTCGAGTACTACGGAAAACTCTGCCGGACCGGCGAGAATCGCCAATTGTGTGCCACCTTCTTGTTCGAGCGGCAGGCCTTTGCCTTCCTGCCGGGCATCCAGAATCGTCATTCCGGAAGTGAGCGCGACTTTTGTTTCGCCCTTGTTGAATGTTTCGCCTTGCAACTGAACGGTTCCTAGGACTGTTTCGTTGGCGACGCGCAGCTTCAGGTCTCCGCGCTTGATCGTGTAAGGCATTGGCGCAGCTTCGACTCTTCGGGGAGACTTGTTCGCCAGTTCGAGAAGGCGGTTGTACTCCTCGAGAGGCAGCGTCACGTTCCCTGCTTGGGGAACGGGAGGGGTGATCTTGTCTTGTGCGAATGCGGGGACGCTCATCAGAAATGCAACTGCCGCTATGATTTTTTTCATCGCCCACCTGCCTTTTTCTCGCGCTGATAATTTAAATCCGTGCTTGGAGATTGGTTTTCGCCCGTGAGTTCGGAAACGAGAAATAGGGAGGGGCCCAAACCTTCGAAGTCAACTTTGATGGGAAGAATTCCTGCGGCCTTCCCTCCTTGCAAGGTTGCACGAAAATCGTCAACCAGCCTCTGCGTTGCAGGCAGATCGGCAACTTCGCTGTTCTGCGTGAGGGCACCAGTCTCTCTTCCCGCAATAGCGGCGCCGGCCCCCGGACTAGCTAAGGACGCAGGCGGCGGTGGTGGAGGTGCTGAAGGAGGATTGAGCGCGGCTGAAATCGGATCCGCGTAAACCTCCGCGCGGAATGACCCCGTCTCTGAGGTCACCTTGAAAAGCGGCGGATGGAAGACAAGCAACCCTGTTCGCGATACCGGCAAGTCCAGCGCAGGAAGCGCGAGCTTGAATTGTCCTTTGTCATTCCACGCGGTTCCCCGGCTGATATAAACGATCCCGACCGCGAACTCCGGGGAATCTTCGCCGGCGTGGGCTTTTTCCAACGGGAGCAGCACGCTGCCGTCGGGCGATTGCCCGGGACGGACCGGTTTTCCCGCTAGCGATGCGCTCCAAAGCGTGGCCCCTGTCGGCAGGGTTATTTTCAGGAAATTGCGTTGGTTATTCCGCACGGCATAGCGCGCCTGCACCCATAACTTTCCTTCGTTGGTGATCAGGACGTTGTAACGCGCCTCGGCGATATTGGCCATCAACACGGCTTGCGGCGTGTAGCGCGCTACATTTACCGTCAGCGATCTCGCCGTCTTTGCGTCGCCTGCGCGATAGCGGAAAGCGGAGAGTGAAGTCGATTGGCGACTCGACACGATTTCGCCCAAGTCTGTTGCATCGGCGTTTTCGAGACCTTCGGATTTGAACTCTTTGATCTCTCCAGCGCCGAGGACTTCGACGGCCACGCCGCCCGTGTCGCGTTCCGTATTGAGCAGACGAAGCAGCGGAATCTCGATCTGGCCGTCGCGTGGGCTGCGCGTCTCTCCGCTCACGATAAATTTTGCGTTTTGTTCAACGGGTTCCAGAAACGTTACGGCGAGCTGCCCATTTTTCATTTCCCAATCCGCGACCATCGCGCCCGCGACTTGATTGACGGTCACTTTGTCCGGCAACGAAATGCGCACTTCGCGCGCGGCGCCCTGGGTTACTTCAAGGTTGACTTCGGCGACCACCGTCGTCGTGTCTTCGCCAAGCCCGGTTAACTCCGTGAGCGATCCGCGCAGGCGCAATGGTTGCGTGCTGCGGTGATCCTCGGTTTTTCTTTTCCATGTAAACGTGAGCGGCTCGTTGCCTCGCGCGTAGGCCAGCCATTTGCTTTCCGCGCCAGGTTCTGATTTCTCCGCCAAGAGTCCGCCGGTCAGCTTGAGCTCAACGCCCTGCCTGGGAAGGCGAACCGAGGCGCGTGTGACGCCAGAGGCGGTGGAAGGCAGAGCGATGCTCTCTTCCCCGGCCGTGGATATGACAGGCAGAGCAATATCGAGCAGCAAGACTGCTCGTCCGGGGCGAGAAAGCAGCGCCGAGAGCAGGTTGCTACCCTTTCCCGCAACGCCAGGCACTAGCGAGACAAGTTTGCCGTCAAGTTTTGCTTCGCGGACGAGGAGCCCGGCAGGAATCGGGACACGGACCCAGCCATCCTTTAGAACATCGACGGTAAGACTCGCGCGGCCCGCAGCGAGATCGCCGTCGATACGCAAGTCGTAGTCGACGCGAGTCAGCGTCGCGTCCACCGGCGGAGCTTCCGGTTCGCGGTCGGGCGGGTATGCCTTCGCGTGCAGGGTTCGATAGTCGCCAATGGTAATCACTACCCATCCCGGCGCATGCAATGCGGTCTGCGCGGAAGACACGTCCGCACAAAACAAAAGCGCTGCCACCAGGCGAACAAAGAAACACCAGGTCGTGCGATTTTCGTACGGGAAAGAAACGAGTGCGATCGAACCGGTCTTTGAGCTGGTCATTGACGACACCTCTAGCTTCGTGAAATTGCCTCGGCAGTTATTCTTCGCAACCCGGGGAATGGAGGACCGTCTTAAGAGCGATAGGCGCTGTTCTCGACGACCAGCGTTCTCACTCTCGTTTGTTATCTCATTAGAGTTAGCTCTCTAGATGCCGGGTTGCCCGCGGTCACGTCCTTAGAACGACTTCGGCCCCCCGGCTTGCAGTTTTTTTTATCCCGGAATACTTGCCTTAACTAGCCCACACAGGACTACTACCACCACAACTGGATCGCGAAGTTGCGCGATGGGACTCGCCGTGCAAGAATCCCCCCATGCAAAACACAAAAAACTGGTTCGCTTTCATATGTCTGTTTCTCGGCTTTTTCTGCGTCGCTTCGGTGGGAGCTCAAAACACACGCCCGGACTCCGAAAAACAGGTCGCGCACGATATCTACAAACAATTCATTGAGGTTCAGTCCGGGTTTACGACCGGCGCGACTACTCCGGTAGTAGAAATAGCCGTTGCGCGTCTGAAAGCCGCCGGTTTCCCTGACGCCGACATTTTCGTTGGCGGCGCAATTCCCAAGAAAGCCAATCTAGTCGTTCGCTATCATGGTACCGGCGCACAAAAACCCATTTTGTTACTGGCCCACATCGACGTTGTCGAAGCCAAACGCGAAGACTGGAGCACTGACCCATTTCAGTTCATCGAGAAAGACGGCTTCTTTTACGGCCGCGGCACCGGTGACGATAAAGCTCAAGCCGCTGTCTGGATCGCCAATCTAATCCAGTACAAGAAAGAAGGTTTCAAGCCCGACCGCGACATCATCGTCGCGCTCACCGCCGATGAAGAGGGCGGCGGGCCGTACAACGGCGTCGACTGGCTTCTGAAAAATCACCGCGATTTGATCGAGGCGGACCTCGCACTCAACGAGGGCGGCTGGGGCGAAGAATCCAAAGGCAAGAAAATCTCGAACGACCTGCAGGTCAGCGAAAAGTACGTTCTCAATTTTCGGTTCGAAGTGCGCAACAAGGGCGGCCACAGCTCGATGCCGGTTCACGACAACGCCATCTACCATCTTGCCGGAGCACTGACACGTCTCGGCGAATTCGGCTTCCCTCTGAAAACCAATGAAGTCACTGCGGCATATTTCCAGCAAATGTCAAAAATCGAAACCGGCCCGATCAAGGACGATCTTGCAAAGGTCCCTTCCGGTTCGCAAGAAGCGATGGAGAAAGTAGCTGCAGCTTCGCCTGCCTGGAATTCCACATTACGCACAACTTGCGTCGCCACGATGCTCGAAGGTGGCCACGCTATCAACGCGCTGCCGCAACTCGCTGCCGCCACGGTGAACTGCCGCGTGCTTCCGGAAGATTCACCTGAATATGTTCTCAGCACGTTGCAAAAGGTCGTCGCGGATGATCAGGTCAGCGTCAAGCCGTTGAGCGACTTTAGCAAAGCGGCCGCGTCCCCGATGCGCCAGGACTTACTCAAAGCCGTCAGCGAAATCACCAACAGCATGTGGCCCGGCGTCCCGACGGTTCCGATCATGGTGATGGGCGCCACCGACGGCCGTTACCTGCGCGCCGCTGGAATTCCTTGCTACGGCATCCAGGGATTCTTCATGGACCGCGACGATATCCGTTTCCACGGCCGCGATGAACGCATGGGCGTGCAATCCTTCTACGAGGGCCAGGCTTTCCTCTACGAACTAGTCAAGCGACTTTCGACGCCGGCCAAATAAAGATCAAGCCGAAACAGAGTTGCCTGGCAAAGACGCGGTTAAGCATTCTGCCGCAATCGCACAATGAGGTTGTGCACGCTGCGCGCCAAGTCCGCGACTTCTCCGCGGCCTTCAATCTCAAGCTCGATGGCATTATCTCCCTGCGCGGCGTGATCGACGGCCTCGCGCAAGCTGATTAGCGGCTTCACCACTTGCCGCGGCAAAATAAAACTCACCCAAATGCTGAAAAGCAGTGTAATCGCGGACACAATGCTCAGCGCCCACTCCGCTTGATGCAGCAAGTGCCGCGCCTCCCGATGATCGCTCTCTACTCGCTTCCAATTTTCTGTCTCTAGTTGCGTCAGGTCCTCCAGCACTTCCTGAATGGAACTCTGCAACTCGGCTGTAACCGGTGCCAAAGCGGGATTGCCTTCCTGAACGGTCTCGGCGATCTGCGTATCAAACGATCCGACGCGGTCCCGCAGTTCTTCAATCAACTGCTCGCGCTTTTTAACCCTTGCTCCACGCAACAGATCGTTCAAATCTTTTTCATAAGCACGCACGACGGCCTGGATGCGGTCCGCGTCTCCCTGCCCCGGCTGCCCCATCGCGGCCACCGCAGCGGCAAATCTTTGTTCATAAACGCCAAGTGCCTCCAGCACCTTCTGTGTCTCTCCCAGATCTTCTGGCTGGAGATCCTGTATCTGGCTCAAAACCTGCCTGGTTTTGCCCAGCGATTCACGGTTTGCCGCGAGATAGGCGGGATCATGCAGCAACAAATAATTTCGTTCCGCGCGACGAGCTTCCAGAGTCTCGATCGAAGCCTGCTGCGCCAGGGTAGCGGCCGGCGCATCCACGTTTACGATCCGGTCCACGATCCATCCCATCTCAAAGAGGTAATAGATCGCGAGGAAAATAACCGGCACCAAAATAAATCGTGCAATCGCCAGACTGTACGCCACTCTTTTCCGCAGAGAATTTCCTGGCGCCAGTATCTTGAATTTTTTCCGGATTCCAAATCTCATAAGCCGGCCCCCGCCAAAGAGTCTTCTCTTCGCTGGCCCGATTGTATGTCAGCCGCCCTAACCTCGTGCGCTCTTTTGCGTACTCACGAGTCCCAAGTAGCGCCGTCCTGACCAACTCTTCTTCATTGCACAGCATCAACAAGAGCAGTAACATTCCAGCTAACATCGCCGTAATTAAACTTGGCGATGAGGGGAACCAAATGAAATACGCTACACGGGTCACCCTGGTTTTCAACCACCGGCGGACTACAAGATCGTCGACGAAACCGACTACGTCACACTCACTTACACGCGCCCCTAAACTTCCCTTCGACAACGCTGGGTCTTGTTTGCAGTGCGCCTTCGCATGAGTGAGCAGCCTTCGGCTTCTCACTCATCCGCCCCGTTATCCATGACCAAATCGAATCTTTCCGCTTATTAGCCGTAAATTGGCTCGGCCGAAGACGCCCAGAGAGAGAATTCGACGCACAACGAAAATGGTTGAACTGGACAAAGACGCAAGTTCATTGTTGAATGCGGTTGCGTCATTGCGGGGCAGAGAAAGAGAGTTTTCCCATGGCTCAGCCGGAAGTTGACCTTAGCAAAAAATACGATGCTGTGATTATCGGATCGGGCGCTGCCGGAGGAATGGCGGCTCATGTTCTGACAACCCACGGCTTGCAAGTTTTGCTGCTCGAAGCGGGAAAGAAATTGGACATCGAGAAGGAATTGCGCTCGATGCAATGGCCTTATGACAATGCGCACCGGGGAGCGCTTCCTCCTGACTCGCATTCTCTCAGCTTTAATGAATACACGATTCGCAGGCCGCCTTACGGCCCGGGGTTCGAAAAATCGAAAAATCTTTACAGCTATATTGGCAATAGCGACTACATGAAAAACATCGTGGTCAACGAGCGGGACAATCCCTTTACCGGAACGAATTACGCGTGGGTCCGCGCTCGGTGCTTGGGCGGTAAAACAAATATTTGGGGGCGGCTTGCGCTGCGGCTTTCCGATTATGACTTCAAAGCCAAGGATCGCGACGGCTACGGGGAAAACTGGCCCATCAGTTACAGCGACATTGCTCCCTATTACGACAAAGTGGATCTCTATCTCGGCATTACCGGCGTAAAGGAAAACCTGCCATACCTGCCCGACAGCATTTTTCAACGCCCGACGAAACTGAATTGCGCGGAGGTGACACTCCAGCAGGGTCTAAAGAAAATGGGGCGCGTCCTGACCCAGTACAGAGCGGGCGTAACAACCGACGGCCTGAAGCACAACAAATATCGTAGCCGCTGCTATGGGCGCGGCGCATGCGAACGAAAAGGCGGCTGCGATATTCACGCCGCGTTCGATTCGCCGACCGGACTAATTTATCCCGCAATGGATACCGGAAATCTCACGTTGCGGACGAATTCGACCGTTCGAGAAATCACCGTCGATCCAGCGACGGGCAAAGCTTCGGGCGTGCACTTCACCGATTCGCAGACGATGAAGGACTACACAGTACGCGGTAAAGTTGTAATTGTCGCGGCCTCGACGCTCGAATCTGCTCGGCTGCTTTTACTCTCCAAATCGCGGCTCTATCCGAACGGGCTCGCCAACTCGAGCGGTCACGTTGGGCACAATTTCTGCGAACACGTAATGGGCCCTGGCGTTGCCGGCCAGGCCAAGGACCTCGTAGGAAAACCTTCGACGCTCGACGATGGCCGTCCCGGCGGTTTTTATCTGGCGCGTTTTCGCAATCTCAAGGAAAAACATCCGAATTTTATCCGCGGCTATGGATTTGAAGGCGGAAGCGGAAGCAGCATGTTTCCGGCAGGCACAGATCAACCCGGATTTGGCGCTTCGTTCAAAGAAGAAATCCGAAAAAATCAGGGTTCATACATTGGCATGGGAGCTTTTGGCGAAGTGCTCGCGCGCTACGAGAACTATGTGGACCTCGACCCCGTGGTGAAAGACAAATGGGGCATCCCGGCGCTGCGCTTTCACTATAAATTCGGCGAGAACGAGCACAACATGGTTAAGGACATGAAGGAGACGGCGCAGGAGATGGTCGAGGCGGCCGGCTTCAAGCTTATCTATGTGAACGACCGGGTGCTCACCGAAGGATGGTCGATCCACGAACTCGGAACGGCGCGCATGGGAAATGATCCCAAGACTTCCGTGCTAAACCAATTCCAGCAGTCGCATGATGTGAAGAATTTGTTTGTGGTGGATGGCAGCGCGTTTGTGAATGCCAGTTGTCAGAATCCGACGTGGACGATCATGGCGCTCTGCTGGCGCTCGTGCGACTACCTGGCGGATCAACTAGCAAAGAACGAGCTGTAGAGTCCCATGAACCGCGAAAAAGAAAGCTTCGGAAGCATGAGGAGGCTAAATGTCCGCGAATGATCCCATCAATTTGAAGCAGGATCGGCGTCAGTGGTTGAAGACTTCGGCGACTGTCCTTGGCGCGGCGGTTTTGCCCTTGTCTGGAGCGGTGGCGGAAGCTTCGCCGGAAAATTCGCAAGCTACACAACCCGCCGCCGGAGTAACACCTGCTGCGACAACAGTGGAGACAAGCTCAAGCGCGCGTTTTTTCACACCAGCGCAACACGCGATGATCGAAGAGTTGTCTGAGACGATCATTCCGGCGGATAGCCATTCTGGCGGAGCAAAGGCCGCGAAGGTCGCCGACTATATCGAGCAAAGAATTAGAGAAAGTGTGGACGAACAACAGAAGGCGCTCTGGCGCGAAGGGCTGCGGCTGATGGAGTCCATGAGCCAGCACTACAATGGAAAATTAATCGCAGATTCGAGCGCGGAAGAAAAGATCGCGATCCTCACGGTACTTTCGGATAATGCGCAGCTGACTGAGCTTCCGGAAGTGCGTTTTTTCCACGAGCTAAAAAGTTTGACGGTCCGCGGCTACTACACCAGCAAAATCGGGATTCACGACGATCTCGAATACAAGGGCAATCGCATTCTCATGGAGTTCGTCGGCTGCGACGATCCCACTCCGCCGATTACCTAATATGAAGAACACCAGCGCTCTGGCGGATTGTAACGAGCTTCCCGCGCGATTCGTCCTAGATATAGGGCCTTCATAAAACTTGGCGGTAACCTCAGTTCGAGGGAGGCAAGCTTGCGCGATTACCTGCAGCTCAGCTTGAGTGCTTATCCCATGGCTGTGGCCTGTTTTATCGCTTTGCTGCTTGCGTTCCCAGTATGGGGATACGATTCCCCGCTTTCCCAGAGCGCGATTCGCGACGCCGACTTTCTCGGAAGCCGTCTGGGCGGTGTGTCTCCAGATTTCTTGAAGAGGTACGCGTGGAGCATTGGCGAACTCCACGAGGGGACTTGCACCTCAAGAGCTCGAATCGAAACGCCATTTCTCCAAGTCGCCGAGTATTCGGGCAACGCCACGAACTACAGTTCACAAGCTGCTGTGAAGGATTTCTATGAGCGGCGGATGGTGCTCCGGATATTTCTGGATATCTGCTACAAGCGCCAAGCGCCGGAGCCGAATTCGGTCAACATAAAATTCATTCAGAAAAAGAAAGAAGTTTTTCCAAGCGCCGATACTCGCGAATTTTATGCGGAGCCCATCAATGAGTATTCTGATCTCCCCAGTAACGGAGAGAGAGCAACAATCGAATTCGACCCAGCGAAACTCGATTCGTCCACACTGACCGTTCAAATCAACACGCCGAATGGACAGCGAGTGGAAACAGAATTTGATCTGTCGAGTATTCGATGAAGATCGGGCGTTTCGACCCGCAAATCTGTCGACATGCCAATTTAACCAGCCGTTCCAATCGCTAGGCTCTTTGTGTCTTCTGGCGGTGGTCCTGTCAGCCAACTCGCCCCAACATTGGTCCGGCGGGAACAATGCCGCTGCCAAGACGTATCTATAATATGTGGCGTCAAAAGAGACGCGCAAAGCCCGGATAGCGCTCGTGGAGTGTCCGGTCATGGGACACAGATTCCCATATACGGCCAGCGAGGCGAGATTCCGTCTTAGGCGATGTGCCGTAAGCCATTGACAAATCTGGGCTTTAAGCGAATTCTGTTAGGTAAGGGATTTGCGCCTAGGAAGGGCGCTGACTACTATGGACATCCAAAGACCATCTAACGCAAGAGCCAAGAAAATCCGGCGGATTGCCTACGGCACCGTCGCACTTATGTTGCTGGGCGGGGTCACTTACGCCCTGTCAAAGCTGAAGCCAGCCGCACCAGCGGTGGACAAAGGCACGGTGTGGTCGGACACCGTCAAGCGCGGCCCAATGCTTCGCGAAGTGCGCGGGCTGGGGACACTTGTGCCTGAAGACATTCGTTGGATCGCGGCGCAGACGGATTCGCGCGTGGATCGCTGGGTATTGCGTCCGGGCGCCATCGTCAAGCCCGATTCCATCATTATGGAGCTGAGCGACCCCACATTGTCGCAGACCGCCCTAGACGCGGAACTCCAATGGAAGGGCGCGCAGGCAGATTTGGCGAACCTCCAAGTGCAAGTAAACAGCGATCTGATGAACCAAAAGGCAACCGAAGCTGGTGTCCGCAGCGATTACGAGCAGGCGAAAATCCAGCACGACGTGGACGTGAAACTTGTGAAGGAAGGCCTCACGGCACAGTTGATTGAGAATCTGTCCAGAGTGAAGGTAGAGCAACTGGCGATTCGCGCCCAGCTCGAGGGCGACAAGACCAGAATCGCCGCGGATTCCGGCCATGCGCGGATAGCCGCACAACAGGCAAAGGTCGATGAAACAGAAGCTCTCTATCGCCTGAAAAAGAGCCAAGTGGATGCCCTGCATGTTCGTGCGGGCATCGATGGCGTGCTCCAGCTCGTACCGGTCGAAGTCGGCCAGCACATAACCCCCGGCACAAACCTGGCGCGCGTCGCTGATCCGAAGAAACTCAAAGCTGAAGTAAAGATTGCTGAAACGCAGGCAAAAGACGTCGTGATTGGGCAAAAAGCTTCGATCGATACGCGCAACGGAATCGTAGGCGGACACGTTTCGCGAATCGATCCCTCCGTCGTAAATGGAACGGTTACGGTGGATGTGATGATTGATGAACCACTGCCTAACGGCGCACGGCCGGATTTGAGCGTCGACGGCACAATCACACTTGAGAATCTGAAGGATGTGCTGTTTGTCGGCAGACCAGTGCATGGGCAGTCCGACAGCACGATTGGGCTCTTCAAACTTACCGAAGATGGTTCAGAAGCCACGCGCGTCAACGTGAAGCTGGGCCGCAGTTCCGTCAATACGATCGAAATCCTTGATGGTTTGAAAGTGGGAGACAAGGTGATTTTGTCCGACATGTCGGCCTGGGACGCTTTCGACCGTATCCGGCTGAATTAGAGCAGCTACTTCGCGGCTAGCAGCCTGCTCGCAAACGAGTTCGGAGTTTTATTTCTCGCATCCTTTGATGAAAATTCTGCGTTTCTTGCGGAGGCCCAGTTGCAGACTCTCTGGCAAGACATTCGCTACGGGTTGCGAATGTTGGCGAAGAATCCGGGCTTCACAGCAGTTGCCGTTGCCACGCTTGCCCTCGGCATCGGCGCAAATACCGCGATATTCAGCTTAGTCAACGCCGTCATGCTGCGATCCTTGCCGGTAGGCCATCCTGAACAATTGGTCGTCGCGAGTAGGAGGGGCTGATGCAAATCCTGTTCCAGGACATTCGGTACGGATTGCGAATGCTGGCAAAAAATCCAGGATTCACGGCAGTCGCCGTTCTAGCGATTGCTTTGGGCATCGGCGTAAATGCGGGGATCTTCTCCGTCCTGAATGGAGCGGCGCTGCGGATGCTGCCCGTCCCGAGCGCCGGACAGATTGTCAGCGTGGATCAGATTTTTCACGGAAGCGTCAACCGCGATGTGCACGGCGAGCCGACCCTCTTTTCTTATTCCGAATATCAGGATTACCGCGCAAACAACCATGTCTTTTCCGGCTTGCTGGCTTACGAACCCTTCCTGAATGCGACGCTCGCAGGCGGAAGGGCCCGGCAGCTTTATGGACAACTCACTTCTTGCAATTACTTCGATGTCTTGAGCGTGCATCCTGCGGAAGGGCGCGGATTTGTAGAGACAGATTGCGCGGCGCCCGGCAATGGAGCAGTCGTGGTGCTGAGCGATGAATTGTGGCAAAGCGCCTTTGGCGCGGATGCTTCGCTGGTCGGCAAAAGAGTGATTCTGAACCGCACGCCATTTACCGTGATCGGCGTCGCCCCACAAGGATTCGGCGGTACGGAACCGATTCCCAGCGCGTTCTGGGTGCCTATCACCATGCAGCCCGCGATGGAGCCCGACCGCGATTTTCTCGGGGACGCCAACGTGAGCTGGCTCTCGTTGCTTGGCCGCGTGCAACCGGGCGTTTCCATGAACCAAGTGCGAGCTGACCTGGGCGTAATTGCCAGCCGGATTGATCAGCAGCACCAGGGGCGCAAAACATCTTTGGCGATTCGGACCGCGACGTTTCTGGGCCGGCCGGAAGAACACAATTTTGTAATGGGAGCGGCCGCCGTCATTTTGTTTGGCTTCGGTTTGGTTTTGCTCATAGCTTGCGCGAACGTGGCGAACTTGATGCTGGCCCGGGCCACCGCGCGTCAAAAGGAAATCGCCGTAAGACTCTCCGTGGGAGCGAGCCGCTGGAGATTGATTCGGCAATTGCTGACTGAAAGCGTGATGCTGGCGTTGATGGGAGGCGCCCTTGGATCGGTTCTTGCCTTCTGGTCCTTCGAAGGAATCTCACATTTCGTGATTTCGCGTTTGCCGCATGGCTTTCCGCCGCTGGCCTTCAATCTGACTCCTGACATTCGCGTGCTGGGCTATGCGCTGCTTCTAACGCTGATCACAGGAGTGGCATTTGGGCTGGCACCTGCGCTCCAGGCTTCGCGTGCCGATTTGAACACCACTCTAAAAGGCGTGGACGGAGGACTTCGCGGGCGCGCTGGCGGAGGGTTTCTGCGGCATTCTCTGGTTGCTGCGCAAGTAGCAGTTTGCATGATTTTGCTGATCGCGGCAGGGCTGCTCTTGCGCGGACTTTATTTTGCGCAGACCGTCGATCCGGGTTTTGCAATGAACGGAATTTCGGTTGCGAGTTTGGACCTGCGGACGCAAGGATACAAAGAGAAACCCGCGGCGGAGTTCGAACTGCGCTTGAAGGAAAAAGTAGCGGCATTGCCTGGCGTGGACGGAGTTGTGGAAGCAGCCCAGACCCCGCTCAGCGACGACCACAACATCACCAATTTTTCTATTCCCGGCAAGCCCGATGAATTTGACCTCGAAAATGACGCCGTCTCACAAGGTTATTTTTGTATGCTGGGGATTCCCATCATCCGCGGGCGCGACTTCACGGAAGAGGAAGTGCGCGTCGGAGCAAAGGTAGCCATCGTCACGGAAGCGACGGCGAGAAACCTGTGGCCCGGAGAAGATCCCATCGGGAAGACATTGCGAGAGGGGAAAAACACCGACCTGCAAATCGTGGGGATTGTCAGAGACGCACAAGTTTCGCACCTTGGCGAGAAGCCCAAGCTATATGTTTACCTGCCCGCAGGACCCAAAGAACAATCGCTGCTTCACCTGATGATTCATGGCGGCGGAGATCTTGCGGCGGTTGCTGCGGGCATTCGCGGCGCAGCGAGCGGATTGGATCCAGACGTCATGGTGGACGTGACTCGGCTCGAAGACAATCTGGAGGTTTGGCGGACTCCGGCTCGAATCGTGGCGGCGCTTGCAGGCTCATTGGGTGTCTTGGGATTGCTACTCGCATTGATCGGAGTTTATGGGGTGGTTTCTTACGCGGTCAGCCGGCGAACGCGCGAGATTGGCATTCGCATGACGCTCGGAGCGGACGGGCGAGACGTTATGAATCTGATGCTGCGCCAGAGCATGCGTCCCGTGCTGATCGGCGGCGCGATTGGAATTGCCGGTTGCGCGGCGGTCTCCTGGGTCCTCTCGAGCATGCTTTTCGGAATCAGCGCGCATGATCCCATCGCATTTCTGCTCGTGCCTGCGTTTTTGTTAGGAATCGCG
Organism: uncultured Acidobacteriota bacterium; assembly: GCA_963730495.1. Lineage (GTDB taxonomy): Bacteria > Acidobacteriota > Terriglobia > Acidiferrales > UBA7541 > Acidiferrum. The sequence goes on along the minus strand of CAVSSD010000022.1, from coordinate 215,919 downwards.
TTGCTGGCAAGCTACCTTCCAGCGCGGCGAGCGACAAGAGTAAATCCCGTAGTGGCCCTGCGCTATGAATAACGCTCTGCGGAACGCGCAAAATTCGATCGGAAGAAACTCATGATAATGCTGTGGCAAGACATTCGCTATGCATTGCGCATGCTGTCAAAGTCGGCCGGCTTTAGCGCCGTGGTAATCCTCACGCTGGCGCTCGGAATCGGAGCCAACACGGCGATTTTCAGTGTGATAAGCGCGGTGCTTCTGCGGCCGCTTCCCTTCTCGCAACCCGACCGGCTCGTTGCGCTTCACGGCATTGATCTTCGGACCGGCGAGACCGGCCGGCCGCTCAGTTATCCGGACTTTTCGGATCTGCGCGCACAGAGCCAATCCCTGGAATCGGCGGCGGCTTACGATTCCAGCACCTCGACGATTACCGGCGGCGGTGAGCCCCTCCACATAGATGTTGGAGTTGTCTCCGCTAACATTTTGAGTGTGCTGCGCGCAAAGCCCCTGCTGGGGCGCGAGTTTGCGGCGACAGAAGACAAGCCGGGAACGCAAGTTGTCTTGTTAAGCCACCGCTTGTGGAGAACACGCTTCGCAGGCGACCCCAAGGTCACCGAGAAAGAAGTCGTGCTCGACGGCAAACCATACGAAATCGCCGGAGTGATGCCGCCAGAATTTCAATTCCCGCTCGACTCACAGCCCATGGACCTTTGGATGACCATGGCCGTCGAGGGTGAATATCAAAAAGAGCGCGGCTCGCATTATCTGTCGGCGATTGGGCGCCTAAAAAACGGCGTGACATTGGCGGCTGCCAACGCAGAGGCTGCGGGAATCAGTGCGGGGCTTGCAAAACAATACCCGGATACAGACGGTCATATGGGAATGACGCTGCAGCCCGAGAAAGAGGCTATGGTTGGCAATGTGCGCCCCGCACTGCTGATGGTCCTCGGGGCCGTGGGATTTCTGCTGTTGATCGCTTGCGCAAACGCAGCCAACCTCTTGTTGGCGCGGGCAGCGGGACGTCAACGCGAGATGGCCATTCGCGCCTCGCTGGGTGCAGGCAAGAGCCGAATCCTTCGGCAGCTTCTGACAGAGAGCGTGCTGCTCTCGCTGGCAGGCGGGACTCTGGGACTTATCTTTGCCGTCTGGGGTACTGCAGCTCTTGTGAATCTTCCATCGCTGGATATTCCGCGGCTCGCGTCTGCGGGAGTGGACCTGGGCGCCCTTGCTTTCACTCTCGCAGTTTCGGTCATTACGGGAATCGTGTTCGGTCTGGCGCCGGCGCTGCACGCTTCGCGGTTTAATTTATTTGGTTCGTTGAAAGAAGGAGGCCGGACGGCCACAGGTGGAACAGGCCGTTCGCGGATGCGCAGCCTCCTGGTAATTTCTCAGGTGTCGCTTGCCGTGGTGCTGCTTATCGGCGCGAGCTTGCTGATCGAAAGCATGTTCCACTTATTGCACCAATCGCCCGGTTTTGACCCCAAAGGCGTGATGGCCTTCAATCTCGATTTGCCCGACGCTCGCTATGGCAAACCGGCGCAATCGGCTGATTTTTTCAAGAATTTGCTGGAGAAGGTCCGCGCGGTGCCAGGTGTGAAGAGCGCCAGCGCGGTCATGCCTCTACCCCTCACGAGTAATTCGCTTCGAACATCGTTTGAAATCGAAGGCCAGCCAATGGCGAAGAGCGACCTGCCTCGAACGTTCATTCGCGCTGTTGGCCTGGATTATTTCGGGACGATGCGCATTCCGCTAGTGGCGGGGCGCGAATTCAACGAGCGAGACGATCGCCACGCGCCTCATGTGATCATCATCAATCAGACACTGGCGCGAAAATTCTTTTCCGGCGAAAACCCCATCGGCAAGCACATGAAACCGGGAATGAATGCCGACAAATCCGACTCTACGTGCGAAATCATCGGAGTCGTGGGCGACATAAAGCACAGGAACCTCTGGCAACCCCCCGACCCGGAGTCCTACGTTCCGTACGAGCAGAATCCCATCGGAGCCATGGACATTGTGGTGAGATCTGAGGCGGATCCGATGACCCTCCTTCCGGCGATGCGTGCGCAGGTGCGAGCGATAGACTCGGAGCTCCCGATCTACAAAGCGCAACGGATGGAAGAATACGTCGCTGCGTCAGTTGCCCAGCGACGATTCACGAGCCTGCTTTGCTCCATTTTTGCAGGTGCCGGATTGCTTCTCGCGGTTGTTGGGCTGTTCGGCGTGATGTCCTATAGCGTCGCCCAGCGCACACACGAGATCGGCGTGCGCGTCGCGGTTGGGGCGGCGAAGGCAGACATATTGAGACTCATTCTGAAGGAAGGAATGGGCATCACAATTATAGGCATCGTGGTGGGGCTGTTTGGAACGCTGGCAGTATCCACCATATTGAGAAGCCAGCTTTATGGCGTAAGCGCGCGCGACCCGCTGACCTTTGTGGGAGTGATTCTACTGCTCGCACTGGTAGCATTAGCGGCCTGCTACATCCCTGCGCGACGAGCCACGCGCGTGGATCCAATGGTGGCTCTGAGATATGAATAGTTTGGAGATTTGGGATTATTGGGGGAACCATTGAGCGAGGCGTTGCGTATTCCCTGTTACAAAGGATTGGGACCAGTGCACCTGACTTATCGAGGGTTTGTACGTCAAATACGAGAGGTGTTGCAGGTTGCCATGAATAGTTCTTATACCGGGAGATTGCTGCCTACATTGTCATCGAATCGGTACCGGTACCTGACTGCCTCTCCGGTGAGCGCGTAATGCAGAATCTCTGGAAAGACATTACCTTCGGCTTGCGCATGCTGGCAAAAAGCCCAGGCTTTACTGCCATCGCCATAATCACCTTGGCTTTGGGCATCGGCGCGAATACGGCGATCTTCTCCTTGATGAACCAGATCCTGCTGCGGCAATTGCCCGTCAAAAATCCCAACGAATTGGTCATTCTGAGAGCGCCCGGACCAGAGACGGGCCACGTCTCGACCGATGGCGACGCCACCGAGTCCTTTTCTTACCCGATGTACAAAGGGCTGCGGGACACGAATTCTGTTTTCTCGGGAATACTGGCGCGGTATGGCTTCTCCGCCAGCGTCGCGAGTCGCGGCCAGACCGACAGAGCCTCCGGTGAAGTGGTCACTGGCAATTACTTTGAGGTTCTTGGTGTGCAGCCGGCGATTGGCCGCGTGTTCAGCCAGGATGATGACAGGGTGCCGTCCGCCGAGCCATACGTTGTGCTGAGTTATTCCTACTGGAAGCGGTATTTTGGCGGCGACCCGAGCATTTTGAACAAAGTGCTGCTCGTTAACAATGTTGAGATGACCGTTGTGGGCGTTGCGCAAGCGGGATTCACCGGCGTGCAGGTAGGCAAAACTCCGGACCTCTATGTGCCCATGATGATGACGCCGCAGATGACGGAGTATGGCGAGACTCTCGATGGCTGGAACGATTATTGGATGACGCTGCTGGCGCGGCGGAAGCCAGGCGTTTCCCAAAAGCAGGCAGAGGCTGGAATCAATGCCGCATATAAGCCGCTGCTGGAAGAGCAACTGCCGCTGATCAAATCGAACTGGAACGAAAAGAAGCGGCAGCTGTTCTTGGACAAGAAAATCGCATTAGCGAGCGGCGCCAACGGTCGAACGGTGCTGCAGCGGGACTCTGGCGGGCAGATCATCACACTTTTCGTGATGGTCGGCCTGGTTCTGCTGATCGCCTGCACAAATGTCGCAAACCTGGTGCTGGCACGCGGCGCGGGGCGGCAGCGTGAATTCGCTATCAGGACGGCCATGGGCGCTAGCCGCAGCCGCATGATCCGGCAATTGCTGATAGAAAGCTTGCTCTGCGCGTTCGGCGGCGGTGCTATGGGCATATTGCTTGGCACTTGGTTGATGAGGATTCTGACGCCCATCGTGGTCGAAAACGCGGGAATTCACGGATTAAGCGACAGCCTGGACAAAGGCGTTCTCGGATTCGCGATTGCCGCCACAGTGCTTTCCGGAATTTTCTTTGGATTGATTCCGGCCTGGCGCGTGACGCGGTTGGGAGTGAGCGACGTCATTAAAGACCAGGGCTCAACCTCCTCCGCCAGCGTTTCGCATGTGGGCTTTCGGAAATTCCTGGTGGCGGGGCAGGTTGCCTTTACGATGCTGCTCCTGGCCGGTGCTGGCCTGTTCGTCCGTTCTCTGTGGAATTTGCGAAACCAGGACTTGGGACTCCGAACCGACAACGTCATTACATTTTCGGTTCAGCCGGCGCTGAACGGATATGACCTCCCGCGCTCGATTGCTCTATTTGATCAGATGCGTGCCCGTATGGCGGCCATACCGGGAGTGCGTTCGGTCGGATCGGGCGATGTTGCGACTCTTACTGGCGACGATGAAGGCAGCAACATAACGGTAGAAGGCGGCACCCAGGCGCAGCTTCCCGAAGAACTGCAAGATGTGGATCATATCGCCGTGAGCGCAAACTATTTCTCGACGCTGGGGATTCCGCTGCTCTCCGGCCGCGAATTCACCGAGTCGGATGGAGCCACGGCACCGAAAGTTGCGGTCGTCAGCGAAGCCATGGCCAAACGCTTTTTCCCACAGAGAAATGCGGTCGGTTCGCACTTCGCCTTTGGCGGCGGAAACAAGGTCGTGCCCGACATTCTGATTGTTGGCGTGGTCAAAGACGTCAAACAGGAGCATGTGAATAGCGCCCCCCAGCCGTATGTCTACATTCCCTATGCGCAAAGGCCCAAGCTTCGCGAAATGACTTTTTACGTGCGCGCAGATCGCAATCCGCTGTTGCTGGCTTCCAGCCTGCAAGACGTCGTGCGTCAGATGGATGCAAACTTGCCGGTGTTCGATCTGAAAACCATGCAACGCGTGGTCGAAGAAGATTTGTTCTCGGCGCGGATGATAGCGGTGCTATCCGCAGCTTTCGCAGGTCTAGCGGCGCTTCTCGCGGCTCTAGGCATTTACGGAGTTCTAGCTTACGTTGTAGTGCAGCGCACGCGCGAGATAGGCATTCGTATGGCGCTCGGCGCGTTGGCTGGCGATGTCCGCGTCCTGATTGTCAAGGAAGTCGGATCGATGGTCCTGATTGGTGTAGGCGTGGGGCTTCCTCTGGCCTACGGGCTGGCACGCTTTAGCGAATCGCTACTATACGGCGTCCACGCGGGAGACCCCGCGGTTTATGCTTTGGGTTTGGGATTGATCGCGCTTATCGCTCTTGCGGCATGCTTCATTCCAGCGAGGCGCGCAACACGCGTCGATCCGTTGGTAGCGCTGCGGTATCAGTAGATGAAACGGCTTTGGGCAGGAAGTATTGCAGTCGGGGCTCGGCAAAACGATTTTGCAGGTTGAGTTTCAAGACTAAAACCAGTTAAGGAGACGAAATGTCAGACACACCTACACTCATTAAAATGGAAGGCGTAAAGAAAGTTTTCTACACGGACGAAGTGGAAACCCACGCTCTGGAAGAAATCCATCTCGAGATTAAGAAAGGTACGTATATTTCGATCGCTGGGCCTTCGGGTTGCGGCAAGTCGACGCTGCTCTCCATTCTGGGCCTGCTCGATTCACCGAGCGATGGAAGCTACATGCTGAATGGTCAGCCCGTCGGGAAGCTCACCATCAGCGAGCGCACGCGCATCCGCAATCGCGAAATCGGCTTCATCTTCCAAGCGTTCAATCTCATCGGCGATCTCACCGTGTACGAGAACGTCGAGTTGCCGCTCACCTATCGCGGCACGAGCGCGGCAGAGCGCAAGCAAAAAGTGCAAAACGCGCTCGAACGCGTCGGGATGGCGCACCGTCTGCGGCACTATCCTTCGCAACTCTCTGGCGGTCAGCAACAGCGTGTAGCCGTGGCTCGCGCACTGGTTGGCGATCCCCTCATCCTGATGGCTGACGAGCCGACTGGTAACTTGGACTCGAAGAACGGCGAAGCCGTCATGGAATTGCTCCGCGATTTGCATCGCAACGGCGCGACGGTTTGCATGGTCACCCACGACCAGCGCTACGCAAATTTTGCCGATCGCACCATTCACCTGTTCGACGGCCGCATCGTCGAAGAAACCAAGGAAGCCGGCGTTACCGCCTAAGGGCGTCTGGAAAGAGGGCGTTCTATGGGAACGATGGCGCAGGACATCCGCTATGGTCTGCGGATGCTCACCAAGCATCGCCTTACTACGCTGGTGTGCGTGGCCGCGTTGGCGCTGGGCATTGGCGCCAACACGGCGATGTTCAGCTTGGCCGAAGCGTTTCTGCTCCATCCCGTTCCCTTCGAACATGCCGATCGTGTTGCTGCCCTCGTGGAAGCTCGGCCCGACCAGAACATCGACCTGAATGGGGTCGCCCCAGCGACATATTTCGAATGGCAGAGCCAGGCGAGCTCCTTTGAAAAAATGGGAGCGTACAACTGGGATTCGATAAATCTGACCGGTGACCGCGAGCCCGAGAAGATTCAGGGATTTTCCGTCACCGCGAATTTTTTTGATGTACTCGATGTGCATCCCCGCCTTGGCCGCACTTTCCTTCCTGAAGAAGAACAGCCCGGAAAAGACCAGGAAATCATTCTGAGTTACGGCCTTTGGGAACGGCGTTACGCTTCTGATCCGAATATTCTCGGCAAAATATTGAAGGTCAATGGCAAATCCTTTGTCGTAGTCGGCGTGATGAACAAAGGATTTGATTATCCGATGCCTGCCGAAGCGTGGGTGCCGTTTTCCTTTGACCTGAAAAGCCGCGCGATACGCGACGAGCGTTTCGTTTGGGTTTTTGCGCGCCTTAAGCCGCAAGTATCTATTGAACAGGCTGCTGCGGAAATGGGCACTATACGAGCGCGCCAGGCCGCGGCTTATCCCGACGATTACAAAGGCTGGAATCTTCGCGTAATGGCGCTTCCCAATTTCGCGACCAGCGATCTCACACGGCAATTCACTTTCCTGCTCTTAGGCGCGGTGGGATTCGTGTTACTGATTGCCTGCGCGGACGTCGCCAACGTGCAGTTTGCCCGAGTAACGGGCCGGCAGAAGGAACTTGCCGTGCGTACGGCCATGGGTGCGAGCCGCATCCGAATCATACGGCAATTGCTTACAGAGAGTGTCCTGCTTTCACTGGCGGGTGCCGTGCTGGGTCTGTTTCTCGCGTTGTGGTGGATTAATTTGATCGTGAATCACATGCCCCCCGAGGTCGCTAAATTCGTCGCTGGCTGGAGTACGATAAGCCTTGATGCAAACGCATTTTTCTTTACGCTGGCTATCGCAGTTGTCAGCGGCATTGTCTCTGGGATTGCGCCGTCGTTGCTCCATTCGAGGACGCAGATCAGTGAAACGCTGAAAGAGAGCGGACGTGGAACGAGTGCAGGGCGTTCGCGGCATCGCTTGCGCAGCATCCTTGTTATCGCGGAGATTGCGCTCGCGCTCATACTCCTCGTTGGCGCTGGGCTGCTCGTGAAGGGATTTCGTGCACTTATCACCGTACATGAAAACTACGATCCTTCATCGGTACTGACGCTCACCTTGAATTTGCCTGAGCATCAATATCAGCAAAAGTCCGGGCGTGCCGCGTTCTATCAACAGGTGCAGCAGCGGCTTGCCTCTATTCCCCAGGTCCAATCCGCTGCTCTCGCTAGCTACGTACCCTATGCGAACGGCGGCGGCGCGGACTTGCTGGCTTTCACCATCCAAGGGCGTGCACCTCAGGAGCGCGGCGAAGTCATCAGCTCGATGATCGAAACGGTCAGCCCGAATTATTTTCGTTTGATGAACATCGGCCTGCGCGATGGGCGTGAGTTGCAAAGATTCGGATGCCGAAACCACGCTTCCTGTGGCAGATATCAGCCGGAACCTGGCAGCGCGCTACTTCCCCGGTGAAAATCCCATCGGAAAGAAAATCAAGATTGGTGCGGCCGATAGTGATAATCCGTGGTTGACGATTGTAGGCATCGTCGACGACGTCCATTACAGCTGGATCAACAAACAGGAATTGCCAACGATCTATAGAAGCTATCTGCAATCGCCACCTTTCTATACTTCGTTGGTTTTGCGGACAGCAGGCGATCCTCTGTCATTCATTCCGGCCTTACGCAGTGAGATCGCCGCCGTAGATCCGGACTTACCTCTTTTCGACGTGTTGACGTTTGACAAAGTAATTTCAAATTCCATTGTAGGAATCGCATATGTCGCGGGGATGATGGCCGTCCTTGGACTCATCGCGTTAGTTCTCGCTTCGGTCGGAATTTACGGCGTGATGTCCTACTCCGTCGGTGAGCGTACACATGAAATCGGAGTCCGCATGGCCATGGGCGCGTCGTCGAAGGATGTTCAGAGACTTATTCTGGGAAATGGCCTGTTCCTGACAATTGTTGGAATGGCTATCGGACTACCCGTGGCATTGGGGTTAGCGTATGCCCTTTCCAGCCTGCTGTTCGGCGTAAAAGTCGCCGATCCGTTCGCGTTTGTTGGACTGCCCTTGCTGCTGGCAGCGGTTGCCACGCTTGCCTGCTACCTCCCCGCGCGACGCGCCGTGCGCATGGATCCTCTCACCGCCCTGCGCTACGAATGAAGGCGGCTTCTGCCCTTGTAGGGGCGGGGCTTGCCCCGCCTCGGCTGTACGCCGCTGGCCCAAGTCGCGTGTCCAACGGCTTAGTAATCCGCGATTCCCTGGACTCAGTCCTGCCGGGTCAAGCCAGTGTGGATTTAAGTGTGATAGTCTCGAAACGGAAGATGTTTTCCGCCGTTATCATAGTAATGGGGCCTAAGGAGCGAGAGTGGAACCTCTGATTCAGTTGCGCAATATGGAGAAGGTTTACGAAGCGGGCGGCAGCAAATTCTACGTCTTGCGCCGGGTGTCGCTGGAAATTCAGCCGGGCGAGTTTGTCACCTTCATGGGCCCCTCGGGAGCCGGCAAGTCCACGCTCTTGAGCATCATCGGGATGCTCGATGGCTCTTGGACCGGCGAGTACTACTTCAACGGCGAGCCGGTCCACCGCCTCAACGTCAAAAAGCGAAATGAACTGCATAAAGCCAACATCGGCTTCGTCTTTCAAAGCTACCACCTGATCGACAACCTAACTGTCTTTGAAAACCTCGAGATCCCCCTTTCTTACAAGAATGTTCCGCACAAAGAACGCGTCAGCCTCGTTTGCGACATTCTCGACCGCTTCAATATCGTAGGCAAAAAGGATCTGTTCCCGAATCAGCTTTCCGGCGGTCAGCAACAGCTCGTGGGAGTCGCTCGCGCGGTCATCCAAAGCCCCAAACTTATCCTTGCGGATGAGCCCACAGGCAATCTTCACTCTGCGCAAGGTGAAGAAATCATGGAGCTTTTCCGTAAGCTGAACGAAGCCGGCACGAGCATCATCCAAGTGACCCACTCGGAGCGGAACGCCGCCTATAGCCATCGGGTTATCCAGCTTAAGGACGGCTGGGTGGTCAGCGAAACCAGCAATGTGGCCAAGGTCGGCTGAGAGAGTCCGCAAAAGCGAGCTTCACGTTTTTTTGGGATTCAACTTCGCGTTGGGATTTAGACGGTTTTCACAAGCTAAGTTATTGCTCTCGTTGGATATAAGTGGAATTGTGCAACGGTTTCAGGGGAGGTCGTATTCAACCGGTTGGTTAAATGCGACCTCGCTTTCAATGGATGATAGCTTCCGAGACGAATGAAAAACCCTACGATTCATCCCTATCGCGTCCTTGTGGCCGACGATCAAGCTGACATCCGCGATGCTTTACGACTCTTGCTCAAGCGGGAGAATTACGAGACACAACTGGCAGCCTCGCCCGCCGAAGCGCTCGCGGCCATCGAGTCGCGCGAGTTCGACGCCGTAATCATGGACTTAAACTACGCACGCGACACGACTTCCGGTCAGGAAGGCCTCGACCTGCTGAGCCGCGTCCAAGCGGCGGATTCAACTCTGCCCGTGGTCGTGATGACTGCCTGGAGCAGTGTGGAAGTTGCCGTAGAAGCCATGCGGCGCGGCGCCCGCGATTTCATCCAGAAGCCTTGGGACAATGCGCGGCTGCTGACCATTCTGCGCACCCAGATCGATCTTCGCAACGCGTTGCGGCAGGCCTCGCGCCTCGAAGCCGAGAACCGCTTGCTCCGCGCCGAATCGCGTCCCACGCTCATCGCAGAAGCGGCCGTAATGCAACCTGTCCTCGATCTTATCGGGCGGGTCGGTCCCTCCGATGCCAGCGTGCTTATAACCGGCGAGCACGGGACTGGAAAAGAAGTCGTTGCGCAAACCCTGCATGCGCTTTCGCAGCGTTCCGGGAAACCGATGGTAACGGTGAACGCGGGCGGCCTTTCCGAAGGCCTCTTCGAGAGCGAACTCTTTGGACACGTGAAAGGCGCCTTCACCGACGCGCGCAATGATCGTGTCGGCCGCTTCGAGCTGGCAGAAGGCAGCACTCTTTTTCTGGACGAAATCGCAAACGTGCCAATGAATTTGCAGGCAAAGCTTTTGCGCGTCCTCGAAACCGGCGAACTTGAACGCGTTGGCTCCTCGACTACGCGCCGGGTAAACGTCCGCGTTCTAGCGGCCACCAATGCCGATGTAACTTCCGAAGCCGCCTCCGGACGTTTCCGTCAGGACTTGCTTTTCCGCTTGAATACCATCGAAATTCATCTTCCGCCGCTGCGCGAACGCCGCGAAGACGTCGCATTGCTGGCGCACCACTTCCTCCGCGGCTATGCGCAGCGCTACCGCAAAAGCATTTCGGGCTTTGATCCCGGCGCGACACAACTTCTCTTGGAGCATCCCTGGCCCGGCAATGTGCGCGAGCTCGACCACGCCGTCGAGCGTGGCGTGTTGCTCGCGCAAGGACAATTGGTGCGTTCCGCCGACCTCGGCCTGCGCACAGGCGGCGCGGGTGGCACTGTGAGGCTCGAGGAAATGAGCTTGGATGAAGTGGAGCGCCACCTCATCCAGCGCACGCTATCCCGGCATGACGGGAATGTCAGCCAGGCGGCCAAGGCGCTCGGACTCAGCCGCAGCGCGATGTATCGCCGCCTGCAAAAACACGGATTGGAATGAGACGCTTGACGTACGAACGTCGCATCCAGCTCCTGGCGCTGGCGGCGGGATTACCCGGCTCGTTAATCTCCCTGATTCTTCTCTGGAACGGCTCTTATTCGTCGCGCACAGCCTGGACGCTGACCTTTCTCATTCTGAGTCTGTGGCTGGGCTTCGCACTCTCTTTGCGGCATCGCGTGGTCTTCTCCCTGCAGACGCTCTCGAATCTCCTCTCCGCGATGCGCGAACAGGATTTTTCTTTCCGTGCTCGCGATGCACGCTCCGACGACGCCCTCGGCGAAGTGATGATAGAAGTAAACGCGTTGAGCGAGACGCTTCGTTCGCAGCGGTTGGGAGCGCTCGAAGCCACCGGCTTGCTTCGCGCGGTGATGGAAGAAATCGACGTGGCCATCTTCACGTTTGACAACCAGCGACAGCTGCGCCTCGTCAATCGCGCTGGCGAGCGCCTTCTCTCGCGTCCCAGCGAGCGCCTTCTTGGCTTTACCGCTGCGGAGCTTGGACTGGAAGGCTGTCTCGAAGGCGACCCCGCGCGCACCATGGAGTTGAGCTTTCCTGGCGGAGCCGGCCGCTGGGGTGTGCGCCGTGGTTCCTTCCGCCAGGGTGGTTTGCCGCACGATCTCATCGTGCTCAGCGATCTCAGCCGCGCGTTGCGCGATGAAGAACGGCAAGCCTGGCAGCGGCTCATCCGCGTTCTTGGCCATGAACTTAACAATTCTCTAGCGCCCATCCAATCCGTAGCCCAAAGCTTGGAGAGCGCGCTGGCTGGGACTGCCAACATGCCAGAGCTGCAGGGCGGTGCAGCTGCATCCACCATGGAAGACATGCGCCATGGACTCGGAATCATCAGGTCCCGCACGGAAGCGCTGGGGCGCTTCATGGCTGCCTATGCGCGGCTCGCACGGCTCCCGCAGCCGACGCTTGCTCCGGTGAACGTGACGGAGTGGATCACGCGTGTCGCCAATCTCGAAGCACGCGCCAAAGTGCGCCTGGAAAAAGGTCCGCCGCTGGTTATTTCAGCGGACGCCGATCAGCTCGAGCAACTCTTAATCAACTTGGTTCATAACGCTGCCGACGCCGCACATGAAACCGGTGGCGGTGTAAAGTTAACTTGGTCACGATACAGCACTTATCTGGAAGTCTCGGTGCTCGATGAAGGCCCGGGAATCTCAAACACCGCAAACCTTTTCGTTCCCTTCTTTACAACAAAACAGGGTGGTTCCGGCATCGGCCTTGTTCTCAGCCGCCAGATTGCAGAAGCCCACGGCGGCACCCTGACGCTACAAAACCGCCGCGACGGTCGAGGCTGCGAAGCAAAGTTGCGCCTACCGATCTGAGTACACCGCTTGCTTACTCTTGGGAGGGCACCTTCTCCGGTGCCCTAAGTCGGCGTTCGGTCTAGCAGCAGCCATGGACACCGCTTTATCCTCACAAAATCTTTAGATTGGTTTCACTACTTTCTAAGCCACACGGGGTATTCTATGGCCTCGCTTTGTTCTCTGCGCGGGAGAGCCCTCGGCCAACCGGCACATCAAACGTGGGCGGGCCGCACGCTCCTGGCGAGCAGTTCGTCTCGGAGGCCTGAAAAGGAGAGTCGTGTGCGCGATTTGGTTTTAATTTTAGTGACGATCGGCTTCTTCCTCATGGCGATTGGCTACATACGCGGCTGCGAACGGCTGAAGTAAGGCGGAGATTCTCGATGCTCGAAAATGTTGCCCTCATTCTTATTAGCCTGCTTCTCTTTGGCTACCTAATGTACGCGCTGCTCAAACCGGAGAACTTCTAGGCATGACCGCGAATGGCTGGTTTCAAATCGGTCTTTACGTGCTGGTGCTGTTTCTCATCACCAAACCAATAGGAATTTTTCTGACGCGGGTTTTTGAACGCCAGAAAACGTTTCTCGATCCCCTTTTGCGTCCTGTGGAACGCGCAGTCTACCGCGTTTGCGGAGTGGACGAAAACAAAGAGATGCGCTGGATGGAATACGGCACGACCATGCTGGTCTTCAGCGCCGTTTCCTTGATTTTGCTTTATCTCTTCGAGCGCCTGCAGCAATGGCTGCCCTGGAATCCGCAGAGACTCGCAAATGTGACTCCGGATCTTGCGTGGAATACGGCTGTTTCCTTCACCACGAACACGAATTGGCAAGCCTACACTCCGGAAGTCACGATGAGTTATCTCACCCAGATGGCGGGCTTGGCATACCACAACTTTGCGTCGGCCGCGGTTGGCATCGCGCTGGCGATTGCCGTGATTCGTGGAGTTTCGCGGCATGAATCGAAAACTATCGGCAACTTTTGGGTGGATTTAACGCGCTGCTTTCTTTGGGTCCTTCTGCCGGTGTGTCTGGTCGGCTCACTGGTGCTTGTTTCGCAAGGGGTCGTCCAGAACCTGAAGCCGTACACCACGGCACAACTCGTCGAACCGCAAACCGTCCAAACTCAAGGGGCGGACGGCAAGACGGTTTCGCAAACCGTTACACAGCAAGTGATCGCAACCGGCCCGACCGCATCTCAGGAAGTCATCAAAATGTTTGGTACAAACGGCGGCGGTTTCTTTTACGCGAATAGCTCCCACCCCTTCGAAAATCCAACGCCTTTCACGAACTTTTTCGAGATGATCCTGATTTTTGCTATTCCGAGCGGCCTGACGTACACGCTGGGGCGCATGACGAAATCGCAAGGTCATGGCTGGGCTGTGTGGAGCGCCATGACGGCGCTCTTTCTCGTTGGTGTTAGCGCGGCGTACTGGGCGGAAGCACGCGGGAACCCCGAGCTTGCCAGAGTGGATCAGACGGCAAGCGCTCTTCAGTCCGGCGGAAACATGGAAGGCAAGGAAGTCCGCTTCGGTATCGCGAACTCAGCTCTTTTTGCGACAGCCACCACGGACGCAAGCTGCGGTGCGGTGAACAGCATGCACGATTCGTTCACCCCGCTGGGCGGCATGGTGCCGCTTGTTAACATTATGCTGGGCGAAGTTATTTTTGGCGGCGTGGGCTCCGGACTGTACGGGATTCTCGTGTTCGTCATTCTCGCCGTATTTATCGCCGGTTTGATGGTTGGGAGAACACCGGAATACTTAGGGAAGAAAATTGAGGCCTTCGACGTAAAGATGGCCATGCTTTCGGTGCTCATCTCATCGCTCACGATACTTGTGTTTGCGGCAATTGCAGTGGTTGCGAAATTTGGCACCTCGAGCATCTCCAATCCCGGTCCGCACGGACTTTCCCAAATTCTCTACGCCTATACCTCCGCGACCGGAAATAACGGCTCTGCATTCGGCGGTTTGAACGCAAACACGCTTTGGTACAACACAAGCCTCGCCGTTGCCATGCTCCTGGGAAGATTTTTTGTGGTGATTCCGATTCTGGCGATCGCGGGAAATCTTGCGCGAAAAAAGGTCAGCCCGGCGTCTCTAGGTACTTTTCCCGTAACCGGACCGCTTTTTACCGTTCTGCTTGTTTCCACGATCTTGATCGTCGGCGCTCTCACTTTCTTCCCAGCTCTAAGTCTGGGTCCCATCCTGGAGCATCTGCTGATGCTCTCTGGAAAGGCATTTTGAGGATCTCCCTTTAAGGAAATCATGGACCGCGCATCCCAAGTAAAGTCGAAGGCACTAACGGACACGAAGATCCTGAAGACCGCCATCGTGGATTCTTTCCGAAAACTGAATCCGCGCACGATGATCAAGAATCCTGTCATGTTCGTCGTCGAGGTCGGAGCTCTTCTCACCTCGATTCAACTCGTGCGAGACGCTTTGCACCACAGCGGCGAATTTGGTTTCGGCTTGCAGATTACATTGTGGCTCTGGTTTACCGTGCTGTTCGCCAATTTTGCGGAAGCCATGGCCGAGGGACGCGGCAAAGCTCAGGCAGAGACTTTGCGCAAAGCGCGAGCGGAAACGGAAGCGCGGCGGTTGCGCCCGGACGGTTGCACCGAGATTATACCAAGCTCAAAACTGCGAACAGGCGACCAAGTGCTTGTAGCTGCCGGAGAGTTCGTTCCGGGAGATGGCGAAGTCGTCGAAGGCGTTGCCTCGGTCGACGAGTCGGCAATCACGGGGGAGTCCGCGCCTGTGATTCGCGAATCGGGCGGAGATCGTTCTGCCGTCACCGGCGGCACGCGCGTCCTTTCCGATGAGATTCGTGTGCGCATCACTTCGAATCCCGGAGAAACCTTTCTTGACCGCATGATCAGTCTCGTGGAGGGTGCGTCGCGCCAGAAAACGCCAAATGAAATTGCCCTCAATATTCTTTTGGCGGGACTGACCATCATTTTCTTGCTGGCCGTTGTGACGCTACAGCCTTTTGCCATTTACGCTGGCGCCCCGCAGACTATTTTCGTTCTCGTCTCGCTCCTCGTTTGCTTGATTCCCACGACCATTGGCGGTCTTTTGTCGGCCATCGGTATCGCGGGCATGGACCGTTTGATTCAGCGTAACGTGATCGCCATGTCGGGACGCGCCGTGGAAGCGTCCGGCGACGTCGACGTTCTACTGCTCGACAAAACTGGAACCATTACGCTCGGCAACAGACAGGCGACCTCTTTTCACGCTTGCCCTAGCGTCACGGAAGTAGAACTCGCCAGTGCAGCGCAACTCGCCTCTTTTGCGGACGAAACGCCAGAGGGCCGCTCCATTGTTGTGCTGGCAAAGGAAAAATACGGCCTGCGCGGACGCGAGCTAGCTCCTCATAATCCGGTATTTATTCCCTTTTCCGCACAAACCCGCATGTCCGGCGTGGACATGGACGGCATCGAAGTTCGCAAAGGAGCACCGGAAGCCATCGACAAGTACGTCGCCGAAAAGGGCCAGGTAGTTCCTCCCGAAATTAAACTCATTGTTCGCGAAATTGCGAATGGAGGCGGAACCCCGCTGCTCGTAACGCAAAATCGCCACGTGCTGGGTGCAATTGCGCTCACCGACATTGTGAAAGGCGGGATGCGCGAACGCTTCGAACACCTGCGCGCCATGGGCATCCGCACCATGATGATCACGGGCGACAATCCTCTGACGGCCGCCGCGATCGCGCGTCAAGCCGGCGTGGATGATTTTCTCGCCGAAGCCAAACCCGAAGACAAAATGGCGCTCATCAAGCGCGAACAGGCGAAGGGCAAGCTTGTTGCCATGACTGGCGACGGCACCAACGATGCGCCGGCACTCGCGCAAGCGGACGTCGGCGTCGCTATGAACACCGGCACGCAAGCGGCAAAAGAAGCTGGCAACATGGTCGACCTCGATTCGAACCCGACCAAGCTCATCGAAATCGTGGAAATCGGCAAACAGTTGCTCATCACGCGCGGCGCGCTCACCACTTTTTCCGTCGCCAACGACGTTGCGAAGTATTTCGCGATCATTCCCGCAATGTTCGCCGCCGCGTTTCCGCAGTTGGAAGTTCTGAACGTGATGCGGCTCAACACGCCGGAGTCCGCGATTCTTTCCGCGGTAATATTCAACGCTCTGATCATCATCGCGCTTATACCGCTGGCGCTCCGCGGCGTGCGGTACCGGCCGCTGGGTGCCGCGGCCCTTCTACGCCAGAATCTTCTTGTCTACGGCCTCGGCGGCGTCGTTGCGCCATTCCTGGGGATCAAACTGATCGATATGGCCATCACCTACTTGCATTTGGCGCCTGGGAGAGTTCTATGAAGCAACATTTGCGAATTGCGATCCTCATGACCCTGGTGACGACAGTGCTCTTCGGGCTCCTGTATCCACTGGCAGTCACCGGCCTCGGCCAACTCTTCTTCCCCGCGCAGGCGAATGGCGGAATGATTGCGCAACACGGCCAAGTCGTGGGCTCACGCCTCATCGGCCAGCCGTTTTCTTCCGACTGGTATTTTCATCCGCGTCCTTCCGGCGCAGGAAACGGCTACGATCCTGTCGCCCCAAGCGGTGGCGCATCCAATCTTGGCCCGACAAATCGCCAGCTTATAGATCGCTTGAAAGGTGACGTGGAAAAGCTGCATGCGGAAAATCCAGGCGCGGCAATCCCCGTGGATCTCGTTACCACTTCTGGATCTGGCCTGGATCCGGAAATCTCACCAGCAGCCGCAGAGTTTCAGATTCCGCGCGTCGCACGCGAGCGCCATATGAGCGAAACGGATCTGCGCGCATTGGTTGCAAAGCACACACTAGGGAGACAGTTCGGCTTGCTCGGCGAGCCGCGGGTCAATGTCGTCGAGCTCAATCTCGATCTCGACGCATCGCATCCCAAATAGTACCTTTCAACATTTACGTGTAGCAGGCTTTGCCGGAGCGCCCTTGGGCGCCTGGAATCGGTATCCCACCCACGGCTCCGTCAAAATATATTTAGGACGCGCTGGATCACTCTCAATTTTCTTGCGCAATTGATTAATCACGACACGCAAGTTTTCCGTTTCTTCCCCGTATTCCGGCCCCCAGACCGCCTGCAGCAGCCGTCGATGCGACAACGGCTTCCCAATGTTGCCGACCAGGTGCTTCAACACATCGAACTCTTTCGGCGTCAGATGAACGTCGCGGCCGCGCACAACTACTTGCCGGTTTTCGAACTCGATCGTCAAATCTTTGGTCGTGAATGTCGGAATCGCGTCGCCGGGCGCATATCGCCGCAGAGCCGCACGGATTCGCGCGAGTAGCTCTTCGATTCCAAAAGGCTTGACGACGTAATCGTCGGCCCCAGCATCCAGCGCGACAACTTTATCTCGCTCCGCGTTGCGCACCGTCAGCATGATGATCGGCGCATCGCACATTTCGCGAATCTCGCGCGCGGCTTCGATGCCGCCGATCCCTGGCATGTTGACGTCGAGCAAGATCAGGTCGGGCCGTTCCTTCCGAACAGCATCGACCGCTTCTTCGCCCGTCGTGGCCTCTCGAATAACATAGCCGTGGCTGGAAAGCGTCGTGCGCATGACGCGCCGGATTTGCGGCTCATCATCCACTACAAGAATGGCGGCCGCGTTCATCGTGTCTCTCCTGCGCTGCGATCCACGGGTAGCGTTAACGAAAACACGGAACCGTGCCCAAGCTGGCTGGTCACGGAGATTGTGCCTTTGTGCGCCGTGATGATGGCTTTTGCGATCGGCAAGCCCATGCCCGTCCCTCGCACCAGGTAACGCTGATCCTTGCCGCGATAAAACTTGTCGAAGATCATGCCCTGTTCAAAATCATCGATGCCTGGCCCTCTATCCGCCACGCTCGTTGTGATGGTATCGCCCATTAGTTCCGCAGAGATGGTAATCGGCTGATCCTTTGGCGAATAAATATTGGCGTTGTCGATCAAATGGACCAGCGCATCTTTGATCCGGTTCAAATCCGCGCGCACCGGAGGCAGGCCGGGATTCACTTTCACTTCGACTTTGCGGTCCCCAAGCGGGGTATTGCATTGCGCCAGGGCGGCCTCAATGATGTCGCCGATTTGCGTTGGCGCCAGATTTAGTTCAAATTCTCCTGCCTCGAGTCGCGACATCTCAGCCGCTTCTTCCACAAGGCGATTAAGCCGGTCGCACTCTTCATTGATGATCGTCAGCAGTTCGCGCGTCTGCTCGCGATCCGGAGCCTCAGCAAGCAGCCCGGTCGTCGCCGCCTTGATCGACGTCAGCGGCGTACGAAAATCATGCGCGATCGAATCCAGCAACGCCGATTTTAGCCGCTCACCCTGGCGCTCTGCCTCGGTTTCTCCAAGTTTTTCGACGGCTCGCGCGCGTTCGATGGCGATCGCCACGAGGCTGCCTACGGCATCCAGCGTCTGGCGCGAAAGCCGCGACCCGGAAATTCCCAAGCTTGCGATAGGGCGCACCCCCATCCGCACGGGAATGAAGTACAACCCTTCCTGCGATTCGAACACGCCTTCATCGCGCAGAAACACGGACTTCATCTTCTCTTCGTCCAGGTGCGCAGCGCCAAATCCAGATCGGTAAAATTTGTCCTTTTGTGGAAGAAAAAGTTCAGCGGCACCGCCTTCGAAACTCTCCACAATGTAATTTGGAATCGCGTTCATCAACTGAATGACGTTTCCTTCCGCCAGGAGCTTTTGACTGAACCTATAGAGACGTTCTATCTCGCGCCGGCGCTGGTGCGCTTCATCGGCCTCCTTGCGAATCCGCGCGGAAAGCTGGCTCCCCATAATCGAAGTCACGAGAAACGCAAACAGCGCTACCCAATTTTGCGGGTCGGCAATCGTGAATGTTCCCACCGGCGGCAGAAAAAAATAATTGAAAGAAAGTACTGCCGCGACGGACATAAACACCGACACGGCCATCCCCCACACCGCCGAAACTGCTAGAATAGCCAGCAAAAAGGTGAGCGCGATAGTTGTTTGATTGACGTCGCGCGCGTGGCGAAAGAAAACAGCGATTACGGCGACGATGGCCAGCGACACGGCAAATCCGAACGCGCGGCCGGCAAGCAATCTCTGCATGCTGCTATTCTATCGTATGCGCGCTTTGAAACGGAGAACGTAACACATTGCCAAAGAAGCCTGAGGACTGGCTGGAAGTAGCCTCGCCGCCGCAGAAAGCGCGCGGCATATTCAAACTTTTTCTCGGCTACGCTCCGGGCGTGGGCAAAACGTACAGCATGCTCAGTGAAGCGCTGCGACGCAGGAGTCGCGGTGAAGACCTCGTCATTGGCGTGGTGGAAACACACGGCCGCAAAGGAATCGAGGAACTGTCCTCGCAGATCGAATCCGTCCCTCGCAAAACCATCGAATATAAAGGAACCGTCTTCGAAGAGATGGATGTCGACGCGATCATTGCTCGGAAGCCGGACGTCGTCTTGGTGGACGAACTGGCCCACACTAATATTCCTGGCAGTAAACATCGCAAACGATACGAAGACATTCAGGATCTTCTCGCCGCGAAAATCGACGTCGTCTCAACCCTGAACATTCAGCACATTGAAAGCATCGCGCCCGTGGTGCGCTCGATCACCGGAATCACGGTACGCGAAACCGTTCCGGACTGGGTTCCCTTGACGGCCACAGAAACCGTCATGGTCGACCTGACTCCCGAAGCGCTTCACAACCGCATGAAGCGTGGCGACGTTTACAGCACGGAAAAAGTGGAGCGCTCCCTCAAGAATTTTTTTCGCCGCGGAAATTTGATCGCTTTGCGCGAACTCGCCCTTCGCCAAGTCGCCGAGCAGGTGGACCGCAGTCTCGAAACCTACATGGAAGACGAGGACATCCGCAAAAATTGGGGAGTCCGCGAACGCATGGCCATTTGTATTTCCGGGAATCCTGCCGGCCAATATCTCGTCGCTCGCGGCGCGCGCATGGCTCGCCGCATGGACGCGGAACTATATGTCGTTCACGTCGAGCGGGAAATTGGCCCGAAAGAGCCCAATGCCACTGCCCTTGCCGCAAATCTCCGTTTTGCCGAAAGCTTGGGCGCAAAAGTGATTCGTCTGAAGGGGCGCAGCGTCGCGGATACCGTCGCGGACTTTGTTCGTTCGAAACATATTACGCAAGTGATTTTCGGTCGGGCGCCTATTCACGACTGGCGCAAATACTTCTATCTGTCAGCCGTGCACCGGTTCCTCAGGGAATCTCCGCCGGTCGACGTTCACATCGTTACGCAGGAAGCCGAAGAGTAACAATTTTCACAGTGTCTTCACTGTGCGACGGTCCTTTGCAGGGTTCCACTCAGTTCCAGCTCAACGTCTACCACGGGAGCCGCCTTCAGCAAAAATGTGTTCGGGCTCTTCAATCCCCACTCAATATAGGGCACACTGAATTTTGCCGTTCCTTTCCAGTGGTCACCCGTCAGCTCTGCATGCACAGGCACCGTCAGATCGTGTTCGGACCCATGAAGAAGAAACTTTCCCTGTACTTGCACCTCGGACGTTCCTGGCACCGCAACTTTCCCTTCGATTTTAGTCGGCCGGAAAATCACCTCGGGATAACGCGCGCTCTCTAGAATCTCATCGTGCATTTTTTTGTCGCGGCCATCGTTGCCGCTCTCGCCGCTCGTCGCGTATGCGATAAATTCACCGCTGGCCCCACCGGTGGCTGGATCAAATTTCACGGCGCCACGCTTCAAATTAAATGTCCCATGAACAGTGTGTAGCGTGCTGTCGAGCGTCCAATGCAATTTGCTTTGAGCTATATCTAAATTCAAAGTTACTTCGGCGGACTTTGTCTGAAGCGCGGGCTGCGGTGTTTGCGGCCAAGCGCGCGTCGCACACACAGAAAGGAATACGAAGAGCCATGCTCGTCCGGCCACACGCGCACCATACCGTCTTTGTCTCGTCGATATCCCCATCGGAATTACGCGGCTAGAAACCGCCAGCCGAAAACTGCGCTGGCAGTCGCCAGTTGCAGCGGCCGCGTCTCACCCACATGGTAGGCAAGCATGCGTTCAAATAGTTGCGGGGCAGCTTCCAACGCTCGCATAGTACGTTCACGCAGGCTGTTCCGCCGGTCAAGCAAGAGCAGCAGTTGTCCCATGAGTCGTGGACGCCGGAATAAGCGCCGGTGCGCCGCGTGATATCGCTTTAGATCGCTCGCCGCCAAGGCATCGGCTAGCGCCGTCGCTTGCCTGAAACTCAGAGAAAGGCCTTCCCCGGTAATCGCATCCACGCTGCCGGATGCATCCCCGATTAGCGCGACATTCCCCCGCCACACCCTCTTAAGGTTGAACATGCCTGTCACCGCTCCACGCTCGGGGCCCATCTGCGCCGTATCCTTGAGCCGTCTACACAATTTCGGAAATCTCTGAAGCGCTTCATCGAAACGCGAATCCACTTTATTCAAAATCAGCACAACACATATTTCTTGTGCGCCCACCGCCGTGACATAAGCCTGCGCCTCTTCGCCCCAATAAATCTCCGTGAAATCGCTCCATGGCTTCAGACGATAATGCACTCGAAACGCGAATCTTCTTTTTTGTGGTGCCAATCTCTCCAAGCCACACCAGCGCCGCACACGTGACTGTCCTCCGTCAGCGCCTATGACCCACCGCGCACGTATTTTATTCCCGCCAGCCACAACTCCTTCTTCAAAGAGTCCCGTCACTGGCGTGTTCCACAGGAAGGAGACTCCGCAATCGCGCGTTCGCTCCATCATTCTTTGGTGCAAAATCTCCCTGCGCACGCCCAGGCCCTGCCCTTCGGGAAAAAGAGCGCTCACCGTCGAGCATTCATCCTCAAATCGAATGCCCGCAAGCGCACAGCCGTCGCTCGCGCGCAATTCAACTCCGAGTTCGCTAAGTGCTTTAAGCGCATCAGGTAACAGCCCCTCGCCGCACGCTTTTGTGATTGGTGGTTTCGCGCCGTCAGCCACGATTACTCGAAAGCCTCGCGTCCGAGCTGCAATCGCTGCGGCCAGGCCCGCTGGTCCTCCGCCCACGATAAATACATCTGTTTCATGCCCCATCGAAACTCCGCCCGTAACAGTGATCTGAGCCATACACCGACGTACTTATCTGGTTAGATGTATCGGGCGATGGGAAGATGCCTGTCGGAACGATTAAGCATGAAGATCGCGGGCCAATACCGCCCGTTCCGCTCATAAGCGCAGCTTATTGCTATGAACAAATCTATTAATTGGACTGATTGACTTCCCAGCGCTCATGCTGGTATCTTCATGGCGGCATATTATGAGTACAGTCGCCATCTCGAACGTCCGGCCCGCCTCCGCATCGTTTTTGCGGAACACGTTAATTAGCGTGGTCGTGCGAATTATCCCTGTCATCGTACGGGGAACAACACACTGATGATGGCCGCCTAGCACAGCAACACAAGAAAGTTTCGAGGCCATCATCAAAAACAAAGATGATGGCCTTAAGTTTTTTGGGCCCGGAATCGCAGCAAGCAAACGCTTCACAAAGCCTCTGGAGGAGAACGCAACTGTGACTGCCTCTTTGTTGAAGTCTCGTAGCAGCGCAATTACTGACGGCCCGCATCGCGCCGGTGCACGCTCTATGTTGCGCGCATGCGGTCTTCGCGATGACGATTTCACCAAGCCTCTCATCGGCGTTGCGAATACCTGGATCGAAATTGGCCCCTGCAACTATCACCTTCGCGAACTCGCTGTGCACGTCAAGGACGGCATTCGCTCCGCTGGCGGCACTCCTCTCGAGTTCAATACCATTTCAATCTCCGACGGCATCACCATGGGCACGGAGGGCATGCGTGCTTCGCTGATCAGTCGCGAAGTCATCACCGACTCCATCGAACTCGTCACCCGCGGCAACCTTTTTGACGCGCTTATCGTTTTAGTGGGATGCGACAAGACGATCCCTGCGGGAATCATGGCTCTGGCGCGTTTGAATATCCCGGGTCTCGTTCTTTACGGCGGCTCGATCGCTCCCGGCAAATTTGAAGGCCATTCCGTCACGATTCAGGACGTTTACGAAGCCATCGGCAGCCATTCGCACGGCGATATGTCTGATGCGCGTCTCAAGGCCCTGGAAGAAACCGCATGTCCGGGAGCTGGCGCCTGCGGCGGCCAGTTCACCGCCAATACCATGGCGCTCGTCTGCGAATTTCTCGGCATTGCACCAATGGGACTTTCCAGCGTGCCAGCCACGGATTCCGGCAAAGCCCATGCAGGCCATCGCGCCGGAGAACTCGTCATGGACCTTCTGCGCGGCAATGTCACGCCGTCCAAGATCATCACCAAGACCGCGATCGAAAACGCCATCGCCGGAGTCGCTGCCACTGGCGGCTCGACAAATGCCGTGTTGCACCTGCTCGCGATTGCCAACGAAGCGCGCATTCCGCTGAACATCGACGACTTCGACCGCATCAGCGCGAAAGTTCCCATCATCGCCGATCTCAAACCAGGGGGGCGTTTCGTTGCCACTGATCTGTACGCGGCTGGAGGCACTGCGCTCGTAGCCAAACGCCTGATCGACGCGAAATTCCTTCGCGGTGACGCCATTACCGTGACTGGTCGCACCATTGCGGAAGAAGCGGCCGCCGCAAAAGAAACACCGAATCAGGAAGTTGTGCGAAAAATCGACGCGCCCTTGAAACCAACTGGCGGTCTCGTCATTTTGAAAGGCAATCTCGCGCCGGAAGGCTGCGTCATTAAAGTAGCCGGAGGCAACTACGATCATTTTCGGGGCCCCGCCCGCGTTTTCGACAATGAGGAGTTAGCTTTCGCCGCTGTCGAGAAAAATGAAATCAAAGCCGGCGATGTCGTCGTCATCCGCTACGAAGGTCCCAAGGGCGGCCCCGGTATGCGTGAAATGCTCGCCGTCACTGCCGCGCTAGTCGGCGCTGGCCTCGGCGGTTCCGTGGCTCTGCTCACCGATGGACGTTTTTCCGGCGCCACGCGCGGCTTTATGGTTGGCCATGTTGCACCGGAAGCAGCCAACGGTGGCCCTATCGCCGCAATCGCCGATGGCGACATCGTTGTTTTCGACATTGCGAGCCGCAAACTCGACGTCGAGCTAACGGACGCCGAAATTCAAAAGCGCCTCGCCTCATGGAAGCCGCCCGCTCCGCGTTTCACCAGCGGCGTGATGGCCAAATACGCGTTGCTCGTTTCTTCGGCCGCCGTCGGCGCTGTTACCGTCGTGCCCGCATCTTTTGCATCACCAACTCAGCCTCAAGCAGTTGCGCCAGCAACTTCGCACGCGCAATTGGGAAGGACCCTATGAAACTCACTGGCGCAGAAATCCTATGCGAATCGCTCACCAAGCTGGGCGTACAACACATCTTTGGATACCCCGGCGGCGCGATTCTCCCCGTCTACGACGCGCTCGGCAAATCCAAGCTCCACCACATTCTCGTTCGCCACGAACAAGGCGCCACGCACATGGCCGATGGTTATGCGCGGGCCACCGGCGGCGTCGGCGTGGCCATGGCAACGAGCGGCCCCGGCGCAACCAACATGGTCACCGGCATCGCCACGGCCATGCTCGATTCATCGCCTGTCGTCTGCATCACCGGCCAGGTCAGCAGCAAGTTGCTCGGCTCCGATGCCTTTCAGGAAATCGACATCACCGGCATCACGATGCCGATCACAAAACACAACGTGGTCGTCTCTCGCGCCGAAGACATCGCGCGCACTGTCCGCGAGGCATTCATTATCGCGAATACCGGACGCCCCGGCCCGGTCCTTGTCGACATCACCAAGGACGCGCAGCAAGCTTCCTGCGAATTCGATTGGGAAGGCTCAACTCCGAAGCTTCCTCAAAAGCGCGTGCGCAATGATCACAATCAAGCCGAATTCGATCGCGCCATCGAACTGCTCAACACCGCCAAACGCCCGATCATTCTGGCTGGCCGCGGCATTATGCTCTCCGGCGCGATGCGCGCGTTCGAGCAGTTCGTTCGCACCTGCGACATTCCCGTCGCCATGACGCTCCTCGGCATCGGCTGCTTCCCTGCTTCCGATCCGATGAATCTCGGCATGATGGGCATGCACGGCGAAGCCTGGGTCAATCACGCCATCCAGGAGTCCGACTTACTCATCGCCGTCGGAATGCGCTTCGATGACCGCGTCACCGGCGACCTGCGCACCTACGCGAAGGGCGCGCGCAAAATTCACATCGAAATCGACCGCGCCGAAATTAACAAAAACGTTCAAGTCGATGCCGCTCTCATCGGCGATGCTCGCGAAACGCTCGAAAAGCTGATTCCGCACATTGTGAACCCCGACCGTGGCCCGTGGCTCTCGCATATCAAAGAGTTGAAGGGCGACTCCGCCGTGCGCGACATCCAAAGCCTCCCCGACAACGGCCACCTCTACGCCGCTCACGTCATCAACGACCTCTGGAAAGAAACGCGCGGCGAAGCTATCGTTGTCACCGACGTCGGCCAGCACCAAATGTGGGAAGCGCAGTATTACCACCACAACCAGCCACGCACGCTCATCACTTCCGGCGGCCTCGGCACTATGGGTTTTGCCTTGCCCGCGGCTATCGGCGCCAAATTCGCCAAACCCGACTCTGAAGTATGGGTCGTGGTCGGCGATGGCGGCTTTCAGATGACAATGTGCGAGCTCGCCACCATCGTCCAGGAAAAAATCAACATCAAGATCGCCATCATCAACAACGGCTTTCTCGGCATGGTTCGCCAGTGGCAGGAATTTTTCTACGATAAGCGTTATGTCGCCACGCCTCTCGTCGCACCGGATTTTGCGGCGCTCGCGAACGCCTTCGGCATCCGCGGCGAGCGCATCACTTCCCGCGGCGACGTGCTACCCACAATTCGCTCCGCGCGCGAATCCAAAGAAACCGTTCTCATCGACTTCCGCGTCGAGCAGGAAGATTCCGTTTACCCGATGGTTCCTGCGGGCGCGTCGCTCCACGAAATGATTCGCCGCCCGAATAATCCGCTGGTCGAAACGGCAACCGAGCCATAGAGCCATGAACAAACCCACGAGTACTCCGAGCAAAGAGGACTGCACATGCAAACACTAGTCGCTTACGTCGAAAACAAACCGGGCGTGCTCAACCGCGTGTCCTCGCTCGCACGCCGCCTCGCCATCAATATCGATTCCCTGACGGTTGGCCCAACAGATAATCCGCAAATCGCCCGCATGACCATCGTCGCCCACACCGACGAAAAGGGCGGCCATCGTCTCGAAGCCAGCCTCGAAAAACTCGTCGACGTCCTTCTCGCCGAAAACATTTCCGAACGCTCGCTGCTCGAGCGCGACTTGGCGCTCATCAAAGTGCTCGCGGACCAGCAATCCCGCCCGCACCTCATGGAGCTAATCAAGGTCTTCCGCGCGCGCGTCGTGGACGTCGCCCCCGAATCGCTCATCATCGAGGTCTCGGGCACCGTCGACAAAATCGACGGTCTTCTCGAAGTCCTGCGTCCCTTCGGCGTCCTCGAAATGGCTCGCAGCGGTCGCATCAGCATGACCCGCGGAGGCGACTTGCTCCGTCCACCGACCGCAACCGATGCCCCCGCCGGGCAGACCCTGGTGACGAGCTAATCCTCATGGCTGGGACTACAGTGAGGCTAAGTCCTTTATCAGCAACGTTTACAAAAATAGTGGGGAGGGGTTTCAGATACCGTCCCTCAGATTTTAGCGGTTGCAACGAACTCTAAATCCCGGCCGTAACCCGGCCCAAGAGGAAAAAATGGCAAATCTCTACTACGACGACTCCGCGGATCTCGCCTTAATCCAATCCAAGAAAGTCGCCATTATCGGCTACGGCTCCCAAGGCCACGCGCACTCGCTCAATCTGCGCGACAGCGGCGTCAGTGTCCGCGTCGGCCTCCCCGAAGGCAGCGCCTCGCGCGCCAAAGCCGAAAAAGAGGGCCTAACGGTGAACACTCCCGCGCAAGCCGCCGAATGGGCCGACGTCATCATGATTCTCGCGCCCGACACCAAGCAGCCCAAGCTCTACCGCGAGCAGATCGAGCCGCATCTCGGCAAGGGCAAAACGCTGATGTTCGCCCACGGTTTCAACATCCGCTTCGGTACCATCAAGCCTCCCGCAGCCGTCGACGTTTCCATGATCGCTCCCAAAGCCCCCGGCCATCGCGTTCGCGAAGTCTTTACCGAAGGCGGCGGCACTCCCGCTCTCATCGCCATCGAGCAAGACGCCAGCGGCAGCGCCAAAGCCCTTGCGCTCTCCTACGGCAAAGGCCTCGGTTGCACACGCGCCGGCGTACTCGAAACAACGTTCACGGAAGAAACCGAAACAGATCTCTTCGGCGAACAAGCCGTCCTCTGCGGTGGCGTCAGCGAACTCATCAAAGCGGGCTTTGACACGCTCGTCGCCGCTGGCTACCAACCCGAAGTCGCCTATTTCGAGTGCATGCACGAGCTCAAGCTCATTGTCGACCTCATCTATCGCGGTGGCCTCAGCTACATGCGCTATTCCGTTAGCGACACCGCCGAACACGGCGATTACACCGCCGGCCCGCGCATCATCACGCAAAAAACACGTGAAGAAATGCGCCAGATTCTCGCCGAGATTCGCGACGGCAGTTTTGCAAAAAAGTGGATCGCCGAAAACGAAGCTGGTTGCCCGAATTTTCTCGCGACTCGCAAGCGCGAGCAGGGCCACCCCGTCGAGCAGCTCGGCCCCAAACTTCGCGCTATGATGCCCTTTCTTCAGCCGGTTATCGCCCCCGGCCTCGAAGAAAAAGCCGCAGCCTCGAAAAAATAATAATGAAACGGATTTACCAGCCACTCCGTCTTTCTCGGAAGAGAGTGGGCCCTGAATTTCGCTCGAACGCAGGTTTTTGCACAACACTAACGCAAATTCGCTTGTTAGCGAGTCTGGCTATATCTTCAAATCGTTATCTCAATTGACTATTCACCCTAGTTGACACAACGGAGCTTTTAGGCAATTCTCTGGCGCCATGAAACGACCACCCGTTCCCCCTCAGGTCTCGGCTCCTTCGCTCGCGGAGCGCATCGAACTCCTCAGCGCCAAGCGCCAGGAGATCATTCGTCCGATTCTCGAGCACCCGCGCGATTATGTCCTACTGAGCGTCCGCGCCATGGCCAAGCGCCTTAAAACCGACCCCGCCACCGTCGTTCGCATCGTCCGCGGCCTCGGTTTTGACAGCTACCGCGACTTTCAGCGCCATCTCCACGACCTCTCCATCGCCTTCGCCACATCTCTCGACACCATGCAGTCCGCCGGGCGAGTGAGCAGCATGCCCACTTATGTTCGCGAGGCTCTCGAGCAGGATCTCAAAAATCTTCATGGCCTCAAGAATAGTCTCGACGCACAGCGCCTAGTCGCCCTCGCAAAACGATTCTACGACGCGCGCCGCATCGTCATTCTCGCCGGAGATCTTGCTGCCACTCTCGCTGATTATTTGGAGTATCAAATTACGCTGCTGGGCCTTCCCGTTTTCACCGGGACGTCCGCCGGTCGCATCGCCCACCTCGTCCGAACCGTAAACAAAAGCGATCTCGTTCTCGCTATAAGCTTCCGGCGCGGCCTCCGTCAAACCGTCGAAGGCGTGCACCTGGCGCGCGGCCGCAACGCCTACTGCGTCGGCATTACGGACACGTACGTTTCGCCGCTCGCCCGCGAATGCGACGAAGTCTTCCTCGCCAGCGTTGAATCCACTTCATTTGGCGCTTCCTATGCCGCTCCCGTGGCCCTCGTCAACGCTATCCTCGCCACCTGCGGACAGTATCGCCGCCCGCAAACGCTCGCCATCGTCAAGGAAATCGCGGAAGAGCAGCGCAAAGGCTTCCGCTGGTACACGGTCTGACGGGGTTTCTCTCGTAGTGCAACAAACGTTTCTGTCTTAGAGCGTACAAGAGCTGCTTGAATAGCTACTGCAACGGCGCTCATGCGCTTAGCGGCTCTCTACACTCCGGCAAAGTGGCAGTCCGGCAACATTTGTATCTCGCACAGATTCGCGTTCTCGGCTATCATGTCTCACCGTTTCTAGCAGACACCTTGATCGGACAAGGGACAAGCCAATGCTTCGCAGCAAACCACACAGCGCGATGAGCCCCTCTGCAAAACCGCGACTCAAGTCTCCCTTCCAACTGTTGCCGCTGTTCCTTGCTGCGTTTTTGCTCTGGGCTCCTGGCATCATCCGCGGACAATCGTCGGCTTCCTTGACTCCCGGACCGGAGCCTGCTGACATCCCGCAAGCTTGGAAGCCTTGGATCGGCGAGTATTGGTTTGGTCAGTATCTTCCACACTCCACGACCAGAGCTTTCGGCACCGTGTTCGAGCTTAGTGAAAAAGATGGCGTGATCTGGGTTCTGCAACAAGAAGGCAAAGCAGAGGAACCTACATACAAGCCACAAGAGAAATTCGCATTAAACCAGCCACCTCCGACGGATCCTGCACACGGCCAGAGATTGCATTTGAGTCCAACGGAAGGTGTGGCTCCCGATCGTCGAGTATTAGAGATGGGCGACATTGGAACTGTCAAAATTACGCCCGACTTCAACGCTCCTCAGCAAGTGCTGATAAATCCCGTGCGTCCCGTTGCCGAACTCCGCACCGAGGCCCTTGCCGCTTCTCCGCCACACGAAGACGGCACGTTTCGCAAACCCGAACTCGTCGAGCTGACCTCTCTCGATCCAGCCATTCATCTCGACATTCGCTACGCTACTACAAACGATTTTCTCGGCACGCCCGTTTATACGCAGGCTCGCGCGTTCCTGCAGCGCCCTGCTGCCGAGGCGCTAGTCCGCGCTCTCCACAAACTTCAGCCGCTCGGCTACGGACTGCTCATCCACGACGCTTACCGCCCGTGGTATGTCACCAAAATTTTCTGGGATGCCACTCCGCCCGAGGGCAAAATCTTCGTCGCTGACCCGTCGCAGGGTTCGCGTCACAATCGCGGCTGTGCGGTCGACCTCACGCTATACGATCTCGCCACTGGCAAACCCATCGAGATGCCCGGCACGTACGACGAAATGTCCCCACGCTCGTTCCCCGACTATCCCGGTGGCACTTCTCTCCAGCGCTGGCACCGCGACTTGCTTCGGCGCGCGATGGAATCCGAGGGCTTCACCGTTTACGAGCACGAGTGGTGGCACTTCGATTACAAAGACTGGCACGAATATCCGATCTTGAACATCAAGTTTGAAGATTTGCATTCCGGCCAAGGACTCGCCAGCGCTCAATAGCGCGCAAGTCTCAGCCGATTTTTTGGGAGGATTGAACTTGCACAGCCGAAGCCGCTTTTTTCAGCTCGCCGTTGCACTCTGTCTCGCAATTTTATTTGTCTCAGCCCCGAAATCGCTTCACGCCCAATCCACAGCCTCTCTCGCCGACCGCATTCAAAAAGTAATGGACCGCCCTGAATTCGCCCGCGCGAATTTCGGCATTGAGTTCTACGATATCGCCACCGGAAAAGTCATCTACTCGCTGAACGCCAATAAACTATTCGTTCCCGCCTCCACGACCAAAACTCTCACCGAAGGCACTGTCCTCGCAAAACTTGGCGCCGACTATCGCTTCCACACCATCATTTATCGCACTGGCCCCATCGACAAAAAAGGAACTCTCAAGGGCGATCTCGTGCTCGTCGCCAGCGGCGACCCGAATCTTTCCAATCGCATCCAGTCCGACAGCACTCTCTCCTTCGTCGACGAAGACCACAGTTACGGCGGTCCCGCCGTCACTGGCGATCCTCTTGCCGTCATCAATGAACTCGCCAAGGCTATCGCCGCCAAAGGAATTCATAGAATCGAAGGCCGCGTCCTCGTCGACGCCAGCCTCTTTCCCGACGGAGGCCGCGAAGGCGGCACCGGCGTCGTCATTTCAAGCATCGTCGTCAACGATAACGTCATCGACCTCGTCGCGACTCCGGGCGCAAAAGCAGGCGATCCCGTTTCTCTCACGGTTTCCCCAAAGACCGGCTACGCCAACTTCGTAAATCTCCTCACTACGTCTGCCGCGGGCGCTAAGCCCGATGTTCAAGATCCAGCGACAGTCACAAACGCGAACGGCAACGTCACGGTTACTCTGACTGGCTCTCTCCCAGTCGGCGCGCAACCAATCACCGCGCCTTACGCAGTTCCTTCTCCCACGAAATATGCCGAGACAGTCCTCACCGAATCGCTCGCCGCTGCTGGCGTTGAAATCAAAGCCCCCTCAAAATCCGCTGCGCCAGACTTCAAAGCACTCGCGCGCCTCTACATTCCCGACAACCAAGTCGCCGAGCACGTTTCCCTTCCCCTGGCCGAAGAAATAAAAGTCACGCTCAAAGTCAGCCAAAATCTTCACGCCAGCATGGGGCCTTATCTTCTCGGCGTGCTGGTCGCGAAAGATCTCGCTGATCCCGTTCACGCGGGCTTCAAAGTTGAACGCGGCTTTCTTCAAGAGGCCAAGCTCGATCTCTCCGGCATATCGCAAGGCGACGGAGAAGGCGGCGACTGGGCCGACCTCTTCAGTCCGGACGTTATCGCCCATTACATGTCGTATTGGAGCACGCGACCCGACTTCCCCGTTTTCTTCAAAGCTCTTCCCATCCTCGGTAAAGACGGCACCCTCGCCAAAATTCAGGTCAACAATCCTGGCGCCGGCCATGTCTTCGCAAAAACCGGCACGTTCGGTTCCGAAGACAAGCTCAACGGCAAAATGATGCTCAACGGGAAAGGCCTCGCCGGCTTCGTGATCACGGCCAGCGGCAAGAAGGTCGCGTTCGCGGCATACGTAAATCACGTCTCGATTCCGCCCGATCCGGATGCCGCTCAAGACATCGGCGGCCAAGCTCTCGGGGAGATCGCCGCTGCCGCTTATGATGCCCCGCTTGATGCACCGTCTATCTCTTCCATCTCCGCATCGTCCCCTGCTGCCGGAACCTACGACATCATCATCCGCAACGGCCACATCATCGACGGCACCGGCAATCCCTGGTACGCCGCCGACGTCGCCATCCAGGGCGACCGCATAGCCGCCATAGGCAACCTCGACAACGCCACCGCCAAACGCGAAATCGATGCCAAAGGCCAAATCGTCTCTCCCGGTTTCATCGACATGCTCGGCCAATCCGAATGGTCTCTCCTGCTCGACAATCGTTCTCTCAGCAAACTCTCCCAGGGCATCACTTCGGAAATCACTGGCGAAGGCGGTTCCATCGCTCCGCAAAACGAAAAGACCCTTGTTTCGATGAAGCCCCTCCTCGATCAATTCAAGTTCACCGTTGATTGGACTACGCTCGATGGCTATTTCCGGCGCCTGGAAAAACAAGGTACGCCGCTCAACATCGGCACCTACGTTGGCTCCGCGCAAGTTCGCGAAGCCGTTATTGGCGATGACGATCGCGCTCCCACCGCCGCCGAACTTACGCAAATGGAATCCCTTGTCGAGCAAGCCATGAAGGACGGTGCCCTCGGAGTTTCAAGCGCTCTGATCTATCCGCCGAATATCTACGCCAAAACCGACGAACTAATCGCCCTCGCGAAGGTAGCGTCCCAATACGGCGGCCTCTACGCCACGCACATGCGCAGCGAAGGCGCTTCCGAAATGGAAGCTCTGGCCGAAGCCATCCGCATCGGTCGCGAAGCCAATCTCCCCGTGGAAGTCTTTCATCTGAAGGTTAGCGGAAAAGCGCGCTGGGGCAATATGAAGAAAGTAGTCGCTGCTATTCAGGCGGCGCGCGATTCTGGCCTCGATATAGCTGCCAGTATGTATCCGTATCCGGCCGGTGGCACGGCTCTTGCCTCTGCGCTTCCACCATGGGTCGCCGATGGCGGCACACAAAAACTCCTCGCACGCCTGAAGGATCCGGCCGTGCGCGCACGCATCAAAGAGGAATTGAAGGGCGATCATCCGAACTGGGAAAATCTCTATTACGACTGCGGCGGCGGCGCTGGCGTTCTTCTCGCTTCCATCGAAAAGCCCGAACTAAAACAGTTCGAAGGCAAAACCGTCGCGGACGTCGCTAAAGTCTGGAACAAGTCCCCGGAAGACACGCTGATGGATTTCGTCATCGCCGATAACGCGCAAACCGGCGCGCTCTATTTCATGGCCAGCGAAGAAGACATCCACACCGGCCTCGAACAACGCTGGACCAGCATCGGCCTAGACGCCAATGAAATGTCGCTCGATGGTCCCATCTTTGAGCCGCATACCCATCCGCGCGCTTTCGGCTCCATGCCGCGCTTTCTCGGCCATTACGTTCGCGATGAAAACCTGATGCCGCTCGAAGCCGGCATCCGCAAAATCACTTCGTTCCCCGCCCAACGCGAACATCTCGAAAACCGCGGCATTCTGAAGCCCGGCTATTTCGCCGACGTCACGATCTTCGATCCCGCTACGATCATCGACAAAGCCACCTTCGTCGGCCCCGCGCAACTCTCCGAAGGCATCGCCTTCACGATCGTCAACGGACAGATCGAGTACGATCACGGCAAACTTACCGGCGCCACCGCCGGCAAAGTCTTGCGCGGCCGCGGTTGGCAACCCGACGTACACTAATAGTCGAGGGGGTAGCTGCCGGTTATGGGAAAAGTTTTTTGCGGCGTTTCAGGCTGGGCTTACGCGAAGTGGAAGCCTGATTTCTACCCGGCGAAGCTCGCTTCCACAAAGTTCCTTGGCTATTATTCTGGCCGCCTCAACTCCGTCGAAGTAAATTACACATTCCGAGGATTCCCTACTGAAAAGTTGCTCGGTACTTGGATTTCGGCAACTCCTTCCGATTTCAAATTCGCCATAAAGGCACATCAAAGCATCACCCATATCAAGCGTCTTAGAAGTGTAGGCGACGATACCGCAAAATTCATCGCCTCACTAAAACCTTTACAAGAAGCAAACAAACTCGGGCCCGTGCTCTTTCAGCTGCCGCCCAATCTAAAATTTGACTTGAAACTCTTGCAGGACTTTCTAGCAGTACTGCCGGACAAAACCCGCTGCACGATCGAATTCCGGAATGCATCATGGTTTGTCGATGATGTGTTCGACGCCCTAAAGAAACGGAACGTTGCGCTTTGCTTGGCCGAAAGCGATGACCTCGTCACGCCCGACAAGCGAACGGCCGATTTTTGCTATTTGCGTTTGCGAAAGGAAGGATATTCACCGAACAATCGCCAGGCTAACGCGCGCAGAGTGCGAGGCTTAGCTCAGCATGGCGAAGTCTTTGCTTACTACATGCACTTTGACGCGCCCGAATGTCCGCTACAGGCAGAAGAATTGCTCACCGCCACCAAATCAAGCTAGCGACGCCTTGCCCATCTCAGCGACGCGCCGCTCATACGTCATTTCCGCCCAACCATGCTTCCCGTAATAGCGCAGCACAATCTTATGTCCCGGCACGATTTTTGCCCGCGCCTTCGTCAAGGAATCCGAGAGAGTGACCCACTCCCCATCCACCAGGTAGCTGCCTTCCCAGCCTCGCAGCTCAAAGTGCCCGTCATTCTTCAGAATCAGCGGCGCCGCCGTGCAAGCCATCACTTTTCCTTGCACCGTTGCCTGCGTGCACTGGTAACTACCTGAAACGTCCACAGCCTGGGCTTTAGCGGAAGGATTCACCACGATACAGAACACCGAGAAGCAAACATACCGCAAGAAGCTCTGCGCCACCCGTTCGAGTCCCATTGGGTCTCCGTAGCCAGGACGCGTTGCTGCGGGGCAACCGTCCCTGGCCATTGGTACAGGTGCAACTGAGGAGCCAACCCTGTACCCCATAATCCACAGATAATACACTATTTAAGAAAGACTTCGACCTGTACTTCGGGGTCGCCTGGGAAGATTCGTTCCCCTTTTTCACCCTGCAAGGGAGTTTGCTTGCGATTGCTACTCGAGGTTCCGAGCCGTTTTTAAATTTCGCATTAGTTACTGAAGCGGTAACTCGGCCGTCGCTTGCCCATCTTTCCGCGGGTCCGACGCGCCATAATTCACGCCAGCAGCGAAGTCCCTCAACACGGCCTGCCCGCCGCCCACTCTGCTCGAAAACGTCCCCAGCACTTTGATCTGATGCCCTTTGGCCGTCAATTCATCTCGCACTTTTCCGTTGAACCTGTTCTCCATCTCGACGTCGCAACCCGTAAACGTATATTTCGTGAACCGCGCCGCCTCCATCGCTGCCTGAATGTTCATCTTGAAATCCGCAATATTCGCGATGAACTGCGCGTGCGCCTGCGCTTGATTCCATCCGCCCATAATCCCAAATGCTAAGCGCGTATCTCCCTTCTGCGCAAACCCCGGAATAATCGTATGCCGCGGCCGCTTGCGACCCGCCAGAGCATTCGGCGACGATGCATCGAGGGTGAACAACCCTCCGCGATTGTGCAGCACAAACCCCGTCCCTGCCGCAACGATTCCCGAACCAAACGCCGAGTAATTGCTTTGAATCAAGGACACCATGTTTCCGTCGCGGTCCACGACGCTCAGATAAGTCGTATCGCTTCCGCCGGCAATTTCTCCCGCCGCGACATCGCAAGCTGCCTTGTCTGGATCGATTAATTTGGCTCGCTCCGCCGCCCAGGCCTTCGAAATCAGCGTCGAAACTGGAATCTTCTGCCCGCGCGGATCGGCCAAATATTTCGCCACGTCCGCGTAAGCCAATTTCTTCGCCTCAATCATCGTGTGCAGCGCCTTGGTCGAGCCAAATCCCGAATCTTTTTCCCCTAGCGTGAACGTCTCCATAATATTCAGCATCTCGAGCGCGCCAATTCCCTGCCCGTTGGGCGGCATCTCGTACACCGTCCAATCGCGGTACGTGGTCGAAATCGGCTCAACCCATTCGCTCGAATAGTCCGCCAAATCCTTTTCGGTCATCGTCCCGTTGTGCCGCTTCATGGCGTCCAAAATTTTCTTTGAGATTTCACCCTTGTAGAACGCATCTCTCCCATGCTCAGCGATCTGCTCAAGAGACGTTGCCAAATCCGGATTCTTGAACACTTCACCAACTTTCGGCGCACGATCCCCTGGTAAATAAAGACTCGTCGCTGCATCATCCGTCCGGAGAAGATCGACGGTCGCTGCCCAATACGCAGCATCCCATTCGGGCACAGGAAACCCGTCCTGCGCCGTTCGAATCGCCGCGTCCAAATCCTCCTTCAATTTCTTTCTGCCAAATTTGTCCGCCAATTTCTGCCAGCCGTCCACTACTCCCGGCACGGTGATGGAGTTCACACCTGTCTGCGGCATGTCCCGCAACCCTTGTTTGTGCAAAAACTCGATCGTCAAACCCTTCGGCGCCCATCCACTGGCGTTCAATCCATAGAGCTTGTTGGCCTTCGCGTCATACACAATCACAAACAAATCTCCGCCGATCCCGTTCATCATCGGCTCGACCACACCCATCATCGCGTTCGTCGCAATCGCCGCGTCCACGGCGTTGCCGCCATGCTCCAAAATCCGCACGCCTGCTTGCGATGCCAGCGGCGACTCCGACGCGACAATCCCGCCCTTCGAAATCACCATTGATCGCGTCTGCGAGCGGTCCTGCGCATCCACCTCCACACTTATCAGCAATAAGCCTCCCGCCAGAACAAATAACCCAATCCCGCGCAGCCGCTTCAGATTTCGCATGATCCCCCTCAACTCTTGCCTACAGTGCTCCGCATCTTACATCCCCGAGCAAATTTATGTCTCCAATTACTCTCGCAGCGCCACGATTGCTTGGTAGGGGCACAGCATCGCGGTGCCCGGGCTTGGCCAGGCTAACGCGCCTCTTTGCCGAGTAAGCTAGCTCACAAAAAGAAAACTCCCCGGCATATTTCTTTCCGGGGAGTTTTCTTTCTTATTGCTTTCGTGTCAACAACTACCACCGATCATGATGGTCATCGTGATCGGATGGAGCAAACGTAACCCCGCGCAGCACTTCGCCCGACTGTGCCGCCCGAATCGTCACGAAGTGTCCTAACCGGTCATCCCGATCATTGTCTCCGTCGCCCACGGGCAATGTCGTGGCCTTCATCAAATCAGTAACCTTCACCAATTTGTTTGGGTCAGCTCCTTGGTCGCCGCTAGCGCTTACCGTCGAAGTCACCGCATAAATGGTCACCGTCCCATCATGATTGTGCTTGCCCGTGATGTTTCGGCAACCATCCGTCGCAGGATTAAGCGTTGTTGGATAATTCGCAACACTATATGGCACTCCGATATTCAGCCCATCTTGCAAGACGTACAGAAGCTTCCATGTGCCGTTCACCAAACTCCACTTCTGCACTCCCGCGGTCGCCAACGTTGCTACATCCGCCACATTGCCATTCACAGCAGGCGTCACCAGCGTACCGTCGCCCTCGTCGCAAACATACAGAGTATGTTCATCGGCGAACCATAGCCCAAACGGAAACGCCACGGGGTTATCCGTGCTCCCATCCAAAGCCGTCCCGCTCGCAAGCGTCGTAGGAAAGCCCGGCAAAATCGTGATCGGTTCGGCCACTAGGGCTGCAGTTGAGCCCGTTGGCAATACTCCAGCGGTTCCGACCTGATACACGGTGTTGATCCCGTTGCCCCCGCTCCCCTTCGTCACATACAAAGTGTTACGAAAAATCGTTAGCCCGCGAAAGTTATTGTCCTTCCCCGGTTTATCGGCAGTCGTGTAGCCCACCTGCGTAACCGAAAACTCGCCGATCTTGTTTATATTCGGCGGCACTGGCGGCGCTTGACCGGGTACCAGCAGCTCCACGCCTGTTGACGTAATCAGGTTCACTCCCACTTGCGTCCCAGTAAGTTGGCTCGCGTTAAGCCCTCCGTTGTTGTCATTCCCTGTCATGTAGTAGAGCGAGTGCGCCTTGATCGCCGCCCGCCCGTTGTTTCCGCTGTACCCGTTTCCTTCTGTGATTGTGAGGTGCCCGTCCGCGTCCACTTCTCCCACGGACCGGTAGTATTGCGACGAAACCGGATTCGTCGGATCCACCACTCCCGGCGTGTTCGAGTTCGATATGTCCAACTGATTCGGCCCCGTCACGAATCCCGGCCCACCTCGGTACCCACCAAATGTGATCGATTTCCCATCCGTCGCCAAATTCAACGCCAGTTCAGATTTCGAGCTAAAGCTCGTCACAATCTGGTCGCTCGGAATCGGCAAAGTGTCCAGCAGCGATCCATCGGTCGTTATGTTGTCCAAAAAGATCGGCGAGGTAATCCCAAAACTTCCATCAGCCCCATCATTATTAAAAACCGTCGGATACGTCCCATCCGCCACGGCCGCGTTGCACCCCGAGGAACTCCCCGCCTTAATCTTGACGGTCGTCGTCCCTCCCGCCAGCAGCGGCAGCGTAATCGTCCCCGGCACGCACCCCGGCGGCAAAGTCTGCCCGACCGTAATGGTCGCCGGCGTCCCAGCGTACACGCTCCGGCTCAACACCAAACTCCCTTCTGCAAATTGGAAATGCTGCGAGTGATGATCGTCATCGTCCGCAGCCATCTTGCTGACAAACATTCCTCCCGCCAAACCAAACGCTGTCGCCACTGCCAAAACCGCCAAAGTACGCCGTTTTTTCACGAGTGTAGCCCTCCAAGGCGCACGCATATTGCCACGCCAATTCAATTGGAGGTTGTCCGCTATGTTAAGAATGCGTGAACGCAGCGTTGCAAGTACTGATAGCTGTAGTAGGAGCTTTCCGCGAATTGCTAGTCTTCTTCGCACGCACCTTGCCGAAATGCCACGATAGGGCGGGCGGCCCACGCCCCGGTTTTGCATGTGGGGCTTGGTAATACCATCAGCTACCATTTCCTATGTTTCACTCACGCCGCCTCCTTCAGCACATCCCTCTTCCAATTCTCGCTGTCTTTCTTCCTTCCCTTTCTGAGCGCTGCGGACGGCGTGTACCTCCGCCCGATCGAGGAGGCTCTGCGTTCAACTGCCTTCATCCGGCTTCCGGTCAGGTGCGGCGCGAAGCTCTTGGTTTTCACTCTCCACTTCTCTCTCCTCGCCATTCCCAAACCAATGCAGCGACGAATACAAGAACCGGAATTCTGAGAATGACCAAGAGAAGAGCAAACAAGAAGTTGTGTTTTCAATAAGTTACAAATGCCAGCTTTTTCAACTCCTTTTGAATCATATTCTTACAAATTCAGGGGGGAGGGGGTTTCTCTCCTCGCTAAAAAT
This sequence comes from uncultured Acidobacteriota bacterium, assembly GCA_963730495.1. Taxonomy (GTDB): domain Bacteria; phylum Acidobacteriota; class Terriglobia; order Acidiferrales; family UBA7541; genus Acidiferrum. The sequence continues at coordinate 176,526 of CAVSSD010000022.1, read as the reverse complement.
CTCCGCCCTAGACTGGCGAAGACGGTAGACTGTACGCCGCCTTCGCTATCGGCTTCCTTCGGCGGTTGCGGAGTCCATCCCCATGCCTGAAGAAAAAAAGCTGACGCCAGCTCCTCCAGCCAGCGCCCCTGATTCCAATAAGGACGCGTTGATTGACGCCGTGCTTGCTGGACGTTGCGCCGATCCGTTTGCCGTGCTCGGGCCACATCCCATCTGGTCGCCGCTGGGACATGGCTGGGCCATTCGCTTCTTTCGTCCTGGTGCGGCTGATGCAAGTGTCGTGATCCAAGGCTTATCCACCCCCATCCCTGCCCACAAGCTTCGGCCGGAAGGTTTTTTTGAAGCCGCGCTGCCGGATTCGCATCAAGGTTCGCCCGCTCCGGCGCACTACCGCATTCGCTATCGCACGGTCTATGGCGAAACTGTCGAAACCTTGGATGCGTATGCCTTTCCCTATCTTCTCAGCGAATTTGATCTGCATCTCATGGGAGAAGGCCGCCACTACGACACGTACGAAAAACTCGGCGCGCATCTGAAGACGCTGGAAGGCGTCCGAGGCGTGCACTTTGCCGTCTGGGCACCAAGCGCTCGCCGCGTCAGCCTCGTCGGCGACTTTAATCGGTGGGATGGCCGCGTCAATCCCATGCGCGCGCGCGGCTCTTCCGGAATTTGGGAACTCTTCATTCCCGAGCTCGGCGAAGGTGCCATCTACAAATACGAAATTATCGGCGCAAACGGCGCAATGCTCCCGCTTAAAGCCGATCCGTATGCGTTCCGAGGCGAGGTTCGCCCTAACACAGGCTCGGTCGTCGTCAACCTCGACACCTACAAGTGGACCGACGCCGAATGGATCAACCATCGTTCCGAGAAAAAATGGCTTGAATCACCGATCTCCGTTTACGAAGTCCATCTCGGCTCCTGGCGCCGCGTTCCCGAAGAAAGCAATCGCTGGCTGACCTACCGCGAACTGGGCGATCAGCTCATTCCCTATGTCAAAGATCTCGGCTACACACACATCGAGCTGCTGCCCATCATGGAGCATCCGTTCGACGGCTCCTGGGGCTATCAAACGATCGGCTACTTCGCCGCAACCAGCCGTTACGGCTCGCCTGCTGAATTCAGGGAATTTATCGACCGCTGCCATCATGCCGGCATCGGCGTTTTTCTCGACTGGACTCCCGCGCATTTCCCGCGCGACACGTTCGGCCTCGCGGATTTCGATGGCACGCATCTCTACGAGCATTCGGACCCGCGCCAGGGCACGCATCCCGACTGGGGCACGCTCGTCTACAATTATGGCCGCAACGAAGTCCAGAATTACCTCATCTCAAACGCCTTATTCTGGCTGGACAAATACCACATCGATGGCCTACGCGTGGACGCCGTGGCTTCCATGCTCTATCTTGATTATTCACGCAAAGCGGGCGAGTGGATCCCCAACGAGTTCGGCGGCCGTGAAAATCTCCATGCCATCTCATTCATTAAGCGCATGAATGAAGTCGCACACGCGCGCTTTCCCGGCATTCTGACGATCGCCGAGGAGTCCACGTCCTGGCCCGGCGTCTCGCGGCCAACGTATCTCGGCGGACTCGGCTTCAGCCTCAAATGGAACATGGGCTGGATGAACGACACGCTGAAATATTTTTCCGCAAACTCCATCCATCGCAAATATGAACACAACAAGATGACTTTCTCGATGCTCTATGCATTCAGTGAGAATTTCATGCTGCCCTTTTCTCACGACGAGGTCGTCCACGGAAAAAATTCTCTTTTGCACAAAATGCCTGGCGACTTGTGGCAGCAGTTTGCAAACCTGCGGCTCCTGTTTGCCTATCAGTGCGCGCACCCAGGGAAGAAACTCCTCTTTATGGGCCAGGAGATTGCCCAGCGCAGCGAGTGGAGCGAAGCAAAAAGCCTCGACTGGCACCTGCTTCAGTACGATTCGCATCGCGGCGTCCAAAATCTCGTGCGTGATTTGAACAAGCTGCTCGCCGCGGAGCCGGCTCTGCATGAAGTCGATTTCAACTGGCAAGGCTTCGAGTGGATTGACGCCAACGATGCCGATAACAGCGTCTTCGCCTTCGCGCGTCACGGGAAGAAGCCAGAAGATTTGCTGATCGTAATTCTCAACGCCACGCCGGTGGTGCGCGAAGGCTACCGCATCGGCGTTCCGCAACCGGGCTTTTACTCCGAAATTTTGAACACCGATGCCGCTGGCTACGGCGGCTCAAACGTCGGCAATCTTGGCGGCCAAAACGCGTCGAACCAACCTTCGCAAGGACGCGCGCACTCGCTCTGCCTAACCCTGCCGCCACTCGCCGCCGTTTTCCTGAAGTGGCAGCCAAGCTAAACCGATCCGGCCATGCAATGACGATCGGCAGTCCTCGCCCTTGTAGGGGCGCAGCACGTTTACCCTGAGCTTCGAAGGGCTGCGCCCTCTGTCAGGCCAGCCGTGCCGCCTCGCGGTCTAAGCGCCCTTCTCGGCCTCCATCATTCCTCGGGGACGAAACGGTTGTTAATCCCGGAACTTTTCGCGCGTCTTATACGTAAGTATCGACAAATGCCTAAAGGAGGCATCTCGAAATGGCAAACTCCACTCGACGTTTGTTCCCTGTATTATCATTTCTGGCTGCCTCTTTTCTCTTCGCTCCCCTAGGTGTTCGAGCGCAAACAAGTGCAACCCAATCAAGTACATCCGGTCACGGCGAGCGCTGGCTGCACGTGCGCGTGATGAGCACCAACTCTAAGGGAGAGACTGTTCGGGTCAATGTTCCTCTCGATATGGCGGAAAAGGTTTTGCCGGCCATCGACCATGATCGGCTTCACAACGGCAAGGTACGTCTTGGGTGCATGGATTGCGACGGAGTGGATGTTCGCACGCTTTTTGAGGCGGTTCGAACGGCAAAAGACGGGGAATATGTGACCGTGCAGAGCAACGATGCGGACATCAGCGTTATGAAAAAGGACGGACAGATGCTGGTTCACGTCCACGATAAGAATAGGTCCAAGAATTCGCGGATCGAAGTGAAAGTGCCCATGAAGGTCGTCGAAGCGCTGCTCTCCGGGTCGAAAGACGAGCTGGACATTGTGGCTGGGCTGCATGCTCTTGCAGGACAGGGCGATGTCGAACTGGTCTCCGTGAAGGATGACGACAATACGATTCGGGTCTGGCTGGATTCCAAGAACGTAACCACGGACTAAGCGGAAAATATCGCGGGGCTTCAGGCTCGGAAGATCTCGCGCAAGAAGCTGGGGACAGGAAAGGATAAGAGAAATGGTACTGCTCGCGAAAATCGCACTGGGTTTTGGGGCCACTGTAGTAATGGCGGGGGCTTATACCTTTCGCGAAGGGTTGATCCGCGTCGATGTCGACGAGACGCGCGGTGAGGGACACCACGTCCATGTCTGGGCGCCTGCGGCCATAGTTCCAATGGCCATGCATTTTGTTCCGCGGGATAGGATGCACTATGCGGGAGAAAGAGCAGCGGACTTCATGCCCTTGGTCCACGCCGTGACAAAAGAGCTGCAGAAATATCCCGAGGCGGAACTGGTCGAAGTCCACGACGGGCGGCAATATGTTCGAGTCCGCACTCATGACGGCAAATTGCTGATCGATGCGGAAGAGCCTGGGCAAACGGTACACGTCTCTTGCCCACTGGCTACCATCGACGATGTTTCACGCGAGCTTGCCACCTTCGCGCCGGCGTCCTAAATCTGATCGACCTCAAATGAATGTTTTCAGCAAGCACGCGTGTGCTCTTACCACTTTGTTTTGACCTCAGAATGCTCTGACTTGTTGCCGCGGGAACTCCCGCGCTACTGCGGGTTCTGCTGTTGCTGCTTCTGCATCATCTGACGCTTCATCGCTTCCGGATCAAATTTCATCGGGGTCCCGGTGATATGGTCTTTGGCATCGGTGATCGACTTCACCAAAATCATGGAATTTGTCGGTGTAACTTCCTTTACCAGACTCATAGGACTGACTTTGGAGCTGGCCCAAACGTCGCCTTTCCCGTCGTCTTTGGCCCAGTGTTCGCAATCAAAGGTGCCCGCCGGAACCGTGATGGTCTCGGTACCCACTTTGTGCCACTTCTCAATTTCATCGGACATGCGAGAGCGCTGCTGCGCGGTCGGGTTCATGGGCATTTCCATAGCAGGCTGGCCGGGCTGCTGAAAGATCATGCGGTGAAATTGAAAGTCGTCCTTGGTAACGAGCATTTTCGCGTAGACCATCGTGCCGCTTCGTTGATCAGAATGGCCAAACTCAAGCCAGAAACCTTCTTTCTCATCGACGGATTCCTGGCCGACCACGGTCATTTCTATGGTGCTTTTCTTTTGGTCGCGTTCGGTTTCATAGACGGCGCCGCTTCCGACTACGGGCTTGAAAATGTCGGCAATCGCGGGCTTCTTAAACATGTCCATGCCCATCTGCGCACGGACAGCAGTTCCGACCAGCAGGCAAAGGCCCGCGGCTACGAGCAAAACGTGCAATCGCTTCATCGTGGAGCTCCTTTTAGTGAGCAGCCCGCCGAATCGGCGGAATTCTCTAGCGCGGAGTGGCTGGAGAGTGCCCCAAAACTATCAGCTTGGCGGATGCGAAGCAATCGGGGCAGAAAATTTTGGTAGCCAAAAAGAACATGGCCGAGTTCGCGCGAAGCGGGTTAGGCCAGAGTGGGCCAGGACGAGAGAGAATCTATTCGTAGGCCAGTGCAACGACCGGATCGTAACTGGCGGCACGCAGCGCCGGATAGATGGCGCCGATGGAGGCGCCGACCACAGCTAGCAGAGTCGAAGAAAAAACCCATTGCGTGGTAATCAAAATCATGAGGCTTGGGTTTGTCTCATGCATGATGGCCTGGAACGCAAACGTCAGCGCAATTCCCAAAACGCATCCGCAGACGGTGAGAAGAAGAGTCTCTCCGAGCAACATGCGAAGGATTCCCCATCTGGAAAGACCCAGGGCCTTGAGGATGCCAATCTCGCGAGTACGTTCCATGACCATGGTGTGCATATTGAGAAGGACGACCAGAAAGCTGATGACCAGGCCAAGTCCGACCATGCTGCGCGTAAACGGTCGTAATTGAGGAAGATTGGAGGAGCTCATGAGAGTGACAAGTTCGGAGGTGGTGCGCACGCTGTCCAGCGGAGAGAGCGCAACAATTTGCGCGCGAGTGGCTTCGGTGTCGCCCTTGCTGCGGACATAAAACATGGAGACGCGCTTTTCCGCGCCGGCGATTTCCTGAGCAGTCTTCAGCGGGATAAAGTAACGCGCGCCTTTACCGTGCGCCACAATTCCGCAAACCGTAAACGTATGATTCAAAAGAGTGATCTGCTGTCCCACCTTCAAATGTTTAGTTTGAGCGATGATGTCGTCGGCGATGGCTTCGTCGGAGGATTCGAACGGACGTCCAGCGCGAAATAAGAATCCTCGGCTGAGGGCATTGAAGCGTTTGTAATCGATGCCATAGACGAGCGTCAAGGTCTTTGTTTCCGTGAGGATAAGCGTAGGAGCGACTTCGTCCACGCCAGGAAGTGCGGCGATTTTGGCGCCTAAAGATTCCTGCATGACGGCACTGGAAAAGGCAAAGAAAATAGAAGAATTGGGTGGCTGAACGAGAAGATCAGCGCCGACACCTTCAACGCGTTTCCCCCACTCGGAAATAATTCCCGAAGTGAAACCCACAATGAGCAGAACCAAAATGACTTGGATGGCGATAGCGATCACGCTGAGACAGCTGCGGAGCGGACGAGCGACGATATTGCCCCACAACATTTGCAAAAGTGAGAAAGTTCCATCAAAGGTTTCATTCATCAGGAAAGCCGATGAGCTACTTTAACATCTGAGTTCAGCGCCGGTCAAAAATGAGACGATGCGACAGGCAAGAGTTGGGCCGAACTGCGAGAAAAATATTTCAGAACGATTAAGTTTTCAACACAATTGTTGATAAGTGTGTGGAAAATCGGCAAGCAGTGACAGCTAACTTCACTTCCTTCAACGGTCTGCTCCTGTTTGCACAATTCCAGGGCAATTGATTTTTTTATTGGGCGCGATTTTTTTGCGAGACAAAGGCTGTCCGCAATGCAAAGCTCTTAAAATCAGTTTGCTGCAAGTGGAAGAAGAAAATAATCGCGGAGCTGCGATGATCAGCGGCAGAATTTTAAAGCGCGAAACAATTTAGTACCACTTCGGGGGCCGTTCGAGGCGCACTTTGATGACCTGATGAGGATCGGTGATGTCGTACCAGCGTCCATACGTCTTCCAACCTTCGGCAATAATCTGAACGAGAGCACGGCCGAGAGGCGCTTCAGCGACGTGCGCGACGCCTGCGCGATTGGTTTTGACATTTAATTCGACTTTTTTGTCCTTCTTGATGGCGTGCTCTTCGACGTACTTCACGTAGACGCTAGCGTTTTCAACGGGCACAGCACTTTCGCCGCCGGTAACTTCGATCGTCAAGCGACTGGGTTCACCGGATTGCGCGGGAGCTTTCGGCGGAGGCGTTGGCGAGTCCTGGGCAGCGACGCTCAACGCAGTTACCGCCAGCAAAATGAAAAAAATGCTACCCAATCTTGAGTGAGCGAGTTTCATGTTCCTGTGGATCCCGTCCGTCATGGAAATACGCTATGGCGTCAAGTTACTCCGCTTGGAGATAAGATGCAAATGCACGCCTGGGTGCTGCTCGGCAAACAAGGGCTTGTGGATGCAAACCGATGTATTCCACGCAACAACGCGTTGCGGCGGAATTGACTCGCTGGTTTCGGTCCTGTAACTTCGGAAGAATCTGCCCTGCACGTACTTGAGAACCGCAAGCGCAGCGATGGACCCCGAATCCCTTAACTTCCACATTGCAGGGGAACGGCAGCGGACTTTGCTTGCTGCAAGAGGCAAGCCGCACGGGAAAAGCTTCGCGAGGTAAGAGGAGATCACCATGGGATTTGCCACGAACGCCATACACGTTGGGCAGGAGCCTGATCCCGCCACGGGTGCGATCGTTGCGCCAATCTATCAGACGTCGACGTACGTCTACGAGGAGCTGGGGAAGCACAAGGGTTATGACTACGCGCGATCCAACCATCCGAACCGGAAGGCGCTGGAACGCACGGTCGCGAAACTGGAAGGCGGACACAGCTCGTACGTTTTTACATCCGGAATGGCGGCGATCGACGCGCTGTTTCGTCTTTACCGGCCTGGTGACCACATCGTGTTGTCGGAAGCGGTGTATGGCGGCGTATACCGGCTGTCCACGCAACTGCTGGTGCACTTTGGATTGGAATTCAGTTTCGTCGACACCTCGATTCCGGCGTGCGTGCTGTCAGCGTTGCGCCCGAATACCAAGCTGATTTATATCGAGACACCGACGAATCCGACGATGCGCGTGACGGACATTGGGGCCATCGCGAAGCTGGCTAACGAACGGAATGTCACGCTGGCGGTCGACAATACGTTTCTTAGTCCCTACTTGCAGAGGCCGATCGAGCTTGGCGCGCAGATTGTCGTGCACTCGATGACGAAATATTTGAACGGGCATAGCGATTGCACTGGCGGGGCGGTGGTGCTGACGCGGCCAGAGGATGCGGAGAAAATATATTTCATTCAGAGGTCGGCGGGATCGGGGTTGGCGCCGATGGATTGCTTTTTGATTTCGCGTGGGCTGAAGACATTGGCGATACGGATGTTGCAACACAACGCCAACGGCATCACCGTGGCGCGGCATCTGGACGCGCACCCTAAGGTGCGGAAGACCTACTATCCCGGTCTGCCAACGCATCCGCAGCACGATATTGCGCGGCGGCAGCAAAAAGGGCCGGGAGCCATGCTGGCGATCGACTTGGGTTCGCTGGAAGCGGCGCGGCGATTTTTGAATCAGTTGAAATTGTGCTCGCTGGCGGAGAGTCTGGGTGGAGTGGAGACGTTGGTTTCTTTGCCGGCGCAGATGACGCATGCCTCGATGCCGGCGGAAGTGCGGGAGCGGATTGGGATTACGGACGGGTTGGTGAGGATTTCGGTAGGGATTGAGGACGTGGAAGATATTATGGCGGATTTGGATCAGGCGCTTTTGTACGTTTAGGTTGGGTTAAGACGGGTGCAGTTAGTAGAAGACGGGCACGGCATGCCGTGCCCCTACGGGGGCTATGAATTACCGTTTCTCTGCCCTGATCACGAAAGAAGACGATTGGTATGTCGCGCGTTGCCCCGAGTTAGGCGTTACCTCGCAGGGGAAAAATGTGGAATCCGCACGCGCAAACTTGCGCGAAGCCATCGAGCTGTATCTGGAAACCTGGGGCCCGCCTTGAAGCATTATGTATTTTCGTTGAGCCAGTCGAGGTAGGCTTTCGAGCCGGCGACGATGGGCAGAGCGATGAATTCGGGGACTTCGTAGCTGTGCAGGCGTTTTACTTCCCTTTCCAGTCCGGCTAGCTTTCTCTCTGTGGTCTTGATCATCAGAAGGTACTCGCGGGCTTTTTCCACTTTGTCTTTCCAACGATAGTAGGAGTCGACGGGGCTGCGGAGAATGTTGACGCATGCCGCTACGCGTTTTTCGACGACGCTGCGGGCGATGAGTTTTGCCTGGATTGGGTTGGCGCAGGTGACTAGAACCAGGCGATAAGTGTCGGCGGGTTTCATGGGGCGGTCTCCAATTGGTGAATGGCGTGCATTATATAAGGCGGGAGGGGCCCTTCGAAACTCCCTTCGTTCCTCAGGGCAAGCAGGGTAAACAAGCCCTCCCGTACAGGCATAAGGGTTGCGGCGCCCATGCATGGGTGCTTCGGTATTGGAAAAACTCGGATAGAATACGACGCTATGAGCGCTTCACCTACATTGAATGCATCGGCCATCAAGTTCGGCACATCCGGATGGCGCGGGTTGATTGCCGACGATTTTACGTTTGCGAACGTGCGGCTGGCGGTCACCGCGATCGCGGAACACGTGAATAGTAAGGCGAAGAACCCGACGATTTTGGTCGGATACGACACGCGATTTTATTCGGAGGAGTTTTCGCAGCTTGCAGTGGCGATTTTGCAGGAGCATAAGATTCGAACTTTACTTTGCGAGACGTTTACACCGACGCCTGCGGTGGCGTTCGAAATTCAGCGGTCGAAACTGGACGGAGGGATCAACTTCACGGCCAGCCACAATCCCGCGCAATATCACGGGTTAAAATTTTCTTCGGCGGATGCGGGGCCGGCGCTTCCGGAAGTGACGAAGGATATTGAGGCGCGGGTGGCGAAAATTATCGCTAGAGACGGCGCGTATCCTACTTCGCCGGCGGTGCCATCGGGCGGGGTGAAGACCGAGACGGTGAATCTTCGCGGGAATTATTTGAAGCGGTTAGGCGATCTGGTGCGGTTCGAGGTGCTGCGAAAAGCGAACGCCAAATTCGTGACGGACGCGCTGCACGGTTGCGGCGCAGGATATCTGGATGGGGCGCTTGCGGAGCACGGCATCGCGGTGCAGGCGATGCGAACGGATCGGGATTGTCTTTTTGATGGGACGGGGCCGGACGTTAGCGAAGAAAATCTGGCACCGTTACGTAAAGCGGTTTTGGATTCGGGCGCGGCGGCGGGATTGGCGACTGACGGCGACGCAGACCGGTTTGGCATGATCGACCGCGATGGAACCTGGATTCAGCCGGATCATATTCTCGCGCTGGTCTATGACTACATTGTGGAGACGCGCGGATGGAATATGGCAGCAGCGCGGAGCGTGGCGACGTCGCAGTTGATTGATGCGGCCGCGAAGGCACATGGACAGAAGACATATCAGACGCCGGTGGGATTTAAATATATCGGACAGCTAATTCGCGAGGACAAGATTGCGCTCGGAGGAGAAGAGAGCGCAGGGTTGACGATTCGCGGGCATGTGCCGGAGAAGGACGGAATCCTGGCGTGTCTCTTGGTGGCGGAGATGATTGCGGCGCGAGGTGCTTCGCTGGGCGAACAAGTGAAACAACTCTTTAAAAAAGTGGGACGCGAATTCTGGCCCGTGCGCGAAAATTTACATTTAAGCGACGAACAAAAGGCGAATGCGGTAAAGAGGGTGGCGGTGGACGCTGCGACACTGCTGGGGCGGAAAGTTGTATCGATTGACCGTACCGACGGTGCAAAATTCAGTTTTGAGGACGGTTCGTCGATGCTTTTGCGGCTGTCCGGGACAGAACCGCTGTTGCGCTTGTACGTGGAGGCAAATAGCGCCGCGGCTTCCGCGAAATTGACAGGCGAGGCGACAAAGTGGGTATTGGAAGGCTGAAGAAAAAATTGCAGAAGGCGCCGGTCGAAGAGAAGATTCGATCGCTGATGCGGCAATATGGCCGCGGGCTTCTGGGCATGCTGGTTTTAGTGATGATTGTGCACGACGTTTTTGGGACGCACGGATTTTTGGCGATGCGGCGGACGGAAAGCGAGATCAGGAAAGTAAAGGCGGATCTCGACGTTCTGAGTAAGGAAAATGCGGAGCTGGCGCAGGAAGTGAAAGATTTGAACAGCGATCCACGATTGATCGAAAAAATTGCGCGCGATGATTTGGGGTTGGCGAGACCAGGCGAGATCATTATCAGAATTCCGCAGGGGCAGCAGTTGGAGCAGAGTCCCTCGGTAAAACGCTAGACGAACATTTTGGCCGAGCATGATTTCCTACCTACTAATTCCCTGCTGAAGTTTTATTTTTAAGCTGACCTGTTAGGTCAAAACCGGTGCGGCAACTGGCTTTTGCGATTTTGCGTGGCGACCCTTCCAGTTGGTGCGCAGCACCGAAAGCCCCAGCATAGCCAAGAAGATGACGACCAAACCAAGAGTGGCTTCGAGGATGCTGCATTGGTGCTTGGGGAGAATCGACAGCACTCCGTAGACAAATTCTATGTGCACCCAGTAGACCAGCAATGAGGTTTTGCCTAGCTGGATGATGGGACTGAATCCCATTTGCGCCAGTCCCCAACGGCACCAGGCGTAGACGCAAAATAAAATAATCAGGAGGACGCCGCAGCGCATTAGGAAAAAACTCGGACTGGTGTGCCAGTAGTCTTGGACGAAATAGAGTTGAAACGGCGAGTTGTTGAGTTGGATGGAAACGAGACAGGCGAGAATGCCAGTCCCACCCAGGGCTGCGAAAATTGGACCTTCGTGGCGCTTGGCGATGCTTGTGAATAGGAAAAAACCTACGGCCAAACCGACAAATGCGAAAGCAGACCAGGGGAAAAGAGGAAAAAGCCAGTGTTGGGGCTTGCCGACGACGTGGACGCCGTTGATGTAAGACTCGAGTGGCCATGGCAGCCATGAGGGGCGATGCGTGGTCCAGAGGAGCGGCGTTGACATGGTTACTAAAGTTGCGGCGAGTAGGCCGGCGAAGATTCCGCGCGTTCGCGAGGCTGCGACGGATTGCTGCAGCGCGGGGGCGTTGGCTGGATTGCGATCCGCGCTGAGCCAGCAGAGGACGCCCATCAACATCATCGAGAGGCCGAGAGTGTTGAGGATATCGACGCGAAAGAGATCGGTCCACGGAACCCAATGGAAACCGAGTGCGTATTCCTGGACGCGGAAGAGTAGTCCCAAGACGAAAATTTCCGCACCACGGCGGATGGTTGTTTTTGCGATTTCGACATTGGAGGATCCCTTTTTCGCGGAGGCGCTCTGTGACCAACGCGAAGGATACGCCCGCAAGAAACAGGAAGAGCGGCGCGGGAAGCGTTCCACCGAGCTGCGACCAGACAAAGAGTGTGGAGTGTCGTGCTTCCGGACTGAGCCACGAGTCGTAGCAATGCGTTTGAAACATCAGGACGCAGGCCAGGCCACGCATCCAGTCGATGTAGGAGAGGCGCTTCATCGCTCGCGGCCGCTGCACGGAAAAATCATTTCACGGAAACGCGTAAAGTTCGGCATGGGTCTTGGTTCGATTTGGGATGCCATGGGTCTGCGCTACAATCTTCTCTTTCTTTTGAAAGTTGAGCAGGCCATTTGCCAGCGACGCGCCAACTCGGTGTGCTTCCTATGCTCGGCCTGTGGGCCGGGTTGTGCCTTACGGGAACGTTTTACGCCACCTGGCACGGCTATGGCGGCCGTGAGTTCGCGGCCACGCTGACCGGCATTTGCGTTCCTCTTTCTGGTGATGCTGCTTTTTGCAGCAAGCGGTGTTGCTGACGGCCTTGCCGCGCGCTTCGGACCCGGCGGAGGCATCGCATTAGGCGCCGCCGCGTTCCTTGCATACCTGATTTACGGGCTGGGGACAAATACTTTCAGCTTTGCGCGTGCTGGAGCTGCGGCATGTCTCGTGTTTGTGCCGATGGCGCTGACGGCGTCGGCGGAACGCAAGCCCGGCGGAACTTGGCAGGATTTTTTGACGCTCGCGGGCGTTTGGGTGGCGGTAAAGTTTGGTCCATCGCATTGGCTGTGGCCGTATCCGGGCGGGCGCCTCGCGTATGTATTCACCGTACTGCTGGCGGTGAATGTTGCGCTGGCGGTGTTTTTACTGCTGCGGCGCTTGGACGGAATCGGCTATTCCATTGGCTGGGGACGGAACTGGGGACTTTACGTTCTTGGCAGCTTCGCCGTGTTTGGATGTATTGCCATTCCGCTGGGTATTGCGATGCATTTCATCGCGTTCGCGCCGCAATGGCATGCATGGTCCTCATTGCTGTTCACTTCGCTGGGGATTTTCTTTTTTACGGCTTGGCCGGAAGAATTTCTATTTCGCGGGTTGCTGCAAAATATGCTGTCGCGATCTTGTAAAAGCGATTTGGCAGGATGGTGGACGGCGTCAATGCTGTTCGGATTTTCGCACATTACGAATCTTGGGTTTCCGAATTGGCGCTACGTAATTCTGGCGTCCATCGCTGGAATTTTCTATGGATGGACGTGGCGCAAGACTGGCTCGATTTTTGCGTCGGCCATCGTGCATGCATTGGTGGACGTGACCTGGCACTTCTTGTTCAGGACAGGGTGAAGACTCGCAGAGAAGAAAGTCAAAGCGATCGCTGCGATCAAGAGCTATCTGTTCCGCTCCGGACATTTTCATGCCTTTCTCGCCGAAGATTTTTTTCATGCGACCCAAGAAGTCTGGCATCACAACGGGAGCGACGCGTTCGGGTGGCAAAAGACGAGCGATAACCCTGCCGCGCTTTGTGATTTGAACCTCTTCCCCGTCGCGGAGTAGTTCCTCGACTACCGGGAAGCAGTAACGCAGTTCGCTAACAGAAGCTTCCCTCATCAGGTACATCTTAGCACCGCGAGTGGCTCAGAATAGGGCGAACCGCCGCTTTCATTGGTCTTTATATAGTCCGATGGTAGAGAGTTGGGGCTAGGCGGGAAACGAAGGTGTGCTTGGGCCGTCTGTTGGGTTTAGAGTTGCAAGCGGTCGGAACATAAGTCCGATTCGAACGTACTTATAAGTAGTGGAGGTTCTCGATGGGAACGTTGCGGCAGGACGTCCAGTTTGCGCTGCGCATGATGCGCAAGAACCTCGGATTCACGACGGCTGCAGTGCTGTGCCTGATGCTTGGGATTGGAGCTACGACGGGGATTTTTACCGTGGTGAACGCCGTGCTGCTGCAGCCACTTCCCTACGCGCATCCGGAGCAGCTCATTCGCATCTACACCGAGTTTCCGACGTTTCCGAATGGCGGACTGCACCGGTTCTGGACTTCCGGACCTGAATTTATTGACTTAAAACGCGATACGCACTCGTGGGCGTCGATGGATGTGTGGGTCGCGGGCGGCGCGAATCTAGCGGGCAAAACGCAGCCAGTGCATGTCACAGCGGCCTATGTCAGCGGCGGACTTCTGGAAACGCTGGGCGTGACTCCGATCCACGGGCGTTTGATCTCAGCCTCGGACGATGTGCCGGGAGCCGCGGTTGTCGCGGACATTTCCTACGGGACGTGGCAGAGCGAATTCGCGGGAGATCCAAACATTGTGGGCCGAGAAACGCGGCTGGATGGGTTGAAGTGCACGATCATCGGCGTCATGCCAAAGGGTTTTCAATTTCCTCCCGGGGAACAGGATCCGCCGCAAGTCTGGACTGCTTTGCAGCTCGACCCAGCGAAGCCTGGCGGCCGCGGTTCACACAATTACTATCTATTGGGCCGCGTAAAGCCTGGCGTATTCGCAGCGCAGGCACAGGGCGAGTTGGCAGCCTTGGTCCAGTCATATGGGGAACATAAGGCCCCGAAGACGCATAGCTTTGATCCGAAGAATCACACGATTGTGAGTTTCCCGCTGCAGGCGGAAGTTGTTTCAGGCGTGCGGCCTGCTTTGCTGGTGTTGCTGGGAGCGGTAGCCTTTGTCCTGCTGATCGCAAGCGTGAACGTGGCGAATTTATTGTTGGCACGCGCGGAAGCGCGCCGCAGGGAAATTGCCATTCGCGGCGCGCTGGGAGCAAGTCTGTCTCGACTGGCGCGGCAATTTGTGACCGAAGGAATTCTGCTTTCGTTCTGCGGCGGCCTGCTGGGTGTGGGGCTGGCATTTGCAGGAGTGCGACTGGTTCAACTCACAAATGCCGGTGGAATACCGCGCGCCGATGAAATCGCGGTGGACTGGCGAGTGCTCGTCTTTACGCTGGTGACGAGCCTGGTGACGGGAGTGCTTTTTGGGCTTGGCGCCGCTTGCGCCGCTTTTTATGAGCGGAATTTCCGAATCGCTGAAAGACACGGCAGGAAGCACAACCGCAGCAGGCGGCGCGCAGTTTTTCCGCCGGGCGTTGGTGGCGGGCGAGCTGGCGATGGCGTTGGTGCTGCTGATCGGCTGCGGGTTGATGCTGCGGGCTTTTTGGAAGTTGCAAGAGGTGCACACCGGACTTCGTCCAGACAACGTAATCACGATGCGCGTATCGTTGCCCAGCGGAACATATACCGATGCGGCAAAGATCACGGATTTCTGGACGAGGTTGGACGGACGGCTGACAAATCTGCCGGGAGTGCAATCGGCCGCGTTGGTTTCGGGCTTGGCGCCCATGCGACCGCCGAACATGAACGACACGGACATTGAAGGATTTGTGATGACGAAAGACGGGCCGATCCAGAACGTGGATTTTTATCAGGCGGTGAGCAAAAACTACTTTGCAACGATGGGAATCCGGCTGATGGATGGCCGCCTGTTTGACGACCGCGACGGAAAAGATGCGCCGCAGGTAGTCATCATCAACAAAGCGATGGCGGCTACTTTTTGGCCGAACCAAAACCCCATAGGGCGGCGAATCCGTCCGGGTGGAACCAAAGAATGGTGCCCCGTAATCGGAATCGTGGACGACGTGAAAAACGCCGGACTCGACCGGCCGGCGGGAACGGAGTTGTATCTGCCTTACCAGCAACCTGCCGGGCAGGGCAATTCGGATATGTTCGTCGTCATGCGAGCGCAGGGCGGGGATCCGCGATCCTTGGTCGGAGAAGTCCGCCAGCAGATGAACGAGATCGATCCGTCGCTGCCGCTTGCGGATGTACGCCTCATGGAGGATGTGCTTTCCCGGGCGCAGGCGCGGCCAAGATTTCTGACGATGTTGCTGACGCTTTTCTCCGCTGTCGCGCTGGCTATCGCGACGGTAGGGATCTACGGGGTGGTTTCGTACTCGGTGGCGCGGCGAACGAAGGAATTTGGATTGCGCATGGTATTGGGCGCGCAAACGGGCGACGTACTCGGGCTGGTCATGAAACAAGGGGCGGGAATGATTGCGATAGGAGTTGCGTTCGGCTTGCTGCTAGCGGTTTTCCTTACTCGGCTGAT
Source organism: uncultured Acidobacteriota bacterium (assembly GCA_963730495.1). GTDB lineage: Bacteria > Acidobacteriota > Terriglobia > Acidiferrales > UBA7541 > Acidiferrum. The sequence goes on along the minus strand of CAVSSD010000022.1, from coordinate 160,821 downwards.
GGCGAGCTTGCTCTTTGGAGTGCCTCCGACCGACTTGCCGACATTTGCGAGCGTGACCGCGGTCCTCTTCGGAGTTGCACTGGCAGCCTGCTATATCCCGGCTCGGCGCGCGACGAAGGTGGATCCGATTCAGACACTTCGGTATGAATGAACGCGAGATTCTTCCGACGGAATTGGGTCTCTTTAAAGCGGCGGTTTCAGGGCGAACGCCGAGCTATTGCGTGAAGTCGGACAATCCGGGGACAAGCGCGCGGTGGCTGGCCGGATCGGTACGGCGGAATCCCCAGAATCGCAAGTCGCAATCCGCGCAGCGGTAGGGCCAAACGAATGCAATGCGGAACCAAACCCGCTCGACGAAGCCTCTTCTCTTCGACCTGCGCACCGAAGAACTCTCACAGACCGGGCATTCGCTGATTCTTTTGGCAAAAGTAAGTTGCATCAAATCGACCGTCCTTATCAACCGTCTTCTGTTTGGCTGCGAACAATTATGAGGAAGGAGCGGGCCTCGACAATGGATGGAACGGCGGCGCTGTGTGCTGCTGATATCCTGACCTTGCGAACAGTTATGGCCAGCTGCACTATACGAAGCGGATACTAGAAAGAATTTCGGCTGCGCGATGAATCGGCTTGCGGTATCTTGCATCCAACAGAACGCTGCACTGGACCAAGCTCTGACCGTTAGCAAGAGAGGAACAAAAATGAAAGAGATGACTGCGGAAAACGCGACGTTTTTGCTGCACGGCATGTACTTGCCGGCATTGAAGATGGAGAGCCAATTGACGAAGAAAGTGATCGAAGCGGTGCCTGCCGATAAGGCCGATTACCGGCCTGACCCGGTATCCAAAACCGCGAATGAACTGGTAAGGCACATTGCGGCGGCGGATGTTCGTTTTGCGGATGCTGCGATCAATGGAAAATTTGAAACAGGCGCGTTGCTCCCCGCGGAGTTGAAAACACCAGCCGAAATTGCAGCCTGGTATGAGCAGGCATATGCCGAAAGACTTGAGGCGCTGTCGAAATTGACGAGCGAACAGTTGATGAAGATCGTGGATTTTCGCGGGCTGTTTCAACGGCCAGCAGTAACATTTTTAATGTTAGGAGCACACCACACCATTCATCATCGCGGGCAACTGAGTTCTTACTTGCGGTGTATGGGAGCAAAAGTGCCTTCCATTTACGGCGAAAGCTATGACGCGGAACAGGCGAGAAAAGCGGCACAGGCGTAGCTGCTTTCCGTTTCAGTCGGAAATTTCCAAAAAACATTTGGTGCAAATCGCAACTTGGCCGCGCTTCCCGTGTTTTATCAATAGCTGACGACAAGGCCCTGTAATTCCCCCGGGCGCTTTACACGAATCGCTGTATCGTCAGCAAAAAACGGCGATGAGAAGCTACGAGTCCTAAGGAGGATTGCGAAATGTTCCGAATAAAGGGTTTTCTGGGGCCCCTGGTGTTGGGTGCGGCGATGATTGCGCCGGTGCTGGCGAGCGGATGCGCCGCGCACACGCGGTACTACGACGAATATCACGCGGATTATCATACCTGGAACAACGGAGAAGTAGGCGCATACCGAGTATGGATCGGTGAGCGGCATTACGAGAATCGCGACTACAACCGGTTGAGCAAGGAACAGCAGCGCGACTACTGGAACTGGCGACACGATCATCCTGGAAGATACTAACCTCGCTCAGCCCAACCTGAGAGCGATGCAGTTGGGTGCGACTTAAACAAGGAAACGCAAAAACATTTTGAGGAGACGGATTAAGCCCTGTCTCCTCAATTTATTTCTGGGCGCTTTATTCGAGTTGAATGCCGGGATACCAGCCGCTCTTGGCGAGAAACGCTTTGGGATCGGTCATTTGCAAGATTTCGCGAAGAGCCTGGGTTTTGTCAGTAGCGTGCTGATAATAGGATTTGACGATACGGTAGCCGACCCAGTAGCCGAGGTCGCCGGGCTTTTCCAGCGTGGAATTGTAAAGCCACTTGGAGATATCGGTTTTATCTTCATCGGGAGCGAAGGTCGTCTCAATCTCCAATTCGCGACCCTTCGTCGACTCTCTGAATTGGGAATTGGAAACCTCACCAGAAATCAACTCGGCCGTGAATTCGGCGGCACCTTCAATCAAGGACATTTCGAGTACGCTAGGATGCTCGTCGTCGACGAGAGAGCGCGCTTGCTGGACGTGGGCATATTCGTGAGCGATCACGTGCACAAATCGATCTTCGACGTTGGGATTAAGCCAGTTCGTTGCGCAGAGGGCCTCCAAGCCGACTTGGATACCGGAGACCGGGCTCCCTATAGCCACAGGTTTTCCACGGCCGACGGCTATTGTCACCGGAGGGAATTTTGCTTCCGGATAGAGCTGACCCAATTTGATTAGCGCGGTCTGCAGGCGTTCGCGCACGCGAGGCAACACGGCCATGCAACGCTTGGCGTCAGAATACATTTCGGGATGCGCGGCCAAGTTTTTGGCGATAGCCTCTCCAGTGACGCGCCGCACTTCGGCAAGGTGATGAAGACCGTCCGAACCGGCATCAATGTAGTCATGCTGAAGCTGGTCTGCGGTCGGGTGTCCGCCTGCGGCGTCGTAGATCTTGTAGAAGAGGGTGACGTCCTCGATCTGGATGACGGGCCCCGACTCCAGGGCAGAGGCTGTTGAAGTCGCGCTTTGCGGCGCCCCAGAGATCGTCGCGCATGCCAGAGCTGCGATAAAAACTCCGACGCAGATTCGTTTCACGTTCACCTCCAATGGTTCAGCCGCTCGCTAGTTCGAAGATTCATCAGCAGGTACGGCTTGACGCATCGCAAAGTTCCCTCCCGCGATCCAAGAGATAGAAATTCAAAAACCGATTCAGGCGGCAATCCTTTTATCGTGACTTTGTACTCGTTTACCGGACGACGCCGCTGAGCGGGCTGGAAGCAGAAGCATAAAGGCGTTTGGGCATGCGGCCGGCGAGCCAGGCTTTGCGGCCGGCGGAGACGGCTTCGCGCATCGCTTCGGCCATTAGGACGGCGTCGGCAGCCTCAGCGATAGCCGTGTTCATGAGAACGCCATCGGCGCCCAACTCCATAGCAACGGCGGCATCGGAAGCGGTGCCCACTCCTGCGTCGACAATCATCGGAACTTCGGTGATGCGTTCGCGAAGAATGCGGAGGTTGGCAGGATTTTGAATGCCAAGGCCAGAACCGATGGGAGCGGCGAGCGGCATCACGGCGGCGGCGCCTGCATCGATGAGTTTGCGGGCGGCGATCAGGTCGTCATTCGTGTAGGGGAGAACAACGAAGCCTTCTTTTACGAGGACGCGCGTGGCTTCGATGAGTTGCTCGGTGTCGGGGAAAAGAGTTTGCTGGTCGCCGATGACTTCGAGCTTGACCCAGTTGGAGAGGCCGACTTCGCGCGCGAGGCGCGCGGTGCGAATGGCTTCGTCGGCGGTGTAGCAAGCGGCGGTGTTGGGCAGGATGAAGATTTTTTCGCGGTCGATGTAATCGAGAAGCGATTCTTTGGAGCGGTCGGTGAGATTCACGCGGCGGACGGCGACAGTAACCATGTCCGCGCCAGACGCAGCATGAGCGCGAGCCATTTCGGGAAAGCTGCGGTACTTGCCTGTACCCACAATCAAGCGGGATTTGAAGGCGCGGCCGGCGATGATCAGTTCGTCTGACATTGGTATCCCCACTGAGATTTTAGACCTCCGCAGGCTTGGCGACAAATCGCAAAAACGTTCGATTCGCGCGGCCAACCTAATTCTCCAGGATAAGGACCAACGTTATAAAATTCGCGGAGGCCGCGGACAGATCCCAAAGCGAATGTTAAGCCTCGGCATGGACTTTCGGCCAGAAATTTTCGATACTGAGGAAACGGCAAGTTGGCTGGGGTGGCGTCTTGCCTGTAACAGTTCTCTATTCCCTTCAGGTCAGGTTGCTGCGGCAGTGTGCTCCGAGTTCAGGAATACGAACTCAGAACGGGTTAAGGATTTCAGGGGGGAACGATGCGATTCAGAACTACAGTCTTTGTTTTATTGATTGCCATATTCGCCGCGGGAGCGCGCGCGCAGAGCAGCGACATTGATATTCCATTTCAGAAATTCGTGCTGGATAACGGCTTGACGGTGATCGTGCACGAAGACCACAAAGCGCCCATTGTCGCGATTAACACGTGGTACCACGTTGGATCGAAAAACGAGAAGCCGGGCAAGACGGGATTCGCGCATTTGTTCGAGCACTTGATGTTTGGCGGCAGCGAGCACTCGCCCGGCCGCTACATCGATGCGATGGAAAAAATCGGCGCGACGGATCTGAACGGCACCACGAATCAACGACCGCACGAATTACTTCGAAAATGTTCCGACGTCAGCGCTGGATTACACGCTGTGGATGGAGTCCGACCGCATGGGATTCCTTCTCGGCTCGCTGGACCAGAAGACGCTCGATTTGCAGCGCGGCGTGGTGCAGAACGAAAAGCGGCAAGGAGAGAACCAGCCTTACGCGGTGACGCTGCAACTGCATCACGCAGAATACCTATCCGGCGGGGCATCCCTATTCATGGACCGTCATTGGAGACATGGCCGATCTGGACGCGGCGTCGATGGACGACGTGAAGGATTGGTTCAAGACATATTACGGGCCGTCGAATGTGGTGATTGTGCTCGCGGGCGACATCGACGTCAAAACCGCGAAAGAAAAAGTTGAAAAATATTTCGGCAACATTCCTCCGGGGCCTCCCGTGGCGCATCAGGAAGCTTGGATCGCGAAGATGACCGGGACGCACCGGGAGATCGTGCAGGACCGCGTGCCGCAGGCGCGGATTTACAAAGTGTGGAACGTGCCGGAATACGGCAGCGCGGATGCGGATTATCTCGACCTGGTGAGCGACGTGCTGAGCTCCGGGAAAAGCTCGCGATTTTACAAGCGGCTGGTCTACGACGATCAGATTGCAACGAACGCAAATGCATTTGTGTCTTTGAACGAAATCGGCGGACAGTTCCGCGTGCAAGCCACGGCGAAACCCGGACGGCAATTTGGCTCAGGTGGAGAAAGCTTTGGATGAGGAGCTGGCGAGATTCCTGAAAGACGGGCCGACGGCGGCAGAACTGGCGCGTGCAAAAGCGCAGCATGAAGCGAGTTTCGTCCGTGGAATCGAAAGCATTGGGGGATTCGGCGGCAAATCCGACCGACTGGCGCAGAGCCAAACATATCTGGGAAGTCCCGACGCTTACAAGATTTCGCTCAAGAGAATGCAGAATGCTACGGCGGAAGAAGTGAAAGCCGCCGCGAATCGATGGCTCTCCGACGGCGTGTACGTGCTTGAGGTGCAACCATTCCCGCCTTACAAAGCCGACGCGACGGGAGCGGATCGCTCGAAAGCACCAGTGATCGGGGCGCCGCCAGAGTTGAAACTTCCAAAGCTGCAGCGCGCCACGCTTTCAAACGGACTGAAGGTGATTCTGGCGGAGCGTCACGAAGTGCCGCTGGTAACTTTCTGGCTGGACTTGGATGCGGGCTACGCAGCGGATCAATCCGCAACGCCAGGAACATGCCAGCCTGACGATGGCGTTGCTAAACGGCGGCACAAAAACGCGAACCGCGCTGCAGATCAGCGATGAGCAGGCGCTGCTGGGCGCGCAGATTGGCGCGTTCTCGAATCTGGATTTGTCGATTGTGCGGCTCTCGGCGCTTAAATCGAAGCTCGATCCGTCGCTTGAACTTTATGCAGACGTGATTCTGAATCCGTCTTTTCCGGAGGAAGACTTCAAGCGCCAGCAAAGGCTGCAAGTCGCTGGAATCCAGCGCGAGAAAACGACGCCGGTCCAGATGGGCTTGCGCGTGTTTCCGGCGCTCCTTTATGGCGAAGGGCACGCGTATGGAAACCCGATGACGGGCACGGGAACGACGGCGAGCGTTGAAAAAATGACGCGCGAAGATATGGTGAAATTCCACGATGCGTGGTTCAAGCCGAATAATGCGACGCTGGTGATTGCTGGGCGATACCACGCTGGCCGAAATTACTCCAAAACTCGAGAAGCTGTTTGCGGGTTGGAAGCCGGGGCAGACGCCGCAGAAAAAATTCACGACCGTACCGTTGGCAGCGAAGTCGACGGTCTATCTGATCGACAAGCCGGGCGCGCAGCAATCCATCATTATGGTGGGCAATATTGCGCCGCCAACCGCAAATCCGGACGAGTTAGCGATTCAAGCCATGAATGACGGCCTGGGCGGACTCTTTATGGCGCGAATTAATGCAAACCTGCGCGAGGACAAGCACTGGTCGTACGGCACAAGCACGTTGCTATTCCCTGCGCGGGAGCAGCGGCCTTGGATGACTGTTGCACCGGTGCAGACGGACAAAACCAAGGAATCGCTGGCGGAAATTAATAAAGAGTTCCGCGCGATTTTGTCGGACCGCCCTCTGACGCAGGAAGAACTCGTGAACGTGCAAAACAATGAGACGCTCAGTTTGCCGGGCTCGCGCGAAACGCAGGAAGCTGTGGGCGATTCGATCAACGACCTGGTACATTTCGGATTGCCGGACGACTACTACGATATGATGGCGACCAAGATCCGCGCGCTCAAACCGGCTGATATGACCGCGGCCGCCAAGACAGTCGTGCATCCGGATAATTTAATATGGGTCATCGTTGGCGACAGGGCAAAGATCGAACCGGGAATTAAAGAATTGGGACTCGGAGAGATTCGGTTGCTGGATGCGGACGGCAAGCCGATCTGATCTTAATAGCGAAAAGGGAAAAGCGGCAGCAGAGCTGCCGCACTCCAAAAGGCAGAGTTAGTTTTGCAGGATGGGGCGCGGGTCGGAGACGTCGGCGTAGAGGCGCTCGATTACGTCGTGAAGCTGCTGTTCTACTACGCGGCGGCGGAGTTTTAAGGTGAAGGTTAGGCCGCCGTTGTCGAAGGTGAAGTCTTCCGGCAGGAGGGCGAAGCGTTTGATGGTTTCATACTGGGCAAGATTCGCGGTCAGTCGTTTCACTTCGGTCTCGATTAGCTGACGCACGAAGGCGTGCGCGACCATTTCCTTGTTTGAAGAAAACTTGATTCCCTCCTCGGCGGCTTTCGTGGCGACTGTGGCGGGATTCGGAACGATCAGCGCCGAAATAAATTTGCGCCTGTCGCCAACGACCATGGCATTGAGGATGAATGGGCTGGTCTTCAATGCGTTTTCGATCGGTTGTGGCGCGACGAATTTTCCCGCTGCAGTCTTGATAAGGTCTTTCTTGCGGTCGGTGATGAATAGATAGTTGTCTTTGTCGAGGTAGCCGATGTCGCCGGTGCTGAACCAGCCGTCGGCGCTTAGCACTTCGCGCGTGGCTTCCGAGCTTTTGTAATAACCCTGCATTACGCAAGGACCTCTTGCGAGGATTTCTCCGTCTTCTGCGATGCGAAGCTCGACATTGGGAATTGGCTTGCCCGAACTGCCCATTCTGTTTTGCGGATAGTTGGATGTCAGAACCGGGGCAGTTTCCGTTAGGCCGTAGCCCTGGTAAATCGGTACGCCCACTGCCCAGAAAAATTCCGCAAACTCTTTCGCCAGCGGCGCTCCGCCGGAAAAAACAAGGCGGAGCTTTCCGCCGGTCCCCATGCGAATCTTCGAGTAGACCAGCTTGTCGGCAAGATTCCAGGCGAGCTTCACTCCCAAGCCAGCGTTTTGTTCGCCGGAACGCCACATCGCCGAGCGGCTGGCGATTTCCATCGCCCAGTCAAAGATTTTTCGTTCGGTGCCAGTCAGTTTGCTTCCCTGCTCGATGACGCGGGCATAGATTTTTTCGAACACGCGCGGTACGGCGGCGAGCAGCGTGGGATGGATTTCGAGCAGGGCTTGCGCGACTTGCTCGACGGCTTCGACGTAAGCAATGGTTATCCCGTGGAAGAGATGAACGTAGTCGAGGGTGCGGCCATAGACGTGGGCCAGCGGAAGGAAGGAGATGGCAACGTCATCTTTGGAGTCGAATTTCACATTGGCGCAGGAGTCGGTGACGTTCGAACAAAAGTTTGTGTGCGTCAGCATGACGCCTTTGGGTTCGCCTGTCGTACCGGAGGTGTAGATGATCGAAGCGAGTTGGCCCGGCAGGACCTGCGAGACGCGCATGCGGTAGGCTGCCACATCGGCGCCGCCGGCGGCCGCGATCAGGGTTTCGTAACGGAGGCAATCCGGCGGCAGGTCTGACCCGCAATCCGCGAGAATGACTTGCTCTAACTCGGGCAGCTGCGCGCGAATGGACTGGAGCTTTTGCATTTGCGCTGCGCCCGCAGCGAAGACGAACTTTGCGCCGCAATGTTTGAGGATGTAGATGATGCGTTCCGGCGATTCGTTGAAATAGATCGGAACGGTGACGCCGCCCGCGCCGGTGATGGCGAAGTCAGCGGTGTGCCACTCGGGGCGATTGGCGGCGAAGAGGCCGACGCGATCGCCTGGCTTTACGCCGAGTTCGACGAAGGCTGTGGAAAGGCCAGCTACTCGACGCAGGAATTCTTCGGAGGAGATGGACTGCCAACCATCAGTGGCGCGGAACATTTGTGCGCGCGGATTCGACAGGGAGTCGACGGCGTTGAGCAATCGCGAGGGAAGGGTCCCGTAGTTCATCGGAATCTTTGACTCTACCCTAGGCCAATTCGACGCGCAATCCAACTCGAGTACAGGACGCGGGTCAGTTTTCAGTTATCGCGGCCAGCGATATGATTTTAGAAGGGCGGGACGGTGCGCGACCTCTTTGAGCGTGGGCCGCATCGAATCAGCAGATCGCCTGGTAGGCCGCTGATACGGACCGGCGCAAAGACAGCGGCGTTCGCCCTGATCGAGCACAAGGAGCACACGAATATGAAACCAAAAAACACTATCTGCCTCTGGTTCGACAAAGACGCGCATGAAGCGGCGCGCTTCTACGCCGCCACTTTTCCGGATAGCAGAGTAACCGCGGTTCACCACGCTCCCAGTGATTATCCCGGCGGCAAGAAGGGCGACGTGCTGACGGTGGAGTTCACTGTTGTGGGCATTCCCTGTCTCGGTCTCAACGGCGGCCCGGCGTTCCGGCACAGCGAGGCTTTTTCCTTCCAGATCGCGACGGACAATCAGGAAGAGACGGACCGTTACTGGAACGCGATCATCGGAAATGGCGGAGCGGAAAGCGCCTGCGGTTGGTGCAAGGACCGCTGGGGCCTCTCCTGGCAGATCACCCCGCGCGCGCTAACCGATGCGCTTGCGAAAGGTGGAGCTGAGGCAAAGCGTGCCTTTGAAGCGATGATGACGATGAAGAAGATCGATGTCGCTGCCATCGAGGCAGCGCGGCGAGGCTGACGTGACACTTCTCAGGCGAGGGTTGCCGGTCTCGGTAGGCTCGGGATCGCCTTTTGCGAAACCGGTGATTTGCACGAGCTCGTTCTCGAGCGCGGCGGCGGCTGCTGAAGAGCTCTTTTTGCCCGTCAATACAGAATGCACCGCGTCGGCATAGGCGAGAGAAACCTTCTCATAATTTGGCCCCGTAAGCGTGGAGGGACGGGCCACAATTCCGCTGCCCTTAGGCTGACGGGCCGGCATCGATTGTGAATAGGCCTTCAGAATTGTTGGCAAGCGAAAGTATTCGGTCGTGACCGGCAGTTGGGCCGCGGCACGCGATTGCTCCAGCTCCGATTCCTTGTGCAGCAGGAATCTCAACAGGGCAACCGCATCCGACGGATGCTTCGATGAGCGGGCTACTCCGAGGCCGAACCCGCCCAGCGTCCCCACCCCGGGCATGGTTCCGCCGGGCACACTGGTGACGCCCGTCTTCCCGTACACTGGCGTCTCCACCTCATTCGTTAAGAAGTAGTCCGAGGTCCAGGCACGCCGAAATGCCGCTTCGCCTGAATTCTCAAAAGCATTGATGGCGTCCCATTCCTGGTAAGAGGCAGTGCTCGTGGGGGATATCCAACCGATCCAGTGTGCCGCGCGCTGCCATGCGCGGACCGCCTGCTTATTGTTAACGCTGATGTTCTGGTTGGCTTCGATGATCCTTCCTCCACCATCTGACATTTGCCATTCCAGAGCCACACAGGTGAGACCCTCGCCTGCCGCGCCTGGCCAAACGAATCCCCAGAAATTTTTGTCACCCGCGGCGCGCTGGCCCTCCTGAATGCGAAGCGCCATTTTCTCGAGTTCCGACCATGTTTGGGGCGGGGCGTGAAAGCCGTACTTCTTCAGAAGGTCTGTGCGGTACATGAGAACGCTGACATTCGTGTGGTAAGGAACAGCAACCACCTTGCCTTTCACCGTGTATCCCGCAACCACATCGGGATCGTCGGTCGAAAGCTCTGAGCCAAAGAAAGGTTTCAAATCGAGGAGACCATCATCCAAAAGTCCAGACCAGACTACGTCCACGCCATAGACGTCGATCGTTCCTTCCTTACGAAGCAGGTCTCGCATAGCAGCCAACTGTTGCTGGGAGGTTTCAGGAGCTGGCAGGTGCGTAACCTTGACGCCAGTTTGTTCCTCGAACTCCCGCAGATTCGCTTCCGACAATACACTTCGCCGGGATTGGTCATGCGACCACTCCGGATCCATAAAGGTGATGGTCACCGGTTCGGGTTTTGCATCAGGTTTTGCAGAACGACAGCTCGAAGACCAAACGACAAGGGAAAATAGGAGAACGGTCCAAAGACGCTTGCACAAGCCTCCTGGAGTCATCCGCGTAGGATCCGTAGAAGAAAGTGTGATCACTAAGTCCCTTCCAGGAATCGCTTGCTCAGGTGCTAGCGCAAAGATTCGTTGTTGGTATTAGGGTGCTTCACTTTAGTCCAGGCTATTTCGTTGCGCAATCCAACTCGAGAGCTGGGCATCGATCAGCTTCGGATTACGGCGGCGGTCTCAACCGGTCGACGCAATATTTGCTCGCAGTTTAGTCGCGCGGTTCTGGAAACACGGCCATTTCTGAGGGCCGGAATTTGAAGGTGCGCACGGATGACCGGCGGCTAAAGACTGCACCTTTTGGATCGCAGGGACAACCATCTTCGTCGTCGAAACGTTCATCGGGTCCCAGCCCGGATGGTAATTTTTGCGGATGGCCTCCGTCAGCTTGGGGTCGGGGACTTGCGGCCCATAAATCGTCCCCTCGAAAACAACAAGAACGGGGTCACCATCCCCGTGAACATGCTTTTTAGCGTTGGTCTGGCTCGACAGCTTCACAAGTTGCTTCCATAGTCGGTGAGTCATTAGCTCGAACTCGATGTATGTGCTTCTGCCCACGCAGTCCGAGGTCACGAGATACTGTCCCTCCAAGCCAGAAAGATATACACCTTCAACACGAACATCCCTCATGGCTCCTTGAGTGAGGTCGGCCTGTAACTCGCAGAGAGGAACAATTTGTGAATTGGAGGATGACTGGGCAGTCGCCGGTCGGGCCGCCAAGGCGATGATAGTCAGGCAAAACACAAAGAATCTCTTGCGTATTGCAAGATTGAGTCTAGCTCAACTCGAAGCACCTGGTAAATCGTGCGGGATCAATCGGCCGAGGTAGCCTATACGTCTGAAAGTGCAGGGGGCCGATGTGGTGTGGAAAGGGGCGCTGCGTTAAGATGAACGCGGAGTTTCTTCATGAGCGCTACGCTTTCTGGAACGGTGGCTGACGGAGCTTTGTCGCGCGGGCCTTTTCGCGCTACGCGGGGGACGACACTTTCCTGCAAGGGGTGGCAGCAGGAAGCAGCTTTGCGCATGTTGATGAATAACCTCGACCCGGAGGTTGCGGAGAAGCCGGAAGATTTGGTGGTATATGGCGGCACCGGGAAAGCGGCGCGGAACTGGGAGTGCTTTCATGCGATTGTGCGGTCGCTGAAGGCGCTTGAATCGGACGAGACACTTTTAGTGCAATCGGGAAAGCCGGTCGCTGTTTTTCGGACGCATGAGTATGCGCCGCGCGTGCTGCTTTGCAACTCCAACCTGACTGGCCACTGGAACAATTGGGAGAAATTCAACGAACTGGATCGCGCAGGCCTGATGATGTACGGCCAGATGACCGCGGGAAGCTGGATTTACATCGGCACGCAGGGGATTTTGCAGGGGACGTACGAGACGTTTGGGGCGGCGGCCCGAAAACATTTTGGCGGCGACTTGGCAGGCAAGCTGGTTGTGACCGGCGGCATGGGCGGGATGGGTGGCGCGCAGCCCTTGGCCGCGACAATGAACGGCGCGGCGTTTCTGGGGATTGACGTCGACCCGGAGCACATCAAGCGGCGCGTGAAGGGCGGCTATTGCGACGTCATGGTGACGAGCCTCGACGAGGCGCTGCGCATCCTGAAAAATGCCGTGCGCAAGCGCGAGGCTACTTCTGTTGGGTTGGTCGGCAACTGCGCGGACTTGATTCCGGAACTGGCGAAGCGCGGCGTTGTGCCAGATCTTTTGACTGATCAGACGAGCGCGCACGATCCTATCGCCGGCTATGTGCCGAATGGCATGACGCTCGAAGCGGCGCTGGAGCTGCGCAAAAATAATGCGCAAGAGTATCGCAAGCACGCACTTGCGGCGATGGCGCAACACGTCCAGGGCATGCTCGATTTGCAGAAGCTCGGAGCGGTCACGTTCGATTACGGCAACAATATTCGGACGTTTGCGTTTGAACACGGCGTCAAGAATGCTTACGACTTTCCGGGATTTGTGCCGGCATATATTCGGCCGCTCTTTTGCGAAGGCAAAGGGCCGTTTCGCTGGGCGGCGCTTTCCGGCGAAGCTTCGGACATTGCGCGCACGGACCAACTCGTCCTAGAAATGTTTCCGCATGACGAACACCTGACGCGCTGGATCAAGCTGGCGCAGAAGCGCGTGAAGTTTCAGGGACTGCCATCGCGAATCTGCTGGCTGGGGTATGGCGAGCGCGACAAATTCGGCCTGGCTCTGAATGAACTGGTTGCGCGCGGCGAATTGAAAGCGCCGGTGGTGATGGGGCGCGACCATCTCGATTGCGGCTCGGTTTCTTCGCCCTATCGCGAAACAGAATCCATGCTCGACGGTTCCGACGCCATTGCCGATTGGCCACTCCTCAACGCGCTCGTGAATACAGCAAGCGGCGCGTCCTGGGTCTCGATTCACAATGGCGGCGGCGTGGGCATCGGCTATTCGCAGCACGCCGGGCAAGTCACCGTGGCCGACGGCACAAAGGAAATGGCCGCGCGCATCGAACGAGTGCTGACGAATGACCCCGGGATGGGCGTCGCACGCCACGTGGATGCGGGTTATCCCGACGCGATTGCATTCGCGAAGAAGAACAGCGTGAAAATCCCCATGTTGTAGTGCGTATCCTCCCTGCCCGCCTGCGCATCCTAAATACTCAGAAAGTGGTTCGAGGAGGAAAATATGTACGTCATTCTAGGCGCTACGGGACACACCGGAAAAATTGTCACAGAAACGCTGTTGGACAGCGGCCAAAAGCTACGCGTCGTGGGACGCAGCAAAGACCGGCTAGCGGGATTTACGATTCTCGGCGCGGAAGCGTTCGAGGCGAATCTTACAGATTCAGCGGCTCTGACAAAAGCTTTCACCGGAGCGCGGGCGGTCTACGTGCTAGTGCCACCCAATCCCGCGAGTCCGGACTATCGAGCAGACCAGGACGCCATATCAAATTCCATTGCCAAAGCACTTGAGGCCGCGGGCGTGACCAATGTTGTAGCCCTTAGCAGCTTTGGCGCCGACAAAGCAGACAAGACGGGACCAGTTGCAGGCTTGCACGTGATGGAAGAAAAATTTTCGCAAATCCCAAAGCTAAATGCTCTTTTTCTGCGGCCGGGATATTTCATGGAAAATCTGCTTGCGCAAGTCGAGATCATCAAGAGCTTTGGAATGATGGCTGGGCCGGTGCGCGCGGATCTCGAGTTGCCGATGATCGCCACTTACGACATCGCCGAAGTAGCGGCCGATGCGCTGGCCAAGCTCGAATTCACTGGCCACCAGACGCACGAATTGCAGGGGCACAAGAATCTTACATATGAGCAAATGGCAAAAATCATTGGGGCGGCCATTGGACTGCCAAATCTCAGTTATGTCCAGCTACCTAACGAACAAGTGCTTCTAGGGATGACCCAGATGGGCATGTCCAAGAATATGGCGACACTTATTTGCGAAATGGCCGATGCCTTGAATACCGGGCACATGCGCATGCTGGAGCCTCGGTCTGCGGCGAACTCGACGCCTACTCTGTTCGAGCAATTTGTGCATGACGTGTTTGTGCCGGCGTACAAAGGGCAGGCTACGACGGCTTGAAGTAGGACAGACACTCTTGTCTGTCCGGTTTTCTTATATATCCATGGCACAAAAAAGCCGCAGGCAGGAGTGCCTGTGCTACCTGGCCGTGCACTCACCTGCTCTATCCTGCATAATAGCCGGGCCTTGCCGACTTCCCTGCTCATCACCGGTGCATCCCAACTTTTGACGCTACGCGGCCACGGAGCGCGGCGCGGTGCGGCGCTCGCCCACCTCGGCATTATCAAAGATGGGGCGCTGCTGGTACGTGATGGCTTGATTGCGGCGGTGGGAACCCTTGCTAAAATCGAGGCGCTGCCGGAAGCGTTCGCTGCGGAAAAATTGGATCTGGACGGGCGCGTGGTGCTGCCGGGGTTTGTCGACTCGCACACACATTTGATTCACGCAGCGAGCCGCGCGGAAGAATATGAGTTGAAAATCGCCGGCGCAAGTTATGAAGAGATTGCCCGCAAAGACGGCGGAATTCTAAATTCCGTCAAGAAACTGCGAGCGGCGACATCGGAAGCTCTGAAACTGCGCGCGCGCCAGGCGCTTGCACAATTCGCCGCCTACGGCACAACGACCATCGAAGCAAAAAGTGGATATGGCCTGGACGTTGCGAGTGAACTGAAGATTCTCCGCCTCCATCAGGAACTTGCGACCGAGCAGCCTTTGGACATTGTCTCGACGTTTCTCGGCGCGCATGTTGTTCCGGCGGAGTATCGCGGATCGCCTGCTGGAGTGAAAAAGTACATCGCGCTGCTCACGGAAAAACTTATTCCCGAAGTGGCGGAACGCAAACTTGCGGAGTTCTGCGATGTCTTCTGCGATCGCGGGGCCTTCACTCGAGAGCAAGCCAAGCAAATCCTCGAGGTCGGCAAGGAATACGGCTTGGTGCCTAGGCTGCACGCGGAACAGCTTACGCGCACGGGAGCAACGCAACTTGCTGTAAAACTTGGCGCGGCGAGTTGCGACCATCTCGAGCAAATTAATTCCAGCGACATCGCCGCGCTGGCAAAATCTCAGACTGTTGCGACGCTTCTGCCCGGCTGCGATTTCCATCTTGGCTTGAAACAATATGCGCCAGCCGGCAAACTAATCGATGCAGGCGCTATCGTAGCCCTTGCAACAGACTACAATCCCGGCACCAGCCCCACGATAAGCATGCCAATGATATTGTCTTTGGCCTGCACGCAGCTGCGCATGACTCCTGCCGAGGCCATTACAGCGGCGACCATCAACGGGGCCTATGCATTGCGGCGAGAAAAGCACATTGGCTCGCTCGGGGTTGGCAAATTGGCGGACCTGGCCGTCTTCGAAGTGGCCGATTACCGCGAAATTCCTTATTATTTTGGGATGAACACCTGCTGGATGACCATCAAGCGGGGTGTCGTGGTACATGCCGCCAACAAAGCCAAAGCCTAACTCGCGGAAAAGACCGGAAAAAAAGATTAAAATCCTGCAAGTAAAGAGGACGCCGCAGAGGTCTTTGCTTTCGGAGCACTTTTATCCCGCTTTGGGAATTTTGTTCGTGGTCACTACGTTTTTTCTTACGGCTTTCGGTTTCAGTTTTTCCGAAGCGGGAATAATTGGGCTGTGGATCGTAGGAATCGTATTTTTTGTCAGGCAGGTAGTTCGGTTTATAAAGGGCGAGCAGGCTCCCAAGAAGGAAGAGAAAAAGCCGCTCGCTTCGATGCCATCGAAAAAGTACACACCGCCGGCGCTGCCAAGGGTGAGCAAGGATTTTCGTCCCATGCCGCCGAAGGGTGACAAGAGATATCCTCCGCCGAGCCCTTTTATCAAGCCTCCAAAATAATCCGCGCAACTGTGCGGCGTTTTGGTGCGCAACTCTCGTTGCGCGCGGTTGGCTCTGGAGGCACAAAATCTCCTATGATGGTCAAGTGAGACGCGAGGGACACGTTTGCGATGAAACGACTGATTGAATGCGTGCCGAATTTTTCCGAGGGCCGAGATCCCGCGAAAGTTGACGCCATTGTGTCGGCGATGAGCGGCGTCCCGGGCGTCTACGTGCTCGACCGCGAGATGGATGGCGACCACCATCGCTGTGTGGTCACGCTGGCGGGCGAGCCAGATGCCGTGGCGGAAGCTGCGCTGCGGGGGGTGGGTAAGGCGCTGGAGTTGATCGATCTGACGAAACACACTGGAGCGCACCCGCGCGTGGGAGCAGCAGACGTTATCCCTTTCATTCCGATCGAAGGAGTGACTCTTGAGGATTGCGTCGCTCTCGCGCGGCGCACCGGGCATGAAATCTGGACGCGCTACAGAATTCCGGTATTTTTCTACGAAGCCGCGGCGATGCGTCCCGATCGAATCAATCTCGAAAATGTGCGGCGCGGCCAGTTTGAAGCTTTGCGCGAGGAGATGAGGCACAATCACGATCGCCAGCCGGATGTTGGCGAGCCAAAGGTGCACCCGACGGCAGGTGTGACGGTCATAGGCGCGCGAAAATTTCTGATCGCCTACAACGTGAACTTGAACACCTCAGACGTCGGCATCGCCAATAAAATTGCCAAAGCGATTCGCTTCTCCTCGGGCGGCTTCCGCTACGTCAAATCGATGGGCGTAGAGCTGAAAGCACGCAACCTCGCACAGGTGTCGATCAACCTCACCGATTTCGAGCAAACGCCGATGCACCGTGTCTACGAAATGGTCAAACGTGAGGCGGAACGCTACGGTGTTGTGCCGGTGGGAAGCGAAATCGTAGGCCTGATTCCCAAAAAAGCGATCGAGATGGCAGCGGATTTTTTTCTGCAATTAGAAAACTTCTCCCCCGCGCAGGTGTTTGAAAACAAGCTGGCCGCTGCGCTCAGCGGATCGCCGCTCGAAGCAGGCAAGGACGGCAAACTCGCCAGCTTGGCGCGCCCGTTTCTGGAAGCGGTGGCCGCGCCGACAGTGACGCCCGGAGGCGGCAGCGTATCCGCAATGGCGGGCGCTTTGGCGGCTTCGCTCGGCCAAATGGTCGCGGGACTTTCCCGCAAAAAGAAGTCCCAAGCGGCGCATGTCGACAAGCTCTCTGCGGAACTTGATGAATTGCGGCGCACGGCAGACGACCTCGCGGAAGCCATTGACCGCGACGCTGCTTCCTACGAAGCCGTGATCGCGGCGTTCAAGCTGCCGCAAGACAACGCTGAGGAAGTGCAAAAACGGGAAACCTCGCTTCAATCCGCTACGAAAGGCGCGGCGGACGTCCCAATGCAGGTGGCGGAGCGAACAGTTGCCCTTTTCGAACGTTTGGGACAACTGGAGGCTATCGCCGCCGCATCCATGAGGTCAGACTTGGAAGTAGGTCGCTACATTGCCGCGGCGGGGGCACGCGGGGCTTTAGCCAACGTCGAGATCAACCTCGATGGCATCAGCGATAGCGCTTATGTGACGCTGATGCGCGAAAAAGTCGCCTCCCTTCGCGAGCGATTGGGGAATGCACCCCGCTCGACGACCGCGTAAAATAGATATTCCCCCGGCCATTGAAAGGAGTACTTGATGAAACTTGAAACGAGTTTAGGAGTGACACGCAGCGGGGCGGCGTTTTACAGACTGTTCGCTATTGGCTTTTTGCTTGCGATGGTGCT
Source organism: uncultured Acidobacteriota bacterium (assembly GCA_963730495.1). GTDB lineage: Bacteria > Acidobacteriota > Terriglobia > Acidiferrales > UBA7541 > Acidiferrum. The sequence goes on along the minus strand of CAVSSD010000022.1, from coordinate 143,024 downwards.
GACACTGCCCAAGCCTGCGCATGCCGGCCGCCTCGGCGCGGACGTCATCGGCATGTTTCCTAGAGACGTCGGCGAATTTGGGTATGCCGACTTGAAGAAAGCACGCACGTTGAAATGGTTTCCGCAATTACAAGAGCAGCTGCTCCCGGAACGATTTCGGCAATTCGAGAAATTTCTTGCTTCCACTGGCAACGATCCCAACAGCCAGGTCGATGAGATCGCGTGGGCTCTCGTCGCTGAGGGAATGACTTCCAAGGCGGAGGCCGCGGGCTCGGACGCGGTCCCTAATGGCGAACAGATGGTTGGCATTGCGCTTGGCAACTTCAATCAGGACACGACGGCGGCATACTTCAAAAAGCAGAAGTTACCCACAACGAGCTTTCACGGCTATACCTTTTACGCGTTTGGCAGCGGAACCGGTGCTACCGATCTCTTCTTCGTGTTTATCGATGCAAGCACCGCGGCATATGGCCACAGGAGCATCCTAGAGAAAATGATCAGCGTGCGCTTTGGCGATGAAGAAGGCCTGATCCGCAACGACAAGTTCTTCTCCTTGATCAATGAAGCCAATACGGGTAGTTCCGTGTGGCTGGTCACCAATCCTGCCTATACTCGCCTGGCGATGCAGCAATTGGCTCCGGAGATCGAACAGTTCCCTGAAGCCGCGAAGCTCGTAATGCGGATGCAAAACTCCATTATCAATATCGAAGCTGGCAGCGACCTCGACGCAAAAGTCCAGGCCATCTGCGGCTCAACCGATGACGCCAACACGCTAGGCCAGCTGCTTCAAGCAGGGTTCCTCTACAAGCGCTATCAAGCTCAAAAAGACAATCCAGACCTCGCGGCACTGCTCGATCAGGTACGCATCATACCGGGAGGCGACCGCGTGACCCTGCACATGTCGCTGAGCGACGATCAGATGACCTCGCTCATCAAGCACAATACTTTTTCTTTCAAAATGTAGTTTCGCGAGACCAATACTTCTGAAACACAAAGAGCCGGACACGACATCGTGCCCGGCTCTTTTGTTTCTCGGAGAGAATTACTGGTTGGGCGTAAGGTGACCCAAATATTTTGTCAATCGCGTGATCGCTAATCCGCCGCGCGTTTCATACTGAACCCGGTCGACTCCACCGAGCCCGCCCGAAGCTCCCGTCTGAGTCGCAAATCCTGCAATGCGGTCAAGGCCCACAGCAGGCGCCGCGTCGCCCTCGTGAGCTATTGCGATTTCGATGCGGTCTGGGTAACGCATGAGAGTCACTGTTAGGTGTGGGTGGTCCCCGGTCAAACTCTCAAACGTTTCCTGGCAAGCTGCGACGATGGACTTTTGTAGCTCGGCCGCCTCTTCGCTCGTTAGGCCAGCAGCCTCCGCCAAATACCGAGCGGCTCCCCCTGCCGCGGCCGCCAGCCGCGCATCGGGATCAATCTGCAACTCAATGACTTTGAAATCAACGGTCACTGTAGTTGTTCGCTAGGGCTACGTCGCAAGCTTCCCGGCAGTCCGGGCAATAATACAAACCGTCCGCGCAAAGCTTCACGTTGATCTGCCCTTTGCAAATCGTGCAGTACTTTTCGCAGTTGCAATTGCCTTCCGTCCTGTCACATTGTCCGCAAACGATGGGACCCGCCATGGGAGCCTCCACGAAAACTGTACCTGACGTAGGCAGAAGCCAGCAAGCTGGACGTTAGGGCCATGCGGCGTTTCTTCTATTGCATCGATTGTAGCTAGATTGGACGCGCGCTTTCGCTTTTTGATGCTGCAGCGCGCTTCTTTGACGCGTTTCGAGGCGCATGTTAGTATGCATTTCTGCTTGAGCACACGGAATGGAATCCGTCACGACTTCTCCCATCATCGAACTCCGGAAGACAGCGCTGAACGCGGTGCACCGCCGTTTGGGCGCGAAAATGGTCAATTTCGGTGGCTGGGATATGCCCGTCGAGTATCCCGCGAGCGGCGGGTTGGTCGCAGAACATAAAGCGGTGCGCTCGAGTGTTGGCGTTTTCGATGTCAGCCACATGGGCGACATCCGGATTCGTAGCGGACAAGTTCCCGGAGCCGCGCTCGCGGCGGTGCAGCATCTCAGCATGAACGATGCCTCGAAGCTCGCAATCGGCCAGGCGCATTACTCGGCGATGCTCTATCCGGAGGGTACGTTCGTCGATGACGTTATCGTTCATCGACTGGGCGAGGACGACTATCTGCTGGTGATTAACGCCGGGACCCGCGAAAAAGATATCAACTGGGTTCGGGAAAACACAAAAGGGTTCGACTGTGTCGTCGAGGACTTGAGCGACGCGTATACGCAGCTTGCTATACAAGGCCCGCGCGCCGAAGAGTTGTTGCAAAAACTGACTGACGCAAATTTGGCCGCGATCAAAAACTATTGGTTCACGCACGGAACTGTCTGCGGTCTGAAGAACACGCTCATTGCACGGACCGGATATACCGGCGAAGACGGCTTCGAGATTTACGTTCCCTCCGATGCGGGAACGAGCGAGATGGTCTGGAACAAGGTGATGGAAGCCGGCCGCGAGTTTGGCATTATTCCCTGCGGCCTCGGCGCGCGAAACACGCTGCGCCTTGAATCAAAGATGGCGCTCTATGGCCACGAAATCAGCGACAAGATCAACGTTTGGGAAGCGGGCCTGGATCGTTATTGCAAAATGGAAAAAGGTGAATTCATCGGCCGTGCTGCTTTGGAGCGCGCGAAAGCTGCGGGCCTAACACGGGCGCTTGTAGGGCTGGAAATGGTCGACCGCGGCATCGCGCGCGATGAATATTGCTGCCGCAATGAAAGCGGCGATGTAATCGGCGTCATCACCAGTGGTTCGCCTTCGCCGACGCTTTGCAAGAACATTGCGCTAGCCTACGTGCCGCCCTCGATGACGGCTCAGGGCACGCCGATCTATGTGCAAATTCGCGCGCAGAAGTGCAAAGCGCAGGTGGTCGCGACGCCGTTCTACAAGCGGGCCAAGAAGGCTGCAGCGCCTCAAGGCGCGGCGAAAGTCTGAAGTAAAATTTTGGCGCCCTCTTATCTGACGAGGGACGCGAGGAGTGGTCCAATGGCGTATCCTGCGAATTATCGCTACACCAAAGAGCACGAATGGGTTGACCTAAAGGGTGACGTCGCCTCGATCGGCATCACCGATTACGCGCAGCACGAACTTGGCGATGTAGTCTTTGTCGAGCTGCCGAAAGTTGGCGCGAAAATCGAAGCCGGCAAAACCTTCGGCACCGTCGAGTCCGTGAAAGCCGTCAGCGACATTTACGCCCCCGCTTCGGGGGAAGTCGTCGAAGCCAACGACGTTTTGCACAGCACTCCCGAAACAATCAATACCGATCCGCACGGCGCGGGCTGGCTCATCAAGGTGCGCCTCGTCAATCCCGCCGAGATCAGCGGCCTCATGGACACCGCCGCTTACGAAGCCTTCATCGCCTCGCAAAGCAAGGAAGCCTCGGCCTGATGCGCTATCTCCCGAAGAGTCCTGCCGAGCGGCAGGACATGCTCGCCGCCATCGGCGCAAAATCCATCGATGAATTGTTTTCCAGCATTCCGGAGCGTTATCGACTTCGCAAGCCTTTGAATTTGCCCGGACCGCTCTCCGAAACGGAAGTCATCGATTATTTCAAAGCGCGCGCCGCGGAAAATTCCGGCGGCTATACCAGTTTCCTTGGCGCCGGCGTTTACAACCACCTTCGCTCGGTCGTCACCGACGCCATCATCCAACGCGGAGAATTCCTGACGTCTTACACGCCGTATCAGGCGGAAATCACGCAGGGCACGCTGCAAGCCATCTTCGAGTTTCAAACACTGATGTGCCAGCTTACCGGCCAGGAAGTCGCCAACGCTTCGATGTACGACGGTTCCACGGCCACGACCGAAGCCGTCTTGATGGCCGAACGTCTCACCGGCCGCAGCCGCGTCCTTGTTGCGCGCTCCGTGCATCCGGAATATCGCGAGGTGCTGAAGACCTACGCCAAAAACTCCGGCTTGCAAGTGGAAGAGATTGGCTACGCGGCGAATGGCACGCTCGATCAAAAAGCGCTGCAGGCCGCGCTCAAGGATGATGTCGCAGCGGTTGTCGTGCAGTCGCCGAATTTCTTCGGCGTGATCGAATCGCTGGCCCCTCTTGCAGACGCCGCGCACGCTTCCGGTGCGCTCCTGGTCACCGCCATCACGGAAGGTGTTTCGCTCGGCCTGATGCGTCCACCAGCGGAGGCCGACATTGTCGCGATGGAAGCGCAGAGCTTCGGCTTGGCACCGAGCTATGGCGGCCCGTTCGCCGGCGTAGTTGCCTCGCGCGACAAATTTGTTCGTCAAATGCCCGGCCGTCTCGCTGGCCAAACTACCGACTCCGAAGGCCGCCGCGGATTCGTTTTAACGCTAGCGACTCGCGAGCAACACATCCGCCGCGAGAAAGCTACCTCGAACATCTGCACAAACCAAGCGCTTTGCGCGCTGGCTGCAACGGTGCACCTCACGCTGCTTGGCAAAGAAGGCCTGCGCGAGATGGCGCACCAAAATCTTTCCAAGGCGCAATTCGCTCTGGCTGAGCTCGAAAAAATTCCGGGAGTCCGTCGCGCCTTCGACGCGCCTTTCTTCAACGAGTTCACCGTCGAGCTCCCGCGCTCGGTAAAAATCGTAAACGCCTATCTTCTGCGCGAGAAAATCATCGGCCCATTTGTCCTGGGCACCGCCTATCCCGAGCTGACAAAGCACGCCCTGGTCTGCGTAACAGAAACCACAACCCGCGCCGAAATCGAGCGCTTTGCCGCCGCAGTACGCCGCGCCCTGGAGCAACCGATTTGAACACATTTAGCTTCGTAGGGGCACGGCACGCCGTGCCCTTCCGCCGCAGATGGAAATCATGACCGACAAAATCAAAAAAGCGACCACACACACAAACCAAAACGAAGGCCTGATCTTCGAAAAATCCTCGCCCGGCAAGCGCGCGTTCGAATTGCCACCGCTCGACGTCCCCGCAGCCGATCCCGCTAAGTCCTTGGGCGCAAATCACCGCGCCGAAGGCGTCGAGGGCTTCCCCGAAGTCAGCGAAATCGAAGTCATTCGCCACTTCACGCGACTCTCCACCTGGAACTACGCCATCGACCTCGGCATGTATCCGCTAGGGTCCTGCACGATGAAATACAACCCGCGCGTAAACGAATTTGTCGCTCGCCTCGACGGTATCGCCACCGAGCATCCCTACCAACCGCAAGAACTTTCCCAAGGCTGCCTGAAGATTTTGCAGCTTCTCGAAAAATGTCTTCTCGAAATCACCGGCATGGACGCGATCACGCTGCAGCCCGCAGCTGGCGCGCACGGCGAAATGACGGGCCTCCTCCTCATCCGTGCCTATCACGAGAAAAACGGCAACCCGCGCAAAAAAGTTTTGATCCCCGACTCGGCGCACGGCACGAATCCCGCCACGGCGGTCATCGCCGGCTACGAAGTCGAAAATATCAAGTCCGAATCGCACGGCCAGATTGATGTCGATAAGTTGCGCGACCTTGTTACTCCCGACGTCGCCGCATTGATGATTACCAATCCCTCGACGCTCGGCATCTTTGAAGAGCGCATCCCGGAAATCGCAAAAATTCTGCACGATAAAGGCGCGCTTCTCTATATGGACGGCGCCAACATGAACGCTCTGACCGGCATCACGCGTCCGGGCGATCTCGGCGTCGACGTCATGCACCTCAACCTGCACAAGACTTTCTCGACGCCCCATGGAGGCGGCGGCCCCGGCGCGGGCCCGGTTGCCATGAAAAAAATCCTCGAACCTTTCCGCCCTGTGCCGATTCTCGCGGAAAAGGAAGGCGGACGCCTCGCACTCGAACAAATCCGCCCGGACTCCATCGGCCGCGTAAAAGCTTTCAGCGGAAATTTCGGTGTTCTAGTCCGCGCGCTCGCGTACATTCTTGCCTACGGTCCCGGCGTGCGTCAGGCGACAGAAGACGCCGTCCTCAACGCAAACTATATTCGTAAGCATCTCGAAGGCGTTTTCGATCTCCCCTATTCCCTGCCCTCCATGCATGAAGTTGTTTTCAGCGACGCAATCCAAAAGAAAAATGGCGTTAACACGATGGACATCGCCAAACGCCTCATCGACTATGGCTTTCACCCCTACACCACCGCTTTTCCGCTAATTGTTCCCGGCGCGCTGATGATCGAGCCCACTGAATCCGAATCTCGCGAAGAGTGCGACCTCTTCATCGACGCCATGCGCTCGATCGCCGAAGAAGCTGCGACAAATCCCGAACTCGTCAAGACCGCTCCGCACACAACGCGCGTCCGTCGCCTTGATGAAGTCGGCGCCGCCCGCAAACCCATCCTACGTTGGAAACCACAGCCCGCACAGTCAAAAGCCGCGGACTAAAAGAGGACTGGAGGCAGACCGAATCTTCTGTCATCCAAGCGAAGCGAGGGATCTGCCTTTCGCTTCCGGGTTGCTGTTCGGCACATTTTTGCTTCAGGCACACTCGTTAATTGGCGAAGCTCTCCCCGTTGCTCGCCTGCTAGACTTATCAAATCGGAGTTATTTCCTTCGTCCGTGCCCGAATGACATCCGCGCTAAATCAGTGGCTTCCAAAATCCGTTCTCTTACTGCGTGATTACGACCGTCATAAATTCTTCTCGGATCTAATCGCAGGTGTCACCGTAGGCCTTGTCGCGTTGCCGCTCGCGATGGCCTTCGCCATTGCCTCTGGCGTCTCACCGCAAGCCGGAATCTACTGCGCCATCGTCACCGGTTTCCTTATCTCTGCTCTCGGCGGCTCAAAAACGCAAATCGGCGGACCCACAGGCGCTTTCGTCGTCGTGATCTCCGGAATCATCGCCAAACACGGGATCGACGGCCTCTTCGAGTGCACCATGATGGCCGGCGTCTTGCTCGTGCTTCTCGGCATCACCGGCATGGGCGCGGCCGTCAAATATTTTCCTCGTCCAGTCATCATCGGTTTCACAAACGGCATTGCCATCCTCATCGCCAGCACTCAAATTCGCGATTTTTTCGGCCTGCGCATGGACCGCGTCCCCGGCGACTTCTTCCATCGCATGGAAGCCTTCGGCGCAGCCTGGAATACTATCTCCATGCCTGCGACCGCTCTCGCCATTCTCTCCATCGCCGTAATGGTTTTCTGCCTCAAGTTTGCCAAGCGCATCCCGGGAGCGATTGTTGTCACTTTTGGTGCCACCATCGCCGTCACTCTTCTGCGTATCCCCGTCGAAACAATAGGTACGCGCTTCGGTGGCATCCCCAGCGGCCTTCCCACGTTTGCCATACCGCATTTCAACTACGACACTGCGCGCCAACTTCTCTCTCCGGCCTTCACCGTTGCAATGCTCGGCGCCATCGAATCTCTGATGTCCGCGGTGGTCTCTGATCGTATGAGCAACGACAAGCACAATCCCAACGTCGAGTTGGTAGCACAAGGCGTCGCCAACATTGTTTCACCCATGTTTGGCGGCTTGCCTGCCACGGGCGCAATCGCGCGCACCGCTACGAATGTTCGTTCCGGTGCGAAAACTCCCATGGCCGGAATGATCCACTCTCTTACGCTCCTCGCCATCGTCCTATTCGCCGCGCCGCTGGTGAAAAACGTGCCTCTCGCCGCTCTCGCCGCCATTTTGTTGATCGTCGCCTACAATATGGGCGAATGGCGCGAAATCCCGGAAATTCTGAAACTCACGTCTGCGGATATCGCCGTCTGGCTGATTACCGTGACTCTGACCGTGATCGCTGACCTAACCTTCGCCGTCGAAGTCGGCATGGTCCTCGCCGCCTTAATGTTCATTCGAAAAGTTTCTCGCACCACCACCGTCGGGCGTGTCACGAAAGATTACGTCGAAGACAGCCGCAAGCACATCCTGCAAGGAAAAGACATTCCGCCCTATGCAACGGTCTATCGTATCCACGGTCCCTTCCTTTTCGGAGCAACTGACAAATTCGCCGAGATCCTCAGCGATGTCGATTCCCTCCCGCCAATCGTGATCCTTCGCCTTCGCAACATGACCGCCATCGACGCCACCGGTCTCGGCGCCATCCGCGACCTGGCTGACACGCTGCACGCTTCCGGCCGCTCACTGTTACTCTGCGGTGCACGCGAACAACCCGCCCAACTGATGAAGCAAGCCGATTTCGAACGTCACGTCGGCGAGGCCAATATATGCCCAAGCATCGCCGACGCCCTCGAACGCGCTGCGAGTCTCTATAGAGCACGCCAGACTTCCGCGCACGAGGAGTTTGCCGATAAGGTGGTCTAGCCGCGCGAAGAAGACCTGCCATTCACTACTCGGGGGTTTCAATACTCGCTGATCGGCATAGGGGGGAGAGTCGCCTCTCCTCCCCTGCCACACGACCGGACATGCGGGTCCGCATCCGGCGGTTCGGCCCTTGCGCTTCGCTATCACTTCACCTCCATCAGATGGTGAAGAGGACTTGCACCTCCAAGCTGTCGAACATGCGCGGCGTACCCAAAAAAAGGCGGGCGCCTCTTCGAGACGCCCGCTTCTGCATATTTATTGCAGGGTCCTGCCAGCTATTGCGATTCGGCGCAAACTATCGCTGGTCGTCGTCGCCGAACTGCACGGCGGGAAGCACTGGCGTGCCTTCCATGCGGACGGCATCCAGCTTGTTGGGATCGAGTCCCAGGATTTGCAGAATCGTGGGGGCCACCTGAGCGGTCTCCACAAAACTGTGGATCGTACGGGGCTGATGTGCTGGGTTGGAGACGAGAAGCATGACGTTGGTATCATCCCATGCGTAGCCGCCATGTTCGGACTGCTTTTTGTCGCCGCCGGTATAGACCACGCCGACGTTTGGAATCACTACGATGTCGGGTGTACGCGGATCGCCGCCCGGACCTGAGGAAGCAGCAAGGACCGGGAACAGTAGGTACGCCCGGCGGGTTAAAGAGCGTGTTAAGAGACGAGCCATAGTAGATCTGGCCCAGTCCGATCGCTGTCCCGGCATTCTCCAGAGCCGTTACCGCGGCCGCTGTGGTGCTTGAATCTGTCAACCAGATTTGGGAGATGTCGTCCTCAGCTATTCCGAGGGCGTTGTTCGGGTCGCTATATACTGCAGGGAGAAGGTTCGGGATGAGGGCGGCGGACCGCGGAGGGCGGCTCACCGATGTTGGTCTTCCCAGGAATCGGGAAGAAGCGATTCGGGTCGATTGGCGACTGCCCGTGTTTGGCGGTGATGATGATGGTGGTCGAATCCAGAAGACCTTCGTGCTTGAGCGCAGCGACCATCTGCCCGATGGCTGCATCCACGAATACGATTTCCTTCATCATCAGGGGTCTGGGCGTACCCTGCGGCGTCCTCATAACCACCTGAGTTGCTGTCGCTTCGCGCTGCGGGCAAGGCTGCGGGACTAATAAGCTTCTCGCCGACGCTGACCGCCTGGAAGTTCATGCCGAGAATCACCGGGACCGGAGCCTTGCTCGTCCCGAGGTGGTTCTTGCCGTTGATCCAGTTCACCACTGCGTTGACCTTTAACTGGTCGTAGCACTTGATGGATCGAAATCGGTCGTCCAGTCATTCCCGTCCATTACGACGTTGGCGCAATTGTAGTTGGTTCCCGCTGTGGTCAGGCCTAGCGAGTGGAAACTTATTGGAATTGACTTCCGGGGAATAGTAATCATCCACATTGCTGGGATGATTGGTTCCGGTGGGGCCCGAAACAAGAGCGTAAACAGCGTGCTTGTCGGACCAGGCTGTGTAGCCTCCCGCGGCGTGGATCACGCCATAAATGGTGTTCGTGCGAATGAAGTTCCAAGGATATACGGGTTGGCAATTGTTAAACGGATCGCGTATCAGCCTGGCAGGATCGATTGATGTAACGTTGCCGTCGATGAGATCTAATGCACTCTTGGCAGGAGCGGGGCGCCCGTTAAGCTGCGTCTGGTCGAATTCGTCGCCCTCTTCATATTCGGTCTGCGTCCCGGTTGATCCGTCTGAGTTCTTATAGATTTGATTGGGGACACAGGGTTTTAGTGTCATGTCGTCGGTCTGTGCCCGGCAGCCCGTTACCGGTAGTCTTTAGAGGCGGAGCCAGAACGCGATCGTAAGCCACATCGTAGAACCCGCCTACAGTTCGGGGGCTCCCGCCCGTCACTAGTGCCAGCAGGCCGGGAAAGGAATCGGACGGCCTGGAAGTGGTTGTGCGGGTGTAGTTTACGCCGGTCTTGCCGAGTGCCGCGAGAGTTGGGCAAGTGCCGGCGGCCACGCAATTCTTGAAGTCGACCGCGTGCATTCCATCGATACTGATCAACAGCACATGCCGATTGCCGAGGTGGTCGTCGGAGTGATGCCAATCCTGCGCGCCCGCGACCGGAGCAAGCGAGATGGCGGAAGCAAGAAGAAGCGAACACGACTTAATTTTAATACTACCAGGCATAGTAGATCCTCCCGCCAACTGTGATATAGGCGAGTTGTTGCGATAGTGTGAGGGCGGCGTTAATTTTCGGACGTAGAGAAAAAAACTTCTGTTTGACCGGGAGCAGAAACTTGGGCAAAAGTAAGGAGTGGGATTTCAAAGCCAAGCGGCCCCGAATCGCAAAATTCTAGAGACAGGTCAATTGCTCAAATTGCTGTGGATAAAACCGGAAAAATAGTTCTTGTCGAGCAATGTGCTAGCGAAGGTCTCAATCCTCGGGAGCAACTCCGCATTAAGAATCAACTCTGATTCGCCAGCGGCCCGAGTTTTCGCCCGAGCTGACATTCCCGAGGAGCGCTTGTTTATTTCGCCAGTCGCACGCTGTCGAGAATCGCGCTGAAGGTCTTGTCATATTTTTCATACTCCTTCTGCGGCGCCACGCATACGAAAGACAGCAATCCCTCCGGCCTAATCACGGTGATGAGCCAATCCGTTTCCTCGCCACCTGCGGGAGATTCGTTGCTCAAATACGTCGAAAGTCCAGGCTGCCCGTTCACTCGCAAGTGGCCCGGTTGCCGCGTGACTTTCATCTTCGGATTGCCTTTTTGCAGCGTACTAATAAACTCCTGCGTGGCTTTATCAAGCGTTTTTGCATCGCTCACATCAGCCTGCACCTTTGTCACGTTCACAATGACTCCGTACGCCATGTCATCTTGTCCGTCGTCGCCCTCGATCACCCCGCCATCCGGCGTGAACGACACACTGACTTTGTCTCCATATTTTTTCCAGTTGTCCGGATACTTCATGGCATATGCCTGCGCTTGATACTCAGCGTAATTCGACGAGGGTACGGGGGGTGGCCCCATCGGCCGAGGACCAGGTCCGCCTGCGGCCAGCGCCTCTCTCCTTGCCACTGGCAGCGCCAAGACCTCGCGTTTAATCGCCTCGAACTCCGTGGAATCCTTCTTCATCTTTGGCGGCAAGCCGCCCAACTTATTGATTTCCTCGTTCACGCGCTCTACGCGGTGCTCTGGGTTCGGATGGTCCGAGAAAAACTCCGGCGGGTTCTGACCCTTGCTATCCGCTTCAATCTTTTCGAAAAACTGTGCCAGCGCGCGCGGGTCGTATCCCGCGTCGTAGAGCACCTGCGTGCCCACAACATCCGCCTGCGTCTCCGTCGCACGCGAATACCTCAATAGGATACCGCCCGCGCTGAATCTCCCGAGTTCCGTCAACAGCGCTCCGCCTGCATTGTCCCCAAAAAGAATTCCCAGGATTCCTACTCCCGTCTGCGCGGCTTTTGCCTTCGTGGCCTCGGCCGTTCCGTGCCGCAAAGCCACGTGCGCGAGCTCATGCGCCATTACCCCCGCAAGTTCCGCCTCATTGTCAGCAGCCTCGATAGCGCCCCGGTTCACGAATACATATCCGCCAGGCAGTGCAAACGCGTTGATGGCCTTGTCGTTCACGCAATGAAATTCGAACGGATACTGGACTCCTCCCGCGGGCAGTTTTGCACTCAGGTTCTTACCAAGCTCCGTCAGGTACGCGTCCACTTTCGGGGCGTTGCATGATGGCAACTGTTTCTCCGCGTCCGTCGCAACCTGCTTGCCCAGTTGAATGTCTTCCTGAGGAGAATAAACATTCCATCCCGCTTTGAACTGCGTCCGCTGTGCCTGCATGCACGGCGCGATCAAAAGACAAAGTAAAGCCACACCGGTACATGCCCGTACTCCCCGCTCGAATGGTGCTGCAATTCTCGACACGCCAGACACTCCCGCCAAAATGATCCTTGCAGGCTGGTTCAAACGAAATCTCCGCCGTTCTCGATAACTTTACACTGAGTCTCACGCAAAAGAAAAAGCCCGAGAAGTATCCCTCCCGGGCCGTTCAAATTGAGAAAGTTGGTCGAAAGATCGCTAGCGCGCCATCCGAGGCAACGGTTCCGCGCCGAGCGCGGCAGACGGTGCTTCAACGCTTCGGCCGCTTTTTGCCTGCGCTGCCCGCGCAGTGACAACTGGCTCCGGCCGACGTGCCGGCATTGCCAGATTCTCGCCTTCGCGAACAAAGTTCAATCCTTCTGTCTCCTTGTTCCAATCGATGCACACTAGGTCTCCCAAGTGCACCTGCTCGGTAGCCAGCAAATTCGCCAGAGGATAAACCACGTGCCGCTCAATCGCCCTTTTCAGGTGACGCGCTCCGTAGCGCTGGTCGGTTCCTTCCTGTAGCAAGAACTCTCTGCCAGCCGCCGTAACCCGAAACAAGAACTGCCCCTTGGCTGTCTCCAAAACTCTTTGCTGGACTTGGCCCAGCTCGATCTCGAGCACTTCCTCGAGCTGTTCCCGGCGCAAAGGATGGAAGACCACCACCTTGTCCAGCCGGTTCATGAATTCCGGGGAAAACTTCCTGCGTGCCGCTTCCACCGCCGTCCGCTCGACTTTTTGGTCAAGTCCCGCGGCCGGTTTGTCTTTCGGCTGTACGAAACCCATTCCGCCTTGCATCAATTCCGATATTTCTCCGCCACCCAGGTTCGACGTCAGGAAGATCACCGTCTGCGACAAATCCACCCGGCGGTTGTCGCCCAGGGTCAGAGTCGCCTTATCCAACATTCCCAGAAGCAACTGCCATAGCGCGTCAGACGCTTTCTCAATCTCGTCGAACAGCAAGAAGCTCAGCTTCAGCTTTTCCGTATGGCTCTTGGACAGCTCCTCTTGCGTGATCAAGGGGTGTGTCTCGCGGTGTCCCAAATACCCTGGAGGCGAGCCGATCAGCTTCGCAATCTCATGAGAATGCTGGAATTCCGCGCAATCCACCTTGATTACGGCGCGCGCATCGCCAAACAAGATCTCTGCAGCCGCTTCGACAATGCGTGTCTTTCCCGAACCAGTCGGGCCAAGGAACAACAGGTTCCCTACCGGCCGGCCTGGCGAGTTCAATCCCGCGCAGAAGACCTGATACAGGTCCACGAGGGCTTGAACGCCTTCGGCCTGCCCGACGATCTTCGAGCGCAACGCTCCCTCGAAGTCCCGGCTGTCCGTGCTGCGAATGCTTGGATCCAGTTGCTGTCTTGCGGCGCTTTTCATGGCTCGTTCCTTCCGCATTCGGCTGCCCAAGACGCCCCATGCGTCTCAGCTATGCGCTTGACGGGAATAGAGCATGAGAGCTGCCAATCCGAGCGTTCAAACTCACCGCTACAAACTGGCACAAACTCAATGACATACAAATGTTGGAATTCTGGAAACTGTCTCACGCGGTGAGACAGCGTTTCATCTGTGTTCAAAGTGAGAGGATGAAACAGTTTGTGTCTGCCTTCAAACGACAAAAAGGGGCGCGTCCTCGCCGGCGCGCCCCCAATTTCAGTCTAACTCTTTGTTTTCTCTATCGGTCGGACTTCTTACGCCCTTGCGGAGCTGCCGCCGGTGCAACGGAAGGCTGCGCCGCCCGCAATTTTCTCTCTGCAACCACCACTTCCGCAGGCGGATCCGCCGTCTTGCCATCTTTTGCTTCGGCCGCTGTCGCAAGTTGTGCAATCTGAGGCACTGCCGGCGTTACCAGAGCCCCTTCGCCTTCTCGAGCGAAGGTCAGCCCCTTATGAGTACCGTCCCAATCGATGCACACCAGGTCTCCCAAGTGCACTTGCTCTGTAGCGAGCAGATTCGCAAGCGGATACACGACATACCGCTCAATCGCCCTCTTCAAGTGCCGGGCTCCATATCGTTGATCTGTCCCTTCTTGCAATAGGAAATCTCTGCCGCCGGGAGTCACCCGAAAGAGAAACTGCCCTTTCGCAGTCTCCAAGACCCGTTGCTGAACCTGCCCGAGTTCAATCTCAAGTACTTCTTCAAGTTGTTCCCGCTGCAAGGGGTGGAAGACCACCACTTTGTCCAGCCGATTCATGAATTCCGGCGAAAACTTCCTTCGCGCGGCTTCCATTGCCGTCCTTTCAACCTTTTCGTCTAAACCAGTGACTGGTAGGTCTGTTGGCTGGACGAAGCCCATGCCCCCGTGCATCAATTCCGTAATCTCGCCCCCGCCCAGGTTCGACGTCAGGAAGATTACCGTCTGCGAGAGATCCACGCGGCGGTTGTCGCCTAAAGTCAGCGTCGCCTTATCGAGCATTCCCAATAGCAATTGCCACAGGGCATCCGACGCCTTCTCAATTTCGTCAAAAAGCAAAAAGCTGAGCTTCAGCTTGTCCGTATGGCTCTTTGACAATTCCTCTTGCGTGATCAGCGGATGCGTTTCCCGGTGACCCAAATATCCCGGAGGCGAGCCAATCAATTTGGCAATCTCGTGGGAGTGCTGAAACTCCGCGCAATCCACCTTAATTACCGCGCGGGCATCTCCAAAAAGAATCTCCGCCGCGGCTTCGACAATGCGCGTCTTGCCCGAGCCCGTAGGGCCTAACAACAGGAGGTTCCCCACCGGCCGCCCCGGCGAGTTCAATCCCGCGCAGAAGACTTGATACAGGTCTACGAGAGCCTGCACGCCTTCCGCCTGTCCGACGATCTTCGAGCGCAGCGCCGACTGAAACTCAATCGTCGTGTTGCTGCGTAAATTTGGATCGAGTGGAAGTATCTGGGCGCTCATGGTCTCCTCCTAGCGGCCCTGCATTCGCAGGGTCGCATTACTGAACCGTCCGCGCTTCCGGTCAAACTGGGTGAGTTTTACCTGAAGTGTGGATTGCAAGAGTCGAAGTTGCACTAACAACTCTCGCGCCACCGTGGGCGTTTCAGAAATTCGTAGGAGCGGCGGAAAGAGGTCCGCCAATTCGAGGTTCAGCTCTCGCAGGCTGGCGACGAGCTTTTGGATCGCCGGTGAGCTGGCATCGGCTAGATCCACTTGACCATTCATCTGTTCCCGCAAAGCCCGCCAATTCAGCTCCACGAACGGATGTTTCTTCGAGACTTCCCTCACCACCGCGTCCGTGATGCGCGCACGCTCCCCAAGCCGCGCAAGATGCAGCTGCCGCACTTTTCCGCCGCGGCGCACATTGTGCACCAGGTAGAACGAATTCCCTTTGCGACGGACAAAAGCCATGACAGCACCTCAAGTCATTGACCGTACTCGTAGTGTACTTTCGTTCCACTACGCCGTCAATGAACGATCCGTACTAGCCCGAACGATTACTTTGCAACCGTGATGCGTACAAACTAACGAATTTGTTTCCGTTTCGTTCATTAGTTTTTTCGCTTTGTTTCATCGGTTCCATTCATCGTCGTCTTTCTCTACTTCCCTTCTCTTACTTAGATGCGCCGCGTGGTAATTTGACTTATCGGCTACTCACTCCCAGGTTGTAAATGTACTTACTCGCCGAGCCTCGTTCCATAAAGTCTTCACTGTATAGAACACGGCAGCGCCGATTATTTCTCTTGTTGCGCTGCGTGCGTGCTTTTACGATGTCTCTCGCGCATCCGCGAGACTCATCCAAACAATAGCGCAAGGAGTCGCCTCACCGTGTCCTTCGATCCCGTCTACAAACTCGTGAAACAAATTCCCCGCGGCCGGGTTCTTACCTATGGAGCCCTTGCTAAAGCCTTGCGTCTGCCTGGTGGCGCACGCACCGCAGGCCGCGCCTTAGGCGCCACTCCGAAGGGGAAAGGCATCCCCTGGCATCGCGTTCTCGGCGCCAACGGCAAAATCCTTATCCGCGAGCCTTACGCCTCCCTGCAAAAAAAGCTCCTCGAATCCGAAGGCATTTCTGTCGTGGAGTCGCGCATCAATGTAAAAAAACATCTCTGGACTCCGCCGCGCAAGAAATCGTCCGCTGCTAAGAAAACCCGCAAGCTCGTTGCCGCTCGATAAAAGAGTTTTGCCATGCTTACCACCAAACCTATACTCCAGGAGGAGGAATCGTTCCATGCGCAAGAGCAATCTCGTATTACTCGCCGCATTATTCGTCTCTGCGAGCTCCGTTCTACCGTTCTCCACTTCCGCGCAACAAATTCCGCCCCAACTCCAGCCGCCTGCTGGCGAACAGCTACTTATCCAGGTTCACGCGAAGGGAGATCAGGTCTACATTTGCAAGGAAGGCGCCACGGAATTTTCGTGGGGGCTGAAAGCTCCCGACGCCCAGCTCTTCGACAAAGACAGCAAACCCTTCGGCAAACATTTTGCAGGACCTTCCTGGGAGGCAAATGACGGCAGCCGTGTCACCGGCAAAGCCGTTGCCAATGTGCCTTCGCCGGATGCCGATTCCATTCCATGGCTGCTGGTCAACGTCGTGAGCCACGAAGGCAGCGGCATACTTTCCCATGCCACATCTATACAGCGCCTCAACACCAAAGGAGGCAAAGCCCCCGCATCCGGCTGCGACTCTGCACACGCGAGCCAAGCAGTCCGCGTCCCCTATTCCGCCGACTATCTTTTCTACGCTCCGAAGTAACCCATTTGACGGCATCCGTGCATAGCGGAGAAATCGAGCACTTGCGTTATCCTTAGGTACGTCTTTGCGTACAGCAATGTAGCGCTCAAGGTTCATGGCAAATCCGATCATTCAAGTTGAAAATTTGGTGAAGAGCTACGGCGACGTCCAAGCCGTTCGCGGCGTCAGCTTTACCGTCGAAGAGGGCGAAGTTTTTGGCCTGCTCGGTCCCAACGGTGCTGGAAAAACCTCGACAGTAGAGATTCTTGAAGGACTACGCGATCTGGATGGCGGCCGCGTCTCGGTCTGCGGCCTCGATCCAAAGAGCGAGTCTCAGGCGTTGAAGCACGAAATCGGCGCGGCTCTGCAGTCCACATCCCTTCCCGACAAACTTCGCGTAATGGAGGCTCTGCGTCTCTTCTCCAGTTTTTATAAACGCCGCCGCAATCCCGAGGAACTTCTGAAGCGCTTCGGCCTCGAAGAAAAACGCAATGCGTTTTATAGCCAGCTTTCCGGCGGCCAAAAACAGCGCCTCGCACTCGCCATGGCGCTCGTCAACGATCCCCAAGTGCTTTTCTTCGACGAGCCTACCGCCGGCCTCGATCCGCAAGTCCGCCGCGAAATCTACGACATCATCGAAGAACTCAAGCGCGAAAAGAAAACCATCGTCATGACCACACACTACATCGAAGAAGCCGAGCGCCTGTGCGATCGCGTGGCCATCGTCGACCACGGCAAAGTCGTCGCCCTCGGCACGCCGCGCGAACTGAAAACGCGTTCCGGCGGCACCACGCGCATCGAAGTTCGCCTAGCCAAACCCGAGGCTGACGGCGCGTTAAAAAATCTGGAAGGCGTCGCCGACGCCCGCGAACTCGACGGCGCTTACGTGCTTCACTCTCATCGCCCTCCAAAAACGATCGTCGATCTCGTGAAACATCTTGAAGCAGAAGGCAACGAACTCGTTAGCCTAGAGATTGCCTCACCTTCCCTCGAGGACGTCTTCATCGAAATGACCGGAAGGAGGCTGCGCGATTGACAAACTTCGCCACACTCACCCGCATGCGCATTCAGCTCACGCTGCGCAATAAAATGTTTTTGTTCTTTAGCGTGATCATGCCCTTCGGCTTTTTCTTCCTCTATGCCGGAATCTTTGCAAAAGGCTCGCCCGTCGGCGTTCGTTATTTGCTAGGTCCGGTGATCGCTCTCACGGTAATGGGAAGCTTTTGGGGACTTAGCGCCGCCTTGGTCATGTTTCGCGAACAGGGTATCTTGCGACGCTTCCACGTGAGTCCGGTTACTGCAAGCGACATGCTCGCCTCCAGCATCGTCGCCAATCTTGTACTAACGCTGCCCACTGTAATCGTAGAGATATTGTTTGCGCGCTTCATTTTTCATGTCACTGACTTTGGTAATTTCGTCTCGGCCTTTCTCTTAATTGCACTTGGAGCCATGTCCTTCGCCTCCCTCGGGCTGGTCGTCGCCAGTGTTACCAATACCATGCAAGAAACTCAGGTCATCAATCAGCTTATTTGGCTGCCCCTGATTTTTTTGTCTGGTGCAACCATTCCGCTTGCCCAGCTGCCGCTGGTGGTCAAGCGAGTGGGTCTGTTTCTTCCGGCCACGTATCTTGTCACCGAACTCCAGGATTCCATCTTCTGGTCGGCGGCGCCCTGGAGCCGGGATGTCTTGATAGCGCTAGGGTCTCTTGTTTTGTGGGCCCTGCTGACCTTCTTCTTGTCTGTCCAGCTGTTCCGGTGGGAACCGGAATCCAAGATACCTCGCCGCGCCAAGTTGCTGGTCGCAGCTACCGCAATTCCGTTCCTCCTTTTGGGACTGTGGGAGAACAAGTCGAGCCGAACGATTTCAAAAGCGCAGGCCATGATGGAGTCTCTGAATGCGCCCGCGAAATCCACGCCTCCGCCCGATTCGGCGAACCCACCTGATTTGCCCAGGTGACCTAGCGCCACGGTTTTCCCGCAAAACACTACGCGCCAAATTGGTTTTTGTACTCGCCACGGCGTTCAGTACACTTTATTGACGCTCTCGGCCGCGTACCGTATTCTGCCCCTTCAGGCAACACCGCGAGTGGCGCCACCAAAAAGGACACAACATGCCCATCCAAAAGACCGACAAAATCTGGCACAACGGAAAGTGGATCAACTGGGACGACGCCACCCTTCACGTCCTCTCCCACGTCGTGAGCTACGGCTCCGCCGTTTTCGAAGGTATCCGCTGCTACGAAACCAAGCAAGGCCCCGCCATTTTCCGCCTCCGCGAGCACATGCAGCGTCTCATCAACTCCGGAAGAATTTATCGCATGGACTTGCCTTACTCTCTCGATGATTTTTGCAATGTTGCGACTGAACTAGTTCGCCTCAACAAACTGAATTCCTGTTACGTCAAGCCCATGGTCATGCGTGGCTACGGCGAAGTCGGCGTGAATCCGCTCAGTTCTCCGATTGAAATCTACATGGCCTGCTGGTCGTGGGGCGCCTACCTTGGTCCGGACGCGCTCACCAAGGGCGTCGAGGTCGGCGTCAGCTCCTGGACGCGCATCGCGCCTAACACGCTGCCGGCCATGTCCAAAGCCGCCGCGAACTACATGAATTCGCAGCTCATTCGCATGGAAGCCCAGTTCAATGGCTACGCCGAAGGCATCGCGCTCGATTCCGGCGGCCACGTCAGCGAAGGCTCCGGCATGAACGTGTTTCTCGTTCACGACGGCACGCTCTACACGCCGCCGCTCGCCACCAGCATTCTGCCGGGCATCACGCGTAACACCGTCGTCACACTTGCGGAAGATCTGGGCATCACCGTGAAAGAACAGGTCATCCCGCGCGAAATGCTCTACATCGTAGACGAAGTCTTCTTCTGCGGCACCGCCGTCGAAATCACGCCCATCCGCTCCGTCGACAAAATTCAAGTCGGCAAAGGCGTAGCCGGCCCCGTCACGCGCCGCCTCCAGGAAGAATTCTTCGCCCTAACCAGCGGCACCAAACCCGATCGCCACAACTGGCTCACTCCGGTCAACGCGCCCGTCGCCGCAGCCACTCGCTAGCAGGGACTCGGTCTCCTGCAGCAGGCCAGCTTCCGATTACGCGGCGTATCTTATGCGTCGCTTCAGCCTGAAACTGCCAGTAGCATAGAAACCATGGGCCGTACCGTGTTAATCGCTATTCTCATGTTAGCCGCGTGTCATTCTGCCAGCGGTCCGAACGCACAGTCTTCATCGACGGCCTTCCATTGGCTTAATTCCACTAAAGACGCGACTCTTTTCGAACGCATAAAGACGGCCTTCGCAGACGAGTTGAAGCCCGATGATCCCGAGAAAGTAAAACCTGTCGTCGCGCAGGAGTATAAGTGGATCAGCCGTGTAGGCGTATTCGAAACATCTGCTCTTGTTCTGATCGGGGAACGCGAGACGCGAACCTCTACATATGGCCCCTATTTCGTCGCTTTCAATTATGCTCTCAAGAGCGGTGAAAAAACATCATTGACATCGTTTAACCATGGCTTTCTCGAATGGAAATTCGAGAAATTCGTTCGATTCGATTCCTCAAAAACACCCGATATCGTCTTTACTCACCCTAGTTGCATCGGATGCGAGGCGGATTACCTTCTCAGTTCATTCCGTTTTGATTTAACTGAGGCTAAATGGAAAGTAAGGACCTGGAGCGAAGGGAGCACAGAAATTTTGATTGGCAGTGACTATTCCGTAGGTACCGAGGAAGACTCCAAGGACGATTGCCTTTTCAAGTTCGCTGATTTCAATGGCGATGGTTTCGACGATTTGGCGGTTCGGTGTTTAGCCCTTACGAAGCAAGGAAAAATTCTTGAAGATGAGACGACCATTTACACTATCCAGCATGGACAGCCGCAGGTGCTTACAGTAAAGGACCGCCAGCAGCTAGACTCGATACGCGACCACCTCTGCCTTGATGCCAAGAAATCGAAACTGTGCCCATCGAAGTAGGCCACATCCCGAGAAACGCCGCGGTCGGAAACTCACCCGCAACCCATTCTCCGAAGGGCTGGCGTTTCTCTTTGCGTTCCAGATAGAATCCTTCCCGGTCGCAGCGGGCGCGCTTGGTTCCCCGGCCGGGAGGCTCCTTGATGTACAACTTTCCGCAGAAGCTCACGGCTGAGTTCATCGGCACGTTTGCTCTGGTCTTTTTTGGAGAAGGTGCTATTTGCGTGGACTGGTATCCCCACGCATCGAACGCGCTCGGGCTTTTCGGCATCGCCGTGGCTCACGGCCTCGCCATCGCCATCATGGTTTGCGGGCTCGGCCATATCTCTGGCGGCCATTTCAATCCCGCCATCACCATCGGCTTCTGGGTCACCAAGCGCCTGAACACGCTCGACACGATAGCCTACTGGGCCGCGCAACTCGCCGGTGCCACGGCCGCAGCATTTCTGCTCAAAGCCGTCATCCCAGAGGATACTTGGCACGCCGTCGCTCTTGGCACCCCCATGTTCGCCCACGACTTTACGCGCCTGAACGGCATGATCCTCGAAGGCATCACCACTTTCTTTCTAGTCCTGACGGTTTTCGCCACCGCGGTCGATGAACGCTCCTCCTCGTTCCGCCCCGTCGCCGGTTTCGCCATCGGCGTCAGCATTGTACTGGGCATAATGGTGGCCGGTCCGTTCACCGGCGGAGCTCTGAATCCCGCCCGCGCTTTCGGACCCGCGCTGGCCTCCTCACACTGGCAAAATCACGGCATCTACTGGGTCGGCCCGCTAGCCGGCGGCTTCCTGGCTGGATTTCTGTATGACTCGCTCTTCTTGAAGAAAGCCTAGCGTCTTTCGACGCCCCGCTACGCGGCTATTCCTTATGTCGCTTCTCGTCAGATTGCTGAGATTTCTGGTCTGGCTTCCTGTGGTCTTGCTCTGGGTGGCGCTCTGGCCGTTTGGTGTTCTATATCATTTCGCCCTTTGCGTGGTCTCCACCTACAGCCATGTCAAGAAGGGGCAAGACGTTCTTATTGTCCAGAATACCGGTGGCGATGCTTCAACCTCATCCTTGCGTCTTCAAGAACTCAGCCTCTCGGAAGAGCGCCTGGTTCTCCTGGACTACGCCAGTCACAAACAGTGGCCTTGGCGTTCGCTCCCTGCTCGGCTATTTTGACCTTTTGGGCCCATCCCCATGCCGCCGCGATTCACTCCGGATTTTCTCCCCGCCGTGCTCCTGCTCAAGCCCTTCCGCCGCCCAATCGCTTTCAGCTTCGGACGCAGGTCGAAAGATCCGGACTCACAATTTGCGGAACTGCTCGCAGCTTTGAAGTCGAGCTAACCAGCGAAAGCGATGCTTCGCAGGCCAACACTGTCCTTTCGTTCAGGTGACTACCGCGCAACCGTACAGACCGCCTTTCTTGCCCGCCCCTATTTCGGATGCTAACGTCGCAAGTCAGTCGTATTCTCGCGGAGCTCACAACGACATGGCAATTAGCATTGACGATCTTCTCCGGCGCGCCGTCGAAAACAAAGCCTCTGACTTGCATTTAAAAGTAGGCAACCACCCCTATTTGCGCGTCGACGGCCTTCTCGCCCCCATCACCGACGTCCCCCGCATCACCCCGGAAGAAATGCTCTCCATGGCATTCAGCATGATGACCAACCGCCAGAAGCAAAAGTTCAAAGAAACCGCCGAACTCGACATGGCGTACGGCGTAGCCGGCCTTGGCCGCTTCCGCGTCAACGTTTTCCAGCAGCGCGGCAACGTCGGCATGGTTCTCCGCGTCATCCCCACAAAAATTCGCACCATTGAAGAATTGAACTTGCCAAACGTCATTGGCAAAATTTGCGAAGAGCAGCGCGGGCTCGTTCTCGTAACGGGAACCACCGGTTCCGGTAAATCCACTTCACTTGCCGCGATGATCGACCGCATCAACGCCAACCGTTCCGATCACCTCATCACCATCGAAGACCCTATCGAATTTCTACATCGCGACAAGCGCAGCTTCATCAACCAGCGCGAAGTCGAAGTCGACACCGCAAACTTTTCGACAGCCCTACGCGCTGCCCTTCGTCAAGATCCCGACGTCATCCTCGTCGGCGAAATGCGCGACCTCGAAACCATTTCCACGGCATTGCTGGCCGCCGAAACCGGCCACATGGTTTTCTCCACGTTGCACACTCTCGACGCCACGGAAACGATTCAGCGCATCATCGCCGTCTTTCCGCCGCCGGAGCAGAAACAGATTCGTTTGCAGCTCGCCGCCACTCTCAAAGCCATCGTCTCCCAGCGCCTCGTCCGTCGCGCCGACGACAAAGGCCGCGTCCCCGCCGTCGAAGTCATGATCGCCACCGCCTACATCCGCGATTGCATCATCAACGCCGACAAAACGCGCCTCATCCACGACGCCATCGCCGCTGGCACCAGCCAATACGGCATGCAGACTTTCGATCAGTCGCTCTTCGACCTCTACACCAAGCAACTCATCACCCTCGAAGAAGCGCTGCTCCGCTCCACCAACCCGGACGAATTCCAATTGCGCATCCAGGGTATTCGCTCCGCCGCCGACTCCGCCCGCGAGGAAATGGAGCGCCAAATGGCCGACTTCGAGCGCTTCGCCCGCAAGTAGCACAGACTTCAGTCTGTGCAGCGTAAACCGTAGCTCAGGGCCATCAAGCCCGGCGCGTTGTCGGCGAGCCTCTTCCTTCTCTGCGAGTCTCCGCGTTCTCTGCGCCTCAGCGTTATCCTTTTCTTACATCGACTTTCAACTGTCGACTGTCAACTTCCTTTCCTCTATGCTTCCTCCATGTTTGGAAAACCGCGCCAAGTAGAAACAGAAACGGAGCTATACGAAGCCGCAGTGCGCGCCCTCATGCGCCGCGCGTATTCGGTTTACGAAATGAAACAACTCCTCGGCCGACGCACTGAAGACGACAAGCTCCTCCGCGCTGTCATGGACCGCCTCAAACGTGCCAAAATGATCGACGACGAGCGCTTCGCCAAACAATTCGCTCGCCAGCGCACCGAAATCCGCCGCCAGGGCAAGTTCCGTATCGCGCGTGACCTACGCGCCCGCGGCGTCCCAGACCGCCACATCGAAACCGCCCTCGCCGACGCCGCCAAGGAAACTGACGAAGCCGCGGTCGTCCGCCAGCGCCTCGAACGTAAATTGCGATCCTTCCGCGGCGAGATTGGCGAAAATAAAATGGCGTCGATGTATCGCAGCCTCTTACGCGCCGGCTTTTCCGCCGACGTGGTCCGCCGAGAATTGAAAGCCATAACGCTTGAGGAAGTTCCCGAGACAGATCCGCAGCTAGAGGACTGAACTTAGGATTTTCTTGCGGTTCGATTTAGAAAACTGAGTTCAAAACGAGCTGGTATTTCCGATAATCTTCGCCCGAGCCAAACCAATCTGGAAGGTTTTCGAGAAACACGGCCCCGAATTTTGCGTTGAGCGCCTGGCTCCCGCCAGGCCGCGCGTGCCCATACACGACATCGAATCCCTTAGCGGCGGCTAGCCCCAGCCAATGAGCCTTTAAGATAGCTCCGTATCCCTGCTTCTGAAACGTGGGAAGAATGGTGTTGGAAAAACAGCACACCGCCTTTTCCTTTTCGCGTTCGGGGAGTACTAAGAGGTCCTCGATAAGTTCGCTCGAACTCGTCAGCGGAATTCCGTAAGATTCGCCGGCGAGCTTGCCATCGACGTACATCCACACAAAAAACGCTCCGGGCGTTTCCCATACTTCCTGCTTTTGCTCTAAATCGAGCTGCAGCCCCGGGTGGTAGACACTCTCAAATTCCATGGTTTGGTCCAGCGGAACGTCGTACTTGAATTTGATGACAGCCACCGCATCCCTCGATTCCATCATGCTTCGAAAGCAAATTGACGCGATCCAATTTCCGCTGATTTCCGACGAATGAGTTTAGCAATAGCCATGCTCTCTCCAACCTTAAATTCCTACGGGAAGTAGCTAACGGCTGGACCAGCCAATTCGATCCGGAGCGCCGCCTGCCGGGTTCGGTACATTCCTCCGCGCTATGTTAGGATTCCTCGACAAACATATTGCTTATTTTTGCGTAGAAATCGAACTCAAAGAGTTCGCAGAATTGAAACTAGTATGCACATGACGAGCGATATTTTAGTGATGGGAGGCGGAGCAACGGGCCAGCTCGCTGCCGGCTATTTTCGCAAACGCTTCCCCAAGCTGAAAGTGGCCGTAGTCGAAGGCCCGCACAAAAATCGCCCCATCGTCGGCGAATCCCTTGTCGAGGTAAGCGTCGACTTCCTTTTCGAGCTCGGCCTCGGTGAGTATCTCGTCGAAAAGCACTACCCGAAATACGGCCTCACCTATTATTTCAAGCCCGACATAGACAATCCCGCCGATCGCACCTACATCGTCGATGAGATTCCCACGGCCCCGCCCATCCTTTCCTTCCAAATTAATCGCTTTACGTTTGATAAAGAGGTTCGCGACCGCAACACGGTGAACGGCGTCGAGTTGATCGACGCCACCGTGACCGGAGTCGAAATCAACTCCGGCGGCAACGGCGACGGCCTCCACACGGTGACTGTGCAAGATCCCGCCGGCGCGAAACAAACTCTCACCGCGCGGTGGCTAGTCGACGCCACTGGCCGAAACCGCGTCCTGCAAAAGCATTTGCAGCTGCAAGAGAAGGTCGTAGAACAGAAAGACGTTTTCTGGTTCCGCCTCGCGAATTTTAATCCAGAAATTCTGAGCCACCTCAACGCGATCAAGACGCCAAATCGCTGCTACGTTCCCTATTACGCGACGCATCACTTCTTCGGCAGAGGCAACTGGATTTGGTACATCCCGATGCGTTCGCCGGATAACTCGCCGCTCGTGAGTATTGGCATCACTTATCGCAAAGACGTCTATCCGCATGGCGAAGTGCGCACGATGGAGCAGTTTCTCGAGTGCGTCGGCCGCGAGCATCCCGTGCTCGTAGACCTAATCAATACAGGCACGGTCGTCGACACGAATTACTACAACTCCTACATGTGGGAATGCCGCCAGCGCTACTCACCCGACCACTGGTACATCATCGGCGATGCGAGTGATACGGTCGATCCGCTGTACAGCGTTGGGCTGGCCTTGTCCACGCTGCAAATTCGCCAGATCGCGGCGGTCATCCAAAGAGAATTGAACGGCTTTGAAACAAAAGAGTTCACCAAAGATCTCGATACCGTCATCGCTGCGTTTCAACGCGGAGTTACGCGGGACACCACACGCCTTTATGCCTGCATGGGTGATGCCTACAAATGCCATCTGGGAGTTCACTTGGCAGTAACAAAACTTTTTCACCTCGCGCTTCCGCTGGTGATGAACGACTACCTTTGGGATCCGCTGGGCGTGAAACTGATCAACTGGTTTTCCAGCCTCGAAACGCTCGAGGGGGATTCCAAGAAAATCCAGGAACTTATCCGCGATGTCGCCGCCAATCCGAAAAACCGCACCCTCGAGAACTTCATCAAGGTGCAGTCCGGCGTGTCCATGAACTTCGGGTATTACGAGTTTCATCGCGAGGAAGACATTGCGGCTTCCTTATCGAAGATGGCATTCCACGTCTCACGTTTGCGGTTTTCTCTTCTTAGAAAGCTGGGCTGGCTCGCGTTAATTAACTTCCGTCAGCAACGCGCCTTACTCAAAGACCTGTTCCGTGGTCTTCTCCTCCTACCGTTCTTCGGCGTCAATTTGCGGAAAAACTGGCTCGTGCGGATGAAGTTTTCGTCACCGGAAACGAAGCAGTCCCGCGAACACTCCACTCCTAACGCCCAGCTAAGCCGCAACACCGGAGACTGACCTGCGCTGCAGGAATTTCTACCCAGCCTCACTCCAAACTTGAACGAACTTCCGTTTTCCCCTTTGAATTACAAGACCAACTCAAAGTAAACGAGCGGAGCTTTGCGATAGACCACGTGCCCAACTTCGCGAAATCCGCATTTGGCGTAAAACGCCCCAGCGCCGGCTTCAGCATCAAATGCGTCCAGACGGATTGCATCGGCAGGCCAAGCGCGGGCCTCCTTCACAGCTTCTTTGATAAGCTGCCGGCCGATTCCCTGCCGCTGCATGGTAGGAAGGACTGCCATGCTGATCAGATAGAGTGTCTTCTCGACGGACGTGAAGTAGGAGACGTCAATCGCCCAAGGCTTTTTGGTAGGAAGATGCAGCGTCCCGACGATTGCTCGACCTTTGCGAGCAACGAGCACACGCGAGCGTCGCATGCCAAGCAGCACGCCCTTTTCCGTCGTGCGCCAAGACCATGGCCCGCGCCCGTATCGTTGGGTCAAATCTTCTGCCACCGCGCAGTGCAGCGCAGCAAGCACAGGAACGTCAGTTTGTGTGGCGATAGAAAACGTGAGTTTCATTTTTCGTAGCGCTGCGTGAAACTCTAGAATTTTGCAGGCGCACTGCGCAGAAACGCAAGCCACACGAAGGCCCAGTCCATAAAATACAATCCGTAGGGGCGCAGCACGTTTACCCTGCTCGCCCTGAGGAACGAAGGGAGCTTCGTAGAAGTCTACGGCTGCGGCTGTTGCGGCGCCTGTGGCTGCTGCGGGGGCTGCGGCTGTTGCGGCGCCGGCTGCTTCTGCTGTTGTTGCTGCTTCACTGCCGCTTCGACGGCCTTTTTGAATTCGGCGACTGCAGGCACATCGGGCGAGTGCAAAGCATTCTTCGATACGTAGCGCCATACAGGAGCGCGATCGAACGGAGCACCGCCCGAGCCTCCTACGTAAACCAGGAGCGTGTCTTCCGCTGCCCCCACCTCACCACCGAGGCGAGGCGACGTGTCTTGCGGCGGCGGTTGCGTGGAACCCGGAGGCTGACCCTGCTGAACGCCAATGTGAATTCCGTTGTCGCTCGGCACCACAACCACGGGCCGATCGTTCGTTGGTTCCCCACTCACAGTCGGCTGCACAGCTTTTCCATTTCCCTTGCGCACGGTAATGACTAGGTCTGCGTTGGTCCCTCCGATCAGCATAAGTCTCAGCCGACCCCACTTGGCAAGAGCCTTTTCTACATCGTCCTGGGCGGTTTTGTTAGCAAGCGGCTCCGATGTGGACATTCCGGCCTCTGGATCGACAAGCACCACCACGGTTTGCGCATTGAGAATCTCGGGGGGGAAAGAATCCTTTTTTTTCTTGTCGGCGATAGCGACAGAAGTGACGAGAAGAACTAGAGACAGGACCAAGCGCATGCGGATGGGCATTAGAGCCTCCATGCGGCAAACATAGCGGGCATTATAAACCGCTGCACCTTAGATGGATAACGCTTCCTATGCGTTTCAGTTGAATCCGGTTAAGGATAGGACTTTCCATCATGGCGTAGGCTTTGCACCGATGCCCCTGATCTTCTGCAATAGCGCCGCAATTGGCGGCGGCCCGTTCCCCAAGTTATAGGAAACCGATTTCTTTGTCCCGTCGCTGAACTCTACTTCCACCCACTCCACCATTTCGTCCGCGCATCCGGGGCAGCCAATGCGTCCGCTAAAAGCAGCAAGCACTTTTGCATCGAGAAAGGATTTCAGATCGTCCCAGTCTCCCTTTGTGATCGAGGACTTCATCTTCATTTCTGGATACTTTTTCTTTTCCGAAAAAGCTCGACTGATGGAACGCATCGACCCGGGCTCAATGACTGTCTCGTGGTCACAGTAGCCGATGCACATGCCGGCATACGAACCTGTGCGTATGCGCACGAGGTGACCATCTGGAGAAGGATCGGATTGCCGAGTTTGCTGAACTTGCTGTGCGGGCAGGATTCCGGCTATCAGGCTAGCAACAAGGAAAGAAAACCAAAGTTTTCTTGTCATCGGCATCGCGCACCCCTGCTGAATGAGATTCGCGCCAGTAAGCGCGCATGGAGTTAGAACGCCTGCGAAGAGATTTCTTGCAGTGGATACGCATTGCGGACTGCCCGGAGTCGTTCAGGTTGGAACGGCCGCTTCGTGGGATTGCGAGCTACTTTGAGCTTCACTGAGGTTTCGTGGCGGAGCCGTGCACCGGTCTGCATGAGTCGCAGACCGGGCGCTCCACTGGAGCTTTAACCTAAAAAGAGAAATTCCTGGTCAGCTGATTAGTCTCTGACGCAGCTCTTTCGTCCATCCTGAGCGGTAAATACATGCTGGCCGCCTGGGCAGCCCGTATCGTGGCTATCGCGAACTTGCGCGTCCCTAATTCTTTGATCTTCGGCTCGTCTTGCTTCTTCAGCACGCCGTTCATCTTCTGTACGGCGAGTGGCGTCCTGACCGGGATCTCCCGTCGCGCCCGTTGCGCCCTGAGGTCCCGCCGGTCCTGCCACTGGAGCTGCTGCTGGAGCCGCTTGGCACCCAGCCATAAATAGCGCTAGCGAGAACGCGCCCACAAGTAACGATGTCTTCATTTTCATTTGATTTTCCTTCTTCCCTTGGCGCCGCTCGACTTAGAACGCGTCACCTTCCGACCACTTCATGCAGCTACGATGTTACCCATAGCGCGAAGACGGGCGCTGTTCGTATTCGCACAGTTGCATAAGTCATTGCCGCTGGGTCTATCTAGCCATCCATCCAAAGGACTTACCGCTGCCGAGCCAGGTCAGCCTGTACCGGCACTATTTCTCCGCGCCCTCTCTTAGACTCTGCTAACTCTCAGCTAAAGCTTTTTCTTTCTTCGTCTTGCGAGCAAAATACCGCGATTCGAACCATGTACCACACAATTAACTATTGACATTCATATCATCCTGTGCTAGCATCCCCCATGACACTCGCGTTCCCAACCCGCCGCCCTTTTAAGCCCCGCATCCCCTGTCAAAATTGGCCACTAGTAACTTCTTTGTTTGCCTCTCCTGCAGCCATTCCGCAAACGCATGAAGACACCACAACTTTAAGTCCTGCCTTTGTCACTCTTACACGCCGCGTCAAGCATAAGTCCCGTGTTTGCCACTGTTACAAAAAACACCGGGGATGGGGTACCCTCCTCCAACCCGCGCCGCTCTACGCACACGCAGGAACTCCCGCAACCCCAGTCCCCTCAACTATTTACTTCATAACTTCCGGACACCCCCGGGCGGGGGGTATCCAACCTCCCGGCAATTGCCGCCCCTCCCCCACCTCTGCCATAATCGTCGGTCTTACCAACGCCGCAAACTCAACCAGCGTTGCACAGCGAGGATATCCGCGAAGCCATGACGCCGCATGACACCAAAAAGATGAGCGGAAACGACATCCGCGAAATGTTCCTCCGCTTCTTCGAGAGCAAAGGCCACCGCCGCGTCCGCAGCTCCTCGCTGGTTCCCCATGGCGACCCGACTCTGCTCTTCACCAACGCCGGGATGAACCAATTCAAAGATGTCTTCCTCGGCCTGGAAAAGCGCGACTACAACAAAGCCACCACAGCCCAAAAATGCGTCCGCGCCGGCGGCAAACACAACGACCTCGAAAACGTCGGCTTCACCAAGCGCCACCACACCTTCTTCGAGATGATGGGCAATTTTTCCTTCGGCGACTATTTCAAAGAAAAAGCCATCCCCTACGCCTGGGAACTCGTAACTTCGCCCGAATGGTTCGGCCTAGCCAAAGAGAAGCTCTACGTAACGGTTTTCGGCGGCGCGGAAGTCGCCCCCGGCACGACGCTAGGCGTCGACGAAGAAGCCCGCGAGTTCTGGCTTAAGGAAAACGTGCCCGGCGAGCGCATCGTCCCGATCCCAGGCCTCAAAGACAATTTCTGGGCCATGGGCGACACCGGCCCATGCGGCCCCTGTAGCGAAATTTTCTACGACATGGGCGTGGAAGCCTCGGAAGAAGGCCACCCCAACTGCAAGTTCCCCTGCGACTGCGGCCGCTACGTAGAAATCTGGAACCTAGTCTTCATGCAATTCAATCGCGACACCACGGGCACGCTCACGCCGCTTCCCAAACCCTGCGTAGACACAGGCATGGGCCTGGAACGCACTGCCGCCGTCCTCCAAGGCGTCATCTCCAATTACGACACCGATCTGTTTGTCCCTCTTCTTAAGCGAGCCGCCGAACTCTGCGGCATAGACTTCAATCGCGAGGAAACCGTGGAGGAAGGAAGGGGCGGCGCTGCTTCGTTGCGTGTCATCGCCGACCACTCACGTGCTACGACGTTCCTCATTACTGATGGCGTTGTTCCGTCGAACGAGGGACGAGGGTATGTTCTTCGCAAAATCATGCGTCGCGGAATTTACCATGGGCGCCTGCTGGGCCAAGAAAAATCGTTCCTCTTCGAAATGGTGAACGAAGTTCGGGACCTCATGAAGGGGGCCTATCCCGAATTGGTTGAGAGCGCAGAACGTGTGTCGGCAATTGTGAAGGGCGAGGAAACCAGATTTGCCCATACGCTGAATACTGGACTGGCTCGTTGGGAAGACGACCTGGAGCTAAGTGTTCAACAAATAGAGCGACCCGGACCTGGAACCCAACTCGATCGAACTCATAATGCTCGGAAAGATGAATATGAGAGTTTGCGGGTGCGGATCCCCAAGCTGAACGCGAGCGGAGTACAAGTTGTTTGTTCCGGAGAGCAAGCTTTCAAGCTCTACGACACATTCGGGTTACCGCGCGACTTCATTGAAGATCTTGCGCGCGACTGGGGGGTGAGGGTCGATTGGGCCGGATTTGATAAGGCGCTCGATGAACAGAGGTCAAAGGCACGGGCGTCGTGGAAAGGGGGCGGGGGCAAAGAGGCGGTTAGTCCGACATACGCGAAGATTGCGGAGACGTTTAAGACGGAGAAGGATTTTTACCACGGTACGTCGGCGAAGGACGCCAGGATTGAGGCGATTCTTACGAAGAGCGGTCCGGTCAGCGAGTTGAAGGCTGGCGAAACGGGCGAAGTGGTGCTGGATCGCACCGTGATTTACGCCGAGTCGGGCGGCCAGATGGCAGACACCGGCGCATTCTACGACAACTCGGGCGCGCAACTGCTCGCCGAAGTTACCGGCGCCTATTACCCCGTCGCAGGGCTTGTGGCGCATCGCGCAAACGCAAAGGAAACTCTGCGCGTTGGCGATCGCGTTTCAGTCATCGCCGACGCCGACCGTCACGCGCGCATCATTCGCAACCATTCGGGCACGCACCTGGTCCATGCGGCCCTGCGTAACGTACTGGGAACACACGTGAAGCAGGCCGGCTCGCTGAACGCGCCGGAACGCCTCCGCTTCGACTTTTCCCATTTTGCCCATGTGGATGCTGAGGAGTTGAAAGACATCGAACAGCAGGTAAATGACGAGGTCCGCCACAACACGGAAATCGGGACAGAGATTACGTCTCTGGACAATGCGCTCGCCTCCGGAGCGCTAGCCTTCTTCGGCGACAAATATCCCGAAGCCAACGTCCGGGTCGTCACGATTCCTGACGAGCGCTCACCAAGAGGCTTTTATTCCAAGGAGTTATGCGGCGGCACGCACGTCCACCGCATCGGCGACATCGGCGTCCTGAAGATCGTCAGCGAAGGCTCGGTCGCCGCAGGGGTCCGCCGAATCGAGGCCGTCACCGGCATCGGCGCCCTGGAGCACTACGAAAAGCAGGCCCAAATCCTCGCGCAGGTAGCCAGCAAGCTAAATGCAAGCGAAGACTCCGTCGTTGCCACCGTCGAGAAGCTGTCCACGACGGTCAAGCAGCTAGAAAAGGAGCTTGAGGGCCAGAAACGCAAGGACGCACTCGGCCAACTGGACCAACTTGCCGCCCAAGTCCAGACCATCAAGGGGGTAAAGTTGGTTGCCGCGGAAGTCTCCGGGATAGATAAGGAAACCCTTAGGCAATTGGTGGACTCTCTCAGACAAAAACTTGGCTCGGGGGTGGTGGTCCTAGGGGCCATTCACGAAGAAAAAGTAGCCCTGATCGCCGGGGTGACTAAGGACCTGACCGCTAAAGTCCATGCTGGCAAGCTGATACAGGCACTCTCCAAGCTGGTAGGCGGCTCCGGCGGCGGAAGACCCGATTTAGCCGAGGCTGGCGGAAAAGACACAGCCGCTCTAAAAAGTGCCCTGAGTACCATCCCAGCGCTGCTGGAACCGCTGCTATGATGCTTCCCAGCGCCAGAAGCGTGTCCAGCAGGAGACGTTCGCGCAAATATGTTCGGTGCGCAACGCAGTTCGACGCAGTATCCTGCAAGGCACCGCTTCGTAGTTAGCAAGACGAGTCACTCCGACCTGGTTGGGGTGCCCCGAACACGACTGCATTGGCATCACCGTTGCACAGCCTTCCCTGAGGCCAGATGACGAAACGCGCGACACTATCGGCTAGCATCTATTGGGGAGCAATCGCTTTGTGCGCAGCATCTTATGCGCCCGGCGCGAACGCCCAAATCGCCAGAACTGTGGATACCAGCGGACGCGAAATGTTCGTAAACGCTGAATCCCCAGTTCAGGTCAAACTAGCAGCCGCGGGCTCGCGTAAAACCATCTACCTCCCTGCGGAATCTACCTTTATGGGCCGCACCCGCCCGGAAATGAATATCGACCGGGACGGCGCTGAAAAGCTCGTTAAGGAAGCGGCAGAGAGGCACAACGTGGACCCAGCATTGGTCCGCGCGGTGATTCAGACGGAATCGAACTGGAATCCTTCGGCTTATTCCCGCAAGGGAGCTGGCGGACTGATGCAGTTGATTCCAACGACGGCACAACGGTACGGTGCAAACGACGTGTTCAACCCGCAACAGAATATCGACGCCGGGGTTAGACATCTCAAGTGGTTGCTGGAACGTTACAACGGCAACCTTGATTTGGCCTTGGCGGCGTACAATGCGGGTGAGGGGGCTGTTGATCGGGCTCACGGCATCCCTGCGTTCCGAGAAACTCGGGACTACGTGCAGAAGGTACAGGATGCGTATTTTAAGCCTGGATCGGGGCGTCTTGAGAGCGCGTTTTCCAATCCGCGTGCCATCCATCGAGACGTCGATCCTTCCGGACGCATCATTTTCAAGAACGATTGAAGGTTGGAGTGCGGTAGCTCTGCCGCCGCCTTTCCGTGCCCCGGCTGATTGCCGGGAGTTGATGGCTAAGCCATCCTGAAAGCGAAAGCCCACAGAGGCTCCGGTTTTTCCATTACACTACTTAAGTCTTCTGCAAGAATGTAGGGCGTGTATGTTGGGGGTCCGAAAAATTTTGAACAGGAGCTTCGCCCGGCTTTCGCCAGTTTTCGTAGCGCTGGGGATTGCAGTGGCTGGAGTCTGTGGAAATCCCGCCGCGAGCTTTGCGAAGGCTGCGGAGGGAGACACTTCTTCAACGAGCGCAGTCAGGCGCGAAGCTGCAGGAGCGCAATTTGCGCGTGCGGAAGAGCAGCGCTCTACTTTGAATGCAAAGCCTCCTGAGAAGCGAACGCTGGCGGAGTACAAAACGGTTGTTGCCAGCTATCGCCGCGTGTATTTAATCACCCCTCGAGCATCGGAAGTGGTGGATTCCCTGCTGTCTGTCGCCGAACTTTATTCGGAGATGGGGGATCGCTTCGGGCGGAGTTATTACCAGTCGGCGGTCGATTCCTACCTATTCCTCGTACACGAATATCCCGGCAGCAAGTACAGCCAGGATGCTTTGCTGCGCATAGGCAAGCTTCAGAGAGATCAGCTGGGCGATAGTGCGCTGGCCTCACAAACCTACGAAGATTTCTTGAAGAAATATCCGCATTCGCCGCGCAAGCGCGAGGCGCAGGAAGAACTTGCAGAATTGGCTCTGCTCCAGCACAGCAACGCGCCCGAGCCTACGGCAAATGCTACGACGACGCCTGCGAGAAACATTCCACCAACTCCAACTGCGACTGCAACAGCACCAGAAGAGGAAGTGGTACCTGGACCGGTTCACGGCGGAGTGGAGGCGATACGACGCAACGGCTCCGAGGGTGCACCGCGTATCCGTCGCATCAGCGCGAGCGCGAATGCCGATGCGACGCGAGTGACGATAGACCTTGAAGACACGGTGCAGTACAGCTCGGCGCGAATCGCCAATCCTGACCGCATATTTTTCGATTTGCATTCGGCGCGTTTGACTCCGGAAGTGGCACGGGGAAACGTGCAGGTCGTAGGGAATCTCTTGACCGCGGTGCGCGTGGCGCAGAACCAGGCGGGCGTAGTTCGCGTGGTGTTGAACGTGGACGGAGTAAAAGATTATGCGGCATCTTTGCTGAGCAATCCGCCGCAGCTGGTGATTTTCTTGTACTCGACGGTGCGCAACGGCAGCACGGTGCGGACAGCGAGAGCTAAACCCGCTAAGCCGCAAAGCGGTGCGGACCAAGCGAGCGAGGACACGATTGTCTCAACTGGCGATTCCGGAAACGTAAGGAGCGTTTCTGAGAGAAATTCGGGGGACGACCCGAGCATTTCGCCATCGAATGCAATGACGCGGAGCGCAGCGTCTGGCAGTAAGAATTCTCGCAGCAAGCAGCTGAGTTCGACGAGTAGCAACACGGTTGCGAACACAAGTGCAAAGCCTGACCTGATTCGGCCGAGCAGCGCGCCGCCGCCAACGCGTGATGGGCAGTCCACCTTGACGCGAGCATTGGGATTGAAGATTGGGCGCATTGTGATCGACGCCGGCCATGGCGGACATGACACCGGGACGATTGGGCCAACCGGCTTGATGGAGAAGGACTTGTGCCTGGATGTGGCTTTGCGCCTGGGAAAGATTATCCAGCAGCGTTTACCGGGTGCGGACATTGTTTACACGCGGTCGGATGACACGTTTATTCCGCTGGAAGAGCGCACGAACATCGCGAATCAAGCGAAGGCCGACCTTTTTATTTCGATTCACGCGAATTCCAGCCAGGATCATGCGGCGCGTGGCGTCGAGACCTACTACTTGAATTTGAAGGGGTCCGCGGAAGCCATGGAAGTGGCTTCGCGCGAAAATGCGTCGTCGGACCAAGGCATCCACGATCTCGAAGATATGGTGAAGAAGATCGCGCGCAACGAGAAGATCGACGAGTCGAAGGAATTTGCCGAGGATATTCAGGATTCGCTAGCGAAGCGCATGCAGAAGACGAGCAAGACAGTAAAGGACCGCGGCGTGCGCAAAGCTCCGTTTGTGGTGCTGATCGGCGCAGACATGCCTTCGATACTCACCGAGATTTCTTTCCTGAGCAATCCGGCCGACGAGAAACTGCTGAAGCAGCCGGAATACCGGCAGCGCGTGGCGGAAGGGCTCTACCAAGGGGTTGCGAGCTATTTGCAGAGCTTGAATAGTATGACCTTGAACCAGCCTGGCAAAAGTGATTCAAGCCGGCCAGCAGCAGCGACTCCAGTTGAACAATCACGGAACCAACGGTAATCTGTTGGTGTCTAAGCGATAGCAAGGGATGCGCTCACAACTCCTACTCGTCTGCGGTATTGCGCTGCTCAGCGCTTCGTCGCTCTCCGCCCAACAGAAGGTCGTTCCAAAGCAGATTCTTCCTAAGGAATTCCGAAGCTGGCATCTAACGAGTTGTAACTCCAAGTCGCCGGACTTTGGGTTTTGGAAAGAAGCTGGGCTTCGCAATGTGAACGATTGCGAGTATGTGGCCGACGGAAAAACAGTCAACGTTCAGCTAGCGCAGTATAACGACCCAAGCAGCGCTTATGAAGTTTTTACCGGCCTGCTGCGAACCGGGATGATGCCGGCCAAGCTCGGACAAGTTGCAGCGTTCGACAAAGACATGGTGCTGATTCAGGAAGGCACTTTTGTCCTTAGATCAAACGCGAATGTGTCTCAAGACGACCTGGGTGCGCTTGTAAAGGCGGTAGACCCACAGAGTGAAAAGTCGCCGTTGCCGCCCCTGCGGACATATTTGCCGATCGCGGGCCGGGTTGTGGGAACAGAGCGCTACGCGCTGGGACCGGAGGCGCTGCAGGTGGCGCTGCATGGATTGGGAATAGCGGACACGGAGGGGCTTGTAAAGGCTGCGGGATTTACGAGCAGCGCAGAGGCCATCGTGGCGCGATATTCCGACCCAGGCAAAGGCAGCGGGATACTACTGCTGCTGGAATATCCGACGCCTCAGCTCGCGGAGCAGCACATCCATCACTTGGATGAGGGGCTGCCGGCGGCTGCCAAGCAAGCGGGGACGGTGATTGAGCGGAAGGGGTCGCTGCTATCGATGGTGTTGGCGCCGAGTTCAGTGGAATTTGCAAAGAGCCTGAGCGATGCGGCGAATTACGAGACGCAGGTGACCTGGAATGAGGCGAGCCAAGCGGCCACCGATCCTCCGATTACCAGTACGCTCGTGAAGATTATCATGGGGACTGGCGTTTTCATGGTCGCGGCGGTCGTACTGGGAATTGCGTTTGGCGGCGTGCGCGTGGTGACCAAGAAATTTTTTCCCGGCAAGGTGTTTGACCGGGCCAACCAGATGGAAGTGCTGCAACTTGGGCTTTCTGGCAAGCGGATTGACCCGAGCGATTTCTATTGAGCTCTTCGCCCGTTGCGGAGCCGTGCGGGCTAAGGATTACTGAGAGTCGAAGCAAGGCGGCAGCAAAGCTGCCGCACTCCAGATAAACCCCTTCCAGAAATATAACCGGCTTGTTTTCAAAGCGTCTAACAAGGACGTCTTGCTTTGCGTCTTGGTAGAGGCGCAAAGGTGTCGTAAAATTTGTGGTTACACCGGGGGAGTTGCGCACAGCCATGGGGTGTTCGAAAAGAGACAGAGTGACGAGATCACGGCAAAATTTTGGGCTGATTCTATTGGCGTGTGCAACGCTCGAATTGGCAGGCTGCAGCGAAAAGACCTCGGCAGGAGGCCCTGGCGCGGCAGGCGGGCCGCCCGCGATGCCTGTACAGGTGCTGGTGGCGCAATCGGTGCACATCCCTGACACGACGGAATATTTGTCCGTGCTGAAGTCGCGGCAATCGGCAGTGATCAACCCGCAAGTGGAAGGGCAAATCACAAAGATATTTGTGAAGTCCGGCGACGAAGTAAACGCGGGCACGCCGCTATTGCAGATCGATCCACTCCGGCAGCAGGCGACTCTAAATAGCCAGGCGGCCACGCTGGCCGCGCAGGAGGCGAATCTGCGGCTGGCGAAGATTCAGCTGGAGCGGGCACAGAAGCTGTCCGCGGCGGGAGTGATCAGCAAGCAGGACTTCGACAACGCACAGTCCAATTTCGACGCGGTGGCGGCTCAGGTCAAAGCGCTCGAGGAGCAAGTGGAGACCCAAAAGGTGCAGTTGCAATATTACAAGGTGAGCGCGCCCGCCGACGGCATTGTCGGAGACATCCCAGTGCATGTGGGCGATCGCGTGGCCGTTACGACACTCCTGACCACGGTGGACCTGCCGGGGGCGCTGGAAGCGTATATCTATGTTCCGGCCGACCGCGCCAAGGATCTAAGGCTGGGCTTGCCGGTGCGATTGCTGGGCGAGTCAGGCGAGTCTGTCTCCGATACCCACATCACATTCGTTTCGCCGCAAGTGGAAACCGATACGCAAACGGTGCTGGCCAAGGCGGCGGTTGAAAACCCCAAAGCTAAGCTGCGCATCGCGCAACAGGTGCGCGCGCAAATAACGTGGGGCTCGCACGAAGGGCCGGTTGTGCCAGTGCTGGCGGTACTGAGAATCAACGGACAGGCGTTCGTGTTTGTGGCCGTGAATGAGGGAAAAGGAACCGTGGCGCGACAGAAGCATTTGAAACTGGGCGATACGACCGGCGACAACTACACTGTGCTGGACGGACTGAAGGCTGGCGACCACATCATTCTTTCCGGGACACAATTTCTGCAGGACGGCGCACCCGTCCTGGAGCAGATTCAAACAAACGCGAAGCCGGCCGACGGCAAGAGCGCCGCGGCGCACTGAGCCCCGACAACTCCATGAGCGGCTCTCTCTCAATCCAAATAAAGGTGGAATCCGGCCTTGTTCGTTGATTTCTTCATAAGGCGTCCCGTGTTTGCGACGGTCTGCGCCCTGATGATTATTCTTGCGGGCGCGATGTCGATTCCCTCGCTTCCTGTAGCGCAATTTCCAAACCTGGCGCCGCCCCAGGTTGTGGTTACGAGCGTATATATCGGGGCGAATGCGCAAACGGTGGAATCGGCAGTGACGATTCCTCTCGAGCAAGCAATCAACGGCGTGCCGAGCATGAAGTACATCACGTCGACGAGCGGCAATGACGGCACGAGCACGATCACGGTGACGTTCGACGTGTCGCGCGACGTGGATCTGGCTGCTGTGGACGTCCAGAACCGCGTGAGCCAAGCGCAGGGACGACTGCCGAACGAGGTCAAAAACACAGGTGTAATTGTCACAAAACAGGCCAGCGGATTCGTGTTCGGCGCGGGTGTCTATTCAGAAAATGGGGAGTACGACAGCCTCTTTCTGAGCAACTACATTGATGTTTACGTGCGAGATGCGCTGAAGCGAGTGCCGGGCGTGAACGATGCATTTTTGTTTGGAGAGCGAAAGTACGCGATGCGTATATGGCTTGACCCAGCGCGCATGGCGGAGCGCGGCCTGACGGCTACGACTGTGATCAACGCCTTGAATGAACAGAACGTTCAAGTGGCCGCGGGACAAATCGGCCAGCCTCCTAACGAAGGCGAGCAGGCGTTCCAGATCAGCGTGAGGGCCGTGGGTCGCCTGACGAGTCCTGTGGAATTCGAAAATATTGTTTTGAAGACAGGGACGGGCGGCACGCTTGTGCGGCTGAAGGATGTTGGCCGGGCGGAGCTGGGCGCGGAAAATTATGACGTCCTGGTGCGCTACAACGGCCACGACGGAGTCGGTTTTGGCGTAACGCAGCTTCCAGGCGCGAACGCACTCGATGTGGACCGCGCCGCGAAAGCCGAATTGCTGCGGCTATCAAAGAGTTTTCCGCCGGGATTGAAGTACGCGGTGGCGTTTGATTCCACGACGGTGATTGGCGAATCGATTCAGGATGTGCTTATCACCTTGGCGCAAGCCATCGTTCTGGTCATTGCGGTGATTTATTTGTTTTTGCAGGACTGGCGCAGCACGCTGATTCCGGCGGTGACGATTCCCGTGTCGCTGATCGGTACGTTCGTGTTCATCAAGCTGCTGGGCTTCTCGATCAATACGCTGACGCTTTTTGGAATTACTTTGGCGACGGGGTTGGTCGTCGATGACGCGATTGTGGTCATTGAAAACGTCGAGCGGCACATCATGGAAGGCATCACGGAGCCTCACAATGCGGCATCGGTGGCCATGAAGGAAGTGGCAGGCGCTGTGATCGCTACATCGCTCGTGCTGGTCGCGGTGTTCGTTCCCGTTGCGCTTTTTCCAGGAACGACGGGAATTTTGTTCCGGCAATTCGCACTGACAATCGCATTTTCGGTTTCGATTTCAGCATTTAATGCGCTGACGCTAACGCCGGCGCTTTCTGCGATTTTGCTGGGGCGACATCGCGACCGCGCCGAAGGAAGAATTTTTCATGCTTTCAATCGCTTGGTGACTGGCGGCACTAATTTGTACCGCAACGCGGTGAAACACGTGATCGGTTGGAGATGGGCGGCCGTTCTCGTATTTTTCGCGGCGCTGGGATTGACCTACTGGATTTACAACAAAGTTCCCCGCGCGTTTATTCCCGAGGACGATCAAGGCTACATCATCGTGGCGATACAAGCGCCGCAAGGTGCGTCCTTGCAGTACACGGTGGGGATTTGCGAGAAAGTGGAGCAGGTTCTTTCACAAGTTCCAGAAATTGCCGGTGCATTCTCGCTTCCCGGGTTCAGCCAGTTTGGAAGCGCGCCGAATCGCGCCGTGGTCTTTAGCAACTTGAAGCCCTTCGCGGAGCGCAAAGGCGAACAGCATTCGGCGCAAATGGTGATTCAACGGTTGCGAGGACAGTTGTTTGGGATTCAGGGAGCGCTGGTGATTCCCTTTAATCCGCCCGCAGTACAAGGATTGGGGCAATTCGGCGGATTTCAGTACGAACTGGAAGATCTCGGGCGAAATTCACTGCAAACCATTGCCGATACCACGAACAAGCTCGTTGCACAAGGAAATGCGAGCAAAGAGTTGGTGGGCCTATTCAGCAGTTTTACGGCAAACGATCCGCAATACCTGGTGCAGATCGATCGAGAGAAAGCGAAAAGCTTACAAGTCCCGTTGAGCCAGGTGACGGACGCGCTGCAGGTCTACATGGGCTCGGTCTACGTGAACGATTTCGATTTCAACAACCGCTCGTATCGCGTGTACGTGCAGGCGGACAGCAAGTACCGCTCGAAGCCGAAGGATATTCAGCAATATTACCTGCGGTCGGACACCGGAATGATGATTCCGCTGGATAATTTGGTCAGCGTGTCACCCACGCAAAACGCGCAAGTCATTAGCCATTACAATCTATTCCGGTCGGCGGAAATCGACGGATCGGCGGCGCCGGGCCGCAGCTCCGGCGAAGGTATCGCGGCGATGGAAGCGCTTTCGAAGAAAGCCCTCCCGCAAGGGATGACGTATGAATGGAGCGGGCTGTCACTGGAGGAAATTCAGTCAGGGGGCAAGGCGCTGATTTTGTTTGGGCTTGGCCTGGTTGTGGTTTACCTCACTTTGGCGGCGCAGTATGAAAGTTTTGTGCTGCCGTTCATCGTGCTGATGGCGGTGCCTGTGGCGATTTTGGGCGCCCTCGGAGCGCAGGCGTTGCGCGGATTGCAGAACGATGTTTTTTGCCAGATTGGGTTGGTGATGTTGATCGGGCTGGCGAGTAAAAATGCGATTTTGATTGTGGAATTTGCGGAACAGTTGCGCGAGCAGGGTATGACTATTGTTGAAGCGGCGATTGAAGCGGCGCGGATTCGGTTGCGGCCGATTTTGATGACGTCGTTTGCGTTTATTCTTGGCGTGGTGCCTCTGGTGCTGGCGCAGGGAGCGGGGCGCGCTGGGAGAATTTCCGTGGGCACGACCGTTTTCGGCGGAATGATTGCCGCTACAACGCTGAACCTTTTATTTATCCCGGTGCTCTACGTGATCGTGAAGAGCATATTTCCAGGCGGCAGAGCAAAGACTGCCCCCGTTGAGCATTAATTTCCTTCTCCCAACGAACAACTAGTTTACTGACTTCTGCTTGAGCGGCGGATGCGTGGCGCTCCGCTTCATTGCTTTTTAAGCAGACACATTCCAGACCACGGTCGGTCGCGGCGCGATTTTTCCGTTTCGGGGAAAAGCGCGGCAATTCTGAACAGAAGCGAGAGCCGCTTGAGTCGCGCGGCAGTCTTGAGAAGCGAGCGCACGTCGACAGCGTTCCAGCCATAGGGAATGAAGAAGTTTGGTCCTTCCGGAGGAGCAAATTTGAACGGCGCCGCAGAAGTGAGCTGCTTATCCATCCTCCTTGCCAGCATGCGGAGAAGGCCGGGCGATGCGATATCGAGAACCCAGGATTGAAAGCTGGGAAGCGCGGCGAGATCTTTGGCGAGACCGGCGACGTCTTCGCGGTTCAGATAAATGAGAAGTCCTTCGGTGATGATGAGCGCGTTTTTGGAGCGGCGACCGAGGTCCGCAAAGAGATCGCGGCGCGCGGTGACGTCAGAAAGATCGAGACGGATGCGGTCGAGGGAGCAGGTGGGCTTTTCGTCGCGAAGAATTTCTTCTTTATAAGCGAGGATTTCGGGCAGATCGACTTCGATCCATTTTAGGGATGCGGGAAGCTTCATGCGGTAGGGGCGCGCGTCGAGGCCGGCGGCGAGGTTGATGACCATGTCGACGCCTTGTTGGAGCTGCTCGTTAATGAATTGGTCGCCGAGCCAGGTGCGCGTGATCATGCTCCAGTCATTGTCGCGGCCGAGAGGCATGGACTTTGCGATTTGTTCGCCGCGTTCGCCGGCGAGACGTCGCGCGAAAGGATCGCGGAAATGCGCGTCAGGGCGCTCCGTTTCGCGGGCGCGATAGACCGCGACCCAGCGCGCGGTGTCGGAGACGTTGCGAATCAGTGGCTCGGAACCTGGGACCGCGTTCGATTCTGGTGAAGTGTTAGAGTTGCTCAACCTGGCCTCGCGGAGCGATGCGCATGCGATAAATGAAAGTCTAACTGGAGAGACTCACGCGCACAACCGAGCAACGGGAAGAATTTGTGGAGCGATTGATCGAGCCAGGATGGGGATGGGCGAAGCGATGACCCGGCCGGCAGTCGAGACTTAGGATGTCATATATAATCGCAGGCGGCTCGTGAGAAGGAATAGCGCGGGCTGCTGCGATGGCGGGATCGGGACGGATGTCGTGAATTTTGAGTTCAGCGAGAAAACGAAAGATCTGCAACGCCGGCTGCAGGCGTTCATGGACGAGCATGTCTATCCGAATGAGAAGCGATTCCAGGAAGAGATTGAGCGCGAGCGGTGGAAACCGGCGCGAGTGATTAAAGAGCTGAAAACGAAAGCGCGGGCGGCTGGGCTGTGGAACCTTTTTCTGCCGAATGATGAAAGTGGTGCGGGACTGACAAATCTGGAATACGCGCCGTTGTGCGAAATCATGGGGCGAAGCACGATGGCTGCCGAAGTGTTTAATTGTTCAGCGCCGGATACTGGGAATATGGAAGTGATGGCGCGGTACGGAACACCGGAGCAAAAAGAGAAATGGCTGAAGCCCCTCCTCGAAGGCGAGATTCGGTCATGCTTTGCGATGACGGAGCCAGAGGTCGCGTCGTCGGACGCGACCAACATTCGCGCGAGCATCGTGCGCGATGGCAACGAGTACGTTATCAACGGAAGGAAGTGGTGGACGTCGGGAGCAGGAGACCCGCGGTGCAAAATCGCGATCTTCATGGGCAAGACCGATCCGGCGGCTGCCGCCCACAAACAGCAGTCGATGATTCTTGTGCCGCTGGATACGCCGGGAGTGAAGATTGTGCGGCTGCTCACTGTGTTTGGGTATGACCACGCACCGCACGGGCATGCGGAGATCATATTTGAAAACGTTCGCGTGCCCGCTTCGAACATGCTGCTTGGCGAAGGGCGAGGATTTGAGATTGCCCAGGGGCGGTTGGGACCGGGACGCATTCATCACTGCATGCGATGCATCGGAATGGCCGAGCGCGCGCTCGAAACGATGTCCAAGCGCGTACTGGCGCGCGTGGCGTTTGGGAAAACGATCGCTGAGCAGGGAACGATTCGCGCCGATATTGCGGCGTCGCGGATGGAAATTGAACAAGCGCGCCTTTTGACGCTTAAAGCGGCGTACATGATGGATACCGTTGGGAATAAGGAAGCCAGGGCGGAAATCGCGATGATCAAGGTTGTGGCGCCAAACATGGCGCTGCGCGTTTTGGACAGGGCGATTCAGGCGCATGGCGGAGCGGGAGTTTCCGGGGATACATTTCTAGCCAGCGCCTGGGCGAATGTGCGGACTTTGCGGCTGGCAGACGGTCCGGATGAAGTACACGTGGAGTCCATCGCAAAATCGGAGCTTAGAAAATGGGGGAAAGCGCGGGCGCAAGCGCCAGCGGATTGATATAGCAGTAGGATGGCGCTAAGTGTGTGTTGCTTACTTGGGGGAATTTGTGGCCGCGGTGATCGTGGATACGCCGGATTCTTTGAAAGAGTATGTGGGCAAAGAAATCGGCGTGAGCGAATGGCTTACGATCACGCAAGAGCGCATCGCACAGTTTGCGGAGGCTACCGAAGATCGCCAGTGGATCCATCTGGATCGCGAGCGGGCGGAGAAAGAGTCGCCATTCGGGACGACGATTGCTCATGGTTTTTTGACGCTGTCTTTGATCAGCCGATTTATGAAAGATGTAATTCAAGTGCGTAGCGGGGTTGGAATGGCGATCAACTATGGGTTGAATCGCGTGCGATTTCCTGCTCCAGTGCGCGCGGGCTCGAAGATTCGGGCGCGGGTCACTCTGCTGAGTGTTAAAGAAGTTTCTGGAGCGTACGAGGCTGTATATTCCGTGACGGTTGAGGGCGAGAGCGGGGAGAAACCGTGCTGCGTTGCGGAATCGATTGTGCGGTACTACCGCTGACAAAGCGTCTTAACGGCTGAGCCCAGGCAAGCCGGGGCGCAGCGTTCCTTCGCTTTCGCTCAGGATGAGCTGCGCCACGACAAGGCGTGTGTTGAAAATTGATCGCTGCGGTTCTTCTGAAATAAATAGCCATGACAATGAAAGTGTCAGATTACGCCGGTTTCGGCGGTTCGCAGGGCGGCGCGCAACAGA
The DNA here is from genome assembly GCA_963730495.1 of uncultured Acidobacteriota bacterium. Taxonomy (GTDB): domain Bacteria; phylum Acidobacteriota; class Terriglobia; order Acidiferrales; family UBA7541; genus Acidiferrum. Next base: position 98,246 of record CAVSSD010000022.1, on the reverse strand, counting down.
AGGTCGATGCGTTGCGGCATCGTGGCGAAGCGCTCGTCGTGGGTCAGGCCCTGGTGATAGCGATAGTAAATTTGTTGTACGATGACGACGATTTTGAATCTCGCAAAAACTAAGTAAAAAGCCACGTCGGAAACATCGCGGCCTGTTTTTTCCGCATAACGCTGGGTGAGTTGCGCACGCGTCAAGCTGCCAGGGTAGGTCGTCGGCCCCCAACGTGTTTCGAGAATTTCCGGCGGATCGCTCGAATCGATCCAGTAAGCCAGCGCTGAGCCCAGATCCGCAAGCGGATCGCCGATGGTACACATTTCCCAATCGAGGACGCCGATTATTCTGGTGAGATCGCTGGGATCGAGAACGACATTGTCGTATTTGTAGTCGTTGTGAATAAGTGCAGCGGCGCTGGTTGCGGGCATGTGCTGCTGAATCCAATGGGAAACTGTTTCGACTTCCGGAATATCGTCAGTCTTGGAGCCGTGGTAACGCTCGATCCAGCCGCGCACCTGACGTTCCAGATAGCCTTGAGGCTTGCCTAAATCGGCGAGGCCGATCTTGTTGTAATCGAGGCCGTGAAGCAGCGCGAGATTATCTAGAAAAGATTCGCTCAGGCGTTTCGCGACTTTTGGCGAAAAATCTAAACCCGCGGGGACATCGCTGCGGAAAATGACGCCGTGGATGGGTTCCATCAGATAAAACGGAGCGCCGAGCACGGAGAGGTCGTCACAAAAGAGAAGGACGTGCGGGGCCGGAGGGTAGTGAGCGTGAAGTTTCGAAAGCACGCGAAATTCGCGACTCATGTCGTGGGCGGTTTTTACTTTGCTCCCGAATGGAGGCCGGCGAAGGACTATTTCGCGCGAACCCAGTTGAACGGAATAGGTAAGATTCGAATGGCCGCTTGGGAATTGGCGGACGACGAGATCTCCAGATTCGTCCGGGAAATGGTTGCGAAGAAAAGGCTCCAACTTTGCGAGGTCGAGTTCCTCCCCCGGTCGAATGGCGGTGGTTTGATTTTCAAGGCCGGCCATAGCTGAATTGCGCGCCTCTCTATCTGTAGGTCAACAACGCAGGATCGTCCAAATGCTGAAACGAGTTGAAAGTGCTGAGCGTAAAACGATCTGCCGAAAATAAAAATTCGCTGTACGAACAGTTGCGCGGCATCCAGGCAACCTGCAAGGTATCCCGCGGTGAAAGTCTCAGAGCGCGCTGCACCGAAACGGCAACCGGGCCGCCCGAAGTGAAAATGGCGCAGGTTTCGTTTTTGCTTGCAGAGGACAAAAACAGCGAGAGACCGCCATTGACGCGGGCGATGAAGGCCTCCCAGGATTCCACGCCGTCAACCTCCAGTTCTCCGTTGACCCACATGGTGACAACGGTATCGAAAAGCTTTTGAAAGTTTCTGCGGCGCTGCGGGGGACTGTTTGCAGTCTTAACAGCAGTTTCGAGATCAAGGATATGTGAATTAGTCTCGACAAGGTGAGGGAGGCTCTTTTCCAAAACAACATCGCCCTGAAATTCGTCAAATTCGTCGAGCACGATAGATTCCGGAAAGGGCATGCCATATTTCGCATAAATCTCGCGCACACCTTTTTCGGTGTCGCGATGGCGGAGACGCGGGCCAGAGCAAATGCGATCGAATGCGACTTTATGGCGCGCCCAATATTCTCCTAGAACACGCGCCTGGGCTTCTCCGATGTTGGAAAGCTTGTCGTAGTCCGGCTCAAGGAAAGAAGCCTGTGCGTGCCGAACAAGAAAAACGCGTCCCATGCGTCACCCGAAAAAACGGCGAGTCTCAATCGGAAAGACATTAGCCAATGGTAAGCAAAATAAGCAAATCGCCCTGCATTTCCGATCGCTAAGCGGTCGCGCTCTGTTCCTTATTGAAGTCTGCGAACTTTTTGCCCTCTTCGGCCAGACGCTTCAGAAGCGGAGCCGGCTCCCAAAGCTCGCCATGCTGTTTGTGAAACTCCTCGACGCGTTCGAGAACTTTTTTCAGGCCAACCGTGTCGGCGTACCACATCGGCCCGCCACGATAGGCTGGGAAACCGTAGCCGTTGAGGTAGATGATGTCGATATCGACGGCGCGCAAGGCGAACCCTTCTTCCAGGATGCGCGCACCCTCATTCACCAAAGCGTAGACGCAGCGATCAACGATTTCTTGTCTGGATATTTCGCGCTGCGGAATTCCAGCTTCGGCGGCCCATTTGTGGACTAGCTGCGCGACTTCCAGATCTGGGATGGCGCGGCGGTTTTCGTCATACTTGTACCAGCCAGCACCGGTTTTCTGGCCGTAACGGCCCATTTCGCAGAGATTATCTCCTGCAAAAGCCTGGCGAACTCCGGGTTTTTCCAAGTGGCGATATTCTTTCCGGATTCGCCAGCCGACATCGAGGCCAGCGAGATCCCCGACGGCGAGCGGACCCATGGCCATTCCAAAATCGTAGAGGGCAGAATCGACTGCCTCCACACTGGCCCCCTCTTCCAAAAGGAAAACGGACTCGCGGACATACGGATGAAACATTCGATTGCCGACAAATCCGCGGCAATTCCCTACCAGAACGGCGATCTTGCCGATTTTTTTCGAAAGCTGCATGCAAGTAGCAATGACTTCCTTGCTGGTCGCTTTGCCTCGCACAATTTCGAGCAGTCGCATCACGTTGGCGGGGCTGAAGAAATGCGTACCGATAACAGATTGGGGACGCGAGGTCGAGGAAGCGATTTCGTCGATGTTGAGCGTGGAAGTGTTACTGGCGAGGATGGCGCCGGGTTTACAGACGCGATCGAGCTCGGCGAACACCTCTTTCTTGAGGGCCATGCCTTCAAAGACAGCTTCGATGACTAGATCAACGTTTGCGAATGGATCGTAACTAGGCGTCGGTTGAATCAGCTTGAGCCGCTCGTCGACGAAAGCTTGGGTGAAGCGGCCGCGCTTCACGGATGTTGCATAATTTTTTTGGATATTCGCGAGACCTTTGTCGAGCGCAGCCTGATCCGCTTCTTTCAAGAGCACGGGGATGCCTGCATTTGCCAAAACCATGGCGATGCCACCGCCCATGGTGCCCGCGCCAACGACTGCGGCGGAGTTCACGGGGATTAGCGGAGTATCTTTCGGAATGTCGGGGATTTTGGCGACTTCGCGCTCGCCGAAAAAAACGTGAATAAGCGCCTTCGATTGATCGGAGAAGAGGCACTCCATAAAAAGCTTACGCTCGAACTTGCAGCCTTCATCGAACGGCAATTTTGTGGCGGCTTCGATGGCATCAATGGCTGCGAGCGGCGCGATCAATGCGCGCTGTTTCTTGCGGGCGTTTTCGCGCGCGGCGGCGAAGATCGGAGCATTTTGTTCCGCTGAAGCGAGTTTATCGTTGCGTTCGCGCGTCTTGCGCGTGGGTTTGTCCGCAACTTCTCGCGCAAACGCGACCGCGCCGGTTAACAGGTCGCCCTCGATCAAACGATCGATTATGCCTGAATTCAGAGCGTCAGAAACCTTGATAGGATTGCCGTCGGCGCACATTTCGACGGCTTTGGCAGCGCCCGCGAGGCGCGGCAATCGTTGCGTTCCGGCCGCACCGGGAATAAGGCCGAGCTTTACTTCCGGCTGACCGACTTGCGCACCCGGCACAGCGACGCGGTAATGGCCAGACATGGCAAGCTCAAGGCCGCCGCCAAAAGCGCTGCCATGAATAGCCATGACGACAGGCTTGCGGCAATCCTCGATTTTCAGGAGAAAATCAGTCAGCTCTATTCCAACGCCAGGCTTGCCAGAAGTGATTTTGCCAAATTCTTTGATGTCCGCGCCGGCAACGAAAGTTTTTCCTCCGCCGATCAGAACAGCGGCTTTGACGGATTCGTCTTTGTCGATCTGCTCAATCGCAGCCGCAATACCTTCCGGTACGCCGGGGCTGAGCGCGTTCACCGGAGGATTATTGATGGTGATGATGGCAATGCCGTTGTCTTTTGTAAGCCGAACGAGGTCGCTCATAAGTGGTCGCTCTTTCTTTGGCAGTACTTCTCAATTACATTTTGCGGAAAAACGCGCCCGCATCGGTCTCACCCGAGCAGACACAGGTCTTATTTATAAGGCTTCTCACTTGCGGCTGGCAAATTCGGGCCGGATCGTGTCTTGACCGCCCCAATATTTTTTCCGCAGTTCCCTCTTCAGGATTTTCCCGGTGCCTGTTTTCGGCAAGCTCTCGAAAAACTCAACCGACCGCGGCGCTTTGTAGTGCGCGATGCGGCTCCGACAGAATTCGAGCAACTCTGCTTCCGTGGCTTGCGCGCCGGGCTTCAGTACGACCAAAGCCTTCGGCACTTCACCCCACTTCGCATCGGGAACTGGCACGACAGCAACTTCGTAGACGCTCGAATGCGCGAGAAGTGCTTTTTCCACTTCCAGCGAAGAAATATTTTCGCCGCCGCTGACGATGATTTCTTTTTTGCGATCAACAACGAGGAGGTAGCCATCTTCATTAATCGTGGCCATGTCACCGGTGTGAAACCACCCACCGCGCATGGCTTCCGCCGTAGCTTCCGGTTGGCCCCAGTAGCCCTCCATTACAACGTCGCTGCGGGCCACGATTTCGCCGATGCTTTTGCCATCATGCGGCACATCTTGGTCGTTGGCATCGACGACTCGAAGTTCCACTCCCGGAATGGCAAATCCGGTCATCGCCTGACCAACGTACTTTTGCTCGCCTTGCCAATCGAGGCCAGGTTTCATCCTGGAGATCGAAAGCGTAGGCGAGGTTTCTGTGAGGCCGTAGCCGGAGCGGCAGCTTACGCCAAGTTTTTCTTCGACCTCGCGGACCAGAGTCGGAGAGGACGCTGCTCCGCCAATATTTATGAGGCGCAAACTACTCAAATCGTGTTTAGTGCGCTCTGGGCAATTCACTAGTGCCGTGGCCATAGCGGGCACCAGGCACATGTTTCTCACGCGCTCTTGCTCTATGAGACCGAAAATCGCCGCTGTTTCGAAACGCCTCAGCATCACGTGCTTTCCGCCAGTCAAAGCTAGTGCGTGCGGCGTGCCCCAGCCATTGGCGTGAAATAGAGGAATAGTATGGAGCTGAACGGCATCGGCAGTAGGATCGTCGGTGAGGCACGCGTAGAGAGCGTGCATGTAAACATTTCGATGCGACAGCATCACGCCCTTCGGGGTTGCACTGGTGCCGCTAGTATAGAAAATCTCAGAGACAGCGTTTTCGTCGACGTCCATGATGTCGGTGCGGTACGGAGTGGCAGCGGCAAGCAGTTCCTCATAGTTTTTTGGCGCAAGCCAATCCGCTTGCGGTGCGCTATCAAGAAGATAGAAAGCCTCGACGGTCGTGACGGTTTTGCGAAAGGACTCGACGGTGGCGAGAAAATCCTTCTCGAGAAAAAGGAATTTTGCTCCGGAGTCGTTCAGAATGAAAGCAAGCTCATGAGGCACTAGCCGGATATTCAGAGGAAGCAGGATAGCGCCGGCGTCGAGTACGCCATAGTAGGCCTCCAACAAGCGGTGGCAGTTCATACTGAGAAAAGCGACGCGATCGCCTGGATTCACTCCAGCGGAGCGCAATGCGCCCGCAAGGAGAGATGCTCGCTGGGCAAACTGCGCGTAGGTGAATCGCAGATCCCCGCAAACGACGGCGGTCCTGCGCGGATATTGTTCCTCCGCGTATCGCAAACATCGAAGTGGTGTAAGTGGAATATTCATGTGATGTGCAGCGCCTGCCAGGCGTTCCGGCCTCCAAGAGTTCTCGCATTGGAAAATACTAGAAGCGCGCGCATACGCCAAGCCCGAATTCGATTATCGGGCAGCGGGCATAATTTACATGTCCCAATTAATCTGGACTGGCAGGCTCACTCTTGAGCGGCTCTCGTACGAAGCTTCGCCCGTGGCGTTCTGTCCCGAGCAACAAGAGGACGCCAAGCGTGAGGATGGTCACAACTTCAAACCCCGCGATAGCCCATTGGTATCCCACACGATCACGCAAAGCGTACTCGATGTTATTTGTGGGGGACGCAAAAAGAATTCCCAATTGATAGGTGAGCCCAGGCATCAATCCGCGCGTTGCGTCCGCGGACATTTCATTCAGGTGCACGGGAATCACGCCCCAGGCGCCTTGGACTCCCATTTGCATCAGGAATGCGCCGATGACAAGAACTGCTAAGGTGCCGCCAAACGCCCACAGTGGAATGATTACGAGACACAACCCCAATGCCGCGATCATGCTTTTGCGGCGGCCGACGACCTGCGAAAGGTGTCCAAAGATGACTGCGCCGACGACGGCTCCTATGTTGTAAATAATCGCGGTGTTCGCAACTACGGCTCCAGAAAAGCGGTGAATCTCCTTCAAAAAGTCCGGGTATAAGTCCTGCGTGCCGTGCGACATGAACATCATGAAAGTCATCAGCACAACCAGATAAAGAAAGCGTTTCCAGTCGTGCATCACTGTGCGCAGGACTAGCCCCGTGCTGGCGGCGCGATTTTGCTTCCAGGCTTCCGACTCGGGAACCTTCATGCGGATGTAAAGCGCGAGTAGCGCGGGCAATGCGCCAATCCAAAACATGGGACGCCATCCCCATGCTGGCAGAAGAAAACGTGCCGCAAGAGCAGCGAGCAAATAGCCGATCGAATAACCGCTCTGCAAAATCCCGCTGAGAATCCCGCGCCAGCGCACCGGCGCTGCTTCCATCGTGAGTGACGCCCCGACACCCCATTCGCCACCCATGCCGACGCCAAACAGAGCCCGCATAACCAGAAAAAAAGTGTAGTTGGGCGAAAAACCGCATAAGAGCTCTATCAACGAAAAATAGATGACGTTCGCCATCAGCGGTTTGCGGCGGCCGTAGCGATCGGATAACAAGCCGAAAATCACAGCCCCTACAGGACGCATCGCGAGCGTGGCAAAAGTGGTGAAGATGATGTCTTTCTTGGATACGCCGAATTGATGAGCAAGCGTGTCGTACAAAAAGACAACGACAAAAAAATCGAAGGCGTCGAGTGTCCAGCCAAAAAAGCCGGCGAGAACCGCGTGGCGTGCGTTCGATTTGGATTTAGCGGCGGGGTCCGTTATTTGCACTCGCTGAGCCTTTGCCGAACTGAAGTCGATGACCTCTTATTGGAGCGAATTCTTCCGGCTTGTCCTTGCAGGAAAGCACAAGGAGAATTGGCGCTATGCGGGTAACGTTTGTCCACGTGTCTCGGCTCCAAAAGGAATCAGAAGAAGGCCAATGGCAAATGCCACGGCCGTAATCGCGACGGGAATTCCGAGGGACCCATATCGCTGTACGCCGCTTCCGACTAGAAACGTGATCGCGGCTCCGCCGAAACGTGCGAAGGAGGTGGAAAACGCGAAAGCGCTAGCGCGGCATTCGGTGGGATATTGTTCAGGGAGCCAAAGCGTGTAGACCGCGAAATTCGCGCCGCCCAAACCCAGAAAAAAAAGGCAGACAAAAAACCAGGGAAGAGCAGTTGGGCCGAGATAGAAAACCTTGCCAAACGTTAGGGCGATAAACACCATCATCAGCGCAAAGAAAAAGCCGAGCGCGCCGCGACGGCCCAGTCGTTCGGCAAGCCACGGCATCGCCAGGCATCCAAGAATGGTGGCGAACGCAACGAGCATAGTGGCGCGAGAAGCAAGCTGCGCTGCTTGCGGTCCAACGCGGCCCCCGGCTTCCGCAAGCGAAGTCACCGCCGCCGGAACATAAACCGTTCCCGCCCAAAGGCCGCTGATCGACGCGAGCATAAATAGCGAGTTCAAAATTGTGCGGCGGCGTAACGCAGGCGAGAAAAGCGCCGCGAACGGTTGGTAGATCTGCCAGGAGCGAACGACTTCCAGCTTGGCGGACCAACGAGAAGGTTCCGTGACGCCGTGGCGCACCCAAGCCAAGAGAAGCGCCGGCACACCTCCGACGGCAAACATGGCGCGCCAACCATAATGGCTTCCGATTCCATAATTCGCGATCGCGGCGAAAAATATCCCGACGTAATAGCCCGTGTGCATGTAGCCCGCGCCGGCGCGACGACGGTTTTCCGGCCATTCTTCCGCGACGAACGTGCCGCCCATGGCCCACTCACCGCCGATTCCAATTCCTGCGAGGAGGCGAAGAATTGCCAACTGCCAAACGTTGGTGACGAGTGCGCTGAGAAAGGTAAAGACCGAATACCACACGATGGTTAGCATTAAGGTGCGAACTCGGCCAAACTTGTCGCCTACGGGCCCCCATAAAAAGGCAAGTCCCCACCCGAGCAGGAAAAGGGCAAAAAGCAAACCGCCGTAGTAGCCGATGTTGCCTTTTGTCGCCGCGATGCCGGAGCGAGGAAGAAGTTCACGGAGCGATGGCAACAGCACCAGGGCATAGATGAAGGAATCCATGCCGTCGAGAGTCCATCCACCCCAAGCGGCCCAAAAGCCTCGAATTTGATTTCGAGTGAGCGCGACGCCGGGAGTTGTGGGGGCGTCCGAAGATTCAATCGACATTGCGGTTGGGACTATACCAAAAAGGGACAGCGAGAAAAGAGAGAAGTGGCGCCTCCAAATCCAATTTCACTGCCATTGGCGGTGATGTAGACTCTCTGATTCGTTTGCAACTAAACGTGCTTCATAGACGGATAGCTTGGGCTGCTGTTGAACAGCGTCAGTGGAATCCTTCCCTTTATGAATATTCACGGAGAAGCAAGGAATCCGAGCTCCAAGCTCCGACAGCGGCCGCACCATTCCTTCGCTACGCTGGTGGATTGGCGGACTCTTATTCGCTTCGACTGTTATCAATTACATCGATCGCCAAACGCTGTCCCTGCTAGCTCCCTATCTCAAACAGGACTACCACTGGACCAACACGGACTACGCCAATCTGGTAATCGCATTCCGTGTAGCTTATTCCATCGGCCAAACTCTCAACGGCAGACTGATGGATCGCATTGGGACGAAACGCGGCCTCACGCTGACCGTTCTTTGGTATTCGATTGTTTCGGTTCTCACACCGCTCGCTCGCGGCCTTTATTCGTTCATGGGTTTTCGCTTCTTCCTTGGACTAGGCGAATCGGGCAACTGGCCGGGCGCAACGAAAGCGGTTTCGGAATGGTTTCCAAAACAGGAGCGCGGTTTGGCCACCGCACTTTTCGATAGCGGCTCCTCCATTGGCGGGGCTATTGCGCCATTTATTGTTCTCTGGTTGTATTTCCGCTGGGGCACACGACCTGCATTCGTTGTTCCTGGCCTGCTTGGATTCTTGTGGCTGATTGTTTGGCGCTGGCTCTATCACTTGCCGCAGGATCATCCTCGAATCAGTATTGCCGAGCGGCAGATGATTCTTGCCGACCACAAAGAGGACGAGCCGCCCGCAAAAACACCTGCGCGTTGGCGCGACCTACTCAAGTTGCCGCAAACGTGGGGCACCATCATTGCCAGGAGCTTCACCGACCCAGTCTGGTTCTTCATCGCCGATTGGTTTCCCATCTACCTCGTCGCCAAGGGGATTGCTCTCAAGAGCGGTTTGATTGCCGTCTGGATTCCCTTCATCGCGGCCGACCTGGGAAATTTTTTCAGCGGCTGGCTTTCAGGTCTTCTGATCAAACGCGGATGGTCCGTCGGAAACGCGCGCAAAGCGTTGGTTGTGTTCGGCGGCTGCGGCGTTGCCCTGCTGATTCCCACGATTTTCACGGTGAACCTCTATTGGCTTACCCTGCTCTTCGCTCTTGCCACGTTTTCCTACGCATCTTTCACGACCATCGCCAACGTGTTACCTTCTGACCTCTACAAAAACGAATCGGTCGCTACGGTCAGCGGACTTAGCGGAACAGGAGCAGCGCTCGGCACGATTGTTGTTTTCGAATTAGCGGGTCATCTTTCCGATGCGCGTATTGCGACCGGGACACATTTATTCGACCCGCTCATGATTATTGCGGGGGTGATTCCGTTCATCGGAATGATTCTCGTGCTGCTCCTGGTGCGGAATACAAAAGCTACTGATGAAGGCCTCGTTCGACGAATCTGAACGATTCCGCGCAAACTTTTGGCAGACGCGGTGGCAAATAGCGAGATCACTCAGGAAAGCCGACAAAATTGAGGAGGAGCGGTGAAGATCACGGATGCAAAAGTATTGATTTCTTCCCCTGGCAGGAATTTCGTCACGCTGAAGGTATACACCGACCAGGGAATCTACGGCCTCGGCGACGCGACGTTGAATGGGCGCGAGATGGCCGTCGCAGCCTATCTCTCCGAGCATTTAATTCCCTGCCTGATCGGCCGCGATCCTTTTCAATCCGAAGACATTTGGCAATATTTCTATCGCGGTGCCTACTGGCGCCGCGGCCCTGTGACCATGGCAGCGATCGGCGCCATCGACATCGCTTTGTGGGATATCAAGGGCAAAGCTCTCCATACTCCCGTCTACAATCTGCTCGGCGGAAAAAGCCGCACCGGCGTCATGGTCTACGGCCACGCCAATGGCCGCGACGTCGAGGAGACCATCGATGAAGTCGGCAAGTATGCGGCTTTGGGTTACCGCGCCATCCGCGCGCAATCGGGAATCCCCGGCATTCCATCAACGTACGGCGTCTCGAAAGGAAAATTTTATTACGAGCCAGCGGAAAAAGGGCTTCCGCCGGAGAACACATGGTCCACTGAGAAATATCTGCTCCATGTCCCGAAGCTCTTCGAACAGCTTCGACTTAAATACGGCGATGACGTTCATCTCCTCCACGACGCGCATCACCGCCTCACTCCGATCGAAGCGGCCCGCCTGGGCAAGAGCCTCGAGCCCTATCACCTTTTTTGGCTCGAAGACGCGGTGACGGCGGAGTTGCAGGAAGGCTTTCGCATCGTTCGCCAGCACACCACCACGCCACTGGCGCTCGGCGAAGTGTTCAATACGATTTGGGATGCCAAGACCGTCATCACCGAACAATTGATCGACTACATTCGCATGGCCACAGTGCACAGCGGCGGCATCACGCATCTGAAAAAAGTCGCGTCGCTCGCGGAGATGTACCATGTCCTTACCGGCTGCCACGGCGCGACGGACTTGTCGCCTGTGTCCCTGGCCGCCGCGCTTCATTTCGACATTTCCGTCAATAATTTTGGAATCCAGGAATATATGCTGCACACGAAGGAAACCGATGAAGTGTTTCCGCACTCGTATTCCTTCAGCGACGGCTTTCTGCATCCTGGCGACGCGCCCGGTTTGGGGGTGGATTACAACGAAAAGCTCGCGGCGACATTCCCTTACGAACGCGCTTATTTGCCCATAAATCGGAAGTTGGACGGCACAATGTTCGACTGGTAGTTTGAGAAAAATGACGCAGCATCCACGCGCACACAACCATCAAAGAAGGAACCTTCACGGAGAGAAATGAATCATGGGATATAGCAAGCTCGATCTGAATGGTAAATCAGCCGTAGTCATCGGCGGCACTTCTGGCATCGGCAGAGCTATCGCCCTCGGCCTGGCGGAAGCTGGCGCGGATGTTGCGCCCACATCGCGCCGCCTCGACCAAGTCGAGTCAACCGCTCGCGAAATCGAAGCGCTGGGCCGCCGCGCCCTTCGCGCCACTTCGGACGTCACCGACCGCGCCTCGCTGCAAAGTGTGCTCGACGCAGCAGTGAAGAACTTCGGTAAGGTCGATATCCTCGTGAACTCCGCCGGACGCACGAAGAAAGCCCCGACGCTCGATTTTTCCGAACAAGATTGGAACGACATACTCGAAACAAATCTCACTGGCATCCTACGCGCCTGCCAGATTTTCGGCCCCCACATGATGGAACGCCGCTATGGCAGGATCATCAATATCGCCTCGATTGGCTCTTTTCTCGGGATGCTTCAGGTGTCCGCCTATTCTGCGAGCAAAGCCGCCGTCGCTTCGCTAACGCAGTCGCTAGCCATCGAATGGGCGCCGCACGGCATCTGCGTGAACGCCATCGCACCCGGCGTCTTCCCCACCCCGCTGAACCAAAAGTTGCTCGAGGGCACGCCGCGCGGCAACGAATGGCTCATGCGTACGCCGATGAAGCGCTTCGGTAAAGTCGAGGAACTCGCCGGAGCCGCTATTTATCTCGCGTCCGACGCCGCCAGCTACACGACCGGCTCAGTGCTCGTTGTAGATGGAGGGATACTCGCCAGCGGCGTAAATCAGTGAGCTAGGTTTATGAAGTGACTGAAAGAAAAGGACTTATAAGATTATGGAGCCGAGGGCGAGAATCGAACTCGCGACCCCCTCATTACGAATGAGGTGCTCTACCAGCTGAGCTACCTCGGCCTGTTCCTTCACAATAGCATTCGCGCAAAATTTCTGTCAATTGAACGGCAAGAATGGCGTTCCATTAGCGCGAGAAGGGATACATTGCCCAACCGATTCCGACCCCGATCAGCAGGAACAAAAACAGCGACCAGATGATGTATTTTACGCGGTCGCTCGTGCGGCGCCGGCTCAAGAATCCGAACGCAACGGAAATCAGCAGCGCGAAGAGCGCCATTGCCTGAAAATGAGTGAGGGTAAAACCGATCGTGGCGATCACGCCTTGCGCCCTCGCGCGGCTTCGTAAGCGTGCAACGCGGCCAGCAGATTCAGCACGCCAGCTGCCGCAAGAAACCGCGTACCGTAGTCACCTTCGGCGTGCGCGACATCGGAACCCTGCGTTTCGAGCGCTCTCGCCGCAAAATAAAACGATCCCGTTCCAAGATCGGCAACGTAGCCCAGCATTCCGAAAGCGTCGCCGCCATCCGAACTGAAAACGTTGCCACGCATTCCCACGCCGAGAAAAACCAACGCCCCCACTGTCAGAAAGCAGCCGAGCGCCCGACCCCACATTTTTTGCAACGCATGGCCGAGCCCTGGAACAAGCCATCCGGCCACTCCAATGGCAATGGCCAAAGCTTCATTCCCCTGCTGATGCACAGGAGTTGTCGCGAAATCCGCCTGGGAAATTATTGGGTCCGCTGTTGTGCCCGCCGCTGTTTCTTCTGACATTTTTCTTCCTGTTTTCTCGTCGGATGAGCTCGGTCTTCGCTAGGCCAGCAACGCCAAAATCTCTTTCTGGATCGCTCCGGTTACGCGCGCTTCTTTTTCGTCGATATATACATTCACTTCGCTTCGGATGCCGAACTCTGGCAGATAGATTCCCGGCTCGATCGAGTTGCACGTCTTCGGAATCAGATGCCGCACGTCGTGCGTCTCCAGTCCGTCCATGTTGACGCCGTTGCCGTGTACCGTTTGCCCGATGTTGTGGCCGGTGCGATGGAAAAAATATTTGCCGTAGCCAGCCTTTTCGATTACTTTGCGCGCGGCCTTGTCCACTTGCCAGCCTTGAAGCGGCTTCCCCGCGGCGACGCTGGACTGAATCAGTTCAACCGCTTTGTCCCGCGCCTCCCGCACGATTCCAAACAATTTCGTCATCTTCTCTGGAACTTTCGGGCCGAGATATCCGACCCAGGTAATGTCGTAATAGACGCTTCCTGCCGCCTTTGTTTTGCCCCACACGTCTAGCAACAGCAAGTCGCCCTCGCGAATAGGGGACGCCGATTCGAGTGTTGGGCCGTAGTGCGGATCACTTGCGTGCGGACCGACGGCTATATCCGGTCCCTGATCTACAACGATCCCGGCCGCTTCAAATTCCTTCAGAATCCACACCTTCAAATCGTATTCCGTAAACGTCTTCTTCTCGCGGACGTTTTTTGCCGCTAGCTGAAAAGCTTCTCGCACGACTCGGTCAATCACCGCGCCTGCCGCCAAGTGGGATTCCAGTTGCTCTGAGCTCCAGCACGCTTCGTATTTTTGCACCAGGTCCGCGGAACTTACGACTTTCACTCCGGTACTGCGCACGAGCTCAATCGTTCCCGCGTCCACCATTGCCACGTAAGGGATAGCGTTCTTCGGTGAATATTGCATGGCAACATTCTTTGCGCGCCCCAGAAGTTTCCCGAGATTTTTTCTCAGCTCCTCCTGCCCTGCGTAAAAAAGCGTTTCGCCCGGCAACGCTGCCAGGGATTCCGTCTCAATCTTGTGCACTAATTTGCGCGGTGTCCCCTGCGCAGGAATGAAGTAATACCAACGGCGCGTGCGCATACCCGGAGGAAGTTGCAAAATCCCCTGCGCAATGGGGTCGCGTCCGCGGAAATCATAAAACAACCAGCCATCTAGTTTCGCGGCTCGCAGGTCGCTCTGTATTCCGTTGATGTCAGCGCTCATGTTCTGATGACGTCCAATCTATTCGCCGAGTTTCAGAAATGCGGGTTATGCGTCGTGAGCGAGAAGCCCCAGCACTTGCTGTTTCGTCACGCCGCGAATTTCGATGCGTTTTGTGCGACTGCGCTCACCTCCAAGAATTCTAACAGCCGACTTGGGTGTTTTCAAAAGATGCGCGAGGAATTCAACCAACGCCTCGTTCGCCCGGTTTTCCACCGCCGGCGCTTGCAGCCGGATTTTCAGCGCGCCTTCTATCACGCCAACGATTTCGTCCTTGCTCGCTCGCGGCTGCACGCGAACCGCGAACGAAACGGTCCCGGCCGCAAGGTTCTCCGCAATCTCAGCAAACATCGCGCGCTTACCAGGCCCTCTCATATTGCACGGGTGACTTGATCTTCACGTCGAGCGCCTTCGCCGCGCGCCTCGGCCAATACGGGTCGCGGAGCAATTCACGCGCAAGAAAAACCAGGTCCGCCTGTTCGGTCGCCAAAATCGTTTCAGCTTGGGCTGGCTCACGGATCATTCCAACGGCCCCAGTTGCAATCCCGGCCTCCTTGCGAATTGCTTCTGCAAATCCGGTTTGGTAGCCGGGACTTAAAGGAATTTTCACTCCGGGCACAAGTCCTCCGCTTGAGGTGTCAATCAGATCCACGCCCAGAGGCTTCAACTGCCGGGCCAGTTCAATCGTCTGCGCCAAATCCCAACCGCCTTCTTTCCAATCGGTCGCGGAAACACGAACAAACAGCGGCAACCTCTGCGGCCAAACTTCACGAACCGTTCGAACAACTTGTTTCACAATGTGAATCCGATTTTCAAATTTGCCACCATACTCGTCCGTGCGCGTGTTCGAGAGCGGCGACAAAAATTGGTGCAGGAGATATCCGTGTGCAGAGTGAATTTCGATAACCTCAAAGCCAGCCGCCAACGCGCGTTCCGCCGACTTCCGGAACGCCGCAACGATTCCTGCAATCTCGTCTGCAGACAATTCGCGCGGCACCGTATATCCCGCGTCAAATGCCAGAGCACTCGGCGCAACCGGTTCCCATCCGCCATCTTGTACTGTGACGGGCTTGCCTCCCGTCCAAGGCGGCGCCGTGCTTGCCTTTCTCCCAGCATGCGCCAGCTGCATCCCCGGTACTGCGCCGTGCGATCGAATAAATTCGGCAATGGGCCGCCAAGACTCAGCGTGCGCATCCTCGTAAATCCCAGTATCCGCCGACGAAATCCTTCCCCGCTCTTCGACGGCGGTCGCCTCAGTAAAAACCAGCGCCGCGCCGCCAATCGCCCTGCTTCCCAGATGTACCAGGTGCCAAGTCTGCGGATGTCCGTCTTTCGCCGAGTACTCGCACATCGGCGAAACCACAATCCGGTTCTTCAACTCGATCTCGCGTATTCGAAACGGACTAAAAAGCTTCATCCCTGTCCCCCGTGGAAATCATTGCCCAATTTTCGCTGGGCCCACTGTGCCGCGCGTTCCAAATAACGCCGTCCCAACGCGCACTTCCGTCGCCCCTTCTTCAATCGCCACTTCAAAATCGTTCGACATTCCCATCGACAGTACCGGCAACCCTCGTCCAAGTTGTTTCACCAACTCGTCACGCAATTCCCGCAGCCGCCTAAAATGCGGCCTCGCATGCTCCGGATTTCCCGCAAACGGCGGAATGCACATCAATCCAGCAAACTTCAACATAGGCAACGCGGCGATCTTTTCGGCCAGCGCTGGAAGCTCTTTCACGTCTACGCCGGTTTTCGTCTCCTCCTCCGCGATATGTACTTCGATGAGCACTCGCATCTGTTCGGTTACACCTGACTCGCTCCTTGCCCGGTCCAATCGTTGCGCCAAAGAAAAATCATCCACAGAATCGATCGCATCGAAGAGCTTGGCTGCCCGCGCCGCTTTGTTGCTCTGCAAATGCCCAATCAGATGCCAGATTGCATTCAGACCTTCAATCCCGCCCTGCTTCCCTTCCCACTCCTGTACGCGGTTTTCTCCAAAATGGCGCAACCCCGCCTCATAGGCTTCGCGGATGGCCTCCGCCGGATGCGTTTTCGAAACTCCAATTAGCGTAATTTCCTCAACGGAACGCCCCGCTCGCAGCGCGGCCGCAGAAATCCGTTCTTGCAACTGCGCCAAGTTTTCTCGAATCGATGTCGTCGTCATGTTCAAAATTAAATCGTAACATGCACGCCGTTGCAGCGTTGCGGGTCTACGGTTAGACTGGCCTCCGTACATGACTGCACCGGGAAAACTCATTGCCATTGAAGGCATCGACGGAAGCGGCAAGCGCACGCAGGTCGAACTTTTGGAGAAAGCCCTGAACGCTAGCGGCCATGCCGTCTATTCGACCGGCTTCCCCCAATACGATTCCTGGTTCGGCAAAATGGTCGGCCAATTCCTCAACGGCGATTTTGGCGCGCTCGAAACAGTCGACCCGCACTTCAGCGCCCTGCTTTATGCCGGCGATCGCTTCGAAGCCAAGTTCCGCCTCGAAACAGCTCTGAACCAGGGCAAAATCGTGCTTGCCGACCGCTATATCGGTTCGAATCTGGCTCATCAAACCGCACGCGCCAGCGCTGCCGACCGTCCGGCTTTCATCTCCTGGATCGAGCATCTCGAATACAACATTTACAATCTGCCGCGAGAAACGCTTGTGCTCTATCTCCGCGTCCCTCCTCGCCAAGCCCAGCAACTCGTAGCGCGCAAGTCCCCGCGCAGCTACACAAAGGTCAAACAAGATCTACAGGAAGCCAGCCTTCGTCATCTGGAAGATGCCGCGGCGATGTACGATGAACTCTCGCGCAGGCCCAGCTGGGCGACGATTCCCTGCTTCGACGAAACGCGCGGATCGATGCGCCCTCAAAAACATATCGCCACGGAAATTCTAGCTGCAGTCCTGCAAGTTATTTCGCAGCCCGCCGCAAAGGAAGGCCACTGATACATGGGCTTCTCCGAATTCCTTGGTAATGAACGAATCGTCGCCGCCCTACGCGGCGCTCTCCGCAGCGAGCGTGTTCCGCATGCGCTGCTCTTCAGCGGCCCTCGCGGCCTCGGCAAGTACACGTTGGCGCGCATGTTTGCGCAAGCCGCCAATTGTGAACGCCTAAAAGACGACTTCTGCGGCGAATGCGAAACTTGCAAGCGCATCGCGCTACTCGCCGATCCCGAAAAGCTCATCGAACAAGGTCTCGCCGAGCGTGGCGAAAGCGCCGACGCTGCGACCGTTGAGCGCGTTCCCTTGATCCTCCAAACGCACCCGGACGTCTGGGCTCTCGTGCCCGATCCCGTTCGCCTGAAAAATCCCGTTGCGCGACCTATGCTGCGCATTGGCCAGCTACGCGCCGTTCAACGCGCCGCGTATTTCCAGCCTATGGGACGTCGCCGAGTCTTCATTCTGGACGGCGCAGAAACCATGCATTGGAACGTCGCCAACGTTTTCTTGAAAATCCTCGAAGAACCCCCTGGATCAGCCACGCTGATCCTGACGGCGCCCTCGCCTTATACACTGCTCCCAACCATCGTCTCTCGATGTCTGCAATTTCATTTCGCGCCGCTCTCTCAGCTCGACGTCGAAAACATTCTCAAAGAAAAAACCGATCGCAGGGCGCCCGAACTAAAAATGGCAGCGCAACTCGCAGAGGGCAGCCCCGGCCTGGCCATTGAAATGAATGTAGAAGAGACCGCCGAGCGGCGCCGCAACGCGCTCCGCATCCTCGAACGCGCCGCCCAAGGCCAGGGGTTCGCTCAACTTTTTGCCGGCACTGCCGCTTTCGCCAAAGACCGCGAGTCGTCCTTCGAAGATCAACTCGGGGTCTTTTATGGCCTTCTCACCGATCTGCTCGAACTCACCTCAGGAGTGAAGGAGCCGGTTCTGCGAAATGTTCCGTTGGCAAAAGAGCTCGCCACCCTCGCCAAGTCGGTTGATTCGCGTTGGGTGATGCGTGCCATCGCTGGTTTCGATGACTTGCATGCAGGAGCTCGCCGCAACTTGAATCGCCAGCTCGGTCTTGACGCTCTGGCGGCCTCGCTCGCACCAGAATCTTAACGATTTCAACCCTCAACTCCCGATTTAGCCCTCTTTTTTCGTCCCAAACTTTTCCGCACTCGACTGTAACCCAGTGCCCCAGACATGCATCTCACCCAATGAACTCACCCCACCGTTAGCCGCAAGGAGAAGTCATGGTGAATCGCAGGATGTTTCGCCCGGGATTTCCGGACGTGAAGGAACAACCTCCCCAGAGAATCTCACATAACGGCCCCGCGCCCAGCAAGAAGCCTGCGCCGCCAGAGACGACCCACGCCGAGAACTTCTATTGGGTCAAGCAGATGCAAAGCCATACCCAGATGGTGGTGGTCCTGGACAGCGGCGAATCGCTTCGTGGCACGGTCGAGTGGTATGACCGCGATTGCATCAAGCTCACGCGCCAAGGCAGCCCCAATCTGCTCATTTTCAAGCGCGTCATTAAGTATGTTCACAAAGACGGAGAAGAAGCGGCATCCGGCGGAGACGAGTAGTCCCTTCAGCCCTTCCGGTTCTTGCTTTGACTCTTAACCTTCAACTTTTCAATCGCCTTATCGCGGCTCGAGATCTCATCGGGGCTCAATTGAGTGCCCTCGAGCCGCTCCAAAAGTGAGCAGCGCCTTGGCCGCCAGTATACCGTCCTCTTTGTAAATCTCGCATTCCGTTACGACGAAGTTTCGCCCGGTTCTTAACACGCTTCCGACCGCCTTGATTTGGCCGCCAGGCACGGCCTCCAGAAAATTTATCTTCAGTTCTACGGTCGCGATCACCGTGGCTTTCGGAACAGTCGTATAGGCCGCAATGGCTGCCACAGTGTCCGCAACTGTAGCCAAAACTCCTCCGTGCACCACGCCGTGAAGCTGCTTGTGCCGGGGCTTTACCCTCATGGTGAAGACGACGCGCCCCATTTCCAAACTCTCCAGCTTGAGGCCCAACAAAGCTGTCGCTCCGCTTACGTTCGTCCGTCGCCGCAGCGCCGCTTCATACTTCTTCAAGTCACTGAATAATTCTGACTTCATGCAGTCCTACATGCTTCTCTCAATATGCTGAAAGCCCGCCATCCAGCGGAATCGCCGCACCCGTGAGCCAGCTTGATTCCTCCGACGCCAAAAACACCGCCATTTCCGCGACATCTTCGGGACGCCCCATGCGCCCCAGCGGAATCGACCCAATCCTCGCTTTGCGCAAAGCCTTTCCCTCTTCTGAAGCCGCGAACAGTCCCTGCACCAGTTCCGTCTCTACAATCGACGGACAAATACAATTTGACCGCACATTTTCATGAGCGTGATCGAGAGCCATGGCCTTGGTCAATAGAGTCACGCCGCCTTTTGAAGCGCAATACGCCGCGCGATCTTTCATTGCCACCAACCCCAGAACCGAACCGACATTCACAATCGCCCCACCACCTGCCTTGCGAAATTCCGGCAGCGCCGCCTTGCACATCAAAAACGGCCCTTTCAAATTGATTGTCATCAGCTTGTCCCACTGATCTTCGCTAGTACACTCAATGGTTGCAGCGTGCAGAACTCCTGCGTTATTCACGAGTACGTTCAGTTGTCCAAACGCCTTCGCCGTCTCCTTCACCGCACGCGTGCCATCCTTGGCTTTGGCCACATCACAGACTATCGCCAACCCCTGGCCACCTAGTTTCTCAACCTCGCGCAGCGTCTCTTCCAGCTTCTCTTTACGCCGTCCTGCCACAGCGACCTTCGCCCCCTCCCGCGCAAAGGCAAGGGCGATCGCCCTCCCAATGCCCGTTCCCCCTCCCGTTATAAGGGCTACCTTCCCGGCGAGTCGTGTCACGATTTCACCACCTCCCACGTCTAATGGAGTGCCAGTGCAGCCAAATCCAGGACTCGTTCATCCGATGTATGTTAGGTATTTCTAAGCCCACGCGATGAAGCGCTTTGCCGGTAGAATGCTGCCCTATCTGCCCGCGATTCACAACTGAGGACAACGGAGATCCTCATTCATGAAAATCGGCATCACCTGCTACCCCACTTACGGAGGCTCCGGCGTCGTCGCCACTGAACTCGGCCAGGAACTCGCCGCGCGAGGCCACGACATCCATTTCATCAGCTACGCTCCGCCCATCCGCATGAATCCCAATGACCCGCACATCCATTTTCACGAGGTCGAAGTCGCCAGCTACCCTCTTTTTGATCACCCACCGTACACACTCGCCCTCGCGACCAAGATGCTGGAAGTCTTCGAGTCCGAATCGCTGGATCTTCTCCACGTCCACTACGCGATCCCGCACTCTGTCAGTGCCATGCTCGCCCGTTCCATGGCTGCTCCGCGACGCCTACCCTTCATCACCACGCTGCATGGGACAGATATTACCCTCGTTGGCAGCAATCGCAGCTATCTCCCCATCACAAAATTCTCCATCGAACAAAGCGACGGCGTCACCGCCATCTCCCAATATCTGCTGAACCAAACTATTAAAGACTTCGACATTAAGCGCCAAATCGAAGTTATCCCCAATTTTGTGAATTGTGATCTCTATACGCGCACGCCGCAACCCGCCCTCCGCGCACAATGGGCGCCTAATGGCGAACCGATTCTGATGCATCTCTCAAATTTCCGCCCCGTCAAACGCCTCACGGACGTAGTCGAAATCTTCGCGCTGGTCCGCGCCAAAATGCCCGCCAAACTCGTCCTCATCGGCGATGGCCCGGACCGCGGCGCGGCGGAATACCTAGTCCGCAAAAAACGCCTCCAGAAAGACGTGATATTTACAGGCAAGCAAAACGGTGTCTACGAAAAGCTTTCCGTCGCCGATCTATTCCTAATGCCTTCGCAGCTCGAATCCTTCGGCCTCGCCGCTCTCGAAGCCATGGCCTGCGAAGTCCCCGTCATCGCCACAAACGTCGGTGGTGTCCCCGAAGTCGTCGAGCATGGCATCGACGGCTACCTCGTCGAACCCGGCGACGTAAAGTCCGCCGCCGCCTACGCCATCGAAATCTTGTCTCGCGCCGACCGCGGCCGCGAAATGGGCCAAACCGCCCGCCTCAACGCCAAGAAAAAATTCTGCGCCAAAGACGTCATCCCCGCCTACGAAGCCTACTACCGCCGTGTCCTAGAGCAATCCTCCGCCGCTAGGGCCTAGCTTCGACACCAGTAATAAATTGTCATTCCGTGCGAAGCGAGGAATCCGCTTTTTCTTCTCTGCGCCCTCTGTGTCTCTGTTCACCTCTGCGATAATCTTTTTCCTTCTTCTTTTCTTTTCCCCGTCTTCTCAGTGTCCTCTGTGCCCCCTGTGTTAAAATCCCCCTTCAAATTCAGCAGAAACTAATCATCCATGCGACGTCGCGATTTCGTTCAATTGTCCCTCGGCACCCTGGCTGCCTCTACATTTCCGCTTTGCTCGAATGCCGCCGAAACCTCCAAACTCCGCGAAATCGCCCACTCTAAAGGTCTCTACTTCGGCACCGCCGTCTCCGACTCCCAACTCAAACGCCCCGACTTCACTCCTCTCCTCCTCGACCAATGCTCCATCCTAGTCGCTGAAAACCAAATGAAGTGGCGCGCCACCCATCCCGAACAAGACCGCTTCGACTTCACCCAAGCCGATTTTTTCATGGACTTCGCCGAATCCCATCACATCCCAGCCCGGGGCCACAATCTCTGCTGGCACGAGCACAATCCTCCCTGGCTGGACTCCACCATCACCCCGCAAAACGCGGTCTCCCTCTTCACCACGCACATCCAAACCGTAGTCGCCCGCTACAAAGGCCGTATCCATTCCTGGGATGTGGTCAACGAAGCCATCGATCCCTCGCACAAAAATCCTCAAGGTCTACGCAATTCCCTTTGGCTGCAAAATATCGGCGAAGATTACATCGAGCTCGCTTTCCGCACCGCCACCAAAGCCGATCCCGCCGCCATCCTCACCTACAATGACTACGACATCGAAACCGACGTCCCCACCCAGCAAGCCAAACGCGAAGCCGTCCTAGCTATGCTGCAACGCCTCATCAGGAAAGGCGTCCCCGTCCAGGCCCTCGGAGTGCAAGCCCACCTGCGCACCAACGAAGGCACTCCCACATGGACTGGTCTCAACAAATTTTTGTTGGAAATCGAAAAACTCAACCTGCAAGTCTTCGTCACCGAACTTGACGTCGACGATTCTTACATGCCCGCCGATATCCCTGAACGCGATCACCAAGTCGCCGAACTCTACCGCAGCTTCCTCGAAAACATTCTCCACCACAATTCCGTCAAAGCCGTCCTAACGTGGTGTCTCTCCGACCGCGACTCCTGGCTCCAAAATTTTCGCCCCCGCAAAGACGGCCTTCCCCAGCGCCCGCTCCCATTCGACGCTCAACTCAACGCCAAGCCTGCATTCTTCGCCCTCCGCGACTCCCTCGCCTGCAAACCCTGAATCCCTCAGCGCTGATTCGCTATCGCTTCGAGAGCGATACTGGTCTTGACCCGCTGATCGGGGCTAATCGCAAGCTGCTTCGTCTTTGCGAGCCGTTGCAATTCTGTGAAGGTCGATGACCCAGCATCAAAAGAGATCTTCGCGGAGAGCTCGAGGACTTTTCCTCCAGTCCACTCCCAAAGTTCCAAAGTGAGTTTACCCAGGTGCGGCTGAGATTTCGTTTGCCAATCGGTTGATGTGATCTCGGCGATTCTTTTCACGCTGGTCCAATTAACGGAAACGTGTGCATCCTCGAACAGCTTGATTTGCGTGGGGCTTAGAAGGCGCTGAATGTCGGTTCCCGTCAGAGGAAGCTCGTCCGTGGCGAGTTGCCTCGTAATCGAATAGGAGTAGTTCGCTCCTTCCTGTGTCATGTCTACTTCACACTTGAAGCCATTGTGCCCCTGCGAGGGAGTAGAGAATTTTTTTGAATTTGGTGGCCGCAATTTGACCGTCAGATCATTCTTAGCGCCCCTGCGCAGCCGCACGATTGCGCCTTGAAATAGCAGATCAAGCGCACCGGTATCGAAAAAGTAGACGCGACCAGCCGATTCTTTCTGGGCATTAAGCGACGTGATGGCAGTCTGAGTTTCCGCCGGCGAGAGCAGGAGCTTCACTTCAACGTTGCAATTTTCTTGTGCATGCAAACTGGAACAAAGAAGAAGCGCCAGGCAGCCGAAGAAAGAGAGAGAGACTGCACTTGGTTTTGGATAGCGCGGCATGTAGCTCAACAAACCTGCGGACAGACCCTTCCTCGCCTTTGGCATGCAACCAGTTAAGGCTCAATCAGCGGAATCGAGCCTAACAATTGCAAATCGATCATCATTTGAACGCGGCGGTCGAGTTGAAAGTACTGCGCAGTGGCTTTGGCCGATAACGACTTACGAAAGATTGGGATGTATTTGAGTCGGAGTTGGAGGACGGATTCATCCACCGCGAGCCACCTTTTCGACAGGCTATCGGCCTGTTCGTCCGTCATGTTCGTGTTTTGCAGATACTCTTTAATGAGAGCGTATTTCGCGTCGTTGATCTTCACCAACTCGCTTACGTATTGGTCGTAGGTTGGCCAAAACTTTTCCGCTTCGGTGTCTGTCAACGTCATGTTGGCAGCGATAACTTTCTTTCGAGTCGACCGCAGGTCCGACCTCAGCATAGCGATCTCTTGATCGATGGATGATGCGCTATCGCTGCCAGCCGCGGATTGTGCGGCCTGGGCTCCTGCATTCTGAGCGACTAACGCCTCGCCGGCGAAAAGGAACCCACTAAACACCAGAACTGCTGCCGTGTTCTTCTTGATCATTTGATCTCCAGTTCCACAATGGGCGAAAACCACAGTGAGCACCGATAGACCCTCTCAATGAGGCTTTTCATTGGCATCCGCGAATCAGGTTTCCATCCGATGTCGTTAAGTCGCTGAGCCGACGACCCGAGAGTACCTGGCACTCTTAAGATATCGGCTGCCTCTGCCAGGCTACACTGTCACTTTTGACAGGTCCATCCACCAAATCGATAAAGGTACCCTCAGTGAGAGTGTCAGCAGAATCTAGCCTCAATTGTTGAAAGGAACGAACCCGCAAGCTCCGACCGCGGCAGCCGCGCCGTTATATGATATGCCCACTAAGGCCTCACCAACTTGCAAGTAGGGTTGGCAACTGCGGGCGCATAGTCGTCGGCAGTGAATGCTCTAGTTGGTCGTGCAACCGGTCATTGTAGAAGCTTCTTGTTCATGGACTGGTACCGCAGTCTATGTTTGCAGGAATGTGTCCGTCACGACGCAGGATTTCTGGCTGAGGAGAAAAATTATGAAGTGCAAATTGACGGGAGCGGCGGGATTAGCTGGGGCGTTTGTTGCGGGCATGCTGGTGGCGACGATGTTGGGCGGAGGGATGGCTCCGGCGGGCGCGAAGACTCTGGAGGCGGAGACGCAGGCGCAGGGACAGCAAGTGATCCTGCAGAAGGTCCTCAGCCCGACGGTATCGGACGAGGACATTGCTTTACTCCGGAAGGATATACGGGCAATGAAAATGCAGGTGATTGGGCAGAATATGCCGCTGTCGAATGAGGAGGGGGAGAAGTTTTGGCCCATCTACAAACACTACGCTGACGACTTGCATGATGTGAACAACGCGAAGTATGCACTGTTGAAGCAATACGCGGAAACGTGGGTAACGATGTCGGATCAGGATGCGCTGATCTATGTGCGGCACTGGATGGAAATAGACGCCCAGGCCCAGGCCTTGAGGCTGAAATATGTGCCCGCGGTGACCCAGGTGTTGCCGGGGAGGAAGGCAGCGACGTTTTTTCAATTGGATCGGCGGCTGGCCATGATCGTCGATTTGCAATTGTTTTCGCAGATTCCGCTGGCGCATTTGAAGGAATAGTTGGGAACCGACAACTAGAATCAGCTATCAGATACTGGCGAGCGAAGTGCTTGCCGCCGATTTCGTCTATCGTGCCGCAACGTTCAGAGAGGACTTGTCGGTGTCCTTCGCGCCCAAGTCCTCTCGCTTGGTCTTCAGACCACTGGCGCGGATACCACATTCGTCTTGCGAGCCACGCGATGCGCATTCTGCTTTCGTGCGTTCGCCTCGTTGTCATCCACGCCCTTATTGACGTGCGCCGCAACCTGCACCTTCGCGGGCTTCTTCGCAACCGGCTTCGCGGCTGGGAAAGCATCTTCGACGCCCGTATTCGTGAAAATCGCTGGGCTAACTTCCTGCGCTTTGCATGATGGCGTCCATCCAAGCAGCATCGCTGCTACTCCGAGTGTTCCAATCCAGACCGTCTTGGGCAACATAGCTTTGAAATTTGTCATGGCGAGTATCCTTCCGTCTTTTCGCTTTCTGCGGCTTGGACCGCCCGATGCCGCCGGCCTTGAACGCCTCTGCATCGTGAACCATTTTTCGCACACCTCCCTTTTCTTGCCAATGCACACAGTCTGGAAAAGGGATGAACAAAAGGTGAACGCCTAATCCACACATTCGACGGGGGATCGTCAACAATTTTGGTGAAAATCGGACTAGTCAGGACAGAACATCAATCGCCACAAGCGTGATGTCGTCCTTCTGCTCGGCAGATGGGGGCTGCCACTTGCGAATGTCGGTGAGCAGTTGCTCCAGAAAATCGGAAGGCAAGCGCAGATGATTTTCGCGCACGACTTGCTCAAGCCTATGCGAGCCGAACGCTTCCCCACTGCCATTCTCCGGCTCACTCACGCCATCGGTATAAAGCAAGAACCGGTCGCCCGCCTGAATGGCCATCTCGCAAACTGGATACTCGGCGTCCGGCAGCACTCCCAATAGCAGTCCGTTGCTTTCGACGCGCTCCACCTTGCCACCGCGCCAACTCAGAAGCGGCGGATGCCCGGCTGCCGAATAGAGCGCTTTTCGCTTCTCCGTGTCGACCCACAGATACGCTGCCGAGACGAGCTGCGAACGTAGCCGTGCGAAGAGGATGCGGTTCAGCCCGTTCAAAACTTCTCGCGGGTCGGCGGCGTAAGGCGTGAGTGACTGAATAGCCACCTTGATCATTGACGCGATCAGCGCGGCCGGCACTCCATGTCCGGTCACGTCCGCCACAAGGAACCCGGCACGGTTCTCATCGACGGCAATGAAATCGTAGAAATCTCCGGCAACGGCTGTCATCGGATGATAAGCCGACGCAACCAATAGATTTTTCACTTCGGGATTTTTGCCAGGCAGAATTGAAGCTTGAATCTCCTGCGCAATCGCCAACTCGCTCTCAATCGAGTGCAAACGCCGTTCTCCCGACAATGCCATTTGCACACCTACATACCCAAACGAGAAGAGCAGAGCGGCCAGTCCCAGCGAACCCGTTATCCTGTACGTGTGATAGTTAAGAATCCGCGCAAGATTGAAAAACAGCGCATCTGTGGCAAAAATAAGCGTGCCGACAATCATGACGGCGCGGTTCGGAAGAATCAGGTACTTGCGCGAGAGTCCGGGCACCGCAAGGATGACTAGAAAAATGATAAGGGCTGCAACAGCGATGAAATGGACGTAAACGAGCAACGTTTCGCTGGACCCTGTAAGCACGAAAATTCCGATTCCCGCGATCCCGAAGGCCAGACCCAACCCGATGACCGTCTTCAGAAACACCCGCATTTTTCCGACGCTCAATTCCAGCCAGGCAAGCGAAACAACAGTCAAAAACAGATAGTCGATTGCCATCGTCAGAAAAGGAACACCGCTCCGCAGCCAGTGCGGCAGTGCTGCGACCACGCTCGGCGCATCGGCAAGGAGCAGCACCCCATACATCGCACTCCATATCCCCAGCCACGCAAAGAGGCGCACACCGCTCTGACGGCGGACAGCCGCAAACGCACACGCAGCCGCGCACGCCACCAGTCCGATGAACATAAAAACAGTTCCGGACATGATGCCGACGACTTCGCTTCGCAGCATTGTCAAAACTTGTTCTTGCAACCGTGCCCCCTGAATCACCGCCAAGATAAGAGAGTCCACCTTCTCCCCAAATGAATACGGCATAGCAGCCGGTGCGGATGCTTTCGCGATTGTCACCAATCTAAACTCCAAACTTAACGACTTCACCCGGAAAGACCGATGGCTACTCCGTCGGCAGGTGCCGCTCTTTGCCCAGTGTAGCCGAACCTCGCAACTTGCTCTTGCGAGGGCGGACAAGTAGGGATAGGAATGGCATATACTCCGCAGAGGAGTCCCGATGAAAAAGTTTAGTCTTCTGATGCTGACGTTGTTGGTTGCGACTGTGTGCCTGGCGAAGACGCGGAATTGGAAACAAGCGAAGATAGAAGCTACTTCGGAAACCGATGTTTCCTCGAAATTGCTGGGCAATAAAAACACCATGCATTACACCATTGAGACCGAGGATATGGTTTATTTTGCGGACTACAGCTTCACACCGGGTCCGAAAACCGACAGCCACGCGCGGGATATTCCGGTAAATGAGATAACGAAAATCGCCATCGAAGGACACCACGCGTACGTCCTCGACGTTAATGGCAAGGAAATCAAACTGTATATCACCAGGAAAATTAAGAAGTAGTCCCGCCCCAGTTCCGGCCAGTCAGCAGAGAACGTCGGAGCTGCCTCAACCTCGTTTTACAGGCGAGGCTTTTGCCCAGCAAATCCATGCTACAGTCTTAGCTATGAGCGCCAACTCCAAAAGACCCATTCTCTGGTCGCTAGTTTTTGCACTCGCCATGATCGCCTCAGCCTTCGTTTTCAAAGGCAATCCCGCCCTATACTGGATTGAAGCCAGCCTAATGGTAGCAGCGCTCACCTTTGTAGTCCTGAAATCCCACAATCCCATTCGCGCGCGTTAGCTAGATAGCAGCACCTTGCGGCGGGGCCTAAGCCCCAGTTTTCAAAATAAGGGTCTTTTTTGCTACTTGGGTTCCATCACGCTTAAGCCCTTTATTTGAGCAAAGTGTCGGATGTTGAACGTCGCTACTTTGCTTCCTCGCTCTGCGGCTGTTGCACCCACGATTAGGTCATAGAACCCAATCATTTTGCCGGAGGCCTCCAATTCTGCCCAGATGCGCGCATGTTCGTACGCGGTTTGCTCCGTATAGGGGAGAATCGGCAAGGGCTCCAATACAGTTCTTAGATACCGCTCGCGCATGGCCCTGCTCTTTCCGCTTGCCCGTTCCACTCCATGCCAGAGTTCGGCAACCGTAATCGCTGCAATCTCAAATTGTTCGTTGGGACGCGAAGCCACCCACTTCTTAAGGTCGAATGTGCCCTTCTCGCCTCGAATGATGACGTCGGCGTCGAGAATTATCGCCATTTGTCTGCCGGCCGCTTCAAACTCTGGCGGCCAGTTCTCAGATCGCGATGCCAGCTTTTTGCTTCGCTCTCAGGGAGGTCGGTTTTGGCAAGAGCCTCCGCCAAGTCGCGCCCCGCACAGACTTTCTCATAGTCGGGCACAAGGCGAGCGAACGGTTCACCATTCTTCAGAAGCACAAAAGTCACGTTCTGGTAGTGCACGCGGT
The DNA here is from genome assembly GCA_963730495.1 of uncultured Acidobacteriota bacterium. Taxonomy (GTDB): domain Bacteria; phylum Acidobacteriota; class Terriglobia; order Acidiferrales; family UBA7541; genus Acidiferrum. The sequence goes on along the minus strand of CAVSSD010000022.1, from coordinate 69,648 downwards.
TTACACAATCGGCAAAATTTCGCGAGGCCTCGGTTACGGATATGCTCGTCTTTCTCATAATCTGATTATCAGTTTATCTGATTTTTTGTAGATGTCAACCAACAGCATCTTGCCAGTTGGCCTCGCCAGGCGGTTGTGATGTTTCGCTCCTCCCCTCGATGTTGCAGACTCCTCTCTGCGCACTCAGTCCCCGCTGTATTAAGACACACATTCCACGGCCCCCTAACTACAGATTTCGCTTCCTAACCCGTTTGCCAGCGTGCTACAATTTTTGTGTAGCATATTGCGCCTCGCTTCCCGCGAGGCTTTTTATTTCCAACTCAATTTTTAGGAGACGCCTATGTCCTCTCCAACAGGACCGCACACCCTTGTGTTCTTCCACGTGATCGCTAACCCGAAAAAGAAGTTCGGACCACGCAGTTAGAAAACGCGCAAAAAGAGATGGAGGCCCAAAATGGGAATTCTAGAAACTGCGAAGCCTACAATCATCATTTGCACAAGAGACCGCGCCCGCGCCACGGCGTTCTATCGCGACACCCTCGGGCTAACTCTAGCCCACGAGGACATCTTCGCTGCCGTTTTCAATACAGGCGGAGTCACCCTGCGGGTTTCCACCGTGGCTGACTTCACGCCTCACGAGCACACCATCCTCGGCTTCCAAGTCCCGGATGTCCGAGCCACCGTCAAAGCCCTGCGCGAAAAGGGAGTAACCTTCAGTCTCTACCCACGCTTCCGTCAGGACGAACTCGGCATCTGGAACGCCCCTGGGGGATCCGTGAGCGTCGCCTGGTTCAAAGACCCCGACGGCAATGTGCTAAGCATGACGAATGCCTGAAGCAAGCTGGCGTCTCCGCTCGCAGGTGTTGAATTTCAGGCTGCATCGAGCTCGATGTAACTCCTGTAGAATCACCGTTTCCACAAGTGTTGATTCTAAATAGCTTTATCCCTTTTAAAATCAGCGTTTACGCAAAATCGAGGGGGCGGTGCTGTTATTGTTACCCACAGTGGAACAGATTTCAGTCTGTCCCCCTTTCTGACCCAGCCAGTTTCAACTTTCGAGGCAGGAAAAAATTCGCGCAAGCAATCGCAATTTGCACCAAACCCGCTAACCACAGGAGCATGAGCTGGGCGTTCATGTCGATCTCCTATGAAATATCAAGCTCGCTTAATCTCTTCGGGAACTGCGCAGCCGACCGCGACACAACTCCGTTGCATCGCGACCGACCGATACCAGCCCCTCAGCGCCCCCATTCCTCCTGGTACTTTGCTGAACCACACCAGCGGCCGTGCCCACCAAATTTCGCGCGCCAACGCCACCACCGCTTCCGCTCCTCCATACTGCCGCCCATCCGAAAGCAGAAGCCGTATCTCACGCAACAATTCATCGCGCGTCATTCCAAGCAAAGCGCCGACTCGCGGATCCTGCAACGGCGCCACCGCCAATCCGCGCCGCTCCAAAATCGGAGCCAGCCATCGCGCAATCCGCGTGCAAAACGCGCACTCCGCATCAAAAAACAACCACCCTCGCGCGTGTCGCCCCTTCCCGTCCGTAAACTCCGATGTCAGCGAAATCATGGCCCTCTTCTTCTCCGCGAACTCTGTGACCTGTGCGTTAAAAGCCACCTTGAACCAAAGGCACAAGTTCAGCCGTCAGCTACTAACCGGCCTTCTTCCCCAGCAAGGTGAAGACCTTGCCCCTCAACTTCCCCACACCCTTCAACGCCGAAGTCGGCATCCGCAACACTTCGTCAAACAGCCCGGTCATGACCGTCAAAAACTCCAGCATGCTCTCCAGCCGCTCGCGCGTATACGGATCCCCCTGAGCGTTCGCCTTGGACTCCGCCACACATTCCGCCAAGACCCGCAAGGTCGGATCGATCTCCCGCCGCTTCCGCTCTTCGGAGACAATCCGGAAAATCTCCCAAACGTCTTTGAGAGACTCAAAATGGTCGCGCCGGTCGCCCAGTACATGCACCACGCGCACAATCCCCCATCCCTGCAGCTCGCGCAAACACGTACTGACATTCGATCGCGCCACAGCCAGGGTGGTGGAGATCTCATCCGCGGGTACCGGAACAGGTGAAAGGAAAAGTAGGGCGTGCACCTGGGCAACTGTACGGTTAATGCCCCACCGGGTGCCCATTTCGCCCCAGTGCAGGATAAATTTCTGAGCTACAGGCGAAAGCGCTGATTTTGTAGTGTCTGTCATTTCTGTTCTTTCTCTCTATACTGAAACTACCGTACAGACGACTATTTGTCAAGCTCTTTTCCCTGCTTTTGTACGATTCTCGCGGGCTAAATAAAGAAGAACAGCATCTCGGCAAACCTGTCCCTTTTCCATCCTTTCTTGCCATTTACACCCGCATTCCCGTTTGTCACAGTTGAGGCAGCGAGGATGTTGTGCCCTTGAGCTTCGCCAGAACACGCCATTGCAGAGCCGCTATCGCAGCGCTCGGAGTGCTCTGTGCTTTCGCCTGCGCGTTTATCCCTCTTGCAGCTCGCCAGAAACCTGTTCAGATCATTTCGCCTGACGACTCAGCTATCGCCTCCGTTTGTCCAGTCGTCTACCCCGACGATCAATCACCAGCCGCTCGCGGCTACCACTACACGTTCTTCGGCAACGCATTCTTCATCAATGACGAAGGCTATCTCCTGACAGTGGCTCATGTCCTCGAAACCTTTCGCGACGGCGGCCAGCCATACATCCTCGTGAACCGGCCTAATTCCCCGCCCAAGCTGTTGCAGGTCAGTGTGATCGCCAAAGACCCGCAGCACGATGTGGCTATCCTTCGGGCTACGCCAAATCCTTTCGTCGGCAAGTACAGTGTTGAGTTCCTACCGCTAGCGGCTGACGCAGCCGTTCGCGGGCAATCGGTCCTTGCACTCTCGCTACATCCTCAGCGGCTTCAGGATGCGCACAGCTTCGAGTTGCAACGCGAAGACTCATCCCCCGGCACCGTCCTGAGTTACGAATCCACGCAGCTTGAAAAATCTGCGCCGGCAGTAAACGTTTTTCTACTCAGCCATCCGGTCGTGAAAGGCCAAAGCGGCTCCCCGGTTCTCGCTGTCGATTCTCACGCCGTTGTTGGCCTAGTCGAAGGCCTGTGGTTGCGCGGCACTCCTCTCTCCATTGCCAAATCCAGCGCGCTGCCGACCGGGACTCCTGGAGCCGCTATCCCGATTCGCTACGCCAAGGCACTTCTGGAGCAACACGGAATCGCTTGGCACACGGCGAAGTCTTCGCCGTCAGAAGGTGCTGCACATCCATCACTCCAGTAGACGGCGCGTGGTACACAAGAAAAACAATCAGTCAGTTGAAGTGGTCGACGAGCATGATGTTGCTGTTTTCTTCGTCGAGTTGAGAGAAGAGTGCGTAGTGACCATCGGGTGAGATGGATAAGCCACTATCGAAATCCTTATCGAGGGTAAAAATTCGATGTGTTTTCTTTGTGGAGAAATCATAGTAGTGCAGCGACCTAGGGTCGTCATGGGGCACAAAGTAGACACCACCCGGAACCAGTGTCCACAATAGGAAGTCTCGGATGGCGGGCATTCCCTGGACATCGGACCCGGTATCGGACCCGGTCGAGGCGCCGTTCACAGGGAGGATGCCCAGACGGGTGTTGCCATTGCGTCTCACAAAATAAAGGGAATTGCCATCGAAGGCCTCGATGGAGTTCCCGCCGTCGGGCAGAGAGAGCAATGGCAAAGCGTCGCCTCCCGCTGCGGGACAACGGTAGATTTTGTGGCCGATAGTTTCGTAGGAGCGAAAGTAAATCCATTTGCCGTCGTGGGACCAAGTGGGAGAGGAAATCCGTGGAACATTGGTCGTCAACTTACGTGGGATTCGTTCGTCGATATCGACAATGTAGATCTCATGACGTCCAAGTCTGTAGAGGTCAAAAGCGATCTTTTTGCCATCGGGAGACCAATTGGGCACGTCCGCGCCGTCGGCTAGATTTGTAATCTGGACCAGCTTGCTGCCGTCGGGGTCCTGCATCCAGATGTTTCAGGGACCGGCCCGGTTCGAGGCAAAGGCAATGTGTTTGGCGTCGGGCGAGTATTGCGCTCCGGTTTGCAGCCAGGTGGAGGAGATGACCTTGACGGCGGGCAAACCCTTGTGCAGAAGGTCCTTTCGCCAGATGTTGACGTTATTAGAGATTGCGCTGTAAGCGAGTTTATCGCCTTTAGCGGAGAGAGCCGGCCACATGGCGTTCGGCGCGCCGAGAAGAGGACGCGGAGAGCCGCCGAGCACGGGAGTCTCGAAGAGCTGCGCGCCCTTTTCCGTCCACTCAGAGATTACCAGTCGACTTCCCCCGGGAGACCAGGCAACTCCGCCGGGGAAATTCGTGGTTTTCGTAACTAACTGAGAGGTCCCGCCAACACCAGCGAGAGTGTAGACCTCAAATTCGCTCATGTTGCGCACACAGAGATAGAGAAAGTTGTTGGGGGCACGAAAAAAATTCAAGTTGCCTTCGTGCAAGCAGTCTGGGTTATGAGGAATGGGGGTGACGTCGAGATTCTCGGTGGAGAGAAGAAACATGCGATCACCGGGCCGATCCGGAAGCGGATCATCGAAGGAAATCCACTTGCCATCGGGAGACCAATTGATTTGCGCAGCCACGTTGTACGGTACATGCGTGGAGTGGAGCTTCCTTTCCGGACCGCCAAGAGCGGGCACGACGTAGAGGCCGGTATCAGCGCCCGCCAAGCGGTGAAAGGCGATTTGCGTTCCGTCAGGGGACCATGCCGGGCTGATCCACTCGGAAGGGTGGTGCGTCAGACGCAGGAGCGTCTCGCTGCCAATGGCTTTCACATACAAATCAAATCCTTTGCCGCTGGAAGCCGGATTACCGTCCCAGGCAAAGGCAGTGCGGGAACCGTCGGGGAAAATGCCGGCGCAGTCTCAATGCCGGGATAGGACGTGAAGGGCACAGGATTCAGTGAGTCTGTACGAGGCGCGGACCGGGGACGCAAGAAATAGCCAGCCAGGATGGCGACAATGCCGAGCGAGATTCCAATGGCCCAGGCAGCGGCCTTCCATGAGCGAGTGAGAGGCTGAACTTGCGCGAGAGTTTCCGGCGGCGCGGGTACGACTGGCGGAGGCGCAGGTTGCACTGTGGGCTCGACGGTTCCGATGAAGCGGTAGCCGCGGCGCGTTTCATCCACGGGGCGATCTGCGGAGTCGTGGAGAGCGTCCGGAGCGATTGACGTGGCGTTGAGGCCATGCTCGAAATCGACAAACGTATCCAAAGGCCAGAGCAACGAGCGGAGTTGGTCGCGAGTGACCAGGTCGCCCGGGTGATCCAATAGCATTTGAAGGACTTGGAAGGACTGCGCGGGGACACGGATGCGCTTCCCGTTGCTGAACAATTCCCCGGTCGGGAGATTGGCCTCAAACGGGCCAAAACGAACTCTTGATGATCTGTTGGGGGGCTTGCGGCATGATGCACCCAATTTAGGGTGAGAATAACATACAAGTTCAAGTGCACAACAAACAATCGAAATCCACGCAAAGCATTTGTCCTCATCGGCTTAGGCTGTGACATTTCTGTGACCGCAATGTGCTGCCGCAAGTATTGAGATCGATCGCCATTCCACTACATTCGTCGCCCAGCGGATTGTTCCGTATCAGGATGGTTCGAGCACTCTCCCGAAAAAGCCCGACTTTCCCGCTGGCGAGCGGCGGCACACAAACAGAAGGAATAGGAGAAAACGAATGAAAGTGGCGCGTGCAGTGGCACAGACATTTGCAGTGGCAGGGCTAGTGGTGCTGATTTGGCCGAGCGGCTCAAGAGCACAGACGCCATCGGCGAATGTGAGCGTGTTTGCGACCGGCCTAGACAATCCAAGGGGATTAAAATTTGGGCCGGACGGGGAGCTGTACGTGGCGGAAGGCGGGGCGGCGGGGACAGCCTCGACGATCGGAGTGTGCGACCAAGTTCCGGCGCCGGTGGGACCGTATACCGGCGGATTTACGTCGAGGATTTCAAAGATTGACCACCACGGGAACGTTTCCACGGTGATTGACAATCTGCCGTCGAGCGAAATGAGCGCAGCCCAAGGGAATCTGGTGAGCGGCGTAGCGGACGTGGCATTTATCGGCGATGACGTGTACGCGATTACGGCGGGGGCAGGCTGTTCGCATGGGCTGGTGCACACGGACAATGGTGTGTACCGCGTTTTTCCGGACGGCAAGTGGAAAATGATCGCAGATCTGAGCGAGTTTCAAAAGACGAATCCAGTGGCGCATCCGAATCCTCCGGATTTCGAGCCGTATGGAACGTGGTACAGCATGGTGTCGGTACGCGGGAATCTGTATGCCGTCGAACCGAACCACGGCGAACTGGATGAGATCTCGCCTTGGGGAGAAATCCGTCGCGTGGCGGATATTTCCGCATCGCAGGGCCATATCGTGCCGACGGCGGTGGCGTATCACGGAGATTTCTTTGTGGGAAATCTGGGACTGTTTCCGATCGTGGAAGGGTCCTCGAAAATTTTGAGGATTACAGCGAGCGGGCATGTGACAACGGTGATTACCGGATTGACGACCGTACTGGGCGTGGCGTTTGATCGCGAAGGATTTATGTACATTCTGGAAAATACGACGGGCTATCCCTTCCCAACCGCTGGGACCGGGGAGGTCTTGCGCGTCACAAAAGACGGGCTGGAGGAGATCGCGACTGGTTTGTCTCTGCCGACGGCGATGACCTTTGGACCCGACGGGGTGCTTTACGTATCGAATGTCGGGTTTGGTCCGCCGCCGGTGGGACTGGGACAAGTCGTGAAGGTCACGGTGCCACCAAGCTCGGAGTGCAAGAAGGTGGCAGGCGCGATAGTATCCAACCTCGACAACTAGCGGATGTTGTGACTCAGGCTGTACCACCACGCCCCAAACGTCGCGCGTGCCTCGTCGCTCCTGAATGCGAGAGTTGGAAATAGCATTCGGAAGGCGACGAGCGCCTGAGTTTCAAGGATAAGACGCGAGGAGATATGCGGAGGTCTGAGAACTGAAAGTCTGCTATGGAATGACGACTAGTCTGCGGCTGCGCTCGGTGCGCTGCCAGGCTTGTTCGATATCGGCTAGCGGAACTTTTTCTGTTTCGATTCGGAGCGTGCCTGCGGCTCCCCATGCGAGAACTTGTTGCATTGTGGCAACTAGTACTTCTCGGGCTGGCATTCCGGCGGTTCCCAGAATTGTTAGAGCCGTGCTGCGAAGGACCGCCGCGGGTAACGAGATATTTGGGCCGGCGCTCTCTCCTACTTGCAGAAGGCGAACTTCGGGATTCGCGGCGGCAAATTCGTGGCGCGTGATGGCAGCAAGAAGGACTTCGGTGGGGCGACCCCAAACATAGTCGATGATTACGTTGAATCCAGTCTCGCCGGCTTCACGTGTAAATTGTTTCTTCAGATCATCCTCGGGCTGATTGAGTTGAATCGTCGCATCGGCGCCCAGACCGCGAAGTTTTTCCAGCGCTTCGGGATTTCGTCCTGCGCCAATTACCCGCCCTGCTCCGAGAAGCTTCGCAATTTGTACGGCGATGGTTCCCGTAACTCCCGTGGCACCCAAGATCAGAACGGTCTCGCCCTTCGCGACCTTCGCGCGGCTGTTTAGACAAAGCAGCGCCGACACGCCAGGATTTGGGAGCGCCGCGGCGGTAGCATGGTCCATTTCCTTGGGCACCGGAAAACAAAATCCTGCGGGAACAACGGTGCGCTCCGCCATAGCGCCATACGGCCGGCGCGGGCCACCAAAGAAGACTCGCGTTCCATCCGCAAGTTGGCCAACGCCGTCGGCTCCGCAAATGACTGGAAGCTCGCGCGGACTCGCATAGTGGGTTCCGGCAGCGAGTTGCTTTTCAATTGGTTTTAGCGACGCGGCTAGCACGCGTACGATCGCTTCGCCCGGCCCCGCGGTCGGTTCTGCGAAATCCTCGTAGCGAGGAGGTTTGCTCAACTCGTGTAGTACGGCGGCTTTCATGCTGGTTCTCGTTTCTCTGGCAGATCGCTCTGATTCGGATAGGTTTCAGAGCTGGCTTGTGCTGCGATTTCCATCGCAGTATGCCATGGTTTGGGATTGGGAATTAATCAGCACACCCGGGCGAAGACGGGCACAGCCCCTTCGAGGCTCAGGGTAAAGGTGCTGTGCCCCTACGGGGAATTTTGGCGCGTTTTGATTATGGCGGGAGAGAGCCAGGTCGAGTGCCCGTTGCCGGAGCCAATGCTTTATGGTGTCATATTGGCCCCGCCAATCGGAGGAGCGCCATGACACCGAATGATTTTCGCAAACTGGCTTTGAGCTTTCCTGAGACGGAAGAGAGCGCGCACATGAATCACCCGGACTTTCGTGTGGCCAGAAAAATCTTCGCCACGCTCGGCTACCCAAACATGGAGCGCGGGATGGTGAAGGTCACGCCCGTGGAGCAGGAGATGCTCGTGAACGCGGAACCAGCGGTCTTTTCTCCCGAATCAGGAGCTTGGGGGCGCAAGGGGTGCACGCGTGTCAATCTCAAAGCCGCCAAATTAGTAACGATGCGGCGAGCTTTGGCGGCGGCTTGGCAACTTGCGGCGCCGAAGGATCTTGTTCAAGGAATTCCCGCCAAGACAGCAGCCCCTTCGGGTAAGGCGCTGAAGGGGAGGGCCAAACGTGGCTTTCGAAAGAAATCCGGCGGTTCGTCAAGACCTGGCGAGCGCGGACGCAAAAAAGGCTGATCCCTGGATAACGATGTCGATTTTGGAGGGGCTGTTCGTCTAACAGGTAGGAGGCAACAACAATGCAATTTTTACTGCTGATTTATAACGCCGAGGTGGAATGGAACAAGCAGACTCCCGCTGAGATGGGCGCGATGTATCAGGATTACATGAAGTTCACGCAGGAAATTAAGGACAGTGGCAACTACATCGGCGGCAATCCGCTGAAGCCGGTGTCCACGGCAACCACCGTTCGCGTGCGCAACTCGAAGAGAGTGGTGACCGACGGACCCTTCGCGGAAACCAAAGAGCAACTGGGTGGCTACTACCTGGTGGAAGCCAAGGACTTGGACGAGGCGCTTTCGATTGCGGCGCGCATACCCGGGGCGCGGGTCGGGTCGATTGAAGTTCGGCCTATCGCTTCCATGAACCAAGCCGCTCAGGCTTAGGAAATGGTTGGTCGGAGGGCCGGCAAGCTCTGAGCGTTGTGCCCGCCTTTTGGCTGAATTTCTGACTTATGTTGACAATCCATCGGCCCCGGGGTGAGATGAATCTCACCCCCATGGATTTAGAAAAACTCCACCGCGAAGAGTCCGGGCGCATTCTTTCAACGCTGATTGGCCTACTTGGTGATTTTGATCTCGCCGAGGAGATGCTCCAGGAAGCGTATGCGACGGCGCTGCAAAAATGGCCTGCGGATGGCGTGCCGGTGAATCCGCGGGCGTGGCTGATTCGTACGGCACGCAACCGAGCGATTGACCGATTGCGGCGCGATCGGCGGTTCGAAGCGAAACGGGAAGACATTGCGCGGCACACGGAGCTTATCGGTCCCGTTGTCACGGATTCGGCTGATTCTGCTGCCGCCCCTGATTCCACCGAAGAAATGTTTCCCGATGATCGTTTGCGGCTGATATTTACATGTTGCCACCCGGCGCTGCCGACGGAGGCGCAAGTGGCACTGACGCTGCAGACGGTGTGCGGCGTGACGACCGAAGAAATTTCGCGGGCGTTTCTGGTGCCGCTCGCGACGATGGCGCAACGGCTGGTGCGGGCGAAACGAAAAATTCGAGATGCGGGAATTCCCTATCGTGTGCCGTCCCAGAAAGATTTGCGCGACCGGCTCGATGCGGTGTTGCTGGTCGTTTATCTCATTTTCAATGGGGGCTATCTGGCGAGTAGCGGCGACGCGCTTATTCGGCGCGAACTTTGCGCTGAGGCAATTCGACTGGGGCGAGTTCTTTGCCAGTTGCTGCCGCAACAGCCTGAGGCGCAAGCGTTATTGGGGTTGATGCTGCTTCATGATTCGCGCCGCGATGCCCGCGTTGGGGCTGATGGCGAGTTGATCCTGCTGGAGGAACAAGATCGTGAGCTGTGGCATTGGGGGCAGATCAAGGAAGGCACGGTACTTGTGGAATCAGCGCTCAAGAATGGCGCTATAGGGCCTTATGCGGTGCAAGCGTCGATTGCCGCGCTTCACGCTAATGCGAAGATGCCGCAAGAAACGGATTGGCGGCAAATTGCGGGGCTGTACGATATTTTGCTGCGGCAGAATCCTTCACCGGTCATCGAAGTGAACCGCGCGGTCGCGGTGGCAATGGGTCGATCTCTCGAAGAAGGGCTGGCGCTGCTTGACGATCTCGACAAGCGTGGCGAGCTCTGCGAGTTTCATCTTCTGCCCGTCGCCCGAGCCGATGTGTTGCGCCGACTCGGAAGAACCGCTGAAGCAGCAGAGGCGTATCGCCAAGCGCTCGCGCTCGCCACAAACGATGTGGAACGCCGATTCCTACGCCGCACGCTCGCAAGCTTGAACCTTAATTGGTGGGACTTCCGCCCGACATAGGGATGGCCACGGCATGGCCTTTCTCAACAGAGCTCGGCCATGGATCGAGTTTCGGACTGGATGGAAGCTATTGCTTCCTGCTGAGCCCTTGGGCACTTGTCAAATCGTGAGAGCGGAAGACAGCGATTCGGTCTGTTTCTAGCACCCCAATTACTTTCAACCATTGCTCTTCGGCGACTACCCGCGTGCACGGGCCAAACGTGCAGATTCGAATCTCTCGCTTAACGGCTTCTTGTCGCAGCGCGTTCAGTACTTCTCGCAGGATGGCACCGCTAAAGGGCGTATACAAATAGAATACCGTGCCGTTGGATAAGTCCGCAGTACGAGCGTCGCCCTGTATAAATCTCGCGTTGTTCAGGTCTAGCCACCGAGCGCTCTTGCGGGCACAATCGACGTAGGCTGGCTCAAGTTCGATCCCGATGCAGTTGGTGCTGGTGCAAATGGAAAACATCAAAGCAACGTGACCTGGTCCGGAGCCAAGATCGATCAGGAATTCCCGTTCCGTAAGTGCTGTTCGGTCGATGAGATCAAAGATGTGGCGCGCAGGCGTCGGCTGATAAGCGACCATTTCGGGCTCTAACTGGGCGACCTCAGCCGACGGTTCTTCAAACTGCAGGACTCCGCTGATCAATTCGTCCAGATAGTCATAGCCTACGGAATTCGTGAGATTAGCTGCATCATTTCCATCGGGCATCCACTCAAGCAGACTAGCCCTGCCCGCGCCCCGCTGAATATCTCGACGGATGCTCTTGTAGAGGCTGAGATTGACGGACTGCAATCGAGAGTAAATCGCCTTCGCCCGATGAAGAAGTGCTGTCGGGATGGGTTGCCCAGCTAGCCCGTCTGGGAGGTAGACCTCAAGATCGTCGAGGGCCTCGATACGTTGACGCAGAAGCCGCGGTTCTTCTAGCGAACGATCTTGTTCCAAATCTTCGATGAGGCTCGCAAGCACAGTCTCGATAGACATTCTGTCAGTATAAAAAAAGTTGGTATCGGAAGTTGTGGAAAAGAAGCCGCAAAAAAAGGCACGTCTGGAGAGACGATCTTAAAACTTTTTTAGGAGAGTTTGTGACAGGTTTTTTTGCCTCAGGTTACCTGTCCCAAGGAGTGGAGGATCTAAAGCATGCTCGATTGAGTCCCCATTGACTGGCAACTTGTATCAAGCGTACAAATGCGCAGAACTTGTGGCAACGCCAAAGGTTACTCATGTCGTGTTAAGCAAGCGGGCTAAATAGATGCTGGCGAGAATTGCCCGGGAAATCACAACAGTTGATTACAATTAAAAAAACAACAGGACATGGAGAGAACGCAACCGTGAAAAACGCAAAAGTAGTGGAGTAGATGAATACATAGCAAGATGTCCAAAAGAGGCGCAAGGCGACTTGGCGAAGATCAGAGCGGCCATACGGGCGGCAGTGCCTGATGCCACTGAACGCACCGATTATTTCCAATGGCCTGGATATTCCTATCCAGGACTTGAATATTATGATGGGATGTTTGCCTGGTTCAGCTTCAAGAAGCCACACATACGCCTACATGTACCCCCTTCAGTTATACAAGAACACAGAAAGGAGCTTGCGGGTTATGCGACAACGAAAGCCTTTGTTAGCTTGCCAAAAGGTAAACCAGTATCAGTGACACGGGTGAAAAAACTGGTAAGAGCAAGTCTAAAGGCAATGTGGATAAGAGCATCAACCGTATCGAAACGCGACTGCCTCGGATTATGGACTCTTTGAAAGTGGCGCGCCCAAGGAGACGATTTTAGAACTTTTCTCAACCACTTCGTGTCAGCTTTGCCACAGATCGAGCTTCCGGCTGGATTGAACTTGTATCTTGATCGTGAGTCTCGAGCTCACTTGGGAGTAACAACCATTCGCACGGCGGTTTCGAAGCTTAGGTGGCAACTCACCTATAGCCCTTATTGAAATCCGTTACGAGGCCATACGGGATCTTTCGTCCCGCGCCGCCATCTCGCATCAGTAAGTCCGGGTCGGTTCCTTGATGGCCATATCTTTGGCTGAATTTACCATGTTCATTTAGAGCACCCAAAAAGTGTCCCGCCTCGTGGGCTAATGTTGTCTCCGAACGGTTATCACCGATGAGTGCGAACCCCGCTTTGGCGTCGGTGACACCACTGACCGGAATCGCCCCATCAAATGCTCGCCGCACCAAGAATACTGTGAGATCCGCTGCGGGATCTTTGTTGCTTCTAAAAGACGCCGCCATGGCGGAATTTTGAATGTCGGCTCCCTTGGATGTTGGCGATAGGCCATCAATCAAAGCCGGATCCGTCCTGGTAAGCTGAAAGACAATATTGGCCTGGGGTTCCCAGACGAGATTCATCTGGTCGAGCAAGCTCTGCGCGCTTGCATTGGAATTCGTGAATCCCACGATGTTTTTTGTGCCGTCACGAACTTGGGTGGGGCGAATCGAAATCTTTATCAACTTCTGTTTAACGACGAGAACCTTGAGGGTCGCTTCCACTCTTGATGGTCGGTCATTCTTGGCAACCACCTTTGCCACGTCAATACCCACTAACGAATTGGCTGAGACCTTGAAGACGCGTATGGTTCGGGCTTTCAGATTCTCAAACGAGAGAGCGGCGGCTATCAGCTTGGACCAAATTGGATGGGTGCGAGGGTCGGTGATCTCTTCCACTTGGACTGCTGGCTGGACGGTAGACTCTACGTGGAGAGTCGGGCCGTCGGCCAAGATGACTACATTTGAGCCCCTCAAAGGGACAACGACTCCCACGTTTCCAGTGGCGGTATGCTCGTCCACGCCGCTATATGCCAAGACTTGACGGAATGCAGGCACTCCAATTTCTCCTTCAACGACCAACGAATCGAGTTTGCTATTCAGCTTACTCCGATGCTGGCACCATTTCTCCCTTTAACAGTTTAAAGATAGAATGCGCCCCAGGGGTGTCTATGATATTTGTCCGTTCGGCGATAGGGCTTTCCTCAATGGTGCTTTACGGCGCTCTAGCGGTTTCGCCAATTCAGGTTGAGCAGCCTCTACTGAATGCCAAATCTACGCCTTTGATCTTGGAGTCCGGTGACGGCGAGCAGAGAGAGTTCCGGACACGCCCTGGCGCGACGTTTACTCTGCAGATTGATTCTCGAAACGGCGGCTCCAAACAGATGGTTGTCTTCAAGGAAGATATGGCCCCAGGGGATAGAATTCCCACCCATCGTCATCCTCACGCAGACGAACTGATTTTTGTCCAAAGTGGAACAGGAAGAGTGACACTAGGGGACAAGGTGCAGGAAGTGCAGAACGGAGCAGTAGTTTTCATTCCACGCGATACATGGATAGGAATGGAGAATGTTGGCAAAGGGCAGTTGACGGTGACCGCCGTTTTCTCCGAACCCGGCTACGAAGAATACCCTGCGAGCGATCTCGGTGTTGAAAGGCCAGCCGGTCACTCCTCTCTCAAAGGCTGAGGTGGATGCACTGCGAGGTAAGTATTCCCACTACGCCATTTATCAGTAACCAAGAGCCCTAGCTCCCGATTAACGCCGTATCTGTAACGTGGGTCCTGCTGCGAACGTGCTCGGTGACCCGATCGAATCGGGATGATGCGAGTGAGGGGATTAGTCGACATCGACTCGCCAGAAATCCATTCCGGCAACCCGTACGATGCGCGCTTTACCTTCGAACACACTGAGGAACTCCGCCGTGTCCGGCATCCACTCTTCGTCGCCCAGGCGAAAAAGCGCGCCACCGATACGCTGTAGCGCGTTGCCATTGAGCATGAGCTGGCCTTTGAGCACGTAGACGAGTGCGTCACCGCCCCACGCGCTTTCGCTGCGGTATCGGCCCGCGAAGGCTCCATATTCTTTCGGCGCGGTGAAGCTGCGCGGTCCCGAATACTTCGCATTCACATACCAGTCCGAGCCGTAGCTGACCTCAACTATCGGTCCAGGCTTTTCATGGGACTCGGCATTGCCGGCGCCCGCAGCGCTCGAAGGTTGCGATTCTGATTTTGCGGCCTCGGGGCGCGCGCGGCCAAAGACGAAGGCGTGATCGGCGAAGACGCCTTCGCTAGTCGAGATGAAGCTGTCGCCCTGCGCGTGCTGCAAAGGAATTCGCTTCCCTTCGTCTGTCAGGAAAAGTTGTTTGCCTTCGGAGGCGAATTCCAACTTCCGTCCGTTGCCGTCAGTGAACGGTCCCGCGTAATCCGCCGCGTTGTCCATTTCAAGCGGATTGGCGATCGCCGGCGCCGTGGGAAGTGTCTTCGATTCGCGTTCGGCGCGCAGCAGCCGCACGGTATACTCCGTTACTGCCGTCGGCCGGTAGCCCTGCATGGCGTTGATCGAGGCAAACGCCCCCACGCCGCCGTCGAGGTCAACGTGAATCGAAGATGCGAAGGCGATCATGCCGCCGGTGTGCCGCAGAATCTTGTGTCCAGCGAGCGTGTCGACCGCAATGCCGTAGCCGTAGCTTGCGGTCGCGCTGAAGTCGGGGGCTTTGATGTGAGGCGTCGACATGAGCGCGAAGCTTTCTTCGCTCACGATGCGGCTGTGCGGCCCCTGTCCGCGGTTTAGCAGCATGCGCGCATATCGTGCCATGTCGCCCGGCGTGGAAGCGATGCACCCAGCGGCATTGTCCATCACCAGATTCGGCGCGGGCGACAGTCTTCCCTGGCGCGGATACACCTGCTCGTCCCAGAATGCCTGGTAGCCGATTGCCGTGCGGCCGCGCGCTGCTGTGCCGATCACGCCACGCGTTTCGGTCATCTCGAGCGGCGCGAGAATTCGTGCGCGAACGCACTCGCGCCACGGGCGGCCGTCGAGTTTCTCGGCCAGTAGCCCGAGCATGTCGAAGCCCGTATTGCAGTAGTGAAAATGTTCGCCGGGCGTGAAGCCCTGCACGATCCGCGCATCCGGGTCTCCGAGAAAAATGCCTAGGTTGTCGGGCAATCCAGAGCTGTGCGTCAGCAAATGGTGCACCGTGATGGGGCCAAAATGCGCGTCGATCGGCAGCTGCGGCAAATAATCAAGTACCGGCGTGTGCAGATCGAGCTTGCCTTCGTCGCGCATCTGCAAGAGCACCAGGGCCACAAAAGACTTGGTAATGGAGCCGATCTGAAAAAGATGCCGCTCGTTTACGGCGATGCGCTTATCCACGTCGGCAAAGCCGTAGCCGGCGGTGCGCAGGGTACTGTTGGAGTCGGTCAAGGCGAGCGTCATACCCGGCGCGTTCATAGCCGTCATGTAGCTGGCGATGTAGCCGTCGAGGTCTTTCTCAACAGGAGTGGCGGCAGCCGGCTGCGGCATAGGGGCGCGCATCGCGGCCGTCCAGAACAGCGGTGTAGCCAGGGCGACCTCGGCGCCGCGCGTGACGAAGAGCCGACGGCTCATAGGTTTGATGGACATGGAGATGGGAACCGCGCTTTCGCCTGACGTCTGTCCGGCGAAAGCGCGATGCTACACGTTGGAGCTATTTTCGTCAAAGATTTGTACAAGTGGATCGGACTGAGATGTCCGGTAAGAACTTATCAGGACCTGACCAATTCCACGCAGGGTGATATCCGCTCTCGTCGAATCCAACAAATCCTGCCGTTGTGGGCGCGGCATCACCTCCGATCATGCAAAGACCGCCCGTCGAGGGGTACGACCTACCCGGGCTGGCTTCCAACTTGTAGGCATAAGCTTATCGAGCGGTCAAGAAGTAGCGGTCTTCCCGGCAAGTGTTATAATCCCTTGTTTCGAGAGTGCCCAGCTCTCAGGACCCGAACCCAGCCCGCAGGTGGTCGGTAATCCGCCGGAAGACTTGTCCCGCCCGGCGAAGATAAAAACTGAAGAAACCTGGAATCGACGGGAGAAGCAACATGAAGTCTCAATGGATTGCGCGGAACCCTCGCGCGGGCGCACTCTTGCTTGCCGCAGCGGCAATTTTTGTAATTGCGGAAATCATCGTGAGCTGCGGGGGAGGCTCTTCCAGCAGCATGACCAGCACGGCCACGGCCATGGGCACCATCAACGTCTCGCTCAGTGACCCTCCCAGCTGCATGCCACCCAATGGGCAATTTGTGCACGTCTACATCACCGTGCGCTCGGTGCAAGCGCACATCAATCCCAATGCGACGGACAGCAGCTCTGGATGGCAAGAGCTTGCACCGCAACTTGCCAGCCAGCCCACGCAGATCGATCTCTTTTCCAAACCGCAGACGACCTGCGTGCTCGCGCAACTTGGTTCCGCGAGCTTGCCGGTGGGCAGCTATCAGCAGATCCGGTTGCTGCTGGTCTCCAACTCGCCCGCGGCGGGTGACTCCCTGCCTGCGAATAACGCGTGCGCGGGGAACGGCTACAACTGCGTAGTTCTCGATGACACCAGCATTCACGAACTCCAACTGAGCAGCCAGGCCAACACCGGGCTGAAAATTCCGCCGGGGCAGATTGTTGGGGGGCCGATCACTGTGGCAGCGGGCCAAAGCGTGGACCTGAACATTGATTTCAATGCCTGCGCTTCCATCGTGGAAGAAGGCAACGGTAAGTTTCGCCTGAAGCCGACCCTCACGGCGGGGCAGGTCAGCGCGAACAACACCGGCATCAGTGGCCAGGTGGTGGATTCGGCGACCAAGGCGCCAATTGTGGGCAGCGTACAGGTGGCCATCGAACAGCAGGACTCTGCCGGGGTTGACCGCATCCTCATGCAAGCGGTCGCGGACAGTAACGGAAACTTTAACTTCTGCCCGCTGCCTACTGGAACATTTGACATCGTGGTGGTCGCCATCGGCCTCGCAAATGTGCCGTACAACGCGACAACTGTTCTAAACGTGCCCAATGGAACCAATCTCGGCGCGATCCTGCTGATTGCCGAACTCGGCGCAACAGCGCCCGCCGTCTTTCAGGGCTTCGTGACCGCCACGAACGGCGCGGCCGCGGGGAATATCGACGTCAGCCTTTCCGCGCTGCAGACGGTGGCTTCCGGCGCCGCCACCACGCGCCCGATCACGATTCCCCTGCAAACCATTCCGTCGACGCAGCTGACGCCGGAAGTGGATTCGACGGGGCTCATCTCGGTCTCCTCAAATACGAACTGCCCAAACGGAGCGCCTGCCATAGCGAACTGCGCTCAGTACACGCTGGTGGTTCCGGCCAGCAATCCCAGCGTCGGCATTTACGCCTCTTCGGGATTCAGCTACTCCGTTCCGACAACTGGCGACGTGCTCTTCGCCGTGGATGCCAAGGCGGCCCTACCTCTGAGCGGTGGCACGCCCGATTGCATGCCGTCTGAACAAACCACCACAAAGGATGCAACCGCGCAGCCTTTGAAAGCCCTGCCGGGCACCACAACGAACGTCGGTGAAATTGATTTCAGCAGTTGTTCGTGAAACGACCAACGCGATCGTAGACTTTCTGCATTTGGAGTTGTTGTAGCGGAGCTTGCAATCCTCAATTGATTAACGCAGTCACCGGAGAAGTCGTCCCAAAACCACATGATTGCATAACAATGTCGGCTCCTTGACCCGAGTAGACTGTGGTTTATCGACGACCGCAGGCTCGGGAGAAAGGAGCCAACATGATGATCATAGGCGTAGATTACCACCCGAGCTTTCAGGCGGTTGCATTTTTAATGGAAGAGACTGGTGAGTGTGGCGAACAGGAACTGAACCACAGTGATGGGCAAGCAGAGAGATTCTATCGAGACCTGAAGCAGCGAGGAATCTGCGTGCGGGTAGGCATGGAGGCTACCGGGTATTCACGCTGGTTCGAGCGGCTACTGGCAGAGCTGGGGTACGAGGTATGGATGGGCGATCCCGCGGAGATCAAGGCCAAGCGAGTGAAGAAGCAGAAGTACGACCGCGAGGATGCTCGACTCATACGCCGGCTGATGCTGGAAAATAACTTTCCGCAAATTTGGGTACCGAGTCCAGAGAATCGGGATCTCCGGCAACTACTGTGGCACCGGCATCGGTTGGTGCAGATGCGCACGCGGATCATGAATCAGTTGCAGGCGTTGGCGATGAACGAGGGTTATCGCTGGAAGAAAAAACTATTCAGCGAACAAGGACGAGCACTGTTAGAGAAACTCTCGTTGGCACCGTGGGCCAGTCGGCGCCGGCAAGAGTTGTTGGAGTTGCTGGACCGCATGAATCCGACGATTGCGGAACTAACCGCAGCCGTCGAACGGGAAGCCAGGAAGCGACCCGAGGTGCTGCGACTGATGACGCATCCCGGTGTGGGTCCGCTAACGGCACTGGCCTATGTGTTGATCATCGGAACTCCGACGCGGTTCGAACGCGGCAAGCAGATCGGCACGTACGTGGGGATGATTCCGAGTGAGGACTCCAGCGCCGGCAAGCAACGGCTGGGGCACATCAGCAAGCAAGGCAATTCCTTGTTGCGCTTCTTGCTGGTGGAGGCGGCCCAAGCAGCAGCGCGTAGCCATCCTGACTGGAGACGTCGGTACAAGCACCTGGCGATGCGTCGGCACAAGAGCATTGCCAAGGTAGCGATGGGTCGGCGGCTGGCGATTCGGTTGTACTGGATGTGGCGGAATGGATGTGAGTATTCACCGAAGTTAGAGTTCGGTTCGTACGCGGGACAGCTCGGTACCGGACATGGCGGGAAGTAGAACGCCGTGCACATGAATGGGCATCCCGCTCCCTGAAAAGGGAGTTTGAACTAGTAATCGTGGTCGAAGTTTTGATCGAAGAGATGTTTAGGTCGGACTGAAGCCGACCGCTAGATTACAAACGAGCCGTGGTCGTCGATGCAGAGAAGAAAGAAAAAGAAAGAAAACGAAAGAGAAAAACTCTTTCAGGTAAAAAGAAAGAAGTGTCTTCAAAAAGAGCTTGACAGGAGTCGGCATTGTTAGAGATGTCCGGTAAGGCGACAAATCAGGAGTTGTCAGGCGACCTGTAATCTCTGACACTGGATTGACATCAAAAAGTCAGGAGGTGCCCATGCACATCGAGGGCAGCGTTGCTCTGGTGACTGGGGCTAACCGTGGACTTGGAAAGGCCTATGTCGATGCCTTGCTTGCAGCAGGGGCCAAGAAAATATACGCAGGAGCTCGACAATCCCCCGGTGCGGCCGACTCTCGTGTGATACCTCTGAAACTCGATGTCACGTTGTCCGCAGATATCGAAGCAGCGAGGCAAAGGTGTGGCGACGTCAACATCCTCATCAATAATGCCGGCATCATGTTGAAAACAACGATGCTCTCCAAACAATCGGCCGAATCCATGCGCCGTGAAATGAACGTCAACGTGTTCGGAACGCTTGCAATGATCCAGGCGTTTGCTCCCATCCTTGCAAAAAACGGAGGAGGCGCGATTGCAAATATGCTCTCAGTCGTGAGTTGGTTCACATACCCATTCAACGCAACTTACTGTGCCTCTAAACACGCCGCCCTGGCGGTTACCGATGCTGCCCGCATTCAACTGAAGGCGCAAGGCACACAAGTTCTGGCCGTGTATGCAGGCTTCATCGATACGGATATGGCCTCCGAACTGGCACGTGCGGATGAACCGAAGACGCCTCCCAGCCAGGTTGCTGAGCGAACGCTGCAGGGAATCAGAGAGGGCGTCCACCACGTGCGCGCGGACAAGCGATCCGAAGAAACCTGGGATTCTGTTCGCAAGGATCCTGAGGGCCTAGAGAAATCAATGCAACAAGCTTGGGATAATCGTCAGCAGTAAATTTCTAGGTTCTGGTAGAACGCCGTTACCGGAGAATGTGTGGAATTGGCCCCAAGAGGATTTGTCCGGTTACGGCTTATCGGGACTTACGCGCTCATACGTCAACGCGCCGTCACCTGCTCCGCTCCGCATTCACAAACGCAGCCTTACCGATAATGTCGTCATCGCAATCCTTGCGACTGAGCAGTGAAGCGATATAATTATAATGTCGTTACGTTTCCCCTTCCCAGCGTGTCTTTGAGCAAGCAAAAGGTCGTGTTCAAGCAATGGGCGAATCCGAGCGGAGTAGTAGACTTACCCTTAGGCTAGAACAGCGTAGAGTGGCCGCCGCAATGCCCTTTGCCGCCTCGATCCAGAAAGCGCTCGCGAACTTGGTCATTGAGTTCGCCGATGCATCCTCCAAGAAAGCTGCGTTTTAACGTTGCGCGAGAATCAGAATCATTACCGCGACCTAGTTGAGAACAGCCTCGATTTGATGTGTACCCATGACTTGAATGGTGTGCTGTTGACCATCAATCTCGCCGCTGCACGGAGTCTGGGTTATGAGCCTGGCGAACTTGTAAACCGGAACCTGCGTGAATTCCTAAGCCCCGAGGTTCGCGAGGAAGTGGATGCGTATCTCGTTGCGTTAAGAGAGAAAGGTGCCTCAAGTGGATTCATGAGGCTGCGAACGAAGAGCGGCGACACGCGGATTTGGAAGTACACCAATACTGTACGGACCGAGGGGGTAGAGATTCCCACTGTCCTTGGAATAGCGCACGATCTCACCGACATTTTGCAGGCTCAGAAGGCCTTACGCGAAGGGGAAGAACGGCTGCGCATCGCCGCTGAGGTCGGCAGGATGTATGCCTGGGAGTGGGACGCCGCCACAGACTTAATACGCCGGTCCGCAGAATGCGCTGGCATTCTCGGTTTGGATGCAGGCGAAGAAGGTTCTGGGAAAGATTATTTCACTATGATCCACCCCGAAGATCGAGCCGGGCTATGGACTTTGTCAACTTCACTAACGCCAAAAGAGCCGACCTATCGAACAGAGTATCGGAGGTTCCGCCCGGACGGGGCCTTACTGTGGCTGGAAGAAAGCGGCCGGGCGAAGTTTGACGAATCCGGGAAAATGGTCGGGCTGGTTGGGATGACCGCGGATATCACCGAGCGCAAGCAGGTGGGAGAGCAGCTACGTGAGAGCGAGGAGCGGTTGCGTCTGGCGGTAAAAGCCGGAAGGATGTATGCATTCGAGTGGGTTACCGAAACCGACGTGATACTGCGATCTGAACAGTCCGCTAAGATTCTCAATTGGATAGACGATCCAACGCCCGACACCGGTCGCCAATTTATCAGCAGGGTCCACCCGGACGACCGCGAGGCGTATGTCGCTACTGAGACTGGGCCTACTCCTGACAATCCTGCTTATCAAAGCACGTATAGGATGTTGCGTCCCGATGGCGGTGTAGTTTGGCTGGAGGAGAATGGGCATGCCTTCTTCGACGGCCAAGGCCGGATGCTGCGTATCATCGGGATGGTGACCGATGTTACCGACAGGAAGCGGGCCGAAGAAGCCTTATCAAGCGTTAGTCGCAGGTTGATTGAGGCACAGGAGCAGGAACGCACCCGGATCGCCAGGGAGCTTCATGATGACATAGGTCAACGTCTCGCCCTTTTGACCATCGAGTTAGAGCAGCTCAGGCAAGTCTCTCCCGATTTGTCTGCTGAAGTCTGTAGCCGTATTGCAACACTACACCTGCACACTACCGAGATAGCCTGCGATGTCCAATCCTTGTCGCACGAATTGCATTCATCAAGATTGGAATATCTAGGCATAGCGTTGGCTATGACAACATTCTGCAAAGAGTTCTCTGACCAGCAGAATGTCGAAGTTGATTTTGCTCATGATGATGTCCCACGCACGCTTCCGCAGGAGATTTCACTCTGTCTCTTCCGGGTCTTACAGGAAGCTTTGCAAAATGCGTTCAAGCACAGCGGTGTGCGGCACTTCGATGTGGCACTGCGCTACGGACCGGATGAGATTCGTCTCACGGTTAAGGATTCCGGCTCGGGCTTTGAAAGCAAGGCGGCAAAGGGGAGCCGAGGGCTTGGCCTAATAAGCATGGAAGAGCGGGTGAAACTGCTGAACGGAAGGTTTTCAATCGAATCGGGACCCAAGCGTGGTACCACGATTCACGCCCATGTGCCTCTCAGCAAGGTCGCACGAGCTGGGGTGTAGGGCTCGGTAGTTCCCCAACCGAAGCCCTGTCTGAACGGTCACACCTGGCGTGATTTAGAATTTTAGAATAATGAATTATTCAACATTTGAGAATCTAAACACATGAGTCATTTATCACCTATCACTACTGATGGCACAAAACCTTGTCCGCTGCTAGGAAATAAACCACACGGACGCGGTAGGGACGATCATCACTGATCGCCCCCCGCACAGATCCGTACGGGCGCTTCTACGCATACGGCTCCCACCTTGGATGAGTGGCGAGGAAGCGAGCTATAGGATAAGGATGCAAAACGCGTGGGGCTGGAAGCCACCGGGTGTAGATCGGTGCGAGCTGGTCCCACCTTCCGCACACCGTCCAACCCCTGGGACATGCGCTTCCCGCTCTGTGTCGGGTGCATGTGCGATTGAACGATGTTCTCCCTCGTCTGTGCCCTTCCCTCCCCAACCTCCGCGGAAGGTTGCCCTCCCTTGTTCGGCTGGTTCACAGGTACAACGACACAGTCCGACTTCTCCGGCACGTGCGTGTTCGCATTGCGGCTTGTGGCCTTCGCGGACCGGCCTTGATCGTCAGACCAAGGCGTGCTGGAGATCTCCCGGTTCTCGTGCATGTTGTTTCTCAGCGTGCGCGGGTTCTTAGACTACGCAGGACCGACAGTCCACTCGCGTTTAGCGTGGCTGCCGTGTTGCCTTCCTCCCACTCGGAATGAAGTCGGCATCCTGTTCTACGGGCTTTTCGCAGCTCAATCGCCCCGCCCACCGATGCCTCTGTCTACGCTTCAAGAGACACCTCGCGATGTCCCCAGCAAGACTCGAGGTCAGGATGGATTCGCTACTTCCTTTCCTGTAGGGCTCTTGCATCCCCTACAACATGCCGGTTTATCCCGGCGCTCTCCGGGATGCCCGTCATCCGCCCACAATCGGTATTTGGTAGGAGAGATCAGGGCTGGACGATACCGTGACGGACGGCGTAGCGCACCAAGCTTGCGGTCTCGTGAATACCCAGCTTGTGCATGAGTCTCGTGCGGTGAGATTCGGCTGTTTTCACGCTGATGCCGAGCAAAGTCGCGACGTCTTTAGTGGATTTCCCTTCAGCGATCAACTGAAGAACTTGCCTCTCTCGCAGCGTCAGAGGATTTTTGGATTTCTCCGTCTTGGAGTGATACGCCTCCATGACAGCGCGAGATACACCGGGGCTCAAATAAACCTGGCCGCGCGAAACCTGGCGGATGGCCAGTAGCAAATCGCTGGCGACTTGGTTCTTCAGCACGTACCCCTTCACGCCTGCGTCCAGCGCTTCGGAGATGTACTGACCTTCGTCATGTTGCGTAAGGAGAATCGTCTTGGTCTTTGGAGAAGAACGGCTCATCTCTCGTGCGGCATTCAATCCATTCAGTGTGGGCATGCTGATATCCATTACGGCGATATCGGGCTGGAGCGACTCCACCTGACGAAGAGCCTCTTGCCCATCGGAGGCTTCTCCAACGACTTGAAATCCTTCGCGCTCGAGCAAAGACTTCAAGCCCTGGCGCACGAGGACATGGTCGTCAGCGAGCACGATGCGAACTGGCATTCGAAGCCTCCGTCGGAAGCTGGATCAAGATTTTTGTTCCCCGTCCGGGTTCCGAATCTATCGAGAGCGTTCCTCCAATCGCGTTCAAGCGTTCCTGCATGCCGACCAGGCCCAGGCCTCTGCGCTTGTAATCCGACTCGACCGCCCTGACATCAAAACCCATGCCATCGTCCTCAATGGAGCAACAAAATATGCGATTTTTTCGGCAGATCCGAATCCATACTCGGCTCGCCTTCGAATGTTTTGCAGCGTTGGACAGCGCTTCCTGAACGATGCGATAGAGTGCTATTTCAGTAGGACCAGGTAGCCTACCTGCAATTGTCGATTTGATCTGAATAGTGAGATTGGCGCGCTTTGAGATTCCTTCCGCCAAGAAACGGATCGCCGGAATCCAGCCAAGGTCATCCAAGACCGTTGGCCGAAGTTCATGGGAATACCGCCGCAACTGCTTTTCAACCTGGTTGAGCAATTCTTCAATCCGTCCAACCTGTTCTTTTTGACGTTCCGGCAATTCGCGCGCGACGTCTGCGAGCGCGAGGTGCACGGCCACCAGAAGCTGCCCCGCCTCATCGTGCACGGCATAGGCGATGCGCTTGATCTCTTCCTCAAGGGTCTCATTGAGTTGCCGCAGAGCCGCGATCGCGTCTTGCACTCCACGGTGCGCCATTTCATAAGGGGAGAAGGTCTCCGCCACGAAATCGGCAGCGGCTGCCAGCAATTCTTGTTTGCTCCCCGCCCCCCGCGCATCGGCCAGCATCGCGTGGAGCGCCTGATGATGCAGGGAAGCGATTGCCATAAGGCTCTTTTTGTCGGTAATGGCGCGCCGCCCAAGCTCATAGGCGCGGCCCAATGCGGCCTCGCCACCACGCTGGACGTATTCAGCAAAAGCTGAACGATATTCTTCTTCAAAAGTCGGTGGCGACTTCGTCTTCCGTTTCGCTGCCATCTTCATGCACGAACCCCGGTTAGCCGTACCACCAACGCGAGCGCGTCATCATTTCCGCGACCATGCTGTTTCAGTATCTTGTCCGCGGCTCGTTGCGGCGATTCCAGGGCGGAAAGACCTTCGGCAAATTCGCCTCGAACCCCATCCGTAACAAAAACCAGAGTATCCCCCTTCGCAATCGGAAGCACGGTGGCTTGCAGGGCTGGCAATTGCGAGCCGACGACACCGGCGCGCAAGAGTAGCACCTCCTGCACACTTCCTTTCTGAGCGCCGGGACGCATCAAGACCCCTTGAACATTTCCAACACCAAGCCAAGTCATCATGCCATGTTGCGGATCAATGAAAGCGAGGCTCAATACCACGCCGCGCGTTGAGCGGAGGCCCTCGTGGCAACGCTCTACCAGAGAAATGACCGGTTCTTTCGCATTCGGTTTGAGGATGGATATCGCTGCCTCCGCGGCGTTGGCAGCTTCTTCACCGTGCCCAATTCCGTCTATCGCCGCGATCAGGACTCCATTTCCTCCACAGCAAACCAGATGACGATCACCCGATTCACCTTGGCCCGGGAGAATAAACTTTGCCACGCCATACTCCACGAGCGGTATGTCTATTGCTTCCACTTTTTCACCGTCACGATCGTGCCGTGGGCGGGCTCGGAGACAATTTCAAACTCATCCATCAAGCGTCGCACTCCTGGCAGTCCAAGGCCAAGGCTTCCCGATGTCGAGAAACCGTCTCGCATGGCTTGACGAATGTCCCGAATACCCGGGCCGCTATCGGAAGCGATAATGGAGATACCCTGCCGGCTGGAACTATGTACTGTTTTCAAAGTGATTTCGCCCTTGCGCGCGTAGGAAACGATGTTTCGCGCAAGTTCGGAAATGGACGTGGCGATGAGCGTGGCGTCCCCCGCGGAAAAACCAAGTTCGATTGCGAGAGCGCGGCCTTTCTGGCGGGCTGTCACAATATCTTGGTCCGAGTTGATGGCCACCCGGATTTCGCCAGCCCTCACAGTGTCTCTCTCAGTCTGTGTTCTTGAATTTCTGAGTCAAATACGCCAGGCCTTCCTCCAGGTCCAGCGCCGTCGCAACGCCTTCCAATGTCAACCCCAGCTGAACCATCGCAAAAGCAACTTCGGGCTGAATTCCTACGATAACCGTTTCCGCGCCGCGCAGCCGAATCATGTGAGCGATCTCGCGCAACGTCCGCGAGGCAAACGAGTCCATCACATCCATGGCTGTAACATCGACGATAACCGCACGCGAGCGAAACTTAACAACTTGCTGCACTAAACCCATGCGCAGGTGGTTGAGGTCCGCATCCGAGAGAGCGGCCTGAAACGTCGCAATCAGGACCGCTCCCTGCTTGAGAATCGGGACTTCCACGTGACCCTTCCTCCGCTTTGCCTAGCGCGGCTCCGCTAGTTTCTCAACTTTGTATCCCAACAGTCTCTCTGCCTGCTCGATGCCGCCCTGCAGGTCGCCCACGGTATTCATCTTGCCAAGGTCGACACCGATGGTCACCAAGGTCTGCGCAATCTCTGGCGAAAGCCCCGTGACAATGACGGTCGCGCCAAGAAGCCGCGAAGCTTCCACCGTTTGCACCAAGTTGTTCGCTACCGTCAAGTCCATGGCCGCCACACCGGTGATATCGATCACCACCACTTTCGCACGGTTGGTTCGAATTCCGCGAAGAAGCTGCTCCGTTAATTGGCGGGCGCGCTGCGGATCGATCACGCCGATGATCGGCAGAATCAACAATCTCTCGCGAACCTGCAACACCGGCGTGGAGAGTTCGCGGATCGCTTCCTGTTGCTGGCGAATGACGCGCTCGCGCTCCTGCACGAAGCCAACCGCCACGGTGTTCGCAATGCGGTTGGCGGCAGGCTCGTACGCATCAAGGATGCGGTTGAGTTTCTTGAAATCCGTCTGGTACTTGGCAAACAGGGAGCGGGCCAGCACGTCTCGCAGGAGGAGAACAATACCAACGACTTCGTGCGTCTCGACGCCTCGTGGAATGATGCGTTCCGAGAGGTTGCGCGCGTATGCTTGCAGCGCCTCGAATGCCTCCGTTTCCAGAGCTTCGACGTAGCTGTCATACACCGAGGTTGCTTCCGCGAAAATCTCTTCCTTCGTCATCGCCGTAAGCAGGCGTGTCTCCGTGATGCGCACCACCCATTCCTCGCGCAACTGCGTGCGGTTCTGACGGAGATGCGCCACCAGTTCTCGAAGAAGCTCCGAGGGCGCTTCGCTGCGCACTAGATCCGCGCCTGGATGGCTCCGTGCCCCCGAGTCCTTCGAAGTGCTTTCACGTTTGGACATGAATCGATTCTCCTTGCTGTTAACGGCATGCACCCGTATTGGCGAATGGTCTGGGTCCCCTGCAGATTCGAAACAAATACCACGACTTACCCGCTACCTCAAGCAGGCAAACCCCTGCGAGTGGCATCAGGTGAATACCTGAGTTACGCGCTAAAGTATTGTCAGAGTTGAAGAACCGGTCTCTTCTCTAATCCTTCATGAACGCCTTGTCACGCAGAAGTACTAGTGGAATCACCTGTACCAACACTACGGTCTTCACCGGCTTGTCGGCCATTCAGATCAATGGAACGATATGGTTTCCAGTAAGGCAACTCATCGCACTTGCTGGCAGGAGGGGTGATGCCGATACACGAATTGCAAGCCAGCAACCAAGTGCAGGCTGCTCGCTTCAGGACGGGTTCGCCGAAGCAGGCATCCAACCGCAGAGTTCTTGCCATGGGTCGAAGAAAGGGCCCTGCAGAAGAGGGCCTTGAGGAGATTCTGTCTTCCGCATTGCGCACCGCAGACAATGAGCTTGGTCAGATCTTGCATGAAGTGGACGAGATTTCTAAATCGCTGAAGTTAGACGCACCGGACACGCAGACTCTCAGGGCCGCAGCCCACCCTGCGGTCTGGTGTGCCGTTAAGCAGGCCCTTTTGGACAGAGAGCTGCGCCATTTGGCTCTCACCGATGAATTAACCTGCCTCTATAACCGGCGCGGATTTTTTGCCGCCGCCGTGCAGCAGCTCAAGCTGGCGAGCCGCAAGGAACAGAGCCTCTTGCTGTTGTATTGTGATGTCGACAACCTGAAAAAGATCAATGACTCCTATGGGCATCAGGAGGGAGATATGGCGCTGATTCGCACTGCTGACGCTCTGGAACAGGCATTTCGAGATTCCGACATTCTGGCTCGCCTCGGCGGAGACGAATTTGTCGTATTGGTGTCGGAAGCGTCCAGCCAGACCCAGGAAAACCTCCTCCGCCGACTGGAAAAGAATCTCAAAAAGTCGAATGCAAATGAATCCCGTTATGAGCTATCGCTCAGTGTTGGTGTAGCGCGGTTTGACCCGAAGCGTGCCATCTCGCTCGGTGAGCTTATGGCGCAAGCGGACGAGGCCATGTATGAGCAAAAGCGAAACCATCAGAAATCTTTTAACGCCAATTCCTGAACCGCGCAGCCCGGCACGCGCTCCCGAAAAGGCTAGCTCTGAAAAAAGTTCTGGTTCAATGCCTCTAGACGGGAGAATTGAGAAACGCGTCCCGATGGCGGTGCCAGTAGACCTTGTGATCGCGGAAGAGACGCTCGTTGCCGAAAGGGTGGTAACGATCAATGTAAGTCCCCACGGCGCTCGCGTGGTGACGAGGCGGCGCTGGCGGGCTGAAGAGCAGCCGTGGCTAGCTTCATTGACGAGCTATTTTCGACTGCAAGGGAGCGTGGTCTACTGTCAGCCTTTAGCGAATGGGGATTTCTGTGTGGGATTGAAATTTCGGGCGAGCTTCATAGACTGGGGCGACAAGCTGTGGAGTTAGCCTCAGCGGTGAGGTTTCCTAGGGCTGGAGGATTGCTGCGAGCTTCACACGCAGTATTTCGATTCGAGCCATTACGCGATGACTCCCGAGTAGACGGCTACACGGAAGGAATCCAGATTGTGACCTGGGGATCCGTACCGGGAAGACGGCTATTGTAGAGCTACTCGGCGTGCTGGATTCACTTGCTTGATAAACGCCGTTACCGTCCAGTGAAATCGGCCTAGATCGCATGTCCGGTTTTGCGGGCG
This sequence comes from uncultured Acidobacteriota bacterium, assembly GCA_963730495.1. Lineage (GTDB taxonomy): Bacteria > Acidobacteriota > Terriglobia > Acidiferrales > UBA7541 > Acidiferrum. The sequence goes on along the minus strand of CAVSSD010000022.1, from coordinate 40,643 downwards.
GGCTTAGCCCACTTACTGTGATAAGTCTCTATCGTCCAAGTGAAGTATTACTTCATCTCCGGTAAGCCAACTTACCAGGTAACTTGCCGCCTCAACAATTTTCCCTATTTTCAACCAAAGCAGTAAGGTCTAGAATCTGCTCGCTCACAAGCATGTCATCATCTGAATGATCCCCTCTCCCTTTGATCGATTGGATTATCCTAGCCTCCGTCAAAGTGTGTACTTGAATCAGGCATCTCTAGGATTGATCGGTCAACCAGCAGTGGCCGCAATGCACACTTTCATAGACGATGTTGCAAGGCATGGCAACCTCTACATGTCCGATCGTGATGAGGTGGGATACTGTGAAACGCTCCGCGAATGCGCAGCCAGATTGCTTCATTGCGATTCAGCGCAAGTTGCGATTGTCGCGGGCGCAAGTGAGATATTGGGGCAACTTCCGTTATTACTTCAGCCGAGGTTGAATAGCACAATTCTGGCTGTTTCATCAGACTTTCCTGCGATAACTCGGCCGTGGCTTCGTCTGGCTACCCTAAAAGCCCATAGGGTGCGCTTTGTTGATGATCAGCCTACGTGCAATCTGACCGACACACTTATAGAGGCGATTGATGAGGATACTGCTGTGGTTGCGGTAAGCAGCGTGCAATACGCCACTGGTACGGTGGTGGATATTTCTCGCCTACGCCGAAGCACTGCCCAGGTTGGTGCACGCTTAATTGTAGACGCTACGCAAGCGGCAGGTGCGATGCGGGTGGACGCGGCGGCATGGGATGCTGATGCCATCGTTGCCAGTGGCTACAAATGGCTTGGTGGACATGGAGGCGTTGCTCTCGCGATCATGTCGCCACTCTTACTTGAGCAAATACCCCCTTTACCGGGTTGGATGGGCGCATCGGATCCCTTTGGATTTGATGCGACCTCTGTGTCGCTGGCTAATGATGCCCGGCGCTATACGCAATCAACTATGTCGTATGCCTCCATGGCTGGTCTTACGGTAGCAGTTGAGCAGTTGTTGCCCTTGGGTGAAGCTCGAATTGAGGCACATGCACGGAAGTTGGCAGCAATGTTGATCAGCGACGCCAGCAAGTATGGTTGGCAACCGTTTCGTAGTCTTGGCGATCCTGCTGCGTCTCCACACATCATTTCACTGGGAAACCCTCGCGAAAACGTACAAGCAGTTGTAGAAAGTCTTCGTAGTCATAATATTGTGTGCGGCATACGTGGCGGACGCATTCGGATCTCGCTCGCTCCTTACAACGACGCAAGTGATGTCAACACCCTTATCGAAGCATTTGCAAGAGCCCAGTCTGGATGAACTTAAAAATCGAGACCACATCATCAGAGAACGTGGCGTAAGCAGGCGACTCATACGGGCTGTGTTTTTTGGAGTTTCCGGAATCTTTGCCATCGCGGTTTCACTTGATGTCCGGTAACCCGACTGCACAGGAGTTAGGACGCCTCGACTTCCCAGAACGAGACTTCAGAGGAGTTACCCAGGCTTTTTTGGCCCTATCAAGGCCGCCTCAGACGGCGGGTTGATTCCTACGATTTCACAGTAGCTTTCAATCCATCGGGTGCAAGAGGCAGGCTGCGCAAACGCTCACCGGTTGCCTGGAAGATTGCATTCCCAATTGCAGGCGCAATTCCCACGATTGGCGCTTCACCAGCTCCGACCGAGGGAAGATCCTTTCGGTCGAGGAGTACCGTCTCGATCTTCGGGACATCCTTGAATCGCGGTACGCGATATTGAGCGAAGTGGGGATTGAGAATGCGCCCATCCTGAAATTGGATGGCTTCAAACAACGCACCACCAATTCCCATAATGTTCGCGCCTTCCACCTGGTTACGCAGCCCATCTGGATTGACGATCGCGCCACACTCAAATGCCGTCACTATGCGCTGGACAGTTACGCTCCCTGAGTCGCTGTCTACAAATACTTCCGCAAACGTAGCGACGTAGCCGAGTTTCTCGTAACCGCCACCCATGCCAAATCCGACGCCATTCGATGGCTTTGTCTTTTCCCAGCCAAACTTTTTTGCTCCCTCTTGAAAAACCGCCCGCAGTCGATCGTCCTTCAAATTCTTCAGTCGGAACTCCAGCGGATCCATTTTGAGCAATGCAGCCATCTCATCCATTTGCACTTCACGTGCAAAATGATTGGCGGTCGCGGCGAGTCCCCGGTACGAGCCCTGGCGAAGCGGCGAGTTGACGGGAACGAACTCAATCCGCTGATTCGGAATGTCGTAATAGGTGCGGATACCGGCGGTTCCGGAATTGTAGTTGCGGAATTCCCATGCCGTGATTTTTCCATCCGCGCTTGCTGCACTGGAAACCTCAATTACGCCGGCGGGACGAAAGTAAGCCCATGTGAACTCTTCCTCGCGTGTCCAAACTACCTTCACGGGACGCTTGGCGGCGCGCGCGAGGCGCGCAGCTTCTAGCGCAGCGTCGCCGGTATGCTTGCCGCCATAACCGGATCCCATATCGGGCATCTGGACGCGAATCTTTTCCTCCGGAAGATGGAAAGCCGTGGCGAGCTCGCTGCGCACGCCGAAAGGGCGCTGTGTACCGGTCCAAACAGTAAGTCGATCCTCATCCCATTGTGCAACGGCGGCGCGCGGCTCTAGCGGAGCGTGCGCGATGTATTGGATCTGATACGTGGAATTCAGGCGATGCTCGGTCGACGAGAAAGCCTGCTCGACGTTCCCAATTTCGTGGAGCGAACCGTCGTCCCGCTCTTTCCTAAGAATCCGATTCTTCTTGAGATATTCGAAAAGCTCTCCATTTGAGGGTTGGGGGTCGGACTTCCATTCAGCGCGGACCGATGCCGCAGCTCTTGCTGCGAGCGCGGACGTCTGCGCTGCAACACCCAGGAAATTGCCGTCGCGAACGACGGTGACGCCCGGCAGACGCTCCGCTTCCCGTGTGTCGGCGGACATCAAGGTGGCGTTGAAGGCTTTCGGACGCACGATCTTCCCAAAAAGCATACCCGGCAATTTGTAGTCGGAGGGATAGCGGTGCTTCCCGATGACAAAGTCGCGGCCATCTACTTTTGGGAGCGTGTGCCCCGCAATTTTCCACTGCGTTGCGGGGATAAGCGGATCCTCCGAAGGGAGTAGTTCGGTGATTTGTTGGCCTTTGACGAGTTCAGAATAGGTGGCCGAGCGACTGGAGGATGCGTCAAAAATTCTGCCGTCGTTGGCCGTCAAACCCCCCAGATCAGCGTTCCATTTTTTTGCAGCGATTGCGATGAGCGCGTCGCGAGCGGCCGCGGAGACGCGGCGCAATTGGAGATTCATGGTCGGCGTCGTGCGGCTGCCGAATGTGCCCATGTCGAATGGCACAAGCCGCGTGTCGCCCATGACCAGTTGAATGGATGCCGGCGGCACACGCAGCTCTTCGGAGATGGCCTGAGAGAGCGAAGTGCGGATGTTTTGGCCAACTTCAACTTTTCCAGTGAACGCCGTGATTCCCCCGCTTGGATCTATGTGCAACCACGCATCCAGTTCCCGGGGAAGATCGTCTTCGCTGTTACGCCGGCTTCCTCCGGATTCCTGCGAGCCAGCCGTTCGCACCGCAGCGCAGGCCACGACGACGCCGGCGCCAAGGAACTTAAAAAAACCGCGCCGATTGGATTCAAAACGCACGTAAGACGGAGATTGTAGCTCATACCGTTCAGGTTCTACTGCTGTGGTGGATTGTCTATCGGGGCTCATGGGCGAGTCTCCTTCATCGCGCTGCTAGCTCTGCGGACCGCTGCCACAATTCGTGGGTAGGTTCCACAACGGCAAATGTTTCCCTGCATGAATTGAAGGATTTCGGCATCCGACGGATTCTGTCTATGGTCGAGCAACGAAACGGCGGACATGATCATGCCGGAAGTGCAGTACGCACACTGCATCGCTGCTTCGTCCAGGAAGGCCTGTTGAACTGGGTGAAGCCGATTTTCTTTTGCAAGTCCCTCCACCGTCGTAATGGACTTGCCGGAAGCGCTTGAAATGGGCGTGACGCACGAACGTAAGGCACGGCCATCGATAAGAACAGTGCAGGCTCCGCATTGACCTTCGCCACAACCATATTTCGTACCGGTCAAGTCGAGTTCATCTCTGAGAACAGAGAGCAGGTTCTCGTCCGGTTCAGCATCGACAGAGAAAGACTGCTCATTAATCAACAAGGTGTACTTTGCGGGCATTTCATCACCTCGAAAAATAGATTACACCAGTACAGAAGCAGGCGGAAGCCACGCCACCAAACTATGGAAAAGTGGCCGTCACAAGCAACAAACGGGGTTGTTGGAAGTGAAAGACGGGGTTCTGGGTGGATTGTCGGCTATACGGAAGTTATCCTGGTGCCGCATCCGAGGAAGTAATCGAAGCAAACTGTCGCGGCACTTGGACGATTAACGCCGTATCTCCAAGTGAAGTTTTACTTCATCTCCGGTAACCCGACTACACAGGAGTTAGCTCCCGTTACTTCCCCCAGCTGGACTTCTGGAGCATTTCGCAGAACCGGCAACCAAGTGCCGGGGGGCCCTGGCAGATGCTTCCGAGAGCATTGGGAACCAGGCACAATCGCCGGAGAGAAAGCTTAATCCCGTGCCAATCTTCTTGCTCGCTGGATCCACCCGTAGCTTGCGAACCGTTTTGAAGGCGCACATATAGTTCGATATGCCTCGCGGTTCCTCAGGCAGTACTAGTCGCGTACCATTGAGGCTCTCCCCATGACGCTGATATCCTGGAGTACCCACTTCCCGCCCTCAGGACTTTAGACGTGTCTCAGCAAAGGCAGCAAACCATGGACGCCGAAAAACTTCGTGTTTCTCGCGACAAGCTCACACGTGTGTTCCGCTATCTGGAAGCATTGAACCAGCATCGCAATCCCGCGAAACGACAAATTCGCGAACAGCCCTGGAGTCTCTCGCTGCGCGATCTTCCCGAGCATCCCTCCATTCAACGAGGCAGCGCGAAGGCGAGCTATCTAAAGACAAAGAACGGGAACAGTCTGAATACGGAAGAGGGCGTCGCGAGCTACGTTCTGAAGGTGCAGCGTCCGCGGTTAACTCGCGCGCCCGAACCGCCCGAAGAAATTTCCGGATGGCTGAAAGACGGCTGGGATGACCCACTGAGTGCCTTCGTTCTCGAGGAAACCCTGGAGGAAACCGGGGATGGTGTAGAGCCGAGGATGGTGAAGTTCGCCGACGATCCGGCTCGGACCTCGAGCCTGGAGCGTTGGAAATTTTTACGCAATGAGTGGGTGGAAACCGAAAAGCCAGCACGGGCGGCGATGAAAATCTTCGAAACCTTTTACGCGCTCTACGGCCGCATCGATCGCGAGGCGGAACGCGTCGAGCTCGTCCTCGGAGACGGCATTTTGAGCTGGCGTCGGGTGGAAGGAGGCATCTATCATCCGATTCTTCTCCAGCGCCTCCAATTGCAGTTCGACGCATCCATACCCGAATTCACGCTTTCGGAAGCGGACCATCCAGTTGAGCTCTACTCTGCTTTGTTCCAATCGATGAACGATGTGGATGGGCGAGCGATAGGCCGGTGCCGCGAAGACTTGGAGGAAGGGGGCTTCCATCCGCTTATAAATGGTGCGACCTCCGGTTTTCTGAAGCGGCTAGTCGTGGAGCTATCCCCGCGCGGAGAGTTCCTTGAAGACCGCGCGCCAGATGTGGGAGTCGACGACCCATGCATTGGAAGGGACCCAATCCTCTTCCTGCGGTCACGCACCTTGGGATTTGCCGCCGCGATCGAAGGCATCCTTGCAGACCTTCGCACGCGCGAAGACCTGCCCTGGTCGCTCCTGAATATAGTTGGAGAAGAATCGCCGGTTTCCGACACGGAAGATGCCAACCCATTCGCGATCAGTTCCGTTCAATCGGATGGTGAAGTACTGCTAAGCAAACCGGCCAATCCCGAGCAAATTCGAATTGCGCAGCAGCTCGAGGAACACCGCGGCGTACTGGTGCAGGGCCCTCCCGGCACTGGAAAAACCCACACCATCGGTAATCTTGTCGGCCATTTGCTCGCCCAAGGCAAGAGCGTTCTGGTCACGAGCCATACAACAAAGGCACTGCGCATGGTGCGACATCATATCGTTCCCGAGCTGCGTCCCCTGTGCGTCAGCGTGCTCGAAAGTGACTTGGACAGCCGCAAACAGCTCGAGAGTGCCGTGGGATCGATCGCGGAAAGGCTGTCGCGGGCTGACGCTGGCTCGCTCGAAATGCAGGCGAAGAAGCTGGAATCCGAGCGCCTCGACCTGCTTAAGAAGCTCGACGAAATCCAGAACCAGCTGACGGAAGCTCGCGCCGACGAGTATCGGGACATTACTATTGCTGGAAAGTCTTGGGCGCCTGCCGATGCCGCTCGCCAGGTCCTGCAGGAAAAAGAAACGCGTGGCTGGATCCCCGGTCCCGTCGCGGCGGTGGCACCGCTGCCGCTTTCTCCCGGTGAACTTGCCGATCTCTATCGTACGTGTGTTTCCATTTCCCGCGATGACGAGAATGAACTCTCAACTCACCTTCCGGATCTTCACGATCTTCCAAGAGCGGAAGATTTTGAAGCCAGCGTGAGTGAACGCAATCGTTTCGGAATGGAAGATCTCGATTTGCGCTCCGACCTGTGGGAGTCCGGTGCCCCGCAAGGTTCGCCAACAGTGATAGAAGGATTGGCTGCCGCTCTAGCGCAGGCGGTCGAGCCTCTTTCCGGCAATGACAAGTGGAAACTCGCGGCGGTGTACGCCGGCAAATACGGCGATGTGCATCGGGAGCCGTGGGACCAACTCATCAGCTTCGTGCGCCTCGTCCATCGAGAAGCCGCAAACGCTCAAGAATCGTTCGTCAAGTACGGCCCGCAGGCTTCCGATGGTTCCGCGGTCGAAGAGCAGGTACGCACTGCCAGCGAAATCTTCGCGCACCTCGAGGACGGCGGCAAGTTGGGCTCCTTGACCTTGTTCACCCACAAGTCCTGGAGCCAATTTCTGGAACAAACGAAAGTAAACAACGCCCGTCCACGGCTTCCCGAGCATTTTCACGCCCTGCGCCAATACTTCCGGCTCAAGGGCCTTCGCGAGGATCTCGCTTTGAGGTGGGACCGCCAAGTAGCGGCTCTCGGAACTCGCCGTTCGAGCGAAATGGGCCAGGAGGTCGAGAAAACACTGATGCAGTATTGCGACTCCATCGAGGACTGCCTTGGCTGGCAGGAACACACCTGGCTTCCACTGCAGCAGCAGTTGGAAGACATCGGCTTCCGGTGGGATAAATTCCTCGCTGAACAACCTGCGGTCGTTGGTTCCGATGGAGAGTTGGCACGTATCCACATCGCGGTGACTGATGCTTTACTCCCCATCCTGGATTCCCGGTTCAAGAAGCTCAGGCTGCTTCAGTTGGAGGAAGAATTTCGCGATCTCAAGAGCCGGCTCAAACTCGCGGCCCGCGTGGCGAAAGCATCCAAAGTAATCGGCCAGATTCTATCAGCGATCAGCGAGGAAGATTGCAACTTCTATCGCGAAATGTATGAGTGCCTGCTGGAATTAAAGAGCAAACAAGCGGACCTCGACCTGCGCCGCGCCTTGCTCGCAAAACTTGAGACCGCGGCTCCCGCTTGGGCCGGTGCGATTCGCAATCGTACCGGAATTCATGGCCGAGGCGAGCCACCTCGCGATCCCGCTTTCGCTTGGACTTGGCGCCAGTTAAACGATGAGCTCGATCGCCGCTCCAGTGTCTCGCTCGAAGCCCTCCAAGCTAAGAGCGAAAAACTCCGCGAGCAACTTCGCCGCGCGACTGTCGAACTCATCGATAAACGCTCGTGGTCCTCGCAAGCGCGCCGTACCTCTTCTCGGCAGCGCCAAGCTCTCGTCGGCTGGCTCGACACAATTCGTCGCATCGGCAAGGGTCACGGAGTGCGCGTTTCTCTCTTGCGTTCCGAAGCGGCGCGAAAAATGAGCGAATGCCGTGGGGCCGTCCCCGTATGGGTCATGCCGCTTTCGCGCGTGGTCGAAAACTTTGACCCACGCACCACGCGCTTCGATGTCGTGATCATCGATGAAGCCAGCCAGAGCGACGTGATGGCGCTGGTCGCTCTGTACTTGGGCAAGACGGTGCTCGTAGTTGGTGACCACGAGCAAGTCAGCCCCTCGGCCGTGGGCCAGGATTTGGGCGTCATTCAAAACCTCATCTTCCAGTACCTCCGGGGAATCCCGAACTCCGATCTTTACGACGGGCAGATCTCCATCTATGATCTCGCACGCCAGTCGTTCGGCGGCACGACGTGTCTTGTCGAACATTTCCGGTGCGTTCCGGACATCATCCAATTCAGCAACATGATTTCCTACGACGGCCGCATCAAACCCTTGCGCGACGCGAGTCGCGTCCATCTGCGGCCACACACCATCGCGCATCGCGTACCTGGGTCCTCCCGCGACGGCAAAGTAAATCGCCAGGAAGCCCTGACCATCGCGTCGCTCCTTGCGGCCGCTATGGAGGAACCCGAATACAAGAAAAATGACGCGGGCCAGCCTCTAAGCTTCGGAGTGGTTTCTCTGGTTGGCGACGAGCAAGCCATCGAAATCGACAGTCTGGTCCGAGCGCACGTCTCACCCGACCGCTACGAACTCCATCGTGTACTTTGCGGAAACGCCGCGCAATTTCAAGGAGACGAGCGCGACGTTGTGTTTATCTCGCTGGTCGACACCGCCGAGCGCGGTTCTCTTTCGCTGCGGGATCAGGAACTTTTCAAACAACGCTTCAATGTCGCCGCTAGCCGGGCCCGAGACCAGATGTGGATCGTTCATTCGCTCAGTCCGCACAACGACTTGAAAGCGGACGACCTTCGCCGGCAATTGATTGAGCATGGGGAAGACCCCGCGCGGCTCATGCGCGCGTTGGAAGAAAAGGAAAAACGCACACAATCGAACTTCGAACGGGAAGTCATGAAGCGTCTCGCGAGTGCGGGATATCAGGTCACCCCACATTGGAGGATTGGAACTTTCCGAATCGATCTGGTCGTCGAGGGCGATGGCAGACGCTTGGCCATCGAGTGCGACGGTGATCGCTATTACCCACTCGAAAAGCTCCCCGAAGACATGGCCCGGCAATCCGTGCTTGAACGCATGGGTTGGATCTTCACGCGCATCCGCAGCTCTGAGTTTCTCCGCAACCCTGCTCGCGCGATGAAGCCCGTCTTCGAGAAGCTGCAGATGCTAGAGATTCCGCCCACGGGTAACTCCGCGGGTGCTGAACCTGAAGAGCCTCCTTCACACGATGTGATCGACCGCGTCATCCGTCGCGCAGAAGAACTCCGCAAGAATTGGTCAAAAACGAATGGAGCGGGCGCTCGCTCTTCCTCAAGGACTTCAGCGGCGGCAGTTTAGCCAAAACACAACTTCTGGCCCTACCTCACATGGGTATCTGTTGGGTGAGAAACTGGCTTACCAGGTTAGGTTCCATGCTGACGATGCGTACTTCCATGTTGCGCCCTCTGCGCAAGCCTCTCCTATGCAGTCTGCTGGCGAGGTAGAATGTCGGACCATACAATTACTCTCCCGAAACGGGGTTATGGGAAGTCAGGGCGGACCAGGTTCCACTTGGACGATAAACCGTTACCGGACATGTGTAAGCGTTCGCTTCAGGCCGTCTTGTGCCGAAGGGATGCAACTGCTAGGGGCGCGGCTATTTTGACTGCGGGTTTATCTCGTCTGTGAAAATGTCGTCGGTGTGAGCTCTGGCGATGGCGAGATCCAGACGGGACAGTAACTGTGCCAGGGACTCACCTTTCTGGCGTTTCAGCATGGCTAGCGTGTGGCGCCCCTCGTGAGCCACAGCGACACATTCGCTCAGCGGAGGAATGATTCCGATAGTGATTCCGCCGTTTTCGATGGTCTCTTCGATGTAGGGGAGCTCTGGGAGACTGTTGGTGGGGGCGTTCGTGGCGGCGTCTTCGTTTATGCCGCCTCTTGTTTGGGAAGTTGTAGACTTGCGGCGACGTTCCACGGGAGCAACTCCTCGATGCGCTTGATCGGATGATCCGCGATGCGGGACAACACGTTCCGTAGATAACTTTCGGGATCGATTCCGTTTAGCTTGGCCGTACCGAGCAGACTGTAAATCGTCGCGGCACTTTCTCCACCACCATCGGAACCCGCAAAAAGAAAATTCTTTCGGCCCAGAGCCACGACCCGCAACGCTCGTTCTGCAGCATTATTATCGATTTCGATGCGCCCGTCATCACAGAAGCCCATCAGCGCTTCCCACCGTCCGAGGGCGTAACGAACGGCCATGGCCGTATCGGATTTTCGAGAGAGTTTTCCTAGGGTCTCCTCGAACCATTGTTTTAGCGATTCCAGCAACGGCCTGCTGCGCGTGTTGCGAACCTCACGCCGCTCGTCAGGCCGGCGCCCTCGTATTTCTTTTTCGATCGCATACAACGCCGCGATGCGTTCCAGAGCCTCAGCCGCAACCGGAGATTTGTGCGCAACCTCGAGATCGTAAAACTTTCTTCGCACGTGCGCCCAGCAGGCCGCTTCCTGAATGCGCCCCGCTCCGTAAATCTGATCAAAGCCCGCGTAACCATCGGCTTGCAGTGTGCCCGTAAAGTTGCTCAGGTGGGATCGCGGATGTTCGCCCTTACGATCCGGTGAATACGCGAACCACACCGCAGCTGGTGTGCCGTCTCCTGCGGGACGATCGTCTCGCACGTACGTCCACAGTCGCCCAGTTTTAGTTTTACCCAGCCCTGGTGCCAACACCGGAACTGGCGTGTCATCCGCGTGTAGTTTCCCGGCCGCCATTACGTGACGTCGCAAGGCTTCGACCAGCGGCGCAAGCAGTCGGCTGGATGCACCGACCCACTCCGCCAGAGTAGAGCGATCCAACTCCACGCCTGAACGAGCATAGATCTGCGACTGCCGATAGAGAGGAAGATGATCACAGTATTTCGATGTCAGGATATGTGCCAGAAGCCCAGGACCAGCAATGCTTCGCTCGATCGGTCGGCTGGGCGCTGCAGCCTGCACGATGCGATCGCAACACGCGCAAGCCAGCTTGGGACGTATGTACTGAATGACTTTGAGACTGGCCGGCACGTACTCCAGGATTTCCGAGACATCTTCGCCAAGATGTTTCAGCTGGCCTCCACAGTCCGGACAAGCTTCTTGCTTCGGAAGGAACTTCCGCACTTCTCGTGGCAAGTGCTCGGGCAACGGTCGCCGTACAGGTCGTGCTGCCGAGGTGCTCGCCGGAGCTGCTTCTTTTACCGCTGCCGTTTCTCTGGTTCGCTTTGCTTCCAGTTCTTCCAGCCGCAGCTCCAGTTGTTCGATCTGGTGTTCCCGTTTTTCCGATGAGCGGCCGAACTGCTGGCGACGCAGTTTCGCGATCAGCAGCTTCAAGTGTTCGATTTCCAAATCGCGCGAAGCGAGCTGCTCGCGCTGCGAAAGGATGAGTGACTTCAGTGCTTGGGGATCGAGTTGATCGAGATCAGGAAGTGTGGCGGCATCCATTGCACGCAAACATACCGCACTTTTTTTACAGCATGATTAAAAATGCATCAGAAAATAGCAAAATTAAAAATAAAATCTTTTCTTTCACACCGCCATTTGCGGATCATAGCTGCGTACCGGACGTCTCCAGTCGATCCCTTCAAGCAGCATCGATAACTGTGCCGGTGTTAGTGCCACCGTTCCACTCGTCGCTTGTGGCCACATGAATTTCCCGCGCTCGATTCTTTTTGCAAAAAGACAAAGACCATCGCCGTCCCACCACAACATCTTGATCAGGTCACCACGCCGACCACGGAAGACAAAGACATGTCCCGAAAATGGGTTTTCCTTAAGCGCCGTCTGCACCATGCCACTGAGCCCGGTGAATCCACGCCGCAAATCGGTTACTCCTGCGGCGATCCAGATGCGCGTGCCTGCCGGCACTCCGATCATCCCGCCAGGCACTCGAGCACCAAACGTAATGTCGACACATCGATGCTCCCAAAAACTCGCAGCGACCCTTTGGCCAGCTTTATCTCTATGGTTCCGGAGGATGGAGCGGAAGCCTCTTCTGTCACTGCCGCGGACCAATCCTTGCTGACCTCTACTGCCAGGAGCTGCTTAGAGCCGCCCAGCCGCCCTTCACGATAAAGTTTTCGCCAGTAAAAGACTTGGTTGGCATTCACATCGTGCCGTCTGGCAACACGAGACACCGAGGCCCCGGCTATAAATGTCTCTTCCACGATCTCTCGTCGCTCTTTGATGCTTCGACGCCGTAGCTTCTTCCTCGGCGCCTTCACCGCTAGTCCTTGTTCCTGTGTGTCCACGGTCCGCTCCGTGGACACACTTGCATGTATCCACGGAACTCATCTTCCTCCACTAGTCTGGTTTCTCAAATACGGTGAGGTCCGAACGCTTACGGACATGTGGCAAATCGGAAAGAGTTCTTTCCCAAATCTTTCGCACGGAAGTCACTTCAGACCTAACAGAATCGGCTCGGTCTCTATCAGCTTCAGAGACTTCACCATGCCTTGAGTCTCAGCTTTGTACTTCTTGAAGTGTGGCGTTTGTAGATGTCATTCGTATGCTGCCTCATCTTTGTATATCTCGAAGATTCTGATCTGATTCGGCTGCCCCTTCACAGAAACCGCATATAGAGTTAGCACTCCCGGTTCGATTCGTATTGAAGTTTCGATCTCTTCTTTCAGGGCATTCCTATAAGCGTCAATCTGACCAGCATCAATCTCCAACTCTGCAATTCGAACTAAAGCTTGCTCCATCGGTTTGGTACCTGCCGCCATCACTTTTCCGAGAACCGCTATAACGATTACAGCTGATAACAGAATTGCAAAACCTCTCTTCAGGGTGGCTACTCCTAACCCTTCGCTAGCCAGTCGATGCAAACCGCCCGGACTTATTCTTGGGCATGTGGAACATTAGGCGGTGACGGCGGGAGAATCGTAATACCTTGCTCTTGTAGTCGTTTTCGCTCGGCTTCGTATTTCCAATCTCTGATTCTAAAATGAACAATTTTGGCTGTCTCTCGTAAAGCACGAATCCCATCCGCGTGCTTTGCCGCTCTGATCGCGGCGAACAGTTCTTTGATTTGCTCCTCCAAGAACATGTTTAAGTGAGTCTCTCAGTCAGTTTGTTTGTAAACTATATCGCACCACATGGCATTTCGAGCCCTTCCGCCTGCGGCAGGCTCAACCGGGCGTCGTGAATTTCGCTTCCTTGACCAGCCTGTATTCGGAATTGGGAGTCACGGTCTCGTCAAGCAGCAAGGCTGCTTCATTGATCGGCAACGATACGAGAACGGACGTACCGTCCCCATCGGAATGAATGGCTAACTTACCCCCAATTAATCTGACCCGTTCCTGCATCCCACGAAAACCCACGCCGATACCCGATCCAGAGTTGAGTTTAGCTACAATCTCCTGCCTTATTCCCTTACCTTCATCCCTTACTTCCAGCTCAATTTTTCCTGGCATCTGGGACAACCGTACTGACGCGGTGAAACTCCCGGAATGACGATGAATATTCGTCAAACATTCCTGCGCAATCCTGAAAAGCGACAGCTCATAGTCATGTGAAAGTCGTGGCAGTTCTGAGGCCAAGTCCACGGCGACCTTAATTTTGCTGCGTTCGGCAAACCCGTCGATGTACCACTTCAGGGCGGTGTGCAATCCAATTTCATCCAACATTGGCGGATGCAGAAGATAGGACACCGTGCGAATCTCTGAGGACGCCCGCGCGACCAAGATTGAAATTTCCTCCGCAGCTCGCGCCATGGCCTCGCTCAATTTGCTTCTTTCCCTCACAAACGGCGAAACATTCATGCTGATCGCAGCCAGGAGTTGTCCCACGCCGTCGTGCATTTCACGTGCGATGCGTCGTCGCTCCTCGTCCTGAACTTGCAAGAGGCGCGCGGACAGCAAGCTCTCCAGGCGTGCCTGTTCGGCCAGTTTGCGCTCTGTGCTGTCAGTGTTCGTTTCGAGAACGCAGCGGGGATTTCCGTAGGCATCTCGTTCTAGGACCCAACGGCTACCAACGATGAGCTGAGTGCCACCTTTTCGTTTGTGAACGAGTTCACCGGTCCAACGGTCATCGCGGTGCAGTTGCTCAACGATGCTTTCCAGAGGCGCGGGAAATTTAGTACATAAGAGCTCATGAGGCACGTGCCCCAATGCTTCTTCGCGCGTATAGCCATACAGCTCCGATGCGCCTTTGTTCCAATACGTGATCCGGTCGGTCGCGTCGCGAACGAAGATAGCATCACTGCTTAGATCCAGCAGGCGAGCTTGTTCCGACAATGCTCGGTTGGAATGTTTTTGACCGGTGATGTCCCGCGCCATTTTAGACGCGCCGATCAAGTGACCTTCCGCATCTGTTATTGGCCATATCGTGAGCGAAACATCAAGCTTCGTTCCATCTTTGCGTTGGCGGATGGTTTCGTAATGGTCGATTCGTTGCCCGCGCCGGAGCTGTTCGAGAATTTTTGCCTCTTCTTCCTGGTGGTCCGAAGGAACGATAAGCAGAATGTGCTGACCAATAGCTTCTTGTGCTGTGTATCCAAAGAGTCGCTCGGCGCTCTTATTCCAACTGGTTATTGTGCCATCGAGTTTTTTGCTGATGATGGCATCATCCGACGAATTAACAATGGCAGCTAACAGCAATGCCGCTCGTTCCGCTCGTTTTCGCTCAGTCACATCCTGGAACGTCAGAAGAACCAGAGCACCCCCTTCTCGCTCTAACCGACGTGCGTCGAGCCGAACCGTCTTGCGACCCGTCGCTCGGAACTCGCAGTCGATCTCCACGGCTGGAAATTGAGTACGGTCGGAAAAACTTGATTCCAGGGATTTCCATACTTCGGACATTTCCCATTCGTGGTTTCCCAGCTTGCGGATCGAAATGCCTTGTGTTTCATCCCGCGAGAGCCCGAGGAGGTCGTAGAATGCTCGATTTGCGGTCTGTACTTGCAATTGAGCACTTAAAACCACCAGTGGATCGATTACCGAATTGAGGATCGCTTTCGTGTACTCTCGTTCGTAAATCGCTTGGTCGATACTGGCACGAAAGGCGGTGACATTCGTAAATGTGAGTACCGCGCCTAGAATCTGCTGATCACCTCCGGTGTACGGGGCTACCCGAAGAAGAAAAGTCCGGTCTCTGTCACGGGTTTCGAGGCGGTAGGGAACTCCGTCACCAATCACTTGCGTGCAAAGCCTATCGAGATTCTCCACGCCAGCAAGGGTATTGCCAAGAGGACAACCGATATCCGAGGCACTCAAGCCAAGCGCTGTAGTGGCGGCGCGGTTAACGCGGGCAATTCTGCAATCAAGACTAATTATTATGATAGGAAGATCGACGGCATCAATCATTCCAATGTCGTTGCTGGTGATCCTGCCCAAAGTTGTGGCGTCGCCCGACACAATATCGGCTCCCAAGAGCTCATGGTCGGCCATGTCTCTCCTTTCAATCAGGTGCGTGATAGAGAGCTCGACTCCGTTGCAGCACATTATCGGCTACAATCGGAAGAGTCTGGCGCAATGCCAAGAGCAATGCCTGAGATCGCGGCATCTGCAACGGACCGGGATAGCGCGCGAGGAGTTGGCCTTCCAGGACGCGGGACTCATCCGGGCCAACTGTATCTCGAAGCGCCTCGGAGACGGCACGTTCTAGCCGGGCATAATCTTCGACGGGAATAAGATGAGAGTGATTTTCGCCGAGCCTCGGCAGCATACGAGCGTGCACGTCTCCGTTGAAGTTATCCATCAAAAACGAGCAGAAGATCGCGATATCCTGCTCGTGCGCGAGATGGTCAAACAAATCTTCGAGGTTCATGCTGGCGGCAACGTCACCTCGCTCCCAAAGAAGATTAACCATCTCACCCCACCAGCGTACCTTCGGGTAGCGACCGTCTCCACGAGCCTGTGAGACCACGTTGGCGGCCAAGCCGAGGAACACCGGTGAATCTGGCATCCCCTCACGCATGAACGTGGGCAGAAGATCGTCGGCGTCTACAATGGTTAGCTGTCCCCGCTTCTCCGCCGCTTTCACATCCACGCCCTCGTCTTCCAAGCGAGGGCGAAAGGCATCCCAATGAGCAACGGTCGGAACTAGAATTACGCCCTCACCGTTTGCAATTGCTGCAGCGGCAAAGCGACAGACGGCTCGATTGAGAAACTGCTGATCTTGGTAAAGCTGGACGATGTGATCGCGCGGTGCAGCACCGGCCAAAAGACCACACCAATGCTCGTCTAAGCTCGTCCCGACGCCGTTCGCCCCGCCTAAGTTGTGGTCAGAGCGAACCCCTTGCGTGTTTCCCGCTTCGCTGTTGTTATTTTCCATTGGCACTCCTGCCGAGCGGATGGGACGTTTTCTCTAATCCAGCGGTATTCCGCAAAATACAAACGCATCATTGAGAACGCAGAGAAGCTCGTTTTGCCACGTGGGACACATCTTACTCGGATGACCCTATGGTCAGGGTCACAATATACGGGCGTCTCTCGCCAAGCCCCTATACAGTATTCCCTGTATAAAAGCTCGTTTGTTACCCCTGGCAAGCCGGTGGTCCCTTTTTCGCGGCTGTATGCGCTTAGTTTTAGGACCTATTGACACTTCGCCTTTTATTCGCCTACTATCTACTCCCCTCTCCAAGAGCCTTGGTAGGTCGATGGAATTACCAGTCGCCAGTATCGAGAAAGAGTCGTTAAACCCCTGGGTTCTACCTGAACGGTGCTTGTCTGTTTACTACGGATGCCCGGAGATGCCCCGGCTATCGCACTACTTCCTTCCAAGGATTTTGCTCGCCGAGAAACGCATTCTCTATCTCGACGGCGCGAATCAGATCAGTCCTCTCTTGGCTACACTCACTGGTTTGTCTGGGAGCCCACGTCCGAAGCTTGGAAGCCCTCATTTGCAATCTATTGTTCAGCAAATGATCAGCTATAATTCCTGCCTCCAACAAAGCGGCTAACAGACATCAGTCTTATTTCATCACATTCTACCGGGCCGAATGTTCTCCGACTAGAATCAGACAGTTGCTATGAGGCCCCGAGTTGCGGCTCGCCTACAAGAAAGCTGTCCACGACTGGGTTGAAGCTATTCATGCCGAGGAGGCGCTGGCAGTCCCAGACCATGGTCATCATGGCGGCATGCACTCGACAAATGGATTCGCCCGGATCTTGGCGACAAGCTCCTCGGCGATGTTTCCAACGGCGCGTTGCGTGAACTGATAGAGAAGATGGCAGCGGCTGGGCTTTCCGCGAAGACTATAGTGAACTACACACAAGTCGTGAAGTTCGTCGTCGCGTCCGCAATTGATGAAGACGGCGAGCAAATTTATCCACGCAAGTGGAATCACGATTTCGTCGGATTGCCCGTAGTAAAGAAGGAAAAGCAGCACAGGCCGACCGTGACCGAAGCGGAACTTGGGGAAATTCTTACCAGTGCAAAAGGACGCTACAACATGCTGTTCACGCTGCAGGCAGGAACTGGGCTTCTCATCGGTGAAGCGTTGGCACTAAAGAACACCGATGTTTCGTCAGATTGCCGCGTGCTATTTGTTGGGCGCAGCATTTGGCACGGCAAAGAGCAACAACCCGAGACGCCGAGCGCAATCCGCGACGTAGATATCGCGGAGCCGTTGGCTCGCCTCCTGACACAATACGTGTCGGGCAACAAATTCGGGTATTTGTTCGCAACCAAAAACGGCCGTCCACTAGGACACCAAGACGTCACTCGTTGCGCTGCGCGCGACCGGAAAGAAAGTCGGAGTCCACTCTTTTCGTAGATTCCGCACCGAGACGTTGCGACGCGCAAGGGTCCCGAAGGATCTGACAACGCAGTGGCTCGGTCATTCCAAGAAAACCATTACCGATTTTTACGCTGGTGGATTACAAAAGGACGAAGCGTGGCGTCGGGAATGGTGCGACAAAGTGGGCCTGGGCTTCTCAGTTGGGCTACATGGGCTACAAACAATCGTGCAAATTGATTCGCAGAAGCCGCGTGGATAAAACAAGGAGCAGGTTTTAGAGTGGCGCGCCCGGAGAGACTCGAACTCCCGACCCTCTGGTTCGAAGCCAGATGCTCTGATCCAACTGAGCTACGGGCGCGCGGATACATAGTTTACTTTCAACAGTTTAATGCAGTTTCTTCTGCGATTTCAACGTCGAGTGTCTCCGCACTCGCGTCCCATTAATTAATTCAAAGCGGCTTAGCAAAAACTGTCTTCATTCTTGAGCATCTGGCGTCGCGCCAGATGCTCAATCCAACTGAGCTACGGGCGCGCGGAGCAACCAGTATGACATTCAAGCACTTACAGCCAACTGGACATCTGGCGTTTCGGTCCATTCGGTCCAACATCGACCTTTGTGGGCGGCAGTTTGAAACCCAGACCCGCTTTTTCAGCGACTTCTTTGCGGAACTCCACGTCATGTCGGACGGCAAGAGGGAGCCCACCGTTTGCGATTCGTATCTTGCAAAGGGTGGGCCACCCGAACTTGCTTTGCGTTTAGGGTGCGCCCACCCTGCTGCTGGGGACAGCATTTCGGATAGAATCACGGCGCGGAGGGTTGGTATGCGCGTGAAAACCGGGGTTGTTGCGATGCTGTTGCTGGCGGGATTGATTAGGCCGCGCGAAGCGGTGGGCGGCGAAAAGACAAGGGCGCTGGCGCTGGAGGACTACTACCAGCTGGTTAGCGTGGAATCGCCGGCGATATCCCCGGATGGAAAATGGGTTGCGTTTGTTAAGACGACGATTGTCGAGGCGGAGAACCGGCGCCAGCGTGAGCTGTGGCTTGCGACGACCAATGGAAACACGGCGCCGCGGAGGCTCTCCGATCCTGCGCTAGAGGCTTCCGGGCCGCGATGGAGCACCGACGGGCAACTGCTGGCGTTTTCAGGGCGGGCTCGCGACGGGAAAGAACACGACGAAGGGGATTCGATCTGGTTTCTGCGCATGGATCAGGCCAACGCCGAAGCGATGCATATCTCCGGCGTGAGAGGCTTGCCGATTTTCAGCCCTGACAATCAATGGATCGCGTTTGTCGCGCGCGTGGCGAAGCCGAGGGCGGCCCAATACGCTAGCCAATCCGAGCGACTGATCAACGAGCGCTTCAAAGGCCGAGCCTACGAGTGGATGAATTTTCGCTACGATGGGCACGGCTATTTGCCTGATCCGCAAAATATCGAAGCAACGCCCGCGGAAGAACTTTTCGTCGTGCGGCGGACCGGAGGGGAGGCGCGGCAACTGACGCAGCTTGGAATCAGAGTGCGGGAGTCGGCCTGGAGCCCCCGCAGCGACGCGCTGATCTTCAGCGCCAACACTCATGAACGCGACGAGTACACCTACGAACGGGCGGACATTTTTATCGCGACGCTGGCTGGGCAAACGAAGCGATTGACTGACGACGGCTACAACAACGACGCGCCGGCATGGTCGCCCGACGGAGGGACAATCGCGTTTCGGCGGGAGTTGGGGTTGAGCGAGGTGATTAAGGCCAAGTGGAATCATGGCGCGTCGGTCGATATCTATACGATGCCGGCCAGCGGCGGCAGCCCGGTAAACGTCACGGCGCATTGGGATCTGCTGCCTGGCGCTCCGAGCTGGAGCGCAGACGGGAAATTTCTTTGCTTCAGCGCAGGGATCGGCGGAAACGAACACTTGTTTCGAGTGGCTGCGGTGGGCGGCGAGGTGATACAAGTGACGCACGGGGAGCGCCAGCTCTCCGGGTTTAGCGCTTCGGCAAGCGCGGGGCTGATGGTCTATGCCGGCCAGGACAGCGCGCATCCCGGCGAGCTATTTGTATCGTCGCTGGACGGCCGCCGCGCGAAGCAGGTTACATCGTTCAATGAAGTGCTATTGAGCGAAGTGGCGCTGAGCAAAGCGGAACGCATTCTATATCCGAGTAAGGATGGAACGCAGATCGAAGGATGGGTGCTCAAGCCGAGTGGCTATGACTCGGCGCGGAGCTGGCCGCTGATTCTGGCGATTCACGGCGGGCCTCACGGCGCGTATGGCAACGAGTTCTCGTTCGAGGAACAGTTGTTTGCAGCGCGGGGCTATTTGGTGGTTTACACGAACCCGCGCGGTTCGACGAATTATGGTGAGGAATTTCTGTGGGCGACTTGGGGCGGATGGGGAAACCTCGATTATGAAGACGTGATGGCCGGAGTGGATTACGTGCGGAGCCACCACCACGTGGATGACAAGCGGCTCGGCGTTACCGGCTATTCCTACGGCGGCTTCCTGACGAATTGGATCATCGGGCACACGACGCGGTTTGCCGCGGCGATTGTGGGCGCGGGAATTTCCAATTGGATCAGCGACTACGGCACGGCGGACATTCCGCGAACAAAGGAGAGCGAATTCTTCGGCCCACCATGGGATGCGCAGGCGCACGCCTTGCTGGTGAGGCAGTCGCCGATTGAGTACGCGGGTAATGTGACGACGCCGACGCTGTTTGTGCACGGCGAGTCCGATATGCGCGTGCCGATCGAAGAGGGCGAACAGATGTACACCGCGCTTCGGAAGCGGCGCGTTCCTGCAAGATTCGTGCGTTACCCCGAGTCGTATCACGTGGGGTGGAGTCCGTGGAACACGGTGCACCGCTATTATGAAGAACTTGACTGGTGGCGCAATTATTTGGATGGCGAGAAAAAAGTCGGCGCACCAGCGAGTTGAAAAGCTACTCTTTGAATTGTTTGCTGGGACAAATCAGGAACGAGCATACACGATGACCAAGGCTTGTTCGCGTCTACAAGACGTTGCCAGAGCTCAGGTGTCATGATCGCTTTGACCGCTATTCCCCTGTCATTCGCCAAAACTCCAGCCGACTAGCTTCGCTGCTGTAACATTGTTACGACGATGATTTTGGCGAGGGACAGCGTCACGTTCTTCGATACAGCCGAATTTTACGGTCCCTACACAAACGAAGAGCTCGTCGGAGAGGCGCTGGCGCCTATCCGCGACAGAGTCGCTATCGCAACCAAATTTGGCTTCGACAATGAAAAAGGCGGCCTTCTTCTTAACAGCCGACCGGAGCACATCCGAAAAGTGGTTGAGGAATCCCTGAAACGCCTCAGAACCCACCGCATCGACCTGTATTACCAGCACCGGGTCGATCCGAACGTGCCAATTGAAGACGTAGCCGGCGCGGTGAAAGAGCTGATCGCAGAAGGAAAAGTGTTGCACTTCGGTCTATCCGAGGCGAGTGCAAAGACAATCCGCCGCGCGCATGCGATTCAACCGGTCAGCGCAGTTCAGACGGGATACTCGCTCATGAACAGAGATGTAGAGCAGAACGGTGTACTGAAGACTTGTGAAGAGTTAGGAATCGGCTTCGTCCCTTGGGGTCCAGTTGGACAAGGATATCTAACTCTGAAAATAGATGTTCAAACGAAGTTCGACCCCAAAATGGACGTGCGATCTGAGTTCCCACGCTTTTCTTCTGAGAACATTGCAGCAAATACGCCGATTGCTGATTTTCTCAGACAGTTTTCTGAGAAGAAGAACGCAACACCTGTTCAAATTTCGCTGGCTTGGTTGCTCGCACAAGAGCCGTTCATTGTTCCGATTCCCGGCACACGAAGTACCGATCACCTGCACGAGAACCTGAGAGCAGTCGATATTCAGCTAACGCCTGCGGATCTTCGTGAGATCGAAACTGCTCTCTCTAAAATCGAAGTGCACGGTGGCCGGATGAATGAAGAACGAATGAACGCGGTTGACCAAACAGTGTGACCGGTTATCGCATTATTATAGGTTCGCTGGGAACTTAGAACGAAGACAGCTCGCAGAGAAGCGCGACTCGCAACTGAAGCTAGAGCAGCAAGCGATCCCACGTGCCGCCATACCTAATTGCACGAACCATTTCTCTGTCGTAAATACTCTGAGGGAATCCAGGTTCGATTCGGCTTGCTCCATCGAGGGATTTCAATTGTTCGGCGGAGAGTTCCAGATCCAAACTGGCGAGATTGTCCTGGAGTTGAGATACCTTCCGCGCTCCAAGGATCGGGATTACAGGCACCGTTCGATAGCGCAACCAGGCGAGTGCGACTTGCGCCATGCTGCGACCGGTTTGTTCGGAAACCGACTTTACAGCCGAGATCATCGACGCAGCGCGTTGTTCCCTCTCAGGATAGAAGGCTTTCACTCCCTCATTGGTCATCCGCCCGCCGTCGGGCTTGCCTTCGCCGTGATATTTCCCGGTTAGAAATCCACCCGCCAGGGGAGAGAAAGCCAGAACCCCTAAGTTCAGAGCTTTGGCCATAGGAATCAGTTCGCGCTCGACCGTCCGCTCAATGAGGCTGTACTCGAGCTGCAGCCCGATAAACTGTGTCCAGCCTCGAAGCTCCGCCAGGGTATTTGCCTGGGCGACCCACCAAGCAGGAGCGTCCGAGATGCCGACGTGGAGAATCTTCCCCCCACGAACGAGATCGTCCAGACCGCGCATGACTTCTTCCACAGGCGTGATCCCGTCCCAGATGTGCACCCAGTACAGGTCGATGTAGTCAGTTTGTAGTCGTTTCAAACTGGCTTCTACTGCTTGCATCATGTTCTTGCGATGATTGCCCGCCGCATTCGGATCATTGCCTGGCGCAGCGTTGGAGTATTTCGTGGCTAGGACGACGCTCTCGCGATGTCCCTGCATGAACTCACCCAGGAATTTCTCGCTCGTGCCGCCGGTGTAGAAATTCGCGGTGTCTATGAAGTTTCCGCCCGCCTCGCGGTCGGTTTCATAGACTTTTTGCGCTTCAGCCTTTGGTGATCCCCATCCCACTCGTCGCCGAAAGTCATGGTGCCTAGCGACGCTTCGGAGACCCGCAGTCCACTTTTGCCGAGTAATCTGTATTTCATAATCGTGCTCCTTCCGGGATTCAGCAACTCAGGAATTGGTTCCGCTCTTTGCCATATACAATCGGCTGTCGAAGCGCCCATCTTCAAACACCGTTGAGACAGTGAGATGTCGCCATTTTTCAGCTTCCATTGCGCGCGCGGCTTCTGCTTGCTGCACCCGCTTTTCCGCATCGACACCGAGAACCAGCCGCACCGGCACCTCGTCGCTGTTCGCCAGTTGCAGAATTATGTCCGCGATCTTCCGCGGATCGCCTTCCGCACGCCCTTCGAGTCCTCGCAATATCTTGTGCATCGCACCGACCGAGGCCTCGTAGTCCGGCAGCAGGTCCGGCATATTCTCACCCGCGCGCCGCGCCCAGTTGGTCCGAATGCCTCCCGGCTCTAGCGTGCAGATCTTGACGCCAAACGGCGCGACTTCCATCGCCAGAGCGTCGCTGAAACCGCCGACAGCCCACTTCGCCGCGTGATACGGAGTATTGCCAGGAACCGCGATGCGACCACCGACCGAAGACACCTGAAAGATGTGACCTCTCTTCTGCTTACGCATCACCGGCACGGCGGCGCGCGTGGTGTACACGACGCCATAAAAGCACGTGTCCACGACGGCCTGGAAATCCACCGTACTCATTTGCTCGAAAGGCGCAATCTGCCCGTAACCAGCATTGTTGACGAGCACGTCCAGCCGCCCGAATGTATCCACTGCCAACTGCACGGCCGCTTTTGCGGCGGCTTCGTCTCGCACTTCCAGTTTCACGGGTTTCACCCGCTCGCCGTATTGCGCCACCAGAGGTGCCAGTTCTTCCGTCCGGCGCGCTCCGGCTACAACGCTGTCCCCTGCGGCCAGCGCCGCCTCGGCGATGTCTCTCCCCAACCCATTCCCGCTTCCCGTAATTAACCAGACCTTGGTCATAGCGAACATCCTCCATTTTTTTCGAATTCTATTGTGATTACTCACTCATTTACTAGATGCAACGACCGCTTACTTCGTTATGCCGGACCAGAACATCTGAAAGCCGCTGTCCCGGTATTGTTTCGCTTTGGCTCGGCTCGACACCGTAAGGTCTATCGTCGCCTCGACCAGGGCCGCTAACGACTTCGAGATCAGTTCCACCGGAACATCATTGCGAAAGACCCGCTGCTCAATCGCGTCACGGATCATGGCTTGGAATTCGACGAACGGCGCACTGCCGGCGTCTCTGGACTCTTTGGTGAGCGCCTCCGAAACCGTTAGTTGCGCCAGCACCTTACGCTGGTTGGGGTTCGTAATGCCCCAATTCACATAGCGATCCCAAACATGTCGTAGCCTGGTACGAATATTCTTCTTCCGGGGGAAATCCGACATCATGGCGTCTGCGAGTTCCAGCTTGATCTCGCGGTAAAGGGCATTGATCAGATCATCCTTGGTCTTGAAGTACGTAAACAGAGTCCCCTCGGCGACGCCAGCTTGTTTTGATATCTCTGATGTTGGGGCAGCGGTAAGACCGCGCTCCGCAAATAAGCGGGTCGCGGCGTCGAGGATCGCATTCCGTTTGTCTTCGCTCTTAGGACGCGCCACTGGGCTTCTCTATAACTGAGTTCACACTCAATAATACGTGGCAAGAATGCTGATGGCAAGCCCTATCTTCGTTCCGTTCTCAGGACGAGGCACGTAGATTGGGATAGACCGTTACCGAGGGTCGGACAATTCGCAACCCAAGAATTATCACGGTGTTCAAATTCGGATGGTTGCAGGAGGTTGTCCCCACCGTTTTACGCGCGCGTCGGCAAGGACCCAGTTCTACGCCCGTTCCGCCCGGGCAAGAGCCTAAAGGGCGCCACCGAAGAGTTCGCCGATTTCCTCCTTTGTTGTAGCAAGACTCTTTCCACCATTAATGTAGGTATTTGGCGAGCGCTGGATGCATGGCGATCCTCGAGTCCCATCGGCGCCATCACCGAGGCAAAGCTCCTGATCTTGGGCCGCACTTGGGAGTCGGCCAGAATCCAGCCAATCGAAGATTCACAAAACTGCTCCGTCCCAGCTGTGAATTTATCGGAAATTTAGTTGACAATCCCCCCACCCGGAATAGAATTCAACTCAATTCTAGGGTCGTTGCACGGGGATCCACATTTTGCCGCTGGGGTGATGTCCAATGCTTAGGTCTTATTCATTGCGATTTTCCTGTGCACTCATCCTGATACTTGGCTCTGCGCTGAGTCTGCCTGCCCAAATCACTACAGGTGAGATTACCGGAACGGTGATGGATCAGAGCGGCGCCGCCGTGGCGGGCGCGACCGTCTCGGCCGTCTGTCCGGACACTAACCAGACGCGTTCGGTGATCTCTGGCGGTGCCGGTGAATACCGGCTGACCGACTTGGCCATTTGCGTCTATAAGGTCTCTGTCTCCGCTCAGGGTTTCAAGACAACGGTGCGCAATGTGACCGTTACCGTCGCCCAGGAGACCAAGGCGGATTTCCGGCTTCAGTTGGGCGAGCGCACGGAAACTATTACGGTGGAAGGAGCCAGCCCGCTGGTGGAGTTCTCCCCGGGCGTCAACAACGAGGTAGACACGAAGTCTATCGTGGATCTACCCACAGAAGGCCGTGACTTTAAATCTATCCTGGCACTTACTCCCGGCGTGCAGCGCTCGCCAGGCGGCGGGTTCTTGGACGTGAGCATAAGCGGTCAGCGCACCACCACCAATAATTACATGATCGATGGCATGCCCAATAACGACCGCTTCTACGGCAGCGAGGTCGTCGGTCAGCCAGGAGTACTGGGAATTCCGGCTTCCGTTCTGGGCAACGATTCCATCTCCGAATACACCGTCCAGCAGCTTCCGACGGCAGAGAACGGGGTCAAAGGGGGTGCTGCCATTAACGTAACGCTCAAGGGCGGCACCAACGATTTCCACGGCACGGGCTTCTATTTCGGGGACTATGATTGGCTAAACGCCAAGAACTACTTCTCCACAAGCACGCTCCCCTATCACAATCACAATTACGGTGGCACGGTGGGTGGGCCGATCGTCAAGGACCGTACATTCTTCTTCTTCGCGTATGAAGGACAGCGTAACAAGGCGCTGGAGCCTTATAGTGTGCTCATCCCTACGCAAGGTGATCTGGCCGCGGCCCTGGCGGACTTCGCCAGTCCCACTATTAACCCGAATAACCTACCCCTGAATACGGCAGGCTTGAACATGTTGAAGTATTACCCATGTTCGGATGGCGCTGGCGCGATTGTTTCCTGCACACCCGCCGCGGCAAACGCCGCAGTGCCCACAGGCGGGTTCACCCAGACTATTTCCAGCCCCAATACCGATTCGATGAGCAGTTTCATCATCAAGATTGACCATAAAATGAATGACAAGATGCAGCTCTCGGGGCGGTATATGTTCGCTGACAGCACCCAATCCGCACCACTGGGCGGATATACGCTTCCCCCGGCGCCTGGCAGCGGCCTCCCATCCAACGCATTTAACACCATCGCACCGACGCGCGTGCAAATGGCCGGCGCCACCTGGAGCTACACCCTCTCTCCCAACAAAATTCTCGACGTGCGCTTCAACTGGTCTCGTTACTCACAGATCCTGGCGCCAAATAACAAGGTTAACCCCCTAAGCCTGGGAATCGACACCGGCCCCCTGAACCCCGCCGATTTCGGCGTGCCACCGGTTTATGCTAGTTCGGTGACTTATGGGAACCCTGGTGGCATAGCAGGCTATCCGCTGAGCACCCGTCCCACGCAGACTTACGATGTGTCGGCCCACTTCTCGTGGACCAAGGGCAAACACAACTTTAAGTTTGGCGGCAACTATCAGTACGCTTCCACGTTCAGCCTGCGGAATCGTGCGCGGCCTGTCCTGACCAGTGTCCAAGGTAGTTTTGAGACCCTTATTGACCAGTTGCTTACCGGCCGCCTCGACGAGGTTTCGCGCTCCTTTGGCGACACTTCACGCCACCTTTACCAGCCCTCTATGGGATTGTTTTTCCAGGACGAATGGAAACTCACGCCGCGCGTAACCGTCAGCTACGGCTTGCGTTGGGACGTGAATGGTGCGTTGGGTGACGCCGACAAGAATGCCTCCAATTTTTTCCCCTGTGCTCCGCCAGAGCCTACGGTTTGCGCGCCAACCGGGTTTCCGAATGGTCTGGTCCAGGTGCAGCAGGGGTTCTCTCGCCTCTATAACCTCGACCTTAAGGACTTTGGCCCACGCGCCGGGCTGGCTTGGGACGTCTTCGGCAACGGCAAGACCTCATTGCGAGCTGGTTACGCCATGGCTTACGACGTGGCGAATTTTTCCGCCCTCAGCGCACCTTACGTTTTCCAAGGCGCCCGAGCCGGGGCGTTTACAAACTCGGACCTGGGCGTGTTCTCGGTCACGGCAATAGGCGCGCAAGATCCCAGCCGATTGTTCGAGGCGTTCGGGCCGAACACGTGTTACAACCCCGCAACCAATACACCGGGCACAACGCCAGACTGGGTCTGCATCGGTCCGCAAGCTGGAAGCCCGAACCCTAATACGCCTTTCCAAACCTTGGGCGCCAATCCCACGGGCACACCGCCGTTTAACATATTCGGAACCGTTCCGAATTTGAAGACTCCAAGAATCCAGTATTACAACGCCACACTCCAACACGAGCTATTCAAAAACAACGTGATCACCGTAACCTACCTTGGCTCACGCGGAACAAATAGTCTTCTAGAGCGCAGCCTGAATAACCGACCCGTTGGCTGTTGGGATGCCAACAATGGCGGCCAGCAGACCGGGCTAGCTGGTAGCCCAACGAACTCCACTACACTCAATTGCAGCCGGCCGTTTGATTCTGTGTACCAGTTGAATGGCGTGCCCAACTTCAATTACATCATGCAATTAACCAACGATGGGTACTCCCGTTACAACGCCATGCAGGTGACTTATCGCCAGCGCGATTGGCATGGGCTCGACACCATGGTCAACTTCACCTGGTCGAACTGTATTGACACCAATTCCGTGAATCGTGGCGGTGGGTCAACAGTTCCGATCGAGGAGAATCCTTACAATCCCAGCAGTAACCAAGGCCCGTGCGACTCGGATGTCCGGCTGAACTTCAATGCCGGAGTGGTCTACGAGTTTCCTCGTTTGCACTCCCTGGGACGCATGGGAGAGGGTTGGCAGATCGGGTCTGTGGTGACGGCCCTGACGGGGCGTCCTTGGACCGCGTTGCTGGGCAGCCTCTCCGACCAATCCGGCCAGGACCTGGTTTACCAAAGGCCAGACTGTTCGGGGGTAAAACCTATTTACCAGTTCAGTGACCCCAGAATCCCCACCGTTACGAATTTTCAACAGATATTTTCCATTCCGGCCCCCAACACCATTGGGACCTGCGGTCGCAACGCTTTCCGCGGACCCGGATTCAAGCAGTGGGATTTTAATCTCAACAAAACCACCAAGCTCACGGAAAGGTTGAGTCTCCAGGTCCGCTTTGAGATCTTCAACCTGTTGAACCATCCTAACTTCAATTCGTTCCCGAGCAGCTCCACGATCTCCGCGGGCAAGCTTAGCAACCCCGACCCGACTAGTGTGAACTTCTCCAACTATGCGCAAACGCCGGATATCGCCGCCGGCAACCCGTACCTTTCTCAAGGCGGCGCGCGCGCTATGCAGATCGGGGGGAAGATCATTTTCTGATCTTCGGCTCGTGGCTTTGGTTCCGAAAAGGGAGTCTGCTACAATGCAGACTCCCTTTTCTCTTATGCGGCGCGCTTGCATCCTTTGTCTTTTCTTTCTGTTGCCCGCGCTCGCCGCGGCAGCCGCAGACCAGCCCAGCGTTATCCTGATCACGTTGGATACGGTCCGAGCTGACCGCATGGGTTTTCTCGGCTCAAAGCTTGGTTTGACGCCGCAATTGGACGCGCTGGCGAGTCAAAGCGTGGTGTTCGAGCATGCATATTCCCAGGCGCCTATTACGCCTGTCTCTCACGCGACCATACTCACCGGGACTTTTCCGCAGTACCACGGCATCCGCAACTTTGGCGATCGCCTGCCTCCAAGCGTCCCCTTTCTACCCGAAATTCTTCACGCCCAGGGTTACCAAACGGGGGCCTTTGTAGGCAGCATCATCCTCGACCCGAAAAACGGGTTTGCCTCCGGATTCGAGCGCGGCTTCGATGTCTACGACGCAGGCTTTCACCGGCAGAAAACCGGCGAGCGCCGCGAGGCTTCCATGCAACGCCGCGGCGAGGTGACGCTGGGACACGTGCTCGAATGGCTCGGCCAGCAGAAAGGCCATCCGGTTTTCCTGTGGTTTCATCTGTGGGACGCGCACGACCCCTACAATCCACCCGAACCGTTTCGCAGCCGATTTCCGAACGCACCTTACAACGGGGGCATCGCCTACGTGGATGCCACCGTAGGGAAGCTGCTTGACTATTTGCGAGACCAGGGTCTGTATGACAATGCGCTGATCGCCGTCGCCGCCGATCACGGCGAATCCTTGGGCGAACACGGCGAACTGACCCACAGTATTTTTCTTTACGACTCTACCATCCACGTGCCCCTGCTCCTCAAACTTCCCAGCAATCGTTCTAAAGGCCAGCGTGTCAATGCCGCGGCGAGCCTGGTGGATCTGGCGCCAACCCTTCTCGCCGCGCTGGGGCAGACGCCGCCTGAGGCCATGCAGGGCCGTTCGCTACTCCCTCTGATTGGAAATCCGCACCCTGAAACCCGTCCCTCGTTTGCCACCGGCGACCACTCGGAACGCTCGTTCGGGTGGAGCGCGCTTGTTTCCCTGCGCATCGGCAACCAGCTTTACGTGCGCGCGCCCTCGCCTGAGCTTTACGATCTGGCCTCAGACCCTGGCGAGAAGATAAACCTCTATCCCGGAAACCCCGCCGCGGCGGTGCGTCTAGCAATCCAGTTGGATAATTTCGTGAAGCGCATCAGCGCAGGGGCACCTCAGGCTCTGCAGGACGGACTTGAAGAAAAGAGCAGGGAAAAGCTCTCTGCGCTGGGCTACGTGGCCTCAGCAAAGCCCGGCGCGCCCACAAGCATTGACCCCAAGGACCGCATCGATGTGGCCAACGATATGCACGACGCCAGCTTGGCCATCGAAGAGGGGAAGGAAGCCACCGTCATCCCGCTTCTGCTGCGCGTGGTGGCCAAAGACCCGCAAATCCAGGCGGCGCAGTATTACCTGGGCATCGCCTACTCGCGGAAAGGCAACTTTGCCAAAGCCATTCCTCCACTGCGCAAAGCCGTCGAGCTGCGGCCGGATGCGCTGATGGCGCAATACGAGTTGGCCATCTGCCTTTACGAATCCGGCGATCTGAAAACCGCTGCCACGTATTTCGAAATTTTGGTGGAAAACCGGCCCGATTGGATCGACGCTCGCTATTCATTGGCTTCCATTTATGCCCGAACTGGACAGCCTGAGGATGCCGCCAAAAATCTGCTCGTTGTCCTCCAGGGAGAGCCGGACCATTATCGGGCAAACCTGCTTCTGGGGCGCATGCTGTTTCTGAACGGCACTTTCGTCGAGGCCCTGCCCTACCTAGAAAAGGCCGCGGCGGTACAAACGGATTCCGGTGAGGCACATTCCTTTCTGGCGGACGAATATGAGAAGTTGGACCGCGCTGCGGATGCTTCGCGCGAGCGCGCCGAAGCCGCCCGGCTCAAAGCTCCCAGCCCGTAAAGCGCAAGCGGACACCGTAAGATTCCCGTTACGATTTCATACTTTTCTGCTGCGACAACCTCTGGATATACGTGTCGCCCGCCCCACAATCGCACAATACTTGTGCGATTTAACTTCTTTAGAAGCAACACTTACGAAATACGTGGGAGGGTAGACTTCGCGTGGAACCGGTACCGCACTGCGTCCCAGAGGATTCCAATCGCGTTCTGGACACTCGCAAATCGCGGCTATATACTTCACTTTAATACTCAGGGGTGTCCAATGGTTTCCAGAAAACTTTCATTGTTGCTGTCGATACTTCTGCTGGCCGTTCCTGTAGTCGCTCAGCAACAAAGCGCTCCCAAGCCGAAACCGCGCGTGATCGTCATCGGCGTGAACGGCATGGAGTTGGACATGATCCGCCCGCTTCTGGTGAAGGGCCTGATGCCCAATTTGTCTAGTGTGATCGAAAAAGGTGCCTACGGAAAACTCCGGACCGTCTCCGCGCCCAATTGCCCACGAGTTTATAGCACGCTGTTTACGAGCACGAATCCGGAGGAGCATGGCGTCACGGGATTTATCGTTGGCGGGATCACGGCCAACACCAACATGCTGAAAGAAGAGCCGCTGTGGTCGATGCTATCGAAAAGCGGAGTTACCGTGGGCATGGCCAATGTCCCGGCAACTTTTCCGGTCATGCCCGTGAACGGGTACATGATCAGCGGCATGCTAACGCGCGGGAAGAACTGCGAAGACGGCGTGCTGTGCGCGCCCAAGTTGAGCGAGGTGATGGGCGGTGACGCGGTATATCCCAAGAGCATGCAGGCCGAGCTCCTGAAAAATGTCGGTGACTTCTATATTGACTGCGAGCGGATGCCGGCCGCGGCAGATCTGAAAGGTCATGAAACGGAACTGATCGACCAGTGGCTTGGCAAGGTGCAGCTCATTCGCGACCAGCAGACCAAGCTTTTCGATTATCTGCTTACGACGCACCCCACAGAGTTCACGTTCTTGGCGCAATCGTGCGAAGACCGCACCGGGCATTGGCTCTACCCCATCACGCCGTTCAATGTTGGCTATAATCCGAGCATCAACAGCGTTCGCCTTTCCGCCTTCCCAGACCAGTACATCGCATTCGATAAAGTGCTTGGCTCGATCTTGAAGCATGTCGATGAGAATACTTACCTGTTTATCTTCTCCGACCACGGCATCAAGCCCCTGCGCGAGTTCGAGGAGAAAGATCCCCACGCGCACATGGACCACGAGAAAACCACACCGGTTATCGCCAAACACGATTTTGCCGATGGCGATGATGTCCCCGGCTCGTTCTTCGCCATGGGCCCCGGCATCAAACATGATCTTCGGCTAATGGGGCTGGGAGCCAGCGTGTACGACGTGGCGCCAACTCTCTTGCACATTTATGGCATTGAGCAGCCAAAGCAGATGCGGGGCCGCATTCTGACGGAAATTTTCGAGAACGCCGACAGTAAAGTAGCGGCGAAGCAATAATCGGTTTGAATCTTTCTGCCAGACACAGTGACTTGCTTTGATCTTATAAGACGGTCGCTCACTGCGGCCGTTGCGATTTTTGGAGCGACTTCGCCCTCAACTGAGCGCGCTGCGCATCTTGCCGCCGCCCGAGGGCGGCATAAGCCCGCTCCAGTAACTCAAATATTTCAGGATTGCTACTCGGGGATTCGGCAACTACTTCCAGCAACTCCACGGCTTCAGAGAATTTGTTCTGGCTGATCAGTGCCTTCGCAAGATTGAGCTGCGCTTCGGTACTTCCGGGTTGCAAAAGTACCGCGGCTTCGAATTGGTCCTCCGCCGCGTTCAAATCGTTCAAACCGAGATAAACTCGCCCGAGTGCGAGTCGCGCTTCAAACTGTTGCGGGTTAAGTTTCAGGCTCGCCAGCAGGGCGTCTCGCGCGCCAGACAGATCGCCGTTCAATTCCAGAGCTTGCCCGTATTCGAACGTGTTCGCCGCATCATTCGGGTGGGAGTCGCGCGCCCGTCGAAGATAGCCGGCCGCTTTGGCGTAATTCCCGGTAGCCATTTCAATTCGGCCCAGGTGCGTTAGAGCGAGCGTGGAACTTTCGTCCAATTGCAGCACGCTTCTCCAGCGCCATCCGAGCCTTATCCTGCTCCCCGTCTTCTGACGCCATTATCGCCGTGTGCAGCAGATTCTGCTCCTCTATCATGTCCTTGGGATCGGGCAACAAAGAGGGTTCGGGAACATCAGTAGCACTTCCAGCGTCGGCTAAGCCCAAATATCCGAGCGCGTGCAGTTCATCGATGGTGCTCGCGGAGACGGAGGCAGGCGAAGTTTTTCCAATCGCCGGTGATTTGGCGCTCAACTCCGCAAGCGTTTTACGTAGTTTCTGAACCGTGCCATCCCATGGCTCGTAATGGTTATGCGATTCGCCAGGGTCGTTGTTGAGATCGTAGAGCTCTGGTTTGGGTGCCTCGATAAACTTGAAGCCTTCCTTTCGTACCGATCGAAGCGGGGCCCATCCAAACCGCAATGGATAGTCAGTTTGGCCGAACACAGTAAGATGAGCCGTCTCGACCCCGGCTAGGAATGGCTCTAGAGAATCGCCATCCAGATTTGCAGGAGCCGCAATCCCAAGCAGCCCGAGAATCGTCGGCATGATATCTGTCGTGCGAACCTGCGCGTCAACCGTCCGGCCCGCTTCGCGTTCGTTCGGTAGCTTCACGATCAATGGAACGTGGGTCGTCGAATCGTAGAGAAAGATGCCGTGAGTGTCCTCGTGATGTTCACCGAGCCCTTCTCCGTGATCTCCCACCACAACAATCATTGCTCCCTCGTACCATCCCTGTTTCTTGAGGTAAGCAAGGAAGTGACCCAACGCCGAATCCGCGTACGCAATTTCCCCGTCATAGAGCCGGCCCTTGTAAGCCTCAGCATAAGGCGGCGGCGGCTCGTACGGATCATGAGGGTCATACAGGTGCAGCCAGACGAAATGCGGCGCTGTGGGATGGGCATTGAGCCAGGTTTCCGCGTGTTGCACGACCTCCATCCCGCGACGCTCGATTCGTCCCCAGCGTGACTTAGTTTTCGCCTTCGCAGGAAAATTGTCGTAGAAGTCGAAACCACGATCGAAGCCTGGAGCGAGCGCGTTACTGTCCAAAATCACGGCGCCGATAAATGCCGCCGTCCGATAATCCTGCTTCTGAAGCAATTGCGCGAGCGTGGTGTGCGCCGCGGCCAGAGGAATTCCGAAGTCACTCACGCCGTGCGAGCTGGGAAGCAGTCCCGTCAGAATACTTGCATGCGAGGAATTTGTGATTGGGCTGGGTGTGAATGCTTTCGTGAAGCGAATCCCCTCCACCGCAAGCTGATCGATAGCCGGAGTGTGAATGCGGTCGTATCCGTAGCAATGAACATGGTCCGCGCGCAACGTATCGATGGTAATGAGAAAAACGCCTGGACGGGGAGTCTTGTCCGGCAAAGGCTCGCCGGCTACGCTGGCACCAGCAGCTAAATAGCAGCCGAAAAGGACAAAAAAGATCCGCATAGCACCGAGCGTATCATAGCCCGCGTTTTCGACAACTTCTCTGCTGATCCATCGATGTGATTTAATCGGCATTCCCAGGACCCCCGCGTATCCTCTTAACTTGTAATCATCTACTTTTTTTTGTGTCACCTTTTGAAGCCTGACGCTTTGGTCGCCTGCTTACTGCCCGTGATACACTGCGCTGGCTTAAGGCGAATCAAATCCTCCCAAGCGGAGACGGACGATGATCCGATGGCTAGTGGGAATCGCGGCATTGTTCAGCGCGCTTGCGGCTGCGGCGCTTTCCAACGACACAACAGCCCCCGACACGCCTGAACCCGGTTCCGTCGAAGCAATCGCGAAAGCAACCGGTGATCCGCGTTTCCTTTCTCCTTGGGTTTCTTATCTTCCCCAGGCGCACGGTGTTCCCTCGCCACTCGCCTTTTTTGGCCGCATCCCCGGGACACCCGGTGAATTCGTTGACACTGCGAAAGCGCACGCCTACTGCCGCGCCCTGGCCGCGACGTCACCACGTGTTCGCGTTTTCTCAATCGGTCGCAGCGAAGAGGGCCGCGATATCTTGATGGTCGCCGTCGCCGACGAAGCCGGCATCCGCGACCTCGACCGCCTGAAGGCCGCCACAGCATCCCTCGCTGACCCGCGCACCCTTTCACCGGCCGCAGCAGAAGCGCTCATCGCCACCTCACGGCCGATCTACTATTTCAACGCCGGCTTGCATGCCGATGAAACCGGTTCAGCGGAAGCCGTGCTCGAACTCGCCTATCGCCTCGCGGTCTCCGATCAGCCGAACATCCGCCACATCCGCGAACAACTCATCGTGCTCATCAATCCTGTTTCGAATCCCGATGGACGCGACAAAATGGTGGAATGGTTTTATCGATACCTCAAGGGCAAGACCGATCGCGCCACCATGCCCCGCGAGTCTCCGCCGTACTGGTCCAAGTACGCGTTCGTCGACATCAATCGCGACACCCATCAGCAAACCCACGAAACTACCAAAGCCGTTCACCGCATGTTTCACGAATGGCATCCCACCGTCGTTCACGATCTCCACGAAGGCTCGCCGCTCCTGATGACCTGGAACGGAACCGGCCCTTACAATCCCAACATCGATCCCATCACCTATACCGAATTTCTCGAGCTCAGTTTTCACGAAGTCCAAACCATGACGGCCCTCGGAATGCCCGGCGTTTCCACTTGGAATTTCGGTGAAGCCTTCAGCCATCTCTATCTCGATTCCGTGGCCATGAATCACAACAGCATCGGTCGCGGCTACGAGACTTTGGGCAACGGCACCGCTGAAACCTTGCATTACAAGCTGCGCCCCTCGCAAACCTCCATGGAGTGGTACCGCCCCGCTCCTCCTCCGGCCGAATTTGATTGGTCCGAGCGCGACAACCTTAACTACAACGAAACCGGCGCACTTGCCGCGCTCGACTTTGCCGCTCGCAACTCCAAAGAGATGCTTCGCAATTTCTACAAGAAAGGCTGGGACTCATGGCGCAAGGGACTCGACGAACCTCCCTACGCTTATCTCATCCCGGAAGATCAGGGAGATCGTAAACGCGTTGCTGACATGGTGGGCCGTCTGCTTGCGCAACGCATCGAAGTTGCCCGCGCCCAAAACGCCATCACACTTAAAGAGGGCAATTTCCCAGCAGGCACCTACGTCGTCCGTCTCGATCAACCCTATCGCAATTACGCGGTGGATCTCCTCTCGCCTCAGGTATTTCCCAAGGACAAAGGCGAACCGTACGATGATGTCTCCTGGGAGTTTCCCGCGAATTTCCATCTTGCCGCCATCCCCACCGCGGATGCCTCCATCCGATCCGCGGCACTCACACCTCTGAACGAGACGCCGCGGCCTGCGGGCGCCGTTTCTGGCGAAGGTCCCGTATTTCTGCTGAAAGATACCGGCCAGGAGAGTCTTTTCGCGGCGCGCTATCGGCTCGCTGCCTTCGATGTGGAAATCGCCGAGCACCCATTCAAAGTGGGTGGCGTCGACTTCCCTGCCGGGTCCTGGTTTTTTCCCGGCAGGGATGGCTTGGCTGGAGCGCTTCGTTCCGTGGCCACCGAACTCGGCCTGGACTTCGTCAGCGCTTCTGCTCCTCCCGTAGTTTCGCATCACGCTGCGAGCGTTCCGCGCATCGGCGTTTGGGTGCCCTGGGCTGACACCGACTCCATCGGCTGGATCCGCTACATCCTCGATCAGCGCCGCGTTCCCTATACGTATGTTCGCGACGAAGATATTCGCGCCGGTAATCTTCGGGACCACATTGATGTGCTCCTCTACGGCCACGTCGATCTCGAACTCGCTGAGCAAATTGAGGGTCTGCCCAAACGTTGGAGCCCAATGCCCTTCAAGAAAACGCCGCAGACCCCCAGCTTCGGCACGCCCGCCGAGTCCGACGACATCACCGGCGGTATCGGTTATGCGGGGCTCGCGGAAATACAACGCTTCGTGGACAACGGCGGTTTGCTGGTAACCCTCGGTAGCGGTTCGATGCTCGCTCTCAACGGCGGCATCGTGCGTGGCGTGCGCTCTGTCGCTGGCGGCGTCCCGCGCAGCCTCGCGGGCGGTGGTTCGGCATCAGCCGCAGCCGCGCAGAATTCCGCCACACGCACTCCCGGCGCGCACGTGCGTGTCACTTTCGCTCGGCCGGATCACCCCATTGCCTATGGTTACCCGGCGCACACCCATGTCTTCCGCCAAAACTATCCGCTCTACAGCGCACCCCGCGCCTGGCTTCGCATGGCCTATTGCACTACCTGCCTCGATGGTCCCGAAGACCGCTCTGGGATCGTCCTCGAATGGGGCGACTCCGCTGGTGCTCCATTTGTCATCAGCGGCCAAGCCTGGGGCGAAGAAAATCTTCTGCGCCGCCCGGCAATTCTCGACATGCCAGTCGGACGCGGTCACGTCGTCTCGTTCAACTTCAATCCTTTTCACCGCGACATGAATCGCGGCGATCATCGTCTCGTTTGGAATGCCATTTTAAATTGGCAAGCAATTCTTTCAGCCCCGACGTCGGCCCATGCTTTCGCGTCAGACGACTCGGATGATTCGGAACCGTAGCCTGCTTTTTTCGCGCCTGCGTTAACAAAGTGGAGACGTATTCTCACGGATGCTTCAATTGGCGCTAATCGCGCCTTGCCGGGCGCCGCCATTGACCTACTGTTGCCCCACCTGTATCATCCGCGCATCCCAATTTCATTTCCATCGGAGAGGCTCACCATGTTGAAGCGTGCGAGATACGTTGTCGCGATATATGCCGTAGTGATCGCAGTGGCTGTGCTGCTTGTTGCTCCTTGTTTGTTGCAGGCGCAGCAGCCACCCATCAGTCCTGACGTGTACGGCCAGCTCAAGTATCGGTACATCGGCCCCGAAGGCAACCGCGCCACCTCTGTCGCCGGAGTGCCGGGAAAACCAAACATCTGGTATGTGGGCGCGGCCTCCGGAGGTATTTTCAAAAGCACCGATGGCGGGATCCACTGGGATCCCATTTTCGACTCGGAACCGGTGGCGTCCATCGGTTCGCTGGCGGTGGCGGCGAGCGATCCGAATATCGTGTGGGCGGGAACCGGCGAATCGTTCATCCGCAGCCACATCTCCGTGGGACAAGGGATTTACAAATCCATGGACGCGGGCAAGACCTGGTCGTTGATGGGATTGGAGAAGGCAGGCCGCATCGGCCGCGTGGAGATCGACCCGCGCAATCCGGACATCGTGCTCGCCTGCGCGCTGGGCCACGCCTACGGGCCGCAGCCGGAGCGCGGCGTCTTCCGCACCAGCGACGGCGGAAAAACGTGGGACAAAGTGCTCTTCGTTGACGAAAACACGGGCTGCTCGGACCTGGGCATGGACCCCAACAATCCGCGAATTCTTTTTGCCGGCATGTGGCAGATTGAGATTCACACCTGGGGCCGCACCAGCGGCGGGCCCGGCAGCGGCTTGTTCAAGTCGACAGACGGTGGCGTCACCTGGAAGCGCCTGGAAGGTCATGGCCTGCCGCATTCTCCCGTGGGCAGAATTGCCGTGCGCGTGGCCAAGAAAGATTCCAACCGCGTGTACGCGGAGATTGAAACCGGCGACGGCGTCCCGCAGCCGAATAGCCCCGGGCAACTCGGCGAGTTGTGGCGTTCCGACGACGGCGGCGAGAACTGGGAGATGGTCAACTCCGACCGCCAGCTCCGCGGGCGCACGCACTACTACACGCGCACGGAGATCGCACCGGACAATGAGAACGAAGTGTTTTTCTTCTCCGCTTCCTTTTCGCGGACGCTCGATGGCGGCCACACGCTCACCAAGATGCCCTCCGATCCCGGCGGCGACAATCACGAGATGTGGATCGATCCCACGGACGGCGATCGCATGGCCGTGGTCAACGATGGCGGCGTGAACATTTCCGTGAATCGCGGGAACACCTGGAACCATGTCAACTTGCCCATCGCGCAAATTTATCACGTCACCGTGGACGACCAGATTCCCTACTTCGTTTACGGCAACCGGCAGGACGGCCCCTCGTGGCGCGGCCCAAGCAACAGCCTGCAGTTCGGCGGCTTCGGGCGGCAACAGCATTCCGCGCGGCGCGTGGCACCCGGTGGCCGGAGGCGAGAGCGGTTTCGCCATTCCGGATCCGGTGGACAACAACATCATCTGGTCCACGGGCACCGGATCAGGCAGCATCGGCGGCACGGTAACCCGCTTCGACGAGCGCACGCACCAGGACCGCGAGGTCGAAGTGTGGCCCGACTATGTGGCCGGAGCGCCCGCGGCAGAAGTGAAATACCGCTTCAACTGGGAATTCCCCATCGCCATTTCTCCTCCCGACCATAACAAGGTGTACGTGGGCAGCCAGTTTGTACACGTCACCACCGATGGCGGCAATAGCTGGCAGATCATCAGTCCCGACCTGACGCGCAACGACAAGAGCCGCCAGCAGATTTCCGGAGGGCTCACTCCCGACAACATCGGCGTGGAATATGCCGGAGTGATTTTTGCGCTGACGGAGTCGCCGAAAGAGGCGGGCCTGATCTGGGTGGGCACCAACGACGGGAAAGTACAAGTGACGCGCGACGGTGGAAAAAACTGGAGCGACGTCACGAAGAATCTTCCC
This sequence comes from uncultured Acidobacteriota bacterium, assembly GCA_963730495.1. GTDB lineage: Bacteria > Acidobacteriota > Terriglobia > Acidiferrales > UBA7541 > Acidiferrum. The sequence goes on along the minus strand of CAVSSD010000022.1, from coordinate 1,520 downwards.
GGCTTTCCGGAGTGGGGCACGGTGGACAACATCGAGGCCTCGCGTTACGACGCGGGCACGGCCTACCTGACCGTGGATGGCCATCAGGTCAACTTTCGCGACCCGTATGTGTACAAGACCGCGGACTACGGCAAAACCTGGACGTTGATCACCGCCGGGATTCCGCACAACATGCTCAGCTATGCGCACTGCGTGCGCGAAGATCCCGTGCGCAAGGGACTCCTCTATCTGGGCACGGAAGGCGGGCTGTACGTTTCCTTTGACGACGGGAAAAACTGGCAGCCGCTCCAAGCTGGCCTACCGCACGCGCCTGTCTATTGGCTCACCGTTCAGGAGAGGTTCCACGATCTGGCGGTGGCCACTTACGGGCGCGGCTTCTGGATCCTGGACGACATTACCGCGCTCGAACAGTTGACGCCGGACGTCGCCGCGGCCAAGGCGCATCTGTTTGCGCCGCGCGACGCGTATCGCTTTAAGGAAGTGGTGCAGGCAGCTGCAGTCCAGTACGACCCAACGACGGGAAAAAATCCGCCGTACGGCGCGCCGATTAATTTCTATCTCAAATCCAACCTGGGAGAGAAGGACGTGGCCAAGCTGACCATCACGGACGCCGCCGGCAAAAAAGTGCGCGAGATCGAATGCCACGCACCAAAGCCCGGCGCCGCCGAAGCCAAAAAGCCCAGACGAAGATGATCCCGATCCCGAACCTCCGCCTTGCGAAGTGAAAGCCGGCATCAACCGCGTGTGGTGGGATCTGCGCTCTGAGCGCACCGCGCAAATTCGCCTAAGAACCACGCCGCTCTACGCGCCGGATGTTCCCTTTGGACCGGAAGGCTGGCGCAAGCCTCCCGCCGTGGGACGCCTGTCGGTGCTGGCGCTGCCGGGAACCTACACGGTCACGCTCACTGTTGGAGAAGAAAAATTCACGCAGAAGCTCACCGTGCTGAAGGATCCGCATACCTCCGGCTCGGAGAGCGACATTCAAGCGCAGACGCGCGTGCAGACCGCGCTGCACGACGAGATGAATGCCATCGGCGGCCACGGTGAACCAGATCGAGTCACTCCGCGCGCAACTCGTCGCCTTGGGAAAAGAGCTAGGCACCGACGAGGCCTCGAAGCCGATTCGCAAAGCCGCGGACGATCTCGGCGAGAAACTCGCCGGCATCGAGGGAACCCTCTTGCAGCTCAAGCTAACCGGCCGCGGCCAGGACGACTGCCGCTGGTCGCCGATGCTGCTGCAGAAGGTCGGCTACCTCTTCAACCAGCTGGACAGCAGTGCCGATTTTCCGCCCACCACGCAGCAGAGCGCCGTGCAGGATGAGTTGAAGCAGCGCGGCGACAAAGCAGCGCAGGACTTTCAGCAGTTGGTGGGGAAAGACCTGGCGGCGTTCAACGCGATGCTGCGTGAGCACAGCATCAGCAACATTTATCTCAAGACGCCCTGACGCGTGTCTTGAGCGAAACCCGTTGCGGCCGCATCTCGGTTTCGTAGGCCTCCCCGGCTCTGCGGCACAGTCGAT
>CAVSSD010000021.1:0-444318 GCA_963730495.1 uncultured Acidobacteriota bacterium | reverse complement strand
CTACAGCCCAGCCCGCACCATTGGTGGGGACTTTGGTGTAGTTTTCCCGCAAGGCGATGATTCCCTCAGCATTGTCCTATCCGACGTTTCCGGACATGGAGTCGGCTCGGCGTTAATGGCCAACCGCATCTATTCTGAAACGCTGCATGCACTGGGACGCAAACCCGAGCCAGGAACCTTGCTGCGGGAGCTTCATCAGTTCGTACATACTCGGATCCCGGTCGACGGGTTTTTCTTCACGATGACCGCAGCCCGTTTCAGCCACGACGGACGCCGACTGAGTTTTTCTGCCGCTAGCCAGCCTCCGGCAATACTCGTCTCAAATGGCACTCTCCGCCGGCTTGAGTCGCGAAACGGTATCCTCGGTTGCCTCTCCGAAACTACACCGTCCGAGCCATCCATTGAAGTTGAACTATCACCGGGTGATCGCCTCATTTTGTACACCGATGGCCTCGTTGAGGTTTTCAACTGCCTTGACGATATGCTTGGCGTCGAAGGTCTGGAAGATTTAGTCCTGCAATCGGCAACGCTAACACTTGCGGACATGCAGAAGACGATCCTCGACGGCGTGGCTGCGTGGAGGCACGGTCACCTCGCCGATGACGTGTCCCTCGTTATCGCAGAAGTTCGCTAGCTGCGGGTTCAAGCTCGTATCCTCTTCTCGTCGGTTTCTATAACCGCTTGGACGAATAGTCGGCTTCCCGTAGAAGTGTAAGAGTTCACCCTAGAGGCCTGCCGAAAGTGCGCAGGGTCCCCCCAGTTTTCCCCTCACCCACCCCATGAACTCTTTTTAAGTTGCGCCACTTCAATAATTTCTGAATGGCACTCCTGCCTCTCCGTGTTTTTGCGTACTCGCCATGCGGTGAATTCTATGTAACCAAACGACTTGCGAATTGAGACCTCCTGTCTGCCAGAATTCCACAGATGGGGTTTGAGGTGAACGGCGCTTTCAATAAATCGAAGAAAACACGCGAGATATTTTGGTCGGGGCGCCCGGATTTGAACCGGGGCCTCCTGCGCCCAAGGCAGGCGCGCTACCAGGCTGCGCTACGCCCCGACATGAACTGCTTTATTCATTCTAAAGCACTTTCCAACTTTACTCCTAATCCGTCCCATCATTTTTACCCCCGACTGTGCACGAACTGTGCACGAATGCGGTTATTGGCACCGTGACTGTGCACATTGGAGCCGCCACAGAGCGTCAGCGGCTACCGGTGCCATTTCGTTGGCTCGACGGTTGAGCTTTTCCAGTGCTTCGCGCTTCATCTGCAACTTCATTTGCGAATACTTCTTGAAGACTTGCGCGTCGCTCTGGCGAAGCATCTGGGTTACCCACTCATCGGCTACGCCTCCGGCACTCAGCCTTGTGGCATAAGTGGAACGAAGATCGTAGATCCGAAAGTAGGGAATCTTTGCCCGTCGAAGAGTTTTCTGCCAAACAGTCTTGAGCGTCGTTTGGTGCCCGCTCGGATTCCGATTGCTCGGAAACAGAAACGGCCCTTCACCCGAAATCGCCATCTGGCTCTTGAATGCTTCGATGGCGAGCGGAGTGAGGGGAACTTCGGCGATACCGTTCGGAGTCTTTGAATCCGGTATCCAGACGACCGCATTGTGCAGATCCACTTGGTCCTTCCTCATCGGAGTCAGTTCCTTGTAGATCCGCAACCCGGTCTCCGTGATGATGCGAACGATGTTCCGCAAATGCTGCGGAGCCATGAGATTCGATCTTTTGTTGCTCAGACCATGCGACGTAGTGAGGTCTGAACAATCCTTTCACGGCAACCGGAAATTCAACGCCCGAACATGGATTCGCTGCTAGGAGTTTCTTGCGGACCGCCACGTTGAGCATACGCCGGAGAACTCTGAACTCCTGATGTATCGTGGTGGACTTGATCGCTCCTAGTTGTTTGTAACCGAGCTTGACCTTGACGCGAACTCGCTGTCGAAGACGTTCACGAAGATACATTTCGATCGAATCCGCGGTGATATCCACCAATCGGCTCGTACCAAAAGCAGCCTTGAGGTGTTTTGTGCACCGCTTAGTTCGCTTCGTGCGTTTTCTCAGCACGCACGGGCGGCTTGGAATAGTTCTCCAAGAAAAAATCCGCCCATTGTCCGTAAGCCAAGGTTTCGCCCTTTCGTACGACTTCAAGGAGATTGTCGTCTCTGGCCTGAAGTCTTTCTCTCAACTTCTTATTTGCCTCCTGCCAATCAGCGGTCTGGCTCGATTCTCTTCGGGCAATGCCCTTGCGATCCCGATAGCGAATCCACCAGAATTGCGGTGCCATCCCGCCGATAGACAACCCCGTCGTACTTTCGTGCTCTAGGCATTCTCCATCTCCTGTTTGAACGAAGCGCGGAATGTTTCGAGATCCGATTTGAGAAACCGGATATTGCGACCCATTACGCGGAGATGGGGAATCTGCTTTCGCTCAACCCAAAGATACACAGTTTGAGGACTCACGCCAAGATATTTCGCCGCTTCTCTCACTGTCAGTGGATATTCTTCTGGGTGAAGAACGACGCTTTCGTTGGGATCGAGGAGCAGGCGTTGATTCATGGTAGACCGCCCCGTTCTTGATTCGCTTCATGGGTCGACGCAATACAAATGCCACAGTCCTGAGCCTCGACGGTACTCTTGAGGTCGAATTGGCCCATTGAGACACCTCTGAACTGGGTTCGCAAGGCAGGGGCGATAGCAGATTTTCTTTCGTGCTCACGTCCAGCGATTGTGGGATTGCAGGTATCGCTCCTTTCTTCACCTATGGCTCGTTTTTTCGCTTCGGAGAGGGACGATCTGAATAGTTCTCCAGATGACGAAATCCGTTGTACTGATATCTTGTCTCTCGGCTTACATAGTAAGTTTACTCTGGACTCGTATAGCGACGGGCTTGCTGAAGGGCGCGGGGCATGCTGTCTTGGGGACGCTGTGTTCTCGCGCGCACCGAATTGGGTTGGACGGGACTTCATCTTTGTTAGACGGCCTTCGCAAGAACGTCTCCTTTAGCTTTTCCATTGTTGTGGTTGTTTGCGTGTTGGTCTGCCCAGCGTCTGAAGTCGTCGTCCTTGCGGAAGAGCAACTTTAGGGCTTCGGTAATCACATAAGACGGCGAAGCATCGATGAACTCAGCGTAGAGCTCTAGCTGAGTCTTTACCGATTCTTCTACACGCGCTTGGATAGTGACTGCTTTGGGCTGTTTTGGTGGTGACTTCAATATAGACAACGGGCTTCTCCTTTCGTTTTCATACAAAGTGTCAGACCTCTTGTCTGACAAATTCTCGGGTCTGTGTATGCAAGCGCGCAAAACGCGGCCCCGAAGTTCCTGAAAGGCGGGAGCGACCACACGGCAACCGTGACGCACCGTGCGTCAAAGGGTGGGGTCGCTCCCGCCTCAGGCGCGGTCTGGGCCGCGCACAATTTCGTTCTTCGGGACGATTCATCTGATTGATTTCCGTAATGCTGTGCTCGATCGAGAGTGAAGTAGCAGGTGAGGTTGCGGTGAAGTAGGGGGGTGAAGCCCGCTTCACCGGAACTTGAGGATTTGACGGCCAGGAGCGAGGCTGCTTCGCCCTTGGCGAAAAAACATGCGCACCGGAATGCAGCAACGGGCGGGAGCGACCCGGACAAAACTTTTGGGCGGATTGACTGCCAAAAAGTGGGGTCGCTCCCGCCCAATCTGGTGTTTTTTTCTGTGTCACTCTTCTCATTCTCGTGTCGTTTATTTCCTCGCTTTCCCGGGACTTACGCACATTCCAGCGTGAAGAAGGTGGTGAAGACGAAGTTGCAGTAGGTAATTCCTGCCTTCTGCACCTGCTTCGCCTAAATTCCCGCCGCGCGCGCACCGCACGAAGTTTCTTGTTGGGCTGGAGCGACCCACGATTCACTTTGGCCACGCAATCGTGTGCAAAAGTGGGGTCGCTCCAGCCCAACTCGGTGCCATTTCGCGGCCATTTTGCACGTTCTGTCGTGCGCAACTTCTTCTTGCCTGGGCATTTGCTCGCTCGCCAGGGTGAACGCGAGGGTGACGGATAAGGTGATCTGTGCTTTTCACGCACCCGTCACTTTTTCGCGCTGCAGAAAGCGGTGGAAGCCCTTAGACATTGCCGAGGCCTCTACTATTAAAGAGGCTTCGAAAAGGGAAAAAGTAAGAAAAAATCTTGCTCCCTGAACTGCAAGAGACGGTAGTGACTATCTTCATGGTAGAAAGTCCACCGAGTCCCCTCTACTTACTAGGGAACATCCAGTCGGGGAAAAGTGAGAAAAAACTTTAACCCGGCGGCGGATTCCCATGCCGGCAGAGAACTCCCTTCCACAGCCCCCTACTTATATAAGGAACATCCAAACGGGAAAAAGTAAGAAAAAATCTTAATCTCCCGGAAAAGCTCCAGGCTGGCAGAGAAATATCCACCACAGCCCCATACTTACTTAAGGAACATCCGGAAGGGAAAAAGGGAGAAAAAATCTTGGTACTAGTACATTTTTCTGGAAGTCGACCGGAGGAGCGTGCCCACAGAGGGGGAGGAGAGAACTGGAGACTAAATCCGGTAGTTCGCATCGTTCCGAGTCTTGAGAACTCCTCGAACGAAGTGCATTGATAACCGTTTCAACGCCAGGGTCCGCCGGACTTCCAGGTCTTCGTGAACGAATGTCCTTCTTGGACGGTGCGGACCGGGAGAGCGAGAAAGTTTCGAATGGCTTCCACCACCGCCTTGAATTCAGCTTTCTCGATGTAGGACTTGTTCTTCGCGCAAAACGCGGTCCATTGCTGTTTCTTGTTTACGTCGTCATAAAACTCGGACGTGAAGGCGACCGGCAGACCTGCCACCGGAAGGTCAGTCCCACGTTTTTGAAAGGTGTTTTGAATCGCCTGGGCGAGAGTTTTTCCTTCGAACGCGAACGTGCGAGACAGGATCTCCAGATCGTAGAAATCCTTCATGCGGGTATTGGCGATTCCGAGTTTCACAAGTGCTTCGAGTTTTTCGGCAACGACCGTTTCTTTCGGATAGGCCAGCAAACGCGGGCCAGGAAATTCCAGGAGCGTAGGATAGCCGGTCTCGGAGGGTGCGGGGGTGACGACGTCGCCGAAGCCGATGTCAATCTGAATGGGAATCTTTGCGCGTTCGAGATACGCAAGCAAGGTCACCCGGACGCCTTCGTAGTCGGCATCCTCGGATATGCGTTCCGCTTCGACGGTCTCGGCATCGAAGCGCAGGCCGTCCTCGTCGACTTCCAAAACGCAGAGTTCCCGAAAAATATGGGCGAAGCGCTCCGGAGCGTTGTCACCGTGAGCGAGGAAATCAGCATCCCGTGTCGGACGATAACGTTGTTCCGTCCACAGCTCGAAGAGCAGCGCGCCTTTCAGAATGAAAACGTCGCGGGGGGAACGGCTCAGCCGGAAGAGAATGCGCTCGAGCCCGTACTTGACGAGGATCAGTCCGAAATCCACGTTGCGCTCGCGCGCTAGGTTCGCGAGCTTCTGGCGGACGCAAGCGGGGAGGTTCTTTGGGGCCGGTTTGGCCAACTAGAGTGACTCCAGATACGGGCGCATGACGTTGGAGACGCGGCAGACTTTGGCGGCGGCAGCGAGTTCGTCAATCGAGGCTTTCTTCTGCTGGCGACATTCCTTGAGGGCTTCTATGGCGATATCGAGGCCAACTTTGCTGCGAAACTTGAAGCAGTCGGCCACCGTCTTTGCCGGGGAAAACACTCGAAGAGTTGCGCCGGAAATAGAATATTCTTTCATTCCAAAGTGAAGGGCCGGCCCGGACATGCGCACGATGCGAACGGGGGGAGAGGAAACTTTGGGAGCCCATGCTTTGTGACCGATCGCCATCCAGACCTCATGGGGAGACTGGGTGGTGAAATTGTGAAACCGGAGCGCGGATAGCAGGCAGACGATTCCCTTAGGGATTTGGTAAGCGGCCTCGATGAGGGAAGTGTTCTCGGTTCCGGAGAAATCCCGAGAGGAATAGAGACCGCGGCCGACCTTCTCCAGGTCCCCCCGGCGAGCAAGCCGCGGGAGATACGTTCGTGGAATGCCGAGTTCCCTCGCATCTTTGGCCCTTACGATCTGGCGTTTTGACGCCAGCCTGCGGAGCTTTTCGGCTTTTGAGTTTTGCATGATGGCCTCGGGAACAATGTACCAAATCCTTGGCAGGTGTAAATAAGTGCCTAGGGTATGTAACATAGGGTCTCCCCCGAACGGCCGCCAAGGCTGGCATCATCGGCATGACCCGGCAGTTGGCGATGGAAGGCGCGAGCATGGAATTCGCGCCAATTCCATTTCGCCTGGAGTGATCGAAACCAACCAGACGCGCGAACAGCTCAAGGACCTAGATCGGGCGGCTACATGCTCGGTAAGACGTTGTTAGGTCGCCTAGGTCGGCCGGAAGAAGTGGCGAACGTCGGTTTGTTCCTGGCCTCCGATGACAGGTCGTACGTGACAGGAGTCGACATCGTCGTCGATGGTGGTATGAAGGTTTGGCGATCGGCGGGGAATGGTGCAGCGCGCTAGCGAGTTACGGCAAAGAGAGCACCGCCGATAGAGGAAAATGATCAGATGCGGAGACGGAACTAAGAACTGACGCACTGGTGGCATGAATCGGTCCTCGGATAAAAATCCAGTCGATGCTTCGTCCGGGTTCCAAGAACGAGTGCGGTGTTGTGGGCACGTGCTGATTCGCAAAGGCATCCTGAAATTGCGCCTTACTGATCGCAGTGGAGGCAGACCCGCCGGACACATCGAAATTGAAGTCGCCGGCGAGCACGATCGGCGTACCTGCCTCGTATCGCCGGGCATTCTCCAGGGTCTCCTCAATCTGGGAGCAGCGCAACGCGTCATCGCCCTTGCTTTCCAGGTGCAGGTTATAGGTGACTATTCTTCTTCCCGCGATGGTCGCCTCGCACACCAGCGCCAGGCGCCCTCCGATTCTTTCCTGAAATGGTTCGATTTCAGGCAGGAACCAGCGCGGGCGCCAGAAGTTCGATTGCTTCTGAAATCGCAAGATCCGAGAATTCGACAAAGGCCAGCGCGAGAGGGTCGCTTGGCCATGATAGGCGGGTGACGCACGGGAGCCTTGGGTTAGTTCCTGGAACTCACGCCCAAACACATAATTCATCCGCAGTTTCTGCGCAATCTCCTTCGCAACATTCAGGTGATGCGTCCGCCGTGCGTTCAGATCGGACTCCTGCAAGAGAACAACGTCGGCTCTTGCGGTGGCCAGGAAGTCGATGACGCGCTGCAGTCGCAGGCCCCGATTGATATTCCAATTCACAACACGAATGGAATCCGGTGGAATGAGGACCAACCGTGGAGGAGAAAAATTACCTGTTTCGATCTCCTGCATCGAGGTCACAGCTTGCCACACGTTCTTTGCGCGCACACGTGAATGCTCTCCAACTGCGAAACAAATGGCGTCATCGCTTGAAGATCAAAGCACACCGGGAACGTATGCGCGAGGTGGTTGGGCATTCTGAGAGGAAAGTGCGCGATTTTTCTCCACCTGACGTTTGGGCCTGGCAAAAGAGAGAGAGGAGTACAGCGCGATGGGCCAGACCAGATTTGCTCCGATCACGCTCAAAACGAACGCTACATTCATGAGATCAAAAAGCGCAAAGACAAGCAGGGCATAAGGGAAAAAACAGCGCCGGACAATGAACTCTGTATGTCGGCCTAAATACAAGAAAGGATTCGACGACCGGCTCTCCGCGTGGCCCTGCCAGATTTTCAGTAGCTGCTCTGGACGCCCAGCGGCAAGGCGACGCCGCTCCCATCCGATGGCGAGGAAGCTTGCTAAGGCTCCAAAAACGAGCAGGCCGCCGTATACGAGGTACATTCTTGTTCCTGAACTTCTCCACCGTCCCATGGTCATGCCCACAAGAAGAAACAGGTAGAACGCGTAGTCACAGATAGTCTCCAGCCAGCAGCCGAAATCGGATTCCTGAAGTTTCAAGCGAGCGACCTCTCCATCACACCCGTCCAGAATGCTTGCGAAGAGGCATAGAAGCGCGCCGAGCAGGGTGCTCCAGTAACCGCCGTAAGCGAAGAATGCGGCAGAAGCCATGCCGACGCCCAGAGTGAAAATGCTGACCATGTTTGCGGTAATCGGAAGCTTGATGAGCTGTCGGCTGATCGGAATGGAGATCCGGCGATTCAATCGCGCGTAGATGCCGTCTGTAGGTTTGACCAGCCAACGGTCCAGTTTTCGTTCGGCAGCCTCGCAGTCCTCTGGAGTATTGACGCGCTGCCATTGGTGTTCCGCGACTGGCATGGAAACGACCGAGTGCATCTCGGTTAGTGACGCGTGGAGTTCCTCGAGCGTTCCGACTTGCGTCGAACAACGCTCCGCGAGATCGCGAATCATCTCAACGGGGAGCGTAAAGATTCCGGCTGGTTTGTCATCACTCGCCAGCGTCAGCGCCGACCTCTCATTGTTCCACTCAGCAGCCTTCCGGACTAATGACGGATGGTAAGTTCTGTTTCCATCGATCAAGACCAGTCGTTCGCTGTGCGCCTGATTGGCAATGAGAAATAGTCGTTGGGAAAGAGAGGTACCAACGGCTGCCTCTACCCACTCGACAGATTCGGGAAGTCGCACGGTAAAGAACAACGCACGCTGCACTTTTCGTTTAGTGGCGGGATCGGCCACCACCATGATGCGATAAGCCCCGGCCTTTTTCGCTGCGAATATCGTTCGGAGAAGGATCGGTAGCGTGCCGACTCGAGAGAGTGGAGCGCTGAATTGGCTGTCCCTGGCCTCTCCTTTGGCGAGGAAAATGGCGAACACGATATCTGTTTCCGGTGAACGGGTGCTTGAAGAATTCGCTCGCGCTCTTGGAGATGTCGCAACGATGGCGGTTGCAGTCCCAAGGATTTCGGATCCACGGTGCTTTCTTGAGCGCGTCAGCAAGATAAAACAAATCGCGCCAACCGCAGCCCAGAAAAAGGACCGCAATCGCCTTGATAATCCCAGAGCCAATCCGGTCGCACTACTTAGGCCAAACATCTTGCCAATCAACATGGTTCCACCTTCGTACGTTCCAAAGTTCCCTGGGTTGAAATTGCCCAGAACGTTCACTAGCTTCGTCAATGCTTCAATGACCAACGCACTGAAGAAACCCATCTTCACGCCCATTAGCCAAAGGATTAAGCACACTTCCGATACAGCCATGCACTGAGAAGCAAGATTTAGAGAAAAACTCCCCCAAAACGCCCGGGGGGTCTTGTGATGAAAATCGAACAGTGCATTCTCAACGGACTGCACTAGAAGATATCTTTTTTCGATCCAACTCTTGAGGGAGGGAATGCGAGCGATGCTCCGGGCACTCCACGAAAGCACTGGCCAACGCTTTCGCACTGCTAACAACGTCAACATCAGAAAGGCGATCAATGTAAATGCAAACAGACTCGCGTAGAGGCGCAGAGTATGGGAAAGCGCCACGAGGGGCACGGCGGCCAAAATCCCCGCGATCGTGGTCACGGTCGCGGTCACGACATAGAGGCCGCGATCGAGAGTCACCGAGGCGAGACCGCTGGCAACGGGTATTTCTGAGCTCATCCGTGAGACACGGACCGAATCTCCAAGGGTCTGCCCCAGGATTCCGAGCTGCCCGGTGGCTTCCGCACCCAGTCGAAGACCCACCATGCGCGAAAACGAGATCTTATGCTGCTCATCACCCAGAGTAAGCCGCCAGCCCCAGGTCCTCGCGAGGTGCGAGACACCCGCCAGGGCAAGCACCAATATGATCCCCCAACCGAGTTCGGAGAGGCTTTTCCATAGCTTGGTGGGACCAGCTCGCCAGATAAGGTAAACAAAGAAACCTGCGCTCATGGCGATCGCGAAGAGGCGAAGAGGGAGTTGCGCTTTTGATGGGATTTTAAGCATTGATAAGACTCTCTGCCACGGGGTTTTCGCAGAACTCCAGATCAAAGATGGTCTCGGCGTGAGCCAACGCCTCGGGGCTGTCGACGTCCTGCCAGTGCGCGTCACCGATATCAAAGGCCCGCAGTTTCTGCTCTCGAGCAAGTTGGCGCATGCCATCCGACAGCGAACAGTTTCCGTCTCTCTTTGCTGATTCGAGCCTGTGGAAGAGTGCTGGGCTGCACAAGAACATTCCGGTGTCGAGTGCGTCGTACCGGCCAAGGTCCTTGCCGATATCAACGATATGATCCGCTTCACACTTGACCTTCGTCGCGTCGTCCAGGTCAAAGACACGGTCCACCTTGTGATCGACAGCCAAAATGACCTCATCATCTGCGAGTGGCCGCTGAGCTAGCGCCCTCGCCGTTTTTGGCTCGAAAATGTGGTCGGACATGAGAAGCAAGAATGGATTGTGAAGTTCATCTTTAGCCGCCAGGGCAGAGACCCCGTTGGCTTCGTGGTAGTCCGGGTTATCTATCAAGGTGACAGAAATGCCCTCAAACGACCGCCCGGCAAACCAGCGGCGGATCAAGTCGGCGCGGTATCCGACAACAATCACAAATCTTGTAATTCCAGCTTCTCGACACGAGGTGATGACGTGCTCTAGAAGTGGTATGCCCCGCAGGGGTACAAGAGGCTTGGGAGCTCCGCCGGAAACCGACGCAATCCGGCTCCCTTTGCCTGCAGCGAGAATCAGGCACTCATTAACAGTTGCTATCGTGTTTTTCATTGCTTCGGCATCTCCTTCGCGGACATTACGGAGTTGTCGGCAGGGTGGGTCGTCTTGGGCGTGTAGTTGAAATACTCGATGTCCACGTCCGTGGCGCCAAAAATGCGAGCTTCCGTGACGCTTTGCGTGGAGCGGGGAAACCAGAGAGGGCCGCTTTTCTGGTAGATCTGCACGAAATGCGTGCTTTTCGTCCAGAACGAGGGGTTTTTGGCAGGGCTGCCCTCTGCGCGGACTAACGCGTAGTCCTCGGCGTCTACCCAGATGCGGCCTCGGAACAGGTACTTTTCGTTGCGTTTGGGATGAGTTTCGAGAACGTAGGCCGGGCGATCGGCCACCATTTCAGTGCCAATCACTTCAAAGTCATAGTTTTCGAAATTGAGTTTAGTGCTGGCGCGCATCTCGGGACGCGATGTTTCCGCTTCCGATTCGAGCATTTTGCGTAAAACGTGCTTGTGCGCAGCTTTCCATCCCTCTTCAGACACGACCTCGAAATGTTTTGTGCCGTCCGGGTCACCTTGCACCTGCACGAGCATCTCCGCGCGTTTGTGGAAATTCTGATTATCGAGAACGTACCGCCGCATGCCGGCGTATCCCGCAATCGAGACCTGTCGTTGGTGATCGCGGGAACTCATTCGGGTCACGATTTCCGTGGCCGTCGGAAGCGACGGGGATTCATCCGCCGCAGAGACCGACGCTGGAAGTAGAAACAATGCAGCAAGCAAGAAGTGATTCTTCATAGTCAAAACTCCAAGACAAATTTTCCGCGGTATTCACGCCAAGATGTGTTGAAGAACTCCCCGAACCTGGCGCTGGCGAGGTTGTTCTGCTCATCCCGTGGATCGAAGTGATTGAAAAGATTGAAGACCCCTCCTCCGACGCGCGCCTGCATGCGCTTTTCTCCAAAATGGAGTGTGATCGGTCGGGTAACCTGCAGGTCAAAAGAGGAGAAGCGCGGGAAACGATCGACGTTTCGCGGTCCAACATATTCTCGGAATTCGTTTTCGACGGAGTAGGGAAACCCGGTATGCAAGTCGTATACGGGAACGATTGTTAGTTTCAGCGGGCCATTGAACGTGCCCCAGAACAGGAAGCGGTTAGGTGCGTCAAAGGGCAATCGTCCATGGGCATCCGGCTGGATGACCGGCTGCGCAAGATTCCCAAAGAACTGATTGAAATCGTTAAGATTGCCAAAAGCCCGGGAGCGGACATACGAAGCATTGAGCACGCTCTGACGAATCTTATAGCGGCCCGCCACTTGAAATTCCCGGTAGGAATCGCTGCCGTCGTTGGAAACCCGAAGTACTCCTGTTGTACCAGCTGAAAATGGCGACACAACGAAGTCGTTGGCGGTATTCCGTTGTTCGTAGGAGGCGCGTAGCGACAAGCCTGCGGAAACCTGGCGGTCGAGCTCCAAACTCCATGACGTGCTACGCGGGTTTCGGAATTCGCCACCTATTTCGTTCTGATAGAACACGGAACTATTTGCTGCACCATCCTGCCCCAGCATGGTGACGGTTCGATCTGGAAGATCAGGGAACGCGGCAACCATGAGCGGAATGCGGTCGTAAAACAGGCCAACGCCACCCTTGAGCAGCGTCTTTCCGTCCTTCGTCACCGCCAGCAGGAATCCCGCGCGCGGGGCTGCATGAGTGGAGTTCGTGATGGTGTCATTGTCGAATCGGACGCCGAGGCTTAGGATCAAACGCGGAATGATCGCCCATTGATCGCCCGCGAACCAGGCGGTCTCGTTTTGATCGTATGCCGAACGATGTTGGGGAAGTAAAAGAGATGCGCTCTACAGGCGCATTTGAAACACCGTCAATCTCAACGGGCAGGAACGTCTGGCGGCCATCGTATGCAGAGTGCTCATAACTAAGTCCGACGGTGAAGTGGTGCGAACCGGCGAATTGCCAGGGTGCAAAACTGTAGTTTTCCTCCCAGCTCAAACGGGAAGTTCGACGCGCTTGCCGATTGAAAAAGCCGCCTTCGGTAGTTTCGAGCATCAATTGGTACGGGTCGTTACTCTGTGCAGTGATGTCGGCATCAAAACGCTTGTAGCTGAACTGCGAACTCAACACACCCTCCTTGCCGATGAGATAACGATGCTGCGCATTAAATTGATAACCGCGCTGATGAAAATCCGGCGTCGACGGCTGCGGCGTAAAAGTATTAAGGCCGAGGTAGTCCAGCTTCTGCGGATACAGCGCAATCGAGGCTGTGGCTGTTTGCTTCGGCGAGAACGTGAAGTCAATTTGTGTATAGCTATCGAAGCTCTCGAGTTTCGTATCCCGCTCGCACGGCGGGAGGCTGTTGACCGGTGTGCGCACATAGCGATATTCGAAGGACTGCGTTATAGCGATGCGATCTTTCAAGACCGGGCCGGTAAACGTGGTCCGTGGCGTTGCGGCGCCGATGCCCATAATGGAGCCGTCGCGATCTCGCAATCGGGGCAAGAAGTTCTGGATGGAGAAGTGAAACTTTTCATAGTCGCTGGTCTTTGTAGAGACAGTGGAAACCGCTCCGGTGAACTTGCCGTATTGAGGATCATAGGGATTGGAGACGACCTGCACCGACGCCACTACATCAATTGGAAGATTGAGGGCTGGACTGCCCGTTACAGGGTCGGTGACATTCGCGCTGTTCACCAGCGCCCCGCTTTGCGTGCTGCGCGTGCCTTTCAGGTTGATGTGTCCGTCGGGTCCACGAACGACTCCGGGAACCAGTGGCAGGGCGCTTTCAAAGCGCTCGTTCACGTTAGGAGCGTCGCGCAGTGTCTGCTCGGAAATCGTCTCTGAGGCCGAGGCATTTCCGTCAGTCGGTGTCGCCGTTACTGTGACCGTGCTCTCTATTTCGGCGGGTTTTAGTTGGAGCTCTATGTCCGTAGTCTTGTAAGCTTCAACAGTAATGGTTTGTTGGGCGTGGAGTCCGGAAGCGACCGCTTCGATCCGATACGTGCCCGGAGGTACGGCTTCGAAAGAGTATCGGCCTTCCTGATCCGCTTCCGTCTCTTGCGTCTCGAGTCCGGCTAGCACAACCGTTCCGCCGGGAACGTATGCTGGGCCGTCCGATCCAAGAAGAAAAAGTGTTCCTCGCACCTTACCGGTCGAAGGGTTCGTCTGCGCATTTGTCGTGAGGGGTTGGAGGCAGCAGAATGCCACCAGCACGAAAAACACCTTCTTGACGGCGCAGGCTCGCGCACCCCGTCGAAAGAGCAGAGTCGCTTGGAGGGGCGAGCGAAAAGTCACAGATTTGATGAATACCTGCATGGATCGCTGCTACGGGGCATCGGGCCAGTTACGGGAGTGCACCTGCACTTCCAAAGGGAAAAAGCTCCGCACGCGCGAGGTTTTGCCTTTGTAATCAACAAGGAGCACGGACGCGGTGGGCTTTTAGCGGACGGAGCGACAGCTGGATGCGAATCACAGAAGGCGCGTGCTTAGCGTTTTCGTCAACGCGTCGACGCAAAACTCGAGCAGTTGGCTCAGGGTGATTCGTCTACGACGCATTGTTTAGAGAGAGTCGAACCGCGTGCTGTAGCAAGTACTTTTGCAAGGGCCGCGTTTGAATCGCAGGCTGCAATGGCGACCGCTCAGGAATATGACGCCAAGGCGCTCCTCCACCGGTCATCGCTGAACTATTCGCAGGCGCACGACGAGTTCATTCACGCGTTGGGTCTCACACCCGAATGACCCGCTTACTTCCATGCAGCGCCTGACCTGTGAGTCGAGGTTGTGGCAATACCCCCAGGCGACTGCATGTCTCCAATTTCATCGAGGAATCCTGCGAGCGCAGAACGGTTCATCACGAGTCAACTCTGATGCATGGCTGCCCCCGTCAACCGGAAGACGAGTCAGCGAACCGGTGCCGCCAGTGCGAAAAAAGTTCTGAAGTTAGACGCCCGCCGCTTGCAAGCTGTGGAAGTCGCTGCTCAACAGCCATCGCTTTGCTTCACGTGATTCTTGTCCGTTCTCTAAGACATCAAGGATGGCGCGATTTACGATGGCTAGATAGAGGCGCCTTACTGCGTGGTGGTGGAACTCTTTCGTTTGATTGCCAATGGCGCCGGTCCTATTTCCATGCCATCTTCTAGGAGCCTCTGCTACAAAAGGCTCCGGCAGGTGCGCCACCGTATCTTCGAATGACGCGAATTGGCCTTCTTGTTTCTGATTCTGTCTGATCATTTCTATGCTCCTTCGGTTGCATACGACCGAACGTTTCCAATTTTTGCCGGAGTTGCTGCAACCATGAGACGCCCACACAGCCGATAGATATGCCGCCACTGCCGTCTTTAGCGCAATCACAGTCAGGCGCAAACCATTCTTCATCCAGATCACCTATGGCTCTCAAATTTCTTATCGCACTCTGCGAGGCGCAGAGAACTGCATCCGTACCAAAACTCTCAACTTGACCTCGACTCAGTCCTGCGAATGGTCTGCTGGTGGTGCAATACCAAGGCGCCTCATCTTGTAAAACAGCGTGGTGCGCTTCAGGCCAAGTCTGGCAGCTGCTCCTCGCGGACCTCCGAGCTTCCAATTAGCACGCTGACAAGCAGCTTGAATTACTCTGCGCACCTTGTCTTCAAGGGTGGGGTTTGAAATCTCTGGTTCCGACTGCTCGAAGCTTTCGAGAGGTGCTGGCTCAAAGACGCCATTATTGGAGAGAATGACGCCACGCGCGATGTAGTTCTGGAGCTCTCGAATGTTGCCGGGCCAGTGGTGGCGCACCAGGGAGCGCATAGTTTCCTGAGGAATCGATTCGATCGATTTGTCCATCGAGGCGGCAAACTGTTGAACGAAATATTCCACTAGTTCGGGAATATCGGCTTTTCTTTCGCGGAGGGGCGGCAGATAAATCGGGAAAACATTCAACCGGTAGTACAAATCTTCGCGGAACTCACGATCCTGAGCCATTCGTTTCAAGTCTTGATTGGTCGCAGCAACAACGCGAACATCGACTCGCGTTGTGCGAGTGCTGCCCACGGCCTCAAACTCGCGCTCTTGGAGCACACGCAGAAGCTTAGGCTGAAGTTCGAGCGGCATGTCTCCAATTTCATCGAGGAACAGAGTGCCACGATCCGCCAACGCGAACCGGCCGACATGAGAATTGATAGCGCCCGTAAAGGCTCCGCGTTCGTGTCCGAAGAGCTCACTTTCGAGGAGGCCGGCCGGCATCGCCGCGCAGTTCACCTTTACCAGATTTCGGTTTCGGCGAGGGCTCATCTCGTGAATCGCTCGCGCGATGACTTCCTTGCCGGTGCCGGTCTCTCCGGTGATCAAGACAGTTGTGTTGGTGCTTGCGACCGCGTCCACCTGGCTGAGAATGGAACGCAGGCCGCCGCGGCGCCCTACGATCGTATCTAGGAACGAGGATTCCGTGAGTTCTGACTTGCGCGCCGTCCGTTCATCAGCACGATAGGCGGAATTTATCGGTGAGCTTTCTGGGTGCCGAGTAAGCTCCATAACTGAATCTGATGCTGCGCTCATGCTGTGCTCCTGTTTCTTATTCGTTGCGACCCCGGCATCTCTAATTTGAATTGTGGGTTCCACTTAAATTAGAGCTTCCGCAGTCATCAGCTGTCCCGAGTTCGTTAAGGGGAGATCAGAAGACCGGTTTTCCTTGTCTCTTAAGAAAAGAAGTCCCTCTTCGCCAAGATGGTGATCGATAACCAACGCATCACCCTGGTGCACTTGTGAAGTCGCCAGTAATCTGGCAATTGGGTACACCACATAGCGCTCAATAGCGCGCTTCAGGTGGCGGGCTCCATACCTTTGGTCGGTTCCCTCTTTCAGGAGGAACTCGCGGCCTTCGCTTGTGATTCGAAACAAGAAGGGACGCGTCGTCGAGTCCAGCACCCGCTGCTGTACTTGCCTAAGTTCGATATCCAGCACTTCATCCAGTTCCTCGCGCTTCAGGGGATGGAACACCACGACTTTGTCCAGGCGATTCATGAACTCTGGCGAGAACTTCCGCCTCGCCGCTTCCACCGCGGTCCTCTGCACTTTCTCGTGCAATCCAGTTGTCGCCCTGTCCTTCGGCTGGATGAACCCCATACCCCCGTGCATCAGATCGGCGATCTGGCTGCCCCCCAGATTCGAGGTCAGGAATATCACGGTCTGTGACAAATCCACCTTCCGGTTGTCGCCCAGTGTGAGCGTCGCTTTATCCAGCATTCCTAACAGCAGCTGCCATAGCGCGTCGCTCGCTTTCTCAATCTCGTCGAACAGCAGAAAACTCAGTTTCAGGTGGTCGCGGTGACTCGCGGCCAACGCTTCTTGCGTTATGAGCGGGTGCGTTTCGCGGTGCCCCAGATATCCTGGCGGCGAACCAATCAATTTAGAGATTTCGTGAGAGTGCTGGAATTCCGCGCAATCCACTTTGATTACCGCCCGGCTGTCTCCGAACAGAATCTCAGCCGCGGCTTCGACAGTGCGCGTTTTCCCAGAACCGGTGGGTCCCAGAAACAGCAGATTCCCTACGGGGCGTCCGGGAGAATGCAGACCGGCGCAGAACACTTGATAGATATCAACAAGCGCTTGCACGGCCTCGTCTTGCCCGACGATTTTCTCCCGCATCGCATGCTCAAACTGGCAAGCTGTAGCACTGCGTTTTTCCGCGTCTAAAAACCGGGAGATCCCCTGGTCCGCCCCTTTTCCCAGGTGTAGACCGCGTTCTTTTTTATGGACCGATTGTGTTGCTGTGACCATAAGTGCTCCTTCTACTACCTACTGCACAATCTCAACTCAGCGGGACCCGTTTGTTGCTCATTTATCCGAACTCCGGTCTGATTCTCTTTCCAGCCGCTCTCTCCTGATCCACTCTCGGATGTAAAGGCCGCAGTTCTTCAACTTGATCGAGTCAGCTTCCCACTTCTCGAGAAACCTAACGGCCTCGCCGTCCACCGACCTCAAATCTGTACAGTCCAAAACAATTTGTCTGCCTTTTCTTTCTGCAGCAATGAGTGTCTCCATCTCCGCCACGTTTTCTGCATTTAATTGACCGCTAACCCTAAACACCACTTCACCGTTTGCCTTTCTCGTGATCCTCAGCATCTGGTTCCTCGTCGCAATCACAACTTGCATCGCTTAAATGGCAATTAAGGCGCCACTCGTAAGTGGTTGAAAAGACGACTCCTCTATTGCCGAAGCAACGCCGAGATTTCGACAATTGGCGAACGGGTTGAACAAACTAACGAGGATGAGAATCCTCGACTTGGGCGGTTTCTTGGCTTAAGAGTCGAGTGATTCTCGCACGCAAGACCGAGGCGCTGCCGGACTGCTTCCGCCAATTGATGGATACATGTGGTCGACTAGAGCCGTTGCGATTATCTTGCCAATATACGCTACAAAATCCCTGGCGAGCGATGGCTTTGCCTTTCATTTCATTCGAGTAGCGACGAACGTGATAGTCTAGTCGAATACGACGATGCGGCGCGCGGCGACCGCCAAGTCAGTCGGTGTAAAGGCGAAAAGAACCCTTGAGTGTCGCCTGCTTTTCGTTGGAAGGCATCAGTGCCTGCATCAGATCTTCATAGGATCGATCCTCTAGTGGCGCGATCGCGCCATGCGGATCTCGTCGAGTCGGCAGTCGCTGCCGAAAGCTCCGTTCAGGCAGACAGTGAAGTCGTCCTTTCGTGGCGTCGTTGCAGCGGCGACTATCATGTCGATCCTAGAAGCAGCGCGACACCACACATCATCACCCAGACCGAGCTCATCCACTTCAAGGAGCCAGTGAGTGACGTCCTTCTCCACGCGCGGGAAGAGATCGACCGCCTGTATGCCATTGTTCGGCAAGAAGATTATGTCGTTTTGTTGTGTAATCGCGAAGGAGTCGCCATTCAGCATCGTGGCGATGAGGCGAAAGCGGAGGAGTTCAAACATTGGGGCATCTGGTTGGGCGGAGTTTGGTCTGAGCAAGTTGAGGGGACGAACGGAATCGGAACTGCGATCGTTGAACAACGTCCAGTTCTTGTCAACTGTGGGCAACATTTTCGCACGCGTCACGCCAACCTGAGTTGTGCAGGCGCCCCTATCTTTGACGCGGGCAACAAACTCATCGCGGTTTTGGACGCCTCCAGAATCAATCTGGGACGGTCCGATCGCACCCATGGACTGGTGCTGGCTGCCGTAACCGCTTCTGTGCGTGCCATTGAGGAGCGGCTTTTCCGGCATTCGTTTCGTCGTGCTTGGACGATTGCTGCCGCTCCCCCGCAGACCAGCGATGCAAGTCTTCTCCTGGCTGTTGACAACGACCAATGCGTTATTGCCGCGAATCACGCAGCTCGTGAAGTATTAGGCCTCAATGAGAGCGATCTGTTGGGCGGCAAAGCTCTATCGGCGTTTTTTCATTACGACCGCGCCCTCTTTCGACGTTGTGGTGAACAGGACTCTCCTGCGCAATGGACGCGGCTCGATTCGGAAAGCGCGTGGAACGTCTTAATCACGCCGCCCCTTCGAACGTCCAAGGAACTGCGCAACTCAGAATATGGCATGATCCACTCGCGCCCTCGACTGAGTACGCTTGAAAATCTATCGGCCGAAACAATTCCAACTCCGAGCCGCGGCGGCCTTCCGCCCCGCGTGTTGCAGCGCATTTGCGAACACATCGAAGCACGTATTGAGGAGAAGATCAGCGTCGACGCCTTGGCGACATTAGCAGGACTTTCCGTGCCACATTTCACTCGCGCCTTCAGGCATTCCGCTGGATTGCCGCCGCATACATATGTACTGCGGCGGCGGCTGGAACGCGCAGAGTTGATGCTTCGCAACACGCTGTTGCCGCTGTCGGAAATTGCGGCTGCAATGGGATTTGCTGATCAAAGCCACCTTACACGCCACTTCCACCGTCAGACCGGTGTCGCTCCAAGCGTCGTCCGTTGGAACGCGCGCTAACAAGCAAATCCATTACAAATAAGTGACTTAGGCCAACCTCAGCGCTTTGCAGCCCTTAGTCGTCCTGCCGCTTCTCTCCGCCTTTGCGCAAGAATGTTCCAACGGAAGCCGATTCGTTCAAGACGCAAGATTTCAGTAGCCCCATAATCCGCCCAGATCATCGAAGGAGGGCAAGGCAATGGAAGGAGCCGGGGTCATTCACGTTCAGCCAAACTCACATACAACAATGGGGTCGGCCGCCGAATGCAGCTTCTCTGGGTGTATCATGCCCGCCATGGCCTCCTCGGGACAGGGATCCGAGCGTTTGAATGCCCAACTCCTGGTCGACTCGATTCCTGCGCTGATTCACACCGCCAGACCCGACGGACACCTCGACTACTTCAACAAACGCTGGCTGGAATATCTAGGAGCCACGCTGGACGAGGTGGCCGGCTGGAATTGGACAAATTTCATTCACCCTGAGGATGTCGAGGGAATCTTGACCAAATGGCGGACCTGCCTAGCCACCGGAGAAGTTTTCGAATACGAAACTCGTGTCCGCAGCGCGAATGGAGACTACCGCTGGATGTTCCACCGGAAAGTCCCGCTTCGCGATGCAAACGGCAACATCGTCAGGTGGTACGGATCGAGCTTGGATATTGACGAGCGCAAAACGGCGGAAGAATCCCTCCGAAACAGTCAAGCGTATTTGGCGGAAGCACAAAAGCTGAGCCACACCGGCAGTTGGGCGAACTCTGCAAACGGCGCGCCCAAATACTGGTCGAAAGAGTGCTATCGCGTGCTGGGTTTCGACCCCGCCGAGCCACTACCGTCACTCGAAACAATTTTTCAGCGGATCCATCAGGACGATCGGGCCGCGATGCAGGAGCAGCTCGAAAGAGGCATCCGCGACAAGACGGATTTCGAAGTGGACATGCGTATCGTTCATCCCAACACGGGAATTAGGAACATACGGTCCATATGCCATGCGGTCGTCGACGCACGCGGCGACCTGCGTGAAATGGTGGGGACGGTAATCGACATTACCGAACATCGGCGCGCGGAAGAAGCCATCCGGCGAAGCGAAGCTTATCTAGCCGAAGCCCAAAGACTAAGTCACACAGGTAGCTTCGGGTGGAGACCTGATACGGGCGAGATCGTTTGGTCGGATGAAACCTACCGTACATTCGAGTACGACGGCTCTGTCAAACCAACAATAGATTCCGTGGTCCAGCGCGTCCATCCCGAGGATCGCGCCGACGTCAGAGAGGTCATCGATCGCGCCTTCGCGGGAGCGACAGATTTCGAGCATGCCTATCGCTTGCTACTGCCTGATGGGCGAGTCAAGCACGTCCATGCAATAGCCCACGCTCTAGAGGATGCGCCTGGCAATCGCGAGTTTGTAGGGGCGGTGACGGACGTCACAACGGCAAAGCAAGCGGAAGAAAATGTCCGGCAAAGCGAAATGGAACTCCGACAAATCCTCGATTTCGCACCGTGGCAAGTGGCTGTACTGGGGGCAGATGGGAAAGCTATGTTTCTCAACAAGGCCGGGCTTGACTATCACGGTCTTACGCGTGAAGCGTGGCAAACTTCTGACCCACACACGTTAATTCACCCGGATGATCATGACCGTATCTTGACCGGTGCGGGTCAAGCCAAACTTCTCGGCGACCAGCCGTTCGAAATCGAAGCGCGCTTGGTGAGAAAAGACGGGAAGTATCGTTGGTTTCTTTTCCGTTTTAACCCGCTCCGAGACGGAGAAGGACGTGTCACGCGCTGGTACGTCGGTGCAGCCGACATCGAGGATCGCAAACAGACAGAGGAGAGACTTCAAAACGAAAACGTTGCCCTGCGAGAAGAAATCGACAAGGCATCGATGTTCGAAGAGATTGTTGGAACGTCTCCAGTTTTACAAACTGTGCTCTCACGCATTTCCAAAGTTGCGCCAAGCGATTCTACGGTCCTCATAACCGGTGAAACCGGAACGGGCAAAGAGCTCGTTGCGCGGGCCATCCACCGACGATCCGAGCGCAGCTCGCGTGCTTTCGTGAGTGTGAACTGCGCTGCTACCCCGCGCGATCTTATCGCGTCGGAATTGTTCGGCCATGAGAAGGGCGCCTTCACGGGCGCGACTCAGCAGCGCTTGGGTAAGTTTGAACTAGCAAATGGCGGCACAATCTTCCTCGACGAAGTCGGAGAACTTCCAGCCGAGACCCAAATTGCCCTCCTGCGTGTTTTGCAGGAACATGAGTTTGAACGTGTCGGCGGGACGCGCTTGATACGCGCTGACGTCCGGGTGATCACAGCCACGAACCGTGACTTGCAGGCTGCCATAAGCGCCGGCTCTTTCCGGAGCGATTTGTTTTACCGTTTGCATGTCTTCCCGAT
This sequence comes from uncultured Acidobacteriota bacterium, assembly GCA_963730495.1. Classification (GTDB taxonomy): domain Bacteria; phylum Acidobacteriota; class Terriglobia; order Acidiferrales; family UBA7541; genus Acidiferrum. The sequence continues at coordinate 422,409 of CAVSSD010000021.1, read as the reverse complement.
TGAGATTCCTGCTCTTCGAGAACGAAAAGAGGATATCCGCCTGCTGGTTGAATACTTTATCGATCGCTATGCGCAAAAAGCTGGCAAGAACATAAGGCGTGTCAGCAAGGAGACGCTGGAATTGCTTGAGTCATATCCTTGGCCGGGAAACATTCGCGAACTGCAGAACGTCATCGAGCGTTCGGTGATACTTTGCGAAGCGGAGGTTTTCTCGATCGACGAAAGCTGGTTACCAAAGCTGCCGTCTCTGACGGAACCGAAAAACCAAGTGGAGCTTCCCGGAAGACTCGAGGGGCAAGAGAAGGAAATGATTGAGGCCGCCCTGAAAGAAAGTCGCGGCCGGATATTCGGACCCAAGGGGGCTGCAACCAAGTTGGGCATTCCACGGTCAACACTAGAATCGAAGATCAAGTCTCTGAAAATCGACAAGAATCGCTTCAGGACTTCGCCGGAGACTTGAGGGCTCTCATCGCATCGAGTGCAAGCCCCCAGCGTCCGAGCACAACACCACCGGGTAAAGTTGGAATCGTATAAGCGTCCAGTTTTGTGGGGATACAGTGACTTTGGTCTCCCAAAGAGGTTCCACGAAAACTACCGCGCCCAAGCCGGGCGCGCTACCCAAGCTCCGCAGTCCTTCCTCGTAAACAATTACGGACTCGCGGACCAACGATGCAAGACCTGAAAAGGAATCCTGAACCCGTTCTCGGTTCCTCCGCTGGCCGAATCATCTCAACCACCTTCAGGTGCGCTGCACGCTTCGCGGGTGTTAGCGCCTGTGCGTACACGTCTAGCGTTAATCTGCTGTTCGCGTGGCGCATCAGTTCCTGAGTGGTCTTAACGTCCTCACCGCCCTTCAGCAACGTTGCGAACGTTCTACGAAAAGAATGCCAGCCGATTTGCTTTGCGATGCCTAGTCGCTTCGCAGCGGGCAGTACAAAGCACTTCAATGGTGTTTCCGGCCAGTAGGGTTGCTTCCCCTTCATCTTCGGGCTGGCGAACATCCAGTCTTCTGGCTGACGGTATGGTGCCTGCGTACTCCAATCACGGAGCGCAGTGGCCAACGCGCCATCCATCGGAACTGGTTTCTCAGAAGCTTCTGTTTTCATTTCGCCGACGTGCTGATGAACGACCGCACGGCCTAAGTTGATGACCCCAGCACCGAAGTCAACATCAGACCACTTCAAGCCTAGAGCCTCAGACACCCTTAAACCGGTAGCGGCTGTCAGGAAGACCAGCGCGCGGGCGGGATTTTGCAGGTTAGCCAGAAGTTTCTTCAGTTCTTCAGCGTCCAAAACGTCAGGCGTCCTCTTCCGCTTCGCGCTTTGCCGCACGAGGCTGATGGGATTATGTTGCAGCAATTCGTGACGGCAAGCATGGGCGAAGATGACATGCATGACATTTCTGACCTTAGCCTTTGTTGCGTTCGCCAGCGAAAGAGCATGCAACCATCTTTCAACTTCAACCGTTCGGACATCAGAGAGTCTGTGTTCGCCCCATTTGGGGCTGATCCAGACATTCAGAGATGTCTCCACGGTTCGCTGCGTCGAACGCGCTTTACCGGGCAATTCGTTGTCTGCGTAGTGCTTGACCAACTGAAAATCAGTCTGTGCGAACAGGTCAGGGTGAATTAGTTAGCAAACCGCCGCCTCGATTGTTTGGCGCGAGCGAGAACCCTTTTCAGTTCATGAGGCGTTTGTTCCTCCCCGGTTCGCATGACCATGATCTCGGCGTATCCGTCGATGGCTGTCAATTCGTCGGTGAGCTTGTGTGCCACCTCCTGTGTCCGTTGAACTTCTCGGACCAATATCTTTTTCAATTCCTCGAATTTGTCGTCTTGACCTGTGGTCCCTGACAATATTGCCTGCTCTCTTCTGACGAAACCTACGTGGAAATCTACTCGTCCGCCACAATGCTTTTCTTCTCAAACCGAAAGAGATCGGGACGAGCGTAGTGCCCCGAGACATCGAGGGTCAGCCCCGAATCGGGGATCGTGTCGAGCAGAGACCCATAAGCGCTACGCTGCAACCTTCACGCATCCGGCATCAACGTTTTGGCGCCGCATTTCCAGGCCGCGACAGGAGAACCAAGTCGGCCGCTTCCTCAGCATCTTTGAGGAGCGTCTTGCGCGGCGTGCCTATCCACGCACGCATGGTCAGGCCCCGAGCAAAATCCGTGACCTGGATCGCGCGCACGGCCACCGGAAAGTCGGACGGGATTTCTCCGGCAGTGATCCCGTCCCGGAAACGACCTTCCACCAGCGCGGCGCCACCGGCGGCCGCGTTTTGCAGGAACCGCTGAACCTCAGCGTCGTTCACAAGCGGCGCGACGCACACCATAAGGCAGCCCCGGGCGGACCCTTTCTCGGTCGCACTTTCGACGGTGAACCTCAGAAAGCCCGCGATCGAGTCGCGAAGACCCTGTGGCGAGAGGAGTGCCTTCGCGGCTGATGCGCCCTTCCGTTCCGCGTACGCCTTAAGGACGCGCAAGAATATCGCCCGCTTGTCCCCAAAGACGGCATACAGGCTCGGCCGTCCCACACCCATCCCGGCGACGAGATCGTCAATCGTCACTCCGTCGTAGCCTTTCGACCAGAACACCTGGGTCGCCTTTTCCAGCGCCCCCGTCTCGTCGAAGCTGCGCGGTCGACCCCGCGGTCTAGCGGTCTTCTGAATCATTTAGTTCAAAACTCCTTGACACTTTCCACCCACCAATATATAACCGAATAGTTCGAAATTAGCAAGCCGACTCTGGCCTCGTGGGGCCTCACGACTCGGCCTTCACACTTCGCGAGGGAGACGCCCATGGATCATTCTAACGCGCTCGTCACCGGCCCCACCTCCGGGCTCGGTTATGCCGCAGCCAGCCTGCTCGCCGCCAAGGGCTACCGCCAGGTCATCGTCGCCGGACGCAGCTTGGCTCGGGTAAAGGAAACGGCCGCCCATTAATAACCTAAAAAGGATAGAAAATATGAACGAAAGTATCTTAATAACCGGAGCAAATGCTGGGCTTGGGAAAGAGACTGCCCGACAGTTAGCGTTGAAAGAAGAAACAAAAAAGGTAATTCTTTTTTGCAGAAATCAAGCGAGAGCAGAGGCAGCAAAAAAAGACCTTGAGGAGAAAACGGGGAAAAAGATTTTTGAAATTATTATCGGGGATGTTACGGATGCAAATTCTGTAAGAAAAGCAGCAGAAAAAATAAAGGAACCTGTTGATGCAATAGTTTTAAATGCAGGTGGAGTAATTGGGAAAACGGCTGCGAAATCTACGCCTTCCGGTATGAATCAATTAGCAGCTACGAATATTTTAGGTAATGTAATTCTCGTGGAGGAATTAATTAAACGGGACAATTTAAGGAAAACAGTTCTATCAGTCAGTGCGGAAGCTGTTCCAGGAGTAAAGATGCTCGGAGTAAAACGAGTTTCAATGAGGAATTCTTCTGTAGATGAGTTTTCCGCTGTTCTTGATGGATCATATTTTGGTAAGAAGTTCAATGCATTGCAAGCATACGCATACGTCAAATATGCAGAAACCATGTGGACGTTATCAATGGCAAGAAAATATCCTGAGCTCAAGTTTATTGTTGTGAGCCCAGGAAATACAAAAGGAACTCAGGCGCCAGATAGTCTTCCCCCGGCAATGCGGTTTATGTTGAAGAACGTGATGATGCCTATTGTATTCCCATTGATGGGCGAAATGGTGCATACGCTGGAAGTAGGTGCAAAACGCTTTGTAGATGCCATTTCGGACGAGCGTTATAAAAGCGGCGTTTTTTATGCCAGTAAAGAGGGTAAGTTATCAGGGGACATGGTGGACCAGAGCACCTTTTTTACTGATTTGAAAAATACTTCATTTCAAGATAACGCCAACGAAGCAATTCACCATTTCATAAAATAGGCCTGAAAAGTAGTAGTTCTTCATGCGGAGCTACATGATCGTCCACGGGTCTTACGGCATTTTGAAATAAATAGTTCAAATATTCCTTGACCAACGGTCTCCGCGCTTGATTATCATACCAAACAGTTCGAAATCAGCAAAGCAACCTGAACCTCGCGAGGAGAATACACATGGAACGGTATCAAGGTAAAAAAGTGGTGATCATCGGCGGCACGAGCGGCATGGGGCTCGCAACGGCGAAGATGCTCCTCAACGCGCTTCTATTGACTGGTCTGGCCAGAAACCGGAAGTCGTTACGGAAGGAAGAGCACCTCAGTCATTCGAGTTACGCAACGAACTGAGGAGTTTTGGCGAAAATTTCAACAAGAAAGTCGATAAACGCAGTCGTCTTGGCTGCAACCCGCGACATTAAGTGCCTGATCTCGCGTTGGCCAACGCACAAATCTGGTGCACTTTTGGTGCACTATAGGTTGCAAATGAGGTCGCCTCGTGCAAATGGGAGCAACCTAAATTATTGAAAACAAATGAATGAGTATGAGTACGAACAGGTCAGGGTGAATTAGCAAACCGCCGCCAGTTTTCAGCAATGGCGCGCAGATCACCAAAACAATGTGCGCCTCGGAATCGCCTTGGTGATTCGCTTCGGTTTAAGGTGATTCTGGCGGCGCGAGGAATGTCTCACCGCATTGGGAGTCGCTACTTCGTTGGTGCAGTGAACTCAGAAAATTGTGCGTTGGATTGTGGACTGAGGCAATTCAGACTTTGGTGCTACACCCGGTAACCTGCTGGAAAGAATGGTGGGCCTGCGTGGACTTGAACCACCGCCCTTGCCCTTTATCAGTTCGAGTTATACGGCATTTCGAGCATGACTGGTGTGGATGACGCTCGGACTAAGCACGAAGTGTTTCCTGCGCGCGCAAACACCGCTTGCGGATGAGATTGAGCGGCCTCCTCTGCGCGGCGGGACTCGAACCCGCGACCTCCTGCGTGACAGGTGTGCTATCTACAACGGCCTAGGGAACCGTCGCCTACAGTCGTGTCTTTTACTCGGCGAGCAAAACTTATGTGTTCAGGTTCATGGCGAGCAAGCATTCAATTGAAAGCTGATCGGTCAGCGGGGAGAAAACAACACTCCATAAACGTTTCGGTATCCATGTCCGGAGTGTAATCCCAAACCGCGTGTCGCCCCCCGCTTATGTAAGCAACATCCAGAAGAAAAAAACGGAGAAAAAATCTTTGAAACAGGATAAGTCTCGAAGATACGCTTTCTCGAGAGAAGTGGAGTGCGGCGGCTAGCCCAGTAGAATAGGGAGGAGAACTCCCAGGCTAAGGGCAAAGAGCCAAAGTGCAGGCGCGGGTGTCCCCACGGGGCGGAGACGGCGCAGCTCCCGCGGTGAGGTTCGGGGATCAAGAAGAAGCGAACGTGTGTAGCGGTGATCAAACAGAAAAAAGATCAATGCGGTCACGGCACCATAAATCAAGTGACCCAGAAGGGATGGAAGTAGAGCGGAAGCGGCGTCCGCGCTCCAATCGCAAACCCCCGTCAGCAACAACGGCATAAGGGTCATCGGTCCCAGATACCACCAGATCAAACCAAACAACCACCCCCATGCGATGCTGGAGCCTGAACTTGTAGTCTCATTGCGAAACAGCATTCCGTAGGTCATACCGATTAACGCGCTCACGGACAAATGAATAACTAAGCCGCGAAAACCTACGAAGCTGGTGTCCACGCCAGCGACTCTTGGCAGGACGCCAGTCGCAATCATGACCGGCAAGGAAGCGAGGCCGCCGATGAGGCCGGCGACCGCGCCCCATCCCAGCGAGCGGAGGACATGAAGGCCGGGACTTTCGATTTCTCGATTGAGTGGATCAGACTGGATGAACAAACGAACCCAAATCTTGTCAATAGTAGCGTAGGCGACACCAAGAATCAGCCCATACAGGATGTGTCCGACCAGAGAGCCAAACACGGCAGCGCCTTGCTCCGCCGACCAATCGAGCGGTAATCCCGAAGCAAGCCGCAAGAGTGTCAGAGGCCCAAAAAACCACCAGAAGATCCCAAATCCGAGCCCCCATCCCATGCATGAACCGTACCCTCGAACGTCTCGCTGGAAGAGAAGTCCGAAAGTTATACCGATCAAGAGAGCGAAGGCAAAATGCAAAGAAATCGTCATATTACGGGAGCTCAATTCTCCAAATCCCACTAGGAGAGGATAGTAGTTTCCTGAGGATACCCACCTACCAAAGATAAGACCTCCGAGCGTGCCAGCGAAACCCCCAGCTACTATGGCGCGGCCCCAGGCAAATCTTTTGTCCGGACTGGACGCGCGGAATCCACCCCGAATGCCCAATCCGACCCCGACGGGCATTCCAAGGCAAAGCACATAGGCAACGAGTTCGGAGAAGTGTGCTTGGGCGTCCTGGAACATCATGGCTGAATGTCTGGCGCCACTCGCCAGGTGAAAGAAGCCTCCGGCGGTGAGTATCCAGAGCAAGAAGGAAGAACCCAAACCCCAAATCAATCCTGCACCAGGACTGGTTGCGCGCCGGGCAAAAAACAATCCAAATGCAAGTCCGAAAGCCGCGCCGAGCAGTCCACCTGAGAGGAGCGAGGTCCTTAACACCATTCCCTGAAGTAAACCTCCAGAGGTACCCAGGGCAAAGCCGAGAAGAGGTTCAATCCAGACCGGACGGGAAAAGCTCGATACGGACTGCGGAGATATCCGTGATTGCGCTTCTGGCATGGACCTGTTCCTCACTTCACATCAATCGTCTGAACGATGTCACGAGGGAAAAAGAGCTCGATTGTCCAGTCCATGAGCACGCGGATTTTGCGTTCCCAACCGGGCAACTTTGCAAGGTAGATTCCCCGCCACAGGAGCCAAGCGAACAGACCGGAAAACCGCAAGGATCTACTTCGATTAAATGGAATGCTCAATTCAGCGCAGGCTGTCTGGTGTCCCACCACGCAGAGAGCGCCGAGTGAATCGAAGTGGAATCTGCGAGTAGGCCGCCCCTCCAGTTGAGACAGGATGTTGCTCGCGAGAACTTCCGCCTCACGTAGGGCAAACTGAGCGGTCGGAGGGTAGGGGTGGCCCGTCGCTGCGTCGGTGACTGCGGCGCAATCACCTAGTGCCCACAAACCGGAGCGCCCCGGCACGGCCAGAGTATCGTCAACAAGCAAAGCACCACGCTTATCTTTTTCGAGACGCAGTGATTTCAACACGGGACTCGGCGTGGTGCCCGCTGTCCAAACAAGAGTCTCGGTGTGAATCTCACCCTCGCTGAGGAGAACCACGCCAGGATACGCGTCTACGATGCGCGTGTTTAAGCGAAAGCTGACCCCACGCAGTTGCATCTTCTCTTGCGCATACCGTGCTAAGGAGGCGCTAAGTTCCGGCAAGACACGATCCCGGGAGTGAACGAGGACAATATTTACCTCATCGGGGTGAATCCTGGGATAATCCGCCAAAATGCCGTGCGCAAAATCGTTCAAAGCGCCAGCAAGTTCCACGCCCGCGAAACCACCGCCGGCAATGACAAAGGTAAGAAGCGAAGAGCGAAGAGCGGGGTCGGATTCCAGATCAGCACGCTCGAACATCTCGATGACGTGATTCCGGATTCGGATGGCATCGAGAAGACTCTTAAAATTGAATGCGAACTTCTCGATGTTCATCATTCCCAGGTAGTTTGAAATCGAGCCAAGGGCAAAGACTAACTGGTCGTAGGGGACTTCTCGCCGCCCCGATGCTCCATTCGCACCTGCATCGTGACGCAGAATTACCAAACGCTTTTCGAGGTCCACTGCCTCAACAACACCTCGAATGAACTCGGTACGGGGTAGGGTGCTCCGCAAAGGCGTGCTGATGTGACTGGGTTCCAAACTGCTTCCGGCTACCTCCGCGAGCATCGGAGTGAATAGGAGCGCATTGGTTTCATTGACTAGGGTGAGGCTGGTGGAACGGTCGCCGCGTAATCCTTCTTCGAGACATTCCGCGGTACGCATGCCAGCAAATCCGCCGCCCAAGATAACAATACGTTTGCTCACTGAAACTTCCGGCACTTTGGGGGCTGGCTCTGGGCCGAAGAAGTATTCGGCGCCATCTTGTAAGGCCTGATTGGTAATTCCGAGAAAAGCGCCGAAAATCACCCAGCTTACCAAAACGGGGAAATTTTGGCGCATTTGCTCCGCGCTCCACGCGGGCATCTGGCCGGACAGCAAAGGGATAACGATTACACTGACAAGGCCCCATAGCGGAACGCCGAGCGATGCTCCTCCTAATAAGTTGTCCACATACGCTCGGCGTGTTGGCCGAAGCCCTGCAGAATAGGCAGCGGCAACGCCGACGCTCAGAATCAAGTTCCACAGAGCGTAGTGAGGCGTCGCTGTCAAAACGGTACTAGCGGCCGCTCCACTCAAAATACCGATAGAGCACCGGCGGAAAATCGGGTTCATTGAGCATATTCCTTCAGAACGGACTGGAGAGGGTGCCGCACAAGGCAGAAAATCCCCACGTCCATCTGATTCGGAGGGCGTCAAAAAGTTTCAAGGGCTCCTATGAGAAGATATCGCATATGAGGAACAGAAACCGGAAGGCATGATCTCACAACTACTTCCTCTAGAATGTAGGCTTGGGAATTAACATTCAAATCACGATGAGAGGGAGGAGATATAAATGGACGATCTGTATGCAATCAATGTTGCCAAGAGCGAATTTCGGGATTGCTTCAACCTCTCGGATGTGTCGCGGTTACTGGCGATTGCTGATCCGGACCTGGTTAATTTCTCGGATGGTCAGCCCTGTGAATTTGGCGCGAGCGGATTGGACGCCTTGAAGACTCGCCTGGCAAATCTGTTCGAACGCTTTACAGCGGAGCTGGCAGTGATTGTCATCGAGATTCGTCTTCAAGGAATTGTTGCCTACGATTACGGGTGGCATGACTTAACGCTAAGGCCGAAGGACGGCAGTCAACCCATTCGTCGCAGGGATCGCTATGTGGATATCTGGAGGAAAGACAAAGAGGGCAAGTGGAAGCTATGGATGTACATGGATAACCAGGACGTCGCCGATCCATTCCGGCCGGAGCAAATTCCGGCGGTCGGGGTACGAGCTCACGGAAGTTTCTGAAGCCTTTCGTGTAGGCGCTTGCTGAACCCTTCGGGCATCTGAAATACTCTTCCGTCGCCGACGAGTCCTACGACATTTCGGGTGCCGTCAAGTACCGCAGTGCAATGTGCGCAGACTTTGAAATGCGCTTCCATTCGTTCGCGCACCGCGCGAGAGATATCCTCGTCAAGGTAGTTAGAAATTTCCCGCCAGACTTCGACGCAGCTGATTTCAATAGTGGCCATCGCGCCCCTCTCTATTCACCATGGTCTGACTCTCCGATACGGTTGTCCCTTAACCCAGCAACCGTCGAATCCAGGGGCAAGGCAGTCTCTCAGGAGCAGGCGGGCTCGATGATGCCGAGTTTTCACGGTTGCTTCCGAAATACCTAGAATAACCGTTGTCTCTTTGATGCTAAAGTCCTGAACGTCCCTGAGGACTAGCACCTCGCGGTAAATGCGGCCGAGCGAATTGATTGCATCTTGCAGTGCTTGCCGTATCTCATTTTGTTCGAGCAATTCGGAAGGTATGGGTTGCCAGTCGGCAAAGTCTCTCGGCCAAAAATCTCCCTCTTCGCTTTGCTGCTGGTTGTCAATGGACTCGTAGAGGTGGGCGTGCGCCTTCCTCAATTTCATCTTTGCTTCGTTGTACGTAATTTGTATAAGCCAGGTGCTGAACTTTGATTCCGCACGGAAGCCGGCAAGGTTAGAGAGTGCCTTGAGAACTGCCTCCTGCGCGACATCCTCCGCGTCAGCGGAGTTTTTCAAAACCGACATCGCGGTCGCGTAAATCATGCGTTCATACGGACGTATCAACTCGTAGAAAGCCTCCCGGTCTCCGCCGCAGACGCTCTTTATGAGTTCAGCCTCGTCGCCCCGCAATTGCGGCTGTGTCATGCTCATCTTTGTCAAGTGATCCGAGTCCCTTTTGTCCGTTAGAAATCTAGACTACCCGCTGGTCAATCTACTCTGATCAGTGTGATTCCGATCTCGTCAGAAGGTTTCGGAAGAAAGCTCCCAAGTCTGGCTCGTGTTAACTGTGAGCAGTCCGAAAAACGTGCACATCCCCCTTGCTATCTTGTGAAAACGAACGACCACTATCCGGCTTTTTCAAGCGCCTGCCCTCGGATAGTCCGTATTGCTATTTGACCAACTGCCGCCAAGACCTGGCGCAAGAGCATCCCGCAACTGAAGCCTCGCCCACAGGAGCCGGGTCTTGACGTTCGCTACTGTGATCCCGAGCACCTGCGCAGTTTCGTCGATGTTCAGATGTACCATGTCTCTCAACGTGAAGACTTCGCGGTACTTTTGTGGCAAAGATTCCAGCGCTCGCTGCAAGGCATTTTGGAGTTCACTACCCTCAAGAGGTTGCGAGGGAATTTCGAGCCAGTCCTTGAAATCTTTAGGTACATACTCGTCAGCATTACCTGTTTGCTGCTCGTTCAGCGGCCGGTCCATGTATCTCCGGTCCTTTCGAAGCCTGTTCCGAGCTTCATCGATCGTGATTTGGATCAGCCATGTGCTGAATTTCGTGTCCCCGCGAAATCCATGGATGTTGCAGAGGCCTTTCAGGACCGCCTCCTGGGTAACTTCTTCAGCGTCCACCGAGTTCCTCAGAATCGCTTTGGCTACGGAGAGCACCCCGGGCAAGTGTGGCAGTACGAGATGCCAATAAGCCTCTCTGTCTCCCCTACTCACCTGATCAACTACTGCCATCTCGTTGTTCTCCACTGTCCACCTCGTTCTTGCTGCGCGCATCACCTCCCGAGCTTTGCCTGCGCTTCCTTGTAGGACAATTCGTTCTTGATCGTTTCCAAGTCCTTGTCGGCTTTCTGAAAGGGGGCGTGGACTTGGTCGATAGCCCTGAAGACAGAAATGTCGTAGGTTCCGGCGCTGGGTTCGGACTTATGTTCTGCGAGGAAACTCTGAATATAGAGAAGCTCTTTTCCCAGAGAATCGGATGACGAGTCACCCATGTCAGGATTGACCTGGATCACGAGGTCGTTCCACGCGGTGTTGCGCGCGATCGGAACAACGTGCCCGCGCTCCTGCCCGTACAATAAGCACAGATAGGCGGTCATGAACGCGATAAGCAGGAACGCGCGGAAAATTGAAAGGCGGATGGTTTTCATATGGACTTCTTTAGTTCTTTCGTCCTTTACATTTGTTCAAACTGCACCTTTATAAATGTTGGATAGTTGACCAGGATGACTCCCTAGGCCTGGAATGCGGCAAGCGCTGTCCAATTATTGTCGGTGCTCAGCTCTCACGGGCCATAGGAGTCATTTGCCGTGCGAAAGTTGCATGAATAACAAAGAAATCGTTATAGCTGCGCAACGTCCAAAGCCCTGCGTTGTCGCAGGCAGGGATTGTGGTTCGCCCACTTGGGTCAAGCCGGGATTTATGAAGGACTCGACGAGGATATTCGACACTCACCGGTTGAGCTTGCTAATACCGAATTTCGACAAGCTTACAGAGGTAAAGATGTGAATAGATTGCGGTTAAGAAGATTTCAACCCTATTAGTTTTGGTCCATTCGCAACTTCGCCATGACGCGGTCTATGATTGGGTCGGAGACACTTTCCGGCAACTCGAATGAACTACTTTCTGTTACGATCTTTATAGTTTTGCGGGTGGAATCGTAGAGTACATGGCAAGCGCGGCACTGGGACAGATGCAGTTCAAGCTCTTTACGGACCTCAGGCGACACCTGATTCTCAAGGTAGTCAGCGATCTCAGCCAGGAATTCCTCACAAGTGATCATTGAGCTATCCCCTTGACGCTAGTGGTGAAATACGGCGAGAGCCACTCTCGCAGCATTAGCCGGCCCCTGAGGAGCCGCGTCTTTACTGCCGGAACGCTTAGCCCCAACTGCCGGGCAACTTCATCCGTCGAAAGCTGTTGGATATCCCTGAGTATTACAACGACGCGGTAGTTTGCGGGAAGCGCCAAGATCCCCTTTTCAACGAGCTGCCTCATTTCCGATTTAGAATAGCACTGCTCTGGGTTGTCCTGCCAGGCCCTAATCTGACGAGGGCGAAAGTCCCGCTCTTCCTTGTACACATCTTCATCCAGGCTCTCAAAAGTTCTTCCGCGCTCGCAATCGTCGAAGCGCCGTATTTCTTGCGATACTCACAAACCAAGTCGAAAACTTCGAGCGGCCCTGGAATCCGCCGATGTGCTTGAACGCACTCAAGAAGGTATCCTGCATGGCATCTTGTGCATCGGCTGGGTTGCCCAGAATTGCTATCAGAGTGCGATAAATTAACTGGCTATGGCGGCGAACCAATGTCTTCGAAAGCCTCCAGCCCCCCACTCTGCGCTTGGGCAACCAATCCAGCGTCCGCGTCCTGGAGTGTTTCGACGAGACGCACAGCGCCCCCAGCCTGAATAGGAGTCTGGGTAGCGCCAGGAAGATTCATTTTATTTTTTTCAAAGATAGGAGGTGGCTCGAAATCCGGCTCGATTCCGAGTCCCATTTGGAGGGTATTTGCGAAATTATTGAGAGCTGTGACCACCTCGCATTCCAAAATCTGTTCCTCGGAGAAACCAAGTACTTGAAGCTTGACAACGTCCTCGCGGGAAAACTCTGAAACACGTGTCCCCAATTTGACAGCGAAGTCTAGCAGTGCTTTATCGGGTTCCGACAGGCTGGACTCATGATGGTCCACCGCAATCTGGTCACCTTCCTCCGAGGGCATCCCCAAGCCGCGCAATAGGTTGCAATGCATCGCAACGCAATAAGAGTTTAGGTTCGCCGCCGAAACGGCCAGCAGAATGCATTCCTTTTGCACTCGTGTCAGGGCATCTTCAGGAAGCAGAATCCTGTCCACTGCCTCCAGCTCGGCTTCCAGCAAGTCCGGCCGCAACGTCTGAGCGCGGAAAAAGTTCGGTATGAATCCGTGACTCTTCCGAACAACGGCAAAAGGTGCAAATGTCTTGGGACTTAAGTATGGAGCGGGCACGTACGGCCCTTTTCTGCCTGCTGTCTCATGAGTGTGGGGCAACAGGCCAGGGGCGCTCGCTCATGCGGCGGATCAGATCTCTCGTCGACGCGAGCTTCCGCGATCCGAAATCCGGCTCTGGACCCAAACCCAAGGAAAGCGTGCAGCGGTAGATGGCCAAAGCCGTCACGACGACGGCTTCGAGTATCGACTCGTCCCCGAATCCGCATGCCCGCAGCGCTTCGATGTCTTCCGAGCGTACCGAAGGAGCGTACGCGGCTTAGTTTGAGACAAAATTGCAGCAAGGCTAAGGTCAGACGCCGAGAGGTCCGCTTTTTGGGAGTCGTTCAAGAGATCATGGACTTCGCCATCCGATACGCCAAGCGAAGACAGGACCTTAGCGTCCAAGGCCACGCAATATGCGTCGTGTCGGTCAGCTGCAATGCTTAGAAGGATTCGTTCCTTCTGTATTCGGGGAATCGCTCCTTCCTGTAAGCGGACGGCACGTTCAAGTTTTGCCTGGGCCTCGACGACGCGAGGTAACAAAGTCTGCGCGCGAACAAGATTAGGGACGAATCCAAGGGCCTCTTGAAACGCGACAAAGGGCCCGAATTCGTCTTCCAGTCGAACTTCGCTGAAAAAGCTCATTGCCCACCGTCGGCCGGCGCGGATCAATAAATGGCGAGTTTACGTCTCCGGCTTCCCACTGTGCAACCTTACGCTGGTCCGTCTCGACAAAGCAGATCTGGCGCGTCCCTTTTCCTGTCCGTGCCGTCTCATCTCGCGAAGCCGGGTTGGGAGCCTGCGCACATGCGAGTAATTCGGATTTCCTAAAGTTCATGAGCGACAGCCTCCTCACCTCGCAGGGTGGCACTGCCTTTGCAGCTCTGGGTGCTCCGCTAACTGCCCGTTGGTTCAGCGGCGGGACTGACCGTCAGCCACGCAGTCATAACCGCGCCCGGCGTATATTAGACGGTCGCCTGGCTCGTTCCTTCCGGCAAGACAAGCTCAAATGAAGAGGTGAGCTGGATCGTATTGTGCAAAGTTCGGTATAGAGGGCAGCGCATGGCGTAAATGCCGTGCACTCTTTCTACTGTCTCCTTGACATCTTGTAAGGCGACCAGGCGCATCACTACATGGATTCGGCGGATCACCAGCACATCCTCCTCCGTTTCGACCTCTCCGGTCACTTCCGCGGTTAACTTTCCGTTGCTGGCATCGATTTGGCGCGCCTCCAGCGCACCTCCGAAGGTACCCATCATTCAACCAGCGGTTGCGGAAATGACGTAGTCGATGGTCGAAGAGTGCGACTCTTTCAACTTTGCTGGGTCAATTTTGTAGTGTTCAGCAATGGCTCCGTGAACGCTGAAAATCACTGGTTGTGACTCGCCGGGCAGGTACGCGATGCGGAGAGGTCCGTTCTTTCGCTCGATGCGCGATCTCGAAACATAAACGACATCACTCATGGCTTTCTCCTTTCACAGCTTAAGAATTGGTTCCGTTTCATCATTCGATCGACTACTTGTGCTGAATGGCCTCCGGAGATCGTTTGAGATCAAGGGGAAGAACCTGTAACTCCCATCTCACCGGCACCGACGTTGGAGGGTAGCAAACCGTTTTGTCACAGGCCTGATACTTCAGTTCCCCAGTAATCGAAATCGTCCTTTGCGCGGAGACCAAGGAGCGGACTGCATCGCGAGTCTTGGACGGAGTTACAGTAACATCCTGCGTGATGCGAAAGTTTCCCTCGAAGACCGGGACATGTTCCTGGATGGCTTCCAAGTAGAGCATCTGCGAGTTTGGGTAAATAACAGGCTGGAGTTCGACTCCGGGAAGCTCCTGCAAGGTGAGCTGAATGGGCTTATACCCTTGCACTCCCGGGGAATAGACATGTACATCCGGTGGAAGCTCGATTTCGGCAATGAGGCTGACCCGGCCGCCCGGTATTACGCTCCGATCGGATTGTGTGAGGGTGATCCGAAGATGAGGAGCCTCGATATTCTGGCTCACTTCGGCGCTCAACTCCGGAAAGAGCTTTGCAATGACATTGTTCGCAGTCAATCGGTCCGTGTACTTTGCTGTGAAATATTTTTCGCGAATAACCCCGCTGGAGTCGATGTAGAAGAATCCGGGCAAGGCCATCCCTTTGGTCATTCCTTTCGCTTCTGTGTTGAGCACTTCGAAGCTGCGGATGATCTTGGAATCTGGGTCAGCCAATAGGGAAAACTGGATTCCGTGCCTATCAGCGAAGTCTTTCAGGATGGCCCGATTATCGTAGCTAATCGCGGCCAGTTTAAGTCCTTGCGCCTCAAATCTTTGTTTTGCGTTTTGCAGCTGCACGAGCTGCGCTTTGCAGAAGGGTCACCAGTCAGCAGAACGGAAGAAGAGGAGAATAGTGCCCTTCGATCCCTTGAGCGTCTCGTTGGACTGTTTATGGCCAAACTGATCGGGGAGCGCAAATGCGGGTGCTTGCTGGCCGATTTCCAGGCCAACCGATGGAGCAGCGGCGTGGTCAGTGGAAGGGTTTTCTTGCCGACCCGGAATTGCGAAGAATCCGATCAGGAAAAGGATGCAAACCGCGAGTTTCATATTTGCTCCAGATTCGATTTCGTTCCCTCGCCGTTACAAGCGAACTAACGGTCGAGCTTTTCTAACAGAGCATCGGCGGGAGGACAGCTCGAGCAACCCTCGGACGTAAACAATTCTATTAGCACCGGAGTCCGCGGGGCGTCATCGCTGCTCGGCATCGGGGATGGGCTCGCAGCGTGAATATATCGAACTGAAACGCCCGCTAGAATCGAAAATGCAACCAATGTACTAACTGTAAGACTGAAACGCATCATCCTTCTCCGTAACCGATTGAGTTTCACCGCGGGATTCCTAGAGTCGTGAAGCTGCATCCCTTGCTGCCCCAGATCAACCGGTCGATCAGATTAACCAGACGCCGTTTGGGTGAACGTGAAAGTCTCTTCCTCGGCGACCAAGAAAATTGGTGTCCCCCCTGAAGAAATCTTCACGGCGTGTGCCAGGGCTTCTTTGCCGCCGTCCGACGCGGCGCACTCCTCCAGAGCTTGCATCGACGGAAAATAAACCTCGGCTATGCGGTAGAAAGGAGCAGCGCCTTGCGGCGAACTTAACACCTTTGTTGCCACTATTTTGGTTTTGCCACTCAGTTTCGCCACTGCCAGCGGGACGTGTTCGGTTTGATAGACTTTCTCGAAGGCACCCACATCCTTGGGGTGCGGGTAAATGACCACAAGCTTTACGTTTCCCATTCGAAGCTCCTATCGTGGCTAGTTTTGTAGTAGGGCGCTGGGCGAGGTCACTCTGACAGGAAGATCGCAGTGCCTGCCGAGGTCACGCTCAGAATCCCCAGTTCAATGAGATTTTCGAGCAGCCCAAAGGTTTCAGACTTATTTGGAAATCACAGGGCTCGTTCCATCCCTGTTCCGGCATGGCATTTCCACGACTCCTTACCGGACTGGCGACCGGCAAGCTCTTTACGCCGAATTCTGGAAACCTTTCAGCCACACGCACGTCTCACTGTCTGTACACGTTTGGAGGATGATTGTTGAAACAAGTAATATCGGTCGCTCCCGTAATAAAAGAGCTGGGACGACGCACGGATCAGCAACGAGATCCCCAACGTTTCAAAGGAGAAATCATGAAGAAGAGGTATGCAAGCATATTACTCACACTTATCTGTGTTCTTGGGCTGGGTGTGGCCGCCAAGGCTCAATATCGAGGCGAAGTCGTTGTAACTATACCTTTTGAGTTCGTGGCCGGTGGTAAGACACTTCCTGCAGGCACGTACAGAGTCAGTCGCATTTCGGAAGATAAATCCGTGGGACTGGTCTTCAGCAGCTATGAGAATCGTTCGAATGTGTTTGTGCACCCTGTTGAGATCGAAAGCGCTCGTTCCGACAAACCTGGTGTAAGTTTCGAACGAGCCGGTGAACAGCACTTCCTAAGCAGGATTCAGACAGCAACCGACGTTTATAACATCCCTGTTTCCCGCTCGGAGGTCAGGGAGGCCGCAGTGAGATCACGCGACATCGGGTCTGCTTCGGGAAGTTCCGGAAGCAACTAGATCTTCTCTCCTTAAGGATATCCACTGGGAGTTCAGGCTGCGAGGTCCCACACCTTTCATTCCTGAACTCCCTAATCACCTCAACGAGCTGCAAATTGCGCAGCGCCCATCCACGTGCAATGAACTTTCCTTCAGTCCGGTCGAAGAAGTCCTTTCAAGGAGATACTCGAGGGAATGCAACCCGTTTCGGACGACCTCACGTGCGCGCACACTAGCTCCTCGCTAAAGCGTGAGGAGGGAAGCGCGTAATCTGGGATCCTCCCGAAGGGTGTGGTCTTCCTCGAAGAACCTTTTACCCGCGAAATAATTTTTCGAAGAGTTCGCCAGGTTTTCCAGGATCTGTCGCAGCCAAAGTGCCAAAGTGCCGTTATTCTCCAGCAGTTGACGACATCGCGCCCCGCTAGATTGCGTTTCAAATGGGACTGTGAAACTGCAGTTTGGCTATTTGCTACTCACATACCGCTTTCCCGATATGACGGCTTCCACAGCGGTGAGTAGCCCGGTTGCGGCCCTTACTTTTACAACGTAACCCCGCGCGCCTATCCTCAGAGCCTCTTGCACCACGTCAGCTGAAGATTCCTGACTCAAAAAGATTATCTTGGATTCGGGGACAAGTTTGCGGATTTGTCGAGCGGCCTCCAAGCCGTTCAGTGTTGGGAGACCGATGTCAAGTAGAATCAAATCCGGCTTCAGTTCCACGGCTTTCTGAATCGCTTCTAAACCGTCTGAGGCCTCGCCAACAACCTGCAAGTGTAGTCTTTTCCCCAGCGCCGCGCAGACAAACTGTCGAATTGGTCCGAAATCATCGACCACGAGAATGCGGACTAAAGTAGGTTGCAGACAAGCTCCTTTTGTTAGGGGTTTACGGTCTCTATTACCCATGCGTTACATTAATCTTAAATTCTATTACGCTTTCCTCAGACGCTGTTCATGAGCTCAGCCTCGTAGGTAAGCAATTGCGACAGGGTCATGCTCATCTTTGCCTACAGAGACGTGTCGCGCCCCTTCGTAAGTAATCCAACTATCGCCAACACGGGTCAATGAGATTCCCATCTCGTCAAAAGGTTTCAGGAAAGGGCACCGATTTGAGAATCCTTATCCTGCTCACCGCTTCGCCCGAACCGCCAATGAATTCGAACTTTCTCCGGAAACTATTTCGCCGGACGGGAATCTCACTTCCGGGCGGCTTTTCAGTGAGGAGCGGGAGCAAAGGGCGCGTCTCAAACCACGTTCTGTCTGCTCCGGAACGGAGCTCCGCTGGCTTGCAGACCGACCAAATCATCTACGTCGACGGGGGGCCTTCATGGAGTTTGTAAAACGAACAAGTAAGAGGACAAAGACTTTGTCCGGGAAGCGAGAATGTGTCTGACTTGTGAACGGAAAACTACAAGGCTCCACTGCGTTGCCTGATTGCGACCTCAGCGGGCGTGCCTTAGAGGAGAGGCGCACTCCTGGATGGGCAATGACAGACAACACAGAAAGTAATGCGCGAAACGACCGAATCAGAGCGAATGAAGAGAACCTGATCAGCAAAATTCTGGAGGGCGACAGGGACCTATTCCTTGAGCTTATCCGGCCTTATGAGCGTACGGTTTACGCGACACTGATCACCATGCTGAGGAGCAAAGAGGACGCCGAGGATGTTACACAGGATGTACTTCTAAAAGCGCTGGCGCGTCTTCAGCAGTTTCGGCGGGAGTCGGCGTTTGGGACTTGGCTGATTCAGATTGCCATCAATGAAGCCAGGATGCGCAAACGGAAGATGAGGCATGGAACGATGTTTTCATTGACAAGCGCGGCCGATGACGACAGAGCATATGTCCCAAAGGATTTTGCGGATTGGCGCGAGATTCCTTCAGAGGCCCTAGAGCGTTCAGAGACTCGTGAGGCCCTGGCGAAGGCTTTGGCGTTACTCGAAGAACACTACCGGTTGGCCTTCATTCTCCGCGACGTGAACGAACTGAGCATCACAGAAACTGCCAACGTCTTGGGAATTACGCGTGGAGCTGTCAAAACGCGCCTGCGACGCGCTCGTTTGATGCTGAGGGATATTCTATCTCCGGGGTTGCAGCAAGGCGGCCAAGTGGGGTTAGCATTCAAAGAGGCAAGGAATCCATGGGAATAACTTGTGAAGAAGTTTGGCGGGACATCTCGGACTATGTCGATGATGAGCTAGATCAGAAGCAGAGGGTTGTGCTCGAAGAGCATTTCGCACAATGCCGGCACTGTGCCGCAGTCCTTGAAGGAACCTGCAACGTTATTCGTCTATATCGCGATGAACGGGTTTTGGCGCCCCCCAAGGGGTTTCACGATCGTCTGCGCGCTAGGCTGAACCAGAAACTGAACCAAGGAGCGGATGAAAGAATCCGCCCTTCGCGGCGTGCGGTTCTTGCTTGGGCCTTGGCGGCGGCTGCGGCAGTGCCGTTGGGCTTCGCTTTATTCTCAGCGAAACGATTTCTCCTGCCCGGGCTCGAACACCACAGTCCGGCGGGCTCTCCTGATTCGCCTGCGGTTAAGGGACTTGTAGCGGTCTCTCTGGATGCAAACAACAAAATCTTTCACATTCCTAGTTGTCCCTATCTGCATGGCAAACTGAAATTTCTCTCAGTCGAGGAAGCTATTCGCGAAGGCTATTCCCCCTGTCCCATCTGCATCGGGAAGCGCAAGCCAGAGAAAAAAGGGTAGACCCCGCGGGTTGGTATTTGATCTCAAAGGCTGAAACTTTTTGAATTACATAGAGTCTCATTCTCTGAAATGCGCAGATTGCTTCGCATGGTCTCCACCCTCCTGTGCGCCTTGATGGCTGCTGGCGCGGCGAGTTCGATGGCCGCGCCGGGAGCCGCAAGGTTGAATCATCTGAAAGGAAGCAGTTCTCCCTATCTTCAGCGCGCGAGCCAGGAGCTGGTCGATTGGTATCCGTGGGGAGAGGAAGCATTCAAAAAAGCCAAAGACCTCGACCGGCCAATTCTTCTCGACTTGGGAGCGGCGTGGTGTCCATATTGTTCGCAGATGGATCGAGAGAGTTACAGCCAGCCCGAGCTCGCAAAATTTATTAATGACCAGTTTGTAGCCGTTAAGCTTGATTACGATTCGCAGCCAGAAATTGCGGCTCGCCTGCAGCGAGCGCAAGCGTTCATGAATTTGCCGGTCGGCCTGCCGCTGACGGCGTTTCTCAGTCCATCCGGAAAGCTCTATTTTGGCGGGGGATATTTCCCCGCAAAGTCCCAGGCTGGAAAACCGTCACTGCAAGAGATGATGAAAGGTGCCCTTCACATGTTTCGCGAACAGCGTGAAGTAGTCGAGCAGGCCGGTTTCGACGTGAGGAAGCAGGAAGGAACTCAGCTCCATGAATAGAGTCGCGAAAGTAGCACTGTCTCTTGCGTTTCTCGCAGCGAACGTCCCTACACTCGGCGCCAGCGAGAACCTCCGTTTGAATCCGAGACTCAACTATTCGAGCGACAGCCTCGATGGCCCGCTCATTAGCGGGGATCACATGGACGAGGCGACCTCTGCCGGAAAGCCGAATTACATAATTTTCTATGGTGAGGGTTGTTTCAATTCCAAGCGCCAGGCTCGCCGCACCGTGGACCTCTATCAAAAGTATAAGGGCCGCGTGCAGTTCGTGGTGATCGATCTGGACATCAAGCGGACAGCCCAACAGCAGGAGTTGGTGAAATCCTATTATCGGGGATATATCCCGCATGTGACCGTTCTCGATGCATCGGGAAAACCAGTCTACAACTCAGCGGGCGAAGTCGAGGAGTCTGCAATCTCGTCCATTCTGGATGCGTCGTTGAAAGACATGAAGTAGCACACTCAAAGTGCGAAGTTCCACCCGGCAGAGCTGCCGAAGTGTGATCGCTGGCACTGCAACTATCTCGAGAATTCCGCACACTAGTCCGCCATTTTAGTTATGCATACCTGTTTGCCTGTTCGCGTGTGCGCAATGCGTCCCCAATTCGCATTTGTGTTCCTTTGATTTATTTAACGTAAAGACAAATTTATTCTCTGAAACTTTTTGCATACTTATTAGTCATATCGCTTGGATGTTTATTGGAAGTTTTCCAGAGATTTTCTAAAGGGTGTGGTTGTAGCTCGCTGCAAATCACAATTAGGGGGATGTGCAAGATGGAAAAATTGACAGAAGCTGTCCGCGCTGCGTTGTCCTTCGCGATTCATATTCCGGTCGGCCTGCGGGCTCAAGCCCGAAATTTGAGCGGGATTAAGATCCTGGATAGAGTTAGGCTTTCATTATCCATCGCTGGAGCAGCGTTGGTGCTGGCCCTGATTGCCAGTACAGATTTGTTGGCAGCGCAAAACATCGTGACAGGGGGCGTTACAGGCACCGTTACGGATCCCTCGGGCGGGGTCGTTGCCCATTCCAGCGTGACTCTCAAGAACCCTGCCACTGGCGAGACCAACACCGCTACCACGAACGATTCGGGAATCTATCTGTTTTCATTCCTTAAGCCTGGTGAGTATACCTTGACTGTGGCCCAAACAGGCTTCAGCCCACTGAATCAAAGCGTGCGAGTGCTTCTGGGCCAAACAGTTACAGCCAACCTAAAGATCGACATCGAAAAGGCCACAGCGAACATCGAGGTAACCGCCGGCGGAACACTCCTTCAAACAGAAGATGCGAATATCACGGCGAACATTTCGAATCGTGAAATCGCAAACATTCCGAATCCTGGCGGCGACATCACCTACAACGCCATCCTTACGCCGGGCATTACGGGCAACACTTCCAGCGGCGGCGGCTTCGGTAACTTCAGCGCATTCGGGCTACCGGGCACGTCCAACCTGTTCACGGTGAACGGCAACGACTACAATGACCCGTTCCTCAACCTCAATAACTCAGGCGCAAGCAACCTTCTGCTCGGTTCTAACGAAGTAGAAGAAGTGGCCGTAGTCGTTAACGGCTATACGGGACAGTATGGCCGTCAAGCAGGGGCCCAGATCGACTACAACACAAAGTCCGGCACAAACGCCTTCCACGGAGACGCGATCTACAACTGGACGGGTCGAGCACTGAGCGCCAACGACTTTTTTAACAACGCTGGCGGAGTTCCGCGTCCGTTCGAGAACAACAACGCGTGGGCGGCGGCGTTTGGCGGGCCGATCAAGAAAGATAAAGCTTTCTTCTTTGTCGACACCGAGGGGACGCGTTACATCTTCGGGACCAGTCAAACGGTGAATGTGCCGACGCCCGCACTCGAGGCGTTTACACTTGCCAACGTTCCAGCCTCCGCGCAGGCCTTCTATACGAATGCTTTCAATCTCTACAATAGCGCGCCGGGAATCTCGCGAGCGGTGCCCGTGACTCAAAACAGTGGGGTGCCTGCAACAGATCCAACCTTTGCAAATAGCTGCGGAAGCCTGGGCCAGGTTCCTACCGCTGCCTCACCCAATCCGGTTTTTAACCCAGAATTTACAACGACGCCTTGCCTCGAGAGCTTTCGTAGCTCGGTCTCAAACGGCAATACCGAATGGCTGCTCACTGCCCGCGTGGATTACAACTTCAACGATAATAACAAAGTGTTTGGCCGCGTGAAGTTTGATCGCGGCGCTCAGCCGACTTATACGGATCCCATCAACAGCGCGTTCAACGAGCACAGCATTCAGCCCCAGAATGAGGGGCAGCTTAACTATACTCACATCTTCAGCCCTCGGGTGGTCAACAACTTCATCTTCTCTGACCTGTCTTACTCCGCGATCTTTGGTAGCCCAAACCAGAATGCGGCACTTACACTTTTTCCTGGAAATCTGATCTCGTCAGACACAGCATTGACCGCCTTGGGGACGGGTGCAGGAGACTTTGCAGGCGGCTTCCTATTTCCGCAAGGGCGCAATGTGGAGCAGTGGCAGCTTGTAGACGATCTCTCGATTAGCCGCGGAAAACACAATTTCAAGGCCGGGGTTAACTTCCGACGCGACGACGTCAGTGATTTTACGGCAAGTGAGCTTCCGTATCCCGCCTTAACCACTTCCTTGGGGGGATTTGCGAGTGATTCTATTGATTTCGCAGCTGCGCAGCACTTCGCTCTTCATACAGAGCAGCCCATCGCATTCTATAGCATTGGGCTGTATTTCCAGGATGAGTATCACGCGAGCAACAAGCTGAAATTGACGTTGACGTTGCGCGCGGACCGGAATTCGTCCGGCGTTTGCCAATCCAACTGCACGACCCTGCCGTCCTCGCCTTTCGATCAGTTGTCACACGATCCAACCATTCCTTATAACCAGGCTTTCGTTACCGGCCAGCACTCGATTCTCCCAGGCGTCGAAAAGGTGGTGTTCCAGCCGCGTTTTGGGCTCGCTTGGTCGCCGCTTGGGACGAAGACCGTGATCCGCGCTGGAGTAGGTCTGTTCACCGATCTCTACCCAGGTACAATTCTCGACGCTTACACAACGAATTTCCCGCAGGTCACAAGCTTCAATCTGCCTTCGGGGAGTGTTGCGTTTAATGAAGCCGGAAGCGGTGCAACTCTTCTGGGGTTGTGCAACTCCGCATTCCAGACGGCATACAACTCCGGTGGAACGGTCGGCAGCTTTCTGTCCGCGGCTCCCGCGGGCTGCGCGGTGCCAAATCTGGCGAATACAAACAGCAAAATCCTGAATCCGAAGTACGTCGAGTGGAACCTGGAGATTCAGCATACCCTCGGCTCCCGGACGGTTGTTTCGGCGAACTACGTAGGCAACCGAGGTTATGACGAACTTCTCAATAATCCCAATTTGAATGGTTTCGGGACCTTGGGACTGCCCGCGACGGCGCCCGACCTGCGTGTTGGCACCGTTCAGCAGCTGACCAACGGGGCGTACTCCAATTACAATGGAGTTACCCTTTCCGCGCAGCGAAGCGTATGGCACGGTTTCACCGGACGAGTAGCGTATACCTATAGCCACGCGCTGGATGTCTCTTCAAATGGCGGCATTCTTCCTTACAGCCTTGCGAATAGCATTCTCAACCAAATAAACCCGTTCAACCCAAGAACAAGCTATGCCTCCAGCGACTACGACTTGCGCCATAGCTTCAATGCTAGCTACGTTTGGGAACTCCCCATTAAGGCCAGCAACCGCTTTCTAAACGGCGCAATTGGAGGTTGGACGGTTTCCGGTACTCTCTTCCGGAGAAGCGGATTTCCTTTTAGCGTGGTTGATGGAAACTTCGTTAACTCGATAGCCGCAAACAACCTGTTCGATGCGACAGTCCTGGCCCAGCCGGCCTCTGGGGCTTCCATCACAAGGTCGTGCAGCAGCGGTGCCGTGAACAGCGCCACTCCTTGCTTTACGGCGGCAGAGTTTGGCACTCCGACGAGTTTTGTTGGATCACTGGGGCGAAATGCTTTGCGCGGGCCGGGTTATTTCAACACTGATCTCAGCTTGCGGAAAAACTTCAGGCTGAACGAACGGTTCCACCTCCAGATCGGCGCCAACGCCTATAACGTCCTCAACCACCCCAATTTTGCCAATCCGGTGGCGAATACGGCGGATCCTTCGCAATTTGGGCAGATCCTAAGCACGGTTACACCAGCGACGACACCTTACGGCGCGTTTGCTGCGGCAGCCGTGGACGCCCGCATCGTGCAGGTCACAGGCAAAATCACCTTTTAATGTCTGGAAGCTTGCGATTTGTTACCCCGTCCGGCTTCGGCACCGTGTCGAAGCCGGAAGCTTGATTCAAAATGCGCGGCAAGCGCTCGACAAAGCAGAGGTTTCTCTACACATTATTTCGATCGGGCGATACCAGGAAAGCGAGCCAGGAATATGGATGCAGCTAGTCAAAGTTTGCCAACGGAAGGGATGCTTGTAAAGGCGCTGGTGGAGGCCAAGTCGAGGACTTCACTAGAAAAGCTTGGCATGCACGTCTCACGATACGGATTAGTAGTCACGCTTCTGTTAATCGGCGCTCTCAAATTCACTGCTGGGGAGGCGCAAGGCATTCAGCCCCTTGTTGCGAGCAGTCCGTTAATGTTCTGGCTGTACAAAGTCTTCAGCCTTCAGGCCGTTTCGAATTTGATTGGACTGATCGAGATCGCGGTCGCTGTGCTTATAGCCCTGCGGCCGTTTTCCGCGAGGCTCTCTTTCATCGGCAGCATCGCAGCCATAATCACATTCTTGCTCACGGTAAGCTTCCTTTTCTCCACGCCTGGCGCGATCCACTACTCACACGGATTTTTGCTATTGGGAGATGCAGGACAATTTCTCATCAAGGACCTGGTCCTACTTGGCGCATCGATTTGGACGGCTGCGGAGGCACGTATCGGAGATTAGTTCCTTGCGTCTTCTTGTGCAACTTGGCCGCCCGTGCTTGCTCAGATGTCGCCTATGATGGGGCGACAGAATCCCGCATTTCCGTCCAACTGACTCCTAATTTGCAAGTCAGACAGCTCTTGCCGCCGAAAAAACTAGCAATGCTGACTCTTCTTCGGAAGTTCTGCATCAGATTGGAGGATCAAAATCTAAATAGTCCGTCTTCGAGGGTCGCAGCTTTCTGCAACCTTCGGAATGGCGAAAGTTAAAAAGAAAGAGAGTTTGTATGAACTTGTCGAGAATTTACAAAGGCCTGCTTTTGGCAGCAACCTTGCTGATAGCCACGAGCGCGTTGGCCGCCAACAAAGGTTCGCTTACCATTTCCCAACCCGTGACGGTCAATGGCACAAAGCTCGCTGTGGGAGACTACCAGGTCAAGTGGGAAGGGACTGGCCCCAACGTCGAATTGAACATCATCAAATCCAAAAAGGTTGTAGTCACGGTGCCAGCGCGCTTGGTTGAATTGAGCCGTCCGGAACGTGATTCCGCGTCGGTGACGAGGAAGGCAGAAGACGGAACCACGTCACTGACGGAAATCCATTTTGCGAGAAGCAAGTACGAGTTGGTGATCGGGGGAGAGGCAGCTTCAGTGGAATCAGGGAGCGACGGCAACCAGAAGTAGACGTCGGAACCCCCGGCGATAGTGCTGTAATGAGCGACAGTTGTAAGGTCCGGACAGCAAACACCAAAGGGCCGCTCGGACCGAGCGGCCCTTGTGATTTTCTCCGCGAATAAGAACTCTGAAACCTCTGTGAGGTTTGTGACTCTGCCTCGAGAGGTCACAGTATGAATCCCCAAACACAAACAGCGGTATGGAAGCGACCTAATTATTTGGTCGCGCTCTTAAGGATAATATGGAAAGAAAAGGGGTCTGACGTCGCTGCTTCCGAAATGGATGAGGTCCGGGTAGTCAACGTTCTCCTGATCGGCGAAAGTCGATACTCGTTTTCGTTTTGCCTATCCCCTCTAGCAAAGGTCGGTTGCGAATGCCACTTTGCGGAGTCGCGGCAAGAAGTAGTTCTTATTCTCGGTTGCACTAAACTCGACATCGTACTCAGCCTAAACACACAACAGACCCTGGCTGATTTGATGGCTCTGCTGGCCGGCTGGTGCTCGAGCATGTTCTACCGACTGCCTGTTGAAGAAGGTTGTTGGTGGCTGCCGGTTCTTAGAAACGGCGAGAGCTGCCTTGGTGCAGCCGCGTTTCGCTCGAATGAATTTACTCGCGTGCTTGCCGAGATCGTAAAAGAGATGACTGCAGACGCCGCGGCAAGAAGGCCCGCAGCGACCTGAGCCCGGTTCGGAACAATTGAAAGTGGCATTGCAATTGGTGGCCGCGATCAGCTCTGTTGCCTTCCAACTGTCCTTGATTTTCATCCGCCTTAAGGAATCCGAAACCTTTATACGATTCCTGACTCTTATTTAGTGCAGGCATCAGTTTTCTCCGCGAGTCTGAGGCCGCTCTCGAAGTCGCACTATGGGGGCAACGATGAGGTTCAACGGAGTCTGAAACGGTCAGGGCATGACCGCGATGTAGTGTTGCACGACGGCTTCCTCGAGGAATCGCAAGGAAGGCAAATCCGAATGAAGACAGCAATCAATTTACCTAAGACGAGTGCCGTAATTGAGTTCAAGACTGTTGGCATGAAGAGTCACTCGCAAAGGAAGGCGCATCGCTTGTTTCGCAATAGGAACCGGGCGTTCATACCCGAACACGGATTGGGAGAACTAAAGCCAAACACGCCCGACAGTTCACCTTTGAGCGTCACGATCCGGCTGGCTCAGCAAGGCGACGCGGGGGCATTCGAAGCTATCTATCATCAGCACTGCCGCCGAGTGTATGTCCTTTGCTTGCGCATGCTAAGGGACCCCATCGAGGCCGAGGACCTTGTTCAAGACGTGTTCGTGCTGTTATTCCGCAAGATCCATACCTTCCGCGGCGAATCGGCCTTCTCCACCTGGCTGCACAGGCTGGCTGCCAACGTTGTGCTTATGCGCCTGCGCAAGAAGTCGCCACCGACTGTCTCGATCGAAGCGGCTGCCGATCTGGACGATGAAATCAGCTCGCCGGCCATCGATATTGGTACCCGCGACTTATTCCTCGAGGGAGCGATTGACAGAGTGACTCTCGATCGCTGCATTGAGCGGTTACCTCCAGGCTACCGCGCAATATTTGTCTTGCACGATGTGCAGGGGTACCAGCACAAAGAGATTTCCGAGACGCTAGGACGCTCGATAGGAGTTTCGAAGTCGCAGTTGCACAAAGCCCGCATGCGTCTGCGTCAAATGCTTCACGAGGTTCAGCGAGAGAAGGCCCGCGATGAACGACTAGCAGGCTGCAAGATGGGTGATCGGTCCTGTAAGGCCTTGCTCCCTTTAGCGGCCACTAACTCTTGATATTGAAGGAGAAGAGAAATGAAAGTTCCGAATTTTCTAGTACCGTTTGACGCAAAGATGGCCGGGACACCGAGTGCCCAAGAGAATTCAAAGACCGGTGCACCAGGAGAAGCTCTGCCATTCGCTCGCGAATCGAAGCAAGTTGGGCTTGCGATTCCTAAGGAGGTCTTTGCCGAGGCGATGCTGGAGAACAGCCCGACTAGACCACCGCGACGCGTAGCAGATTTTGTTGTTTCTGGAACCGTGCAAGTGCTTTTGCTAGCCGTGCTCCTTGTAGTTCCGCTTTACTTCAGCGAAGCGCTCGATACTCACCAGCTTAACCCGACATTGCTTGCTCCGCCACCACCCGCAGCTCCACCGCCTCCAGCCGCGTCGCCACGGTCGGTCGCGCCGAAACACAGGGCCTTGTCGGTGACAGGGAAGTTGCTCGCGCCGACCGTCATACCGCTTCAGGTCGCTCATCTAAATGAAGAGTCAGAAGCCAATGATTCAGCGGCTGCCATTGTCCAAGATGATGGGGTTCCCGGAGGGATTCCTGGAGGGCAACTTGGCGGCATGCTCGGCGGAAGCCTGTCTGGCGCAGTCCCTCCACCTCTACCTCCGGTCGCTTCGGCGCCGCAGGGCCCGATTCATGTCGGCGGAAAAGTGAAGCCACCACGACTAGTTTTTGGGCCTGACCCCGTTTATCCCATCCTGGCCAGAGATGGCAGGATTGGCGGCGCGGTTGTGATTGAGGCTGTGATCGACACGCACGGAAACGTGGTTCAAATGCGGGCAGTCTCCGGGCACCCGATACTCGTATTAGCTGCGATGGAGGCGCTCCGCCAATGGAAGTACGAGCCGACCATCTTGGGCATTGAGCCCGTTCCCGTGCAATTCCTCGTGACCATTACGTTCGGACGAAAAGATCCTCAAGGATAAAAGAAACATGAGAAAGAAAAATCCTTCATTTCCGAGAATGCTATGGATTCTCTGGTCGTTTCTGGCATTGCTTCCCTTCTCTGTGAAAGCGGGGGACATGAGATCATTTTTTCGTTACGCGGCAATTTTCAATCGCGGCGATGGTTCTGGAGCATCAGCGCGGATTCTACCAGGGCACCCCGCCACAGCAATCAGTGCGCAAAATACCAATAGCAGGCCAGTCGGGACCGGCAACGTTGTTTTAGCCTTGCCGGCGAGCGGGCGGACTGAGGATCGGCTCGGTACCAACAGCCGCAAGTGCCTAGCAAACGGATCCGGGCCAATCGCCTCCGGGGCGATCTCGCACTCTCACTCACTCTTGGACACCGGGGCCGCGCCGATTCACTTTGAGCTCGCGGACAGTCTCATTTTCATGCAGGCAAGCATCAACGGATCTCATCCTCTTTGGATGATGTTGGACACCGGTTCGAGTGTCACTGTTTTCGACGAATCCGTATCGAAGATGCTGGGAATTCTGTTTCTTGTAGGAGGCAATGTTGACGGACCCGGGCAAGGGTCCTCCCAAAAGTTGGCATTCGCCAGCCACACTACTCTCATGTTTGGCGGGGAGGAGCTAGGCGATCAAACTGTGGCCACGCTGCCTCTGGATTGGTTCTCGCGCGAAGTGGGCAGAAGTACGGATGGATTCCTCGGCTCCAATGTATTCCGCAACTATGTCGTTGAGATTGATTACGCAAACCAGGTGCTCCGTTTCTACGATCCGGCAGCCTATTCGTATTCCGGTTCGGGTCAGCATTTGCCACTCCAGTTCATCTGGAACGACATACCGACCGTACGCGCGGATGTTGTGATGCAAGACGGGACAGCAATCACGGGAACCTTCCTAGTCGATTCAGGCGCGACCACCGCGCTTTGGCTAACGAAGGACTTCATTGAAGCACATCCAGAGTCTCTGTCGGCGCAGGAGACGATCGAATTACCAAGTGTGGTTGCCGTGGGAGGCGAGCTAAGTGCCCGTCTAGGGCATGTGGCGGCTGTTAGACTCGGAGGATTTTTGGTGTCTATGCCACTCACGCAATTTTCCAAAAATAGTTCGGGTATTTTCGCCGCCCCTAACGTCGCAGGGACCATCGGGGCGCAAACTCTGCGGCAATTCAAAGTCATATTCGACTACGCACACGGGGAAATGATTCTTGAACCAAACGAACACTACAGCGACCCATCTTAGTCAGGAAGAAATAGGCCAAAGTCAATGACGGCTCGTTAGGTGGAACCGTGCGAAGTAGAAAGTTGGAAGCAGCATGAAAAGCAGCACGATCAAGACTCATCTTTTATCGGTTGGGCGCATCTTCCTTCTTTTGCTTCTTAGCGCCGTCAGCTCGGGATTTAGCACGCCCGTCACCGCCCAGTCGCTTTTCACTGACGACGTGAATCACGACACACCCGGCCAAATCATCAAGCCGGGAGTATCCCTTCATATAGACGTGGATCTAGCGCTCGTCAACGTCACCGTCACCGACCCGTATAACCGCATAGTTTCGGGGCTCGAACCGGATAACTTCCGCATCTTCGAGGATAACATCGAGCAGGAAGTTGTGAATTTCTCCACCGAAGATGTGCCTATTTCCATCGGCGTCATCTTGGATCTCAGCGGCAGCATGGCCCACAAACTCGGCAAAGCCAAGGAAGCCGCCTTCCAGTTTTTCAAGACTGCCAATCCAGAAGATGAATTCTTTCTCGTCGGTTTCGATGAGCACCCCGAACTCCTCAGTCCGTTCACCAATAACGTCGAAGACTTGCAGGCCCGCATGCTCTCAGCCACTGCGAAGGGGCGCACTGCATTACTCGATGCCGTCTATCTGGGTCTCACTCAGATGCGAGGCGCGCAGTATGGGAAACGCGCATTGCTGATTATTTCCGACGGCGGCGACAATAGTAGCCGGTTCAGCGAAAAAGATATCAAGCGACAGGTACGCGAGGCGAATACTCAGCTCTACTCGATCGGCATCTTTGAACCGCCCGAGTATCGCGGCCGAACGCCGGAGGAACTCTTGGGGCCCTCGTTGCTCAGCGAAATGACGGGATTAAGCGGCGGTCGCGCCTTCACCGTAGAGAATCTAAACGACATGCCGGACATTGCCGCAAAGATCGGTACCGAGTTACGCAATCAATATATCTTGGGATACCGCCCAAGTAATAAAGCCCACGACGCGCGCTGGCGGAAGGTCAAGATCAAGCTGCGCACCCCCAAGGGGCTTCCCCCTCTCACCGCGTACTCAAAGACAGGCTATTACGCGCCCGGCCGTTAGTATTTTCGAGTCTCTTGTCGTCCTCAGTAACCGGCGGCTCCTCCATTAAAGAGTTTCGAGTCCAATCAATGCTGAAAATCTCGGAAACCTTTAGTCGCCTCGTGACTCTCATTCAGTGGATGGAACACGTTTGTCAGGGCATTCAAGGCCGCCTCGAAATCGCAGCAAAGGGCCAGTTTGGTCGAACCAGGCAGCGAGATTCGCGATCTACGAGGAGGAAAGAGTGTCCGAATGGTGTTTCGCATCTCATTCTAATCGATAGGAGACTTTTCATATGACGAAGACGACAAAGGCCTTGCTCGCGGGTGCAGCGTTCGCGGGATTGTTCGCCGGAACCGGAGCAGCAGTTAAGGCTTCGACCCTGCTTCCTTCGCTGAAGACTTCCTTCAGCGCGCAGGATCAGGACCAGAGCCAGGACAAGAAGGACGACAAGAAGGTCAAGGAAAAGCACGCTTGCAAAGGCCAGAACTCTTGCAAGGGCAAGGGTGGTTGCAAAGCTAACGACAATGGCTGCAAAGGCAAGAATTCCTGCAAGGGCAAGGGTGGTTGCGCGACCGATGGCTCCAAGCCGCCTCAGGAGTAGTTTCAAATCAGGCGCAGTCCGATGTGGAGGGTTGGGAGAATTCTCCTGGCCCTCTTTCCTTCATCAAAGGAGTGGCAAAGAAGATGCCTGGAAATCGCTTTAATGGGTTTACAGATTACGGGATTGGAATTGGGCTCCGCGCTCCACATTACGAGCATATTCTTTCTCGCAAACCCGTTGTCGACTGGTTTGAGATCATCTCCGAAAATTTCATGATTGATGGTGGACGGCCGCTGCAGATCCTCGATCAGATTCTTGAACAGTACAAGGTTGTGCAGCATGGGGTGTCTATGTATTTCGGCTCGGCGGAAAAGTCCAACCGTGAACACCTCCGCCGGTTGAAAGAACTGGTGAAGCGCACAAACACTCCGTGGCTTTCCGACCACCTCTGCTGGGGCAGCGTCGATGGACGCTACACGCACGACCTCCTTCCCATGCCTTACACGTTCGAAGCAGCTCGCCTTACCGCCCAAAAAGTCAGAGAGGTGCGGGACTTTCTCGAAGTTCCCATCGCTGTCGAAAATGTCAGCAGCTATGCCGAATATCATGTTTCGGAAATGACTGAATGGGAGTTCTTAAATGAGGTAGTTGAGCAGGCTGACTGCGGCATCCTCCTTGATGTGAACAATATCTACGTCTCATCGCAAAATCACAGCTTCAATCCTTTGACGTATGTGAACAGTGTTCCTGCGGAGCGCGTGGCGCAAATCCATATTGCTGGCCATTCGAAATTCAAAAAATACCTCCTCGATACGCACGACCATCCGGTGCTCGATCCCGTGTGGAGACTCTACGAGCGCGCCATCGAACGCGCTGGCCATACCGCGACACTGCTCGAGTGGGACGATAGCATCCCTTCCTTCGAGGAAGTTCACAGAGAAGCCAGGAAAGCCAATCGCTTCCTCGCCGACACGACGCTGGAGGTGGCAGTATGAAGCTCGCCCCGCTTCAGCGGGCTGTTGCCCGCGCCGTCATGCAACCTCTGACGCGGTCTGAGCGCATGCGGCGCACAGCGCCTGGCGGAGGGCGCATGAGCGCCTACGCGGCCCGGTTCATCAAGCCTAATGATCGTCTCACCTCATTTGAACGTTTGGAAATTTACAATCGGCAATACTGGTTTCGCCTCTTGTCAAGCATGATCGAAGATTTTCCCGGGCTGCAGGCCATACTTGGCAGCCAACGGTTTGAATCCATGTGCAAGGTCTATCTCACGGAATGTCCCTCACGTTCCTTCACAATTCGAAATCTGGGGCGGTATTTGGAGACGTGGCTGGGCCAAAATCCGAGCTGGATATCCGATAGGCGCGTGCTTGCCCGCGATATGGTTCGTCTCGAATGGGCAGACATCGAAGCCTTTGACGGTCGGGCAAAGCCCGCTCTTCGCTCCGAGGACCTCCGTGAGATCGACGTACCAAATCTCCAGCTGAGCATTCAGCCGTATGTGCGGCTCCTCGAGCTGCATTATCCGGTGGACGACCTGCTGCTGGACGTAAAACACGGGGACGACACGCCAGATTTTGCAAGCAACGCTGTCCATGAACAGAGAAAACGGAGTAGGGTCCGCGCGGTGGCGAAGCTTGAACCTGCGCAAATCTTTCTGGCTGTTCATCGTTTGGATTTCTCCGTTTATTTTCGCCGCATCGAGCCCGAAGAATTTGCGCTCCTCAGTGCGCTGCGGCGTGGAAAGACGATCGAGCATGCCATTGCGTTGGCTTTCAGGAAGAGTTCAGTCCCTGACGCGGAACGCGGAGCATTCGTTCAGCATTCGTTTCAGACCTGGGCAACTCTGGGTTGGTTTTGCCAGCCAGATGAAAACATGCGCGGCGGGAAACGCTGCGAGAAAAGAGCATAGTTAGAAATCATGAGCAAAATGATCGCAAAAACTAAGCAGTGGCATAACCAGTTCTTCGGTTTGGTGTCGTACCTGGAGTCACCATTCCTCCTCTTTGTGCGGCTCTATTGGGGATGGCAACTTGCCCAGAGCGGCTGGGGCAAGCTCCATCATCTGTCCAATGTCGGGGAGTATTTCGCTACCCTTGGCTTGCCGATGCCCGCGCAGATGGCCGTTTTCATTGCATGCGTCGAGTTCTTTGGGGGCATTTTCCTGGCTCTTGGTCTGTTCTCCAGAATCACAGGTCTTGTTCTCACCGTGAACCTGACCATGGCATACGTCATAGGGGACCGTGAGGCGCTGCTCTCATTCTTCTCCGATCCGGACAAATTCATTGCAGCCGCTCCCTTCGCGTTTCTGATCGTTTCCCTTATTGTGCTGATCTTTGGCGCGGGCAAGATCTCTGCGGACACGGCGATCGCATTTTTCTCTCGTTCCGCGCGGGTGAAGCAAGCGAATTCAGTTCCAGCCTGATCGCTCGCTCTTCCTGTAAGAAAGTTTTTCATGGTCATTCAATGCTCCGAACTCCTTTAGCGGGCTTCTTCGTCCGGACAACCTCGGTTGTACTATTTTTTTCGGTTTGTTCTTCCTTTGCGATAGCGAGGGGTGGGATGACTTCGAGTCAGCTGATCGGAAACGCTCGGATAGACATCACGATTGAACGGAGCACTCTGCGAGTGCCGGCGAAGGATGTATTTCTTTGGGTGAAGTTGGCCGCTGAGTCTGTGACTGCCTATTATGGCCGCTTTCCTTTGCCTCAAGCCTCTATTCGGATCACTGCATTCAAAAGGAAAAGGCGTCCGCAACGGGATGGCGTTTGGCAATCGAGGCGGACAGATCACCATACGTGTCGGCAACGAGACTTCTCCTTCAGAGCTCGCCTCCGACTGGATGCTAACCCACGAAATGGTTCATTTGGCATTTCCCTCCGTAGACGAAAAGCACCATTGGATCGAAGAGGGGATCGCTACCTATGTTGAACCTATCGCTCGGATTCACGCAGGACATCTTAAAGCAGACCAGACGTGGTCTGATCTTATTCGGGACATGCCCCAAGGCCTCCCTCAGGTGGGAGATCGCGGACTTGATTACACACACACCTGGGGGAGAACATATTGGGGAGGAGCGCTGTTTTGCCTTCTAGCCGAACTCGAGATTCGCCGCCAGACAAACAATGCGAAAGGGTTAGAGCATGCTCTCCGCGGCATTCTCGACGCAGGTGGCAACATCCAGAAGGAATGGAAGCTTGAGGATGCGCTCAGAGCCGGAGACCTCGCGGTCGGGGTGAGTGTCCTTCAGCCGCTGTACTCACGGTTGAAAGACAAGCCGGTGAGTGTGGACCGAGATGCTTTGTGGGCCAAACTTGGTGTCCAATCGGATGGCGACTGTCCCCACTTCGTCGACAACGCTGAAATGGCTGAGAACCGCCGGGCCATCACGGCGGGGGAATCCGCAGCGGCGCAGCATTCCCTGTCTTTTAAGCCTCTCGCAGTATTTGCAGGCTGGGTAGTGGGCACCCCTTGATCGGCCCGGTCGAAGAGAACCGCGACTCGGGGTAAAAATGTGCGGGATGGAAAAAGTGGGACAACCAGCAGCGGATTCGAAACGAGTGCGCGTGGCCATTGCGCAGTTTGCGCCCGTTTACTTGGATAAACGAGCCAGCCTTCGAAAGGCTCTGAATCTTATCCAGCAAGCAGCGAAATCAGGGGCACGGCTCGTCGCATTTGGAGAATCCTGGTTGCCTGGCTACCCTGCTTGGCTGGATGTCTGTCCCGGCGCGGGACTCTGGGAAAACCCCTCCACGAAAGACGTCTTTGCGAAGCTCAGAGATAACAGCATCACCGTTCCCAGTGAGGAAGTGAATACGCTCAGTGAAGCCGCGAGAGATCTAAACATTGCCATTGTAATCGGAGCGAATGAGCGCGTCGATGCTGGTCCCGGAATCGGCACGCTCTACAATTCGCTTCTCACGATTTCAGAGGACGGACGGCTCGGCAACCTTCACAGAAAGCTCGTTCCCACCTACACCGAGCGGCTTGTGTGGGGAAATGGGGATGGCCGCGGGTTGGAAGCAGTGCCCACATCCGCCGGGCGCGTAGGCGGACTAATCTGCTGGGAGCATTGGATGCCGCTCGCGCGCATGGCCATGCACAATTCCGGCGAGCACATCCACGTGGCGGTATGGCCCACGGTCCATGAACTACATCAGTTAGCCAGCAGACACTACGCCTTCGAAGGTCGATGTTTCGTTCTGGCGGTGGGTTTGATGATGCCCTCCGAAGATTTGCCTCGCGAGCTTCGTGATGGCGTCACATTGCGGCCTCGTAACGGCCAATGGATCGAGCACGGAGGTAGCGCCATCATAGGCCCTGACTCTCAGTATGTGATTGAACCGGTATTCGATCGTGAGGAGTTGCTCGTTTCGGATTTGGATCTCACTCAGATTGATCGCGAGAGCATGACCTTCGATGTTTCAGGGCACTATGCCCGTCCCGACCTCTTTAGATTCGAAAAGAAAAATACAGATGCAAACTGACA
Source organism: uncultured Acidobacteriota bacterium (assembly GCA_963730495.1). GTDB lineage: Bacteria > Acidobacteriota > Terriglobia > Acidiferrales > UBA7541 > Acidiferrum. The sequence goes on along the minus strand of CAVSSD010000021.1, from coordinate 386,419 downwards.
GCGAGAAAGTTGAGTCTAGAGAGGGGCAAGTTGAACGTGACCGAAGACAGCAATCGAGACGGTAGATGTGAAGCCTTGCGGAAGGAGTTTGTGAATGAGTTTCAACGCACCAGAGAAATCACCCACAGGCTTGTCGATGATCTGACGGCCATCAGCGGATACGCTGAAATCATGAAGATGCGCGGCGGGCAGGAGCAGCCAATTCCCGAGCTAAGGAAAATCCTTGATCGCTCTAAGAAATCGATGGCTCTCTTGCGAGGTTGCATCTCCAATTTACAAGAACTGGGACGGAGACATTCATAGCGCAGCGAATTCCGAGACTTACAAGAATCATGCCATTGGCTGCCCAACTGTGCCGTTGAGGACGCTGCCCGCTGCGCATCGCGGTGCCTGCTCAAAACGCTGATTCGAAAGGATGGACCTAATGGGACGCGAGTTTGAGGCACAGAAACTGATCGTTCTCGGAGGAACTAGCGGAATAGGAAAAGCGGTCGCCAAGATCGTTCTCCAGAACGGGGGCACGGCGGTCATCATTGGGCGTCGCGAAGACAAGACAAGTGCCGCGACTACTGAATTGACTCCGTGCGGTCCTGTGTTCGGCGAGACCTCCGATATAACGAAAGACATTGATCGCGCCGCACTTGTCGAGCGCATTGACGCCCAGCACGGCGACGCGACCATGCTCCTCAACGCCGCGGGAGTCTTTGTTCCCAAGCCTTTTTTAGAACACACCGAGGCTGATTACGACCGCTACCTCGAGATCAGCAAGGCCATCTTCTTCATCACCCAGCGAGTGGTCAAAAACTTGGTAGCTAGAAAGAACGCTGGCTCCATTGTGAACATCGGTTCGATGTGGGCCAAGCAAGCTGTGCAAGCGACCCCTTCTTCGGCCTACTCGATGGCTAAAGCCGGACTGCACTCAATGACGCAGCATCTTGCCATGGAACTCGCGGGTGCAGGCATTCGAGTGAATGCGGTCTCGCCCGCAGTCGTACGCACCCCAATCTTTGAAGGTTTCATTCCGAAGGAGGATGTAGACGCAGTCCTTCAAGGTTTCAACAGTTTCCACCCGATCGGTCGGATCGGACGCCCCGAGGAAGTTGCCGAATCAATTGCATTTCTGCTATCGAACAAATCATCCTGGGTTACCGGCGCCATTTGGGATGTCGACGGCGGCGTAATGGCTGGTCGCAATCAGTACAATTCTTGACGGAGAGCAGCTAGCTTGCTATTTGACCATTGATTGGGCGGGATTCCAATTGGGACAAGTTGTTCCTGATCCAAATCTCTATTTCGCTCAGGTCCGAATACGGTGCCAGTGTGCAATTAGGGTGGGCGATACCCGTAATTAGAAGAGATATTTTGGTTTCGACATCTCTCCGATAGAATAAGACTACTTTCTTTGCGGTTGCCCCCAGTAGGTACCCGGTCTCGAAGCCCAAGCCAAATGATGAACCGGAAACTTCTGCCATAAACAGGTCGCACTGTTCAAGCCATTTCATGTCTCGCACGTAGACTTCCTTGGGTGTGATAAGCCGGTCCGCCTCCCAGGCATTATCCTCGACCAGATGACGCGTGAGCACATCGTGGCCCATTTGGACGACCAGCTGCACTATTTTCCTCGCCGCCTCCAAAGACGAGCGGTTTCCTGCTACGGTGAAGCCAAAATAGATTTTCATGAAGATAAAGCATTCTCCTGGAGGTTCAAGCTATCTTTGACCGAAAAGTAGATTATATGATTTGTCGCAAACGTTAGTAGTTAGAGGTAACTGACAGAGTTCCTGGAGTCGAATGTCGTGCACCCAAGACAGACAGTCTAGACTTCTCGAAAGGAATCTGGTCTGGTGCATTCTTGTGCACCATAACCTGCAAATGAGGCTATCACGCGACAACGAAGAGCAGCGTAAATTACTGAAAATAGGTGAGAATCAGCGAGTGCAAAGAGGGGAGGTTGCCCAAATCACAGAACCCTTCGGTTGTTTCTCGAAGAGTTTGCTGTCACGTTACTGTCAACACCAACTCCGGCAAGTTCTGATTAAAATTTGGTTGTTCAGCTGTTAACCGAATGCTTCGGGTGCGTTCGACTGTGCACCAACTGTGCAAGAATCCAACGTTTTCAATCCATTCGAGTTATCTTTGAGCGAAAAGCAGATTCCCCGATTTGTTGGAAACGTTAGGAGTTAGAAGTAGTGGACGGAGTTGTTGGAGTCGAGCGTCGAGATACCGGCCTGATCTTGTGGATCGGGAATTGGATCTTGCATGAGGCCAGTCGCCAGCTGTCCGCCTGGAACTTGCAATTTCACGGCACGCAACCCTTTACCATGGCCGTAAATATCTCCGCTAAGCAGTTTGCACAAGCCGATCTAGTAACCCAAATCGGCCATATTCTGGGCGAAACCGGCCTCGCACCCGAAGACTTGAGGCTGGAACTTACCGAAAGTGTGACCATGCGCGATGAAGAGCGCACGACTCGCATTCTCAGCGAACTCCGAAAGCTGGGCGTGCGGTTGTGCATCGATGATTTCGGAACTGGATATTCGTCCCTAAGTTACCTGCGCCGTTTTGCGCTGGATATATTAAAAATCGACCGATCCTTCGTTTCCGACATGCTGAAAAACAGTGAAAGCCTGGAAATTGTAAAAACCATATTGAGCCTTGGAAGCAACCTGGGAATGAAAGTCATCGCGGAGGGCGCAACCCCTTTGCCAAAGACGCTCCCGTCACGCTCACTATCTCAAGAGACAACCGATCCTTCAAAACCCAGGCAAAAGTCGTTTATTCAAAGATGGGCATGGGTATGGGCCTGCTGTTCACAACCGCTGAACCCGATCAACTCCGCGTGCTGGGTTCCTGGCTGAACGAGTTGGGCGGCGGGAAAGTGGATGGAGAGGAACAATCGAATCTCTTTCTGCAACCTGAAATCGCAAAGGGTTCAGATTCCGATGTGCGGAAAATCGTTGGCGAGCTGATCGCTCTTCTGAACGGCAAGAACCTTCTGAATGCTTCCGAGGCGATGGGCCTGTTACGCAATCTTACCAAGTAATTGCTTTTGGACGCTCCATGCACCACGATGGATACCCGAAAGCAACTTTCGCGCAAAGGAGTCCAAACCGCAGGCGAAAAGACCATGAGCACACCCGAAGGAAACTCACAAGCCAACTCCTGGAGCAAAGTCAAAGGAAATGACATGCCAGTTGGCCAGCTGATTGGTTTCGAAACGTTAGAAGCCGCGGATGGTCGTGCCGTTGTGATGCTGACAGCGGGGCCCCAGCACACTAACCCCATGGGTACCCTCCACGGCGGAATCTTGTGCGACATTGCTGACGCCGCCATGGGGATAGCCTTTGCTAGTACCCTCGCCTCTGACGAATCCTTCACCACAATTGAGCTTAAAATCAATTTCTTCCGTCCCGTCTGGAAGGCAGTCTTAAAGGCCGAAGGCAAAGTGGTGCGCAGGGGAAGCACTGTTGGGTATGTCGAGTGCGAAATCACCGACGAGAGCGCCCGCCTGATCGCCAAGGCGGCCTCGACTTGCCTGGTTTTGAAAGGCGAGCGTGCCAAAGGGCGATAGCTCGGCCCATTTCTCGAGGATATTTCTAATAGAATCGGTGCGTTTGAGTCACAGAAGTTGTTGGACGCCACCTTTTTTGCGGTACACTTTTCGCCCCCTTGCTGGGTGAGCACTAAAAATGGCGGCCAGTTTGAAAATCACCAGACTATTGAAACTCTCCGCTAGATTTCTTCCATTTAAGTGGTCGAAATTCCTGCAGTTCGCCGGGGCCATTGGCATTTTGTTGCTCTTGTGCGATTTGGAAGGGTGTGGCCGTTCCGCACCTTCGCAGATTACAGTGACGTTTCTGGATGTCGAGTGGGATACCTCCACTCTGAACCCCGGATTAGGACACGAGTTACAGGAATTCACGAAGAAAACCGGCATCCAAGTCAATCGCATTCCTCGTCCCGACGGCTCTCTCAATCAACTCGCCCTCTGGCGCGAACTGCTTCAAAAGGGCGCCTCCACTCCTGACGTCGTCAGCATTGACGTGATCTGGTCGGGTATATTGAACCAATATCTCATGGACTTAAGGCCCTACTTTGCTGCTGAGCTCTCCTCGCAAAATCCCGTCGTGCTCGCCAGTTACACGGTCGGTGACAGGCTTGTGGCCATCCCGCATCATGCCTATATCAGTGTTTTGTATTATCGTCCAAATCTTTTGCGAAAGTACGGCTATCCGGAGCCACCCAAAACTTGGGATGAGCTTGAGAAAATGGCCACTCGGATCCAAGCCGGTGAAAGGGCCAAAGGCGCAAAAGACTTTTGGGGTTACGTATGGCAAGGGGGTGTTACTGAAGATCTGACCTGCAGTGGCTTGGAATGGCAGATCAGCGAAGCTGGCGGACGAATCATTGAAGACAACCGGACAATAAGTGTGAATAACCCGCAAGTGATTCACGTGTGGCAACGCGCCACGCGCTGGGTGGGTTCCATTTCCCCGCCTGGTGTTACGGCATACGGATTGTGGGACGCTCAAAACCTCTGGGGCTCGGGGAATGCAGCCTTCCTTCGCGGTTGGCAATCCGATTATAGTGTGATCACTGGTGGCTGGCCTTTTGCGGGTTCGTCCTCGTCTGCTTCCACGGACAATTCCCCCCAGATTGGCTTAACCAGTGTTCCCGGCGGCATAGCAGGGCGAGCAAGCACCCTGGGTGGCAACGGGTTGGCGATTTCTCGAACTTCAGCCCACCCTCGCGAAGCGCTTGAGCTTATCCGATTTCTTCAGCAAGGAGACGCGCATCTCGCGAGCAGCCATGAGAATTCTGCGCCACCTGAGGATGTCGAGCTCTATGAACTGCCCGTGATGCTAAATCCGTATCCCGAGCTCGCCAAATCTAGGCAACACGGGGCACGTCTGGTGGCACGTCCATCCATAGTTGCCGGTGAGAAATACGAGCAGGTCAGCAGGGCGTACATCGGCGCGCTGCGGTCTGTCTTGACTGGCGAAAAGTTGCCGTCTGTGGCTGCTGCGGACTTGGAGAAGCAATTGATTGAAATAACGGGATTCAGTCCGGGATCGCCCTCCAAGTTGAACTAATTGTCTCGCGAAAAGAGGTCTCTGGGAGTCTCATACGTTTTCTGAAACTTTTCAGATTCGAGTCCGCGTTAGTGATCTTGGCCATGCTTGCCGAGACAAGCAATAGGGAGTCAACTTTGGTCGCAAGACTTGCCGAATGGATGAAACAAGCAGGCAAGCGATCATTTCGTCTTCATCGGCTCAACATCGGCCCTCGTTTGACGCTATGCTTTGTCTTCATCATCCTTGCGATGTTGCTGGGAAACGGGATTTTGCTTTGGCAATTCCATCAGGAACGCGTTCAAGCTGAGCGCCTGAACGGCGTTGACCAAGAGTTGATTGTAGTGCTGCAAGCCCATACCAATCTCATGTCGTTTTATGAGCGGCTGGATGCGCTCGCCGATTCCGAAAATACCGCGGAACTCGTGACCGAAGCGGAACGTCTTCGTAACGACCTCCTTGACGACAGCCGGCGCACTAGAAATGCCCTCAATAGTTTGCCGCTGGATCTAAAGCTGGACCCCACGCTGCTACCAGCGCTTGAGGCAATTCAGGACGAACTGCCGGCGGAACTCGGGTCCATCAGCGACTTAGCCAAATCGAGGGACTGGCAGGCCGTTCGCTTACGCCTTGCCAACCAGGTTCGTCCACTGGAATCCAGAAGCTCAGCTCTCGTCAAAAATATTGCTCAACAAGTCTCCGATCAGCAGACGGAGGCGGTCTTGCAAGTTGCGCGCTTACAAAGTCGTATTCTTTGGACTGTCCCCCTCTCTGCCATGTTCACACTTCTCATCGCAGGTTTCCTGGGTTTGGCCATTACCCGCAGTGTCACCGGACCACTTAGGTTGCTTGTCGAAGGATCGAAGGCCTTGGCCCGTGGCGAGTTTCAACATCAGGTTTCGGTAATCGGCGACGACGAAATTGCCCAACTTGGCCAGGTTTTCAACGATACCGCGACGAGACTTCATACACTCTATGGGACATTGCAGAATAGTGAGGCGTATCTGGAGGAAGCCCAGCAGCTTACCCATACCGGGAGCTGGGTCTGGAAGGTGGCGGGAGGGGACGCCTTACATCTTTCCGATGAATGGTATCGCATCTATGAGTTCGATCCGCAAAAGGGCATGCCAGGCTGGGAAGAACGGCTCAAGCGCCTTCATCCGGAAGACCGCGACAGGTGGCAAAGGGTGGTCGACCGAGCCATTCGCGAAAAGTCAGGGTACGACATTGAATTCCGAATAGTTCTGCCGGATGACACTGTCAAACACGTCCACACCGTCGGCCATCCTGTCTTGAATGCAACCGGGGAATTGGTGCAATTCGTGGGAAGCTCGACGGACATCACCGAGCGCAAGATCGCGGAACAGACGCTGCGTCGAAGCGAAGGATATTTAGAGGAAGCCCAGAGGTTGAGCCGAAGTGGGAGTTGGGCATGGGACGTACGGACCGGCGCTATCTTTTGGTCGCAAGAGTTCTTTCGGATTTATGAATGTGACCCAGAGAAAACAAAGCCCAGTTGGTCGTACATTCTCGAAAGAGTCCACCCGGAAGATCGGCAAGGGGTCGAACTGCGCGCGAAAATGGAATCAACTCAGAAAGGGAGGGTTGATTCTGGAGGTGATTTTCGAATTGTTTTTCCGGACGGAAGGATAAAACATCTTCACTCAATCGCTCACCAAGTAATAAATGAGTTGGGCGAAATCACCGAAGTTGTCGGTACCACCATGGACGTGACCGAGCAACACGAAGCAAGAGCGGCTCTTGAGACTGCATTTGAGCAAATAAAGGAGTTAAGGGACCAACTCTATAAAGAGAACATTGCGCTCCGCGAGGAAGTCGATAAGGTCTCCATGTTTGAAGAAATTGTCGGTTCCTCGGAACCGCTCCGACGAGTCCTTATACAAGTGGCCAAAGTAGCGGCGACCGATTCTACCGTGCTAATCCTCGGCGAGACAGGGACGGGCAAAGAAATGATTGCTCGGGCCATCCACAGGCGGTCCAAGCGCGCAAACCGCGCCTTTATCCGTGTGAACTGCGCCGCGATTCCTCCCACTCTGATTGCCTCCGAACTCTTCGGGCATGAGAAAGGCTCCTTTACAGGGGCGTCCCAACGGCGTCTCGGACGCTTTGAGTTGGCTGATGGAGGCACGATCTTTCTCGATGAGATCGGAGAACTGCCTGCCGAAACCCAGAGTGCCCTTCTTCGTGTGCTCCAGGAACGCGAATTTGAAAGAGTGGGAGGCAGCCAGTCCATATCCGTCGATACAAGAGTACTATCGGCCACAAATCGCGATCTGAATGCGGCCGTCGCTGCTGGCACGTTCCGGCAGGATCTTTTCTACAGGCTGAACGTCTTCCCCATCCACCTACCCTCGCTTCGCGAACGCGCGGATGATATCCCCCTGTTGGTGGAGTACTTGATTGAGCGATACGCGAAGAAGGCGGGGAAAAAGCTCCGCAACATCGATAAAAAGACCCTTCAATTGTTTCAAGACTACAACTGGCCTGGCAATATACGGGAACTCCAAAATGTGGTGGAGCGGGCTGTAGTCTTGTGCGACAGCGAGACCTTTTCCGTTGAAGAATCATGGTTTAAGCGCGGGCTGCCCCACCAGCCGACACTCTCCAACGCGTTTCCAAAAGGCCTCGGCCGTTTGGATGAAGCAAAGGAAAGGGAATTGATCGAAGCTGCCCTAACTGAAACAGGAGGCCGGGTTTCCGGCCCCGCTGGCGCGGCCGCCTTGCTGGGTGTGCCCAGGCAAACTCTTGAGTCCAAGATCGCCAGCTTGGGAATCAATAAGCATAGATTTAAGTCGGTCTAATTCTCCCCGAGAAAGCCCCTCATATTTAACCGACTGCCAAAATAAGCATTCCGCTTTCTCCAGTCTATTCGGCCCGCCTCGCCTCGAACTTTATGTTCGTCCCCAGCGCTTGCATGACGATCTTTGACGTAGCCCAAGGTAGGCATGCCGAAAATCAGCAAATGCCGAGATTGGGCAGGATTCCTGTAGCGTAAATCACTTGTTTCCAGTTATTTAGGCTAGGCCAAAGAAGTGCACTTAGTGCCTGTGGTGATAGAGTGGGATGACTCTAAGAATTGAAAAAAGCTCTGCTGCTGGAAAGACCATTTTTCGTGTAAGCGGACGGATTGGTTCGGAGCATCTCGCTGACCTGAAGTCGCAAATCGAAGGTATGGGACCCGGAACGGTACTAGACCTGGAGCATGTAACGCTCGTAGACGTGGAGGGTGTTGGTTTCCTGAGCGAGTGCGAAGCTAGGGGAATCGAACTTGTGCACTGCTCCCCGTATATCCGAGAGTGGATCACAAGAGAAGGACAGAGATAACGAAAAAGTGGGGGGGATATGGCTTGTCAACGTGTGGCGGTTTGTACAGAAGAGAATCTGGTAATGGAAAGTCTCGCGCTCAGGGATGAGTGTGAGCGGCTAGATGAAAAGCGTTTGGTTGCGGCCGCTAAATATGGGGAAAGCGTGGCTTTCGATGTGTTGTGTGAACGGTTGACGCCCAGGATTCTCAGGTCGTTGCTCCGGATCACTAAAAATCGCGAAGACGCGGAAGATGCTCTTCAGGACTCGCTCCTTAGTGCATTCGTTCACATCTCGGAATTCGATGGCCGGTCCGCCTTTTCCACGTGGCTGACGCGCATTGCTATCAACTCCGCACTGATGATTCTGCGAAAAAAGCGCACCTCCCGCGAAATTTCGTTGGACATCTCCGCCGATTCCGAGGCGAAGCCTGTGTCTTGGGAAATGCCCGATCACGCCCCTAACCCAGAGAAACGCTACGCTCAGAACGAGCGGGAAAATATTCTTCACATGGCTATCAGCGCTCTGCGGCCAACAGTTCGCAAAGTGGTTGAACTTCAACAACTACAAGAGCACTCCATGAAGGAGACGGCGCAGATAATCGGTATCTCTGTTCCGGCAGCGAAAGCGCGCCTGTTTCACGCAAAAGTTGCTCTACGCAAAGCGCCAAGAATCAAATCTATTGGATCGGGCCGCTCCAAACGTTCCTATTTGCCCTTTATAGTCCACTCCATACCGTCCAGCGGCCGTCGGGCAATGAGCGCGGTCTAAATCTCGACTAACGCTTCGCAACAAATGCAATTGGGGACTCCGCCGAGGCCTTCAAGTGCCAATCAGTTCGCAACGGGGAGTGGCAAGATGAATAGTACGATGAAGACAGTACGGATGATACGAAGGGTGGTTCCGTCTCTCTTTTTTGTTTTGTTGCTGTGGACCTGCTGCTCACTTTCAGCGCAGAACGAACAGCCCCGCATACGCAATATCGTTCTGGTTCACGGTGCTTGGGCAGATGGTTCTGGGTGGAAAGGCGTCTACGACCTTCTTGTAAAGGACGGCTACGGCGTCAGCATGGTCCAGGAGCCGGAGACATCCTTTAAAGAAGATGTCATTGCCACGAAGCGCGTTCTTGCTTTACAAAATGGACCGTGCATTCTTGTCGCTCACAGCTATGGTGGGGCCGTGATTACGGAAGCCGGGACGGATTCATTGGTCGCCGGACTGGTGTACATAGCGGCACACATGCCAGATGCTGGCGAGAATGAGGCTGACGACGGAAAGCGTTTCCCAAGTGACCTCAGCAAGTCTGGCGCAATAAAGAAGACCTCTGATGGTTTCACCTACATTGACCCAGGGCAGTTTCACGAGTACTTCGCAGCCGACCTGTCTGCTGAGCAAGCCGCTTTCATGGCGCGGTCGCAGGTGTTTAACCTAGATGACAATTTCAAAGCAGTGATCACGACGGCTGCGTGGAGAAGCAAGCCAAGCTGGATGCTCGTAGCGGGAGCCGACAGAACCATTAACCCTGAGCTCGAACGGTGGTATGCCGCAAGAGCCAAAAGCCATACCGTTGAAGTCGCAGGCGCCAGTCATTCGGTCTATGTCTCCCGGCCAAAAGAGGTTGCATCTTTGATCGAAGACGCGGCATCGCACTCACGGTAGAAGAGAAAACAAGAAACAAATGGCCACGAAATAAGTGAATGTACACTGGGCTGATGAAACCGAGCGCCGCGTCTGGTTTTTGCGCGAAATCCTTGGTGACTTCTAGAAGTCTCTGAAACGCCGATCGTTCCCTAAATATTTTCCGCGTTCTCCAGGAGGTTCGCATGGTTCCGGCGCCAGACAATGGAATGCAGCACCTCGGCAGTCCTTACTCGGTTCCAGAAACTCTTAAGCGCGTTGAATCCTTGTTGCAGGAAAAAGGTTTGACGATATTCTGCCGCATTGATCATAGTGGCGAGGCCGAGAAAGCCGGCTTGAAGATGCATCCCACGCAGCTGATTCTTTTCGGCAGTCCCAAGGGCGGCACACCTGTGATGGTTGCTTCTCCGACGATCGCCATTGATCTTCCGCTGAAGGCCTTGATCTGGGAGGACGCTGGAGGCAAAGTGTGGATCTCCTATAACAGCCCCGAGTATCTCCAGCAACGGCACAATGTTCCCGGCGATCTGATAAAAAATATCAGCGGCGCCGGTTTGCTGCTTCAATTGGCGCTAAAATAGCTGAGATTTTAGGCACGCGGGCTATCTCTAGAGAATTTATGCTTGAACAATCAGTGAAGGACTCCGGGCTTTCAACCAGCAGCAATCCCAACCTCGCCCGCGACCATCTCGCCAATGAACGCACATTTCTCGCTTGGATCCGCACCGGGATTGCTGTCGTCGTATTTGGTTTTGCGATTGGCCGCTTTGCTATCGCCATCAGGCAGTGGATGCAGCTCGAGGGCCAAGGGCATGTTGTGCCAACAGCCGGCCTTTCGGTATGGTTCGGCACGGCGGCGATCATTGCCGGAGTGCTTGTTTGTTTGATGGGATTAATCCGCTATCGCAAGACTCGCGAGCAAATTGACTCCGGAAACTTCCAGCCAGCAGGCTTTATTATCGATCTCGTCGGAATCGCAACCGCGCTCTTTGGTTTGGGCCTCGCCGCATATCTGGTTTACATCGACCTTCAGTTCTAGCGTTCTCTCCTGGAATGCTCCGAATAACACTTTCGTCATGCACAACATCGTAGGCGCGGGTTTGCCCTGCCCGGGATAGACTAGAGCCGACAGATCAGCAATTCTCTCTCGTATACCATTTCTTTCGGCAAATGGTCGTGGAGGCCGATGAACAGCTCTTCGTGCTCGATCACTTCCTTGCGCCACGCTTCCCGGTCGAATTTTTGCAATTCTTCAAACTTTTCTTTGGAGAGGTCCATACCTTTCCATTCCATGTCTTCGTAGCGCGGCATCCATCCGATGGGAGTCTCGCGCGCCAAAGCACGGCCCTTCGTGCGGTCAACAATCCATTTCAGGACGCGCATGTTTTCAGAAAATCCCGGCCACATGAATTGCCCGTCTCCATCTTTGCGGAACCAGTTAACGTGAAAAATTCTCGGCGTTAGGGTCAGCGACCTTTGCATTTTGATCCAATGCCGGAAGTAGTCGCCCATGTGATAGCCGCAGAAGGGAAGCATAGCCATCGGGTCGCGGCGCACTTTTCCAATCGCCCCGGCTGCGGCAGCCGTAGTCTCCGATCCCATCGTCGCTCCGATATAGACGCCGGAGCTCCAGTTGAAAGCCTGAAAAACGAGCGGCATCGTCGTCGCTCTCCGTCCTCCGAAAATAATCGCGCTAATTGGAACACCGCTGGGATCTTCCCAAGCCGGATCGATCGTCGGACATTGTGAAGCTGGTGCAGTGAACCGTGCGTTGGGATGCGATGCCTTTGCTCCGGTTTCTTTCGCAATTTCCGGAGTCCACTTCTGCCCCTTCCAGTCGAGGCATTCTGCTGGAGGTGTGTCCGTCATACCCTCCCACCAGACGCCACCTTCGGGAGTAAGCGCAACATTTGTGAAAATGGAATTTTTTGCAAGCGTGGCCATCGCGTTCCGATTCGTCTTTACGGAAGTGCCTGGCGCCACTCCGAAGAATCCCGCCTCAGGGTTAATTGCGCGTAGAAGACCGCGTTCATCGGGGCGAATCCACGCAATGTCATCGCCGACCGTCCAAACTTTCCATCCGTCAAATCCCTTGGGAGGGATGAGCATCGCGAAATTTGTTTTTCCGCAAGCGCTCGGAAAGGCCGCGGCCACATACGTTTTTTCGCCTGCTGGATTTTCCACGCCAAGAATCAGCATGTGCTCCGCCATCCAGCCTTCGTCGCGCGCAATGTTAGAGGCAATTCGTAACCCGAAACACTTTTTACCCAGTAACGCGTTTCCGCCGTAACCGGAGCCGTAAGACCAAATCTCGCGGGTCTCTGGAAAATGCACGATGTATTTTTCTTTGTTGCACGGCCACGGCACATCTTTCTGGCCTTCCGCCAGCGGCGCGCCGACCGAATGCATGCACGGAACCACGCGTGGAATCCCCGTATCGATCTGCTTAAACACAGGCAATCCAATGCGCGCCATGATGCGCATATTGACGACCACGTACGGCGAGTCTGTCAGTTGCACACCGATCTGCGACATTGGCGAGCCGAAAGGGCCCATGCTGTACGGCAGCACATACATCGTGCGCCCGCGCATGGCCCCGTTGAAAAGACTCTTCAGCTTCTTTCGCATCTCGTACGGATTTTCCCAATTGTTTGTCGGGCCTGCGCTGTCTTTCGAGAGCGAACAAATGAAGGTTCGATCTTCGACGCGCGCAACATCATTCGCATCGGATCGTGCGTAATAACATCCTGGCCACAGTTTTTCGTTCAGCTTGATCAGGGTACCTGCCGCGACCATCTGGCTTCGCAAAATATCGATTTCTTCGTCCGAGCCATCGATCCAATGGATCGCGGCGGGTTTTGCGAGCTCCGCCATCTTTCCCACCCAGCGCAACAAGTGCTCATTCTTGCTGAGTGGTACTGCGGGATTTCGGCCGTGCATGCGTGTGCTGTCCTTTGCCACTGCTTCGTGCATGATAATAAAGAATCTCCACTATCAACTTTACTAGGTGTGTCAATGAAAGGGAACTGAAGCCCCTGTTTTGGGCAGGTTCCGTGCGCAGGTTTTTATGTGGTTGTTGCTGGCTCGCTCGCAGCCACTGAGTCGCGTTGCAAGAAATAATTGATTGCCGGTGTAAACACGAGAGACAGAACCATGGAGCTCAAGAGGCCGCCAATCACGGTAATCGCAAGCGGCTGCAACATTTGCGATCCTGCGCCGATGGCCAATGCCAAGGGCAACATCCCTGCAATGGTGGCCAGCGCGGTCATGGCAATGGGCCGAAGCCGGCGGCGGCCCGCTTGAAGCATCGCCTCCGCGGAAGAAAAACCTAAGCAGCGGAAACGCTGTTCCGCGTCGAGCAGCAGAATACCGTTTTTCGCGACGATGCCGACGACCATGATCATTCCCATAAACGACGCAACATTAAAATTCGTGCGCGTCACGAGCAGAGCCAAAAAACCACCGAAGGTAGAGAGTAACGCCGATGCAAGAATCGCCACCGGGGCCGAGAAAGTGCGAAATTCGAAAAGCAGCACGACAAACAAGAGTGCGAGCGCCAGGAAAAGGACCATCGACAAATCGCGGAAAGACTTCTGCTGCTCCTGATACTGGCCGCCATATTCCACGCGGATCGACGCTGGCAAGTGAAGATTCGCGACCGTCTTTTGTACTTCCGCAATTCCTTTGCCCAGACCCACATTTTCAAGGCGAGCTGTCACTTCGACTAATCTCTGAAGGTTTTCTCTCTTAATTTCTGTTTCGCCTGGATCCGTTGTGACTGTCGCAAGCGAGCCGAGCGTAGCTGTGCGGTTCGTGGAGCTGACCAGCAAAGTGTTGCTCATCTGCTCCAGCGACGTGCGGATGCGCTCGGGAAATCGCACGCGGATGGGATAAGCTCGATCGTTCAAAATGACTGGTGTCGTTGCTGGTTCGCCTTCGAGGAGTGCTGCGGCATCGGTGCTGATTTCCTCGGCGGAAAATCCGGAACGAGCCGCGGTCGCCGGATCAATTTGAAAGGTGATCGCCGGACCGCTAATCGTATTTTCGATGCCATCGAGGACGTCGACGACGCCGTGAATTTTTCCGATTGCGTCAGCTACTTCGGGTGCGGATTTAAGCAGCAGCTTCGCGTCTTGCGAATACATTTTAATGACTACAGGCTCGGGCTCGTTCGAGAGGTCTCCGATCATGTCCTGAAGAACCTGCACAAATTCGACGTCCGCGGCTGGTTCGCTTTCCTTGATTTGCGCGCGGATATCATCCATGACTTCATGGATGTCACGCTTTCGGTCGCGCTTCAGGCGCACCGTGAAGTCTCCGCGATTTGCTTCCGTGACCGCAGCCAATCCCAATTGGAGCCCAGTGCGGCGTGAAGTATTTTCCACCTCCGGCGTGTCACGCAGAATCTTTTCAATTCGCTGCAGGATGCGGTCCGATTCGGCTAAAGAACTTCCCGGCGGAGTGAAGTAGTCAAGAATAAATCCGCCCTCATCCATTTCAGGCAAGAGATCAGTTTCCAGCAACACATAGCACACACCTGCGAGAACGACGATTGCCGCGGAGCTGGCGATCAGCAGGATGGGACGACGGATCACTCTCTTCATGCAACGCTCGTAAAAATTCACGATTCGGCCGAAGAGACCGCTGATATGTGCTTCTTCTGCAACCATGAGAGCACCAGCGTCCTGCGGTTGCGAGGTCTGTTCAGCGGGTTGTGACAAATCTGTCGCCGAATTCTTTCTGCGGACAAAATACTGACTTAGGGTGGGAGTCCACGCCAGAGCGAGCATTAATGAGCAGAGCAAGGAAACAGTCATCGTGATGGCAAGCGCACGGAAAAAACTTCCAGTGACTCCCGTGATGGACACCAAAGGTAGAAATACAACAATCGGCGTAATGGTGGAACCAATCAGTGGGATTGTGATCTCGCGAAGCGCGCTCTGAATGGCCTTTGCGCGTCCTTCTCCTGCATCGCGATGCAACACGATATTTTCAAGCACGACGATAGCGTCGTCGATCACCAAGCCAACAGCTGCCGCAAGCCCTCCCAGAGTCATCAGATTGAAGCTTTGGCCGGTGAACTTCAGCACGATAGACGTGAGCAGCAAAGTAGCAGGAATCACCAAGCCCGCGACTAGAGACGTCCCCCAATCACGCAAAAACAAAACTAGAATTGTAGAGGAAAGAATGAGACCGAGAAGCACCGCGTCGCGGACGCTGGCGATCGAATCGTGGACGATCGTCGACTGATCGTAAAAGGGTTCGAGGTGTACGCCAGGTGGCAGAGTCGCAGCGAGCTCTTGAATCTGCGCGTGGACTTCATCGGCAACCGCAAGCGTATTGCTTTCCGGCTGGCGATTGATGCTTAGCAGGACGGCGGACTTTCCATTGGCCGTAACAATTGTGTAAACCGGCGCGACCGATGGTCCCACCGTTGCGACATCTTCAATGCGCACAGCAACACCCGCCGGGGTGTTCTTGACGACAATCTTGCCAATCTGTTCAGGCGTGCGCACTTGGCCACTCACGAGGCCAAGCACGAGTTGATGATCGTGTTCGAGCAAACCCGGCGAATCGATCACGTTGGTTCGTCGAATAGCTTCGAGCAATTCGGTGACAGTAACGCCAGCCGAGAGCATCCGCGCCGGATCGGGCGACACTTGAAACTCCGGGACCCGCCCTCCCTGAATCAAAACGGAAGCGACTCCATCCAAGCGGTTGATGCGCGGCTTGATGTCGTACGTGGCGATTTCCCACAGCTTGTCTTGCGAAATTGCTTCAGACGTAAGGCTGTAACCAAGAATCGGAAAGCTCGCAAATGTGAGCCGGTGCGTTTCGATCTTGGCCGATGGGGGTAGTTCACCTTGCAATCGCGCAACGACAGCGTCCACCCGCTGAAGCGTGAGGACCATGTCGCTCTTCCAATCGAAAAAAAGGTCAACCTCCGCCGATCCCCGGCTCGTGGTGGATAAAACTCTCTGCAATCCAGGAACACTGTTCACAGCTTCTTCGATAGGGCGCGTGATCGTTACCAGCATCTGATCGATCGGCGTAACGCCGTTGTCGACGCCGATGACGACTCGCGGGAAATCCGTGTTGGGAAACACTGAGACAGGAATGCTGAATGCCAAATATGCCCCGACTAGCGCGAGGCTGATGACCAGAAATAAAATCGGCCGCGAAAGGCGCTCAAACCACGGCGCCATTCTTGCGGCGGGCACACTCGAACCGGAATCCGCTTCCAAGGCCATCTCGCTTAGTCCTTAGCCTTTTCCACGGGCTTTTTTTTGTCGTCGCCCTTTGCGTCGGACTCATCGGAGGAGCCGGTGGCTTTCTCTTCGGGCGCTGGTGCCTCCACCTTAATCAGCGTGTTGTCCGGCAGCGCATAGCCGCCGGAAGTGATGACAGCTTCGCCTTCTTTGATCCCGCTGAGAATTTGAACTTCCGTCGTGCTTTTTATGCCAGTCTCGACCGCATTGACGTGAGCCTTTTCGTCGGCGCCGGCAACCAAAACAAAACTCGTCCCGTCCGCATTTTTGTAAACTGCTGACACTGGTACCGCTAGCGCATCTTTCGCTGTCGCTGCCGCGATTTGAACCTGCACCGTCATTCCAGGCTTAAGCGCAGATCCCGGCTTGGTGGTTTCGACCCACACTTCAATGGTCGTGCTTCCTGGATCGACTGCCGGACTCACTAAGCTCACGCGGCCTTTCACTTTTTCGTCCAATCCGGGAAGTTGCATCTCAGCTGCGTCGCCTACTTTTAGTGCAACGGCCTCCGACTGCGCTATGTGCGCCTTTGCGATTAGCTTCGAAAGATCCATCACGGTGAGCAGCGGCTGATTTGCCGCGGCAAGCTCGCCAGGATACTGAGGCCGCTCCGTCACTACGCCATCGATCGGGCTCTTAATCTCTGAATAGCTCAGCAGCGCTTGTGCGCCGAGAAACTTTCCTTTGGCCGCTGCGAGCTGGCCGTTTGCGGATTTCAGCGCTTGCTCTCTTCCAATTTTGTGCAAGTCGTCGAGCTGCTTCTGTGCCTCTTCGTACTGGCTGCGCGCCTGCATTAGGGACACCTTCGCAGAATCAAAGTCTCGCCGCGGTATTCCTCCCTGGTCGAAGAGTTCCTTGCGGCTGTTGTAGATCTGCTGTTGTGCATCCAATGCGCTTTTCGCCGCCGCCGTGTCTAGCTCCGCTTTTTGAATCTGCTCGGGCAGGCTCGCGCCAGTGGTAGTGGCATAACCAGCTTCCGCTTGCTCAAATTCACCTTTACTCTGCTCGGCCGCTGCTGACAGATCCGCATTCTCCAGTATCGCGAGCAATTGTCCTTTGCGAACGCGGCTGCCCCTCTGGACAAGGAACGACTTAATCGTGGACGTAATCTTTGGTGTGAGAATCGCCTGCTGTAATGGGAATACCACGGCATCTGCCGAGATTACTTGCGAAATTGTAGCTCGATGCGCCGCAGTCGTTTGCACTGAAACGACTGGGTCCTTCACTTTCTCTTCTGAGCCGCATCCAAGTGCTGCGCATGTAATCACACACACTGCGATGCAAATGAAAGGAGTCCACCGTCCGCCGCGTAATGAGTCGGCCCTCATGGCGTTGTCAAAGCTCCCGTCAATGTTTGCAGATTGGCCAGCGCCACGCGATAACGCACTGCCCCATCTTGGTAATTGGTATTCGCTTGCGCGAATGAATTCTGCGCGTCCACAACTTCCAGCACGGTCGTCTCTCCTCCCTTGTAGCGAAGAGTTGCCAGTCGCAGGCTTTCGGAAGCCAGGTCCGCGGATCGCTGCAAATCCTCCAGCTCATTCAAAGCTGTTTCTGCTTCTCCGTATAACGTTCGCATCTCTGCAAGCAGCTTGCGCTGCGCTAGCGAAAGCTCGCGCTGTGCCTGGGCATGCCGCAACTCGGCTTGCTTCACCTTGCTTTGTGTTGCGCCCCAGTTCCAAATTGGAATGTTCAAGGTTACGGAAGCCGAAGAGCCGAGATTGTGGATCCTTTGGTTGTCGATCACGCTGTTCGTTGAGAACTGAGCTGAGTCGATTCCGTAGTAATAGTCGAGCGTTAGAGCAGGCAAGTAGCCTGCTTTCGCACCGGAGACGCCATACCTTGCTTCTTGAACTCCCGCCAGCGCCGCGCGCAATTCCGGGTTGTCCCGCGCGCCCTGTTCTTGAACTTCTTCCAGGGTTGGCAAAGGAACGTTCGCATGGAGGTCGTCGCCGACTTCATAGTTTTCATTGAAGTCTGTGAAAATGAGCGCGGCCAAATCCAGTTTGGCTCTCAGCAGTTCGAGTTGGGCTTCCTGGAACTGCCGTCGCCTGTCACGCATTTGCAATTCAGCGCGAATCACGTCGGAATGCGCCACCTCACCGCCTTTTTCAAGTTGCCCCGTTAACTTGAAAAATTCTTCTCCCTGCGCCACGCCTCTCTGTGCAATTTCCATCTTGCTCTGTGCGGCAGCGACTCGGAAGTAGTCCTGCACGACCGTCACAACAAGGCCGCGGGAGGCAATTTCCGCCCGCGCCCGCGCCATGGCTGCGGCAGCTTCTGTGCGTTTGTAGGTCGCCACCCCAGCAAGGTCGATCGCTTCGTGGACATTTCCCTGACTCACATACTCGTGTACCGCATTGTTCGCTATGTAACGAACGCCACCTGCGCCATTGCCCTGCGTATACAGAACTTCATTGTTGTAGGCGACCGTTGGCAGCAGCACATCGCGCGCCTGCTTTCGATCTTCCGAAGCAATGGCAGCATCCGTCGCCGCCGCTTGAAACTCGACGCTGTTTTTCTGTGCCCGCGCCAGAGCGTCCTGAAGCGTCAAGCGCAATGGCGAGGCCGCCTCTCCGGCTGACTGTGGACTCTTCGGCGAGGAAATAGACGGGTTTACTTTTGGCGCAGGATTGTCGGATTGCTGGCTCGCGCCAGGTAAGGAGAACAAAGTAAGCGCCGCGAGCGCAAAAACTGTCGATCGATACCAACAATACGGGATGTTCACGGACGTTCTCTCGAGCGGCCGTAAATCTTCACGTTCCGCTAAAGCGAATGTAGCGACATCAAGATAAACATACGATTAATCCGTTCGCGTGAACACAACGCCAGTTCCCGGCAAATATACGGCGAAGTGGCTTCCCGCCGCATCAGAGCGCACCAGTTCCAGCCGGCCGTGGTGCGCCTCAGCAATCCAGAGAGCAATCGAAAGTCCCAATCCTGCGCCGCCTTCGCGCCCAGATCGAGATCGCGCAGGATCAGCCCGAAAGAACCGCTCGAAAATGCGAGAGTGCAGATCAGGCGGTATCCCCGGTCCTGTGTCAGTGATGTGAATCTCGAAGCCCGCAGTTACGGCGCGACATGCAATATCGACTCGCCCGCCCTCCATCGTGTACTTGATCGCGTTGTCCAGAAGATTCAGGATCATCCGACGTAGAAGCGCCTGGTCGCCGCGAATCAGGCATTCCGCGGAAGCATCGACGCTCAATTCAATGTTTTTCTCGCGCGCCAGGGTCCTCGCGGAATGCGCGCAGTCAGCCACTACCTCTTCCAGATATACATTCTCTGGCGAGAGAAGATATTGCCCGGAGTCCGCTCGGGTCAGAGTGAAAAGGTCTTCCACGATTTTTATCAACCGCGAGGTTTCCTCGTGCAGAATCCCCAGCGATTCCAGATAGTCTTCCGCTTTTCGACCGTGCTGCGACATGGCAACCTCGGCCTCGCCGCGCAAAATTGCGAGCGGAGTCCGAAGCTCGTGAGAAGCGTCGGCGATGAACCGCCGCTGGCGCTCAAATGATTGGTCGAGCCGATCCAGTAGATCGTTGAAGATGGTTGCCAACTGTCCGAGTTCATCGTTGGCATTCAGCACCGGGAGCCTATCGTGAAGATTGATTGCACCGATGCGTCGAGCATGTTCGCCCATCGCGACAACGGGAGCCAAACTCTTTCTTGCCAGGAAATACCCCCCGGTCCCTGCGAGTAGTAGACCCACGAGAATCATCCACATGAATGTCAGCCGAATTGTTTCCAGCATTTCATTCTGCGCATGCAAAGAATGAAGAACGATCAAAAGGTAGGGCTCGTTGTTCACCTGAAACTTACGCGAGTAGGCCCTGAATCGAGAGTGCTCTCCCCGAATTGTTTCCCACCCAATAGCCTCGCTCTCTCCGATCCTTGCGAAACGTTGAAAGTCGCTGGATGCGAGCGAGCGCTTCACAGCATCTTCAGATTGCGCGGAGGAAGAGATGACATCAGTTGAGGTAGCAATGACCTCTCGGCTCGGATTCAGCACGATGAAAGCATCGCTATTCGAGCGGTGTTCCACCATCGACTGTTTCGCGGCCGATAAAATTGCCGAACCTTCACCGCCGGGAGCGTCTTCCACCTCAGCCTGAAGCGTCACCAGAAACGAATCCGCCAATACCGCCAAGTCTGAATCCGTCCGCTGCATCGACGTCTTCCGAACGATCAAATAGGTGGTTACAGAAACCAAGACCAATACCACAGCAAGAACTGCCGAGTACCACACCGTCAGGCGAACGCGAACGGAATCAAGCATGTTTCTTGCGGTCGGCTGCATTCGTTTTGCCTTGCGCCCCTGCCGATGGCGCACGGTTTGCGCTGTCCGTATCCTCGCCAGATCTCAGGATATAACCAGCGCCCCGCCGAGTCTGCAAGAGCCCCGAGCTTCCATCTGGATCGATTTTCCGGCGAAGACGGTTGATATAAACCTCGATCAAGTTGGAAAATGGATCGAAACTTTCATCCCAGACGTGCTCGGCAATATCAGTTCTGCTCACCACCCGTCCTGCATTCCGCACCAGGTATTCCAGCAGCGCATATTCCTTGTGCGTCAATGAAATCGCGTGTCCGCCGTGCATTGCACTTTGCGCCGCTGTATCTAGCTCCAGATCTCCAACGCTCAGCCGCGGCGGGTGCAGTTCCGACGAACGCCGGAGCAGCGCACGAAGCCGCGCCAGTAGCTCGCGAAATTCGAATGGTTTGGTCAGGTAATCATCCGCTCCGCGATCGAGTCCGCTAACCCTGTCTTCGACGGCGTCTCGCGCGGTAAGCATCAGGATGGGCATTCGGCGGCCAGACTTCCGCAGCCTGCGGCAAACTTCAAATCCGTCGGGCGCGGGAATCATGACGTCCAGAATGATCAAGTCATACTCATTGATGTCCGCTTGATAGAGTGCATCTTCGCCAGTGGCCGCAACGTCCACCGCGTAAGCCTGCTCGCGCAGTCCTTTGACAACAAAGCGGCGCACGCCCGGATCGTCTTCGACCAGCAAAATCCGCATGGCTGCATAATACGTGAAAGCGCAGCCGAAAGTGCAGTCTCAGTAATCTGTGCGCGAGTGCAGCTCGTTTCTGATTTGGTGGGCGCGAATCGGCGCGACATCAGGTGCGGCAATTTGAGTGAGGCTCTGTCTAAATCGTTTTGTCTTTCGAATAACAGATTTTCTCGAGGTTGCATTCCATGCATTTCGGTTTCCGTGCCTGGCAAACGCGCCGCCCGTGCCAGATAATCTGGTGCGAAAACTGAATCCACTTTTCTTTTGGAATCACCTTCATCAAATCCTGCTCGATTTTCTTCGGGTCTTGATTTCGCGACAAGTCCAGCCGATTGGAAATGCGTATCACGTGCGTATCCACAACGATTCCGCTCGCAATGCCAAACGCTGTCCCTAGCACCACG
This sequence comes from uncultured Acidobacteriota bacterium, assembly GCA_963730495.1. GTDB lineage: Bacteria > Acidobacteriota > Terriglobia > Acidiferrales > UBA7541 > Acidiferrum. The sequence goes on along the minus strand of CAVSSD010000021.1, from coordinate 364,694 downwards.
TTCGCCGTCTTTCGCGCCGCTCCCGCCAGGGTCAGCATCTCTTCCATCGTGCGCGGCACTTGTCCCCCAAAATTCTCAATGATCGCTTTGCTTGCTCCCATGATCGATTTGGTCTTATTGCGAAAAAATCCCGTTGGGCGAATCTCTTGCTCCAACTCGCTGGGATTCGCATACGCGAATGCTTCCGGCGTCGGATACTTTTTGTAGAGCGTTTGAGCTACTTGATTCACACGGACATCCGTACACTGCGCCGATAAAATAGTAGAAATCAGCAACTGAAACGCGCTCTCGTGCTTCAATTCGCAAGTCGCTGCTGGATACGCCTCGTCCAATTTCACCAGGATCGCCGCGACACGTTTCGGATCCGTTCCCGCCGCCACTGTCTTTTTCGCGGCGATCGCCCTCTTTGCAGCCTGCCCAGACCTCGCCGCGCTCGCTTTCTTACCCTGTGATGTTTTCTGCTTCTTTATTTTTTTTGTCGGCATGACGCGCAAGAATATCACATACGGTGGGACAGACATTGCTGTCTGTCTTCCTATTAGCCAGTACTGCCGCCACTCTTGTAGTGGCCCAGCATGCTCCGCGACTACAAAGAGCTTAATCCCGTAAGAAGCTTCCGAAATGCCTTGCCGCGATGGCTGTACAAATTCTTCTCTTCCGGCAAAAGTTCCGCGAACGTTTTTTTCAGGGCGGGGAAGTAAAACACCGGATCATATCCAAAACCGCCATTCCCCCGCGGTGATTCAAAAATCTCGCCATCCACGCGAGCCGTCTCAATCGCGATCGCGCGGCCTTTCTCCGCTAGAGCAATCGCACAAACGAAATAAGCTGCCCGCTCCGCCCCTGCTTTTCCGCGAAGCTCTCCAAGCAATTTCGCAACCCTCTCCGCATCGGTCGCATTTGGCCCCGCGTAGCGCGCCGAGTGCACACCAGGCGCTCCACCAAGTGCCGGAACCACGAGCCCGGAATCGTCTGCGAACACAAGCCCTTCTGTAATCCGAGAAGAATGGAGCGCTTTTCCCAAAGCGTTTTCAGCAAACGTAGGCGCGTCCTCATCAAACGGCGGCACGGAGTCGAATCCTGGCAACAACTCGATCTCCACACGCGCTTCAACCGTGTTGGTCGCTCCCGGCGCACGCGTCTGCGCCAAAGCACGAAACTCCCCAAGCTTTCCAGGATTGGATGAAGCCAGAAATAACTTAACGTCCGCGCGCACTGAATTTAACCGGCAACACGGCGCGCTGGTCTTCCGTCAAACGGCGGATCCCAGCCGCCGCTAACGCCAGAAGGTCTTGCATTTCGCTCCCGCTAAACGGCCGGCCTTCCGCTGTAGCCTGAATCTCGACGAAGTGTCCGCTGCCCGTCATCACCACATTCATATCCACTTCCGCGCGCGAATCCTCTTCATAAGCCAGATCCAGCAGCGCGCGGTCATCCACAATTCCCACGCTCGTCGCCGCCACCGTATCTATCAACGGCGAGCTCTTCAAAATCCCTGCCGCCACCAGCCGTTCGAACGCCAGCGCCAGCGCCACAAACGCTCCGGTAATCGAAGCCGTCCGCGTTCCCCCGTCCGCCTGAATCACGTCGCAATCGATCCACACCGTACGCTCACCGAGCGCTTCCTGGTCCGTCACCGCGCGCAGCGATCTTCCAATCAGCCGCTGAATCTCCAGCGTTCGCCCGGACTGTTTGCCGCGCGTCGCTTCGCGTTGCGTGCGCTCTTCTGTTGCTCGTGGCAGCATCCCGTATTCGCTCGTCACCCAGCCTTTGCCGGTGCCTTTCATAAATCCCGGCACGCCATCGTCCACCGTTGCGGTGCATATCACGCGCGTGCTACCAATCTCGATCAGCACGCTTCCTTCCGCCGTCGAAATGAAATCCGGCGTCATTTTTAACGGGCGCATCTGGTCCGGGCCGCGGCCATCAACTCGCACTCTTCCTCCTGCTGTGGTCACTCTAGTAAAAAGATTTTCTTACAATTTCTAGTCAGGCTGCGCCAGTTTGACGGTGACTTTATCGGCTGTCAATGTTCAAGCGCCTTGGGCGAACTAGGTTTCGTCGCTGGCGCCCGCGCTGGAGCGGGCTTATCCGTCGCTGGCGGCACACGTTTGTCGGCGCTGGGTGCAGCCTCTGGTGCCGAAACCGCCGTCGGGCTAGGCGCCGCGAGTGTACCCTTCGTGTTAACCAAAAAAGTTCCAGTTAGATCCAAGTGTCCCGCAAGCGTTTCCATTTCCTGCCCATGAATCAGAATTTTTAGCCGTTGCACGCGCGGCACATTTGCTTCCAACGTGCGCGTAAGCGAGTCCACAGCCAGCTGTTCGCTCTGGATTCCTGAAGGCGTCGCGGTCGCCAGCGCCTCGGAAAAATCCGCAATCGCCGTACCGTTCGGCAACAAATAGAACGCGAGAAGTACCGCATCCGGCGGCAGTGTGCGAAGTTCCGCATCCACGGGTCCGGCCAACAGTGTGTTCAATACTTGTTTCGAGCGTAGAACTGGATCATCCGAAAGCGGCAACTCCACCGTCGAGTCCACCAGCGCTCCATCGCCATTCCCCGAAGCCCAAAACAATTTCGCTTTCACGCGCGGCTCGCCCGGATTTATCGGAACCGCTTGCGTTAACTCTCTCCGCGCCTGCTCCGCCGTCTGCTGTTGCAACTTTGCCGCCGCTTGCAATCGCCGCCGCAGAATCGGAAAGTAAATCACTCCCACAATCACGGCTACGCAGAGCACGCCCACCACCCATTTGATCCAGCGGCTCGTCACGGAGTGCCTCCCGAAATGGCCGGCACCACATAGGAAGGTCTAAATGACGAAACTCCCGTCGCGATCGCATCTGCGACACCCGGTGCCATGCGATCCAGGTCCGCGCGGTTCTCCACCACAACGCTCGATATTTCCACGGCAATCGCCGGCGCCGCTGTAGTTCGCAACTGTCTTACAGCAGCAGTTTGCGCCGTGCTCGGTGATCCCTTAAAGCGCTGCGCCAGCAATGCCTGCACCAGATCGCCCAATTTCTTACTCAACCCTTGAAACGGAGTTTGTGCTCGGTCCCACGGAATCAATCCGCCCGCATTCGTCGTCACCGGCAAATCCGAATTGACGTATACGCGCGCAGTCCCCGGCAGCCCCGTCGAAGCAATATGCAGCGTGACGAACACCGCTCCGCTCTGCGCATTGGCAATCGCCGAACGATCGTCGAACGAAGGATCTTCGTTTCCTTGGCGTGTCTGTAGCACCTGAAATCCTTGCGCTTCCAGCGCCCGGCGCACCTGCGCCGCGAAATCCAGCACGATTTCGCTCTCGCGAATCCCACCCGTTCCTCGCGCGCCAAGGTCTGTCCCGCCATGCGCTGGATCGAGCACCACAACGTTCAACCCTGCACGTGGCATTGCTAGTGGAATAGTTTGCGGAACTCCTTCAGGAGTTGTTAGCGCGGGCGTTGTTGGCGACACTTGAGGTGCGCCCGACTGCGCTGCAGCAGCCGCTGGCGCCGTTTGCGATGGCGCTGAGGAAGAAAAACTCAGCACCACAACACCTGAAACAAGCGAGAAAAAAAACGCGCCGATTCGAAAACCGTTCCGACTCCAAGCGCGCCCATTTATTCGAACAATATTCGTCACGTCGAGCAGCATATCAAATCTCTTCACCATTCCGTGCTGCTCGAATGTATCCCCCTACTAAAAAGGGACGGCCACTCGGGCCGTCCCTTCACCTATCGTGATTACGACCTTGATTCGGCCGATTGCCAAGCCATCTTTACGAATCGGACATCTTCAAAGTCCCGCGCCATTACCCTTGCGGCTGGGCTTGCGGCGGCTGTTGCTGCTGTTGCTCTCGACGGGATGCGCGCAACGCACGAACATTGGCCTTCATCTGCTGCCGCTGTTCGGGCGTCAAGAGTTTCACCATCTGCATGCGAGCCCCGTGCCGCAGTTCGTGAGTCTTTGCTGCCTTCTGCTCCGCCGTTAGCGATTCGTCCTTATTCACGGCATCCAATTTCGCCTTCGTGGACTCGTGAATCGTTTTCATCGCCGCTTTTTGATCATCCGTCAGGTTCAGTCCTTTCATCGCGCCACGCATGCGTCCTTCGTGCTGCGCTGGCGCGGCAGGTGCCGCCTGGCTCTGATCTTGCGCCGGAGGCTGTGAACCGCTTTGTGCGCGGGTGATTGCGGGCGCAAAAGTCAGCGCCAAGAATCCGGCGGCAACTGCAATTTGCTTCGTAACGCTATTCCTAATCATGGAGGGTCCTCATTCTGGGCTGGCGTTCTGTCTTCTTACCTTCATATAACCCGCCTCCCGCCCAAATGTCGCGCCCCCGCCGTTCAATGATTCTGAACGTCATTTCCAGAACTTCAGCTCCGAATTTGTAGGCCCACCCCTTTAGGGGTGCATCTTTTCCTCCCCCAATTTCAAAGCCTGCAAATGCGCTTTCTCCAGCAACAAATTCACTCGTGCGACATCGTTAGTTTGAATTGCATCCCAACGCCCCAAAGTCGCCTTCCCAGCTACTTCCCATTTCTCGCTAGCCGCCACAGCGTCCGCCGAAGGCGCCACATCCGCACTCTCAACAATCCCCATGAGCGTGCCCATGGCAGCTGACATTTGTCGCAGCGTCGTCGGCTCATTTCCCGGTATCGCGAAACCAAAACCTCCGAAGCCCCCACCCGTTCCTGTTCCTGCCACTGCACCAACTTTCTTCCCCAAATCAGCAAGCCCCGCCGCAAGCTCCGCGTTCCCCGCAGCTTCTTTGCTCCGCACAGCGATCTGCTTTTGTAAATCGTCTGCACGGGTGACAGCCGCGGAAAACTCGCCAACGCTTGCCGCCAATCGGGAAGCCAGCTGGAACTGCCGCTCCAAATCCGCACCGCTGGTCTTAACGCGCGGATCCATCTTGATCTCCAACGGCACAGAAATCGTCTTCCCCGCTGCAGTCAGCTTCACGGTATATCGACCAGGAACCGCAATCGGTCCGCCTCCGCCGCGTCGAGACCTTCGCCGCGCACCAGCGAACGCATATCGCAAATCCCAAATAAACCGGTGCGTCCCCGCCTCAGCGGAGAGCGGCTCTGCGTCATGTACCCAGTACATCGGAATGTCCAACTCATCCGGATTCGTTTTCGGCATCTCGTCGGTGCTAGCAAATCGCCGCACCAGTTTCCCTGCCGCATCAAATATTTCCAGTTGCACCGCTTCCGTCTGCTTCTCCTTCAAGTAGTAGTCCAGCATCGCTCCCGCCGGCGGGTTCTCCGCTTGCGGCTCATCAAGCGGTATTGGAGTGCCTTGATCCGAGCCAGGCCGCACGCGATACGCCGTCTGCGGTTCGAACAGCCACGTATCCGCGCTCGTCACTTTCGCGCTCCACTGCCGTAGCGGCGTCACGTCATCCAACACCCAAAACGACCGCCCGAATGTGGCGATCACCAGATCGTCGCCGTGCACGACCAAATCCCGCACCGAGGTGGTCGGCAAATTAAGCTGGAGCGGCGCCCAATTGTCGCCGTCGTCAAACGAAACGTACACGCCCGTTTCCGTGCACGCATACAGCAGGCCCGCAACTTTCGGATCTTCTCGCACGCAATTCAAAAAGCTTCCTTCCGGAATCCCGTTCGAAACACGCTGCCATGTCTTCCCGAAATCTTTCGTGCGATAGAGATAAGCTTGCAAATCCTCCAGCCGGTGGCGATCCACTGCCGCGTACGCCTTGCCCGCGTCAAAACGCGAAGCCGCAACGTGCGTCACCTTGCTCCACGGTGTCAGCTCTTTCGGCGTAACGTCACTCCATGTCTTCCCTTCGTCGCGCGTCAGATGCACTAACCCGTCGTCCGTTCCCACCCAAATCTCGCCAGCCTTCAGCGGTGACGGCGCAATCGTATAAATCACTCCATGCCTTTTCCCCGGTGGGATATCCGCGGCAGTCGCCGCATCAAGATTCGCCGGAACGCCGGGATCTTCGCGAGTCAAATCGGGGCTAATCTTCTGCCACGAATTTCCTCCGTCCGCCGTTCGAAACAAAACCTGCGCGCTGAAGTACAGCACATGCGGCTCAATCTCCGAAAAAACCAACGGCAAAGTCCAGGTCCGCCGATAGTCGCCGGGATACATGAGCGTCGGCGGTATCTGCTGCACTTCTTCATTGTGAAAATCCTGACGTACCACGGATCCGCCGTAAATAATTCCAGGATTCACCGGATCGGGCGCGACGTAGTCGCTCTCCCCACCTGCCTCCATCGGTCGCCAATCTTGAGCATTTAGAGCCCGCGAATTGCTGCGGCTCGGGGTTGCGCCAGCTCCGCTGTCCTGCTGCGCCCCATACACCCAGTAGGGAAATCGGTTGTCCGTTGCGACGTGATAAAACTGCCCAGTTGGTTGGTTGTACCAGGAACTCCAGGTCTCCCCGCCGTTGCGAGTCACGATCACGCCTTGATCGCACCCCAGAATCATCTTCTGTGGATAGTCCGGATCAATCCAAAGCTGGTGATAGTCGTCCCCGCCCGGCGCGCCCTTAACAGCCGTAAACGTCTTTCCCCCGTCGCGCGAACGATACATCGAAGTATTCGGCACGTAGACAGTGTCCGGATCGAGGGAATCGACGCTCACTTCGCAGAAATACCAACCGCGTCCCCAAATCCGCGGATCTTTCGAAACGCGCGCCCAATTCTCCCCGCCATCGTCGGAGCGATAGAGTCCGCCTTCCTTCGCATCAGCAATCACGTAAATCCGCTCCGGATTGCTCCGTGCAAACGCAATTCCCATCCGCCCCAGCTCTTCCGAAGGCAAACCGCGTCCTGTCAATTGTTCCCAGTGGTCTCCGCCATCCTTCGATCGATAGAGCCCCGTACCCGGCCCTTTCGACGGCGGATAAATACTCCAAGGCGGCCGGCGCGTCTGCAGTAAAGCCACGTAAAGGATCTGCGAATTTCCCGGCTTCATCGCCAAATCGATCGCGCCAGTATTTTCATCCTTGAAAAGCACCTGCTGCCAAGTTTTCCCGCCGTCGTTTGAACGAAAAACGCCGCGCTCTTTGTTCGGTCCGTACGCGTGTCCCAAGGCCGCCACAAAAACTTTCTCCGGATCGTCCGGGTCCACCACAATCCGCGCAATCTGCCTCGAATCTTCCAACCCGATGTGCGCCCAAGTCTTGCCCGCGTCCGTCGACTTATACATTCCGTTCCCATACGAAATGCTCGAGCGCATATCCGCCTCGCCCGACCCGACGTAAATCACACTCGGATTCGAAGGCGCCACCGCAATCGCACCAGTCGATCCGACCGGCTCGGCATCAAATATCGGATTCCACGTCCGCCCCGCATCATTCGTTTTCCAAACGCCGCCATTCACCGACCCGAAGTAGTAGACATCGGGCTGCCCGCGCACTCCGGTCACCGCCAGCGAACGCCCCGCGCGAAACGGCCCAATCGACCGCCACTTCAACTCTCCAAAGAACTTTTGGTCGAATTTCTGCGCCGCCTGTGGCAAAGACGCAGCCGTCGCGTGCACAAATAGAGCCGCCCCAGCAACTAGCAGGAGTAGTAGGAAAAGCCGCAAATTTTTCACGGTCTAATCTCCCAATGAAAAGAGGATGTTGGAATGAACTGTGGAGTATACCAGCAGCGCGCACGCCGCGCGGCAGCTCAGTCGCCCGTAACCGCGTTCGGCGTGGCCGCCGGAGCAATCACCGCTCGGCGCAAAGGTTTTGTCGCCGCGTACAGAACCACCCCGCCCACCATAATGATCAAGCCAAACATCAGCCCATTAATACCCAGGATGCTTTCACTTTCGCTCTCAACCATCGCCAGGCTCATCAGCAAAAGCGGAAAGATCCCGCAGGAAATGGCGCCAACCAACCCTCCAGGTACCTTGAACTCGCGCTTGAGCTTTGGCTCGCGTATTCGCAATACTACCAGCGTCACGAACTCCAGCATCAAGCTCGCGCCATAAAGCATAATGTCTAGAGTGACGAGCTTCTTGAATCCCAAACCCAGGCACAGCGCCCAGCAGCTCGCGCAAACTAGAATCGCCACCCATGGCGTTTGCGATTTCGCGGTCGTCTTGGCAAACACCTTCGGCAGCATTCCGTCCCGCGCCATTGCCAGCGGAAGCCTCGAGTAACTCATCACCAGCGCGTTAAACATTCCAAACGCGCTCATCATTCCGCCAATCACAATCAAGAAACGCAGCCACTCGAATCCCAGAATCTTTCCACCCATCAATCCCGCGATTTTCGCCCAAGATCCATCGGCGCCAAATGTCGATGCTGGAATCCCCGTAAAGTAAACCGCCAAGAAGGGCAGAATATAGGTCAACGAAACAAGAACCACCGCCGCGATCATCGCTTTCGGATACGTCCTCTGCGGCCTCTCCACTTCTTGCGCGATCGTCGAAGCGTTGTCCCAACCCATGTAATTCCACATCGCCACAAGCACACCGCCCAACAACCCTAGGCCAGTCGCTTCCGCTGCTCCGTGACCACCGCCGCTAGCGAAAGCTGCAACCTTAAACGGTGCCATCACAACAATGATTGCGAACGGAGCCGATAGAAAAAAGAACAGCCACAGCGAAGTGATTCCTACAACACGGATTCCAAGCAAATTCAGTACAGCGCAAGTCACCACAACAAACAATCCAGCCATCACCGCATGGCTTCCCGACCCAAACCACGGCGACATCTGCTTCAAATAAAACACAAACAGCGTCGGGTAAATCGCCATATCAAAGATGCTCGCCGCCAAAGACAGCCAAGCCTCTTGAAAGCCCCAGAAGTTTCCCAACCCGCGCCGCACCCAAGCGTAGTAACCGCCCTCGGCAGGCAGCGAACTCGAAAGCTCCCCGATCATGAACGCCGTCGGCAAGCACCACAAAACCGGCAAGAACAACAAGATCAAAATCCCATGCCCATAACCCGCGCCATGAACGATCTCTTCCGTCCCGTACGTTCCTCCCGACACCATAAAAAACGTCGCCGCCACAAGCGGCCAGAGCGTCAGCTTTGCGACCCTTTTTTTAGCGGTTGAAATTGCAGTGGAAGGAATCTGGGCAGGCAGGGATAAAGAACTCAATTTTTACTCTCGTCCTCCTTAGCGATTCTCACTCGCGCGCTGGGTAAAGTGAGTTCGCATTCGAAGAATACAAGGTTCGCCCCTGCATGCAACAAAAAAATGCATCTCGCCGAATATTTTTTCATCACGCAAACTGTCCCATTGCACAGGTCCTCGCGCATCTCAAGCCCGCTCGCTGCTCGCCTTCCACAGTTCGGTCCGGGCTCGGCGCCTGTGTTAAACTCCGCCCTTTGGTTTCGCACTCATTTTCGTCTTAGGAGTCGTCCGCATGAAGTTTTGCTCAGCCAGCCGGTCTTTCCGTCTCTGCGTACTCTGTGTCTCTGCGTTTAGCTATTCTTCTTCCACTTCCGCCCAAGCTCCCACGCCTCGCCCCATCACCATCGACGACTACTTCCAAATCCAAACCGTTCACGACCCTCAACTCAGCCCCGACGCCCAATGGGTCGCTTACACCGTCGACAAATCCTCTTTGAAGACTGACAAAAACGAATCACGCATCTGGATGATCTCCGCGTCAGGCGGCGAGCCGCTAGCCATGACCGCTGAAGGTGTCTCCTCCTCCCACCCACGCTGGAGTCCCGACGGCAAATTCCTGGCCTTCCTCTCCGAACGAAAGGGAGGCCAGACCCAAGTCTGGCTTTTGAATCGCCTGGGCGGCGAAGCCCAGCAACTCACTGACACGCCTCAAGATGTCGAAGATTTCGCGTGGGCGCCCGACGGGCGCCTCATGGTCCTCGCCCTGCGCGACCCAACGCCCGAAGAACTCGACGCCGCCAAAGAGAAGTCTCGCGCCGCTCAATCCTCAACTGCCTCTGACTCCGATTCCGAAGACAAAAAACCCAAATCCAAAAGGCCGTGGGTCATCGACCGTCTGCAATTCAAAGTCGACGAAATCGGCTATCTCGACCGTCGCCGCACACATCTCTACGTCTTTGACATCTCCAAAAAATCTCTGACCCAAGTTACCAGTGGTGACTTCGACGACTCCGAACCCGCCTGGTCCCCCGACAGCAAACTCCTAGCCTTCACGAGCAACCGCTCCACTCCCGATTCCGACCTCACTTACAACACGGACCTCTGGGTTGTTCCAGCCGACGTCAACAACTCAAACAACAGCGCCCACCTCACCCAGGTCACCACCAATCCCGGCATCGACATGTCCCCCGCTTGGTCCCCCGACGGCAAGTTTGTCGCCTACGTCACGATGGTCGACCCAAAACTCTTCGACTACGCCACCCATCACATCGCCATCTCGCCAGCAACCGGTGGCGAGGCACGAATCCTCTCGCTTTTTCTAGACCGCAATTCCATTGAGCCTCGATTCGGCCCTGACGGCAAGTCCGTATATTTCATTGCGGACATGGACGGCACCCAACAATTGTGCCAACTGCCGGAATCGTTTGGTCAGGGCTCCTTTCAGTTTGGCAATTTCATGTGCACCATTCATGACCGTCTTATCGTGAACGGCTATTCAGTGAGTGCTAGCGGCGCCATGGCCGTTCAAATCGCCACCATCGACCGCCCCGACGAAATCTACCTCTTGGCGCAAGGCAAGCTCACCCAACTCACCCACGTCAATGACGCACTCTTCGCTCAACTCAAGCTCTCCCACGGCGAATACGTCCACTTCAAATCCAAAGACGGCACGCAAGTCTCCGGCTACCTCTATAAGCCCCTCGACTACACCCCCGGCAAAAAGTACCCGACTTTGCTCATCCCCCACGGCGGCCCCGTCTGGGCCTACTACGCCGAGTTCTCCCACCTCGCCCAGCTCTACGCCGCCAATGGCTACGCCGTCCTCTTTCCCAACCCTCGTGGCTCCTCCGGCTACGGCCAAGACTACGCCAAAGCCATCTTCGCCGACTGGGGCAACAAAGATTTCCAGGACGACATGGCCATGGTCGACTACGCCATCGAGCAGGGCATCGCCGACCCCGACAAACTCGGCGTAGGCGGCTGGTCCTACGGCGGCATCTCCACCGACTTCATCATCACGCAAACGACTCGCTTCAAAGCCGCCATCTCCGGCGCCGGTGCCGCCGAATTCTCCAGCCTCTACGGCCACGACCAATATCAAAAAGACTACGAAGCCGAGCTAGGCCTCCCCTGGGAAAACCCAGCCGCCTGGGCAAAAGTCTCGCCCTTCCGCAACGTCGCCAAAGTCACGACTCCTACTCTCTTCATGGGCGGCAATATTGACTGGAACGTCCCCATCCTTGGCGGCGAACAAATGTACCAAGCCCTTAAACGCCTCGGCCGCACCACCGAACTAGTCGTCTACCCCGACGAATACCACGAGTTCACGCTCCCCTCCCACATCAAGGACCGCCTCGAACGCGACCTAGCCTGGTATGCCCACTTCGTGAAAGCCGACGGCACACCCGCCCGCCCTCCCGAACCTTCTTCCAAAACGACCAACTGACTCTGCCTTCAAATCTCAATCTGTTGTCCTTTGCATCTTCCTTTTTCTTAACTGCCGATCTCCTCCGGATTAACTAGGGAATCCGTGCGGGAATTAGGACACGCCTCTCGCCCTTTTTGTCACGCGCCACCGCGCCCAGTTTGTTTCCACCGTTCATTCCTTCTAATAGCCGCTCAGCCTCTCAATTCAACCGTTCCCTGTAAATGTCTTTACTCTCTCGCCAACCTTATGCTATCTTTTTCCGTGCTCTCACTGGCAAACCCGTCGACCTCCTTTTACAACCGTCTCGCGCCTTCCTGTTCATTTGGTTTCTACACTCACATACTCACAAGCACCCAAATCGTTCCCGTTTTTTCCACAGCCAGTAAACATGCAACACGCAGAAACTCCTACAGCTTCATTCGTTTCATGGACTTACTTCATACTTCCTGTCACCACGGGGGTGGGGGGTCAGACCCATCTCAAATCGTGGCGCAAGTCACAAAATGCAACGCCTTCTTCGCCCGCATGGAGCAAAGTCGTATACAATCTGCGCGCTGTAAAGCCGGTCTGGAACCGGCGGGGCTGGAATTGGGATCGCTGGAATAGTAGGGGAGGCTAACGTGAAATCTTCGAGGCGCGAACTTCTGATAGGTGGCAGCGGGGCGCTGGTGGCGGCCGCATTGGGATTGGGCAAACCGTCCCGGCTGTTGGCCAATCCGTTGGGCAAGCCCATTGGATTGGAACTTTACACCGTTGGCGCAGAGCTGGATAAGGACTACGACGGAACCCTGCGGCAAATCGCGGCGATTGGATACAAAGAAGTCGAAACTGGTGTTTCGCCGAAGCACACGGCCGCCGACGTCAAGAAGTCGTTGAAAGATGCCGGTTTGCAATGCAAGTCATTGCACATGAGTTTTGGCGGGATGGAGGAAGCGGTTCCTTATGCCAAGGAAATTGGCGCAAACTATGTGATCTCGTCTGTGACACTTCCTGAAGCTCCCAAACCGGGTAAGTTCGACCCAAAGACGTTCATGGCCCAACTCTCTGCGTTGACATTAGACGACTTCAAAAAAATCGCGGCGCGCTGCAATGAAATGGGCGAACAGGCGAAGAAAGCGGGCTTGCAGTTCGGATATCACAACCACAATTTTGAGTTCAAACCACTGGACGGCGGCGAAATCGGCTACGACGTGATTTTGCGCGAAACGGATCCCTCGCTCGTAAAATTCGAGCTCGACTGTGGCTGGATGGTTGCAGCCGGGCACGATCCTGTGGCCTACCTGACGAAATATCCGAAGCGGTACCGGTTGTTGCATATCAAGGATTTCCACCCCACTGCCAGCCCCTCCACGGGACTCGACGAAAGTGTGCGTCCGAAGCCGGCGGAGCTGGGCCGCGGGCATATTGATTACGTACCGATTTTCGCCGCGGCGAAAAAAACTGAAGTAGAACTGTATTACGTTGAGCAGGAACCGCCGTTTACCACCACGCCTGCCATGGAAGCGATCAAGATCGATTATGATTATTTGCACGCGATGGCGTAGTCTCCTGTAGACAGAAACTGTACGCGAGGAGTTTTCATGAAACGACGCGAAATGTTACGAGCGAGTGTTCTTGCCGGTGCCGCGGCGGCGCTGCGCCCCGCGCTTGCCAATGCTCAAGCTGCGGCGCAAAATGCCGCGCCACCATTCGAATTGACCCCGGCGCAAAGCGGTGTCGACGCCTCGAAAGAACTTGAGGGGCCTGGGTGGAAGCCGCTCTTTCTCGATCAGCACCAGAACGAAACGCTCATTCTTCTTAGCGACTTGATTATCCCGGCGACCGACACTCCCGGCGCGAAAGAAGCGCTGGTGAATCGCTATATCGATCTTCTGATGGCTGCGGAAACGCGCGAGGTGCAACAAGCGTTTTTGAACTCGCTCGGATATCTGGATAGCGAAAGCATTCGGCGTTTCAAAGCGGCTTTTATCTATCTGTCGCGAGATGACCAGGATCTCTTGTTGCACGCGCTGGCGTATCCACGCAATGCCAGCAACTGGACAGGTGAAGCCGATGCAAATCCGGATAAAGGACACGCCCATTTTGAAGCGCTGAAGGACCGCATCATGATGGCGTACTACACCTCTCAGATCGGCGAGAAAGAACTAGGTTGGGACGGTGCATTTGCGCACGGCCCGTACCAAGGCTGCGAACATCCGGAGGGGGACCACAAGTGATTGGGATTACGAACAGGGTTGGCATGGCGCAAGATCCGCTGCAGCAAACGTATGACGTTATCGTCGTGGGATCCGGCGCAACAGGCGGCTGGGCCGCGAAACAATGTGCCGAGGCCGGGTTGAAAGTGGCATTGCTCGAAGCAGGCCGTGCGGTTACTCCGAAAGAATTTACCGAGCACATGCCGGCGTACAAATTGAAATACCGCGATCACTCGCCTGAGATTGTGCGCACGCGGCCCGTCCAAAAGCAGTGCTACGCGTGCATGGAATACAACTACGAGTGGTTTGTGAACGACCTAGAGAATCCCTATAGCACGCCGGCCGGCAAGCCTTTTACTTGGCAGCGGCTCCGCGTCCTCGGTGGACGCTCGCTAGTGTGGGGCCGTCAGAGCTACCGCATGAGCGACAACGATTTCAAAGCGGCGAGCCGCGACGGCTATGGCGACGATTGGCCGATTAACTACGCCGAGCTTTCGCCGTACTACGACATCGTCGAAAAGTACGTAGGCATCAGTGGCGCGTTAGAGGGCAATGAAATGTTGCCCGACGGTCAATTTCTCCCGCCGATGAAAATGAGCTGTGGAGAAGTTCTGCTCAGAGAGCGTGTCAAAGCCAAATTCGGTCACACAGTCACAATTGGCCGCACCGCGATCCTCACGCAGAATCACAACGGCCGTCTCCAGTGTCACTATTGCGGACCGTGCGAACGCGGATGCAGCACTTTTTCTTATTTTAGTAGCCCGTTTACCACCGTCAAGGACGCGATTGCTTCCGGCAACTGCACGCTTATCACCAATGCCGTAGTGAGCCATATAGACATGTCCACCGAGGCAAACAAAGCGCGTGGAGTAACCTACGTGGATCGTTTGACGCGCCAGGTGAAAGAAGTCCGCGGGAAATCGGTGATCCTTTGCGCGCAGGCGATGGAATCCACGCGCATCTTGCTGAACTCGTCCACTCGGGAATATCCCAATGGACTCGCCAATTCCAGCGGCGCCCTCGGCCACTATCTAATGGACCACGTCGTTGGCGCCGGAGCCTCGGGCCGTCTCGCAAATTTCAACCCCGTTCCCAATGCGAACGAGCCTGCACGGCCCAACGGAATTTACGTCCCTCGCTTCCGGAACACTCCTTCGAACAAGAACCATTCGCAATTCATCCGCGGCTACGGTTACCAAGGCGGCGCCGAGGCTGGATTCAACTTCAACGCGGAAGGTTACGGAACACAGCTCAAAAGAGCTGTGAAAGAAGGCGAGTACTCTATTTCGCTCGGAGCTTTCGGCGAATCGCTGGCCCGTTGGGACAATTACATCGAGATCGATAAGGACCTAAAAGATGCCTGGGGCATTCCTGCGTTGCACATCAACATGTCGCATGGCGACAACGAGGCAGCACTGATGCAGGACGCCGGAGCCTCGGCGGCAGAAATGCTGGAAGCGGCCGGCGCGAAAGACATTCGCGTACAGGCGAACGTCGAAATGCCTGGAATGGCTATCCACGAATTGGGCACAGCACGCATGGGGAACGATCCCAAAAAGTCCGTGCTCAATCCCTTCAACCAGTCGCACGATGTGAAAAATCTTTTCGTGATGGACGGTGCGAGCTTCGTGTCATCCGCGTGCCAGAACCCGACGCTCACCATGATGGCCGTCACTGTCCGCGCATGCGATCACATGATTGAGCGTTTCCACAAGAATGAAATCTAAAGCAAACTGTCTCCGCGACCCTTCTGATTTGGGCGCGGATCGCCGGATTGAGATCACGGACTCCTTGAAACGCATTCATAGCCGCTGCCGTCACACACATGCAAGCGGTACCCTGTGGCGGCTCAAGTAAGAATCAGACAGTCGAATTTCAAAACGGAGGAAGATTGTGCGTAAGCATGCAAGTGTGTTTGCAGTTCTAGCGCTGGTCTTGGCAGTTATGCCAATCGCAGCGCAGGCCCCGGCTGTTAGCCAGTCCGATCTGGCTGCGATTCATCAAATCAGGGAAGAAGGCTTTGGCGCTACAACTTCCAAAGTCATGGAAATCATCAGCTATCTGAGCGATGTCCACGGCCCACGTCTTACCAACTCTCCGAATATCAAGGAAGCCGCCAAATGGACCGCGGACACCATGAACGAGTGGAAACTCGCCAACGTCCATCTCGAGCAGTGGGGACCGTTCGGCCGCGGCTGGTCCAATGAGCGCACCAACGCTCAGGTCATCGCCCCACATCCGTTTCCGCTCATTGCCTACGCCAAGGCTTGGACGCCCGGCACCAACGGTCCCGTCACCGCGGACGCTGTTTTTGCGCCCATTACAAAAGAAGAAGACTTTGCCAAATTCAAGGGGCAGCTCAAAGGCAAATTCGTTCTCACCGCTGCGATTCCCGAAAGCCCCGAACGCTTCGATCCGCAAGCTCACCGCTACACCGACGCCGAGCTCGCCGATCTAGCAACGCAGCCAGTCCCCGCAGCCCAGGCAGGCCAGGAAGAGCGTATCGCCCAGTTCCGCGCCACCCGCGAATTCCAACTCAAAGTTCAGAAGTTCCTTTTGGATGAAGATGTCGCTGCCTGGATCGAGCCTTCCCGCAGCGACGACGGCACCGTTTTCGTTCAACAGGGCGGCGGCCGTGACAAAGAGAAAGATCCTCCAGCTCCGTGCCGCGTTGCGGTAGCCAATGAAAACTATGGCCGCATCGTTCGCACGCTCGAGAAAAAAGTCCCGGTCACTATGCTCGTCGATATCGAAAATAAGTTTTACGACGATGACCTGAGTTCTTTCAACATCATCGGCGAGATCCCCGGCTCCGATAAAGCCAAGGCCGACGAAATCGTCATGCTAGGCGGCCACTTCGACTCATGGCAATCCGGCACTGGCGCTACCGATAACGGCGCCGGGTCCGCGGTAATGCTGGAAGCCATGCGCATCCTTAAAGCCACCGGCGTCAAGATGCGCCGCACCGTCCGTATCGGCCTCTGGACTGGCGAAGAGCAAGGTCTCCTCGGCTCCCGCGCCTACATGAAGCAGCACTTCGGCGATCCCAATGTCGAAGATCCCGCCACTCACCTCATCAAGATACTTCCCGAGCAGTCCAAGCTCGATGCTTACTACAACATCGACAACGGCACCGGCAAAATTCGCGGCGTCTATCTTCAAGGCAACGAAATGGTCGCCCCAATTTTCAACGCCTGGATGGTCCCGTTCCACGATCTAGGCATGACCACCCTGACCATCCGCAACACCGGGGGCACCGATCACCTTTCTTACGACGCTGTCGGCCTACCCGGCTTTCAATTCATCCAAGATCCGATGGACTACGACACCCGCACCCATCACTCCAACATGGACGTCTACGAACGCATCCAGGAAGCCGACATGAAACAAATGGCCGTAATCGTCGCGAGCTTCGTCTATCTAACCGCCAACCGTGACGAAATGATGCCTCGAAAACCTCTGCCCAAGGCGCAACCAGTCCGTCAGTTCCCGTGAGATCTGGGACAAAAAGTGCGCCCCGCTGGCGCGCACCCAACTCTGTAGGGGCCGCCCTTGGGCGGCCCTCTATGTTTATGGTGGCAACATTTTCACACCTCTACGTCATCACTATCCGGCGTGACTTTTGCCCCTCTTCGTCGTCTTATCCCTGTGAGGGATTACTATGACCAATCTCTGGCGCGACCTACGCCACGCCTTTCGACTTCTTCGACTGAGTCCTGGTTTTACGATTGTCGCCGTTCTAACCCTCGCTCTCGGCATTGGCGCCAATACCGCCATCTTTCAACTGATTGATTCCATTCGCCTTCGCACCATTCCCGTCAAAAATCCTCAAGAGCTTGGCACAGTCCGCATCGCTGATCGACATTGGGGCTCCGGCAATTTTTCCGGCCAATATTCGCAGCTCACTTTCCCGATGTGGGAAGAGATCCGCAAGCGCCAGGAAGGTTTCGCCGAAATCGCTGCCTGGGGCGGCCAAGGATTTAACCTCGCAAACGGCGGCGAAGTTCGCAACGCGAAAGGCCTCCGTGTCACCGGAGATTTCTTTCGCGTGCTTGGCATTCAGCCGATTCTTGGGCGCTTGCTGGGCCCCGAAGACGACCTGCCAGGCTGTCCCGCATCTGGCGCAAACATTAGCTACGCCTTCTGGCAGAGAAATTTTGCCGGAGACCCTTCGGTCATTGGAAAACGCCTGACCCTCGACGGCAATTCCTTCGAGGTTCTCGGCGTGACGCCACCTGGGTTCAACGGCATTTCCGTGGGCGACACTTTTGATGTAGCAGTGCCTGTCTGCGTCGAGCCGATTCTCAACCCACGCGACAACCGTCTTCCGACGCGGCACGCCTGGTGGCTTGCTTCCATCGGTCGTTTGAAACCGGGATGGACTATTCAACGCGCAAACGCGCAAATGAATGCTGTAACTCCTCAAATCCTGCAAGAAACGATTCCACCCAACTACGATGCCGACGGAGCGAAGCACTATCTCGAATACAAACTTGGCGCTTTTTCGGCGGCCACGGGATTCTCAGAATTGCGCGAGGATTCCGAAACCTCGCTATGGCTGCTGCTTGGAATTTCCGGATTGGTTCTGCTCATCGCTTGTGCGAACTTGGCCAACTTGATGCTCGCGCGTGCCGGAGCTCGCGAACGTCAGATCACAATTCGCCGCGCACTGGGAGCGTCGCGTTGGCGTATGATTCGTGAACTGCTA
This sequence comes from uncultured Acidobacteriota bacterium, assembly GCA_963730495.1. GTDB lineage: Bacteria > Acidobacteriota > Terriglobia > Acidiferrales > UBA7541 > Acidiferrum. Next base: position 346,327 of record CAVSSD010000021.1, on the reverse strand, counting down.
TCTGAAAGTTTGCTCCTCGCTGTCGGTGGAGCGGTTTGCGGATTGTTCCTGGCGTTTGCCGTGAGCCGACTCCTCGTTACGTTCATCAGTACCGCCGATAATCAAATCTTTCTGGATTTGGGAATGGATTGGCGCGTGCTTATATTCACGACGACTCTCGCGGTGCTGACTACGATTTCGTTTGGGTTGGCTCCCGCTATCCGAGCAACACGCGCCGAGCCGGCCACGTTGCTTCAGTCCGGCAGTCGCGGATCTACCGGCGGCAAGGAGCGCTTCAGTCTTCGCCGCATACTGGTTGTTTCGCAAGTCGCGTTGTCCGTAGTTCTCTTGATGGGTGCGCTACTCTTCGTACGAAGTTTGCGCAACTTGACCACGCTGAATACTGGATTTCAGCAGAGTGGCATATTGGTCGCCGGCGTCGACTTCGAGCACCTGAAGATTCCCGAGGAGCGTTACACGGAATACAAACGCGACATCGTGAAACGCATACAGGCATTGCCCGGAGTGGAATCCGCAGCCGATGCCCGTATGGTCCCCTTTGGGGGCAACTCCTCGAACGACAATGTGTTGACGGAAGGATCCGACGTCGAGAAAGGCGTCTCATGGATCAACAATCTTGGCCCGGGTTATTTTCAGACGATCGCTACGCCGCTGCTCGCTGGCCGCGATTTCGACGATCGAGATACCGCCGCGTCCGTCAAAGTAGCCATCGTCAACGAAGCGTTCGTGCGCAAGATTCTCGATGGAACGGCGAATCCTCTCGGCAAGCGGTTTCGCATCCATGAGCCTCCTGGAAAGCCGCGTCCGCTTTATGAAATTGTGGGTGTCGCCAAAGACAGCAAATGGCGAGACATGCATGAGGAATTTCTGCCGTTCATGTATTTTCCAACGGCGCAGGAGGAGAAACCTGGCCCTTACGACCAGATATTGGTGCGCTCTTCACTTCCTTTAACGAGCCTGATCGCTTCGCTCAAAGAAACGATCGGCGGCATGAATCCTGGCATCGACCTAGATTTCAAGGTCCTAAAGATCAGCATTCACGAATCACTTCTGCAAGATCAACTGATGGCTACGCTTTCCGGATTCTTTGGATTTTTGGCGGCGTTGCTGGCCGCGATCGGATTGTACGGCGTGATTTCGTACATGGTGGTACAGCGCACCAAGGAAATCGGCATTCGCATGGCTATCGGCGCGGAGCGCGTCGATGTTTTAAAGCTGATTCTAAACGAAGCGACTTTGCTGACCGTCACTGGACTCGTGATCGGCGCCGGCTTGGCCTTAGGCGCCGCACAGGCGGCCAAATCACTGCTCTTCGGTTTAAAACCGCGCGATCCGATCACGCTTGTCGCGGCGGTGGCGGTCCTCAGCGCCGTAGCCGCCTTCGCTAGCTTCTTCCCAGCCTATCGCGCCTCAAAACTGGATCCACTCATCGCGCTACGCTATGAGTAGGAAACATCTCGTTACGTGGGCACCTTGAAATCCACTTCAATCGGCTCGATCAACGGCATCAACCACACCAACAATTTCTGATGCACCGGATGAGCGCCATAGGTCTCGCACGCCGCCTTATCCGCGAACTTCATCACTCCGCCCAACTCATAACCTTGCCCACGCGGCGAGTCATTTCGTCCCACCCACGATTCCAGCACCTGCGGAATCTCGCTCTTCAAATTTTGTATCTCAGCAACGACGTGCTCCTTCTGCTCTTCAGGCACTCCCGGCTTAAATCGAAACGCAAACATGTGTATGTACATGTCGGCCTTCCCTCCATTTGGAAAATGTTCAATTTTGCTACATTCTCTGCGCCTCTGCTACACTTCGCCAGGTTTATTCCAGAATTCCAGTCGGAGGAGTTTTCGGCATGAAAATGATTCGCCGCTTTGCCTTTGTTTTCCTACTTGCAGCGCTCTCGTTCTGCGCGCGGCCCGCGGACACGGCTCCGCAGCAGCCCCGCACGCCCGCCACTGCGCGCAACATCACGATTGACGATTACTTCCAAATTCGCGATGTCGGCCAGCCGGAGCTGAGTCCGGACGGCTTGTGGGTCGCATACACTGTGCGCACGAAAATGCTCAAAGAAGATAAGAACGAAACGCGGATTTGGATGGTTTCCTCGCACGGCGGCGATCCACTTCCTATGACCGCCGAAGGTATCTCTTCCGGCCATCCGCGGTGGAGTCCTGACGGCAAATATCTGGCGTTCACTTCCTCCCGTAATAACGGCAAGAGCCAGGTCTGGCTTCTCAATCGTGTCGGCGGGGAAGCCGTTCGGCTCACGGACATCGCGCAAGGTGTCGGCGACTTTGAATGGTCCCCGGATAGCACGCGCCTTGTCTTGGTCCTCCAAGATCCCAAACCGGAAGATGCAGAAGCGGAAAAAGATAAAGACAAGCCGGCTCCTGCCAAACCGAAGACGCAGCCTCCGTATGTGATTGACCGGCTTCAGTTCAAGGAAGACACAATCGGATATCTCGACAATCGCCGCAGTCACCTTTACGTTTTCAACATTGAAAAGAAATCGGCAACGCAAATCACTTCGGGCAATTTCGATGACGAACAACCAGCATGGTCTCCTGATGGGAAGCAGCTCGCCTTTACCAGCAACCGCACCGTGCCCGATCCCGACGCTTCGCGCGATACCAACATCTGGGTTGTTGCGGCAGACAACGCTGATAAAGGCGCACATCTCACGCAAATCACTACGAATCCCGGCGCTGACGGTCAACCTGCATGGTCTCCCGATGGCAAATGGATCACGTACGTTACGATGCTTGACCCGCATCTCTTCTGGTACGCCACGCAACATCTCGCGATCGCTCCTTCGAGTGGTGGTGAGGCAAAGGTGCTCACCACGTCATTTGACCGCAACGTGCGCCGCCCACGTTTTTCCGCCGACGGCAGCTTCATCTATTTCATTGCGGTGGATGATGGCGCGCAGAATCTCTGTCGAATCGCAGTCGGTGGAGGAGAAATCGCTCGGCCTATCGGCGGGCGCGTCACCGTTTCGTCTTATTCGCTGGGCAAGGATGGAGCTATTACGGCGCAAATCGGAACAACCGATCGCCCCGACGAAATTTTTCTGCAAAACGGCAGCGATCTTACTCGTTTGACCAAAACCAATGATGCGCTCATTTCTCAATTGCGCCTGGCCAAGGTCGAATATGTGCATTTCAAGAGCAAGGATGGAACTGCCGTCGCTGGATATCTCTACAAGCCGGTCGATTTCGACGCGACGAAAAAAGTTCCCACGCTGCTGAATCCTCATGGCGGTCCGGTAGGCGAATACGAGGCATCCTTTTACCATCTCGCTCAACTCTATGCTGCGAACGGTTACGCTGTTTTGCTCCCGAATCCGCGTGGCTCTTCCGGCTACGGTGAGAAATTCTGCGCGGCTATTTATGCGGACTGGGGCAACAAGGACTTTCAAGACGACATGGCAATGGTGGACTACGCCATCGCTCAAGGCATTGCCGATCCCGACAAGCTAGGCGTCGGCGGCTGGTCCTATGGCGGCATTTCCACGGACTTCATCATTGGCCAGACCACGCAGTTCAAAGCCGCCATCTCAGGCGCGGGCGTCGCGCTGATTACCAGCTTTTATGGGCATGACCACTACCAGCGCGATTACGAAACAGAACTCGGCTACCCGTGGGAACATCAAGCCCTCTGGGACAAAATTTCGCCTTTTTACAGGGTCAAGAACATCACGACGCCGACGCTTTTTATGGGCGGTGAAATCGATTCGAACGTACCGATCCTGGGAAGCGAGCAGATGTACCAAGCCATGAAGGCACTTGGGCGCACCACCCAACTCGTCGTGTATCCGGGCGAATATCACGGTTTCACGGTGCCGTCGCATATCAAGGACCGGCTTGAGCGCTACCTCGCCTGGTACGCGCACTATGTGAAAGGCGACCCAACTCCGGCTACACCTGTGCTACAACCGGCTCCGCTGGTGAAAGCGGCAGGAGGCAGAGCGGAAGCAAGCCCAGAAGAGTGATTCGGGTCTAACGAGCAAGCATCTCAAATTGGCGGTTCAAAATGGCGAGAGTTCTTGGCTGCGATCCAGGAATAATTAAGGCCGGAAATCGTGATGCACCAGGCGCAAGAGCATGGTCCGGCCTTCTTCTTCGCTTAGTGTGCCTTTGCGCATTAAAGCGACGATAAGATCGTTCAAAACATAGCCAGGTTCTTTTGCAGAACCTGGCCATTGGCCGGACCTGTTGGGTGCTCGGGAATCACAGACAACTCGCACGGCGCCGAGCCGCTCAACTCGCCAAGCCATTTTTCCAACACACTCATTTGCTGAGGGTCGATGGAGGTAAACGCCAGGCCCATGCCCATTCCCATTTTTGAGTACACGACGGTTGCTTCGGCTTCGAAGCAGACCTTTTCTTTCCTGATGCGCAGCTTCACTCCCGTTTTCATCGGGAAAGGGCTGAAAGTATCCAGATAACAACCGCCTTTTCCCAAATCGCTCGTGCGTGCACTCATTCGCAAGCGGTGTTGAGAATCGAGGGCCTCTGCCGCCGCGGTAAATTGATAACGAGGGTGAGCGCGCTGCGTTGGAGACGCTGCGGCAACAGCACAGTTTCCAGTTTTTTGGCGTTCTTCGGGCATAGCTGGGCGTCACTTTCCGAGCGTATATGCCGAGAGGGAGGTCTGACGGAGGGAGGAGCCAAACCAGCACTACGAGTGCGACATCTGGGAACAGTTTATCGCGGCTCAGGCCCCAGAAAGAATAATCCTAGGAAGGGCTTGCTCTAGATGCAACGTGCAGGAACAGCTGAGATTCACATCTGCGCTTCAGAATTTTTCTCTGACATCCACGCTTTGAAAGCCAGATGCTTCGTAGCGCGTGGTGAGTTTGCCTTCATGCAAACTGACGACCGTGAAACCTTCAGGAACTCCCATGCGCGGACCGTGCCACCAATTTCCGCACACTGCACCGCCGGTAATAAATTTCGTGTTTTTGTATTCCACAATTTCGTTTACGTGGGTGTGCCCCTGAAAAACCGCGATAACATTGTGACCTTCGAACGCCGCGAGCACCTGCGGTGAATTTGCGACCGTTAGGGTGTTGTACTTGTTTCCGGGTCGGATTGCATCGGCGGTGAACGTACCGAAAGCGGTGACGAGAGGGACGTGAACAACGCCGATTACTGGCGTGGTCGGTCCCGCAGCTTTGAGATCATCCGCGAGCCATGTCATCTGTTTGTCGTCGATGCGCGCTTCCCACAAACGGTCCTCGGTTGGCTGGATCGAATCGAGAACGATGAAGTGATAGCCCTTGTGATCGAACGAATAGTATGTTTTGCCGATGCAGTCTTCATACATTTTCTTCGCGTATGCGGGATCGCTCGTGGGCACCCCGCTCTTTTCGATGATGCCGAAGGGATCGTGATTTCCGATCGCGTGGTGCACAGGCACTTGGAGCGATTGTTCGGTCTTTTTGTAGAGATCAAAGACCGTGTTGGCGCGATCGGCGCCGACAGACGTCGCGTCATAGACGTGATCGCCGCCCATGATGGCGAACTCCGGTTTGAGGGCGGCGATTTTTTTGAAGCACAGGTCGCAGCCGTGCGCCGCATCGAGTTCAGGCTCGATATGCGTGTCCGTGAAGAAAACAAAATCGAAGGAACCTGGAGCTTTGCGTGTCCGCGGCCAAATCGAACGCAGCCGTGCCGCCGAACGCCGCCGCAGCTCCAGTCACCGCGGCTGTCTTCAAAAACTTTCTGCGGTCGAGAATCATGCGAAGCCCCTGGGTCCAAAATTTGCCAGCGACCGAAATCTTATCACTGGTACTGTTCGTCCGCGCCGCGTTTTGCTCTGTTCGTCAGCAAACGCCACTTAGCAACGAGGTTGCCGATCCTCTCCACGCGCGTTATGCTCACTCGCCCTGAGGTTGCCGAAGGGCTCGCTTTGAGGAGGCTTCATGTTTCGCACATTTCGATTTTCGCTCGCAGCGGCCGCCATGCTATTGGCGCTTCCCGTTTTAAGTTTTGCGCAGCGCGCGTCGTTTACCGTGGGCACGGCCACGGCGGCTGTGGGGCAAAAAGCGAATGGCTATATCGAAGTGCCGGCGGGTGTGGACGCAGCGACAAACATTCCGGTCGTGGTGGTGAATGGAGCGAAACCCGGGCCTGTCCTTGCGCTTGTTACCGGCGCGCATGGCACGGAATACGTCTCGATCATTGCCGTTGAAAGATTAATCGGCGAGCTGGATCCAGCGCAACTCTCCGGCACGGTCATTCTCGTGCCGCTTGTGAATGTACTTTCGTTCGAACAAAAAGTTCCGCATGTGAATCCCATCGACAATAAAAGCATGAATCGCTTCTATCCCGGGAAAATGGACGGCACGCAAACGGACCGAGCTTTATTCATGATTACCAAGGAAGTCGTGGACCGCTGCGACTATTTGATTGATTACCACGGCGGCGATTTGGATGAAAGCCTGCGCCCGTACGCGTACTGGGGAGCGGTTGGCAAGGAAGCGCAGGACCGCGTATCAAAACAGATGGTGCTCGCGTTCGGGTTGGATCACATTATTATCTGGAGCGAGCGTCCCATCGATCCAACTGCGACTCGCTATTTGGACAACACCGCTTCGGTTCGCGGCAAACCGTCCATCGTTGTGGAAGCCGGGCACGCTGGAACGGTCGAAACGGATGACGTGGCGCTGCTCGTGAACGGGACGCTCAGCACAATGCGTTATCTGAAGATGATTCCGGGCGAGCCGCACTTCGTCGAAAATCCTGTGTGGCTGGGGAAAGTCGTTGACGTGATTTCGGATGGTCCGGGGATTTGGTATCCGCTGGTGAAGCGCGGGACGTACGTTCAAGAAGGCATGAAGATCGGCTATGTGACAGATTATTTCGGCAAAGTCATTCTAGATGCGCGGGCTCCCGCCGCCGGCGTGATTCTCCATGTGAACGCGGTTCCTTCGCTCAAAAAGGGCGACAACATCGCCGACATCGGCGTCGTGGCTGCAAAGGCGCCATAACTCTACTGCTCGAGCGGAATAGGGTCCAAAGTCTTGTTAGAGAGACAGCACTAGATGCCGGCAAGAATCTTTTTTGCGAGTGGCACCACATCGTCCGTCGAGCAGGGACACATCTGGTACATGATCCGAATCAGCTTGTCGTCTTTGCGGATCAGCATCATGGAGCCACCGATGTCGATTGCATCGTCTCCCAATCCAGGAAGGGAGACCATGCCTCCTTCCAGACGGCCGAACGTCATGCGCATCACGCTTATCTGCGCTCTGGCACCGCCGTTGGTTACGCCGAACACGAAAACGGGCGCTTCGCCGGGATGTTTCGAAGCAGCGCCATTTTGTTCGGAGTTCATGCCTTGAAAGAGAGGCTTTGCCATCGACTCAAACTGTTGTCGCTGGGCTTCCGTCGTCCCCTCTTTGTGGAGCAGCGAACCATGCTTGACGACGAGATCAGAAATCTGCGCCTGCACGTTGTAGATGCATCCGGGGTCGCTTCCTTCGGCTGGCTCGGCGCGCACAATTTCCATCTTTGCGGCTTGGCCAACGTCAGCTTTGGAGAGCAGGCTGCACGGATCGATGCCAGCGAGCGCCGGCCCGCGAGTTGCGTTTGACGCGTTAGAGATATCGTCCAGTCCGACGTCATGTATGCCTTGCTTTACGCGGTGCGCGACATACCAGATACCTGCAACTCCGATAGCACCGAAAATGAAAATCACAACTAGAAAAATCAGGAGAACTTTGACAAGGGTGTTGCCGGATTTTGCAGGAGCACCCGCGATTGCTTGCGACGCAGGAGCGGGTGCCGACGGTGTCGGTTGAGGAGCGGCATAAGGGCGCTGCACAGGCGGCGCACTGGAAGCGGGCAGTGGTGGCGCCGCTGAGGAACGAACCGGTGGACCGGAAGCGGGCGTGCCGCAACCGTCACAGAAAGCCTGTCCATCCGCCAACGGTCTGCCACAATTCCTGCAAAAACCAGCCATTTTTGCCTCCCAGAATTTCTCCGCCCAAGTGCTGCTTTACATTCCCTGCATCGTGCCAGAAGCGCAGAGGACCGGCAAGCATCACGCACCGTTTCGTTGTGTGGCGGTGTTGCTCCGGGGAGTGACGGTCTGAAACTAGAAGGGAAGAGAGAATGTCTACGGCTGGAGACTTTTGAGCAAAAAACAGCGTGGAAACTGACGAACAGGTAGAATAGTCGCGCCGTGAATTACTCGCCAGGAGAGCTCGTATGCCTTCCGACTATTTATTGAAAACCGAACCATCCGTATATTCTTTTGCTGACTTGCAAAAAGACGGCGTCACGATCTGGGATGGTGTGTCTAACCCGACGGCAGTTAAGAACCTTCGCGAGATGGAGCCTGGCTCGCGGCTGGTAATTTATGAAACGGGCGACCACAAGAGCGCGGTGGGGACTGCCATAGTCGTTTCTGTCGATGCCTCTGATTCCAAAAATCCTGCAGTGAAAATCAGAGTGGGAAAAGCGATTGCGAAGCCCTTGTCGCTCGCGGAGATCAAAGGGAAGAAGTTGTTCGCCGATTCGCCCCTGGTGCGCATCGGAAGGCTTTCCGTCGTCCCTCTCACCAAAGCCCAATATGCGGCGTTAACGGGCGACTGAACCTTCCAATCTAGCGAGGTGATTCGTATGTGGCGCGTTCTTCTCGTATATGTCGTGTGCGTTCTGGCGGTTGGGGAACTATCGGCGCAGCAGCCGCCGGAAATTCGGTATACGTCTGTGCCGGATTTCCTGAAATTGCCCGCGGACGTTTATTTAGGAGAAGGGGCGGGGGTGGCGGTTAATTCGAAGGGGCACGTTTTTGTTTTTTCGCGTGGAAATACGACGGGGCCGGCGTATGCGGCGAGCGGGGCGCAACTGCTGGAGTTTGATGCGAGCGGAAAATTTGTGCGTGAGATTGGGCACAATCTCTACGCGTGGTCGTATGCGCACGCGGTGAAGGTCGATCCTCAGGACAATATTTGGGTGACGGACAAAGGGTCCGACATGGTGATCAAGTTTAATCCCGAGGGCCGAGTGGTGATGGTGTTTGGGCGGAAGCAGGAAGCTTCCGATGAAGGAACTGGCCCTTTGAAGCATGTGAAGCCGCCACTGCCTCCTGTAGACGGGATGTTCCGGCAAGTCACGGATGTGGCTTGGAATGCGGCGGGGGACACATTCATCAGCGATGGATATATCAATTCGCGCGTGGCGAAAGTCGATAAGGACGGTAACTGGGTGAAGTCATGGGGCGAGCCGGGAGATCAGCCGGGGCAGTTCAATGTGCCGCACAGCATTGCTGTGGATGCAGCGGGAAATGTTTATGTGGCGGACCGCGGGAACCGGCGCATCCAGGTGTTTGATGACGATGGAAAATTTTTGCGGCAGATGACAATCGATGTGCCAGCTCCTCCGGATGCGCGTGCGGCCATCGGCAATAAGCCAACCGGAACAACGGGCACAATGTCGCCGGGTGCGCCATGGACGGTTTGCATTACGCCTGGCCCGAAACAAGTACTGTACACTTCCGACGCTTTTCCAGGACGGATTTACAAACTTAGCCTCGATGGGAAAGTGCTCGGGATGTTTGGTAAAGCAGGGAAGCAGCTCGGGCAATTCGGTTGGATCCACGAAATCGCTTGCCCATCCGAGACCGAGCTATATGTCGCCGAAATTCTAAATTGGCGCGTGCAGAAATTAGTTCTTGAACCCAGCCATTAAAGAGCACAGAGCATCCTAACCCGCTCTGTCCTGCAGACTTCAGAGGCGCGCAGTCACTTCGGTTTTGGTTTCGTTGCGGCTGGGGCGCGCAAGTTGGCGTCGAAAAAATCGTCGACGCGATGCCATGCGTCCAGCAGAACGTGCTCTCGCGTGAAGTAGTGAAACTCGCCAGGGTAGATCATAAAAGAAATCAGGTCGCCCTTGTGTTTCTTCAAGGCTTCGTCCATGAGCCAGACCGATTCGAGGAAAGGAACATTGACGTCGGCGGTGCCGTGGAGCACTAGCAGAGGGCGCTCGAGGCGGTCGATGTGCGAGATTGGTGAAGCGTTGGCGTAGACTTGCGGATTTTGCTCGGGAGTGCCGATGCGGCTCGCGGTCCAATCGCCATGATAGGGATCGGAGTAATACATCGCGTAATCGACGACACCTGCGACGTCCACACCTGCGCGGAAAAGCTTGGGCTGATCGGTCATGGCAATCAGAGTGAAAAATCCGCCGTAGCTTAAGCCCCACACACCGATGCGGTCTGCATCTACGTAGGGAAGAGTCTTTAGATAGTTCGCGCCCATCCACGCATCCTTGGCATCCTTGCCGCCGACGTCCATGTAAACGCCGGTGCGCCAGTCGCGGCCGTAGCCGATACTGCCGCGGTAATCGGGGGCAAAGACGACGTAGCCCTTCTGAAGAAAATATTGATGAATGCTGTAGTAGACGGCGTAATTGCGCTGGACATGCCACCCGTCATAATTTTGATTAACGCCGTCGCCGTGAATCCACATTATTGCGGGATGTTTTTTCGTGCGATCGAGATTCTTAGGGACGAAAAGCCAGCCGGGCACTTGCTGCCCGTCGGGTCCGGGAAAGTGGACAAATTGCGGTTCGACAAATTGGGAGCGATCCGTACCGGAAGGCATGGAGTCAGTGAGGCGCACGGGCGGGGCGCCTGGATTGGAGCCGATGGTGTAAAGATCAGCGCTATTTTGCGTGTCGGTGTGATGATAGACGAGGCGCCCGTCGCCTTCGGACCAGCGCGGCTCGATATTTGTGCCGGGTGTTGCTGGAATGTAAGTTACTTCGGCGTGTGCAGGATCATCGCCGATTTTTGCGATGCCGAGGACGCGATCGCCGGGTCGATCCTCGAGATTGGCGTCGAACGCGATGCGCGTGCTGTCGTGCGACCACGCGGGACGCCAGGCTTCGAATTTACCTTTGGTAATTTGGATAGCGTCTCCGCCGGATGCAGGCATGACGTAGAGGTGGTCCCAGCCGTCTTCATCGCTCAAGAAGGCGATCCACTTGCCATTGGGAGAGGGCCACGGCTGCGCGCCCGCTTCGCCCCAGTCGGGGATGCTCCAGAATTTTTCTTCGTGGATCTCATGGATGGTTTTTGTGTTGCCCGTGGCAGCGTCGGCAAGATAGATGAAATAGTTCTTGAAGTCCTTGGACTGGCCGTCGAAGACAAGATGTGTGTTATCGACCCAGGCCAATCCACCGTACTCGCCGGGCTTCGCGATAGGGACGGGCTTTGCTTCCGCGATTTTGATCGCAAAGATTTGACCGGGAACATATTCGGAAACGCGGTAGACGAGTTTGGCTCCGGAATAAGAAGGGGATTCATCGTGATGAATGATTTTCGAGCCGGCGACATAAGCTATGGATAATCCATCGGGAGACCAAAGAATGCCTCCGATGCTTACGTCGTCGTGTGCGGTGGTTGCTTCGGTGCCATCGGAGAGCCAGCGGACGATTAGATCGCTTGAGCTCGGCGCGCCTTCCTTTGCAGGGGGATTCCTTCGAACGAAGGCAACGCGGTTTCCATCGGGCGAGAGGACGTATCCGCTGCCCGGATCAGGTTTGCTCCACACGGGCTTGGGGGCGCCGCCAGATGCCGCGACCTGCCAAAGATCACCTTCGTGAGGAAAGTAAACGAGCTCGCCGTCTTCACTCCAAAACGCGCCTTCAACTTGGCCCTGCGTGAACGAAGTGAGCGGCTTTGGCGAGCCGCTACCGTCGGCGTTGGCGACGTAGAGATTGGCGACGCCTGCGCGGTCCCAGACAAACGCGACATGCTTTCCGTCGGGCGACCAGATGGGTTCCGACGGATGCTTGATATCGACCAACTGTTCGATAGTGAGCTTGGGTTTTTGAGCGGCGGTTTGTGCAACCGCGCTGCTCGCGCTTGCCAGCAGAATCAGCGCGACGTTTACTGCGAGAATCCGATTGCGCATTGCGCCCCCTGAAGAGCGGACAAAAGACTTAAGACCCTGAAACCAGACTGGCGGGTGGAGTGAAAGTATCACTCCACCCGCCGAGTTGGGAAGAACGATCGATTAATTCGGCCGTGGATGCGGTTCTCGCTAAAAAGTGAACCGCAGACCGAAACGAGTCACGAATGGGTTGATAGCGAGCGATGGCTTCAGAAAAAAGCCGCCAGTCGGAGGAGTGTATTGAGTGACCTCCGAGATGGTCGTTTGAGAATTCGTCAAGTTGAAGAAATCGACGATTGGTATGAGGTGCCAGCGCTCGTTGAAGACAAACTCGCGGGAGATGCGCAGGTTGAGCTGGTTGACGCTGGGCAGGCGCTGGATTCCCGCGGGCTGCAGGATGACGTTCTCAGCAATGTTGACACCTTGTCCGTCTGGCACGTTGAAGGTTTCGGTCGGCTGGATCGGGAAGCCAGTGTAATGCTGGAAGTTGACACTGGTTCCGAATTTCCACGGCAGCTCGTAGGTGCTATCCACTTTGAATACATATGTGGAGTCGAGATTCAGGTAGTTGTTCTGCCGGTTGATGCCGTCGTTGGGATCGTTGAAATTGTCAGCGGTGGCTTCGTCAGAGAAGCCGCGGCCGTAAGTGCCCTTCTGACGCTGGATGGTGAAGCCACCGAGGATTTGCCACTTGTTGGACAAGCGCTTGACGGCAGTGAACTCGACCGCGTTGTACGAGTTAGTGTCGAGCTGCGAAATGTTCGTCACGTAGTTGTTGAACGCTCCAAATTTATTGGGGTCCGTGGGCTGAAAACTAAACAGAGTCATCGGCGCGTTGGTGATGGGGTTGATGATCGGGTTGCCGCCCAGCGTGGTGATCGGCACATAATCGGATGGTTGAACTGCGGCGTTCTCAGTCCCGAAGAGGTTTTTCTTGGTCCGATAATAGTACGTTGCCCCGACACGGAGGTCCCGCCACAACTGCTTTTCGTAGCCCACGCTGATTTCCTCAGAATAAGGGCGGCTCATGTTGTGGTTGATCTGCGCCCCGCCTGAGGATGCAACGGGAGTCGCGCCGGCAGGAAGCCATTCGTTGAGCTGCGGGATTTTGTCTCCATTGGTGTCAATCCATGGGAATGTTAGCGCGATTAAGCCATTCGGATTGGAGGTCTCCGCGAGCCCGGTGCCCTGTAATATGTAGTAAATGCCGTAGCCGAAACGGATCACAGAATCACCCTTACCGGTGGGATCCCATGCCACTCCAATGCGCGGCGAGACGTTGTTCCAGTCCACTAGGTTGCCCGAGGCCGGGAAGGTGTGATCGGCCTGGAAGAGTTGAGGAAACGTAATGTTCGCGTCCGTTGTTTGTTGGGGATAGTAAGTGGTAAAGCGATCGTAGCGCAACCCCAGGTTCAGCGTGAGGCGGCGTTTAATCGTCCAAGTATCCTGAAGGAAGAAGCTGGTATCGCGAAAATAGTTCTTCTGTGTCGTCGGAGTGTTATAGGCCACAACTTGGAAAGGCTGAGAGAAGACTGGTTGGGTCGAGGGATCGCTGTTGAAGATCGCGTTGATCCCTTGGTTTACATTGTAGATGTAAGAGTTGTAGTTCTTTCCCCATTCGAAGCCAAATTGGAGATTGTGGCTGCCATGCCAATTTCCTTTGTACCACGAGCCGCTAGCGGACCATTTGAGCACCCATGCCGGGTTTTGAAATTGGTAGGGTGCTGCGCCACTCTCGGTGGAGTAACCAATGTCTTGCAGGTTGAGACCGGTCGAGTTGGCCTGATAGCTAAGGGGAAAGACGATTTTGTTCCAGCCGACCCGAAAATCGAGCAAGAGGTTATTCGTGATCTGGCTAGTCCACAGTCCCTGCAAGATGTAGGCTGGTTCGATTTGTTTCCAACTGGCATCCTGAGTAACAAATTGATAGGCCGTGTCTCGGCGGAAGAAGCGATTCTGCTCGTTGTAGAGCCAGATGAAGCTGAATTTGTTCTTTGCATTGATCTGCCAGTCGCTACGCAGGTCGGTGTTGGTCTGGTGATTGACGTCTACCACAGGATTGCCCGCCTGGTCAGTCACCGCGAGAATGCGCTGCCGCAGATCGTAACGGCGATACGAGCCGAATATCCACCATTTGTCTTTTATGATGGGGCCGCCGAGACTTGCAGAAGTGTCCAGCGTCATGTCGAAAGGCGAGCCCGTCGGCACTGGAGATCCCTGGAACAGGGGCTCCTTTACACCGGCTTGGGTAGCGGCGGTTAAGTAGTAAGCAGCAGCCTGGCCATGCAACTCGTTCGAGCCAGACTTGGTAACCATGTTCATGTAGATCCCGCCAATAGGAACGGAAGCAGGGGCATTGTCGGCGACGACTTGAAACTCATCGAAGGAGTCATGATTGGTATAGAACTGCGTATAGCCGCCACTCGAACCGGGCCAGTTCAGGTCCAAACCGTTATAGCTGTAGATCTGCTCCGCTTGAGTACTTCCGTGTATTTGCATAGCAGATTGCTGATAACTATTGTCGCCTGCCACATCGAAAGTGCTGGAGGTGACTCCTGGCATTTGGGCAACAGTGGACCAGGGGTCGCGACCGCTCGGAATATCCTGTAGCAGCGTTTGGTCGAAGGTCGTCGAGGTCTGAACGTTTTGCAGGTCGACCACCGTCTCGCCTTCCACCTGAACCGTCTGGGTGACCTCCCCGACTTGCAGCTTAGGGTTCACAGTCGCGGTAAATCCCGCGGTAAGGACAACACCAGTTTGGGTGACGGTGCGGAAGCCAGCTGCGGTGACGGTCACGTCATAGGTGCCCGGAGGCAGCAGGTCAAAGAGATAGGCGCCGTCGCTGCTGGTGGCGATGGTGCGGGCGGACATCAGAGCCGTGCTTTTGACGGATACCGTTGCGTTGGGTACCGCCCCACCCGAGGAATCGGTTACAACACCCGTGATTTTCCCAGTGACTGCTACTTGTGCGGAAAGAATTGCAGGCAAAAAGCAAACTAAAACGAATATAAATAAAATGCGGTTTTTCATCGCGTCTCCCCCATTCTTGGAACGAGCAGATTGCCTTGGATAGGTATATCGGGAATCGACCGACTTGCCCTCCAGAACGGCACCTGCGTCCGACCACAAGACGCTATCTGTGCTGGTTGGGAGGGATTATGTACCGAATCCCCATCGAGTCAATTGAAGAATCTGGATTCTCCCCATCCAAAGAATTGCACCCCGTTACCTTCTTAGACGGCATTGGCGGCGATTTATTCAAGTCGGACGAAAAAAAACTGTTCTTCCCGTCGCGAACCGGCCTTTGGTGGCGAAGGCATGGGGCCGCGCAGGTAATGGCAAGCTAGGGGCGGACGCGTTGATTACGCGGCCTTAGTTAGTAGGCAGGTGGTTCACGATGAAATCCGAGATGCGGCTGGCCGCCGGCGGATCGAGATTCGATAGAACCACCACGGCATAGCCGCTTTGCGGAAAAATTTGGAGGTCGCCGTTCATTCCTGGGGCGCCGCCGCCGTGGCCAAAGTGCCGCCTACCGGTACCAGCGCCGTTGTCCATGAAACCGAATGCGTACTTATCGCCTCGAGGCGTATCGACTTTCCCGGTGGTGAGCAGTTCGGTGTTTTGCGCGTTCAACAATTTATGATGGGTGAGAGCGTTGGCGAAACGGAGAAAGTCCTCGACGGTGCAATATCCGCCACCGGCGGAGGTTCCGCGATACGGGAGCGTCTCCGTGTTGGGCTGAAGCTTGTTGCCATCGCCTTGCGTGTAGCCAACGGAGCGTTCCGGAACGTTTTGGTCTTCGGGAAAAGAACCAGTGGATGCCATTCCTGCCGGCTTATAGATGTTTTCGCTCACGTAATCGTAATAATTCCTCCCGCTGACACGTTCGACGATCACGCCGAGCATCAAAAATCCATAATTGCTGTACTCCCAGCGGCTGCCGGGTTCAAATTCCGGTGCGCGCTCGCCATAGAGCTTTATGTAGTCCTGCAGTGTCTTCAGTTCCAGGCGATGCGCGTCAAACTGTGGGCCAAAGAAATCTCCGGTGCCGCCGGTGTGAGTCAGCAGCTGCTGAATGGTGACTTTCGTAGCGATATCCTTATTGGGATAGTCGGTGAGGTATTTGCCCACGGGATCGCTGAGCGAGATTTTTCCGGCTTGCACAAGCTGGAGAATTGAGACGGCGGTGAACATTTTGTTCATCGAGCCGATACGGAATTTGGTGTGGAGCGAATTGGGGATTTTCTTTTCGCGATCGGCCATTCCGTAGGCGCCAGTGAAGATCGGTTTGCCATCTTTGGCTAGGAGCACGGCGCCCGAGAACTTGTCGGCCGCGGAATCCTTTTCGAGTTTTGCGCGTAGGGCCGTGATCAACTCGCTCTGGCTTAAGCGCGGGAGTGCGAATTCCGCAGGGCGCCCAATGGCCCGTATGTCGAGGTGGGTAACGTGGTATGGCGCTGCTGCTTCCACCTCCAGAGTGAATCTAGCGAATTGATCCGAGTCGCGTTCCTGCACCAGCCCCGTGAGCTTTGTTGCACTCGATTCTTCAATTTTCCTGAGGTCAAATCCCCCGGTCTGCTGCCGGAAGCCCAACATGCCCTCGACTTTGTGTTCTTCGGGCTTATCGAAGTGACTTCTGAACTTTTCGAGTTCGGCCCTGTCGCCGCTGTTGAAAGCGGCGAGCCAAGCAGAGAATTGCTCGCCTGGAGGAGTCTTAGGGATCTCAGCGTTGGCTGATTGCGCTTGGGAACTCTTAGCCACTCGGACTGTGAAGCAGATCCCGGCGAGTGCTAGGGCTACGAGAACGAACTTGCCGAGTGCGCGTGAACGACTGACCATAATTTTCGACCGCTTCCGAGATTGAAATTGTTTTAGTGGCACGAAGTCTACAGCTATAGACGGCGGTGAGGCGATAGAGTTTAGGCGGACTAGATGGTAGGACTATGGTCAGACTATGATTTGACTATGGTCAATACAGTGAATACAATGGACTAGGAGTTTAGGACCATGGAAGAAATAGCTATTTCGAAATTCAAGGCGACTTGTCTAGCGGTTCTGGAGCGCGTGCGGAAGACAGGACAGCCAATACGCGTGACGCGCTTTGGCCAGGTTATCGCTGAGATCATGCCGCCAGACTCGAAGCAGTCCCCCCGTCGCTTCGGACGGCGCATCGGGTCGATGGTGATTCTCGGGGACATCGTTGGCCCGATTGGGGACGAGTCCGATTGGGAAGCCGCACGTGATCCGGAACTGGACGAAAGCAAGAATGAGAAATGAACCTGCTACTTGATACTCATATTTGGATATGGAATGACACCGCACCCGAGAAGCTAAATTCAGAAATCACTCGGGAACTCGCCAACCTCAAAAACCAGCTATGGCTTTCTCCAGTGAGTATCTGGGAAGTGACCGTCTTACTCGAGAAGAGAAGGATCGACTTGAAGCAGGATTTCCGAAGCTGGGCGGACGAGTCTGTTATAGACCTTCAATTACGCGAGGCAACGATAACATGGGAAGTGGCACACGAGTTACGCTACACAATGCTGGGACATCGCGACCCGGCAGATCGGTTCTTGGTTGCGACTGCTAAGGTTTATGACCTGACGCTTGTCACGGCCGACGAGAGGTTACTAAATGTCCCCGGTCTCAAAGTCTTGCCGAATCGTTAGACTGAATCTCAATAAATGTACCCGCAAATTTGACCTTTAAACACTGAGCGGTTCGAAATTCAGACTTAGTTGGCAGCGCCGCCTTGCAGCTCCGCAAGCGCAGCTAGAACTTCTTCGCTGTGCTGCTGCGGTTTGACGTCGAGATAAACTCTGCGCACAACTCCGTCTGGATCGATCAGGAATGTGTGCCGTGCGGAGACCTTGGCGACGCCAAAATTCATCACCGAGTCGTATTCCGTGGAAACTTCGGTCTTGGTGTCCGCGAGCAGCTTGAAACTCAGCCCTTCTTTGGTGCAGAACTTCTGATGGGAATCCTCATCCTGCACGCTGACACCGACGATCACCGCATGCTTCTGCTCATATTGAGCCAAGTCGCGCTGGAAGTTGTGGGCTTCCACGGTGCAACCGCTCGTAAAATCCTTCGGGTAGAAATAGAGCACCACCCATTTACCCTTGAAATCATGCAGGCTAACCGGCTTGGACTCTTGTGAATTCAGTGTAAAGTCCGGCGCAGGTGTCCCAACGGCAGGCGCTTTGCCATCCGCGCGCAATCCGCGGATCCCCAGGCCCAAAGCCAATCCTGCCAATAGCAGCACTCCAACTGCAATTTTTGTCATTTTCATGTTTATGGTTTTCCCCTTCGCCTTATACCTGCGTTGAATCAGTTCCATTCCAAGAAGGATTGTAGCTTCCCAAGGATTACGACGAGTGATGAGGCTGGACGGGTACATCATACTGCCGCGCGAGAGTACGCGCTAGTTCGGATGGGTGAATCGCCCGAAGCCTATCCGCATTTGCAGCGTATTTATCCCAGGGTTCAAGTTGGCCAGCGATGCGTTTGAAATGTGCATGAAACGAAGCTCGGCGTTGAAATTATATTTGCTTCGCAGAAAGTGCAGACCCAGCGCGCCGCTGGTGGTGAAATTTATCCGCGAAGTGCCGGCAGGCACATTATCATTCGTGAAGAGTGTGCCGCCTCCGAGTTCGAAGTAGGGAACAATCTTGCGGGGTTTTGTGAAATTCCATTTCAGCGCGAAGGGATTCAGCCCGAAGCCATAAGCGTTGTCATATTTCTGGATCACCAAGAAGACGGGTACTACATCTACAGCGTATTCGAACTGGCCGCGCAAAAAGCCTGGGCCAACCGGTCCAGTCAAAATCCATCCGTATCGTAAACCCACGTTCCAGACTCCGGTGGTCGCGGTACTCCCATTCAATCCATGGCCGCCACCGGTCCATATTTGCAGATCATGTCCGCCATCCACTGGGCCGGCCTGCGCCTTCGAAGCTGGAACGCAGAGAAAGGTTGCAAATAACAAGCTTGCGAACAATCTTGTCAGCGAAAGTCGTGTCACCGAGCAATCCCCCGATTTTTCGATTCGGTTCCTCAAGACTTGGATGCACGGAAGATACAGAAAAACGGACGCAAATGCGACTGGCTTTTTCGTTACTTCAAGTAAGTTCGCACAATATGGATGACGTCGGCGGCTGCTTCTTCCGAAGACTTCGAATTGCGAGGCAGGTGGTTTCGGATGTGGTCTTCCATCAGCTCGCCCATGAGGCTATTGATTGCACCGCGGGCTGCGGCCAGCCGTTGCAGCGCTTCGGCACATGGCTCGTCTTCATTGAGGGCGCGAAGTACGCTTTCGAGCTGCCCGATGACTTTCTTGGCGCGGGTGACGAGATCGAGCTTTTCGCGGGAGGTATGTGACATTTGGCTTGTATACCCTATGGGGGTATGGTATCAACGTTGCAGCATCGTTGCAATGGCTCTTTGCACAGTAGTGCAATGCGAAGAGTGGCTGTTCGGGGTGGCGTTCATCGTACCGTAATAGAACGCCTTTTACCCTCCCACAAGCCTATTTCAGCGCATTCGCTCCAATATGCGAACTGATCCTTCTTCTTGGCGAAAGGCATGAAGTGTCCAATGAGACTCAGAGGTTTTGAATTCCTCATCCCTTGGTTGGTGCTGGGCTTGGTTGCGGCGGGTTGTGGAGACGCCGAGAAGGACGCGAATGCGGGAGCACCGCCACCGCTGAAGCTCGAACAGGTGAGTGATCCAAGCGTTTTTCAAGTGGATCATCCCGATCAGTTCCCATTGGTCGCTGCGGTTGAGCATCTCGCTGCGCCCCAGTTGAAAGCTACGGGTACGGTGACTCCTGACGTTTCCAGGAATGTTCCGGTCATTTCCGTGGCCACTGGCCGGGTAGTGGAGATCGCCGCTCGTCTGGGAGACACCGTAAAGAAAGGTCAGTTGTTGTTGCGTGTCCAGAGCGCGGACATTTCGAACGCTTTTTCTGATTATCAAAAAGCCGTTGCCGATGAACAGCTCACGCGTACGCAGATGGAGCGCGCTCAGCTCCTCTACGACAAAGGGGCAATTTCGTTAAACGATTTCCAGGTTGCGCAAGACACAGACGCGAAGGCCAAGGTGGATGTGAAAGCCGCAGCTGAAAAGCTTCGGGTGCTCGGCAACACCAACCTGGATCAGCCATCCGGCATTGTCGAAATTCGCGCACCCGTCTCTGGGGTCATCACTGACCAACAGGTGACCAACGCAGCAGGGGTAGCGGGTTTGGGTTCGCCCAATCCGTTCACAATCTCCGATCTTACCTATGTGTGGATTCTTTGCGATGTGTACGAGAACGACCTGTCTAGCGTGCAGCTTGGACAAACCGCCGATATCCGATTGAACGCCTATCCTGACAAAAATTTCACAGGCGTGATAAGCAACATCGGTCCCATCCTCGATCCAAATATTCGCACCGCCAAAGTCCGCCTCCAAGTAAGCAATCCGGGCCTGATGCGTCCTGGCATGTTTGTAACCGCAATATTCCACGGCCAATCGAAAGTGAAGCGCGCAGCCGTTCCAGCGACTGCCATCCTGCATTTACACGACCGCGATTGGGTCTACGTTCCGACGGACGACAAGAAATTTCGACGTGTGGAAGTAACTGGCGGCGACATGCTTCCGGGGAATATGCAGGAAATCATGTCGGGACTCGCTCCTGGGGATCGAGTGATATCCAACGCGCTCGAATTCCAGAATACGGTTCAGCAGTAATGATTCGTTCGTTGGTCGACTTCGCCCTCAACAGCCGCTTCATCGTTCTCAGTTTCGCCGTGCTGTTGTTTGTCTGGGGCATTATTTCCTTTAAGAATCTTCCCGTAGAAGCTTACCCGGATGTTGCCAACACTTGGGTCCAGATAATTACGCAGTGGCCTGGCCGGGCCGCGGAAGAAGTGGAACAACAAGTCACCGTACCCATCGAAATCCAGATGAACGGTATGCCGCACCTTCAGCATGTGCGGTCGGCTTCACTGGCGGGGCTCTCCGTCGTCAATCTAATATTCGACGATGATTCCGATAATGACTGGGACCGCCAGAAAGTCACGGAACGGGTGGGCCAGGTAACATTGCCGGCCGGGCTCACGGCAAGCATCGGACCTGATTTCAGTCCGATTGGATCCATCTATTGGTACACGCTGAAAAGTACCAATCCTGCGTACGACGTGATGGAGCTGAAGTCCCTTCAGGATTGGGTGATCAGCAAATATATAAAGTCAGTGCCCGACGTTGTGGACGATTCGTCGTTCGGTGGGATCACGCGCGAGTATCAAGTGCGTGTCGATCCAGACAAGTTGGTTTCCTATGGGCTGAGTCTTGCGCAAGTCGAGCAGCAATTATCGAACGCCAACGCAAATGCCGGTGGAAGTTTTATCGAACAAGGCGCCCAGCAAATAAACGTTCGCGCTGTGGGACTGGTTCGCGACGTCAAGGATATCGAAAAGACAGTCCTCAAAACGCAGAATGGAACGGCTTTGCAGCTGAAGGACATTGCCGTCGTCTCGCAGGGGCCAAAGATCCGTTTAGGACAGATAGGAAAAGCAATTCACCGTGCTGATGGTGTGGTGGTCGATGACAACGACGTGGTAGAAGGCATCGTCTTCATGCGCAAAGGAGCGGACACAGCAACTACTCTCGACGGAATCCATGCCATGGTCCGGCGGTTGAACGATCAAATACTCCCTCAGGGCGTGAAAATCGTTCCTTACCTGGATCGCGACGATCTCGTGCACTACACCACGCACACGGTCATGCACAATCTCACCGAAGGCATGATCCTGGTCGTAATCATCCTCTTCGTATTTCTTGGTAATGTGCGGGCTGCGATCATTGTCGCGCTGACGATTCCATTCGCTTTGCTTTTTGCATCCATCTGTCTGGATTTGCGGCACATTTCGGCCAATCTGCTTTCCCTGGGCGCTTTGGATTTCGGCATGGTCGTTGACGGTGCCGTAGTGATGGTTGAAAACATCGTCCGGCACCTAAACCACCAGGGATCCGATCAAGGCACTCCCATTGACCGGATTCGCCAAGCGGCGCATGAAGTGCAGCGACCCGTCTTCTACGCCATCGCCATCATCATCACCGCATATCTCCCGATCTTTACCCTGCAGCGCGTTGAAGGAAAATTGTTCAAGCCCATGGCATGGACGGTAGCCTTCGCACTTCTGGGCGCTCTGATTTTTTCCATGCTTATTGCGCCCGCGCTGGCCAGTCTTTTTTTCCGGTCGGGGGTCAAAGAGTGGAAAAACCCAGTAATGGGTTATTTGACCGTCCACTACCGAAAGGCGGTCACTTGGGCGGTTCGCCATCGTCCGATTACGGTTGGAGGCGCCGCCATCGGCTTCGCCTTTGCCATTTTCCTGGCTTTCGGAGGCGTGATCGGCTCAGAATTTCTCCCCCATTTGGATGAAGGCGCGATTTGGGTTCGCGGCACGTTGGCGCCCAGCACTGGACCAACCGAGGGTGCACGCGTTGCCGAAAGAGCCCGCCAGGTACTTTGCTCCTTTCCCGAAGTCCCGCAAGTCGTCGATCAGGTGGGACGTCCAGACGACGGCACGGACACCACTGGCTTCTTCAATACGGAATTCTTCGTTGACCTGCTCCCAAAGGAAAAATGGCGTCCAGTCTTCCATCAGGATAAAGAAAAGCTTATCGCCGCCATGAACCACGAACTGGAAAAAATCCCGGGTGTCATCTGGAACTTCTCTCAGCCGATTTCCGATAACCTGGAAGAAGCTGTCAGTGGGATCAAGGGCGCTCTCGCCGTGAAGATCTACGGAGACGATCTCAAGACGCTTGAAGAAAAGGGCGACCAGGTCGTCAGTGTCATGCAAGGAATCCGGGGAGTCCAAGATCTTGGATTGTTTCGCGTTCTCGGCCAACCGAATCTTGATTTTGCGGTCGACCGGGACCGGGCCGCGCGGTTTGGGATTAATGTCTCTGATGTCCAGGACGCCATTCAGACTGCAGTCGGGGGCAATGCGCTTACTCAAGTTCTTATCGGAGAACAAAGATACGATCTCGTGTTGCGCTACTTGCCGGAATACCGGGACACGAAGGAGGCTATTGAGAAAATACGTCTACTGGCTCCCACTGGGGAGCGAGTCTCTCTCAGTCAACTGACAAAAATCACCGTCAGGGATGGAGGGTCAGAAATTTACCGTGAGTCGAACTCGCGGTACGTGGCCGTTAAATATAGCGTGCGTGGCAGAGATCTTGGTAGCACCGTGGAAGAAGCGATCAAGAAAGTCAACGCTGCCGTTAAATTGCCGCCGGGATATACGTTTGATTGGGCGGGTGAATATGAGAGTCAAAAACGCTCGGAGAAGCGGCTTTTGCTTGTGCTGCCGATCACCGTACTCGTGATCTTCGTCATCCTCTACGCTATGTTTAAATCCATGAAGTGGGCGCTTCTCATCCTTACCAATGTGGCGATGGCGCGTCTCGGAGGCCTACTCGCTCTATTTCTCACGCACACAAACTTCAGCGTCTCCTCCGGCGTTGGTTTTCTAGCGCTTTTCGGTGTGTCGGTGCAGACCGGCGTCATCATGCTCGAATACATCAATCAACTCCGTGCTACTGGCTACACGATCGAAGAATCCGCAGTGGAAGGGGCTGTGCTGCGGCTTCGGCCCATTATGATGACCATGCTAGTCGCAACACTGGGTCTGCTCCCCGCAGCGCTTTCTCATGGTATCGGATCCGATTCGCAGCGTCCCTTTGCCATCGTCATCGTCGGGGGCCTCATCTCTGACTTGGTGATGAGTATTTTTCTTCTGCCAACGCTCTACGTCTGGTTTGCTCACGATGGTGATAAGCTTCCGCAGCCTGAAGAAGCCGTCTGAAAAACTTTTCGATTAAGATAGAGAGTGCGTCTCAGCCAAAAGCACAAATGGAAAATGGTTTTTGCAATGACGGCGTTCTGTTCAAATTGAAATGAGACGCTCCCAGACATCGGAAGGACCCCCACTATGAACAAGAAGGAAGTGTGCTCTCTCATTCAGGAGATCGGAGTCGTTCCAGCGATTAGGGTGTGCTCTGCCGAAGACGCGCATTTTGCCGCCGAGGCCGTTTCGCGCGGTGGAGTTCCGATCGTGGAAATCACGATGACGGTCGACGGGGCGATTGACTTGATTTCGCACCTGGTTCGTTATCATCCAAAGATGATCGTAGGCGCTGGCACTATTATGGACACCGAAATGGCGCGGAAATGTGTCGACGCGGGCGCAAGTTTTTTGACCAGCCCCGGACTTGATCAGTCGCTTATCGAGTTCGCCGCCAAAAAAGACGTCGCAGTTCTCGCGGGGGCCTTGACCCCTACCGAGGTGATCACTGCGTGGCGAGCGGGATCCGACTTCGTCAAAGTATTTCCTTGCGCGCAAGTTGGCGGTGAAAGTTACATCAAGGCGCTAAAGGCTCCTCTGCCGCAGATTCCTCTGATTGCGGCGGGAGGCGTGAATCAACAGACGGCGGCCAATTTCATTTTGGCGGGAGCCACGGCAATTGGTGTAGGCGCTGAACTCATCCCCACCGAGGCCATCGAGCGGCGCCAGTCAGAACGAATCCGGGAACTGGCACAACGCTTCGTAGGATTTGTGAAGGATGCCCGCGCTCGGCTCGAAGCGCGAAAACCACGGCGAGTGGTTAAGAAGCTCGATGGAGTCGAAAAATGCGAAGAGAAGTAACACGTTTGTAATCGAAAGAGCCGGCATCGCAGGGAGAACGCGCAGTCGAGCGTAGCAATGGGGCGACTCGCAACACAATTGACCGTTCTCGCTTGGAGCTGTCTTTTAGCCTCTGGGTTTGCGGCGCCCATGGCAGTCGCGCAAGATCCTGTCGCGACTCAGCAAGATTCTCCGGAGGACGCCACATCTTCTCCAACTTCCGATCCTCTTCCGATCATGTTTCCGCATCAGGAGTGGAGCCGGCTCTGGCTGTCAGGGCAAGCGAATATTATTTCTCAGTGGCACCCGACGTTCACTTCGCCGTATCAAGGTCCCCACAGTCTGAGTCCTGAGGGCCAGGATGCCACTTCGCATGTGTTTACGCTTTTCACCGGACTGCGCCTTAGCGCGACAACAGAACTGCTTTGTGACGTTCAAGAAACGGGCGGCCACGGGATTGGCGAAGCACTCGGACTTGCGGGATTCACGAACCTCGATGTCGTACGCAATCCCTCGCTGAGTCATGCGCCTTACATTGCGCGCCTGATGATTCATCAGATCATTCCGCTGGGGCACGCGAAACAGCCCGCGGACCAGAATCCCTATTCGCTTTTCCGCGAACTGCCCGAGCGCCGCATCGAAGTACGCTTCGGCAAATTCAGCCTGGCCGATTTCTTCGACGTCAACACATACGGAAGCGACTCCAATTTTCAGTTCATGAATTGGACTGTCGACAATGCTGGAGCTTATGACTATGCGGCGGACACTCGTGGATACACTTACGGCGCGATGTTTGAATATCACGACCATTGGGGAACGGTGCGGTTTGCGGAAGTGCTGATGCCCAAAGTGGCCAACGGAATTAATCTGGAAGCAAACTTGGCCCTCGCCCGGGCGGAAAACATCGAGTTCGAATTTCACAGGAAGACCATACGAGGTCAAACGGGCATACTCCGCCTGCTCTCCTACGTGAATCACGCGAACATGGGCGTTTACCAGCAGGCTATCAACAATTCTCTTGCAGGTCTCACCCCAGAGCCGGAAATCACCGACCACCCGCTTCAAACCACGATCAAGTATGGCTTCAGCGGCAATTTCGAGCAGCCTCTAAACGACTGGCTAGGCCTATTCGGACGGTGGGGGTGGAACGAAGGGCAGCATGAATCCTATGCCTACACAGAAGTGGATCAAACGGATGAGATTGGAGCGGCTTTCAAAGGCACGCTGTGGCACCGCAAATGGGACCGCGCGGGGGTTGTTTTCGTGTCAAACGGAATATCGCACGACCACGCGGAATATCTGGCCCTCGGCGGAATCGGTTTCTTGCTGGGTGATGGCCGCCTGAACTATGGCCGGGAAAACATTGTGGAAACCTATTACACGCTCCATGCCTGGCGCGGGATCTACCCATCCGTTGGCTTGCAGCACATCAACAATCCCGGTTACAACCGCGACCGGGGGCCTGTGCTGGTGCCGACCTTGCGTTTGCATGTAGAGTTTTAGTCGCCGACGAGACTGTGAGATGTCTTCATAGAGTGACGAACCGGGGATGAAACAACTCGCTAGCTCTCACCGGGGAAACAAACGCGCCGCATTGTCATACAAAATCTTGCGCTTCGCCTCTGCCCCAATCGGCAGTGCGTGAAACTTCTCGATGTTGCCCTTGATCTCCGGCACTCCCGGCCCAGGCCAATCCGTTCCCCACAAAACTTTGTCCGCAATATCCTCGATCCGCGGAAAATATTCCATCAGTTTCTGCGGCGGAATTCCGGAAATATCCATGTACATATTCTTGTGCCGTCGCACCAGGAAAAACGCCTCATTCATCCACAGCGGTCTTCCGCCGTGCGCCAGAATCACTACTAGATTCGGATAATCGATGCTCACGTCGTCGCACAGCATCGGCTGCGCATGCAGATTTCTCGCTCCCGGGAAAATCGAAGTCCCCGTGTGAATCATCACGGGCATGCCATTCGCCTGTGCTCGCTCGTAAACCGCTGCCAAATCGGTGTTTCCGTTCATATACGAATTCGGGGTGAGCGCCTGGTGCGAGGGATGCAGCTTGATCGCGCGAATTCCAATCTTAGCCATGCGATCCACTTCTGCGCCTGCATCTGGAACTGTGCCCGGAAGCACGCCGCCAAACGCGATCAAGCGATCGGGCGCGACGCTGCAGTATCGAGCGCTCCAGTCATTCACTTCAGGTGTGAAGCCGATGATTTTCGGGGCGACATAGTTAATGAGGCCCGCCCGCTCGATCCCGAGGCTATCAAGGTGCGCGAGAAACGCCTTCGGATCATCGCAGAATCTCATCACATCGGCATAATCTTTCCGCCCGCGCTTCGTCAAATCTATCGCGGACGGATTCATCATGTGATACGGCATGATGTGAATATGGATGTCGATGATGGGCTGCACCATTCTCCTCGCCGCTCGAACGCTCTCCGCGAACCTCTGTGTACTCTGCGCCTCTGCGTTATCTTTGCTCTTCTCTTTCCTCTGCTCTTTTCTTTCTGTCGGCTGTTAGCTGTGATAGCTGTCAGCTGTCAGCTTCCTTCAATTAAACCTCACATACTCAAAATCCAAAGGCTTGCTGTTGATTCCTCGAAGCGGCGGCGCAATCCAGTTCGCAAATTTCCCTGGTTCGACGACGCGCCCGGTCATCAACGATTGCACAAACTTTTCGTCCGCTGGGCTTGGCAGCCATTCGTGCTCGCGTTTCTTCCAGGCCTCTGCGGTCAGGACGTCACCGTTCACGCTGATGTGATGTCCGGCAAAATTGCCGATCGCCCGGTGAAATCCTTTGTGGGGAAGCGTCAACTTAAAAGGAATTCCCGCTTCATCGATCACGCGCTGCCAGCGTGCCACGCCATCCGCAATCTCCTCGATGTAATCGTCGCGCAGCCGTTCGTTCAATGCTGTCAGCGCCGGAACATCCTTCCTGACGATCTTGCCTCCAATCACTTCGTAGACCGGATACTCTGCATCGCTCAGCACGTGATCGTCTTCAAGCTTTGTTTCGCGAAAGCGCCCCTTCAGTCCGTTGGTAAAATAATTCGCCGCGTTTGAAGAAACATCTGAACCATAAAGATCGAGCGTCACGCTGTAGTGAAAGTTCAGGTACCGCTGAATCGTCTGTAAGTCAATCACGCCCAGCGCGCGTACTTGCGACGGGTCTTCCAATTTATTCTCTTTCATCACTTCGCAAGTACGCTTGATGATCCGCGTAATACCCGTCTCCCCGACAAACATGTGGTGTGCTTCCTCGGTCAGCATGAACCGGCAAGTCCGCGAAAGCGGATCAAACCCGGACTCCGCCAAAGCGCACAGCTGAAACTTGCCGTCACGGTCCGTAAAAAACGTAAACATGTAAAACGCCAGCCAATCAGGCGTCGGCTCGTTGAACGCGCCAAGAATGCGCGGATTATCCGCGTCGCCGGATCGCCGGGC
Organism: uncultured Acidobacteriota bacterium; assembly: GCA_963730495.1. Taxonomy (GTDB): domain Bacteria; phylum Acidobacteriota; class Terriglobia; order Acidiferrales; family UBA7541; genus Acidiferrum. The sequence continues at coordinate 318,277 of CAVSSD010000021.1, read as the reverse complement.
AAGCAAAGCCTCCGCCTCTTCACGCCCATCGCGTCCAAAATAGCGGTGCAGCAAATAGACCATCGCCCACAAGTGGCGCCCTTCTTCGACGTTCACCTGAAAAATATTTCGTAGGTCGTACATCGAAGGACAAGACGACCCCAGCAGCCGCTGCTGTTCCACCGAAGCCGGCTCCGTATCGCCCTGTGTCACAATCACGCGTCGCAGCGTCGACCGATATTCTCCCGGCACTTCCTGCCAGGCGGGCGTGCCCTTGTGAATTCCGAAATTCACCTCTCGTTTTTCATCGCGCGGCTGCAAAAAAATTCCCCAGCGATACTCCGGCATCTTCACATAGTCAAACTGCGCCCACCCATCCGGCTCCACGCTGATCGCCGTCCGCAAATAAACCTCATAGTTGTGGCTCTCGTTCGGCCCCATGTCGTACCACCACCCCATATACGCTGGCTGCCAGTGCTCTAGCGCCCGTTGCAATCCCCGGTCCCTCCCCAAATCCACGTTGTTCGGAATTTTCTCCGTGTAATCAATCATGGCCCATTCTCCTCAGTAGCACAGGCACTCTTGCCTGTGCTCGTTCCAGATTTTCGGTGGCACAGACTTCAGTCTGTGCGTCTTTCCTGACCTCTTTACGTCATTACTTTTCTACTGCCCCTTCTCAAACTCTTTCCCAATTGAATTTCACCGGCGCTCCCGTTCCATACACTTTCAACGCTCCGTTCGTCCCAACCGCATTCGGCCGGATAAAAATCCAATTCTGCCAAGCCGACAACCTTCCAAAAACACGCGTTTCCAGAGTCTCATTAATTCCAAACCGCAAATTTGCTTCCAATCCCGTCAACGCATCCGGCGAAAGCGCCGCACGCGATTCCAAGGCCTGCCGAATTTCATCCTCCCAATCCAAATCATCTGGCGCAGCCGTAACAAGCCCCGCGTCCATCGCGTCATGCACGGTCAGCGTTTTTCCCACTAACCCACCCAATTTCTCAATGTGTGTCGAATCCTGATAAAAACGCGCCGCCATTCGCGAAAGACCATTCACCATCGGCAACGCCCCACAATTCATGCGCGAGAGAACAACGCTTGCAACACTCGTGCCGTCCTGAGAATCACGCATGTAAATCCGGTCCGACGCCAGCGCGAGTTCGAAGAGCGTCCCTGCAAAGCACGAACCAGGCTCGACAATTGCATAAAGCGATCGCGAAGATACATCGATCCTCGCGAAAGTCCGCCGCATCATTCCCAGAACTTCTCGCACAAACCAATTGTCTTGATGATTCAAGAGAAATTCATCGGCGGCCAGCACCGCTTCGGGATTTCCCGTCGCCTTCAAAATCCACAAGCCCAATTCGAGCTCGTTCGTCCGCAACGTCAAAATGGCATCATCCAATTCCCGCGCCATCTGCAGCGGCCACCAACTCGCACCCGCCGCAACAGCGCTGTCGACCGTGTAAGCCGGGACGGCTTCCGGCGCGCGAATCGTCAAAGTCACCGACCGCGCCTCGCGATTCACCTGCGCGTCCACAAATTCATAATGCACGCCAGCCTCATCCACCGTCCGTTTCACCGGCGTCAGCTCCACGCCCTTCTGCTTCGCAGGACGATCGCTCAACTCAGCCAGCTTCAACGCACGCTGCTTCACATGCTCCGCAAATTGTTGCGGCTTCACCACTTCATCCACCAGCCGCCAATCCTTCGCCCTCTGTCCGCGCACCCCGTCAGGATTTGTGCAAAACATATCCGCATAGTCCCGCCGCACTTTTCGCTTGTCCGTCACCCGCGTCAAACCGCCAGTCCCGGGCAATACACCGAGTAGCGGCAACTCCGGCAAACTCACGGACGATGACCGATCATCCACCAAAATAATCTCGTCGCAAGCCAATGCCAGCTCGTAACCGCCTCCCGCCGTAGTTCCATTGCAGGCCGCGATGAATTTCAATCCGGAGCGCGCGCTCGAATCTTCAATCCCATTCCTGGTCTCATTCGTAAACTTACAAAAATTCACTTTCCACGCATGCGAAGAGAGCCCAAGCATATAAATGTTCGCGCCCGAACAAAAAATCCGGTTCTTCGCGCTCGTGATAATCACCGACCGAATCTCCGGATGCTCAAATCGAATCCGTTGCAGCGCGTCATGCAGCTCGATGTCCACGCCGAGATCATACGAATTCAATTTCAGCTTGTAACCCGGCCGAAGTCCGCCATCCTCTGCCACGTCCATCGTCAGCGTCGCTACCGGCCCGTCAAAGCCAAGCTTCCAATGTTTGTATTTGCCAGGCTCCGTCCGGTAATCCGGCGGTTCCACTTTTGCGTGCGATTGTTCTGTCGCTGCAACGTCCACGGGATCCTCCTACCTCTCGTTCTGTTTTTCGCTCGCCTGCAAAGCGGCCTTCAATTTTGCAAAACTCTCGTCCACAGAAGTCCCAGAAGTGTCCAGGTACATGTCCGCCTTCCGGTAGAGCGGTTCGCGCGCTTCCAGAATCCGCCGCAAATCGTCCATCGCCTGATTGCCGTTCGCAATCGGCCGCAAATCGCCTTGCGCGATCACGCGTGCCATGTGCTCCTCAGGTCGCGCTTTGATCCATATCGTGTAGCAAGTCGAAAGCAGATATTCGTAAGTCTCTTTTTCCGAAACCACCCCGCCGCCAACGGAAACTATCGCGCGCTCCTGTTCATGCAACACGCGCTCCAATGAACGCCGTTCAATCGCTCGATAACCCGTCTGCCCATACAGCGAAAAGATTTCCCCGAGCGGCATGCCCGTATCTTTTTCAATCTCGCCGTCGAGTTCGACGAACGGAATGTTCATCTCCGCGCCAAGCCGCGCGCCTAGCGTTGACTTGCCGGCGCCGCGTAACCCGATCAGCGCCACCCGTTTACGACGAGCCGCATCTTCGTCCCCAAACTCGCGTAGCAAACGAGACATTGCGTCTTCGACGCGATGCGCGGGAAGTCTTTCCAGGAAGCGCTGGATCAAAACCTTTTCATGCCGCGTTTCCATTTCTGCCGCAAACAAATCCGCAAGGGAAACATGGAGCGCTGCGGCAATCCGTCGCAGGAGCACGATCGAAACATTTCCTTCGCCGGTCTCAAGCTGCGCCAAATGCCGTTCCGAAACGTCCGCCTCGCGCGCCATCATTTTGCGCGTCAGCCCGCGCCGGTTGCGCAATTCCCGCACGCGTTTCCCGAGCGACTGAAGAAAACCATCGTTTGACTCTGGGCTAACGCGGGGAGGGGCGGCGTCTTTCGAATGGATGTTAGTCTGCACGGCAGTTAAATAAGGATAATTCGAATTCGCACCTGCAGTATACCGCATACACCTTGTCCAGCGTCAACCGGAATCTCCCACGCTCTTTTCGTTGCCGGCCAGACCTAAAATCTAGCTAAACTGCTTATTATAAATTACATAAGAAAGTCTGGAGGCTTCGTTCCAGGCGGAAAGAAACGTTATCGGGATATGCATTATTGTGCAATATCTGCTGGTGCGGACTCGCTCTAGGAATAGAGAATGCTGGCGTCTGCGGTCTGACTGGCAAGCGCGCCTATAAATTTTGGCGGCCCTTGCACGACGAATCGTCGATGGTAGAGAAGCAAAGCGCGGAGGCCTGCGAGTTCTTCGCCGCCGCCGGCGCGGCCGGGGCCGCCATGGAGACAACTCGGCACCACGTTGCCGTGACCGGTGAATTGCGTGCCGACGCTCGAGTCTACGATCATGATGCGGCCGTGGAGATCACCAATGCCGAGCGCGACGCTTTGGCTGAAAGCTTCGTCGGTTGCAAAAATCGAAGCCACCAAGGAGCCCAGCCCTCGGCGCGCCAGAGTGATCGCATCATCGAGGCTGTCGTAGGCGATGAGCGTGGCCACGGGGCCGAAGACTTCCACGTCGTGCACGAATTTCGCACCGGCGCCGTCGTCGCAGGCCAACAGTGTCGGCTGAACGAAAGCGGATTTGGCGGCATCAGCCTCAAACGGCTGAAAATTTTCATCGCCGCCAAAAATCACGGAACATTCCTGCTTCAACTGCCGCAAACCCTGAAGGCATGCCATTTTTTGCGCTTTGTTCACCACGGGCCCAACCTTTACTTCGGCGCTGCGAGGATTTCCCACTTTCAGCTCGCTCAACTTTGCTGCGATCCCTTCGCCTACTGCTTTCATCTGCCCGCGCGGCACAAAAACTCGCCGAATGGCTGTGCATTTCTGTCCGGCCTTTAATGTCATCTCGCGGACGACTTCCTTCACGAGCAGATCGAAGATCTCCGTTCCGGGCCCATCGGATGGACCGAGAATGATGGAGTTGATGCTATCGGCTTCCACGTTCACGCGAACCGAGCGGCGCAGAACATTCGCATTGGAGCGGATTTTAACGGCAGTGTCGGCTGAGCCGGTAAAAGACACCACGTCACTCTCGCCAACATGGTCGAGAAGTTCACGCGCAGAACCGCAAAGGATAGAAACGGCGCCCCGCGGCAGGATATCGGCCTTCACAATATCTTCGACCATTCTGTGCGCCAGCCAGGCTGTAGGCGACGCCGGTTTTACGACCACCGGAACACCAGAGAGCAGCGCCGGCGCGGCCTTTTCGCAGAAACCCCAGGCCGGAAAATTGAACGCGTTGATAAAAACCGCCACCCCTTTGGCGGGAAGAAGAAAATGCTGCCCAAAGAAAACGCCGGTTTTGGATAGCGGGAGCTGCGCGCCTTCTTTAAGAAATTTTCCATCCGCGAGGGCCTGGCCGATTTTCGCGTAATATTTCATCGTGTAGATTGCGCCGTCCACGTCGAACGAAGCGTCAGCTGCGTTAGCTCCAAGATTGAGTAGCGAGATACGAAAGTATTCGTCGCGATTGGCTGCCAGCGTATCGGCAATTTTTACGAGCAAGTCCGCGCGTTCGCGGTAAGTCTTCGCGCGCAGAGCAGCGCCTCCTTCGGCGCGCGAAAACTCGAGCGCTGCTTTGACGTCGATCCCTTGAGACGAAATCCGCGCCAATTCTTCGCCGGTCACGGGATCGACAAGCGGTTCGCCCGCTCCGGCACCCGTTCGCCATTCGCCGCTAACAAAATTTGCCAGATTCATAGAGATTTCCCTTTCACATGCCAACGCTACAGTTTACTCTGCACGGCCTGCCTTTCGCGCAACTTGAAGCGCTGGAGTTTTCCCGTGGCCGTTTTGGGAATCTCGGATAAAAATTCGATCCATTGGGGGCGTTTGTAACCGCCGATTTTCTGTCCGACTAGTTCCTGCAATTCGTGTGACAGCTGTTCGCTTGGAGCAAACCCATCGTGCAAGACGACGTAGGCGGCCGCTTTGGTGAGCCCATTCTGATCTTCGCGATCGACTACTGCGGCTTCGCGCACGGCGGGATGCGCAATCAATACGCTTTCCACTTCTGCGGGACTTACCCAGAGGCCGTGAACTTTAAAAACGTCATTCGAGCGTCCCGCATACCAGAAGTAGCCTTCTTCGTCCCGGCTGTATTTGTCGCCAGTGCGGAACCACTCGCCAACAAACGTTTCCATGGTTTTTTCGTGTTTGTTCCAGTAGCCGGAACATGTCGAATCGCCTCTAATCTGTAAGTCGCCAATCTCGCCGGGAGGCACGGCGTTGGCGTGCTCGTCGACGATTCGTGCTTCGTAGCCGGGGATGATTTTTCCGCTGGATCCAGGCTTGGCTTCGCCGGGACGGTTCGCAATCACCACGTGCAATGTTTCTGTCGAGCCAAGTGCATCCAGAATTTCGACGCCGAAACGCTCATTGAAGCGATGAAAGAGCGACGCGGGAAGCGATTCGCCGGCGGAAATGGCGTGGCAGACGCTTGAGATATCGAATTCCTTTCCGTCTTCGCGGTGATGCGCGAGCAGCGCTGCAAAATTTGTGGGCACGGAGAAAAAGAATGTGGGGCGGTAGCGCTCGATATCGGCATAAATCGTGGCGGCAACGGGGCGCGCGGGAGAAAGAATGGTTGTGGCGCCGCAGCCAAGAGGGAAATAGCCGGCGTTGCCGAGTCCATAGGCAAAAAACAAGCGCGCGACGCTGAAGCAGCGATCGCTCTCGTTCATTCGCAAAATACCTTTCGCGTAGAGTTCGCAGCACACAACCATATCGTGATGGAGATGGATGCAGCCTTTGGAAGCGCCAGTACTTCCGGATGAGTACAGCCAGAAAGCGGGTTCGTCTTTGTGGGTAAGGGCAGCTTGCAATTCCGGAGGAGCCGAGTCTATCAAGTTCTTGAGCGAATGATGAGTTTCCGCGTGAGAATTTTGCGAGGGGTCGTCGACCATAACGATCTCCTGCAAATACAGGAGTTTCTCTTTCGCAATCGATTGCAAATGTGGCAACAGCGTTTCGCTGACGATGGCGACGCGCGCGCGGCAATCGTTGAGAATATATTCATAATCCTGCGGTTTCGCTTGCGTATTGACGGGAACGGCCACAGCCCCAATCTTGATCGCTCCGAAAAACGAGTAGAGGAATTCTGGCGTATCGAGAAGCAAAAGAAGAACGCGCTCTTCCGGTCGAACGCCGAGCGCCAGCAGGGCATTCCCGACTCGGTTCGTATTTTCCAGCAGTTGCTGGTAAGTGATCCGCTCGTCGCCGCACTCGATGGCGACTTTTCCGCCACGCCCTTCCTGGACATTGCGATCCACGAAGTGCGTCGCGACATTGAACATTTCCGGCAAAGTGATCAAGAGCTTGGCCGCCTCCTGCCGGTTTCCTTACGCGGAACTTGACGATTCATTTGCGCAAACGGGCGGGAGTATAGCACGGGGGAATTTCGCGAGTCGGGAACTGCATTGGTGGGAGCCGAGAGTTCTAAATTGTTCGAGATTCAGCAGGAAGAGCGATTGAGCGGGATGGCCTCCGATGAATGTGCGGTCGGCAGGCGAGGGCTGTGGTGTAAAATCACCGGCCATGGCGGAAATGCGAATTGGGACGAGTGCGTTTACAGCGGCAGGCTGGGACGGAGTGTTCTACCCCCAAGGCATTGCTGCGCGAGACCAGCTGACCTATTACGCGACGCAGTTTGACACGGTGGAATTGGACAACACGTTTTATCGGACGCCTGCGATTTCTACAGTAAAGGGGTGGTACTCGAAGACGCCACCGGGCTTCGTGTTTGCGGCCAAGGTGCCGCAAGTGATTACGCACGAAAAGATGCTGGTGGATTGCGGAGAGGACTTGAAACTTTTTCTGGGGACGATGGGTGAACTGCAGGAAAAGCTGGGACCTCTTTTGTTTCAGTTCGGATATTTCAACCAGTCGAAGTTCAAGAACGGGGCGGAGTTTCTAACGCGGCTGAAACCATTCCTGGAAAAACTGCCTAGCGGCTACAAATTTGCCTTAGAAATACGCAACAAATATTGGCTGGACGCGCGTTTTGTCGAGACTTTGCGCGAACACGGCGTGGCTTTGGCGCTCATTGACCAAAGTTGGATGCCGCGACCCTGGGAGGTCAAGGGAAATCTTGATTTGATTACGGCGGATTTTACTTACGTCCGCTGGCTGGGCGACCGCAAGGGAATTGAAGAGCAGACAACAAGCTGGGACAAGACGGTCGTCGATCGCACGACCGAGTTGAAAGAGTGGGTGGACGTGTTCATGAAGTTTTTCTTTCGGAATATCAACATATTCACGTTCGCGAACAATCACTACGCAGGCCACGCGCCAGCTACGGTGAAACAGTTCGAACGGCTGCTTGCAGTGCGCAAGTCCGGCTAGCCGCCAAGAGCGGCCCCTCGCCGCCACGACCTCGCAACCAGAGTTCTATGGTGTTCTGGCGCGCCCACGTGTCGTACAATGCAGGAAAGGTAAGGCGTTTCACCCCAGACGCGCATCGAAGATGAGGGGACAGGGTAGCTCGGCACGGGGCCAAGATTTGATCGTGCCAACTTCATTGCGAAGCTGAGGTGAACGTCATGAAACTCCAGATTTCCCGTCTTTTTGCACTCTTCATGGTCCTACTGTTGTTGCCCGCGCCGGACTGGGCCACTTGCGGCGGCGGTGGTGGCGGCGGAATGGGAGGAATGCGCAGCGGCGGCACGCCTGGCACGGGCAGCGAGCAGGTCTATCAAGTTCCCTGGAAAATCCTCAAACCGGAAGAAGCCCTCGCTCCTGGCGGACTCGTCGTGTATTGGTTCCCGTCTTCTGTCCAAGAGTTTCAGAAATCAAGCTTGCGCAATTCTCGAAGCCTCTCTCTGTACGCGACAGAGTGCGTCACGATGGGCGTCGCGGACGCTAGCACTCCTTTAGGCCAAAAATTTCTGAGTGGAGACAAACTTCCTGTAGTCGTTCTCGCGAAAACAGATGGCACCGTTATCAAGAAGGTTCAGAACAACAACGGGTTCCTGAAAGTCGATGAAGTCGAAAAGCTCGTGGACTCCGAAATGAAGCAGCGCGAAGAAAGCGTTAAGAACGAGCTCAAAGCGGCGAAGGAAAAAGCCAAGTCGGGTGACAAAGATGGCGCGATCCCGTTATACAAATCCGTGCTCGATGAAAAGTGTCTTTTTCCTGGCAAAGCGAAAGACGCCGCGAAAGAACTGAAAAAGCTCGGAGTCGATGTAACGGTAAAGCTTTTTGACGCGCCGGTCATGAATCCCGCACAGAGCGCCAAAATCGAAGCCGTCATGAAGCTTGGCCTTGACGCGGAGATGAACGACAAATACGAAGAAGCCGAACGTCTCTATAGCGAAGCGCGCCGCATGGATCCCGCCGATCCCGCCCCACTTCGTTATCTCGGAGAACTCTATCGCCATCACCTCGGCGATTGGGATAAGGCGCGCGTAACGTTTCAGGTCATTCTCGATATGCCCGCTGATCCGTTGTCACGCGCGGTGGCACTCCATGGCATCGGCAAAATGACCATCCACGAAGGCGACTTTCTTGCAGGCTTGCACCTCATGGAAGAGTCTGTGCGGGAATATCCGCTGGCGTTGGCGTATCGCAATTTGGCGGTCTACTGGAACTCCGAAGGCGACATTGCTAGGGCTGATTACTACACGCGCGAAGCTACGAAACTCGATCCGACCGATCCCTACAATCTCATTTTCGCCGCGGCGTTCCTCGCTGGCAACGGCCATGGCGACGAAGCACTCAAAATCGCCCAGGAAAATGAAGCGATGCTCCCGGCCTCCTACAATCTCGCCGCTATCTACGCGCAGCTCGGCCAAAAGCAAAAAGCTCTTGACTTGCTCAAACGGCATTTCTTTGAGTACGAGCGCTACGAAGCCGTGCGCTCGAAGGAAATGATGGAAGCTCGCGTCGACGCCGTGTTTGCATCGCTCCGCGAAGACCCACAATTTATCGCGCTGACCAGCGCCGCCGACGGAAAACTTCCTATTCCGCAAAATAAGAAAATGCCCACCGTCGCCCCAGCGAAAATGTAAGCGGCCACGCGTAAGTGCGCCGGACAAATTCTAATTGACCGTTCTAATGGATCGGCTGAGGGTCAGCGCCGCGATTGTTTATTTTGCTGGCCGAGCGCTTGGAGCGCTCTTTATAACTGGTACATCTTCCCCGAGAGCGGTAGCCAATGAAATCAGATGATCCTGTTCGTCCTTCAGGATCTCGCGGATTAATTCGGCCATCGCGTACTCGCCCAAACTTTCGCACTGTGGAATCCGTTCGCGATAACGCCGAATGGTGGCCATCTCGTTCTCAAGATCAAAACGAAGCATTTCTTTAGCTTTTTCTGATGTTCTCACCGGTTTGGGATTTACGGTGGGCATGCCCCCAAGGTAATCGATCTGTTGCGAGATGATCAACGCGTGGCTAAGCTCCTCGCCCGCGTGTTTCTCAAGCTCTCCCGCAATATTCATGTACTCAGCGCCTTTCAAAACTTGCGAGTATATGACGTACGAGATGATGGCCTGATATTCGCCCGCAAGATCTTCATTCAGCAGCTCTATCAATTCTTCACGCGCGATTGGACCTGTGGAATGGGCTTCTGCTTTGTCAGCTTTCAAAGTTAGTCTCCTCTAATCTTAGATGCGAACACACTTCAAGAAGTTCGCGGCGCTATAGCACCCGACCGGCTGCGGAAAGATTTAAGCGTCTCGGCTGGTGCGGTAAGCTTCCTGGCCGGCTTCCACCGCGCCAGCAACAGTGGATTTCACGTCGTCGACGCTCTCTTGCGCTCGCCGCTTCCAGCGTCTGCCCGTCGACGCCGCATCATCGATCCCCTTTTTCACACCGTTAGAGATATAGTCGCGCGTTTCCTCTCCCGAGGCTGGCGCAAATAGCAATGCGAGGAGCGCGCCCACGCCAATTCCCACCGCGAACGTCGTGTATTTGTTGGACCAATTACTGTATCTCATCGCTTCCGTCCTTTATGACAAGTCTCATACTCACTGCGTCTTCAATGCGCAGTTCAATGCTTCTAAGATTTTCGGAATTGTCTTCAAAAAGAAAAGGAGGAAGCCGAAATTCGACTTCCTCCCATTGGACTAATAAGAACCGGTCGCTCCCTTGGCAGCAATTTCGCGGTTCGGTTGCTTGCTATCAATAGAGGCTTCGCTCGTCGAGGAAACATCCTCTCCGCCCGTGGCCTTCAGAACTTCCTTGGCGCGCATGATTTCTCCGGACGTATCGCAATGCACAGAGAGAAGAATTCCACCCTTTTGCAAACGGCCTTCGTAGCGCTTGGCTTCGAATTCTGGGATGCCCATGCCGATCAACGCTCCGGTGAAGCCCCCGACTGCTCCGCCGACGCCCAATCCGGCCAAACCTGCCATGATCGGACCTGCTGCGATGAATGGGCCAAGACCTGGAATTGCCAGAAGGCCAACGCCGAGCAGCACTCCCAAAGTTCCGCCAATCACGCCACCGGTCGCCACGCCTGCTGCTGTGCCTTCTGGAGCTTTCGTGGCCTTTTCCGTGCCCATTTCCTTAGGCACGCCGAGACTCTCAGGCAATAGGACAGAAACATCGGTAACGGGGAAGCCCGCCTTGACCAGTTCGTCCGTAGCGTTTTCGACCGCAATACGCGTCGAGTAAATTCCAAATACTCCTACTTTTTTAGATGACATTGTTTATTTCTCCTTTGCGTTCAGACTAGTTTCGATTTGCAGCCGGTTTTCTCGAAGGTACGAATTCGAGCTGAGGAAACTCCTTCGCGGAGGGAGGCACTGCGCAGGAACCACACTAGTCACAAAGAGGCTGAAGTAATGTCATGTTTCGGACACTTTCGCCCATTACTTTCAGATTTTTTCGAGCAGTCTTACGCGGGCCCGCCTAGATCTCTCGCCTCTTCAGCCATAGGACATGCAAAAAACTGCGGTTATGATGTAGGCTCAACCACGGACCCGATTGAGAAAGTAGCGAAGACATTCGTTTGAAGTGATTCCTGGCTGCAAAGGAGAATGCACGGTGATCATCAAAGTGTTCGAAGAGAAGCCCGCCCTCGGATCAGCGGCGGCCGACCAGGCTGGCGCTACTCTGCGCCGGGCCATTCTCGATCGCGGGCAGGCGCGCATCGTGGCTGCCACCGGAGCCTCGCAGTTGGAGTTTTTGGATGCGCTGACCCGGCGTGACGATATTGATTGGCAGCGCGTAGAAATGTTTCATCTCGATGAGTACATCGGACTGCCCATCGCTCACCCAGCCAGCTTTCGCAACTACCTGCTCAAGAATTTCATTCACAAAACGGGGATCGCGAAATATCACCTGCTCAATGGCGACAGCGACGGTGATGCGCGCGAAGCCGCGCTGCGGATTGGTGAAAGCCTGAGCGCCGCACCGATTGATATTGCGTTTGTGGGCATCGGGGAGAACGGGCACCTCGCTTTTAACGATCCTCCCGCTGATTTCGAGATCGATGAGCCGTATCTGATCGTCGACCTTGACGAAGCTTGCCGGCGCCAACAAGTGGGCGAGGGCTGGTTCGCGGATATCTCAAAAGTTCCGCGGCAGGCGATTTCCATGTCCGTGCGACAGACTATGAAAGCGCGAGAGATTCTTGCGGTCGTGCCGGATGCGCGGAAGGCGCCGGCCGTGAAACTTTGTTTCGAGGCAGAGATCGGCCCGATGGCGCCCGCTTCAGTACTGCGCACCCATGCGAATGCGACGATTTACCTTGATGAGCAGTCCGCCTCTCAGCTGAGCGCGGCAACGCTTCGTGCGTTTGCGGCTAAACCGTAAGCTCTGATTGCAAAAGCAAAATTGCGGATTGCACAACAAAATTGAGAGGGTCGATAAGGATCGACCCTCCCGTTGACGCTACAGTTCCGATACTTTCGATCGCTCGGTGTGTTGCGGCCTCAGAAGCGCACTACGGCGCTGAGCGAGACACGCGTGCAGTTGGCCGTACCTCCCGAATTGTGCAGACCGACATAGTCGAGCTGCGGGCGCAGCGCGAGGTGGGGCAGAACGCCGAAATCCACGCCGCCGCCAACGCTATACGCGAAGTTGGTATTGGAGCCGCCGCCGTCGCCAACCGTTAAATGCCCGGCACCTGCCAGGAACTGAAAAAACGGAGTGACCTTCGTCGGGTTATGCAGAATGATTCGCGGACCAAAAAGAAATGTGTAGGTGTTCAGCGAAACGCCTCCGGGAGAGGCGTGGTAGCCGCCAAAGTCTCCTACGATACCCAGAAAGGGGATGGGCTTATAGGCGATCGAACCGCTGACGCCATTCTGGCTGAGATCTGCGCCGCCTCCCAAGTGGAAGTAGGAGTAGCCAACGGACGCGTCGGCGGAGGACTGGGCGCGCGACGGCACTGCGAACAGGAACAGCCCCAAGCTAGCTAAGAGCAGCCGTTTCATAAATATAGAGTCCTTTCGAAGGTCAATGAGAGTTGAAAAACTAAGCCCAAGGGTACGGTTTAGGCAGGGTAGGGAGCCGTCCCAAGCTTCATCTATTTTGATGCAATTCGGAAGCGTTTGGCAGGGGAAGCCGGGGAGTGTTCCAGGGGCGCAATAGCGGTTGAAAGACCACCCGCGTCAGAATCAGCCGGCCACCGAGGCTGGCGCACAAGCCGTTTTTGCGTCGAGGGTTTTCATCAGATCCAGGATCATATGCGCGACGCACTGATCGCCTGTCCCAGTGTTGATCATAGCGTGGTAAGCGGTGCGGTCGGGCCAATCGACGCCAAAATATTTTTGGATGAATTCGACGCGCTCGTGATCGACGCTGTCTACGCGTTCCTCTGCTTCCTTTTGCGTTTTGCCGCGCGCTATGAGGCGGCGCACTTTATCTTCCCTGGAAGCGTAAAGGAACACGCGGAGCGTGTCCTGGCGGTTCCTGAGGAAATGCTGCGAGCCTCTTCCCACGATGACGCAGTTGCCGGTTTTCGCGGCGTGTTGGACGACACGCTCCGTAATCTTCAAAATACTTTCGCTGTCGACGACGTTTAGCTTGTGCGCGTTCAGGCTTCCTTCGTAGCTCCCGCGCAAAAAAGATTTGAAGAGCCGGTAATAGAGGGGGTCGGTGCGTTCCTCGCGAACCTGGACGATGTCCTTGGGGCAATTTGCCAGCCTGGCGATCTCCTCCGTAAGGTCCTGATCCCACAGCTTCCAGCCCAGTTGCTTAGCAAGCATCTGAGCAATTTCGCCGCCGCCGCTGCCGTATTCCCGTTCAACTGTAAGTATTCTGATCATCTCGGTCCCTTGAACCCGCTTGCATCCAAATAGAATCCTACTGCAAATGGGCTCATTTCGCTTATTCTGCCAAAACCCTGCCACCGCCGGGATCATTCTTCTTCAGAAGAAAAGCCAGGAAGAACATGATCCCCGAGATCACACAAAGAACCATGAAGATGTCGATATAGGCCAAGGTCGTGGCCTGCGCTTGCAATCCCTGGTAAATCGTGGCGACGGCCCGCGCGTAAGCCTCATGCGCGCCAAGACCCGAGTGCGCCAAGTGCTGGGCAAGACCATTTGCCGAGTTTTGAAAATTGGGATTGTCGGGCCGCGCGTATTCCACCAGCCGGGCTTGATGGAGTTGCGCACGGCGCGCAACCAGCGTGGTAACCATCGAGGTTCCTACGCTGCTCCCTATATTGCGCATGAAGTTGGCGATCCCGGCGACGGCGTTGTTTTTTTCCGGCGCGATACCGATGTACGCGACCAGCGTAATCGGAGTGAATAGGAAGCCCAAACCAATCACCTGGGCGATGCGCAGCAAAGTGGCGGCCTTGAAGCTGATCTGCAGGTCGATGCGCTGCGTGGAATAGTACATGGCGATGGACAAGGCCAGCCACCCGAAGGCAATAAGATAGCGTGCCTGGATCTTCGTCGTCAGTTGACCCACTATGGGCGTTTGAAAAAGCAAGACGAGTCCTCCGGCGGAAAGCGCAAATCCGGCGAGTTGCGAAGTGTAGCCGACAAGGGTTTGCAGGAATTGTGGCATCAGAACCAGGCTGCTGAACAGCAGGACGCCCAGGGCAAACAACATCAGGCTGGCACTGGCGAAGTTGAAACTCTTGAACATGTGGACGTCAATGATCGGCGCTTTATGATGCCACTCCCAGATCACCAGGGAGATGAGGCAGACGGTGGCGACAACGATGAGCGTCGTGATGAAGCGCGAGCCGAACCAATCGTCTTCCTGGCCCTTGTCGAGCAAAATCTGCAGCGCACCGATGCCGAGAGCTAGCAGGGCGATGCCGATGTAGTCCAGCTTGATGCCAGCGGACTTGAGCCGCGCTATATAGGGCGGATCTTCAACGACACGGCGCACCAAAAACCAGGTCATTATTCCAACCGGGATGTTAATGAAAAAAATCCAGCGCCAGGAATAGTTGAACGTGATCCAGCCGCCGAGGGTTGGACCGATCGTGGGCGCTGTGATGGCGGTAATGCCGTACAGTGCAAATGCCAAGCCGCGCTGTTGCGGCGGAAAAGTATCCGCCAGAATAGCCTGTGCCATCGGCTGCAGCCCGCCGCCGCCCGCGCCTTGCAGCACGCGGAAAAGAAGCAGAAACCCGAGACTCGGCGCGAAGCCGCAAAGCAGGGAACTCACCGTAAAGATCGCCAAGCAGGACATGAAAAAGCGCTTTCGTCCAAAGGTGTTGGCGAACCAACCGCTGATCGGGAGAATGATGGCGTTTGAAACGAGATAAGATGTGAGGACCCACGTGCTCTGATCGTTGCTCGCCGCCAGATTGCCGGCCATGTAGGGCAAGGCTACGTTGGCGATGCTAGTATCCAGAACTTCCATGAACGCCGCCAGCGCCACCACAACGGCAATCAGCCAGGGATTGTATTTGGGCTTCCAAACGTCCTGGTCCATAGTGATAGCGGCGGTGCTCATTGGAGGTAAACGTCGGGCACCACATTCATGCCGGGTCGAAGCTGGCGCTCGTGATTTTCTCCCGGCTCGAGAACGATTTTTACAGGTATCCTCTGAACAATTTTTACATAGTTGCCGGTGGCGTTTTCAGGAGGAAGCAAACTGAAGAGCGGACCAGTTGCTCCCGCAATGCTGTCCACGTGTCCTTTCAGAGTCCGGCCACTGGAATCGATGTGAATATCCGCTTTCTGACCCACGCGCATGTGCCTGAGCTGTGTCTCTTTGAAATTTGCGGTGATCCACACTTCGTCAAGAGGTACGACCGTGAGCAATTGCTGCCCGGCTTGAACATTGAGCCCGACGACTACTGATTTGTTCACCTCTCCAGAGACCGGCGCGACAATTTTGGTGTATCCGAGGTTTAGTTGGGCTTGTTCGAGCAAAGCGCGCTTTTCCTCGACGTCCGCAATGGCGGCGCGCGCGCGAGCCTTCGACGACGACACTTGTTGCGGCCCTGTCTCCGCGTATTGATGATTGGCTTCCGCTTGCACTTGGCGGCTTTGCGCCTGCTCAACGAATTGCTGCGCAGCGGACTCATTGGCAATCGCCGCCGCCACCGCAGCGGTGCTGGATTTGGCAGCGGCCAGCGCCTGATCGTAAACCTGCTCGGCGACTTCTTTCTTGTCCACCAATAATTTGTACCGTTTCAAATCGTCTTGCACCTTAACGTCGTTGGCGCGAGCTTCCTCCACTTGGGCTTCCGCGGCGGCTAACTGCCTCTGCGCGGCAATAATTCCGGCGTTAGTGTTTGTGATGTCAGATGCTGTGGACTTCAGTTGGCTCGAACTGTTCACCGAAGTAATCGGAACCGTGATATTCAGCGATTGAGCCGTCGCTTCGGCGTTCCCCAGATTGGCCTGCGCCTGAGCTACCGCAACCTCGTAATCTTTTGGGTCGATCTCGACCAGAACGGTCCCTTTCTCAACCCATTGGTTGTCGTCCACGTTGACCTTCACCACGTAGCCGGAAATGCGCGCGCTGACTGGATACAGGTGAACATCCGCTTGCGCGTCGTCGGTCGATTCATAGCTGCTGAGATAGCGCCACAAGAACACGCCCCCAACAAGCACCACCAGAACGACAATCAGAATCACAGTGTTTCTTCGGGTTTTGGCGTTTTTGCGCGCCGGTGGCGTATATCTACTTTCCGCCAGTGGCGACGGATCCGTGTGGGATTCTTTGTCTGCTTCATTCGCCGAGCGCGGTGGATTCTCGTCCGCCATGTTCATTGTCCTTTGAAATATTCTTTGACGCCCTGTTCCGCCAGACCGAGAGCCCGCGCCAGGGAAATTTTTGCAAAATTATAGCTGTAAAGACTCGAAATGTACTGTTCGTGCGCGCTCGCGACCGCTTCCTGCGATTGCACCACTTCCACCGTATCAGTGACGCCTGCACTGAAACGATCGCGCGATTGGAGCAGAGTCTCTTCCGCCAGGTCAATATTGCTTCGCGCCACGTTCACTAGCTCAGCCGACGATTGCAGGTTAAGCAGCGCCGTGCGAATGTCGGAATCGATCTGCGCGCGCAGATTGTCCAGGCGCTCTCGGGTCTGTAGGAGCCGCGCGTCGGCCTGCAAAATATCACCGTGTACGCTGTTTCCCGTAAAGATCGGAATCGAAAGCGTTCCGCGCACATCGAAAACTTGAGTTGCGGTGGAAGGATGCGACCCTGCGGTGCCAACGTCCGCGTTAAAGGCAAGCGACGGGAGATATCCAGCCACTGCGGCTTTCCGGGAGAATTCTGCCGCACGCACGTCCGTCATAGCCGCCAGGTAATCGGAGCGCGCTCCATAGGCGCGTTTCAGGGCCTCTTCAATAGTGATGCTGTTGAACGGCTGATAGGGCGACTTGTCCGTGAATTCAACTTCCTGCCCCGGAGCCAAACCGATCACGCGAGCTACGGTCAGCTTCTGGATGGCAAGGTTGTTTTTCGCCTGAATCAACTGCTGCTGGCGGGTTTGGAGCTCGACCTTCGCGCGCAGTCCATCGATAGCCGGCGAAGTGCCCGCGTTCACTTGGTCGTTAGCTTGATCGAACAGCGCCTGCGCTGTCTTCACCTGCGCTTCCGCCGTTTCGATACGCGCTTCGTCGGCGATGGCCTGCAAGTAGGTGTAACCAACGGCCAGCACAACGAGATCACGCGCGTCTTTGAACGTATATTCCGCGGATTTCAAGCTCTGCGTGGAGGCGCGCGCAGCGTTGATAGACTTCCAATCAAACAGAGATTGGGTAACGGATATGCGTGCATCAAAATACGAAAAGGGGCCATCAGCTGGCGGTATCGTGGCACCGGCAATACTCGTAATACCAAGCTCAGCGAGATTGATCTTCGAGTCCGCCACATAAGGCGACGACGTCACGTGCGGCAGGAGCGCGCTCAATTGCTCCCAGCGCTGCCCGCGGGCCGAACCAATTTCTGCATTTGAGAGGAGCGCTCCGAGGTTTTGCTTCAAGCCGCGATCGATGGCGTCTTGCAAGGAAAGCGGCAGGACTCCCGGAACGGGCTTCGCCGGCACGCTGCCGGCGAATGGGCTCACTCCCTGCGTTCCGGGGATGGCTTGGCCTGGCGTACTCGAACTTTGTGGCGTGTCGGTTTGCGCAAGGCTTGTTGCTGCTCCGCACAAAAAGCCCGCGGCCAAGAGAAAGGCGCGACTAGGTCCGTAGCTGAGCTTCAAGGCAGCCTCCTTGTCCTCGCATTTAGGCAAATGGCGTTGCGGGGGAAAACATCCTAGTCCGGCTAGCAGTCTCTAGCAACCGTCAATTTCCCAGTTCACCTTCGATGCATTGAGGGGCAAGAGGGAGACAATTTTTTACCCGAACGATCTCTACGCGGTGCTGCGATAGCAGAGAAGAAATACAAGTTCAGAATGCTATCGTACGGTCGAGAGCGCTGTCGCACGTGGAACGCTCTCGCCTGTTCTGGTTTTGCTCGTCGTTTTCTTGCAGAAAAAATTTCCTTGCATAAGGAATTGGGCAGACAAATAGCTGAGAGAACCTGCGAGGCATTGCAATGCGGTAAGAAACCGTTGGAAGACTGATGGTTTTTCCGCACAACAAACCGCAAGCGAAAAATGGTGGAGGCGGGGGGAGTCGGAATTCTGAGCCCCGCTGATTCCACGTAACTTATTGATTCTACTAAACGGCAGAAACAATAAAAACAGCGAATTCGCCAAAGTGAGGTACACGGCGGGTACACGGAGATTTCAGCGAGGCTGCCGTCGGTGATCATCGATGTCGACGTGATTTCCCCGAACGGGATTTCGGGGAGTCGGCGAAATCTCACACATTATAAAAGGGCGCCCCTTTCATAATGTGTGGCTGCTACTACTGACCCAAACACAATGAATATGACTGTCTCTGTTGAAGTCTGAACTTCAGGAGACTATTATTGGGCTGTCCTCGACACGGAAATCTGAAACAGAAAGGCGGATCGTCGATGGAATCAATTGCACAATATAAACGCGACGAAACGTGGGCACCGATCGAAAAGAAGTTGGCGAGGATCGCTTTTGATAACGCATTCGAGAGGCAGTGCACGGCGATCACTCAAGAAGCGAGACGAATGCTAGAGACTTTGACAGCTCCATCTGAGATCTTCCGAGTTCAAGAATATCTTACGGAGCAAAGAAAGATAGTAGATGGACTTTATGATTACCGGTATTCCCGCCTCTTGGGGGTTTTCGGCAGACTGCTATCAGATGGATGGCTAAGGGAGGGCGATCTTCACGGTCTCCAACCAGAGAAGATTGCCAGGATTAAACACCAAGCAAGTTTTTTTGATGAGAGTAATCTTTAGCTCAGACATTTTCTTCAGCTAAAACAGGTTCAATGCCGATCTTGTCGTTAACGGCCTCTCGCAATCGCTGTTTACAACCGAGATGGAAGCTCAAGTCGAGGTGCCATCCTATGGCTTCACGTGGAAATCGGACCCGATTGAGACCTCTAGTTGTGCTTTTGCAATTATCGGTGATGAGGTCCATGGGCGGTATTTCGACGCTTAGTATATGGCTTCTATCGGGCAAGTGATTCGGCCTGAAAAGCGCGTGTCAGGTTATGCCACCGAGAGTTTACGCTGCATGACCCCCGCTTTCATTCTCAATTCGATCGCATGTTGAACTCCAGTATGTCTTAGCCGACATTCACTCCGAACCCCGACTCCTGAAGCGTCAGCGGTTGCAATGCTATTGCAACAGAGGATTCACCAAACATTAATACGGTGCAGCTTAGACTCCGCACGAGTCCTTCGTATGAACATCTTGCTCGTGGAAGACGATGAGGTCATGGCCGAAGTGCTGGTCCATGGGCTACAGGACGAGTCCTATGAAGTTGATCGAGCTACCGATGGGCGCGCTGCCCTTCAACTGACTGGCGATACCGCGTTTGATTTGATTCTTCTCGACGTAATGCTACCCGGTATGAACGGCCTGGAAGTGGCGCGGCAATTACGCTCTGAGAGGCAATTCCGTTCCGGTCCTGATGCTCACGGCGCGCGACGCTCTTCCGGATATCGTCTCAGGGCTAGATGCTGGCGCGGATGACTACCTAAAGAAGCCATTTTCGTTTGTTGAACTGCTAGCACGGATCCGCGCACTGGAACGGCGCTCAGCCGCCAGACCAAAAAACGTCCTGGAATTCGAGGATCTGGTTCTCGACGTAAATTCTTATCGGGCCTTCCGTGCCGGACGCGAGATCTATCTCTCGCTTACGGAATTCCGGCTACTCGAACTCCTGGTAAAGAATCCGGGCCGCGTGTTGTCGCGGTGCGCGATATTGGATGCAGTGTGGAGCAATCGCCCTGATGTCGCGGAAAATACAGTCGAAGCCTTCGTTCGGCTTCTAAGAAAGAAATTGGACGACGGTTCCGCCAAGAAATTAATTCAAACACACCGCGGGTTCGGTTACTCAATCGGAGGCCATTCGGCTTCATGAATTTGCCGATTCGTGCGCGCCTTACTGCTCTCTACTTTGTGGTTCTGGCTTTATCGTTCGCGGCCTTCTTTTGGGCGAGTGATGTCGGATTCCGCCGGAGTATTGAGGCCACTGCCGACAATGCTTCACGCACAAATCTGGAAACCATTCAACGGCTTCTTGCCAGTAACTCTCAGCGTGGAGAAACCAAAGTCCGCAAAGAGCTGAGTGAGCTCGCCGAGCTTTGGGCGAACGGGGCGCTCTTCGAGGTGGCTGGCGAAAACGGGAATTGGATCTACCGATCTACACAGTTTCTGCAAATTCACTGGACCCTTGCCGCAAGTCAGTGCGAGGGTTTTTTCCTTCGTCACGACCAATCTGGACTCTTCGCAGTACCGCATTGCCCTCCAGCGGGTCAGTGCGGGCAACGAGGTTTACGAAATACATGCCGCGGTTCCGACGGAGCCGTTCGATCAGGCCCTCGATCACTTCAGGCTCATTGAAACAGAAATTCTGCCGCTGCTCGTGTTGCTAGCCTCACTCCTGGGTTATTGGCTAAGCGGGAGGTCTCTCGCGCCCGTCAACCGGATCATTGAAACCGCGGGTCGGATCGGTGCGCAGAACTTATCCAGCCGACTGGAACTGCCGAAGGCTCGCGACGAACTCAGGCGCCTGACAGAAACTCTCAATGCGATGCTCGCGCGCATCGAAGCATCCTTCAAGAGCATCACGCAGTTCACTGCGGATGCCTCGCACGATTTGCGGACGCCGGTGGCTGTGATTCGCGCCACCGCCGAGATTACGCTGCGGAAGCCCCGGGGCCCAGAAGAGTATCGCCGGGCCTTATCCACCATTCTCGAAACTTCCGTGGACACCTCGGAATTGCTTGAAAACCTGCTTATGCTTGCACGAGCTGACGCCGGTGCAGCGGGAATGGAGATGCGCCCTCTCGACCTTAGCGCGCATGTGCAAAAAGCCCGGGAGCGAGCCGCGTTGCTCGGATTGGAGAAAGCGCTGGATGTAACCGCGACGACTCCGAGGGAGCCTGTTTGGGTAAAAGCGGACGCCATCGCTATCGACCGCCTTCTGCTCATCCTTCTGGACAACGCTGTGAAATACAGCCCAAGTGGCGGGCGATGCGAAATTGCATTATCTCAGTCGGAGACTCACGCACAGATTACGGTTCGAGATTCTGGCGAAGGCATCCCTGAATCGGAACTAAAGAACATCTTTGACAGGTTTTACCGCGTCGATCACGTTCGATCCAGGAACACTGGCGGTGCGGGACTGGGGCTGGCGATTGCCCGCTGGATCGCGGAAATGCATGGCGGAACAATCGCTGCAGAGAGCACCCTCGGTGCCGGTTCCGAATTTCATATCACAATCCCCGCCAACATATTTGGAACTCTTGGTAATTGAGAGAGTTAGCTGCCTTCTGGCCCTTATCTGAAAAAACTTCAGCGTCAATTCAACCAACGTTTCAAGTTGCGTCATGGAAGGTTTCCATCTTTCCGGTTCAATGGAGGAAATCTTTAAAGAGTTCAAGTGTCAGAACTGACGTTCCGAAGATCGCCAAAGGCCGGGGTTCTTTCCGGAGACAAAATTGGGGGGATCCATGAAGTCCATACTTGCCAGGAACTGCATTAGTAGGATTCTGCCTATGTTGATGTGCATGGCATTGCTAGCCAGCAGTGCATTTGCGCAAAATGAAGCAGGTTCCATAGCGGGCCACATCACCGATTCGTCGGGCGGGCTATTGCAGGGAGCGGAGATTAAGCTCCAACCTACCGGCCGAACCGTTGTCTCGAACCAGCAAGGTTCGTATTTCGTCAACAACCTAGCGCCTGGTAGTTACACCATGACTGTGACTTATGTCGGATTCTCCCTTTTGACAAAGACTGTGAACGTCACAGCCGGGCAAACCGTCGCTGTCGACGTGACGATGCAGGTGTCCTCGCAAAACGAGCAGATCCTCGTGACCGGCGAACGCGTTTCTGGTGAGGCGGAGGCCATCAACCGGGAACGCACTGCCGACAACATCGTTCAAGTACTGCCAAACGAAGTCTTTACTTCTCTTCCTAACGCCAACATAGCCGACGCCGTTGGCCGCTTGCCAAGCGTTACCCTTGAACGCGATGAAGGGGAAGGAAAGTACATTCAGGTGCGCAGCCTTGAACCGCGTCTCACAAATGCCACAATTGACGGAGTCAATGTCCCTTCGCCCGAGCCCGGTGTTCGTCAAATCAAATTCGATGCCATGCCCGCGGACCTGGTGGAGTCGGTTGAGGTAAACAAGACCCTGCAGGCAAACATGGACGGCGACGGTATCGGCGGCTCCGTAAACCTTGTCACCAAGACCGCGGGCGAACGTCCTACACTCGCAATTGGCGGAGTAGGCGGCACTACGCCGATTCTAGGCGGCCGAAATATCGTGCAAACTACAGGGTCGGTGGGTCAGCGCTTTGGAACGGACAAGCGGTGGGGAATACTTGTCGGCGGCTCTTATGATTGGAACGGCCGCGGAATTAACGATATCGAGCCCGTCCCGGATGTTGCCACGTTTAGCGACGGATCTACGGCTAGATATTTCGACACGCAGGATATACGCGAATATCAATACAAACGGAGCCGTTGGGGGGTGACGGGAAGTGGAGACTACAAACTCTCGGAGGGTTCGGACATCTATATCCGAGGAATTTACTCTAGCTTTCGCGACTATGGTGATAAATGGGTCTACACGCTAACGGACAATACGCCGGGAATTCAATTGCTGAATTCCAACGGATGCAGCAATGGGGTGTGCGGCGCAGGCGTTCCTGCATTCAGCCAATCCAATCGCGTACCCGTATTCAATATTGGTAGTGTTCTCCTTGGCGGCAAACACGTTTTCGCGACAAGCTGGTTTTCCTGGGATGCCTCCGTCTCGCGGTCCGTGCAACTCAAGTCTGGAGGTGACGAAGGCGCCGATTTCGCAACGAATGCAACCTATAACAACCTTTATCCAAACGGCAGCACATGCCAATTCAGCCCGTCTCTTACCACTAGAATGTATATCCCACAGTGGAGTCCGAGCTGCTTCACGGAGGCCTATTCGGCTGCCAACTATGATTTAGCAGACATCAACACTTCGGTTGGAAAATCACCTCAGTTGAACTTACAGTTTACCGGCGCGTACCAGAAGCGTTACCACGTTGGCTCGCACATCTCCACGATCGAAGTCGGCGGCAAATTCCGCAACGCCCACAAGTTCGATGATTCCTACACCCCGACTTACACACCGAATGGATCGCTACCCATGACACAGTTTCTGGGTACATTTGCAAACAACAACTATTACTCGGGCAATTATAAGTTTGGGCAGACGACCGACTGGAGCAAGCTGATCAATTTTCTGAATGCGAATCCGTCGGACTTTACGCTTGACCCGACCACCGTCGGCGCGAATCCTGGCAATTTCGATTTGGTTGAAAAAGTGTCCGCCGGCTACGTAATGGACACCATTGATATCGGCAAGATACGGATCGTAGGTGGCGTCCGGATCGAGGGTACGAATCTGAGCACGCTCGGCTTTGATCTCCAAGCCAACACGTTGTCCTTCGCGCAGAGCGGTTCATACATTAATGTACTTCCGAGCGCATCGGTGCGTTTTGACCTCGGTCACGAAACCGATCTCCGCGTGGTTTACAGCCGCGCGCTTTCCCGTCCTGATCCTCAGGACATAGCTCAGGCACTGAGCGTGACTCTTAACCAGACGCCGCTCCTGGCTTCACTGGGAAATCCGAACCTTAAAGCCGAAACTGCAAACAACTACGACATTTTGATGGAACACTATCTCAAGCCCTTCGGCATCATTCAGGGAGGGTTTTTCTACAAGCAACTTTACGATCCGATCGTCACGCAGTCGATTCAGAAAGATAATTTCACTCCCGACCCGGGCAACAGTTTTTACCCGGTCGGAACCTGGCTGGTCACCCAGCCCATCAATGCGGGGAGCGGTTGGCTTTATGGCATTGAACTCTCCTACCTTCAGCACTTCAGCTCGCTGCCGGGAGTGCTCGGTGCTCTAGGCCTCTCCGCCAATTACAGTTACACGAATTCTCAAGCAAGCGGCTTGCCGGGACGCTCGGATACGCCAAGGCTCGTAAGGCAAGCCCCGAACACTTGGAACATTAGCCCCACCTTTGATCGCGGCCGCCTGTCGATTCGTGTGGGCATGACCTACAACGCCGCGAGCATTTTTTCCTACCAATATCAGGACGGCACAGGCGGTTCGACCCCAACGCCTGGCGGCCTTCGCGGTCCAGACGCCGATACTTATATCTATCCGCACTTTCAGATCGATGCACAAGGCAGCTTCCGGTTGAGGTACGGTTTCACTCTCATGGCTTACGGCCTCAACCTGAACAACGAAGTCTTCGGCTTCTACAACGGGCAGCCGCAATACATGATTCAGCGCGAATACTACGCACCTACATTCGCGTTTGGGTTGCGCTGGTCGCCCACTCACGAAAAATAGTTTGATGGGGTGACCTTTTTTGCAGGAGCTGCCCCATTCGGTGTTTCAGGAACAATTTAAGATGAAATCAAATCTCAAGCTTGCACTCGTGAGTGTGTCGATATCACTGGCATTCTTTTTCCTCGACACGAAGGCGTCTCCGTCTCCGGCGGCGGCCGAGCAGAACGCCGTCCTCGTGGGGGCTGGCGATATCGCTGACTGCACAGACCTCTCCGGCGCTGAAGCCACGGCGAAACTCCTCGAGCAAATTCCGGGTACTGTAATGGCGGTCGGCGATCTGGCTTATCCAGACGGCACCAAGGCAAATTTCGAGTGCTACGATAAGACTTGGGGGCGCTTTAAGTCGCGTACACGCCCCGCCGTGGGCAACCACGAGTTCCATTCAACAGACGCTGCGTTTTACTTCAGCTATTTCGGCGATGTTGCAGGAAGCTATAAAGACGGTTTCTACAGCTACGAGCTAGGCACATGGCACATTGTTGTCCTGAACAGCGAGTGTACCGAAGTTGGAGGATGCAACGCTGGATCACGCGAGGAAAAATGGCTGCGCGCGGACTTGGCTGCGCATCCGGCAGCGTGCACATTGGCCTATTTCCATAAGCCACTTTTCAGTTCCGGCGCCAAGCATGGAGACGATCCCGAGATCAGACCTCATCTGGCAAGCTCTTTATGATGCCAATGCCGACGTCGTGGTCAATGGTCACGATCACGACTACGAACGATTCGCGCCCCAGGATCCCGATGGCAAAGCCGACGCCAAGCGGGGGATTCGAGAATTCGTCGCTGGCACTGGAGGCAAGAATCTTCGCCCGTTCGGTCCGGCGAAACCCAACACCGAGATTCGCGATACGACTGCATTTGGCGTTTTGAAACTCACGCTGAAGCCTGACGCATACGATTGGCAATTCATTCCTATTGCGGGAAAGAGCTTCACCGATTCGGGAAGCGGCACCTGCCACTGATTTAAGACACTTGCCGGACTTCGCGGGGAGTTACAGTAGTTTCGAAGAACTGTGGAAGCACCGAAAGTGAATATAAGCCTCTAATTTACGTTTTTCGGCTGCATCAATCTTCGCGCTTGAATCATAAATGGCAAGTGTTTTTCTTTGTCTCAGAGAACAATTTCGATAGTGGTTTGTTTTGTGGCCACTCACGAGACCCAGCTCTTCCTAACTCGGAAGTATTTCACATGCCTGGTAACGCCGTTACCGTCCATCTCCGCCCGACTTACCGGGAGTTGACCAATCAATCCCGTCGCAGCCCCGGATTAGACTAGTGTTGTGCGGGTGTTACAACTACGGCTGATCAGCCAGAACCATTCTCTGATCAACGAAAAACGCCCCGGCACGACCAGGGCGTTTTTCCTTCAGAACTTAGTCATGTGGGGGGGCGATTCTTCGATTACCACTGCCACCCGTGGTCGTTGTCTTTCCCAAAGAGGTCGGTCATCACGTTAACGGTCGGATCGCACGCATGGTTGAGGCAAGGAAGGTCAAACGCGGCCTCGATGGACCTTAGCAAGGAGAAGCTGTTGTAGTAGGTCTGGCTCTGGACACCGTTCTTGCTGTAGTTGGTTTCGACGGTAAGCACCACCCTGTTTTGATTCTGCGAGGGGAACTTCATGGTCGGAGGTATCGCGGCATTAATTCCGCTGTAGTCGTTCTCGTCCCATACGATTACGATCACGCTCTTTCCTTGGTTCCATACGGGGGAGGCCTTAATGCCCTCGACTAACCGCTCAATCGTGACGTCGCCTTGCTGGATCAAACCCTGATTCAAACCCGCCTGAAGACCGTTCGAACCTGGATCACCTGCGCAATAGGCGCTCTCGCCGCCCTTACCGTGCTGGTCATCGCACTGGTTGGGGACGATATAGGAGAACGAAGGAAGATTCCCGGTAGCCAAATCGGCGTACAGACCGCGGGGCCCGTCGAAGGGAACAATATTTTTCGTGCTGTTATTCCACTGGTGGCCCTGCTCAATGTTCAGGAAGTAGGCAAACGGGTCGTGTTTCACGGCATAGAGTGCGGTGTACGAGGTGAGGGGAGCGGGCAGGTACGTAAAGTCACTCAGGTTGCTGACTGTCCCGTTGCTGTTGTTGACTCCATAAGCGCCGCCGAGCGGAAGACTCTCCTCGTAGGCCTTCCAGCTCAAGCCAACTTCGGTAAGCTGGTCTGCAATGGACTTGCCGACCGTGTGCCCCGGATGTACCGCCTTGACTCCATCGATGTCTGCGAGAAACGCCGGCGGGATTTCGTTCCAGTCATCAACTGCGGGAGTGTCAGCGTCGGTTCCGGAACCGGAAATTGGACAGATTATTCCCAATGCGGAATCTGGGTCTAAGATGACGCCCTGAGGCGGATTGGAACCATCGGCGTTCACAGTTCCGGCAATAATGTTGGGTTGGCACGTGGTCTTGCCCCAATCGGGAGAATTGTCGCTGCGGATGCCGAAGTTCGAACCACCAACGATTTCCAGATAATTGGTGAGACTCGGATGCCCCACCGCAAAATAGTTTGTAGCGAAATTGACTTTGCCGCTTTTGATCATGCTGTTCATGTACGGCTCATTGGGGTTGTCGATAATCTGTTGGTATCCGTGGTTCTCCATCATAATGACGAAAACATGATCGAGTTGCGGTATGCCTTTGGACTCGTCGTTTCCGTTTGCAAAAGCCGGACTTACCAAGGAAGCGGCGGCCAGCAAAGATGCTGCCGATTTCAAACTCCACCTAATTTTCATAATTTTCCTTTCGCAGAAATTTCCATAGAGATTGGCGCCAATGATGGATGTCGGGGACATGTGCGGAACGCACCGAACCGGCTCCGTCAAAACCCGGGATGGTGGATTACAACCGACGATAGCTGCAAGCATAGAGATAGATTCTTACAGGGAGAGAGACGCATTGTTACGGAAGTGTTACAGCTGTGGAAAAAACGGGGAAGCGTTGGGCACGACGGGCAGGCTGATCGTGGACTTCAAGCGCTTATGAAAGCCGCGTCACAGAGCGGGCCAGCAACTGTTCTGCCTTTGCCGCGCAAGTTTCGCGAGGCCCGTATTCTGAGACTCGGTGCGACAGCTCGCCGTTTCAGAAAAAGGGAAGCGGGATGCAAATTGGAGTTGCAAATTTACGAAGTTCAATGACCTGAGCAATTCCGGTGCCCGATGGGAACGAGGCATGTGAATCGGCAAAAATTCGCCCGGGCGGTTCCTGTCGATTCCACGACTCGTTTTCGTGGGTCCGATTCTCGCAAGGCTCGAACGCCCTTGAAGCGATAGAAACGCGCGCTCTCAAGATAGGAAGCTCGACGCCGCGCCCATAAATGCCGTTACGATGACCACCATCCAGGGCGGCGCTTTCCATGCCGTGAGAGCTAGGAATGCGGTCAGCGCCACCACGAAATCCGCTGGCTTGAGGACGGCACTCGTCCACACAGGCTGATAGAGAGCCGCCAAAAGAATCCCGACGACACTGGCATTCACACCCGCGAAGACCGCGCGGCTCTTCTCGTTCGACCGTAATTGATTCCGGAAAGGAAGCACGCCGATAACGAGAAGCAGGCCGGGAAGGAAAATGGCGATGAGTGCGATGGCCGCGCCGAGCGCTCCGTGCGGCGGAGGTTGCACCACAGCCCCGAGATAGGCGGCGAAAGAAAACAACGGTCCCGGCAGGGCTTTGGGCCGCGCCGTAGCCTGCGAGAAACGTATTGTTATCGGTCCAACCGGTGCTGACCGTCGCCGCTTGCAGGAGGGGCAGGACCACATGCCCTCCGCCAAAAACCAATGCCCCACTGCGGTAGAAAGCTTCGAAGAAAGCAATCGCATGATTGGAACGAACTACCAGAAATAAAGAGGGACTGAAGAGAAGAATAAAGAAGACCAGGAAGGACGCCACCGCAACAGAACGGGAAATCGGGATGCGGAGGTGCCCGGAACTCTCTGTCTGGGCGTTTCGACAAAAGACAAAACCAAGCACTCCGCCCAACGCAATCGCAGCGAGCTGGCACGAAGGCCGCCCTGAAAGCAAAATCACTGCGGCAGCGATCACCGCGATTGTTGCACGTGTGCGATCCGTCGTCAGCGTTCGCATCATACCCCAGACAGCTTGTGCACTCACGGCAACCGCCACGAGCTCCAGAGCGTGAACGACGCCGGAACCGACCTAGGTCGAAAACAGTGTGTGACTGGAAGCAACAGCGAACATGAGCAACGCCGAAGGCAATGTAAAAGCCGTCCAGGCCGCTAGCGCGCCCCACGTTCCTCCGCGCAGAAGCCCGATAGTGAAACCGACCTGGCTGCTGGCGGGCCCGGGCAGAAATTGGCAAAGACCTACGATGTCTGAATATGTCGTTTCGTCCACCCACTTGCGGCGGACAACAAACTCCTCGTGGAAATACCCCAGGTGCGCGATGGGACCGCCAAACGGACGTACACCCAAGCCGGAGGTAGACAAGGAATATGCCAAGGGGATACGAAAGCTCCGCTATCGCGGCTCATGGCGTGCGATTCGCTCACGCGGGAGGCCGGCGAGACCGCAAGATAGCATCGAGCGACAAAGAACCGCCACCCACGAGAACGAGAAACAACAGACCGAGCAGCATGCTCACATCCGTGCGAGCCTCGTGCAAGGTGCCCCAAAACCCGTTCTTGGCGAACCCAACGATCTTGGTCGAGCACAAGGCAACGGCAATGTCGATGAGGAGCGGCACCGTCGCAAGCCGCGTAAGAAAACCGATCAGCAACAGAGTTCCGCACACGATCTCGACCACGCCGACGAACGGGGCCATGAGGTGCGGCCACGGAATGCCGATTTTCACAAAACGTCCCACACCCAAAGAATCTGGGAACAAAAATTTCTGGATGCCTCTCGGAGAGGAAGACCCAGCCTGCAAGAATGCGGATCAACAAGACCGCTTTCGCCGTACCCTCGGCCCAGGCTGAGGCTTGCTCGGCAGGCATCTTTTTGTGTTCCCCACCCGCTCACACGTAATCGAACAACGTCATGAACCCAAAATCCATGTGCAGTTGCTGGTGGCAATGAAACAGCGTCAGTCCGGGATTGTCCGCCGTGAAGTCGATTTCGACTTCCTGATAGCCACCCACCATGACGACGTCCTTCATCACGCCCGCCAAGGATTTCCCAGCAATTTTGGTAACTTCGAAGCTGTGCCGGTGTAGATGGATCGGATGAATGTCGTCGCTGGCATTGTGCATCCGCAGGCGGTAGCGCTTGCCCTCGCGCAAGTGGTACGTGGGACTCATCGCGCCACTCGTAAACACTTTTTCGTTTATAGCCCAAAGATTGAACCCGTGCTCCGCTGCGTTTTGCTTCGTAAATGTCATTTCAATCACATCGTCCGGCTCGCGAGCGGTTGTGTTTGGCTTCGCGAAATGCTCGTAGTTCCAGTGAAAAGGCTTCGGCGGTGTCCAGACGGGCTTTCCTTTTTGTCCCGCATATTCCACCACAATCCCCATTCCGTGACCGCGGTCATCGTCCGCAAGATCACCCAAAACCCATACCCCTGGATGATTCATCTCGACTACGGCGGAGATTCTTTCCGCAGTCCCGAGCCATAGCACAGGAACTTCGGCGGGCGTGGGCACGGTGTTGCCGTCGAGTGCGACGACTCTGAAAGAATGTCCCGGCAACGCCAAGCTGCGAATCTCCGTTGCGCTGCCGTTAAGGACATGAAACAGCACGCGCTCGCCACGTTTCACGCGCACTGGCTCGCCGTGCCCCAACATGCGCCCGTTGATCGTGAAGTAGCGGTAGCCCACCTCGTAGCCGTGAGGCACCCCCTTTGCGAGCGACGCTTTCATAGAGGACTCCCCGGCTGATTCCAGCTCTTTAACTCGCGTGGCTGGAGCCAGAAAATCTTGGGCCATGTCGCCGCCTTGGCTGAGCGACGGCTCGAACTCTTTGAGAACCAGGAAGACCTCTTTGTCGTAGCTCCCCGGCTCCTCCTTCGGCTCGATGTAAACCGGACCAACCTGGCCGCTGTATTGTCCCGCGTGAAGATCGGCGCCCGCACGATTGTGAGAGTGATAGAACCGAAAACCAGCAGGTCGTGGAGTAAAGCTGATCCGACGCATGCCATGCGCCGGGATAAAAGGTGTGCCCTCTTCCGCCGCACCGTCCACGTCGGTGGAAACCATCTGGCCGTGCCAATGCAACTGCTCGGGAGTGTCCGTCTCGTTGTATATGTCGACCGTCTCGGCTTGCCCCTCTTTGAATCGCAACAGTGGACCCGGGAATTGACCATTGTAGGTGATCGCCGAAACGATACGCTTTGGCGCTATCTCAATGGCACTTGCTTGAATGTGCAGCGTATAGTCTGACGGGCCGGTTTCGGGCTGCGTCGAAGGTGGTCCCCAGGATCTCGGAGCGAGCGCCGCCGCCAGCCTTCCCGAAGATCCGGGCCCGAGCAAACCAGCGCCAACTGCTCCTGCCAGCTTGAGAAAGCGCCGACGAGATGTAACTCCCTTGCGCACGAGGCTGCCATCCTAATTTGATATCGAGCTTTTATGCAAACGGTAGGGCATTAGGAAGAATGTTGACCGAACGCATCAACTCCCGGATGGTCGATTATTACCGGCCAATATTCTGGATCACACCCCTAAAAGCTGCAGGCGAGAAGGGTTATTCTCTTTCAGTTGGATTTTGTTTCAGGAGGAAGGAGCTCCGCTTCCGGCTGCGATCTTGGCGGGTCAACGCCGGAGGGCAGAGCCCCAATACGCTACGATTCTGTTTATCCCACTTTCCGTGCCGCCGCACAAGCTCGAAACGGATTGGGCCACGAGTTGCGCCGAGGTCATTCTGCGGCGATGTCCCGCTTGTGAATGCGATTCGATCATCGGCCACGGACGCCGCCTCAAACAGGCGCACGATGAACACCACGACTGGATCGGGATCCGTCGCGGTCGCTGCCCCGGTTGCGGGAAAACCTTCACCTTCCTTCCACTGTTTTCTCTCCCTTACACCCATTACAGCTTGCCGACTCGTTGCCAGGCATTGCGGCGGCGCTTTGCGGAGCATTGCACCTGGGAAGAGGCAGTGCCTACGCTCAAAGATCCTAACCGCGTGCCTGATCCTTCCACACTTCGCCGCTGGGCCCACGGACTGGACCGCTCTCAGCCAGCCATTTCTTTTTTTCGCCAAACGCTCGCCCGCATGACTCACTGGCTGGGGTGCGGTGATCCGCCCAATCACCAAGCTGGGCCTTTGTCTGGGCTGATTCCGGTTCTGCAAATTCTTTGGCCCTTGCGGCTCTGAGAAAATTTCTCTTCCCACCATCCTTGCCTGGGAATGCTGGCCACCTTCTCCTACGTTCGCCTCTAGAGGCAAAACTGCGCCGTGGGCGAGGATATCGAAAAACTGAAACAGCGCCTTTCGCTGCTCGATTATCTGCGGCAGCAGCATTGGATCGCCCGACCTATCGCTCTCGGCCCCGAGTTCGTCGGACTCTGTCCCCTTCATCCGGAAACCCGCCCTTCGTTCTATGTCAACGCCCGCAAAAATCTCTTCTACTGTCACGGTTGCGGCCAGGGTGGCGATCTCCTTCGCTTTGTCCAGTTGTCCCGTCATCTTTCCTTCCGCCAAAGTCTCGCCTACCTCCAGCAGCAAAGCGCTCTTACAGCTGACCCTGCCGCCGTGCTGGAGCAAGCCGCCACTTTCTATCAACAGCAACTCGATCGCTACCCCGAGGCACAGCGCTATCTCGAGCAACGAGGACTGCGCGATCCCGTCCTGATCAAAGAACTGCGCATCGGTTATGCCCCCGGCGGGAGCTTGCGCCGACATCTCGCGGCGCAAGGTTATTCTTGCGAGCTCCTAAAACGTCTCGGCCTTCTCAACCCACAAGGCTGCGACGCTTTCTACCAGCGCGTCATCTTCCCGTGCTGCCAAGGCGGACGCGTCGTCAACCTCTACGGCCGCAGTATCGCTGCCGCCTTCGCCCATCGATTCCTCCCCGGTTCCAAAGGCGGCTTGTATGCTTGGGAGCAGGTTCAGCAGTGCTCCGAGGTGATTCTCGTCGAGGGGTTGTTCGACTATGCCGTGTTGTGGCAGGCCGGTTTTCGCCAAGTCACCTGTTCGTTGGGCACGCATCTCAACGCTGACCAGTTTCAACAGCTGTGCGACCGTCCGCGCACCGTTTATCTCACCTTCGATGTCGACGCCAACGGCAGTGGACAACAAGCCTCGCAACAGTTAGCGCAGCGTCTGTGCGCGCAAGGCATCGCCACTCGCCGCGTTCTCCTGCCCGAGGGCCACGATCCGAACTCTTTCTTCGTCCAGGGCGGTGACGCAGGACAGTTTCAAACTCTTCTGGAGGCTGCTCAGCCATGAAGTTCTGTGTGCACTACCAGCAGACCTCCCACAACGCACAAAGTCCGGTTCGTGTCGTCGAGCAGACCACTGGCCGAGGCATCGGCTGGATCAATCGTTACTTGGATCGCGAATATATCCGCCGCTTGGCGAACACCACTCTGCGCATCTACGCTCACAACCTGCTGCACTTTGTTCGCTGGTGGGAGAGTGTTCATCACATCGGCGACGTTAGGGAAGATGACCTTACCGAGTCCACGCTCCTGGACTATCTGCGCTTCCAGTCCAGCCAACAACCTCGGCCTTCCCCTTCCACCATCAATGACCGCGTGGCCGTCGCCGAGCGCGCCATCCGCAACGAGTTCCCCGATGCTCCCTGCCAGATCGCCCGCGGCTTTCATCAAGCTTTTTTGCGGCGAAGGCCGATGGGTCTTGGCCGGCGGCAAGTAGCGATGAGCCGACTGCGCGTGAAGGTGCCCAAACGCAACATCGTGCCGCTCTCGGTGGATGAAGTAGCGCGCTTCTGGTCGAGTTTCCACACTTCGCGCGACTTGGCCATCGTGGGCTTGATGTTACTGCAAGGGCTGCGGTCCGCCGAAGTATTGGCTTTGAATCGCGATGACCCGTTGCTCTCCGAAGCACAGCTTCGCGTTCGTGGCAAAGGCAATAAATTTCGCTTCCTGCCGCTGGCGCCGGAAACCGTGCAACTGCTCGAACACTATCTGCGCCTGGAACGGCCCAATCCCTGTTCCGCCGCCCTCTTCGTCTCGCTCAAAGGACACGCGCGCGGAAGACGCATGACCGCTGCGGGATTACGGTCCTTATTCCGCTACCATCGCCAGGCCACCGGCATCCAGCTCGCCAACCCTCATCGCTTTCGACACACCTTTGCCTCCGACATGATCCGCGCCGGAATGAGTCTTCCCGCGCTCATGCAGTTGATGGGTCACGCCGATATCCAGACCACGCTGCTGTATGTGCAAGTCACCCCACAAGACGTCTATCTGCAATATGCGCGCGCCGTGGCGCAGCACATTCGTCCTCTTCCGAGGACTCCCTCATGAACCGCGCGCGACGCCCTCCGCTACAACATTCGCTGGCTCTGGTCTTCGACCGGGCAGTCGATTCCTTCAGCGTGGCACTCAGTCCCGGAACCATTCGTCAGCACCACGGGACGGCACGCAACTTCCTAAACTATCTTGGCGCTGATCATCCGGAGGCGAAGTGCCTCGACCAATTGCGTCGTGAACCCCACATCCTCGGCTGGATGTCCCGCCTGCACTCGCAAGCGCCGCCGCTGTCAACGGCGTCCTATATCAATCGGCTTATCGCTCTACGTTCCATTTTCAACGAGCTGGCTTGGACCGAACAGCTTTCTGAACTCGCTCATCTGATCCGCCGCGAGGACATTCCGCGCCTCCCGCAAAGACTTCCACGCCCACTCACGGCAGAGCAGGACGAACTGCTGCAACAGGAGTTCCGCTTGCGCAATGATCTGGGCAGCAACGTCTTTCTGCTCATCCGCCACACCGGCATGCGCATCGGTGAGTGTGCCGATCTGTCCTTCGACTGCCTGCGCTCTACCGGCCCAGGTCAATGGGCGATTCACGTGCCGCTCGGCAAACTCAAAACGGAACGTATGGTCCCCGTAGATCCCTTTGTGTGTGAACTCGTCCAACGCCTCCGCTTCTTTCGTTCTCTTGATCCGCTGCCTGCCGATGGGCGGCTCCTGGCCCGTTCGGGCGCCAAAGACACGCTCCTTCGCCACTTTCGTGATTACTTACATCAAGTCTGCCATTCGCTCGGCCTTTCCACGCACATCGTCCCCCACCAGCTTCGCCACACTTATGCCACCGAGATGCTTCGAGCAGGTGTTGGTTTTCCCGCGGTCATGAAATTACTCGGTCACACCTCTCCCGAGATGACCATGCAATATCTTGATGTCACGTTGAATGATCTCCAGCGGGCATTTGAGCTGGCTCGCTCAAAACCTCGGCATCTGATTCCGAAACCGAAGGTGCCGTCTGCCCCCCTTCGAACTGGCCTCGGCGGAGTGCTCGATTCTTTGCTTGCTACTCAACATGTGCTCGAAACGTTCCGCCGCTCGCTGCCAAACGGAACTTCTCGCCGTCGCCTGGACCGGCTCTCCAACCGCCTCACCAAAATCCTTAGCGAAGCTCGCAAGCTCGCGACACCCTGAACATGGGCAGAGATTGACCGGTTATGTCGGCTACACGGAAGTTATCCTGCAACCGCGTTCGAGAATGAACTGAAGCGGATCGTCGCGGTACTTGGACGATTAACGCCGTATCGGAGAAGTTCTAGTACGTCAGATGTCCGGTAAGCCGGGCTAACCAGGAGTTGACTGCGGTTTTCATGGGAGAATTAGTAGTTCCACCGCGGAAGTGCCCACGGGGGCGCTCCAAACACCAAAGAACTGAGGGTGCGAAGAGGAGGCTCGGAACACTTACGCGTGTTGCGCGACCGGCAACCTGAATAATCGGCCCTCAGACCCCATGAAGACTTTCCTGGCAAACGAGCCAACCACTTCTCCGGTAAGACTTACCAGGATCTAGCGTTTGTGATTTGCTCTTTAGAACTAACATCACCTAAACTGCGAGCCACGATGGCCGCAAAACTCCCAAAAGATGAAGACCACTTTCGACAAGTCTGGGACGGTGACAGTGAGACGGATTGTGTTGAGATTTGTCGCGATCTGCAAAAAGCTGGGATTGAATACCGAACCGATCAACAGCCGGTGTCTCGATCGAGCAGAATGCGCGTGGACTGGAAGTTTAAGGTGTACGTTTTGGCATCTGATTATCAGACTGCGAGGCGGGCGCTGGGCCCTGTAGAGGAAACGGAAAGCGACGACTCAGTTCTTGAGATAGAGGAGAAGACTGGCACACGTGGCGACTTGAACCAGGAGTATAGAGCGAGAAGCCAGGCCTATCTGAACGAGTGGGACTCCAAACGCGCGACTGTGGAAGTTGGAAAGCAAGGCCCAAGTGAGGAATCCTCGATCGTCGAACTTTCGCTGAAAGAGAATCTTATTCACTATCGTGTAGAGCATCTAAAGAACGGAGCGCGCAAGTACTTTGTGCGCGCGGAAGATGAACCCAGAGCACGTGAAATCTTTCGCGAAATAACAGCAGGCGATCCCCCAAGTTAACTACGCGCCTTTGCACGAGCGCGTGTCGAAACATACCTCAGCGCGCTAGCCCTTCCAGACGAACTTACCGCAGGGGCAAGGGACCGTCTCCGCGGGATGTTTCTTTTCCAAAAGTCGCCGACAAACTGGACAATTTCTGCGCCACATAACTCATCCCTGTCTTTCCAGTACAAATGGGCCTTAAGCCCTCGCGGTAATTGCCTCCCCGCACGGATCGACTCAATCCAATAGTCGAAGAGTCCGTTTTGAACACTAGTCTCGCGGACGGCGCGATGTCGTTGCGCTTGGGCAGGTACGAAGTTGTTTTCGAGCAACGACGGGGCATACGTGGGGCGTGAGACTGTCAACATGCTTGCCCAAGACTAGGCGAACCATGCCAAACATCTACTACTGCACCGGTCTGGCCAACAACAGCTTGGGTATATTGCGCGCGGTCATGTCATGGGAAGAGAGCAGAAACTTCTTGAAACTGTGTTCGGTCCAGTACGCGGGGTTGCAATTCCCGACGATGGCCCAGGGCAGGGCCTCTGATTTTGCAGTACTACGCATACTCGATGACGAACGAGCTGATAAATGGCAAGTTGGTTTTTACAGCGTTGATGGCGACATTCTGCACATCGAAGAGTGGGTGCAAACTTGCATTAGTTACCGAAACCCTCCCGCCGGTCGAAAACTGGGAAACTGACTCCTCCCGCGACTCCGCCCATTGGACCCAACGCTTGAAAAACACGGTTACCTCGCCTCGCTTGAAATGGCGCATCGCAGTCTGAACCTGCTAACTCCTGGTAGAACGCCGTTACCGTCCATCAAGTAAAAGGATTCCAAAGACGATAACCAATTGATTTTGTTCGCATAACGTTGGGACACTACTGATGTCCGGTAACGACTTACCGGGACTTAGCCGCAAGGTCCGTCGATACCTCCGAGTGGCCAACCATCTCAGACCTTGAGTAAAACTCTAGGGCTGGTTAGGCGGGAATCAAGCCGCGCGCGAACAAGTCGTGCGAAAATCGATGATCATTCAGCGTGGATAAGCTGAACGGAGATTTCAATGTCGGATGAAATAGATCTTCTGAAGCGGGTTTACGATCGGTTCAACGCTCGCGACATTGCGAGCGTGCTTGCGGCCATGCACGAGGACGTCATGTGGGCAAATGGAATGGAAGGCGGGCACGTCCACGGAGCCGATGGAGTGCGCAAGTATTGGACACACCAGTGGGCCATGATCGACCCGCACGTCGAGCCGGTCGAATTCTCGAATGGTCCCGAGGGGGAAGTCGTTGTGGAAGTCCAT
Organism: uncultured Acidobacteriota bacterium; assembly: GCA_963730495.1. Classification (GTDB taxonomy): domain Bacteria; phylum Acidobacteriota; class Terriglobia; order Acidiferrales; family UBA7541; genus Acidiferrum. The sequence continues at coordinate 280,783 of CAVSSD010000021.1, read as the reverse complement.
CAGGTCGTCTGCGATCTCAACGGCAACCTTCTCGCGGATAAAATGGTTGGTCACATTTTTCGAATAGCAAACGGGTTAATCAGGCGCTTCGATATCCGCGGCCAGTGAAGTTAACACTACCCTGTAGGTCTTAACGCGCTTACAGTACATCAAGTGAAAATCGGGCTCGATCATCATGTCCGGTTAGGCGGGCGGGAGCTGGACCACGACCGAACGCGCTAATGTATGGGATTTGGTGACTCAAGAACGGAGCGTCGCCTCCGATTCCACCAGATAAGCGGACCCGTAACCGCCATCACAGGAAGCATTAGGCTGAGTACGCAGACTAGGATTCGGGTGGGGAGACCACCAATATCACCAGTGTGAATTTCACGATTCCAGAGCTTTACCATTCGATAGCCCAGAGGACCTGTGCGCGAGTTAAGTTGATAGACTACGAGTCCTGAATAAGCATCGATATAGACATTTGTGCGTCCAGACGGAGTCCGGTCCTCCGGATATTTCATTGCGATGCGAACCGGATTATCCACGAGCAAAATCCACGTCGCGTGCGCCCCTGGTACTGCCGATTCGGCGATGGAGAGTAATCGGTCAGGACTAAGAGTGGCCGCATTGGCCGTAAGAGGGTGCGGTCGCGGCGAATCCGGGAGATTTGCTGAATTGGTGATTCGATTGGCGAGCCGGGTGGCTTCATTCTCCCAATGGATCACTATGGCCGTGATGGCGAAAATCATCAGAAACAGCGAGAGGTAAATTCCAAGCGCCTGATGCAACTCGAAGTTAAGCTGCTTTGTCTGACCACGCCAGTTCACCGTCAGGAGCTTACGCGGCCACCAAAGGACGATGCCTGAAACCGACAGAAAAAGTAGAAGTACTGCCGCCGCACTCACAATCGAGCCCCCGGTATCGCCCACCATCAGACGGAGGTGGAAATCGTGCACATAACCTACAAAATTGTTGCGGTCGGAGTCAGTGCCGAGCACATCTCCAGTGAATTGGTTGAACGCGAGATTTAATGGGTCCTGTGATGTTTTTGATTCGAGAGCGGCTCCCCAAGCGATATCGTTCCGGGGCGAGATGGAAAATCCAACCACAGTTCGGCCGGTGTACTTTGCCTCAAGCGAGGCTTTCATCTCGTTTAGCGATAATCGCTTGTTGCCCGGCTGGACCCAGGTCAATTTCGGATTCAAAGCGCGGTCAACGTCGTCTTCGAAGACCATGAAACTCCCTGTGACACTGAGGAGAACTAGAAATATTCCGGCGATAAGGCCGGTGTAGAGGTGGAGATTTAGCAAGAGTTTTCGCATAGTCAGCGTAGCCTGAAATTAGAACAAACGAGAAACGGCACGCGGCAAAGTCTAGAACAAAACACGTCTTGGGTAGTGTGGAAAATTGATTTGGAACCGTTCCGAGTGGAGTCCTGGCACCGCACTTGTCCGGTTTCGCGACTAGTACTACTGTGTTATAAAATAAGGCACATTTCCTGCAAAAAATTAGTAGCGATTGCACCCGTTCTCCCTACACTCTGTCGGCATGAGCGCCAATTCTTCGGCGCCAGGCGCACAACAGCAACGCTTCGCGGCCTATCTCGATAGCCTGGCGCAAGCCGCAGAGCACGCCGATCGCGTGGAACCGCTGAAATCGTATTGTAAGGGTCTGCTTCTGCCCGGGGAACGCAAGAGCGTCGAACCCATGGCGGCACGGCTGGCTCCCGACAATGTGCGGCAGACGCATCAATCGCTCCATCATTTGGTAGCGGATGCTCCGTGGAGTGACGAAGCTTTGCTCGAGCAGGTGCGCCACTCAGTCCTACCCGCCATGAAGCGCAACGGACCGGTGATAGCTTGGATTGTGGACGACACCGGCTTCCCCAAGAAAGGAACGCACTCCGTCGGAGTGACGCACCAGTACTGCGGACAGTTAGGGAAGCAGGAAAATTGTCGTGTGGCGGTAAGCCTGTCGATGGCCACCGAGCACGCCAGCCTGCCCATCGCGTACCGTTTGTATTTACCGGAAATCTGGGCCCAGGACCAGAAGCGTCGCAAGAAGGCTGGTGTTCCGGAACAGATCTCGTTTGCAACCAAGCCGGTGATTGCCCTCGGACAGATTCGCCAAGCGCTGGCAGATGGAGTTACCGCGGCGCCGGTGTTGGCCGATGCAGCGTATGGCGATGAAACTAAGTTTCGGGAACAGCTCAGCGAATTGGGCCTACCGTATGTTGTTGGCGTGCGCGGGCATACAACGGTTTGGCGACCTGGAGAAACTCCACTCCCGGCAAAACCAGGAAGCGGGCTGGGGCGCCCACCGAAGTTGTTGCGCCGGGATAGAAAACATCAACCGGTTTCTGTCCAACAAGTGGCTCTTTCCTTGCCGGCCAAGGATTGGAGAGCGGTCTCCTGGCGTCAGGGAACGAAGCAGAAATTGCGCTCCCGTTTTGCGGCACTGCGAGTGCGACCTGCTCATCGGGACTATTGGCGAAGCGAACCTCGTGACGAAGAATGGTTGTTGATCGAATGGCCGGAGCGGGAGAGCGAACCGACCAAGTACTGGCTTTCTACTTTCCCGCCCCGTACCACACTGAGAGAGTTGGTGAAACGAGCGAAACATCGTTGGATTATCGAACGCGACTACCAAGAGCTGAAGCAAGAGTTGGGACTGGGACATTACGAAGGTCGGGGCTGGCGAGGTTTTCACCATCACGCCACGTTATGCATCGCCGCTTACGGCTTCCTCGTCGCGGAAAGAAGTCGTTTTTCCCCCTCCGCAAGCGCCGGTCGACTGGACTTACGCGCCACGAAACTTCCGCCTGAGTTCCACCCCCGCGGCTCGCCGCGTGCGTGTTGAACGTCACAATCCTCATTCCATCGCGACCCTACGAATTCAGATTGCCAGACATCTTATCGAGCAACTCCCCTCCTGCCCGTTTTGTTACCGAAGGCGCTTGTGATTGTTTATAACACAGTAGTACTAATCAGTTAACATCAATCATTCGTTTTGATGAATCTTACATTCGCGCTAGTTTGATTGCCTTCGCCATGACGACGTCGTTACCGGAAAGGATATCGTCGATGGAAGGCTTAACTTCATAATCGGGGAGAATGCTACGGTTAGGGTCTCCATCTTTCACCGCGAGATAATAAGTTCGGAGCGGCACAACCATCTGTACTTTGGAATTTGGCAATGTTAACCATATGCCGTAGCCTGACGTGTTGCCGTAATATCCACCCCCCGCTTCTTCTCCCACAAAGGTCGCCCGTTTTCGGTAATGAAGATTAGATAGGAATTCACAGGTTGTTGAAAAGCTGCCACCATTCATGAGCACGACTATTTTGCCAGCGAAATGAGGCTGAGATGGCTGCTGGATTCCTAAATTGACATGCTTGATGTCGTGAAATTTCCCATCGTCCCGCTTTTCTACCCTTTCAGCAGGTATGGGTTGGGCACCATCAGCGTAGCGAAAAAAGTCAAACTCACGGGCGTTATAGATGAGGTCGTCGTAGTATTTGAATGGTTCATCGAGCAGAAACGACAGAAGTTCCTTGCCCAGATTGTCATAGCCGCCGCCATTGTTGCGAACATCTATGATTAGGCTCTCAGAGTGCTGGTCGTGAATTTGCTGGAATGCATCAACGAAATAGGGGCTCACGGGCTTCTGACCTTTCTTGTCGAAAAATGCGCTCACGGTTAACACCGCGATTTTGTCGCCATCTAAAAATTTCAAACTGGCGTTGTTCTCGGGCTTCTTGTCCCGAGGATAGCGGATTGACGCGACCTTTTCACGGGCTGGAAACGTAACCCCGGCCAACGTCATAGTTCTCTTCTTACCACTCTTGGGATTCAGGAACTCGATTTGGAATGGAGCCTGTATTCCCAACAAGCCGTAGAGTGCCTCGGCGAAAGTGAAAGGGTCTTCATGCGCGATTCGCGATTGACGTCCCGTACGCGAGTCCGCATCCCCTGAAGTACCAGCAAGCATAGTCGACAGTATCTGGTCGATTCCTACTTTGTTAATGCGGCGAAGCTCAAGTCCGGCCAACTGATCGTCGTCATTTGAATACTCTCTGACAACATAGACTTTTCCGCTCACCACCTCCACGTCAAGGGGAAGCAAAGCAGTCGTTTGTTCGATGGCCAGTCGAATATCTTTAGGTGGAAAAGCCGCTGTGTGACCGCATTTGATTTCGGCCACCACAGGGGCCAAAATCCGGTAAAACTCAAGCGAATCCATTGGCCGATTTAGCTTTTTTGCCGAGTCGTCGAACACTTGGTCAAGTTGAACCTCAGACGTGTAGCGGTAAATACCGGAATGGCCCTGCTCAAGAGCCGTGCGGGCAATCTGAAAATCTTCGTGCAACAGCTTCGGTTCTATCTTGGGAAGCGTAAAGGTTTGGGAGCAAGTGATTGCGGGGATAGCGAACAAAATGAAAAAGGAGGTCCAGAGTTTGTTCTGATACATGATTACCGCCGCCTTCGATAGGCGAGACATCTCCACGGGTCTTCCTGCTAGATTTTGACACTCGGCACGGAAATTCGCCGCGAAATTGTCAACTCCCGATAACGCCATTACCGGACCCGTCCCGATCATCGATTCCGCATGTCTGGTTTTCCGTCCAATCGGCCGATAGCCGATGCTAGCTCCTGGTTTCACGTTTTCCTAGCGCCGCCCTCTGTTCCGGGCGTACACCCAGCCTGCACCGTCGCAAGGGCCGCAGCGAGTTGTTCCTTTGCTCCCTGCACCCGCGCATGCAGCACATTGCTTCCAATCGTCAGCCTTGAGAGCGCTTCCATTCACTCCGACGCATCTCTTCCCTGCGATCATCTGTTCACACTGACCGTTAATTCGGTTTGGAGCGTATGAAACAGCGCCGCATCGCGTGCACACAGCCACAGGCTTAGGTTTCGTGCTCTCGTTGGCTGTCGTTCCTTGTTCTTCGATAACTGCCTTCATCTCTGTCCGATTCTGAATTGGGCAGGAGTGGGTGGGGGGAGGCGGCAATTCGCTTTCATTCACGGGCGTCCTGGGCCAGCCGAAGGAACAGGAGTCGCACACGTATCGAAATCGATTCGGGAAAATCTGCCTCTTTTCGAGCGGCATAGGCCCTCATCTGGCATATTGGGGCGACATACACCAAGACTTCGCGTCGCCAGCTTATTTTACGACAATTTATTGGGCCATTCGGCTTTTCGGCCGAGGAGCCGGAGGCAGATGTCCGGTAAGGCGGGCGGGAGTTGGCCCGGAGATACTTGAATCTTTGCGCAAGCGAAGGTTGCAAGAAATCTCGACCGCATCCGTTCCAACTACACTGGGTCATGAGAGATTGGACCACAAACGGGAGGCACCGTACGCGATCTTTTGAATCAAGAGGTGTTGGTGTTTGGATTCGCATCGCTCTTGCGGCTATTGCGGTTGTCCCGGTCGTTCCAGCGCCCACGCTTTCGCAGACCTGCGAGGATGACAATCCTCCTCATGCCGCCGCGCTAATCGGACGGCTTCAAACCTACTGCGAAGACAACAACGCCCCCTTTCCCTATACGTTTGATCTTTACGCCCTGGTGTCCGTAGCTGGTAAAGACGCCATTCCGGCGCTCCGCAAGATTGCTGCGTGCCCCTCGACACTGCGCCGGGGAATCGCTGGATCTTCGCTAATGTGACCATCGTTAATGCTGCCTGTCTGGCCACTCGCCAAGATAATGTTGCCGCCTTTGTAGGGGTCGGCGGAGAGAAGAAATATTAAATCGGCCAGCTTCGGGTCGGCTATAAGTTGGAATTTCCCCCATTTTTTCAGCTGGGCTGGGGCATTTTTCCCGACTGCGTCGGAGCCAGTTTGATTGTTAAAGTAAACAGATTTCGCCGACAGGATTCTGGGCGATTGGGCCAGTTGCTTCTGAGCTACGGCAGGATTTCCGACTAGCAGACTCGTGATAACAAAAATGACTCGGAAATGTTCGGAGACTCGCATCCTCCCCTCCGACGGCTGATAAACGAAGTGTAGACCGGGAAGTACGTTTAAGTCTCTGCCTGGTTAACCGCTGCCGGAGAAGTTTCTGTGCTCAGACCGACGCGTAGCTCCAAAGAATCTTGCCGCTATGGTCTCGGTCCTTGAAGTAATTGTGATTTTTGCTTTCTATCGGGTCGATTGCGGCTCTAGCATCTTCCACCGTGCGGCGGTCTGCGTGTTTTAGTAAAGCGGCGAGTGTCGGGAGCGCGTCAGCACGAAGTGAGTAAGCCAGCAAGGCACAACCATAGTAGCGAACATCATAGGCACGGTCATGCGCCGCAGCTAAACCCATTCTGAATGCAGTATCGTTCTCCCGGGAGAACTTGCCGACATAACGCATGATTGAGGCACGGCCCTCCCACCTTCGGATTCGTATAAAGGCCTCTCCGAGCAATGGCAGCAAGTCGTCGCCTACAGATCCTGCGACCAACCAAGCCGCGTGGATTTCAGGCCGCAATGAGGTGCTGAACACCTGCACTAATTTCTCAACTGGCGGGTCTCCCATGACAGAATCGAAAATATCATGAACTCAGGCCAAGGTCCTGATTAACGCCGAATCAACCAGACATGTGCGGCTATCCTGAGAGATGCTCGTGACAAATGGATATAGTCTACTCACATGATCCCTGCTTCCTACAAACCGAGAAAGAGGTTCATGGAGCTGGCTGTCGCGGAGGCCAAACGCGCCGGTGACCGCGGTGACTATCCCATTGGCGCGGTCATTACACGCCTCATTGGCAAGCGCGAGGTGGTCATTGCCAGCGCAGGTAACCGAGTAAAAACGTCGGGATCAAGCATCAAGCACGTAGAGTTGGAAACGCTGAAATACGTATCAAGCGGTTATGGTCGCTACCTCCCCGATTTCGTCCTCTACTCTACTCACGAGCCCTGTGCCATGTGTGCAGGTGCCTGTGTGTGGTCTAGAATTGGGGCCGTCGTCTACGGCGTTTCCCAGGAAGACATTGCCGCTTATGGCCGCAAGCACGCTACAGAAGACTACAAATGGCGCGCTTGTCTAATCCCCTGCCGCCTCGTCTTCGAGAAGGGCAATCACCCTATCCCCGTCACCGGCGGTTTTCTCCGCAAAGAATGCCAAAAGCTCTTCAGTTACAGCACCACATAACGCCCCCGATTTTGCCCTACCCTTCTCCGGTAAGGCGACTTACCAGATGGGATGAGAAGGCCGGTCTCCCGCGGGATGCGATACGCTCCCAATGAATGACGCGCTCAAGGCGCAAAGAAAAGGAGACCGGCTATGAAGAAGATTAGCACTGTGCAGATATTCGAGGGTGAAATTTTCAAGGAGCAAAGGCTGACGATCGGTATGGATCTTGGAGATCGCTGGTCGTGCTACTGCATTTTGGATGAAGCGGGCAAAATCATTCTGGAACAGAAAGTGGCAATGACACCGGAAGCAATGAAGCAGACATTTTCGAAGATACCGCAAGGTCTCATCGCCCTGGAGACGGGAACACATTCCCCGTGGGTCAGCCGGCTGTTAACGGAGTTGGGATACAAAGTAATCGTAGCGCACGCACAAAAGGTGCAATTGATCACCAAGAGCAATCGGAAAGACGATCGACACGATGCGCGGACACTGGCGCGGCTGGCGCGAATCGATCCCGAGCTGTTGGGGCCAGTGCGGCATCGCAGCGCGCAAGCACAAATTCATCTGACGGTGATTCGGGCGCGGGCGGAATTGGTGAGTGTACGAACTGCCCTGGTGAATGCGGCGCGCGGGTTGGCGAAGTCTTATGGGCAACGGCTGCCGAAGTGTGGCACGCAGCAAGTGAGCCGGGAGCTGGGCGCGGGATTGCCCGCGGAGTTGCGCGAGGTTCTGGAGCCGCTGCTAAAAGAAATCGAATCACTGAACGAGCGCATCCAGGAATACGACAAACGGATGGAGAAAATCGCCAAGGAGAGTTACCCGCACGTCGAACTGCTCAAACAGGTGAAGGGGGTAGGAACGCAAATCGCGCTGACGTATGTCCTGACCCTGGAAGATCCGCATCGCTTCCCCAAGAGTCGCGAGGTGGGCTGTTTTCTCGGGTTAAAACCTGGGCGTAGGGACTCCGGTGAGAGCCAGCCGCAGATGCGCATCAGTAAAGAAGGAGACCGTTATTTGCGAACCATGCTGGTGCAGGGGGCGCACTACATCCTGGGACCCTTTGGAGAAGACAGTGATCTGCGGAGATGGGGGCTAAAACTTGCGGTGCGAGGAGGGGCCAATGCTAAGAAGCGAGCGGTTGTTGCGGTGGCGAGAAAGCTAGCGGTACTACTGCATCGGTTATGGGTGAGTGGAGAAGTGTACGAACCACTGCGCAATAGCCAGAAAGCGATGCGCGCGGTGGCCTAGAGTGCAGAACTCCCCACAAAAAGGGGGTGCTAGGGGTCGACGGAGTTCGCGATCGTCGTTGCTAGGCGATCCTGGCTCGCAATTTCTCTATGGAAAACTAGGAAAGGCCGGAAGAAAGAAAAAGGAGCATACAAGAAAGAAGAGCGATGGTATCCAAACAGCCGAGCTCAACCGCCGAGATCAGGTGACTGCGACTAGGTCCTGGCCCAGTTTCCTTCAAAAGGGGGAACAGAGGTCGATTACCAGATAGCAGCACCTACTGAATCAAGAACACCCAACTTGCACCGGGCGACAATCGCTCAACAAAGAGTGCGGATGGAAGGGTGGCGACAGGAGCGGCTTGGCTCAAGGGCAGGAACTCACAGGGAGGAAGAGAAAAACAAAAACATCCTTACAAGAAAGAGAGAAAAACATACTTGACACTCACCGGCCTTCTCATGGAAGGACCTTGCCAGAGTTTTGAGTGGCGCATGGTCTTGGCATTACTGTGCCGTCGCATGCTTCGAATGACCCGAACTTCAGGCAGAAGCTCTTCATTTGGCGGCAAGGCTACGACTGGCGTTCAGAACCACACCCGAATCTGAAAGTGGTTGGCAGACGATTACCCAGAGATGTAAAACTGACGTGTACACACTATTTTCACAAGAGTCATCCAGAAACTCATAACTCCGGCAGATCAACGCCGCCTTAAGCCACTGCAAATGACAGGGTTTGAGTTTGGACATTCGGTTGCGACGCGTCTCAGCAGGAGTAGAGTCCGCGGGGCGATGCATTTTGACTTCACCAACGTGCTGAACCACATGGAGCCAAACGACCCGGCCCTCAATATCTTTAGCCCGGGCTCGTAGGGGGTGCTCGGGGCGGTGGAAACCTGCAGGGCAACACTCCGCGGCAACTGCAGCCTGGCTTGAGCCTTAGCTGGTAGTGGCTGACACGACGCGTGCGAGAGGACTCCCCGGAGCCTCCCGCGTTCGCATTGCTTAGCCGCCAGACTTCGGAATGTACACTGGAACGGGATCGGCAGACATGCATGGCATAGCTAAGCGTCGAGCCTTGAGCAGTTGCGGACACATCTTCGGCAGGAAGGAAACGAAAAGGAGCATGATGCGATTTGCAAAGATCGAAAAGATTGCAGCCAGAGTTGCAGTGGGAGCGCTTGCGCTCGTGAGTTTGGTGAGCATAACTGCGAGCACGCAGGCACAGGAGGAAGAGAGGCCCTATCCGAAGATGCTTCCACTTTCGCAGTATTTAATGGAGCGGAATGCGGCAATCGCGCTGGCGCGAAGCGCCGCTCCGGAGGGCATTTCAAAGGATGCGTCTGTTTTGGTGCTGACCCCCAAAGGCTGGGAAACAGCGGTCAAAGGTACGAACGGTTTTGTGTGCATGGCGGGGCCGTCATGGACGGCCAGCATTGACTTTTATGACGTCTGGAGTCCGAAGCAGAGAGGGGCGATTTGCCTGAATCCAGCGGCTGTGCGGTCGATCCTGCCGATTTTTCGCAAGCTGACGCAAATGACGCTGGCTGGAGTGACCTCTGTAAAAGAGCGCATCGCAGGTATTCAAGAGGCGTATGCGAAGAAGGAGATTCCGCCGGTGGAGCCGGGGGCAATGAGCTTTATGATGTCCAAGGATGCCTACCTTACCCATTTGGGCCATTCACACAATTTATGCCACGTGATGTTTTTCTTGCCGATGAAAGATCCTGCTGAATTGGACGCCAATGATCCGAACTCACCCATTTCTTCCACGTCTATGTGGTTCCCCGACCCTGACAAACCGGATAGTCCACTGAACAAAGAGCTGCCGCCGCTGCGGACCGTCCCAATCGAAGTGCCCTATTGGTCCGATGGCACTCTTGCGTTCCACTAAATAAAGCCGTATGGCAACAGCAACAATCTCAGGAACGACCTCAGGTCGTGGTAAACGCCGTATCGGAAAAGTGCCAGTGTCATGACGGTACGTGCGCAAGCATAGACGCTCCCTTTTGATCTGTACTTTCGGCCAAACCTTGGTGATTCCGGTTATCTCAACGAAGTGAAGACAAACTCCTGGGTTTGGGAATACGGTAAAGACTGTATTGACCGGCTCGTGGTCAGAGGATTATGCCTATTGCCCCAGCTTAGCAGGCACCGTCCCTCGGGTAGGTGTCAACTCGCCATGGGGATAACCTGCGCATTACGCGCCGAGCGTCGGTGAGGGGACTTAGCGACACACGTGACGGGATACGCCAACCCGACAGAAATATTCAATGCGATGTTTCGTGATTTTGTTTTGGAGGAATTGGACCTCGGGACCATGTTCTGCGACGTCGCATTGTGCTCTAATGATCCAGATAAGAAAGAACGAAATCGTCGCAACGCTCGAAGAGCCTATGAGAGTGCACTCCATTTCTTGCCGAGGCTAAATCTCGCAGGTACCGAACATGAAGTCGTGCAAGCGAAAGTATCTCAACTGAATGACCTGCTTGAGCAGCTTGACCTCAGAGCCTGATTGACGCCGTAACCGGAGAAGTCCTGCCAAAACCACATGATTGCATAACAATGTCGGCTCCTTGACCCGAGTAGACTGTGGTTTTTCGACGACCGCAGGCTCGGGAGAAAGGAGCCAACATGATGATCATAGGCGTAGATTACCACCCGAGCTTTCAGGCGGTTGCATTTTTAATGGAAGAGACTGGTGAGTGTGGCGAACAGGAACTGAACCACAGTGATGGGCAAGCAGAGAGATTCTATCGAGACCTGAAGCAGCGAGGAATCTGCGTGCGGGTAGGCATGGAGGCTACCGGGTATTCACGCTGGTTCGAGCGGCTACTGGCAGAGCTGGGGTACGAGGTATGGATGGGCGATCCCGCGGAGATCAAGGCCAAGCGAGTGAAGAAGCAGAAGTACGACCGCGAGGATGCTCGACTCATACGCCGGCTGATGCTGGAAAATAACTTTCCGCAAATTTGGGTACCGAGTCCAGAGAATCGGGATCTCCGGCAACTACTGTGGCACCGGCATCGGTTGGTGCAGATGCGCACGCGGATCATGAATCAGTTGCAGGCGTTGGCGATGAACGAGGGTTATCGCTGGAAGAAAAAACTATTCAGCGAACAAGGACGAGCACTGTTAGAGAAACTCTCGTTGGCACCGTGGGCCAGTCGGCGCCGGCAAGAGTTGTTGGAGTTGCTGGACCGCATGAATCCGACGATTGCGGAACTAACCGCAGCCGTCGAACGGGAAGCCAGGAAGCGACCCGAGGTGCTGCGACTGATGACGCATCCCGGTGTGGGTCCGCTAACGGCACTCGCCTACGTGTTGATCATCGGAACTCCGACTCGGTTTCCACGCGGCAAGCAGATCGGCACGTACGTGGGGATGATTCCGAGTGAGGACTCCAGCGCCGGCAAGCAACGGCTGGGGCACATCAGCAAGCAAGGCAATTCCTTGTTGCGCTTCTTGTTGGTGGAGGCGGCCCAAGCAGCAGCGCGTAACCATCCTGACTGGAGACGTCGGTACAAGCACCTGGCGATGCGTCGGCACAAGAGCATTGCCAAGGTAGCGATGGGTCGGCGGCTGGCGATTCGGTTGTACTGGATGTGGCGGAATGGATGTGAGTATTCACCGAAGTTAGAGTTCGGTTCGTACGCGGGACAGCTCGGTACCGGACATGGCGGGAAGTAGAACGCCGTGCACATGAATGGGCATCCCGCTCCCTGAAAAGGGAGTTTGAACTAGTAATCGTGGTCGAAGTTTTGATCGAAGAGATGTTTAGGTCGGACTGAAGCCGACCGCTAGATTACAAACGAGCCGTGGTCGTCGATGCAGAGAAGAGAGAAAAAGAAAGAAAACGAAAGAGAAAACCTCTTTCAGGTAAAAAGAAAGAAGTGTCTTCAAAAAGAGCTTGACAGGAGTCGGCATTGTTAGAGATGTCCGGTAATCACGACTTATCGGGAATTATCTGACTACCGACCAGGTTCTTGCGGTCGGAGGAATCCAATTCCAGTCGGAGCCGCTCCGCAAGCGCAACCATCTGGTCGAACTCCGGATGCTTCATCATGCTACGGTGACGATGAGCAGATGACGGAGTGATCGGACCCCGTCATTTCCGTATATTCGATCTGCGACCCGTTGACATTCTACAGGGGAAGGCCTAATCTTCCAGTAGAATCTCTACAGGAGAGTGTCTTGAGTCCGGAACAAACCAATCTTTTGCAAGGGACGCTGGACATGGTGATCCTCAAAGCCCTGCGCTTGGGTGAAATGCATGGCCTCGGAATCTCTCGCAGGATTGAACAGATATCGCAAGGCACGTTTGTGGTGAAGTCCGGATCGTTATTTCCCGCACTACGCCGGATGCAGGAAGAAGGCTGGATCAGTTCGGCTTGGGGAGAGTCCGAAACCAACCGCCGGGCAAAGTACTACCGGCTGACGAAGGCGGGCGTGAAACAGTTGGAGGAGGAAACCGCGAAGTGGGAGCGGATTGTGCTTGGGATCTCGCGGACTCTGGAGGCGTCGTGACTAAGAAGCGAAAGTTACGCTGGCTTTCTCGCGCGGTCAGTTTCTTTCGGAATGTTACCGGCAGGCGGAAAGACGAACTGGACATTGCGGCGGAAGTGAGCGCTCACCTTGATTTGTTGATCGAAGAGAAGCTGCGATCAGGCATGAAGCCAGATGAAGCGGAACGAGCAGCGCAAATTGAGTTGGGGGGCGTCGAGCAGGTGAAGGAACAGGTGAGAGACGCACGGACCGGAGAATGGCTCGACACACTCGCACGGGACTGTCGCTTCGCGCTCCGCATGTCGCGGAAGAATCCAGGCTTTACTGCCATCGTCGTTCTTACTCTGGCGCTCGGCATCGCCGCCAATACCACCGTGCTCAGTTGGATCAGCGCTACCTTGCTGAACCCGATTCCCGGAGTCGCTCACACGAGCGACCTTGTCACCATCGACCGTGGCGATCGCAGCGATTTTCCTACCCCGCCATTTTCTTATCCCGACCTTCGCGACCTCAGCGAGCGCACTCAAACTTTTTCCGGGCTTCTCGGTTATCACGAGGACTACATGTCTCTCACCGGCGTTGCGAAGCCCGAGCGCATTTACGGGGCTCTGACCACCGCCAATTATTTTGACGTTCTCGGGGTCCAGCCGATTCTGGGCCGCACTTTTCTTCCGGAAGAAGGAACACGGCACGCCGGCGCCGCGGTGATCGTCATCGGTTACGCCGTCTGGCAAAACCATTTCGCGGGCGATCCGCAAATCGTCGGCAAAACGATTCAGATCAATCGCCATCCCTACACCGTTATCGGGGTGGCACCTCGGGACTTCACCGGCTGCAAAACCGGCCTCCGCACCGACTTGTGGATTCCTCTGCCGATGGATCGTGACGTTTGGGGAGGGGCGGACCGTCCCGACTATCGCGGGATTTTCTGGCTGAACGTGCTTGGAAAGCTTCGCCCGGGTGTCACGAAGAATCAGGCGCAGGCCGAGCTAAACCTGCTCATGCAGGGAATCGCCGAGCGGTTCCCGGAGGATCACCGGGACAGTCCGAACGAGATTTCTCTCGACCCCCTGTGGCGGTCTCCCTTCGGCATCAACGGCTACCTCTACAAGATTTTCCCGATGTTGCTGGGACTCGCGGCGGTTCTGCTCCTGCTGGCCTGCGCCAACGTTGCGAGTCTCCTGTTGGTGCGTTCGGTCGGACGCCGCCGCGAGATTGCCATCCGGCTGGCGACGGGCGCTTCACGCAAACAGATCATCCGCCAGTTTCTGATCGAGAGCCTGCTGCTTGGCCTGCTCGGCGGTACTGCCGCCATAGTGATTACGGTGTGGACTTCTCGCAGCCTCGGCGCTTTCTTTCCGCCCAGCACTCTTCCGCTGACAACCGACGCGCACATCGATCAACGCGTGCTTTTCGTGACGATTGCGGTTTCCATCCTCGCTGCGATCACCTTCGGTATTCTTCCGGCCCTGCGGTCTTCGAGCGTACCGGTGCAATCGGTTCTCAAGGAGGAAGCGAGCAGCGTCTCGCTCACGTCTCACAAGTCTCGTCTCTTGAGCGGCCTGGTGGTCGCGCAGATTTCACTCTCGTTGGTTCTGCTGGTCTGCGCGGGACTCTTCACCCGCAGCCTTCAGAAAGCACAGCAATCGGATCCGGGCTTCGAAGCAAGCCATCTGCTGCTTGCCTCTTATGAGCTCTCGCCAGCAGGTTATACGCGCGCGACGGGTACGGCGTTCAACCGGCAGGTGCTCGACAGGCTCGCGGCGCTTCCCGGGGTCGAATCCGTGACCTTGGCTGATTTTTCACCACTGAGCTTCAGCATCCACTCCGACTACCTGCAGATCGAAGGCTACGTGCCGCAACCGCACGAATCGATGGAGATCAGCCGAGCGGTCGTCGGGCCGAATTATTTTCGCACTCTCCGCACCTCGATGATTTCAGGCCGTGAATTCACCGAAGCGGATACGCCAGATTCGCAACTCGTTGCGGTCGTCAACCAAGCCTTTGTCGATCGCTATTGGCCGGGTGAAAGCGCTATCGGCAAGCAGGTGACGGACTGGGGTAATCGCTTCACCATCGTTGGGGTCGCGCGCAACGCCAAATACCGCATGCTCACCTACCCGAGCGAGCCGGTCATCTATTTACCGATTTACCAGATCTACCACCCCACGCAGGACACCACGATTCACCTCCGCACGACTAGCGATCCGCGTACCATGGCTTCTTCTGTGGAAGAGACCATCCATCAGCTCAATCGGGAGTTGCCGCTGTTCAATGTGAATCCGCTTTCCGTCACCATGCAGCTCGGCTCGCTTTTTGGACGCGTCGCGGCTACGTTTGCCGGCTCGTTCGGTCTTCTTGCCATGCTACTCGCCGCCGTCGGCATCTATGGCGTCGTGGCTTACAGCACTCGCCAACGCGCGCGGGAATTCGGCATCCGCATGGCGCTCGGCGCGGAGAAGGGAGGCATCTACCGTCTCGTTCTCGACCAGGGATTCCGACTCACACTGGCGGGCCTCGGGGTGGGCACGGCGCTCGCTGTGGCATTCACGCGGTTGCTTAAGGCGCAACTCTTTGGCGTCAGTGAGACCGATGCTATTACGTTTGCCTCGGTCGGGCTGCTTCTGGCCGTTGTCGCTCTGGTCGCGTGCCACATCCCCGCCCGCCGCGCCACGCGAGTTGATCCGATGGTCGCACTGCGGCACGAATAACAGTCCAAATCATGATCTCTTTCCACATCGGCGCTGAAGCGGACGAAGACACTTCCTGGTAAACGCCGTACATCCCGTACTGGAACGACCTTTCGGGGTGCCAAGCGGCTGCAGCGATTTCACCTGAAGGGCCAGTCTCACTACTCACGAGAAGTCTCGCGCACAATGGCAGTCTTCACCTTCGACTGAACGGATTGTAAGTTCGAAACAGACGGTTGGTCGTCTAGCCGAGCCGGTCGTCAATGAACAAGTAGAGCGTGCAGTCCAACCTCTGCTTCCTGTTTGGACCCAGGTTTCCCCACCCAGACGACGCTGCAAGGGATTGCGTGCCAGGGATCATTGTCGGAGACGACCTCGACCACCTGTCCCCGTCTAAGACGGCAACTTAGGCGCACCCTAAAACCTTCTCGCGACCTATCGAGGATCAGGCAGGGAATTCTCTTCGGGTGCGATGCGAGGTCGACGACAACGCTGCCGCTTGCCTTGGTGACAAGGCGCTTGGAGCGGCGAACCTGGTGGGCTTCAAGGGTGTACATTGTCCTTCTCGCAGGCCGAACGTCATCCATGGTAGTCATCATGTCGAATAAATCGGATCACCGAGTCAATCTAAGGCTCACTGACGGACCGCGGCGTATCAATGTCATTTGCCGCCTTTTGTCCAATCGCCCCTCGCATACGTCTGGATTCCGATTACAAAGAAATTATCGCTATAGGGCAGGCAATGAGTGACCCGGGCGAGCGACCGGAGATTGCAGCGCATGGATCGGATCGAAAGCTGTTGATTCGGTTCCCAGGTCTTTTTCGTCACGACTCGGGCGCCGTGGCAGCTTATGTCAATTGTGCGTGCGAATTCGAAGTCTGGATTGTCTAGGCTATGCAGACTCACGAACATCTGCAGCGGGATGCGAAGCTCAGCTCGACGCGAAAGGGGCGCCTCTTCCAACACTTCTCCTTCGGGCCGGGAGTCCCACAGTAGCAATCCTAGATTTGCGAGCAATGGTACCGAGGGACAGCTGTCCACTGGGTCAGTTCTGGGCTGTGCCCGATAAACGCGGCGGACATCAAGTGAAAATGTCCCCAAAACCAGATGTCCGGTAAGACGTTACCAGGAGTTGACCCCCGCATTTTCGTGTCGTTGTTGAACTATACTTTGTGCATCTGAGTCCTGTGAGGTTGTCATGAAACTAATTGACTACGACAAATACCAGAAAAAATGGAATCCGCGGAGTGTAGTAGTGCTCCTAGTTGTGGAGGCTCTTTCGACGGGATTCTTCCTAGGTTTGGCACTGATGGAAGGCCTTCATTCACACAACTCTTGGGACTTGATTTGGCCGCTCGTTTTGGGCTTTGGAAGCGCCGTGGGAGTTTTGCATGCCGCTCTAATTGTATTGCACAACTGTCGAGGGTCAGCACAGACGCAAAGCACCGAAGCTATTGCCCGTTAGCAAATTTGGGTTCGCCAGGTTAGGTATTGGCCGTCAGTCAGCACACTGTACGGACAAGCGAAATGGACTTAAATTCGGTCACCGCTGAGTGGTATCTAGGGCTCTATCCTCCCGAAAAAATGCCCACGCTCGCAGTCTGGGCTTTGGGGCAGGGCTTCGACGGACCCGCGTTGCGTGAGTTAGCTGGTTACACAACAGCCACCTACTCAGACAATGGGGGACTAATTGAACGGGCGCTCCGTGAGCTTGGGAAGGAACCACTTGATTTGTCTAGTGCGGGGCAATTTTTAGCTACCCTGCTTTGCCAACAAATCGTTTCTGGCAAAACCAGCCCATATGAGGGAGCATCACGCATTTGGTCGATTTACAATCGCTGCGGCAGTCCAAAATCTTTGATTCCGTTCGTCGGATTCGCGAGCGAGTGGGAGGACGACCTCGACCACAGAGACCACTATGACAAACTCATCGCTGAAGCTGCCAAAAAGTTCTTGAAGACTGCGCCAATGTTCTAGCAAATGTGAAAAAGCACATGTCCGATTAGGCGACTTACCAGGAGTTGGGAAAATGATCCAAACTAGGGGCCCGCACTTTCGCGGTCGCTGCCACTCTTGAGATTTTCGTTTAGAATCCATACACAGTATTTCAGATCTATGCGTGCGCCAGGCGGTTAAACCAAGCCGTTATGTCTCTAACCTGTGCTACTTCGTCCTACAGGAGGCGATTCGATGAAAAACGTTCTTGCTTGTACCTCTTCCTGTCTTGCTCTCGTTCTCTTGGGCTGCACCCCAGTTGTCAGCGTGCACCCTCTGTACACACAAGCCCGAAGTTGAAAAGCCCTACCAGGACCGGCGCGTGGAAGGCGAGTGGAACATGGCAAGTCTGGACGAATCCAACGATGATGCAGCCGCAACCAAACCAACCTGCCGCGTTCGCATTTCCGAACCCACAGCAGGCGAACTCCCGTATACCGTCGAATTTCGCTGTCCGGGCTCGAAAGATAGTACTGGCGAGAGCTACTCGAAACATGACGTTCATCTGGTCTCTCTAGACACCAATACGTTTTTCGATGCGCGGTTCGCTGAATCCGAAGAGGAGGGCAAACATCTTTCCCTCAGCGACATCAAGGATACTGGGATTGCTCCCGCCCACCTGCTGGGGCAAGGATGGGTTCAACAAGACTTTGTGCGTTTTGGGCCAGTCGCATCCGATTGGGTTGAGAAGAATTGGCCTGGAGATTTTTTGGCGATCAGCAAGGTGGGGACATTCAACAGTGTGGACATTCTTACCAACCAGACGAAGGATTTGCGTGACCTGCTCTCGAAGAATGCCGCTTCGTCGGATGCGTTTGGTTTCGCACTCTATCTTTGCCGTCCGGGAGCCGATTGCGATGCCCGAGCCATCGAAGATCAGCTTGCTCGCACCCCCGATAACCGAGATGTACTAACGTACTCGGCTAAGTTCTATGCAAAGCGTGGCAACTTTGCTCGCGCCATCGTTCTACAGCGGCACAAGATCGCACTAGGCTCAGGTGAGGCTACCGATCAGCTTGAACTTGGACGCCTGCTCCTGCTGACCCGTGACTTCGGTGGTGCTCGCCTAGTTTTTGCCACTGCGAAGGAACAGCCCGATACGGCCTCCGCCATTAAGGCCCTTGCGGTCCGGTCGTATTTCTTGGAGGGCGACTACGCGGGTACCGTGCAAGCTGCGAAATTATCGGAGGCTTCCGGGAAGCTGCTCTCTGCCGATCCGATCATCCTCAGTTACTTTGCGCTTCACAGACTAGGCCGGGTCAAAGAAGCAGAATCCTACCTTCAGCAGCACGCCGCGAAGTTCGTCGGGCCCGCGGAAGAACATCTACTTCTGTTAGAGGTGTTGGGCCGCGTTACGGATTCTTGGGCATCCAAGGACTGGGCCCGGAGCACCTACTACTATGCGCTCAACGCGCTGAAGAATAAGAACCTAGACCATGGCCGTGAGCATCTACGGGACCTGGCTACGATGCGTCCCAAGGATGATCTCATCGGGTTGGCGGCCCAAATAGAACTTGAACGCCTTCCTTCGCCCGCTAACAAGTGACTTGGCTTTGTTTGGGCCATCCAAAGACACTTGAACGTCATGGCTCCGAATTGGTTCAACTCCTGGTAAACGCATCTCTATGTGGAATTTCAAATTTCCGGTAAGCCGACTGATCAGGGGCTGACGAGGCGTGCTAGTGTTAGCAGTCGGGAGTTGGTCCGGAAATTCAAAGTTTGGAAATTTGAAGTGCGCTGAGTGAATTCACCGGAAACAAATACATGAATTACGTCGAGATGAGGGATTTGTCGAGGACTTCTACAGAAGATTCGGTATCGCGGAGATGCGACGGGTTGGGGCAAATGAGAGAGTGTGAGCGTGACGACGGCAACGAGTGGGCCAGGCCAGCGGCGGATTCTTACAGAAGTACCTGTTAAGGCAAAACGGTCGGGTTGGCTGCTTGGGGTGTTGGGACTTGTGCTGGTGGGAGGCATCGGCGCGGGTACGGTGTTGTTGCGGCATTGGCCTTATTCCGAAGCGCAAGTGGTGCGGGGACTCCAAGACACATTCAAAACCACTGTGACCATCGGGCAATATCGACGGTTTTATTTTCCAAACCCTGGATGCGAGTTGGAGATGGTGCGCTTGGAACGTCCGACGAAGGTTGGGCGAGAGAAGCCACTGGCGACTGTGCAGAGAATCCGAATCACGGGACGCTATAGCGACTTGCTGTTCCGGCCATATCATTTGGCAGGAATCGAAGTGAATGGACTACGCGTTCGAATACCGACGCCAGGGGAGCCAAAGTACTGGAATGAAGGTGCAGACCAGTACGACACTAGTTCGAAGGTTTCGGTGGGTAGGGTGGTAACAGATGGGGCGGTACTTGAGATTGAGAAAGAAAAAGGCGAAGTGTCGTTAAAATTTGAAATTCACAAGCTGCTACTGGAATCGATAGCGGCACACAAGCCGGTAAACTATGAGGTAAGCATGGGTATTCCTGAGCCGCCGGGAGAGCTGGAATCGAAAGGAAAATTTGGGCCGTGGGAAGACCGTGAAATTGGGAAGATGCCATTGAGCGGAAGTGTGAAGCTGAGCGGGGGAAAACTAAATAAATATGGGGGGCTGGGGGGCACGATCCAGTCGGAGGAACGATTCGGTGGGACGCTGGAGCAAGTGGAGGTGACGGGGAAGGCGAGCGCACTGGATTTTGAGCTGATTTCGGCGGGACACAAGGTTGAGGTGGGGACACAATTTGACGTGACCGTTAATGCGATTAAAGGTGAGGCGCAACTGAAAGGTATTGTAGGCCGAGTAGGGAAAACCACGATTCACGTGCGGGGTGGGGTCGCGGAAAATGCGAAGAGTGACCACCGCGAGGCCTCACTGGATTTCTCGATCACGAATGGCCGGGCGGAGGATCTGCTTTGGGTGTTCAGCAGAGCCAGCAAGCCAGCGATGATTGGGCCTGTGGTATGTTCGGGGCATGTGCGGATGCGGAAATTTGGTGACGGCTTTCTGGACGCGTTAGAGGCGAATGGGAAATTCGAAGTGAAGGACGGACATTTTCAGAAACCGGTGCAGGTGAAAACAAACCTGTTGAGCGCGCGAGCGCAGGGCAAGAAGGTCAAGGCCGCAGATGATGCGCCGGAAGTGGCATTAGAAAATCTATCGAGCGATATAGTGATCCAGAATGGAGTGGCTCATCTGACGAGCACCTATTTCCAGGTGCCCGGGGCGCGCGCACGCGTAGAAGGCACGTACAAACTCGAGAACGCGCGGGTGGATTTGTATGGGAATTTGTGGACGGATGCATCGCTTTCGGACAATACCACCGGGGTTAAGGCGATGTTGCTGGAACCATTGGACCCGCTATTTCGGCGGAAACACGCTGGGGCGATGCTGGGAGTATCAATGACGGGAGACATCCACTCGCCGACAATTGGAACGGTGCTGACGAAGAAAAAGGCACCGTCGGGAAAGCCGCAAAATTCGAATAATTAAGCCTATCTTCGCCAAAGGTCCTGGCAAACGCAGCCGTTACCGGAGAAGTCCTTGCCAAAGCCACATGATTGCATAACAATGTCGGCTCCTTGACCCGAGTAGACTGTGGTTTATCGACGACCGCAGGCTCGGGAGAAAGGAGCCAACATGATGATCATAGGCGTAGATTACCACCCGAGCTTTCAGGCGGTTGCATTTTTAATGGAAGAGACTGGTGAGTGTGGCGAACAGGAACTGAACCACAGTGATGGGCAAGCAGAGAGATTCTATCGAGACCTGAAGCAGCGAGGAATCTGCGTGCGGGTAGGCATGGAGGCTACCGGGTATTCACGCTGGTTCGAGCGGCTACTGGCAGAGCTGGGGTACGAGGTATGGATGGGCGATCCCGCGGAGATCAAGGCCAAGCGAGTGAAGAAGCAGAAGTACGACCGCGAGGATGCTCGACTCATACGCCGGCTGATGCTGGAAAATAACTTTCCGCAAATTTGGGTACCGAGTCCAGAGAATCGGGATCTCCGGCAACTACTGTGGCACCGGCATCGGTTGGTGCAGATGCGCACGCGGATCATGAATCAGTTGCAGGCGTTGGCGATGAACGAGGGTTATCGCTGGAAGAAAAAACTATTCAGCGAACAAGGACGAGCACTGTTAGAGAAACTCTCGTTGGCACCGTGGGCCAGTCGGCGCCGGCAAGAGTTGTTGGAGTTGCTGGACCGCATGAATCCGACGATTGCGGAACTAACCGCAGCCGTCGAACGGGAAGCCAGGAAGCGACCCGAGGTGCTGCGACTGATGACGCATCCCGGTGTGGGTCCGCTAACGGCACTGGCCTATGTGTTGATCATCGGAACTCCGACGCGGTTCGAACGCGGCAAGCAGATCGGCACGTACGTGGGGATGATTCCGAGTGAGGACTCCAGCGCCGGCAAGCAACGGCTGGGGCACATCAGCAAGCAAGGCAATTCCTTGTTGCGCTTCTTGTTGGTGGAGGCAGCCCAAGCAGCAGCGCGTAGCCATCCTGACTGGAGACGTCGGTACAAGCACCTGGCGATGCGTCGGCACAAGAGCATTGCCAAGGTAGCGATGGGGCGCCGGCTGGCGATTCGGTTGTACTGGATGTGGCGGAATGGATGTGAGTATTCACCGAAGTTAGAGTTCGGTTCGTACGCGGGACAGCTCGGTACCGGACATGGCGGGAAGTAGAACGCCGTGCACATGAATGGGCATCCCGCTCCCTGAAAAGGGAGTTTGAACTAGTAATCGTGGTCGAAGTTTTGATCGAAGAGATGTTTAGGTCGGACTGAAGCCGACCGCTAGATTACAAACGAGCCGTGGTCGTCGATGCTGAGAAGAGAGAAAAAGAAAGAAAACGAAAGAGAAAACCTCTTTCAGGTAAAAAGAAAGAAGTGTCTTCAAAAAGAGCTTGACAGGAGTCGGCATTGTTAGAGATGTCCGGTAAGCCGACTACACAGGTAAGTGGACTGAGACAGTCGCGATTTCGCGCAATGGGCCTTCTGACCCTGATTACTGTCGCGGTAGGGACAACCATTGCTGATCGCCCCCCGCACAGATCCGTACAAGCGCGTTTACGCGTACGCTTTTACCAAGCTGCGCCGGGCGGGATCGAAGCAGAAGATGCAGGCATGCCGAACGAATTCCAGGAGGTCGGGAGCCGGTCTTTAGTGGGTTTGCGCAGCGGCGTCGCGATTGCGAGCTTGCTTAATTAACACCGCAAAACGCGAATCATTGCGAAGGGATTTCAAATCCCCATCAGCTGCTATCTCTTCGGCGTGTCCGTATCCGCGGTCGATGGCTTCGCGCAAATAGTGGAGAGCTTCGTCATTATGACCGGCGACGGCCGCAGCACACGCAAAGTTATACCACGCGCCGGCGACAACTCGGGTTTGCCCCGGTGCCGTGCCCGCAGTCTTGAGCACCTCATGAAACAGCCCTTCTGCTTCAGGGTAATGCGTTTCATAGGCGAGTGTGACCCCCAGTAGCTCCATGGTGTGGAGCGTCTCGGGGTTTTCAGGCCCAAAAACGTCCCGTTGAACGTCAAGAATCTGGCGATAAATTTTTTCCGCGTCTGAATAGTGGTCTTGATCAAGAAGGATCGTGGCCAGACTTATCATCGAGAGCAAGGTGCTGGGATGCTGCGGACCGAAAACGCGAAGATCAAGCTCGACGGCTCGGCGTTCCACTGCCTCGGCATCGGCGTACTTTCCTTCCCTTTCCAGAGTATTCGCGAGATTGTTCATTCCCCGAAGAGTTGGAGGATAGTCTTCTCCGTGGACGCGGCGCGCTGTGTCAATCTCTTCACGCTGGAGCTTTTCCGCTTCGGCATAGTTGCCTTCGGAGTCGAGAGTGTCGGCCAGATTATTCATCGCTGCCAGAAGATTCGTATCGTTGGAAGAACCCGTGCGGCGGGCGATTTCCAGCGCCTGGCGCTCTGCTCTCTCGGCTTCGGCGTATTGTCCTTCTTGACTAAGAGTGCGCCCAGCCGGAAGAGAGTGGAAAGCGTGTACGGGTCTGCCGTTCCGAAAACGCGGGTCTGTCTATCCAGCGTCTCACGAAGCAGCTTCTCTGACTCGGGATAGCGTCCTTGTCTCTGGAGAATCCAACCTAGGAGGCTCATCGACTGAAGGGTCTTCCAGTTGTTGAGTCCCAACACGCGACGCTGAATTTCCACCGCGCGCTCAAGGTGCTCCTGCGCGCGCGAGTAAAGTCCCAAATTGAGATACGTAGCTGCCATCGTGGCGATCAAATCTGCCTGCAATTCCGGGTCTTTTGCCAAACTGGTTTCGATACTCTTGGACCCATTGTCGAGAATCTCTCGCGCGGTAATGGAGTTGCCTCGGGATTCACTGGGATCAGAGACGCGGAACATGCTGGTCATGAATTCACTGACGCGGTCGGCACGGTCGCGCTCGCGAGTGATGCGGCGCAGCTGAATTGACTGGTTAATGGCTAAGGCAACCAGCGCGATAACGAAGGCTGCAGCCACACCCACTCCGACGCGGTGACGACGGATGTACTTGCGCATGCGGTAGAAAGGACTGGCAGGGCGGGCAATCACGGGCTCATGACGCAGGTAGCGCTGGATATCCGCCGCAAGTTCCGACGGAGTTCCATATCGGCGAGCGCGGTCCTTCTCGATGGCTTTCATGGTGATCCAGTCGAGATCACCGCGCAGTGAGGTCAGCAACTCCCTGGGCTCGGTGCTCCGAAGCTCAGCCGTGGCCTTCTGAGCGTTACGGGCAGTGCTGATCCTTGTGCTGGGCCGGGGAGGATCCTCTTCGCGCAGCAGGCGAAGAACTTCATGCATGGGCTTTTGTTTCCATTGCGAAGAATCGAAGGGCAGCGAGTTGGTGAGAAGCGCGTAGAGAATTACACCCAGAGAATAAACATCCGTGCGGGTATCGACATCTTCGACCGCGGGATCGGCCTGCTCGGGACTCATGTAGCCAGGAGTGCCCACGAATCCGCCTCCCGCCTGTGTGAAAAGCGTCTCGTGAGTCGATTGGGAGGACACGGCTTTGGCAATTCCGAAGTCGATGATGCGGGGCATAGGTTTGCCATCCACTTCGGCAACGAGAATGTTGGCAGGCTTCAGGTCACGATGGATGACCGCCTTCTGATGAGCGTGCTGGACGGCTTCGCAGACTGTGATGAACAACGCGAGTCGCTCACGGATTTTTAGCTTTTTTTGGTCGCAGTAATCCGTGATGGGCAGGCCCGGTACGTATTCCATCACAAAGTAAGGCTGACCATCGGGAGTGGCCCCGGCGTCGAACACCTTGGCGATGCATGCATGATTCATGATCGCGAGGGATTGCCGCTCCGCTTGGAAGCGCTGTAGGAGAGATTCGTCGTAGAAGCCGGCACGGATGAGCTTAACAGCAACGAGGCGTTGCAATGGAGCCGTCTGTTCTGCTAGCCACACTTGCCCCATGCCGCCCTCGCCGAGTTTTCGGATGAAGTTGTAGGGGCCTATTGACTTGGTGTTTGTTCCTTCTTTTTTCCCGGCGTCTGTGCCGGACGAGGCGGTATCCATGGTTGCTTCGGCTTCATGATCGGGCAATGCGCCGACGTCATTCGGCGAGCCAGGAATAGGATACATGCCGCCTTTTTTGGGTTCATCTGGTTGGCTCATGATGTCCTCGCAAGGCGGGAGATTGCAAATGGCGACAGTGTACCACGCTCAAAGACGCGTCCAGCTGGGTCTCCAAACCGATATAGTCGGCAGCCGGGAGCCGCGAGGAGGCTCTTAACGAATTGTGGGCCACTCGGAAGTTATCCTGCAACCGCATTCGAGAAGTAATCGAAGGGAACCGTCGCGGCACATGGACGATTAACGTAATCGTACAAGTGGATCGGCCGGCCCCTCAATTTTCGGTAACCCGGTTACCGGGCAGGTGCCGAGTTGCGGCATACTTCCATCGTGGCGACTGTCCCCCAAACATCAAAGTCAACACTTCCAACCATTGTCGAATCTTATCGGGATTTTGAACCGCCCCCAAACTTTAGAAAGACAGTGGAGACGCTGTTGCATTATGTCCCTCCGAAATATCTTATTGGCCTCAAGTCCGTAGTTTTCACGAATCGAGCGGGTCTGACTAGAAATAAGCGCAGGCAAAAAGTGTGGAGTCGAAATCACAAGGTGCGCCTAGCCGAGTCCCTCGGTTCATATTCATCTTCAACGAAATCTTCTCCCGCGAGTGTCTGGCTCTACGTGGACAACATTGTTGAATCAGGTGTCCGTTGGTTTCGATGGATTCCAGTTCTACGCTACGTCGTGAAAGGCAACGTTCTTTATCATGAAATAGGCCACCACATACATGCTGAACATCGACCAGTCCACGAAGAACGTGAGGATGTTGCGGAGGAGTGGAGTAGTAAGCTCATGAAGAACTTCTACTGCAAACATTACTGGTATGTTTTTCCCCTACTGTATGTCTTTGCCCGAATCGCTTCACCAATTTTTAAGCGGTTGCGGACAACTGCCTGATAAACGCGGCCAAGTGAAATATTACTGTAAACCTGCCGGAGCAGAGATTCGTTTTTCTTCGAAAGTGGTATTGAGAGTTCCATAGAAAGTGGGTATCCCCACATACCACGAGCTGAGTCAATCTAAAAGGATGGCATTAGTTCAGTTTGATTCCCAGAGGGGAAGATTAGTGGAGTTCAAGCATTGTTGAGAATTGGCTACCGCCGCAATTCAAAAGGGGGCATCGTGAGTATTCATCACCGTTCAGTCATGATCGCGCTGCTAAGTCTGTGTCTGGCAGCGCCTGGACAGTTGGCCGCACAGTCACACCAGGATTCGGGCCTCGGGATGAATCAGACAGACAGTGCAGTCCCTGGTCTTCACGACTTCGACTTTCTGGTTGGTCAATGGCAGGCCCATCATCGAAAGCTGAAGCAGCGACTCGCCAATAATCACGAGTGGGCTGAATTCGAAGGCACGTTGTTGAATCAACCGCTTATGGGGAGTTACAGCAATGTGGACGATACGGTGCTCAGCGTTCCCGGTGCTCCCTATCGCGGTGTCGCTCTGCGCTCCTTCGACCCGAAGACCCAGCAGTGGTCAATCTGGTGGCTCGACAGCAGGACACCATCCGAACCATTGGATCCGCCCATGATTGGAGGCTTCCACAATGGCGTGGGCACTTTCTATGGGGATGATACGGTTAGGGGAAAGCGGGTTCGCGCGCGCTTCATCTGGTCCAACATCACTCCGACATCGTGCCACTGGGAGCAAGCGGCCTCGCCAGACGAGGGCAAGACCTGGGAGACAAACTGGGTGCAGGACATCACACGAATTCGCTGATCGAGGGGATCGACAAATAAGAAAAATGGCATTACTTCACATGTCCGCCAGACTAATCGGGAGTTAGTGGTTATCTCGCATCGAGGGCTACAATATTTCCCACGAGGGAACATGAGGCTTCGGAATTTTGAAATCTGTTCGTCCATTGAGTTCCAGTCTGGCGGTCTCTTTTGGGACGTACACAATTTTGCGAGCTTCGACGGTCTGGAGTTGATTTGCGCCGAAAATGCCGTTGTCATGCGTTGGAACGTGCCCTCGTCTGTATCGAATCCTTGGGGCGGCTACGGTAATAAGTTTGTCGGTATGGAGTTGCATTTCAAAAACTTGCTTTTTCTATTCATTGGCCCCCGCGATGAAGAAATGCCGATGAGCGAAGACACCTGCGTCTCGGCCGTCTTAATGGTGAATCCCGCAATCGAACACGTCGACCATCAAGGTGACGGAGAAACACTACTCGCCCTGGGTCAAAGCCCGTCAGCAGCAGCTAGAAGCCACTGTCCGCAAGACTTTTTGAGACGTACAAAATCACGTACAGCTAATTTCAATCGTCACAGAATGCACTCCTGATTGACGATTAAATGGTGGAGGCGGGGGGAGTCGAACCCCCGTCCGAAAAGCGCTACGACACGAAGCCTACATGCTTATCTCAATTCGGTGTGCGACCCGGCCCTTGCGGGATGATCGCGCGTTCGCCGGCGGCGCTTGGAATGAGCAAGATGCGCAACCAACTAGTCCGATGGTTCTCGCCCGAGCCTTACGGACCGAAAGGCTAAGGCCAGCTCACAGTGTGACGCCTCTGACCGGGCCCATGAGCGAAGCCCGGGGAAGCGTGCGCTTAATTAATTAAGCAGCAAGTGCCAAGTTGTTGTTGGCATTTCTAGTTTCCACCAAGTTACGGGCAGGTGGGTCCCGGCATGCCTTCGGGCCGCGACAGCTTCCGTCGAAACCGAGTCGCCCCCTAAGTACGAGTCTATTTTAGCATTTTTGGCGGACGCCGGAGAATTCAAAGCAAAGTCAAAAGCCTCACACGTCAAACCGACGTGTGGGGCACCCAAAGTCAAAGGGATTCCAGAAAATTAAATTGCCTCGGAACGCTACTGGACCGTTACTGTGATGATTACGGGAGTTGGATTGGTCACAGTGGCTGAGCCGGCGGGAGTTACTGCCCCCGTCGGGGTGGCGGTGACGATGTAGGTGCGTGCTGCTTGTGTATGCTGCTGAGGCTGAGGGTTAGAGGAACCGCAGCCGATGAGTAGGCCAGTCGTGCCGATAGCGGCCAGTAGCAAGGGCAATAGGCTAAGCGCGCGCTTCCTGCGGAGGCTGAAGGGCAAGCCAAGCAAAATCGCGCAGAACAACACTGAGCTGCCGCGATTCCACGGAGCCGCGAGAGTATGGTTCTCGGCGCTTGTCGTGGCCGAAATAGTGACAGTAGAGGTTCCTGTGCCACCGGACGTAAGCGTGACTGGGGTAGCGGTGGCGGTTACGTTTGCTGGCGTGCCATCCGTCGACGTGACGGCCATGGCGAAGGAAACTGTTCCGGCGTAGTTGCTGGAGTTCAGCGTAAGCGTCGCCATGGCGGCGCCTCCAGGGGCCATGGAAACCGCGGAAGTCGTAGCGGCGAGAGTGTAAGCCTCGGTGGGCAGAGCGCTAGTGCCACTCAGGGCGATGGTCTGGGAAGCGGGGTTTGCGTTATCGGCGAGAACGATGCTGCCGTTGACGGTGCCTCCCGTCGACGGAATGAACTCAATACCCAGAACGCAACTGGTCGATGGGTTCAGACTCACGCCGGCCGAGCTGCATGAGGTGTCGGAGCCGCCGAGCGAATAGTTACCGGTGGCGCTGATAGCGGTGATGCTCAATGGGGCGTCGCCGAGATTCATCACGGTGACATCCTGGGCCGGACTAGTCGCACCCATTGCCGTATTGGGAAAACTCACTGAGGGTGCGTCTGCGACGTCCACCATGCGAACGACAAAGTTTTGGGTATCAGCGATGTAGAGATTGCCGTTTTGATCCAGCAAGACGCCGAAGGGAGAATTCAGTTGCGCGGCGCTGGCAGGACCGCCGTTGCCGGTGTTGCCGGCAGTTGCGGTGCCTACGATGGTCGAGATCTTTCCGTCCGCAACATTCGTCTTTCGAACCACCTGGCTGTTGGAGTCCGAGATATAGAGATCGCCTGCGGGATCCACTTTTACGCCAACGGGACTATCCAGCAGAGCACTAGTAGCAGGGCCACCATCTCCGGAGTTGCCAGCAGAGCCGGGCGTCCCCGCGAGTGTTGAAATGACCTCCGGAGTCGTGCCGCTCAGAAGAGTTTTGCGAATGATGTGATTACCGGTGTCGGCGACGTAGATGTAGTTTGCGGCGTCCATGTCCATGCCGGTCGGGCCGTTCAGTTCGGCGGTGGTGCTCATGACGCCGGTGGTGCTGGTGTCGCCGTTGTAGCCTGCTACGCCGTTTCCGACCTGGGTGATGGTGTTATAGGTGGTCCGAATGATGGTGCGAACGCGATTGTTAAGCTTGTCGGAGATGTGCAGGTTTTGCGCGTGGCAGAAGACGAGGTCAACGGGCGTGTTCATCACCATTTGATTGCCGGGGCAGCCGTCGCCTACGGAGTTTGTGGCTGCGGCGCAGACCGCCGGAGGAGTGCCGCCGGCTGGATAAAACTGTCCAGCATAGGTGGAAATATTCCCGTGGTTATCGACCATGCGAGCAACGTTGTTGTTGGTGTCTGCGATGTAGATAAACCCAGCTCCATCGACGATAACCGCCATGGGGCCGTTGAGTTGAGCGCTGGTGGCGGGTCCGCCATCGCCGGAGAAGCCGGCGGTGCCGGTGCCTGCGACCGTCGAAATGACACCTGCTTGAGTAACCTTAAAGACTTTGTTGGCTTTCGGATCTGCGATGTAGTGATTGCCAAATCCATCGACCGTGATGCCAGTAGGACCAGCGAGTTGGGCACTGGTGGCGGGACCGCCGCCGCCCCCGGTGCCACCGCCTGCAAACGTGGAGATGATAGCCGGGCCAAAAGCGGTCATGGGTCCGCTGCCTGCGCCGTCCAGTGACACGACCAACAGTACGTTGCCGCTTGGGTCATAAGCCGCCACCATGCCCTGGCGCCTGCCAGGGACGGTGGGCTGGAACAGGACTTCGACAGTGCATTTACCGGCAGTTAGGGTGGGGCAGGTGGTGCCTGAGGCAACCGAAACGAAGTCGAGATTGGGGGCTCCGAGGGTCAAAACGGAGACGCTTCCAAGAGTCGTGCCCGAGGCAACGGTGAGTGTAAAAACCTGCGTTGCGCCGGGAGCAGCGAAGATCTCACCACTGGGCGACGAGGTGACTTGGGCCGACAATCGCGGCGCAATCAACAGCAGGCAGACGGAGAGGGTTAACAGGATTGAGAGGCGAACTGCAGATACAGGGCGGATGCGTAGGCATGGGACTTTATTGAGCATTTGGAAGACTCCTTTGTTCCAACTTCGGGGACTTTGCGCGAGCCAGTGTTAGTTAGATAAGAGAATGTCTCCATACAGGGCATCCCCTAGATCTCTAGGTGTATTGCCTTAGTTCCGGAGAGGAGATGCACCTCCGAAGACGGTCGAGAAGCTGTGTGGTGGGTGGGCTAAGCAACGATTAGGCACATAGGTACTGCTAGGTGGTTGACTAGCCATGGCTTGCCTTCCAAAATCACAAAACGGGGTATATCGTCTGTCTTGAACAGGCGAAAAGACCAGCAAGGATCTTTTGTTAAGGACGGAGACCCCAGAAACCAGGAATGCCACAAGAGCCCACTGCCGTGGAACAAGCCGTATCGCGCGCCTTGCGTGAGAACCTCGAACGGATTCAGCGAAATGCCGACGAGCTTCATCAAGCTGTTGGCGACATCGTAGCCTCTTGCGCGAGCAGCAAGCCGACCAATGCACTGCCGTCGATGCTGCGGGCGCAGACTTCGGCGGCGTCGTTGTCAGCGGCACTGGAAGTATTGTCGCGATTCGTGACGATGGCCGTGCAGCCTGGGCAGCGCTCTCCGCTGGAAGCGCAAATCTCCCATTTAATCAGCACAGCAGGAGCCGAGCCTGCAGCGGAGCCGGTGCGTCCGCATCCTGCGGTGCCCACGCCCATGGCGCAGGCGCCAGTTCAAGCGGCTGTGAAAGCGCCGCCGCGTATTGAGCCGCCCGCTATGCTTGTTGCAGCTGCGCACATCGAACCGGAACCACTGATCGAGCTAGAGACCGAAGCCGATGCAATCGACTTGATTGAGCCGCAGGCTCCGCCAGTTTCAACGGAAGCGGAGTTTGGGAGCGATTTTGACGTCAACCAGTTAACGCCGGAAGAACAAGAATTGCACAGGCGGGCAAATCGGGTGGCGAAAGTTTCGATGCAAGATATTAAGATGCTTAGACCGGAGCAAGTGCGGCTCGGGCGCGAGAAAAAGGATCTTTGCATTCGATTGAAAGACGACATTGAAAAAGCTCATCGAGAATACGACCGGCGTTTCAAACCCATCATGGACCACCCAGTGGATTACTTTTATCGCTGGGCGGTGGAAATACTCGCGGAGGGCGATCCTCACGCTCTCGGCGACTATCCGTACGCCACGCCCGCGCGGCATCGCTAAGATTGCAGCCAGGAATTCGGCTGCGCCAGGTTCCTGGGCCGTAGCGGCGCGAAGCGTTTGCGCCGTGCTGCTCGTGTTGACGCTATTCGCCGGTGGTACGTCGGAAGTTCTTGCACAGTCCTCTCAAAAGAAAAAGAAAAAAATAAAAAAGCCGCCGGCGGTCCCATGCCGTGTGGGGTGCAAACCCGATACAGCTACTCAGGGACTGGTGGCTGGAGACACTCCGGAGGATCAGGCGCTTCGTAAAGAACTCTCGGGACTGGCGCGCGAAGTTCATAACGCTGCGCCGGGGGCTTACAACAATCTTTCCGCGTTTGCGGCGAAAAATGCAGCGAACGTTTGGGGAGCGCGCGCAGCGTTGGCGCTCGGTTTCGAAGATCAATCGCAGGGCCACGCGCAGCAAGCCTTAGCGTGGTTCACCAAAGCAAGTGCGGACACACTTCTGCGCGAGTACGTCCTTTACTGGACAGCGCAGGCCAAGCGCGCGCTGGGCCGCTCGAATGAGGCGCTCGCTGATTTGGAGAGAGTACAGCACGACTATGCGAATACGGCGATGAAAGAGCAATTGCTAGAGAGTCTGGCGCCGCTGGCCGTCGAACAGGGCCGCGCGCAGGACGCCATCGACGCGATGAATTCTTATTCGGCCACAGGTACCCGTCCCACACTGCTGCTCGAGAGGGCTCAGGCCTATCAGTCGTTGCATCAGCTCGATCGGGCCGCCAAGGATTACCAGGCGATCTACTACAAACATTCCCAGAGCGATGAGGCGAAAGCAACGGATGCCGCGCTAAAGAAAATTTTGCACGAGATGGGCAAGGAGTATCCGTACCCTGGCGTGGAACTGCAGCAGCAGCGGGCGCAGGCTTTCTATGACGCTCATAAATGGAAAGAAGCGCGAGCGGAATTTGAAAAGCTTTTGGGAATGCTCAACGATCCGCTGAATCCCAATCGCCAACTAGCTGAGCTTCGCGTTGCGCAAGCGAAGGTGCAGCAGAAGGGTTCGGCGAAACTTGTCGCGGCACTGAAGACGCCGGATGCCGAAGTCGATGCGGAACGCCTTTATGTCCTCTCACAATTTTATCGCAGCGAGAAAAAGTACGACGAAATGTTCGCGACACTCGCCGAGCTTACGCAGAAATATCCGCTGAGCAAATGGAATGAAGAGGGCTTTATGGCGGCGGGGAATTATTATTGGGTCGGCCTCGACCGGACCAAGGCTGCCAGCTACTACCAGCGCGTTGTAGACACCTTCCCGAGCGGAAGAAATGCGTTCAATGCGGAGTGGCGCGCTGCGTGGGTGACTTATCTCAACCGGCAGCCCGAGGCGGAAGAAAAGATCAAGAATTTCCTGGTGAAATATCCGGCGTCGGCCAATACATCCGACGCGGTCTATTGGCTCGGTCGCATTGCCGAGCGCAACGGGAAAATCGCCGAGGCACGCAGTTACTATCGGAAAGATGTTGATCGTTTTCCGCAGACCTACTTTGCGCATGCCGCGGCGGCGCGCTTGAGCAAGCTGGAACCCGCCGAAGGAGATTCGCCGGAGATACTAGACAAAATTCCGCCGCCCCCGCCTCTGCGTTCTTTCGATGAACCAATTCCTGCCGCTGCGGCCGACCGCTGGGCGCGCGCGCAGGCGTTGCGCACGATTGCGTTCGACGCCAGCGCCGAGTTGGAGCTGAAGAACGCGTATTTCGCCACTTCGTCGCCGCGATTTTTGTATGAGGCCGCGCAAGTTGCTTTCGACCAGGGCCATTTTGCCGCGGGCATGGCTTACGGGCGCATCATCGTCCCCAATTTCGATGCGCGCAAAATCGACGATTTGCCGGTGAACGTTTGGAAAGTGCTTTATCCGCTCCCTTATGAGGCAGTGATCCGCCGCGAGGCCGCCAAGAACAATTTCGATCCTTTGCTTGCCGCGGGGCTGATGCGCCAAGAGTCGACGTTCCAAGCCGATGCACTTTCTCCTACGAACGCGATCGGTCTGATGCAGGTTGAGCCAAAGACGGGGAAACTTCTTGCCAAGCAGCTTCGCGTGAGCTTTTCGACGAAGAAACTTTTTGAGCCTGACTACAACATCCGTCTTGGCATGCTGTACATTTCCAATTTAGTGCGCTTAACAGGAGCGCCAGAATACGCGCTGGCGGCGTTTGACGCGGGCGAAGACCGCATCGCCCTCTGGAAAGCCGAGCGCAATTACGACGAAATTCCCGAACTAGTGGAGTCCATTCCTTTCACCGAGACCCGCGATTACGTGCAAATCGTCTTGCGCAATTCCGAAGTCTACCGGA
Organism: uncultured Acidobacteriota bacterium; assembly: GCA_963730495.1. Lineage (GTDB taxonomy): Bacteria > Acidobacteriota > Terriglobia > Acidiferrales > UBA7541 > Acidiferrum. Next base: position 247,035 of record CAVSSD010000021.1, on the reverse strand, counting down.
TGATTTACGGTCAGTCGGGAGCGCCGTCTTCCTCGGCGGCTGGCCAGGCTGATAAGCTTTCGCCGGACAATTTTCGTGCGACTCAATTGCACTGACAATCTCGCTTGTGTGGCAGGTTAAATGAACCCTTCTGAATCCGGCATGGCGCAGGCAGCGCGCCGCATGCTTTCTGCCAAGGCGGAACAATTTACCGAATCTGTAATTCGTGAGATGACGCGGCTGGCGATGAAGCATGGCGCCGTCAATCTCTCGCAGGGTTTCCCCGATTTCGCCGCGCCCGCGGGAATCAAGGAAGCGGCGCGGCAGGCCATCGCCGACGACATCAACCAATACGCGATAACCTGGGGTGCGAAACCGCTGCGTGACGCCATCGTCGATAAATTTGAGCGGACGCAGGGCGTGCGCGTCGATCCAGAACGCGAGATTACGATTTGCTGCGGCTCGACGGAAGCAATGATGTCCACGATGCTGGCCATCATTAATCCTGGTGATGAGATCGTTGTATTCGAGCCGTTTTATGAGAATTATGGCCCGGACGCGATTTTGAGCGGAGCCAAGCCCCGCTTCGTGAAGATGCGGCCACCGGGAAATGAGAACTCTGTCTGGACCTTTGACGAGAAAGAGCTGGCGGCGGCGTTCGGTCCACACACCAAGGCGATTATTCTCAATACGCCCAACAATCCCACCGGAAAAGTTTTCACGCGAGCCGAACTTGAATTTATCCGCGACCTCTGCGTCCGCTGGAACGCTTTCTGCATCACCGACGAAATCTACGAACACATTCTGTATGACGGCACAGAACATATATCGATGGCACGCATCGACGGCATGCGCGACCGAACGATCGTGATCAACGGCATGTCTAAGACTTACAGCGTAACGGGCTGGCGGGTAGGCTGGGCCATCGCTCCGCCGGAGCCAACCGCGGCAATCCGCAAGGTCCACGACTTTCTTACGGTGGGTGCCGCGGCGCCTTTGCAGCAGGCTGGCGCTATCGCGTTGAAATCGCCGCAGTCCTACTACGACAAGCTCGCAACGGATTACACCGTGCGGCGCGAGCGTTTGCTGAAAATTCTCACGGCCGCCGGGTTTCACAGTGTACAAGCCGCTCGGCGCGTATTACATCATGACGGATATCTCGCGCTTCGATTTCCCGTCGGACCAATATCCAGCAGGATCACGAGACGTCTCATTCGCCAAATTTCTGGTTGAAAAAATCGGCGTCGCAGTCGTGCCTGGCTCCAGTTTCTACAATGATGCCCGAGACGGAGCCTCACAGGTCCGCTTCACCTTTTGCAAAAAGGAATCCACACTTGCCGCCGCCGAGGAAAGGCTGGCTCGACTCTCCCCGCACGCGCGAGTTCGCTAACGACACAATATGTCATCGCAATTATAGGTTGGATTACGCAAATAACTTCTAAAATCTATCTAAATGTATGAAATATTGGCAGTTCCAGAGTTTTATGGGGTAGGGAACTGACGGTCGGTTGCCCTGTGGTGGTTAGCCCCCTACCCCGCGAGTGGTCTTAGCTATATAGACGAGAGCAGCGCGATTTTAGTTTCCTGATTCCTCAAAAATATTTATAGAATCCATCAGCCTTACAAATCAACAGTATCGAGGTACCTGGCTACGGCGGCCTTCCATTTGAACTTCTCCTCTATGGCAGCTTGTAAAGCCTGGGCGGCTTGCGGTTCGCCATGGGTCAGATAGGTCTGCTTCGGTGGCTGCAGGCAGCCGCTCAGCCATCGCAATAGTTCACTTTTTCCAGCGTGCGCGGAGAGCTGTCCCATCTCCACGATTTCTGCGGCGACGGGAATCTGTTGGCCAAAGATATTCAACATTTTCGCGCCTTCTTGCAGGGCGCGACCGCGCGTTCCCTGTGCCTGGAAGCCACGCGAGAATGACGGCATTTCGGGAATCCGGCAACCGCTGCGCCAAATGGTGCAAGACCCGGCCTCCCGCGGCCATCCCGCTCGCGGAGACGATGATGCACGGTGTCTTCACATTATTGATGGCCTTCGATTCTTCGACTGAGCGCGTCAGGTGAAAATGATGGACGTCCAGCGGGTCACCCTTGCCACCGCTTTCCTCGCGCGAATATTCCAGGTCGTGGTCATCCTTGTATTTCAAATACAGATCCGTGGCGCTGAGCGCCATGGGGCTATCCATGTATACCGGAAGCCGCGGAATGCGCTGCTGATCCTCGAGCTGGCGCAAGTAATACATTAACGTTTGCGTGCGCCCGATGGCAAACGCCGGAATCACGATCGATCCGCCGCGCTGCGACAACTCGATTTACGATTCCAGCTAGCAACTCCGCTGCGTCGCCCGCCGCGTGCTCGCGGTCGCCGTAGGTGGACTCGCAAAGCAGTACGTCCGCTGTCGATGCCGGCGTTACTGGATCATTCAAAATCGGCTGGTCGTATCGGCCGATGTCCCCGGAAAACACCACCACGATCTTCTTTCCGTTTTCGGTGATGACTAGTTCCAGGCTGGTGGAACCCAGGATGTGCCCAGCATCAAACGCCGTGACATGAAACTCCGGACTAATATCGAATGCTCCCGGTGCGCGGCACGGGTTTCAGTAGCTTCAGCACAGGATCGACGTCATCCGTCACATAAAGCGGCTCGCGGATTTCGTGATTAGTTCGTGTTGTCTGTCTTTGCGTGCAGTGCGTCTTCTTCCTGAAGATGCGCCGAATCCTTCAGCAGAAGCCCAGTGAGATCAATCGTCGCGGGATTGGCGAATATCGGGACCATGGTAACCATCCTTTACGAGCACCGGCAGCCAGCCAGTGTGATCCAAGTGCGCATGGGTCAGCACCACGATAGTCGATCGTCTTTGGATCAACCGGCAATGGCTTGTAGTTTCGTTCGCTGAGTTCCTGCGAACCCTGAAAAATGCCGCAATCGACGAGCAGCTTTTTGCCTGCAGCCTCCACGAGATATTTCGAGCCGGTGACCGTCCCTGCCGCGCCAAGAAAAGTGAGCTTTGCCATAGGCCTGCCATTCTAGACGATATCGGAGATCATTTAGTTTCGGCCGTGTGTTAAAGCGGGTAGCTGAGTCCAATCCTTACAACATTGGTGCAATAGCAATTTCGCAGTCCTGATTTCCTCCCTGGTTGACTTGCTGGCGTTCGCAGACAATACTTTCTGCCCAGTTGATTCGATCTCGAAACAGGCAGGGCCAATGGCCCGCCTGGTAAGCTCCATGTCTCCAAGTTGGAAGCAAATTGCCTGAACTCCCCTCCATGATCGGGACCGTGGTATCGCACTACCGAATCCTCCGCACGCTGGGGGGAGGCGGCATGGGCGTCGTCTGCGAAGCTGAAGATATCAACCTCGGCCGTCATGTCGCGTTGAAGTTCCTGCCTGAGGCGCTGGCAAAAAGTCCTCAAGCTTTGGAGCGTTTCCAGCGAGAGGCCCGTGCGGCTTCCGCTCTCAATCACGGCAACATCTGCACGATTCACGAGATCGCCGCGCACGAGGGCCAGTCCTTCCTGGTCATGGAGCTTTTAGAAGGCCACACGCTGAAGCATGAAATTGGCGGGAAGCCCGTTCCAATCGACAGGTTGGTCGAGCTTGCGCTCCAGATGGCCGATGCTCTCGACGCGGCTCATCAGAAGGGAATCATCCATCGCGACCTGAAGCCTTCGAATCTTTTCGTCACAAATCGGGGACAGGCCAAGATTTTGGATTTCGGTCTCGCAAAAGTTACGGGCGTTGTGCCTCTCGGCGATGCAACGGCTACCCGCTCGTTAGAAAGAGTGAAAACGGTTTCGGAAGAACATCTGACAAGTCCTGGCACCGCGCTTGGCACAGTTGCCTATATGTCTCCCGAGCAGGTTCTCGGGAAGCCGCTCGATCCGCGAACCGATCTTTTTTCCTTTGGCGTTGTGCTCTATGAAATGGCTACAGGAGCGCTTCCGTTCCGCGGAGATTCGACCGCAGCGATCTACGACTCGATACTGCACGTGGTGCCGGTAGCGGCCGTGCGATTGAATCCCGAGGTGCCGCCGGAGCTGGAACGCATTATTAATAAGGCGCTCGAAAAAGATCGAGACCTGCGCTACCAGTCAGCGGGCGAGTTACAAGCGGATTTGAAGCGACTGAGGCGGGATAGCAGCTCCGGCAGAACGGGCGTCGCGCTGCCGCAAACTGCTGCGTCGTCCTTCGTGGCGCTTCGTACTCTTGTGATCGTTTTCCTGGTGTTGGCCGTCGCTGTTGGTGGATTTTTCGGCTGGAAACGCCTCAATTCAAAAAGTGACCTCGATCGCTTGCCGCTGGTTACAAATGGTCGCATCTCACGCCTTACATCGAACGGAAATGTGACTGCCTCCGCGGTCTCTGCCGACGGCCGATACGTCGCGTATGTCGTCCGTGACGGCGGACAAGAAAGCTTGTGGGTTCGTCAAACCGCGGCGTCTAGCGCACAGCAACTGGTCCCACCGGCCCCGCAGGCATATATAACCTCTCCCCTGTTTTCTGCCGATGGAAATTTCATCTATTTTTCCAAGGCTCCTTCGGAGAAATCGCGTGATCTGCAACTGTTCGTCATTCCTGTGCTCGGGGGAACCCCTCGGAAACTCGTGGAACATCTATCGACGAGCTTCACGCTTTCTCCCGATGGAACGAAAATTGCGTTTTTCACCTTGCACTGCGTGGAGATGGAACTGTGCCTCGCGATAATAAACACGGACGGATCCGGCCGGACAGAGCTGATGAAATGGAACACGCCGCACTACGCCCCTGCTTGGTCGCCCGATGGAAAGCGCATCGCGTTTGACGCACTAGTCGACGAGGATCCGCAAGGCCTGCGTGCCCACCTGCAGGCCCTCGATCTTGCCACGAAGAAGGTGCAGGATCTTCCCACTCGCTGGAGAGTTATTCGAAACATGCTTTGGACCCGCGACGGGAAGGGCATGCTCCTCACCGCGCAGGAGCGCGCGGGAGATCCGGTGCAAATCTGGCACGTGTCTTACCCAGAAGGAAAAATACAACGCGTAACCAACGACCTGGAAGATTACGACAGCGCCGGCCTGGCTTTCGATACCGACACGATTATCGCCGTGCAAACCGACGTCAACGCCAGCATCTGGGTCGCGCCGAGCGATCACCCCGATGACATCAAACAGGTGACGCAGGGGCGAAACGACGGCTTGCATGGGCTGGACTTTGCCAGTCCCCAAAGAATTGTTTTTTCCTCGAATGATTCCGGGAACTGGGATCTCTCCGCCGTGGATTTGGCGGGCGGCGCTGCCCAGGTTATCGCTGGCGCGCCGCAGTATCACAGCACTCCGGTGGTCTGCGATTCCGGCCGCTCTGTCGTGTTCGTATCGAACACAGGCGGGAATCACATTTGGAAGTCAGACGCCGACGGAGCGAATGTCGTACAGCTGACCCATGGCATTGGTGAGGTTTACCCGGTTTGTCCGCGCGAGGGACGATGGATTGCATACGTTAGCGAGGATGAATCTCTCGCTGGCGGCAATTTGCGCAAAGTATCTCTCGACGGCGGCCAGGACTCCCCCGTGATTTCCACCAGCGTGATCGGAATCAATCTCGCCCCGGATGGAAAACACATCTTATTCGCGGACATGAATCAGAAGAACAATAAAATCGGCGTTGGCCAGGCTACCTTGGACGGCGCCGTACCCATCGCTTATTTGGATCCGTCGCCCGGCCTGGGAAAGCTGCGTGATGGGCGTTGGATCCCAGGTCAGCAGGCCCTGGCCTATGTAGATGCACGCTCCGGGGCGCCCAATGTTTGGACCTATCCGTTGAACGGCAAACCGTCTGTGCAGCTCACGCATTTCAATTCAGGACGTATTTTTGGAATTTCTTTGTCGGCCGATGGAAGCAAGCTTGCCCTCTCGCGCGGCTCCATCAACAGCGACGTCGTTCTCTTCACCCGCAATCGGTAAGTCTCCGCAAAGAGAAAAAAGGGCGAATCGAAATTCGCCCCTGTTTCATTCCGCGCCAGCTTTTGGCCAGCGGATTGTCTTTCGTTGTTTGCGTTCAGTCAGCGGCGCTGGCTTGTTTCTTGGCGATGATCGCGTCAATGTTCAGCCCAAGACCCTTCGCGACGCCACCTCCGTAAGCGGGATCCGCTCTATAGAAGTGGCGAATCTGCAGCTCCTGAATTCGCTGCGGCACACCATTGCCGAGGCTGGAGACGATATTGTCAATCAGCCGCTGCTGGGCATCCGCCGGCATCAGACGGAACAGATTTCCTGGCTGAGAATAATAATCGGCGTCGCTGCGATGATCGTGCCTCGCCACCGTGCCGCTCACCATCTTCGGCCGCTCCGTGTATCGCGCATCTTGAGTCGGCCCGCCGAAACTGTTCGGCTCGTAATTCGGTGCTGCGCCGCCATTGCCATCGAAACGCATCGCGCCATCCTTGTTATAGGTATGGAACGGGCACTGCGGCTTGTTCACCGGAAGGGAATCGTAATTCACACCAAGACGGTAGCGGTGCGCGTCGGGATAGGAAATGAGCCGCGCCTGCAACATTTTGTCGGGAGAAAAACCCATGCCAGGTACGACGTTTCGCGGCTCGAATGCCGCTTGCTCGACTTCGGCAAAATAATTCTCCGGATTGCGATTGAGCTCGAGTTCGCCGACTTCATGCAGTGGATAGTCCTTGTGCGGCCACACCTTCGTCAGATCGAACGGATTGATGTGATACGTTTCCGCGTCTTTTTCCGGCATGATCTGCACGCTCACGCGCCACTTTGGAAAATTCCCATTCTTGATGGCGTGGAAAAGGTCGCGCTGCGAATAGTCCGGATCAGCACCTTCCAGCGCGCCAGCTTGCTCTCGAAAGAAATTCCTGATGCCTTGCTTGGTCTTGAAATGCCACTTCACGTAGAACATCTCGTTTTTCGCATTGATCAAGCTGAACGTGTGGCTGCTGAAGCCGTCCATGTGACGGTAACCGTCTGGCGTCCCGCGATCGGAGAATAGAATCGTCACCTGGTGCAGCGATTCCGGGGAAAGTGACCAGAAATCCCACATCATCGTGGGCGACTTCAGGTTCGTCTCGGGGTCGCGCTTCTGGGTGTGAATAAAATCGCCGAATTTCAGCGGGTCGCGTATGAAAAAGACGGGTGTGTTGTTCCCCGTCATATCCCAATTGCCCTCTTCGGTATAAAACTTCAGCGCAAAGCCGCGCGGGTCACGCGCCGTGTCGGCTGAGCCTTTTTCTCCACCAACGGTGGAGAAGCGAATAAACGTCGGCGTCTTTTTACCCACGGAATTAAACAACTTTGCGGTCGTGTACTTGGAGATCTCCTCGCTGGTGCAGACAAAATGTCCATGCGCGCCGGAACCTTTCGCATGCACCACACGCTCAGGAATACGCTCCCGGTTGAAGTGTGCCATCTTTTCGAACAACAGGAAATCTTCAAAAACAACCGGCCCGCGCGGCCCCACAGTGAGCGAGTTCTGATTGTCGCCCACCGGCCGGCCTGCGTCCGTCGTCATTATCTTTTTTTCTTCCGTCATGATTCCTCCTCAGTTCGCTTGCAGAACCAGCCTCTTGAGCCAGAATTCTGCACGCTTTACGGAAGGTACGCGCGCGGCTGCTATACTTCCAATATATAGTTCGGATACGATGGATAGGCATAGCCTATGGAGCTTCATCAGCTTCGCTACTTCTGCGCTGTCGCCGAGGCCGGTTCTTTTAGCCGCGCCGCCGAGCAGTCTCATGTGTCGCAGCCTTCGCTTTCGCAGCAGATCATGAAACTCGAGGATGAACTTGGCGCGCGCCTTTTCGACCGTCTCGGCCGTTCTGTGCGCCTCACGGAAACGGGGCAGACCTTTCTTCCTCGTGCCCGCGCCGTCCTCCGCGAACTGGAAGCGGCGCGCGGCGACGTGGTCGAGCAAAAGGATTCCATTGGCGGCTCCGTCACGATCGGAGTAATCCCAACCGTTGCGCCCTACTTTCTTCCCCAGCGACTCACGCGATTTTCTCGAAAATATCCGCAAGTCCAGCTCACGGTGGTCGAAGAAATTACGCCGGCCCTTCTCGAGCTCTTGCGCGCCAGCAAAGCCGATCTCGCGATTCTCGCTCTGCCTATCCGCGGCCACGAACTCGAAGCTTTTCCCTTGCTCACGGAGCCTCTTTTTGCTGCGCTGCCCCAGGGCCACAAATTAGCCAAGCGGCGCTCGCTCTCTCTCAAAGACCTGCGCTCCCAGCCTTTTTTGCTGCTACGCGATGGCCATTGCTTCCGCGATACTGCCGTCGCGGCGTGCGATCGCGCCCGTCTTCACCCGCAAATTATTTTTGAAAGTGGCCAGTTCAGCAGTCTTCTAAGCATGGTGGGAGCTGGCATGGGCGTTTCCATCGTTCCGGAAATGGCCATTGACAAAAAGTCGCGATGCCGCTTTGTGCGCCTGGACGATCCCGCCGCGGTTCGCACGATCGGCGCCGTCACGCTTCGCGGACGATCTTTATCCCGCGCGCATCACGCGTTTCTCTCTCACTTGCGCGCCTCGTCCTCTGCTGGCTGATCGTATGGAGTGCGGCAGCTCTGCTGCCGCCTTTCTTATTGGCCTGCACGACTTAACGTATGGCGAGTCTCAATAGCACGGCCTTAGCGTTTTTCAACGGAAATCGTCATGTCGTGAAAATTCAACGTCAATACCGCTTTGTAAAACAATTCCAGCCCCACGGTAGCGTCGAACAATCCATCAGGCTCGTGTACGTCCGCAGTAGGGAAGTACACCAGCGGCGCGGGGCCACTCAAAGTCAATCCCTGAAAGGTTTCCTTCTCCGCTGGAGCTTCTTTCATCTTCACGCCGCCATCCGTGAAAGGAAAATCTCGCGATTTGTCGGTCTTCGCCGCGGTGGCAAGCTGCAACTTCTCAATCGAGGCCGTATAGACCAGCAGCGTCCCGCTATACATCGTGTCGACCTGCGCGGACACCTTCTTTCCATTAATTTCAAATCCATCCGCGACTACGATGGGCGGTCCCCCGTTTCCAAACTTGATCAGCGAAATTTTGTCGCAGGCTCCCGTGCATTCGATAGGCGAGGTCAACACTTCCGAAATGCGCACCTTGCGCCCCACGAAATCGATTTGCAGGATGCGATCTTTAAAGGCGGTGTAGGCCAGCGTTCCATCGACGTGCGGCATTTGTTTTTGCGAGATCATATCCGTAAGAACCATCGCCAAAGTCCCCACATTCGCAAGCTTTACGCTCCCAACGCTAATAGAGGGAATCACCGTCTTGTACATGCCCGGAGGCGCGCCGGCCGGCAACGCTGCCGTCGGCTTCAATCCGGCTGCTTCGGCATAGGGGGTGTCCAGAACAGAATCCACGTTTCCGGTATCAATTCCCATTTTCAGGTTAGGGCCGGTACCTATTTTTGCCTCGATACACGGCATACCATCGCAATCGAGCAACGGGACCTCGGTCGCAAATCTCTTTCCGCCCGCGGCCTGTGCGTGCGCTTGGGTCACGTACGATGCTGTAAACGCAGCAAAACAAAGAATGGGCAATAATTTTCGGAGCATGGGCATGAGCGGTCCTCGCGGGCAAGAATCTGGATTTGCGGCCATTTGAATTGCGGCTGTTTGCATGGGCGGTTGCTAGCTTACAAGGAAAACGGCCAGAGAACGAGATACCAGAAGGATTTTGGTGGAGCCGATGGGATTGTGTCTCAGCCCTTGAAGAAAACCGAAGAAAAACCGCTAAATTGCAGAGTTTATTGCCACTTACTGATTTTCCCAACGTCCCTTAGAAACCCTTTGGGGTTCTTTGGACACCCCTATAATGCCCCATTCTGGCAACAGTTGGCAACAGTTCGTGGAGGGTCTATTTGAAGTAGTGCAGTGCCGAGGGGCGCTATTTCCCATATCGCCGTCTAGATAACTTCCGTGTAGCCGACCACACGGAAGTTGGTTAGGCCACCATCAGTGATCTAGCTTCGCGGATGGTGGTCCAAAATGTGCTACCTCTTTGAAAGCTCGCCTTTGAAATGGCTTTCAACATCTTCACGACTAAGCGGGTTTCTTGCCTTGGTCAATACCACCGAGTAGACGACCTCGTTGCCTTCAAGCTGGGCGGTGATAAACGCCCCATCTTCTGGCAGTTCTTGGTAGATAAATTTCACATTCCTGCCGTCTTCAAGTTTCTTGATCCACTCTTTGTCTGGCATGTTGATAGCTCCTCAGGCGAGGTAAGCATGTGTCGCCAGTATACGTGGTCGGCTTACCGAACATGGGAACCAGTTTCCGATCGCGCGTCAATCAGGCGTTGAGTCCATTAGCTGGCAGGAAATCCTGGTATCAATAGTTGTCCATTAAGCGCGAAAGTTGGCGCTTACTCGTGCAGCACGACACTCAAGAGAGAGGTGTTGATCTCAATTCCGCCGTTGTACTTGATGAAGCCCAATTTCCTGAACTTGTTCATGAAAAAATTGACCCGTGAGCGCGTTGTGCCGATCATCTCCGCGAGGGTTTCCTGCGATACGGCGTGAAGCACGGCGTGTGGCTTATCGTCTTTACCGTAGCGGGCCAGCAATAGAAGGGTGCGAGCAAGCCGTTTCTCGCTGGAGTTGAAAAGCTGATCAATCAGATCCTCCTCGATTCGAATGTTCCGTGCCAGCATGAAACTGATGAACCGGTCGGAAAGGTCATGCTGCTCGTGAAGCACCTTGAACATTTCACCTTTCTCAATTGCGAGCACAGTGCTGGACGCGATCGCGGTAGCCGCCCCCATGCGAACGGACTGACCTGCCAGGCAACCTTCACCAAAGAAGTCGCCCGGTCCCAGAATAGCGACGACCGCCTCTTTGCCGACTTCACTAATGACGGAGAGCTTCACAGTGCCTTTTTGAACGTACATCACGCTCGTGGCGGGAGCACCTTGAGAATAAATCTTCTGCGAATTTCGATATGCCAGAACTTTTCTCGCCACACTGGCCGAATCGAGAAAAGCTTGCGCATCGAAAACGGGCGCCTTTACATTTTGTGACTTTTTGACCATCGCAGCTGGGCGAGCCCTCAAAGCCAACCTAACTGCAAACGAGGATTACTGTCTGTAGGGCATCGAACACTATCGAGAAACTATTTTAACCCAATCTCGTGATTATACTGTTGGATAACTTCGTAACACTCGCAGGCACACTCTTCGAGTTTCGTGCGGCTCAGAATCTGCAGCGCACCACGCGTGTACTCGATAATCTGCTTGTCCTGCAAGATACCGGCCGCCAAGCTCACAGTGGGTCGGTCCGTCCCCAGCATCGTCGCAAGGAAATCATGGGTGATAGCGAGCGTCGCGGAATCCACTCTGTCCTGAGTGATGAGTAGCCAGCGCGCGAGGCGTTGTTCAATATTGTGGAGCCGATTACACGCGGCTGTTTGTGCGAATTGCATCCCTTGAACTACTGCATAGCGGGTCAGAATCCGTTGAAGCTCTGGAGCCGATTGCAAGACGCTTTTCAATGCGCCCATTCTCACCCTGAACCCGTCTCCTGCGATTTGTACGATCTCGCGCACTTGGTTCTTGTTTATGCCAACCGCCGCCTGTATCCCTGAAAACCCTTCTCTGCCAACCTCTCCTACTTCAACAGTCTTTCCATCTTCGGTCGCAATTACAAGAGACACCATACCGGTATTCGGAAAATGCACAAACTCCAGCGGTTGGCCCGGTTCATAGAGACTCACATGGTGAGGCATGCTGAGAAATTCCAGGTGAGGACGAAGCAAGGCGTACTCCTTATCGGGAATTGATAAAAGGATCTTGTTGCCCACTCGGTTCCCCAAAGTGGTTATCCGTTCGGTTGGTTGCATGATTTGAAAGTCTCTCCGTTCAGCAACAACCTTGCCCCCCATGGCGCGCCACATTTTTGTTACAGCATTCTGCTCGCGGGCCTGTACTTGAAATGTCCTCAATGACCGCCGCGACCTATTGAGTCTTTGGACTTGTGGCTATCGGGTGCTTGGTACAAACGTGGGCAGCAAACTCCTGTCACGCTGGGCTTCTTACTTCTGCTTCATTTCATCGAGCGATTCGCGAACGAACTCACCAGAAGGCTTAAACATCCGAGTTACACTCGGAGCAACCGAAGTCCTTGAAAATTCGGCTTCTCAATCCATACCAGCTTGGTTGGCATGGTCGCAGTATACACCGCTATGATGTACAAAACAGAACAATGACCGGAGGCTGGAACATGCTTAGGAAGCGGGGAGATGTGTCCCTGCCTCGAAGAATGTGGCGCTTGTTGTGTGCAAAATTGAACATCAGGTGTGAAGCCTCGCCTAGTGACAAGGCTATGGCCGCCACCTGTTCGGCAAAGTCTTCCAGCACCTTTGGGAATTATCTGCTGACAAAGACTGCACGGCGCTGTTTTGCGCCCAGACTGTTCAGTTCGGCCGGGAAGCAAGCAGATCGGAGAATATCGAGTCTTTCAAAACGCTGCTAAGCGAAGAATTGTGAACCCGCAATCTCTCTCCATACTCGATGTATCCGAGCTTTTTGAACTTATTCATAAAATAGCAGACTCGGCTGCGGGTTGTGCCAATCAATCCCCCTAGCGTCTCCTGAGTGATCTTCGGGATGACCGCGGTTGGCTTGCGTATCTTGTCGTAGCGGGCGATTAGCAATAGCGCGCGGGCCAGCCGTTCCTCACAGGAGCATAAGTGATGGTCGATTAGATCCTCTTCAATCCGGATGTTCCGTCCGAGCAGGCAGGCGATGAAATGGTCCGAGAACTCATGCCCGTTGTGGAGTGCGCGCGTCATCTCCTTCTTTCCGATGACCAGGATCGTACATTGTGTAATTGCCGTAGCGGTCGCCGTGAGCAATGCTTGACCCGTCATGCATCCAGCACCCAGGTAGTTTCCACGATGGAGAATCGCGAGGACCGTCTCCTTACCCCGCTTCGACTTAACCGTGACTTTCACTTGCCCTTTCTCAATGTAGAAAACTTCCCTGCCAGCGTCGCCCTGCGAACAGATGCGCTGTCCCTCACGAAATAGGGCTACAACGCTTTTCGCACCCATTTTTGTTAGAAATGCCCCTGGTTGAAAAGACCGTTGGCGTCGACGAGTCATCGCGGTCTCAAAGACCCTGCTCTTGATCTTGGTGAAGTGCCGTTTTCACGGACAACTGGATAGCACACTTGGTCTGGGAGTTTGTGTACGATTTTGGACAGTTTGTCTAGTATTCGCAGGCTACTGCCGGGAAATCCGCTTCCCACCAATAACTATTGGCCGACAGGCCGGACAACTTCTGACAAGTCGACTTGAACGAAGCGATCTCCACGTTTGGCATTGATCCTGGACGGATCACGGGCAACTCTGACGTAACGCGATTAGGTAAGGGTTGCCGACCATCCGGGACTTTGCCGCTTGTGGCCACAAGCGCGTTTTTCGTTCCCTATCTGTCCTGTTTTCTTGACTGGGGCAGAGAATGTGCACGTGGCCCGTTCACTTCGCCGCTCACCCCGCCAAGGGGCGCCTAGGAGTGAATTGGCCGGGCCTATGCATCTCGCGCTCGGCCTCCCCTTGCATCCCGCCCGGCGGTGTTATATACTGAACCATATGGTTCAGTGTCAGTCGGCCCAACTAGATGTCTCATTCGCCGCGCTGTCGGACGCGACCCGGCGCGGCGTGCTGGAGCAACTCAGCCGCGCCGACGCTTCTATCACGGACCTCGCCGGAAAGTTCCATATGACCCTCACGGGCATGAAGAAGCATGTTGCCGTGTTGGAGCGGGCGGCGCTCGTCACTACTGAAAAGGCCGGGCGCGTCAGAACCTGCAGGCTTGCCATGCGCGCGCTGGAAGAAGAGGCCGCCTGGATCGAGCGGCACCGCCAACTTTGGAGCGCACGCTTCGACGAGCTGGACAAGATTGTCGAGCACTTAAAATCAAAGGAGAAGGCAGATGCCCGAAGGAAAAGAAGGTAGTCCCGCCGCCATGAACCGCACCGCCGTGGAACGCAAGTCCGACCGCGAACTCGTCGTGACGCGAACGTTCGATGCCCCGGCGCACATCGTCTTCGAAGCGTGGAGCAAACCAGAATTGTTCAAGCGTTGGTGGGTGCCGAAGTCGGCGGGCATGTCGCTGGTCTCATGCGACATGGATGTGCGCACCGGGGGCGGGTATCGCTTCGTGTTCCGCCATCCGGCCTTCGACCAACCGATGGCGTTTTTCGGTACGTACAAAGAAGTGATGCCACACAAGCGCATCGTCTGGACGAACGAAGAGAGCGATCAGGGCGCAGTGACCACGGCGACATTCGAAGAAAATGCCGGCAAGACGCTGGTCACCTTTCACGAACTCTACCCCACAACAGCGGCCCTCGAGGAAGCCCTCGCCGGTTCGGCGGAAGGCCTGCCCGAACAGTTCGCGCAGCTGGATGAGTTGCTCGCAGGCAGGTCGTGACACACTGCGACCCACGGCGCATGGAAGGGATGACGATGACACACACGAGACGCGATTTCCTGAAGACTGCCACAGCCACCGCAGTGCTGACTGCGGCCCTTCCCGTTCAAGCCAAGGAGACGCCCACTATGTCAAAAGAGAACTTTGCCGACGTCAACGGCCAGCATATCTTTTACAGCGTGCATGGCGCCGGCAAGCCGCTCATTCTTCTTCACGGGGGCATCGACCCAGACAGCTTCGGGAGCAATCTGGCCGAACTGGCCAAGGGCCGGCAGGTGATCGCCGTCCATCTCCAGGCGCATGGGCGCACGCCAGACACCGACAGGCCACTGCGCTGTGAAACGATGGGCGACGACGTTGCGGCTCTGATCGGCCATCTGAAGCTCGGTAAGACCGACGTAATGGGCTACTCGCTGGGATCCTTCGTCGCGCTGCAGACCGCCATCCGCCATCCGGACGTGGTCGACCGGCTCGTGCTCCTGGCCGCGAGGATGAGGCAGGACGACGCTTATCCGGAGGTGGTGGCGGCCTTCAATCAGTTGGAGGCCAACGCTGCGATGCTCGGCGGTAGCGTCAAGGCATCGCCGTTAGGGCAGGCCTATCCCGATGTCGATTGGACGAACCTCTTCAGGAAGGTCGGTGTCCTGACCAAACGCCCCTTTGACTGGAGCGCCGACGTCGCCAAGCTTCAGGCTCGCACACTGGTGGTCTTTGCCGACGCTGACTACATCCGGCCCGAACACATGGTCGAATTCTGGAAGGCGTTGGGAGGCGGCCAGCGCGATGCCGGGATCGATGGGTCACTGCGGCCCGCAAACCAGTTTGCAATCGTGCCGAACACAACCCACTACACGCTCGCCGTTGAGCCGATGCTGCCGGAGATCGTCGAGCGCTTCCTCCGAACCAAATAGGAGGGAGTCGGTCACGGCGAGGCCTGCGAAGCAGGATGAAGATAGTTGCCCGCTCTCGGCAGCAGAGGTGAGGCCGGGGAAGGCCAACGTGAGCGGGCGGGAAGTATCGAGCGAGTGGACGAACTTCTTATCACCTTGGTGAGTTAATGAAAAAGCGTATCCGGAAGCCGGACGGCAAAGGCAAGAATGTCACGAAGCTGCTGGTGGCCATGACCGGCAAAGCGAGCTCAGCGAAGGCAGCGGAAGGCGACAAGCCCGTGTTCGACTACATCGCCAGCTTGCCGCAGCCGCAACGCGGTATCGCGGAGCGCGTCGATGCGCTGGCCGCCAAGACGTTGCCAAACCTGCAACGCGCAGTGAAATGGGGGATGGCGTACTACGGAGTGGGCGGAGGCTGGTGCTTTTCGTCCGGCGCTTTCGTCGGCCATTTGAAACTGATGTTCATACGCGGCACGGAGATCAAGCCTGAACCGCCTGTGACGCCGATTGGGATGGGCAAGTCCACACGAGGAGTCGAATTGAAATCAGTGAACGAGCTCGACGAGCAACAAGTAGCTTCGTGGATGAAGCAGGCCGCCGCGAACCCATTTTTCGGGGGAAAAAGAAACAATGACGAAGATGTGATAAGCCGCTGGAATGGACTCGCTCTTCCGCCTGTTGGCTCCGCATAAGTCGGCTCGTAGGGAGTGATCTCCGCACTTGCCATCGATTCTGGACGGGTGACGGGCAAAGCGGAAGTTATCCCGGGCAAGTCCGGTTCTAGGAAGTCTCCGGGGTGGGATTCGAACCCGTAGGCCTCATTGATAGCACGTAACTTATTGTATTGTCAGCACGCCAAAAACGCCAGAATGGGCAGATTTCACGGATTGAGGTACGCAGCGGGTACACGGCGTACCAACTGGCCTTGACAAGCCGTGTCGTAGGCAGATGCATTTCTCCTCTACCAGAAATACGCAGCCCGTTCTTTTTGGCGTGCCACAGGCCTTGCCCTAACGGCACTTCTCGTGTTTCCGTCTGTGTCGCAGTTCTCTTCGCAATCGTGAACTCCATCATTTTGCGACCGTTGCCGGTAGCCGACGGCAATTCCGCCTTGTTCATGTCCGACGAATTCGGGAAGCCGATGTCATCGGTATTTACAAGCGCAGTTCCGGTCACTAGTTCGACCGGCTACGCGATCTCGGCGAGCCAGCACTTCTGGATGGACTTTCCAGTTTTCGAGCGGAACGCTCCAGGCTAGTTCGCCACTAAGCTGACTTCAGACAAGGATCTTTGGCAACGTTCCTTCGGGGCGGCAATTGAGCTGGTAGCCAGCGCTCCCGCAATCGGACGTCAGTCTTGGCTCATCTCAATGGGGACCTGAACTTTGGCGGGGGTAGGCTTTAACTGGAGAATGGTCTAATTGATATATAAGGATTTATTGCCTGTACCAATTAGCGCTTGACACTGCTAAGTCACATATAAGAGACTCTCGCCACTCTTTCGTGCTCTAGGTCGGTCAGAAACTATCTTTGCTGATGAGATTGATGTACCGAATGTGTCTGTGTGCTTCAACCCATCTATGTGATGTTTGCACAAGAATTTTATGTGCGAAACGTTTCCCAGGCTCAGTGCCAACCGATTCCTAAGGGAAGGCAAGATTATGAATAAGATGCCCCAGGCGACAGATTTAAAACTAGCTATCTAAACACAGTGAGCCGTGGATACTCCAACGGAAATCGAGGATCAGATCATGCGGCTTCTATTGAGGTACGGGGCAGGAATGGCGCGCCGCTCGCGGCGGACGATTCGAGAAGGAATCCGACAAATAGTTGCGCTACTGTTGACTTTTGCACTGCAAGGGGCAAGTCTCCCCGCAGATTCGCTGTCGTCCGCGAGTACGAATGCACCCCACGCGCGTTCGTCACTCATGTTGGTCCCTCCAGGTGGTCTGAATGGTTTTCCGAACACTCTCGGCTTCCATCGTTGGACTGCGCCGCAGGCAGAGAAACCCAAAAGCGTTGATTCGTACACCTCTCTGGGACCAGAAGCACTGACTAAGTCAATGCGTCCTTCTGTCGGGGCGACCGGGGGTTTGGCGAGAGTCGTCCCTTTTGTTCCGCCCGCGCAGTCGAATGCATCCGGACAGAACACCAGTACGATCACCTCGAATTTCAACGGAACTAGCATCGCGGCGGGCGATTCCATTTGGTTCAACAGTGTAATGAAAGTGAGCGGCGTTCCGTCTGCTGGTGCGACCATCACGGTCAGCGGCGCGACGGTTCAGTTTACAGCGAACAACGTCTCGTACGACCTTCCTGTTCCCGATGCGGTCATCGCTTTTTCCTCTTCCGCATCTACTTCGACAACGATCTTCGACGCAGTTCATAATCAATGGAACACAACAGTTCCAGTTTCATATTCAGGCAACGTATTCCTGGCGGGGCTGAGTGAGTACCTTTCAGCCGCCTTGCCAGGTGGCATCAATCCGGTGAACTGGACGGCAACGTTTTACTCGGACACGGCCGGCGTGACACTGCAGTGGCAGTGGGCGGCGGCGGTTTACACGTCGTTCAGCGCGAACTACGGCGCTCTGGGTGTAAAGCCCATCGATGCCACCAGCGGCAGCGCCTACGCAAACTCGGACCACGCGGGGACGCCGGAAAATTACAAGTCGTCTGTTATTGGTGGCGCCCGCGGCGGAGGGGGCTCGAATTGGACAGGCTCTTACAGTGGCACGGCAAGCGTCACTCCGCAGGTGGCGACGAGTCACGCCCCAGTCGCCAATGCAGGGCCGAATCAGACGGTTTTCATAGATACAACGGTGCAATTGAATGGCACGGGTTCCTACGACCCCGACGGCTTGCGGATTAGCTACAGCTGGTCTTTTGTTTCGATTCCAGCAGGGAGTAGCGCGACACTAAGCGGATCAACGAGCCCCACGCCAACGTTTTACATGGACAAGGCTGGAAACTATACGGTTCAGCTTATCGCGAGCGACGGGAAACTGAACAGTGCCCCCTCACAGGTAGTCATTAGCACGAAGAATTCTCCGCCCGTGGCTAATGCAGGGCCAAATCAAACGGTAACCACTCGAACCACAGTGCAACTCAATGGCAGCGGCTCAAGCGACGTGGATGGCAATCCGCTGACTTATCGGTGGACGATCACAAGCGCACCACAGGGCAGCACAGCGACTCTATCAAATCCCAACATCGTAAATCCCACTTTCGTTACAAATGAGAAGGGAACCTTTGTTGTCCAACTAATTGTGAATGACGGGACTGTGGATAGCGCGCCGTCGCAAGTCACGATTAGCGATGCTAACTCGCCACCGGTGGCGAATGCGGGGCCGAATCAGACCGTAGTTGCCGGCACAACAGTCCACCTCAACGGAAGCGGTTCGACCGACATCGATGGCGATTCTCTGACTTATTCCTGGGCCATTCTGAGCATGCCGCAGGGCAGTACCGCAACATTGAGCAGTGCGACTCTCGTGAATCCAACGTTTCTGGCCGACAAAGGCGGAACGTATGTGGTTCAGCTCATTGTGAACGATGGAACGGTCAACAGCCAGCCGAGCACGGTGATCATCACTTCGCAGAATTCCTCTCCTATTGCGAATGCCGGTCCGAACCAGACCGTGACCACCGACACTACGGTACAGCTTGACGGGAGTAACTCGACGGACGTAGATGGTGACCCGTTGACCTACCACTGGGCCCTGGTGAGTGCACCACAAGGGAGCACAGCCACACTCTCGAATTCCACTATTGTGAATCCCATCTTTCTGACCGATAAAAAAGGCGCCTATGTGGTGCAGCTGATTGTGAATGATGGCACGGTGAACAGTGCACCCGCGCAGGTCACGATTAGCGACGTGAATTCGCCTCCCGTGTCGAATCCCGGTCCAAATCAGACAATCAGCGTAGCCAGCACGGTGCAACTTGATGGAAGTCACTCCACAGACGTGGACGGCGATACTTTAACCTATAGGTGGGCGATCTTGAGCGCACCGAGCGGAAGCAGCGCGGTGCTTTCCAGCACGACAGCGGTACAACCTGCTTTCGTAGCAGACCGGGTTGGGACATACGTGATCCAGTTAATCGTGAACGATGGCACCGTGAATAGCCAACCTGCTACGGTTATGATTTCGACTAATGATGTGCCTCCTGTCGCAAACCCAGGACCAGCCCAAAGCGTGACCGCTGGCACCGTGGTCACAATGAATGGCAGCGGGTCGACCGATTCGGACGGCTTGCCATTGAGTTATCAATGGGCGCTATTGAGCCTACCTAGCGGAAGTGCGGCTACATTGTCTTCGACGAGTGCGGCGAGTACCTCCTTCACGGCGGATGTGCCGGGCAACTATGTCGCACAATTAATTGTGAATGATGGTTTCCTGAGCAGCCCGCCGGCCACGGTCACGATCTCCACTAGTGATGTGCCCCCAGTTGCGAATCCCGGAGCTAATCAAACTATGCCGGTAGGGGCGACCGTGCAGCTCGATGGAACGGGCTCCACTGATTCTGACCATCAGGCACTGGCATATCGATGGGCCATTCTTTCTCAGCCTTCAGGCGGGAGCGCAACGCTCTCCAGCACTACAGCTGCGAAGCCAACATTTGTTGCGACGCTCGCTGGCCTGTATGTCGTGCAGTTGATTGTTAACGACGGGTTTCTTGACAGTCTGCCCGTTACAATGACGGTCACGGCGGAACAACTGAATCAACCTCCAACTGTGAGCGCAGGACCGAACCAGACGATTGAATTGCCAGCCAACACGACAACGCTTAACGGCAGCGCATTCTCATCCGCGCCGGCAGGCAGTCCGGTTACTGTCCAGTGGAGTCAGGTGAGCGGACCCGGAACGGTTACCTTTAGCAGTCCGACGCAACCAGTAACGCAGACGACGTTGCCCGGTGTGGGAACCTTTGTTCTGCAGCTCTCTGCCACTGTGACGGCGACGGGTCTTACAAACAGTGCGCAAACCACCGTGGTCGTCGCCCCTGTTAATCAGCCCCCGGTAGTCACTCTTGGCCCGGACCAGACCATAACGTTCCCACACGAACACAGCTTCGCTCACTGGCACAGCAACGGACGACGGTTTCCCTGTGGGGAATTCACTTGCAATCTCCTGGAGCACGGTCATAGGTCCTGGCACTGTGACGTTTGCTACACCGAACCAACCAAATACGCAAGCCAGTTTTAGTCTGCCAGGAAACTACATCTTGCGCTTGAGTGCGAGCGATGGCCAGTACACTAGCTCGGCGACTATGAGGGTAGCTTATAGCGCGCCTGTGGGCGGCGGATTGAGTGTCAGCGCTGGACCGGATCAAGTGATCGTGTTCCCCAATGCTGCGGCCACCTGACGGGGACCGCGACGGACGCCTACGCCTTCCTCGGAGAAGTGATTAACGTTGGCTGGAGTCAAGTCAGCGGACCGGGTACCGCGACGTTTGCAAGTCCATCATCGCTCGGCACTTCGGTTACCTTTAGTTCTGCCGGTGTTTACGATCTTCGTTTGACGGCGACGAACGGAATTTTCACCGCGAGCAGCGATGTCAAGATTTACTCTGGAAACGTGCACTGCACGCAAAGCAATAAAGGCACGGACTTCTGGCTGATGTTTACGGGCGCGGCGTTTCAAAACCCAAACCCGACTCCGCCACAACAACTCTACTTGTTCATTTCCTCGGATGTGGCGACGAGCGGCACGGTCACCGTCGGCCAAAGTTCCAACCTGTCTTTCAATCAGCCTTTCACAGTGACTCCCGGCCAGATCACTACGTCGCCCTCTCGCCAACCTTTCAAATGATTTCGTCAGATGACGTGGATGCCAATGGGAATGCGTTGGAGGCCAAAGGTATTCACGTTACGGCCAAAATCCCATTGCCGTTTATGGTTTGAACTTCTATCCCGCCGCGAGCGATGGCTACCTTGGACTTCCAACTCCTACCCTGGGCACGAGCTATGTGATCGCAAGTTACAAGAATACGATCGGAAGTAATCGGTGGGAACACGCTGGGGACGGAATTCGGCGTAACGGCCACGCAAGACAACACGACCGTGACGATTGTGCCGACGGCAAGCTCAGGGGCGCGCGAGGCGGCCTTTCCTTACACCATCCAATTGAACCAGGGACAGACCTACCAACTACGAAACAACCAGAACCACACTGAACTTTCGACCTCTGCTTTCTCGAAGGGCCCTGCGGTCGATTTCACTGGCACACTTGTAACTTCCGACAAGCCGGTTGCCGTGTTTGGCGGCCACGATTGCGCCGATGTTCCGGATGGCTCACTTTACTGCAACAGTCTTATAGAACAGCTTCCGCCTACGAATTTGTGGGGACAGAATTTTGTCACCATGCCGCTGGCTTCCGAATATAACGGTGACGTATTCCGTTTTGTGTCGCAGACTGACGGAACACATGTTCAGGTGAATCACCAGCAGGTGGCTATTCTTGCGAAGGGCCAATTTTTCGAACAGCTGATCACCGGCCCGGCAGAAATAAGCGCAGATAACCCGATCCTCACAGTCCAATACGCACAAAGCTCAATCGCGGGCAATAACCCCGACGTCGATCCAACCATGATTGTTGTGCCACCGTTCGAACAATTTGGAGGCAGCTACACGATCAACACGCCTACGGCCAATTTCCCCGTTAATTTTATCAACGTGATCGCCCCTACTGCCGCGGCTCAGTCTTCTAGTGTAATCCTCGATGGCAGTCCGATTCCTGCTACCGCTTTCCAACCGATCGGGACCAGTCCGTTCTCAGGTGCTCAGATTCAGGCCACTGTCGGCCCGCATACTCTGAACGCTGGGTTACCGTTTGGTGTGTGGGTCTACGGATTCAATGCGCAAGATGCATATGGCTATACCGGCGGCGTGTGCTTCGCCAAAGGCGTCCCTGGAAACACGGTAGTAGCCTCCCCGAAGTCTGCGACTAAGCAGATCACTAGCCAGGCGACCGTGCAAGCAACGGTTGCCGACCCTTCTGGGCAGCCCATCGGCGGAACGGGCGTCACATTCACGGTGGCAGGAATCAATCCACAGACCAGCTTTGCCACGGCTAACGCGAGTGGCATAGCGACATTCACTTACACCAGTTTAAAGGTGGGCTCGGACCTAATCACTGTTACTGCAGGCGGGGCGAGTGATACTGCTGGTGTGTCTTGGGTATCAAATGGGCCGAATCAGCCTCCAGTCGTGAGCGCCGGGCCCAATCAGACGACCTCTTTGCCGGCCAACGGAGTTTTCCTGAATGGCAGTGTAGTCGATGATGGCTTGCCCACGGGGGGAACGCTCACATCTACTTGGACGCAGGTCAGTGGGCCAGCAGCCGTTACCTTTGGGACGCCGAATCAACCGCAGACCACGGCATCCTTCCCTCTGGCGGGCACCTATGTTTTGCAACTGACTGGCAATGATTCGCAGCTCAGCACGTCTGCGACCGTGACGGTCACGGTCTATGCTGCTAACCAACCTCCGGTTGTGAATCCTGGGCCGGATCAAACTATTGTTTTCCCGAACCAATACATTACGTTCAACGGAACCGCGACGGATGACGGCCTGCCAGTCGGCAGTACGCTCACAGTCACATGGTCAGAATTCAGCGGACCCAATCTCGTCACGTTTAGTAGTCCGAACGCTGCAACAACTACTGTCACCTTTCCGGGTCCAGGTACTTACATTCTGCAATTCAGCGCGAGCGACGGGCAATTCACGACGACCAAAGCTGTCAATGCATTTGTGCTCGGCCCGCCGGTTGTGAGCACTACCGGGACCGCTATGGGGCTTATAAATACGCCTATTCCTTTGCAGGGGACCGTGACAATCAATGGCCAGTCGGCAACGCCTGGCCAGACAAACATCAATTGGATTCTGTTTACTGCGCCCACCGGTGTCTATTACAACGCCAGCTTCTCGAACCCAAGCTCGACCTCCACACAATTCCTAACCGATACGCCCGGCACATACAAAGTCGGATTGTGCGCCGGCTCGGGGGCTTATTGCGGTTATACGATCATCAATGTGGTCGCCTCAGCTCCCGTAATTCCGTCGGTTTCCATTGCCGCGCCGCTCGATGGCACGCAACTTACAGCGCCGACACAGGTCACGGGCAGCGTAAGCAGCGGAAGCTGGGTTCTGGATTACGCGCTTCAGGACGACTTCCATCCCATGAACTTCACGACGCTTGCGACGGGCGCCAACGTTGTGTCCAACGCTCCGCTCGCCACGTTTGATCCCACGATTCTTTTGAATGGCACGTATGTGCTGCGCTTGACTTCCACGAATGCGGCAGGCCAGTTTGCCACCACGTCAATATCTGTGAGCGTCGCCCGTAACATGAAGGTCGGAGTCTTTTCACTTTCCTTCAATGACCTGACCGTCCCGGTTTCTGGCGTTCCTATTCAGATCATCCGCAGTTACGACAGCCGCGACAAAGGCCTGGGCGATTTCGGTGTTGGCTGGCGGCTAAGCCTTGCGAACATCCGCCTCCAGAAAAGCCGAAGCCTCGGCCCGAATTGGCAAGAGACGCAGACTTCCACCGGCTTCTTGCCGCAATACTGCTTGCTCGCGACGGACAACAAGATCGTTACCGTAACTTTTCCGGATGGCCGTGTGTTCACCTTCCAGACCGGCAGCGCGTCACAATGTCAACTGGTGGAGCAGATCACCACAGGAACTCTCACGTTCGTTGAACAGCCCGGTCCCGCGAACACCGCGGGAGCCACTCTGACGGCGGCCGACGGCGGACAATTTATCGTTGAGGGCAGCGCCCCTGGCGCAGTCAGCATCGACGGTTATGACGGCAATCCCTACAACCCAACCAAGTTTATTCTGCAAACGGCCGACGGGACAAAATTCACCATCGACCAGCAACTGGGTCTGACTGCGGTCACCGACACGAACGGCAACACCCTCACGATCACAGCAAACGGCATCATCAGCTCGGCCGGTAAATCCGTGCCGTTCGCGCGGGATGAACAGGGCCGCATCACGCGCATCACCGATCCGAACGGCAACAATCTCCTGTACAGCTACAATTCGGCTGGCGATCTAGTTGGCTTCACCGACCGCGCTGCTGATCTGAACGTCTACTCCTATGACGGCACCCACGACCTTACAGGCATCACAACGCCCGACGGCAACCAGGTTCTGACTAATGCCTATGACTCTTCAGGGCGCCTGAACAGCACAACGGACGCTAAGAGCTTTACGATTGGCTTCTCCAACAACATCGCCGCACAAACGCAGACCATCACCGACCGCAACGGTAATCCGACGACGTACCTTTACGACACCGATGGCAACATCACGCAGGTCACCGACGCGCTCAACAACGTCACGACTTCGACCTACGATGCCAACGACAACAAGCTCAGCGAAACCAACGCGCTCGGGAAAACCAGCAACTACACTTACGACAACAACGGCAATCGCCTGACGGAAACCGATCCCCTCCATAACACGACGACGTATTCGTACAATGCTTTGAACAAGCCGCTGACCATCCAGGATGCCAACGGCCACACCACCACGAACGCCTACGACGCAAACGGTAATCTGCTGACCACCACGGACGCACTCGGCAAGACGACCACGAACACGTACTCCTTGAGCGGCTTGCTGGCCACGACCAAGGACCCGCTTGGCAACGTCACTAACTTTGGCTACGACGGAGCGGGGAACTTAACTTCGCAGACCGATGCCACTGGCACCGTCACCTCCTACACCTACGACGGCAACGGCAACCGCACTTCGCAATCCGTCACGCGCACACTCCCCGGCGGCACGCAACAAACTCTTAACACCTCTTATACTTACGACGGCAACGGCCGCCTGCTAAAGACCACCTATCCTGATAACTCGACGAGTCAGACCGCTTACAACACTCTCGGCCAGCAGGCGACTACAACGGACGCTCTTGGCCGCCAAACCTCCTACCAATACGACCCCGATGGCCACATCAACTTGACAACCTATCCAGACAACACTACGGAACAATCCACCTACGACAAAAACGGCAACCGCACACGGTTCATCGATCGCACGAGTGTCCTCACCACTTATACTTACGACGCTCTCAACCGCCTCACGCAAACGCAAGACAACTCGTCTCGCACGCTGAGCACTACCGCCTACGACGCCATCGGCGAGGTGCTCACCTCGACCGATGCCAACGGCAATGCCACGCAATATACCTACGATGCCGCTGGGCGCCGCCAGACCGTCACCGACGCGCTCAGTCACGTCACGACCTTCGGTTACGACGCGGCTGGCAACCAGACTTCCGTGAAGGACGCCAACAGCAACATCACCAGCTACCTTTACGATGCTACGAATCGTCGCACGCAAGTTACCTATCCCGATGGGAAGTTCGAGACCACCGCCTACGACGCCCTCGGCCGCGTCACCGCCCGCACCGATGCGAATTTCAAAATCACGCAGTACAACTACGACGCGCTCGGGCGCCTCGTCGGCGTCGTCCAGGATGCCGCTCCCGGCGGGCTGAATCTGCTCACGCAGTACGGCTACGACCAGGTTGGCAACCGCCTCACGCAAACCGATGCCAACATGCACACCACAAGCTACAACTACGACCAGCGTGGCCGTCGCACGCAGCGCGCGCTGCCGCTCGGCCAATCCGAAAGCTACACCTACGATGGTGCTGGAAACCTGCTCACGCACGCCGACTTCAACGGCAAGACCACCACGTACTCATACGACGCGGCCAACCGCCTCCTCTCCAAAACCCCCGACCCCAGCTTCAACGCTCCCGCTGTGACCTACACCTACCTTGCAACAGGGCAGCGCCAAACCATGACGGATTTGAGCGGGACGACCACTTACTCCCAATACGACAACCGAGGCCGCCTGACGCAGCTCAGTAAACCCGCTGGCTCACTGTCGTATGCCTACGACCTGGCTGGGAATCTGACGCGGCTCTCGGGGTCAACCAATGTCAATTACACCTACGATGCCCTTAACCGCTTGAGCACGGTCAGCGAGGTCAACACCGGCACCTCCAGCTACAATTATGACAACGTGGGCAACCTTCAGAGCGTGACGTATCCCAACGGCGTGGCGCACAACTACGCGTACGATACGCGCAACCGCCTGACGAATCTCGGCGTGAATGCTTCCGCGACGGCGATCGCCAGCTACGCCTACACGCTGGACGCGGCAGGGCATCGCCTGTCAGTCAGTGAGCTGTCCGGCCGCACAGTGAACTACGGCTACGATAATCTCTACCGGCTCACCAGCGAGACCATCGCGAGCGATCCGCACGCTCTCAATGGCGCGGTGAATTACATTTACGACGCGGTCGGCAATCGCAAGCAAATCACTTCGACGCTCGCGCCGGTTCCAGCCGGTCTGTGGAACTACGACGCCAACGACCGCTTCACGGCGGGCGACACCTACGACAACAACGGCAACACGGCCAGCTCGGGCGGCATCGCTAACGTTTACGACTTCGAGAACCACCTGATTCAGAAGGCAGGAGTGACCATCGTCTACGACGGCGACGGCAACCGCGTCAGCAAGACGGTTGCAGGCGTGACCACGACCTATCTGGTGGACACGCTGAACCCCACTGGCTACGCGCAGGTGCTGGCCGAGTCGTTCGCGGGCGCGAGTGGCGCGCAGGAACTGAGCCACAACTACATGTACGGGCTGGAACTCATCAGCCAAGCGCGCCACTATTTCACGGGCACGCAATCTCTGACGCAGACCATCTACTACGTCTACGACGGCCACGGCAGCGTACGCGCGCTCACAGGTCCCACCGGCGCCGTCACCGACACCTACGACTACGATGCCTTCGGAAACCTCATCCACTCCAGCACAACGCTCGCTTCGCCCACGCCGAACAACTATCTCTTCGCTGGCGAACAGTTCGACCCCGACCTTAACCTCTACTACAACCGAGCGAGATATTTGAATACCTCGACCGGCCGCTTCTGGACACTTGATGTCTATGAGGGTGAGGATCAATCTCCAGGCTCGCTTCATAAGTATCTCTACGCTCAAGGCGATCCGCTGAATAATGTTGATCCAAGTGGAAATCAAATAGATGCGGTAGCTGCATTTGGCGTATCGGAAGTTCTAAATGGCATGTCCGGCCTAAACTTCGCTTCTACGTTGAATGCTTTTTTCATTGCCGTGGCAAAGGTTCCGTTGTCGGGCAAAGCACTCGACCGGTACGTGAGGGAGAAAGCCAAGCTTTTGGTACAGGCAGATTGCCTGACCTGCCACATTTTTTTGTACTCTCGAGGAATTGACCCCTACGTTTGGGAATACTTTGTGAATGTCCAGAATGGCTATGATGGTAGGCGGTCGACAATTAGTAACCTTGCTGCCGGTGTGACGACCGGCCAATCGCCTGAACAAATCGAAAAATATGGTTCGTTGCCAATCAAGTCTAGTTTTGATTACCCGCTGGGCACAACTGTCGCAGAGGCTCAAGCGCCAGGCACGGACGTTTACTACGACTCCCAGAACCTGCAATTCTTAACCCAAGGTGAGATTGGGCATGAGGCTCTCCACAACATGACTGGGCAAACTGATGACCAACTTGCTATAACCCTGCGGATTACCCTCCGCCCAGGCAGTACGGACGAGATCTCCCAGGCACTCGTGGCGCACGGCTGCGCCGGGAAGGACTAACCAACGATGCGAACGATGACTCTAACTGTTGGAGTGCAACTATTACTGTCTCTCGTTTGCGCGGCAGCCAACGCGGAGGTCTGCCGGAGCACCCTGCGATTCAAACCTGGTGCGGTCGTGTATGAAAACGCCTCGAAAATAGTAGTAAACGTAAGCATAGCCCCCGAGAACTTCATCCCAGCCGATTTACTGTGTTTGGTAGAAGAGCTAAAGCACAATTATTCGCCGCGACGAGAAGAGGTGGTAGTCTCAATTTTTGATGATTCTAAGGCAGCTGCGATAAAAAACTTGAGGGTATCGACTGCTGAAGCGAGGAAAGAGGACTATGAAATCTATCAACATGAACACGCGTCGTATATATTTAGGAGAAGTGGGGAGAGTTATCTAGTGCTCGAACCGGATCCGCGAAACGAAACGACATTTACAAGAATATCGCTCGAAGAATCGCAGCCTATCTCTTGCCGAATAGCGATTGGAAGGAACCGCTGCCTGATGATTGCCGGTCATCTTGAATATCCAACAGAGGCCTGGAGGAAATTGAACATTGGAGATATCGAAATAGAAGTCACGGTGTTAAAGACAGGCCTCGTGGTGGCTGCACAGCCGGGGCAGGGGAACGTATCCATCGATCAATCGTTGCGGGACGCGGCCATGAATGACGTCCAGTCCTGGCGGTTTGAGCCAGGAGCGGCGGATGAATTGATCAAAGTTACCTACTCATTTCAACTGCGCGGGAGCCCTGACACGTACCCCCGGAGTTCTGTTAAGTACGATTTGCCGAACCGAGTCCTAGTTTCTGCCAATCCGCCCCGTTGACGGCGGGTGGCAGCTCCTCACCGCTTGGCGCTGATTGGGTGCCGTCTCCTTCACGATTTCTGTAAAGGGTGCGGATTTTAACTTTCCTCCCTAACAGCAAGGCGAAGAGGCTCCAACTGCTCAGCCAATTTTTTGCCGCGATTCTATCTCTCGCGCTCGCCATCAATGGCGCGGTGAATTACACCTACGACCCGGTCGGCAATCGCAAGCAGCTCACTTCAACCCTCGCGCCAGTTCCCACGGGTCTGTGGTACTACGACGCCAACGACCGCTTCACTGCCGGCGACACCTACGATGCCGACGGCAACACGGTCAGCTCCGGCGGCATCGCCAATGGCTACGACTTCGAGAACCACCTCATCCAAAAAGGCGGCGTCACCATCGTCTACGACGGCGAGGGCAACCGCGTCAGCAAAACGGTCGCGGGCGTGACGACCACCTACCTCGTGGACTCACTGAATCCCACGGGCTATGCGCAAGTCGTCTACGAGTCGTTCAGCGGCAGCAGCTCCGGCAACCGCGAGCTGAACCACAGCTACGTCTACGGCCTCGAGCTCATCAGCCAGACGCGCAGCTACGTCGCCAACTTCCAGGGCGCCACGCAAAAGATCTATTGCGTCTACGACGGCCACGGCAGCGTCCGCGCCCTGACTGGTCCCACAGGCGCCATCACCGACACCTACGACTACGACGCCTTCGGCAACTTGCTCCACTCCACCACCACGCTCGCGTCACCCACTCCCAACAACTACCTCTTCGCCGGCGAACAATTCGACCCCGACCTAGACCTCTACTACAACCGCGCCCGCTACCTCAACGTAAGCACTGGCAGGTTCTGGACGATGGATACAGACGAGGGTGATAAGCAGGTCCCACAGTCCCTTCACAAATATCTCTTCGCGAGCGGTGATCCTGTTAATTCTGTTGACCCATCGGGTCACGATGATTTCAGTATCGTGGGAGTCGCAGCGGCGTCGGCGGTTGCGGCTGTGATTGAAGTCGCAGCATACTTCTATATAGATCAAAGAATTGCATCGAGCGTTGGCCCATTCCCATTGCCAACCCAAGAATATTTCAAGGTGTACGGAGCACTCGCGACGCTAATCAGCCACCTCAATGCGGGATGTGGTTCCTGTGATAGCACGATCTTTCAAAAAGTGGGAGTGACCCGTTCGGACTTCGCCGCTTATCTTAGCGCAGGTGCCGGTTTCTACGATGCGACAAAGACAAACACAACGTTGGAGGAAGCGGGTCTCGCAGACAAAAACGATAGAGTGTCTGACTATTTTAAGTCTGATTCTGCGGACGCTGCCACCAGGCCTAGCTATTCCCCTCCTACGACCTATTGGGATCCAGCTTACATTTCATCCAACGGATCCCAATATCTGGGGGCGGCCATTGCTCACGAGGGGCTGCACGGATATATCGGCATTACCGACGATGACATAAAGAGGGCCTTCTTCGGATCCAAGGCACAAACTGGGACAATCGCGGGTACCCGAGCAATTACCGACTATATAGCCGCCCATCTTCAATAGTGTCGGAAAGGGACGATATGGAAAGGAAAGCGCTGGGAGGTCACTTTTCATGGCGGTTCTGGCTGGCAACGGCTGGTGCGTGCGTTGCCGCAAGCTTGATTTGCCTCGCCGGCTTCCAGAAAAGTAGGCTTTTAGATTCGCTTACTATACCTCCCTCACAACTAGCCAATGCGATGATTAACTATCCAGCTTGGGCAGCCACTCACTTTCCCGGGTGTCCAAGGATTCCTCTTTTTCGACTAGGTTGGCTATATGTAGATTCAAGTGATGTTTTATTCTTCGTAGGCGTTGTGTTGTTGTGGTTCTGGATCGGGCACCGTCTTGAGATTTTGTTCCGACAACAACCGCACTCAAGCGGCTCGCGGCCTGATTCCGAGAGATTCGTAATTAACTTTCTCGGGATTTTCGCTTGGTCGCTTGCGATCTTTGATCTATTCGGAAGACTACAAGCCTTTCGCGGATCGCGATTCTTATCGTTGCCCTTGGAAGTTGCGGGTTTGCTATGGAGCGCTTTCTTGCTCGCTTATTGCGCACACACTCTTTGGAGGTTACGGCGATCGGTCGGTGCTCTCCTGAAACTGAGTTGAACTTTTCTCGAAGGGTCCGGTCCTCGGTACCCACAACGAAGCAACGAAGAGGGCATCACCTAGCACTACCTCTACCACCTCACCGGTGAAACCATCGCTAATGCCATCAATCCAACTCAAGAACACAAGAACAACTGTTTCGCGCTCTTGCTCCGGACGCTTACAGATTCTAACGCCGAGCGCCAGGGGGGCCGACCAGAGCGGCGTCTTCGGCGCCGGGAGTAGGGGGACACGTCACCCCAAACCGTGATGTGTACTGGGAGGGTAGCTTCGTTTCACAATGGCGGCGCTCCCGCTGGAAGCCGGCGCCGACATCCGGCAGCGAAGTTCGACTCGCGGAAGGGATGAAGGGATCAAAGAAAAATTCGCATAGATTAAACGTGGGGCAACAAGGTGAGAGAAGGCGGTCGAGCAGAGTGTGGGAAACGCTTACAGCTTCTCTCCCTTGGCGGGCTGGCCACGAAGTAGGAACGTTTTCGGATATTTCCCTTCGCCGCAGACTTTGAATGACCCGAAGTCTTTGTACCAAGGGCCATCAGGGGCTTCCGGTTCTGCCTCACGCCACAACTTCAACTGGTAAAGATCTTCCGCTGTAATGTTGCGTTCGCGCAGTCTTTCAAACAAGTGGTCACGAAGAGCGGGTGGGAGGTCCGTCCATTGAATTTTAGGCACTCATGCTCCGAACGTCTTGCGCGCTAGTTCTTCCTTGAGGTGCTGCCGCTCACTTGGGCTGGTAGCAGCAATCAGGCGTTCGGCAAGTTCAAAAAAGCGGTGCTTTTCGTTTTCCTGGGTTTCGAGTCCAGCCTCGATCAACTTTTCCAGTATTTGATTGGCGCTTCTGCGTTCGCGTTTCGCAAGGACTTGGACCTTGCTATTGATCTCGGGCCGCAGCGAGATGCTGCGACGCACAAGCTTCTTTACGTTTTTAGTGGTCGCCATATCTTCATCTTACACCAAGATGCACCACTTCGCACCATGATTCTTCTTCATCCTTCTGTGAGGATTGATCCCCCGTGTCGGTTTAGCAGTTCTTTGTGGGGCGCGCAGGCGACAGAAGGCAGCTTCTGTCGAGCGGAGTGCGGCGAGGCTCGCGGGGTTGGAGGCCGCGTCGGATGACGAGCTCGTTAACGGATGCGCCGTGCGCAGCGTCCTTCACGCCCCACGGTCCTCTACCAATGTGTTCTTCCTTTAGCTGCTCAAATCCGCAGCAGCTAAATGAAAAATCTTCGCGTAATTTACCGATGCTGTTGAAGACAACGGTGTGAGATCGCTGTTGGTGGTCCACAGCGGCTCACGTAAAATCCACTCATGCGAGCGTGGAGCGTTCTTCGTCAGCTTTTGGCGGCAACACTCTGCGCGCTGCTGGTTGCGCCTGCCTATCCGAGCGCGAGCACTCTTCCTCGAAGCAGTTCCACACCGAACCATACTTACGACGCGGAAATGTTGCCCGAAACTCGCGTCTGGGGTTCAAACGAAAAAATCCTGCTGCATTTTAGTGCAACGCTGCTGCTAAGTGAAAAACAGCACTGGGGTTACGCGAAGTGCAGATGGAAAAACGTGGTGGGGTCAGTAGTTACCTACGACTACGACGCCTTCGGCAACTTGATCCACTCCACCGGCACCACGCTGAACAATTACCTGTTCGCCGGCGAACAGTTCGATCCCGACCTCGGCCTCTACTTCAACCGCGCGAGATACTTAAATACGAACACGGGCCGGTTTTGGTCTATGGACACTCTCGAGGGCTATTCCTCAGATTCGTCGAGTCTTCACAAGTATCTGTACTGTTTTGGTAACGCGGTTAACTGTCTGGACCCAAGCGGAAATGATGGCGATACCGCGTCGGCAGCTGCCTACGAGGGTGGCATGGTAACGATTGATACCACCCCCCTAGTAAACTTCCTAAAGGTACTTGGGGTTGTCGGGGCGTTGGCTGGAGGATATGTCGCCGCTCCTTACATTTTCAATGCACTAGATAAGTATCAGGCGAGACTTGCTGCCTTCGGGACGACGGTCACGACCGCGTTGGCTCTCTATCAGTACCATTTTCAGCGATGGACGACGGATCCAGATTTTCAAAGGAGCGGCAATCACTATGTGGATGTGGGCCTTCCGTCGGGGCCCACGACAACTCCAGAGGTTACTCTAGATACGATAACAGTACCAATTCCCGCGACGTCGTCACGCTTGATTTTGACAATCTATGAGGGAGGTCCGGGTGGAAGGATTTTCGGTGTTCAGTACAGAATTGGACTTAACGCCACTCTGGGAAGAGGCTATTTTGGTTTCAGAGCAGACTATCTTGATTTTAGATCCAACCCTCCTGTGTTTTCGCCCCATTACCACTTGGTTTACAGCTTTGGAGGCGAGGACCAAAACGAGGATCACGTTCCGCTATGAGCCAAGATATGAATAGAACCAATCCTAGAGAGACATCTGAGTCGTCGAGCACATTCTGGCTTGTGGCCCAAGACTTCTTGTATCTACTCCCACCTGGATCTGGGGAGTTGTTAATTCGGTCATTTTCAGCGCAACAGGATATGCAGCGAAGCATCGAATGGTTTAAGCGAGTGTTGAATTATGACGCGAGCGCCCTTCTTTCTTGGATTTTGGCAGAAGGGGACGAAGAGGACCATAGGATCTACGCAAACGTTTTTCTATGGAAACAGCGCCATAAGATGATCGACTCTGCCCTGCGGGTGAACGGCAAGTTCGAGGACTCTCCCTACACATATCACCTGCACCGGTACATGCTCGCGAATGGAGACGAAGGAGTATTAGATATTCCTCGCTCCTCCTACGATGCCGTCGACCGTCAGTCGCCAAATTTTTCGTATAGGGCCGAGGCAGGGCAGTTGCTAGATCGATTCTCAGCGGAAGGGCTTTCAACAGAATCGGAAGACTTCGAGAGGCTCACTGATCTCTTGAGTATTTTGGGACCTCAGTTTGACAGTTATCCCAGGCGTCCCGAGGTCGCAGCATTTGCGGCAAACATTCTCGCCTTCTCCGCCAAAATTTCAGGAATCCCTGTCTTGACAAGCGATCCGGGCTTTACGAACTTCTCTTGGCTCATGCTGGATCTAGGGCTGGACCCCGCACAGACCTGGGAGCCGTACAAGGCATTGGCCCTGGCAAAACGAAAACGCAGTGTGTCCAGTTACCCAGCGCTCATCTCTGGCCTTTCAATGTACCCAGACAAGATGAGTGAAATCTTGGGTGCGATTGAAGTTCAAGGAGGCAGAGATCTCTTTCTGACTCTTGTATCTGGATGAGAAATGTGAGGCCAGCTATGAGCGTAACGGAGCTGACCGGGCTGTCACCACGAGGTTCACTCAATCCGAAGAGATGACCCACGCACCGCACTTTGCGCCCAGTTCTTTAGTCGCCTGGTTGCATGCGTCAGC
This sequence comes from uncultured Acidobacteriota bacterium, assembly GCA_963730495.1. Classification (GTDB taxonomy): domain Bacteria; phylum Acidobacteriota; class Terriglobia; order Acidiferrales; family UBA7541; genus Acidiferrum. The sequence goes on along the minus strand of CAVSSD010000021.1, from coordinate 212,719 downwards.
CTTATGAGCATCCGTCCGGAAGGTGGAAGCTTCCAGGGGCGATCTGAGGGCTCCTGCCGCTGCGGTTACCGTGGGAGCCACGGAGGAGTCGGAGCAGAGCGGCGCCTTCGGCGCCGGGAGGGGGTATGGCACGTCACCAAACCGTGATGTGCACTGGGAGGGTAGCACTTGTTCGTGTTCCACCTCCACGATTTGCTCTCCCTTCGCCCCATGGTCCTCCACCAATGCGTTCTTCCTCTAGCCGCTCAAATCCGCAGCAGCTAAAGAAAAAATCTTCGCGTAGTTCACCGATGCTGTTGAAGACAACGGCGTGAGATCGCTGTTGGTTGGTCCACAGCGGGTCGCGTAAAATCCACTCATGCGAGCGTGGAGTGTGTTTCGTCAACTTCTGGCGGCAACACTCTGCACGCTGCTGGTCGCGCCTGCCTATCCGAGCGAGAGTACTCTTCCTCGAAGCAGTTCCACACCGAGCCATACCTACGACGCGGAAACGTTGCCCGAAACTCGCGTCTGGGGTTCAAACGAAAAAAACCTGCTGCATTTTAGGGCAACGCTGCTGCTAAGTGAAAAGCAGCACTGGCGTTACGAGAAGTGTAGTTGGAAAAACGTGGTGGGGTCAGTAGTTACCTACGACTACGACGCCTTCGGTAACCTGATCCACTCCACCGGCTCCACACCCAACAACTACCTCTTCGCCGGCGAACAGTTCGACCCCGACCTAAACCTCTACTACAACCGCGCCAGATACTTGAATACTGCCTCTGACCGGTTCTGGACCGCTGACGTCGCCGATCCAGACCTGTTTGAGCCCCTGTCATTGCACAGATACCTGTACGCAAACGGTGACCCCGTCAACCGTGCCGATCCTACGGGAGAACAGGCTACTCTCGCAGAAGCGGCGGGTGAGCTCCTGACCATTATGGTGGTTGCAACACTGGTCACACTCGTGGCGCAACAGGCTCTACGAAACGTCAAGGCTGAAGTATCGCTTAGGTTGAACCACTACACACGATGGGTGAATCTGCCACTGATCACTCTGTTCGGCTTCAACAACCCGATACCGCCATATTTTGTTTATTTCACGCCTGATTTCTACACTACGCCCAGCGCAGCAAAATCGGGGTTAGCTTTGCCCCGCAAACCACAGTTATTCATCAATTTGACTTTATATCCATACACCGATGGGTTGGACGGTCCCAATCTGGTGACTCCAAATTTTGGAGAATTGGGCGGTGGACAAGAGTATTCCACAGTTCGCAAAATCCCATTCGCAACTAGATTTCCTGTTATTTTTCCGCTCGCATCGGACATTAATTCCAATATTCTGAGGAGAGGACACTGACCAATGCTATTCAGGAGCTCTAATGATCGTTAACACAGCGGAGACGACTGTCGTTTCCAACTTGGGCTGGGTCGATCGCGGCAGCCTCTGGATGTATGCGCTTGGGGAGCCAGAACCTCGGCACGCTTTCCTTTCAGATTCACATTGGCTATCAATCATTCGAGGCACCAATGACTACTTCGCTGTGGTTCACGAAGGAGAGGAAAGCAGTCTTCGATTGACGGCTCACTCATTTGAGAGCATCACCGAAATAGTCTCCTCCTTCGAACTAAGGAGTCTGAGTATTCAGTCTGTAGGCGCTGATCCGCCAGAACTGTTTCAGTGCACAGGGGATGGTTCGGTTTGGTCCTTTCTTCCCAAGGCCTACATTGTTCGAACCTCTACAAAACCATTCTTGCTCATGATCGAGGCGAGTCGGGGCCTTGCAATGGCTCATGCACTTCCGTGGTACGAAACGTCTTATGACACGCTGTATCAAGGAATCCTCGGCGTGACGGAGATTCCGGCTAGCTCTCATCTAATGATCTCTATACAAAGAGATTCGCGCCCCATTCTGTATGATCCAACAACAGGAATGATCGTCAAGAAACTCGAGTTAGCGGCGCGCGGCGGAAATCCGCAGCTGTTCTTCCGCAAGTTAGCATCCGAACTGTGGGCAAGCGACTATGACACAATCGTGAGGCTGGACTCACACAGCTGGAAGGTGCTCGATAGCCTCAAATTACAAGAAGCCCAGGATGGGATGGCTAAACTGTTCATAGGAAAGTATTGTTTCAGCCCGGCCGAGGATCTTTGTGTTGTGGCTCGTCCTTACAGTGGAGACGTTGTTGGCGTCGACCCGAACAGTTTTACGGTTGTTCTGCGAGCTGAGACAGGAGCACAACCCCAGGATGTTGGCCTGCTTCTTGACAAGCGTGTGGTTGCCCGAGACTGGAAGACGGGAAAGCTATTAAACGGTATGCTGAAGGCCATCTAATTTCCCGAGACCTCTAGAAATGAAGGACGCTGAGCCGGGTGCCCCAGGTACCGCCTTTTTACCTGGTACCTGGGGACTTTGATTTTTCGGGGTAATATCTGCGCAGAATGATGGGCTTCCTCCGCCAACTCCTTGCTGGCCTCCTTTCCTTGATTCTTGCTGTGCCCGCCTTTTCTAATTGCTACGACCCGGTCGGCAATCGCAAGCAGATGACTTCGACGCTTGCGCCTGTTCAGGCGGGGCTGTGGAACGGAGTTTATCCTGAGCGCGGTCGAAGGAACGCCAACGACCGCTTCACCGCCAGCGATACCTACGACAATAACGGCAACACCGTCAGCTCCGGCGGCATCGCCAACGTCTACGATTTCGAGAATCACCTCATCCAAAAAGCCGGTGTGACCATCATCTACGACGGCGACGGCAACCGCGTCAGCAAATCAGTCGCAGGCGTGACCACGACGTACCTGGTCGACACGCTGAACCCCACCGGCTACGCGCAGGTGGTCTACGAGTCGTTCAACGGCAGCAGCACCGGCAACTACGAGCTGAACCACAGCTACGTCTACGGCCTCGAAGTAATCAGCCAGACGCGCAGCTACGTGGCCAACTTCCAGAGTGCCACGCAAAAGATCTACTACGTCTACGACGGCCACGGCAGCGTCCGCGCGCTGACCGGTTCCACGGGTGCCGTCACCGACACCTACGACTACGACGCCTTCGGCAACCTCATTCACTCCACGGGCTCAACGCCCAACAATTACCTCTACTCCGGCGAACAGTTCGACTCCGACCTAAACCTCTACTACAACCGCGCCAGATACTTGAATGTCTCCACGGGCCGGTTTTGGACCATGGACATTCAGGGCGGCGACGTGCAGGCACCACAGTCCTTGCACAAGTATCTGTACGCGAGTGCCGACCCTGTCAATCGAGGAGATCCCTCAGGGAATGATGACATCGCGGAACTCTCAGCTTCTTTCGCGGTCGCTTCGACAATCTCAAGCATGAGCAACGTCCTTGTCGCAGCCGCTTATTCTGCAGCCTACGGCTCGTATCCAGATGCCGTCGCATTCGGTGTGTTTGGGGCCGCATCCTTCAACGCCTTCGACTACGTTGGAGGGCTAGTTGGATATGAAATAGTGTTTGATCCTCGGTTGAAGGAAGTGGCGACTTTTGTTTTCGGTGGGATCGAGCCGTCAGTTTCTGTCTCCAATGCTCCTGCGTACTTGGACGGGAAACACGGTTTGCTGCACAAAGAAGCGGGAGGTTTCGTCGGATGGTATTGGAACTTGAATGATCTCAAACCGGGCAATTTCGGCCTTGCGGGTCTATCTTTCGGCGGAGGATTTTTGGGCCAGGAGACGACACCGGAAGGAGCAAATGCAATGCTGTTTGGTTTCACGAATGATCCAGATCTCAGCGTGTTCGGCGTCTATGGGGGCGAGGTGCGATTGTCGGATGAGCAGTCCGTTTCTGAGGGTGCAATGATTTCCTCAATCGCCGTGGCTGAAGCCGCCTTCACGGCACTTGGAGCAACAAGGTCTGGCGGGGCTGTCAGCCCGACGGGAGCCGCGGTTGGTTCGCTTTTGAACGCAGGGTTGGGATCGCTCTGGGTGCACTACACCTACGGAAGGCCGAGGTGATGAAATGAATCCCGACTCGCGAAGGCTCCGGCAGGTCTCAGCGCTAGCCCTGACAATCTCTGTCCTGTGTGCGGCGGCGGCGTTCGGGGGCCTGATTAGTTCGATTGTAAAGCCAAACGTCGATCTACACGCTCTCTACTATTTAGATACGGCTTGGGGACGGGCAGGCATTGTCTTGCTCGTTTTGTACTTCCTACTCGGTTTGGCAATCGACTCTCTCTATAAGTCGGTACCGGACATACGGGCACAGACAAAGTTTTCTAGCCGACAGATGCAAGTGCTGAAGATTAGCGCTGCCTTATGTGTCTTGCTTGTGATTCTCAGCCCCTTCCTATACGTGTACCCCTTGGGCAGTGGCTGGATTACTGCATCGAAGGTCAGCACAGTCGCAGTAACAGAGACAGTTGCAAGGGAATACCTCTGGCGTGGGATTCGAATGTGGTCTGGGATCGTCTTTTGGCCGGGTTTAGGAATCGCGTTTCTGGCGGGAAATCTTCTAGGCGCCGCAAAGTCAAGGGCGGAATCGTCGCGATAGGTGGAGCACCCTAGGATCGCCCGAAGAGCCATGCCTGCGGCATGGAGAGTAGGGGGTGACACGTCACCCCAAACCGTGATGTGCTCTAGGGGGTAGCAACTCCTTCGTGTTTCACCTCCTGGATATCGCATCCTTTTACTAATCAAAATAGAGCGACGGGGTCACGCATGCGACAGAAGGTGGTTTCTGTCGAACGGAATGCGGGGAGGCTGGGTCAGGCGTGGGCCCCGGCGTGTCGGATAATAGGAATATCGTGGGCAGCGTCCTTGGTGCCCGCACCGTCCTCCAAAGAGGACGAGTAGCAGTGTATAATCAGCTTATGGCGAAGGAAGTGATCCACATCTCAGAAGCAGAAGCCGCCACGACCAATGTTGCGACGCTGCTGGCCCACGTGCGCGCAGGCGCGGACGTTGTCATCGAGAATGATGCGCGGCCCGTGGCGGTGCTGCGCTCTGCGGAGTCACGCCCGCCGGGCCGTCTGCTCTCGGAATCCATCGCGTTGGCAGAAGCGCATGCGAAAGAGCTGGGCTACGAACCTACGCTCGACCCAGACTTCGCCGCCGACCTCGAAGAGATCATCAATAGCCGCAAACCTCGCAACGTCTCGACATGGGAGTAATCCTCGACTCCAGCGTGCTCATCGCCGGGGAGCGCCGCGGGGAAAGTGTGCGGCAAATCCTCAAGAGGGTGCAGGCTGCGCATGGAGAAGCTGACTCCGCGCTCTCTGTCGTGACCATCGTCGAACTGACTCACGGCATCTACCGCGCCAAGAGCGATGCGGACCGCGAGCGACGGCGGGCCTTTAGCGAAGAACTCCGCCGTGACATGGTGGTGCATCCTGTGACCGTGGAAATCGCGGAGCTTGCTGGCCGCATCGAGGGCGAGCAGGCAACTCGCGGAGTCAGCATCGCCTTCGAGGACTTGCTGATCGGCACAACGGCGTTGCACTTAGGCTATGCCGTGGTCACGATCAATGTTCGCCACTTCCAGGTCATCCCTGGCCTTACTGTCGTGCAACCCTGAGCACACAGAATCCGAATGGAACGACGTGGGGCAGGAAGGCGACAGAAGGCAGCTTCTGTCGCCTGCGCGTCCCACGGTCCTCCGCCAATGTATTCTTCCTTAGCCGCTCAAATCCGCCGCAGCTAAAGAAAAAATCTTCGCGTAGTTCACCGATGCTGTTGAAGACAACGGCGTGAGATCGCTGTTGGTTGGTCCACAGCGGCTCACGTAAAATCCAGCTATGCGAGCGTGGAGCGTGTTTCGTCAACTTCTGGCGGCAACACTCTGCGCGCTGCTGGTCGCGCCCGCGCATGCGGGTGAGAGCACTCTTCCTCGAACTAGTTCCATACCGAACCTTACCTACGACGCGGAAACGTTGCCCGAAACTCGCGTCTGGGGTTCAAACGACAAAATCCTGCTGCATTTTAGGGCAGTCGAGCAGCTAAGTGAAAAACAGCACTGGGGTTGCGGGAAGTGTAGCTGGAAAAACGTGGTGGGGTCAGTAGTTACCTACGACTACGACGCCTTTGGCAATCTCATCCACTCCACCACCACACTCGCCTCGCCCACGCCCAACAACTACCTCTTCGCCGGCGAACAGTTCGACCCCGACCTCAACCTGTACTATAACCGCGCTCGGTACCTCGATGTGTCGACGGGCCGCTTTTGGACGAGGGATACTTTTGAGGGCGACTTGCAATCGCCCGCGTCTCTACACAAATACATCTATGCCAGCGCAGACCCGGTTAATCGACACGACCCCTCCGGCAATGACGACCTTGCGGAGTTCGCAACCGCATTTTCGATTGCGCCGACCGTCGCTTCCGTCAGCAATGTTCTCGTAGCCGGTGTATTCTCGGCCTTGTTCAGGGGGTTGCCGGATGCCGTGGGCTTTGGCGTATTCGTCTCGGGCGGTGTCGGTCATACGCTTTCCGCCGGCGGAATCGCTGGATACGAGGTTGTCTTTGCGCCCAGGCTAAAGCAAGAAGCGACATACGTCTTCTATGGCCCCGAAGGGGCAGGATCGGTGCCTTTACTTCCATCCCTTGACGGGAGCAGTCCAATCCATGGTGAGGTCGGTGCTTTCGTTGTTTGGTACTGGAATTTTCATGACCTCAATGCCGATGTTTTTGGTTTCTTTGGTCCGTCGGTAGGCGGCGGCTTCCTCGGAGTAGAAACGACACTTAAAGGTGGGGTTATAGCGCTCGTTTCGGGAATTAGTACAGACACAGACTTAAATCTTTATGCGATCGCTCCGGCCTTCGAAACTAAGCTGAGTCAAAATGGTCTTTCCAAAGGAGCTATGATCTCGGAGGCCGCTGCAACGGATGCAGCTTTTACGGGGCTCGGCGTCATCAGAGGCGGTGGTCTGAGTGCTGCTGGAGGGATTGCCGCGGCAGTAATCAATGGAAGCGCAACGGCGCTATGGATAAATCGAACCTATGGCCAACAGTAATAAGAACGTGGTTTCTGGATTGAGCTGGGTTAAGCCAATTGCCCTAACAATGTTTGTTGTTTCGATCCTTTTGGTACTCCCAGCACTCGTTGCGATCATTGTGTCATTTATCCAGCCTGCCGTCGCAACTATCTCACTCTACGAAATCTCCGAATATTCACGCGGATTTGCGTTCGGCTCTCTGACGCTGTTTATTCTCTCAGTCTTTTCTCTGAAATTGGCCTCAGGCCATATGACACAGCTTCAGGCCATTGTGCGTGGAGAGTTGTGGAGGATACCGATTTGGCTGAGGGTCGGCGCGGCTCTTTGCTTGCTGCTGTTGGCTGTAACTGCTATTCAGGGTTTCAGGAACGTCCACCTAGAAGGAACTACCTGGATCACTACAGGCCATTCCGGACAATGGCCGGTCACGGACCAAGTGGCTAAATCGTACCTTTGGCTGAGCACTCGGGCGTCGTGTTTGACAGTCCTTCTGGCGGCTACGATATTATTGTTTGTGAGCAGCCGATTGCTTATCGGCGTCTCTGCGAATAAATGATTTGAACCGGCGGGTGGCAGCCCCTAACCGCTTGGCACGGGTCGGGTGCCGCTCGATAAGAACGAAGGCGTTGTCAAGAGACACGTTTTCACCGCAATGCTTTCCAGCACCGCTTGGATCTCAGAGTGGTGGAGGACCGAAGCTCTGAAACTCTCACGGTGAATCAGCTTTCGGCGGTTCCACCCAACAGGTCGTTCCGCCAACCATCGATACGGCCTAAACCGCGACCATGATTCTTCTATTCGAACCCCGATCTGCATCGGGGCGAGAGCGCCCAATCAATCCCGTCTCACCCGTGACCGTGTCCATCCAACAAATCTGTTGCCAACTGGGGTGGTAATCACATCCTATAATCATCATCGAAGGCTCCTTCCTACCGAATGCTTCGGTCCTCCAAACAGAAGCATACTCGGCCGCGAACGGAGCCTTCGTTCTTATCCAATCAATCCTTCACAATTTTTGTGAAGGGTGCGGGTTTTGACTTTTGCAGTTAACATCGACGCGCAATGATCGGACTCCTCCGCCAACTCCTTGCTGCGATCCTCTCGTTCTTACTAGTGGCCCCGACTTTTTCCTACGCGCGGAACCGGCTGACGAATCTCGCCGTGAATAACTCGACGGCGTCGATTGAAAGCTACGCCTATACGCTGGACGCAGCCGGGCATCTCCTATCGGTCAGCGAACTGTCCGGCCGCACGGTGAACTACGGCTACGACAATCTCTATCGCCTGACCAGCGAAACCATCGCCAGCGATCCGCACAGCATCAATGGCGCGGTGAGTTACACCTACGACTCCGTAGGCAATCGCAAGCAAATCACTTCGACGCTCGCGCCCGTTCCCGCGGGTCTTTGGAACTACAATGCCAACGACCAATTCACCGCAGGGGACTTCTACGATGCTAATGGGAATACCACATCCTCCGGCGGCATCGCCAACGTCTACGACTTCGAGAACCACCTCATCCAGAAAGGCGGAGTGACCATCGTCTACGACGGCGACGGCAACCGCGTCAGCAAAACGGTCACCGGCATCACGACGACCTATCTGGTCGACACGCTGAACCCCACGGGGTACGCGCAAGTCGTCTACGAATCCTTCAGCGGCAGCAGCTCCGGTAATCGCGAACTGAACCACAGCTACGTTTACGGCCTAGAGCTCATCAGCCAGACGCGTAGCTACGTCGCCAATTTCAACAGCGCCACGCAAAAAATCTACTACGTCTACGACGGCCATGGCAGCGTCCGCGTCCTCACCGATCCCACAGGCGCTGTCACCGACACCTACGACTACGACGCCTTCGGCAACTTGGTCCACTCAACTGGTACAACGCCGAACAATTATCTCTTCGCTGGCGAGCAGTTCGATCCCGACCTCAACCTCTATTTCAACCGTGCTCGCTACCTCAACACCAGCACGGGAAGATTTTGGTCGATGGACACTGACGAGGGCAGAGACCTGGAGCCGTTCTCTCTGCACAAATATCTCTACGCATCAGGTGACCCAGTGGACCGCCTTGACCCGAGTGGCAACGACGACCTGGCTTCACTGTCTATCGGCAGTTCGATTGGGAATACTCTCAACAACGTTACCGCGATCCAAGGTCAAGCCATCATGGATCAGGTGAAGTATGGTGGGAATGCGGGACTCAAGAGCCTGTTCTTCACTGGAGCGATCTTAGGTGGTGCGATTGCGATTCAAGGTTTCGGGTCCATTGCTCGGGAAGTCCCTCTCCTCAAAGCTGGCTCTCCTGGGGCTGTAATCATAAACGAACTAAGTGCCGAGGAGGCTGCGTTTGCGGAGGAGATAGTTTCATTCAGAGGAGGAAAGTTTGTAGGGCAAATCGCAAAGGACACGCCAGGGATCGATGGTTTTATCGAAGGCGTACCTGCAAGCTTGAAAGTTCTCCCGACGAATAGCCCACAAACCGTTGTCGACCGAGTGATAGAAGCCCGTGACGCAGCAGGGACTGCTGGGTACTTCGGCGCGGAGTTATTCGTATCGGCGAAAAATATCAAGGCTGTGGATCTGTTGACCAGGCAGGATATCAGGGGAGCAGATATCCTAGGAACGATTGAAAGCATTCCGAGAGAGGGAATAATCAATGCCGTGAATATCTTGACGGCAAACGGGTGGTTGCGTTTTGTTCGATAAGAACGAGGAGATGCAATGGCTGCTTCGTTGTTGGTTAGGGTTCGCAGAGATGTGCCGTTCTCGGCTGTGCTAGAGCGTAGCTCAGCGGTGCTTTCACAGATTATGAATCTAGAGCCTGTGCCGAAGTTGGTCTATGAGCTTCCGCGAGCGAAAGAGGGCCTGCCATTGGAAAACCAAATGATCGACGTCAATTTTCCGGCGGCTTACATCCGATTTGAAGGGATAGACAGGTCATTAGTGAATTTCCACACGTTCAATTCTCCGGTCCCCGGCGACAGTGCGCGGTTGCTCCTAGCTTGTGAAGCGAGTGGTCGAGGCGCGGCATCTGAAGTGCTAGCCGCCGCGCTTGCTGCTTCTGCCAGTAGTCTTGCGAACGGTTCCATCGATGATGGCGGGCACCATTGGCTCGACAAGGACGAATACGGCCCGGAAGAGCTAATCGAGGGGTTATGCCTGGCGGAGAGCCCTAAGGACTTCCATGCGGCGGTCGAACTGGTACACCGGCGACAGGCAATTCACGAAAGGTATCCTGCCCGCTAGCCTTCTGAGACGGGTTGCGTTTTTCCCTTAGCTGCGTCCTGCGCCGTGGAGCGCCGGAGGGGAGCGGTGCTTCGCACCGGGAGGGGTAGGACACGTCACCCCAAGTTGGGTGCTGCACAGCAACGTTGGTTGCTGTATAGGAACCACTAAAAAATCAGCGACTTACAAAATCTCCGGCGCTGCACAGCGCCGCACGGTTCCTATACGGGAACTTATTGAAAACAAAAGCGAGCCGCAGCTAAAGAAAAAATCAGCGGTAGGCTTCCTTCCGGTGGCGGACGGCGGTGATTTCGATGGCGCCGTCAGTTTTCAGATCGAAGAAGACCCGGTAATCGCCGCAACGGAGACGGAAGCCGGTAAGAGGAGGCTTCAGCTTTTTGACATTGCCGGTGCGGCTGGCGAGGTAGCGATCCAAGCAGTAAAGAATCTGCATAGCCGGTTCGCGGTCGATAGAGCGGAGATCGGCGCGGGCCTCCGGGGACCAATGCACTGCGATACGTTCGGGCGCGGGCTGTTCGGGCGGTTCGGTCACTTCTTTACGCCGAACTCGCGCAGGATTTCCTCGTGGGGGATGCCTTCACCGCGGGCGAGCGAAGCACGGGCGCGCTCCAGCGCCGCGGCCGTTTCCGGAGTAAGCTCTTCTTCTTCCACAGGGGCGTTGGCGAGGGAGAAGGGATCGAGCATGGCTTCGAGCAGGCCGACGACGGCGGAGAGCTGCGTCGGCGGAAGCCGGTCGATCAGTTCGTAGGCGTGCTCTTTGGTGTCGGCCATGGATCTTCCTTTCCTTCCATTCTCACACAGAGTGTCTAGGACCGCTTAGCTGTCCTGTGCTGTCGCGATGAATTTATCAATCGTGGTCAGCAAAGCGCGTTGCTCGTAGGGCGGCAGCTTTTCGATCTCCTCGACGCGGCGCATGACTCTGCGGCTGGGTTTTTTGCTGGAAATTTTCTTGGCCTTGGGATGCAGCAGCTCATCGGTGCTGATATCGAGGGCCAGAGCGAAGCGAATGGCCATCTCGACGGAGAATTGCCGCCGATCTGTCTCGTAAGAAGAAACTAAGACCTGCGTTATCCCGACTTTCCCGGCAAATTCGACTTGTGTGTAGCCGCGCTGTGTTCGGAGGCGGGCAAGCCGCTGGCCGAGGGTCTCCCCATGGAAATCGAGGGGTGGCTTTCTGATGGTTGCTTTCTTCATGAGGCGTAGTTTAAGGCGTACCCTAGAAACGGCTTGACGTGATAATACCACAGGTAGTATTTTACAAGTCGTTTCGAAGGCCCACATTCTTCTTGACAGGGTTTCAGGAAAAAGGCCCAAAAACGCAGAAAAGGAGTTCCCGGATGGCGCGGATCGCGGAGGAGGAGATCGAACGGCTCAAACACGAAGTCTCGGTTGAACGGCTGGCCGAAGCGCGCGGGATCGAGCTGAAGGGGCATGGCGCGGACTTGATCGGTCTGTGTCCCTTCCACGAAGACCACTCGCCGAGCCTGGTGATCAGCCCGAAGAAAAATCTGTGGAACTGCCTGGGAGCGTGCCGCCGCGGGGGAGATGTGATCGAGTGGGTGATGCGAGCGGAAGGGGTGAGCTTCCGTCACGCGGTGGAACTGCTGAGGGAGGAGCATCTTCCTTTAGCTGCGTCTTCCCGTCCGGTGAAAAGTTCGACGGTGCCGAAGCTGCCCGCGCCGGTGGAGCGGGATGCGGATGACCGCGAGCTGCTGTTGCAGGTGGCAGGCTACTACCACGAGACGCTGAAGCAGACGCCGGAGGCGCAGAAATATCTGGAAGCGCGGGGCCTCGAATCGTCGGAGATGATCGAACACTTCCGGCTGGGCCTTGCCAACCGCACGCTGGGCTACCGTCTGCCCGAGAAAAACCGGCAGCAGGCGCGGAGCTACGCGGGCGATTGGAGAAGCTGGGCATCTTGCGCGAGAGCGGTCACGAGCACTTCATTGGCTCGGTGGTGATCCCGATTTTCAATCTGGCAGGCGAAGTGGTGGAGATGTACGGGCGGAAGATCACGGCGGGTTGCGGCCGAGGACACGACTGCACCTGTATCTGCCGGGACCGTTTCGCGGGGTGTGGAACGAAGAAGCGCTGATCGCGTCGAAGGAAATCATCCTGTGCGAAGCGCTGATCGATGCGCTGACGTTCTGGTGCGCGGGTATCCGGCATGTGACCACCAGCTACGGCGTGAACGGTTTTACCGATGACCATCGGGCCGCGTTTCGGAAGCACGGCACGAAGAAAATCTATATCGCCTATGACCGCGACGACGCCGGCGAGAGGGCCGCGCAGAAAGCTCGCCGAAGAGCTCATGGAGATGGGGATCGAGTGCTTCCGGGTGCAGTTCCCGAAGGGCAAGGACGCGAACGAGTATGCGTTGAAGGTGCAGCCAGCGGCAAAGAGTCTGGGCTGTTTCTGAACAAGCGCGAGTGGCTCGGCAAGGGCAAGCGGCCCACGGTGGCGGTGATCGAACCAACAAAGACCGAACCGAAGCGCAGCTAAAGAAGAAATCACGGAAGCCATCGAGCAGCCGAACGAAAGAGGAGAACGATCATCCCTAGCTGCTGAAGCTCCGGACAGCCGACCGGCAGAAAACTCCCGAGCCGCTGCCCGTATGCTGCCAGAACGCACGCAGCAGCAGCTAAAGAAAAACGCGCATCGAGATCAAAGGCGAAGAAATCACGATCACGTTTGGAGACCGCCGCTACCGCATCCGGGGCCTGGGGAAAAACATGAGCCACGGCACGCTGAAGGTGAACGTGTTTGTGTCGCGGCGGACGCAGAGCTTACATCGGGGACACGTTCGATCTCTACCAGGCGAGGCATCGCGCTGGCGTTCTCAAAGCAAGCCGCGAGGAACTGGACGTGAAGGAAGAAACCGTGCGCCGCGAACTGGGCGATGTGTGGCTGCAGCTGGAGAGCTGCAGGACGCAGCAGATCAGAAAAGCGCTGCGCACCGAGAAAGACGAAGTCCACTGAGCGCGGAAGAGAAAGCGGCCGCGCTGGAGCTGCTGCGCGATCCGAGCCTGCTGGAGCGCGTGCTGGAGGACTTCGACCGCTGCGGTGTGGTGGGCGAGGAGACCAACAAGCGCATGCGTTACCTGGCGGCGGTGTCGCGGCTGCTGGAAAAGCCGCTGGCCATCGTGGTGCAATCGTCATTCCTCTGCGGGCAAAAGTTCGCTGATGGAAGCGGTGCTGGACTTCATGCCGGAAGAACAGCGGGAGAGTACTCGGCGATGACCGGGCAGGCGCTGTTCTACATGGGCGCAGAAAAATCTCAAGCACAAAATCCTGGCCATCGCGGAAGAAGAGGGAGCGCAGCGCGCGGCTATGCGCTGAAGCTGTTGCAGAGCGAAGGCGTGCTGAATATCGCCCGACCGGCAAAGACCCGGCGAGCGGCAAGCACGTGACGCACGACTATCGGTCGAAGGCCCGGTGATGATCTTCCTGACGACCACGGCGCATGACGTGGACGAGGAACTGTTGAACCGCTGCATTGTGCTGACGGTGAACGAGGAACGCGAGCAGACGCAGGCGATCCACGCAAGCAGCGCGAAGCGCAGCACCACTCGAAGGGCTGTGGGCACGGCGGGAGCGGACCAGAGTCGTGCAGCTGCACCGCAACGCGCAGCGGTTGCTGCGTCCTCTAGCGGTGGTCAACAACCAGGTCGAAGAGGAACTGGGCTTCCCGATCACTTGACGCGAACGCGGCGCGATCACATGAAGCTGCTGACGCTGATCAACGCCATCGCGCTGTTGCACCAGTATCAGCGGGCGATCAAGACCGACACGCGGACGGCGAAGACGCTGGAATACATCGAGGCCACAGCGGAAGATGTGAAACTGGCGCGGGAATTGATGCGCAGGTGCTGGTGCCGTCGCTCGACGAATTGCCGCCGCACACGCGGCGCCTGCTGGTGTGTTGGATGAGATGGTGAGCAGGAACAGTGTGAGCGCCAGCAGATCGGAATCGCGGAGTACTTCATTTTACGCGGCGCACGGTGCGGCAGTACACGCGCTGGGGCGACACGCAGTTGCGTATGCATCTGCGACGACTGGAAGAGATGGAATATCTGCTGCGTGCGGCGCGGCGGGCCAGGACAGAGCTTCGTGTATCAGCTGCGCTCCGAGCGAGGAAGCGACGTAAGCCTGGGAGTCGCGGGGGTTGCGCGGGAAACTGCGCCTGACGAAAAGAAGTCACGGCCGGGAGGGGGGCGGGCTCCCGCAAGTCACCGTATCGCGGGGTTGGCGCGGAGTATCACGGTGAGGAATCGCCAGTGCTGACGCGGCAGAACGCGATCTTAGGCGGAACCCGAAAAAATCGACTATACGGGCGGCTGAAGGCATGCACGTCGTACGACGGTGAAGCGAGGTGCGCTGATGGCGCAGGCCGCGCAAAAGAAGGCGTCGAAGCCGGTGCCGCGCAACCGGCTGGGCGATCTGCTGGAAGAGTTCCTGGCGTGGATGCGGGTGGGCAATGCTTCCGAGTACACGCTGTATCACCGTCGAGCGTGTATCGCGCGGTTCGTGCGCTGGGCGGAAGAGCGCGGGATCGAAGACCCGATGGAAATGACGCGGCCCGTGCTGGAGCGCTATCAGCGGTATTTGTACTACCACCGGCAAAAGAATGGCCAGCCCCTGAGTTCCGCACGCAGTACAGCCGGTTGGTTCCGTTGCGGACGCTGGTTTCGCTGGCTGGTGCGGAATAATCACATCCTGCACAATCCGGCATCCGATCTGGACATGCCGCGATCGACAAGCGGTTGCCGCGCGCGGTGCTGAGCGAGGAAGAAGCCGAGCGAGTGTTGTTGCAGCCGGACGTCTACGATCCGCTGGGCCTGCGGGACCGCGCCATCCTGGAGACGCTGTACTCGACGGGCATCCGCCGCACGGAGCTGGTGAAGCTGAAACTCTACAACGCTGGACCGCGAACGCGGGACGCTTTCGATCTGGCAGGGGAAGGGCAAGAAAGACCGCATCATCCCGATCGGTGAACGCGCCGTGGCGTGGGTGGAAAAATATCTGCGCGAAGCGAGACCACAACTGATGATCGAGCCAGACGATGGCACCGTGTTCGTGAGCATCGAAGGGGGAGCGTTCCATCCTGACCGGCTGAGCATGCTGGTGCGCGAACACGTCGAGCAGGCCAACATCGGGAAGAAGGGCGCGTGCCACATGTTCCGGCACACCATGGCGACACTCATGTTGGAAGGGGGAGCGGATATCCGGTTCATCCAGGAGATGCTGGGACACTCGGACTTGCAGAGCACGCAGGTGTACACACAGGTGGCGATCCGCAAGCTAAAACAAATCCACACGGCGACGCATCCCGGCGCGTCGCTCGAAAAGAAAAAGCCTGCCACTGGCATCGCCTCGCAGGAAGAAGAGCAGCGCAAGGTGGCGCTGCTCGAAGCGCTGGGAAGCGAAGCGGACGAGGAAAAAGAATCCGAAGAGTAAAGACCGTGGGGCGCGCAGGCGAGAGAAGGCAGCTTCTGTCGAGCGGAGTGCGGGAAGGCTCGCGAAGTTCGAGGCCGCGTCGGATAACGAGCGAGTTATCGGATGCGCCGTGCGGAGTGTCCTGCGCGTCCCCACGGTCCTCCGCCAGTTGTGTTCTTCCATTTAGCTGCGGCAGCTAAGAAAAATCTCTCATCACTGCTAATGCCGAAGGCAACCGCCTGAGATGTATGCTGGCTGGTGAACTTCGGCTCACGTAAAATCCTGTGATGCGAGCGTGGAGCGTGCTTCGTCAACTTCTGGCGGCAACCCTCTGCGCTGTGCTTGTCGCGCCAGCGTATCCGAGCGAGAGTACTCTTCCTCGAAGCAGCTCGACACCAAGCCACAGCTACGACGCGGCAACGTTGTCCAAAACTCGCGTCTGGGGTTCAAACGAAAAAATCCTGCTGCATTTTAGGGCAACGCTGCTGCTAAGTGAAAAGCAGCACTGGGGTTGCACGAACCGTAGCGACAAAACCGTGGTGGGGTCAGTAGTTACCTACGACTACGACGCCTTCGGCAACTTGCTCCACCAAACTGGCACCACGCTCAACAATTACCTCTACGCCGGCGAACAGTTCGACCCCGACCTCAACCTCTACTACAACCGTGCGCGCTATCTCAATGTGAGCACGGGGCGCTTCTGGAACATGGACACATACGAAGGCGATGCGTTTGCCCCGATCAGCTTGCATAAGTATCTGTATGCAAGTTCAGATCCAGTGAATCGAATTGATCCCGAAGGGCAGGAAGATGCGGACGTATCGTCAAATCTTATATCGGCGAGTGGACAGACCATCCTTGCAACAATTGCCATCGTATCCGCCGTCGCCGCAGTTTGCACCATTGACTACGAACTAGGCCGAGACGATTGTTTCGACAGGAATCCGGATAGGGAGCGGACGTTCCATCACGGAACGACACTACTTGACGCGCAGGAAGTGGTCCAGAATCAGGCATTCAATGTCGTTCGAAAAATCGCAAGGCAGAAAAATCCGTCCATCCTTGATTTCGGGAGTGGGCTGTACATGACGGACAGCCTGCAGACCGCGGGAATTTTTGCGGGAGTTCAGGGGTTCGATGTTAGAGAGGGCGGCCCGGCGGTCGTCCGCGTAGATATCACTCAACGCAATTGGAAACTCCTGGTCCTGCAGGGTGCGATAGATTCCTCTCCCATCACCGGGCTAGGAGGCCATTCTCAGGTTTTTGTCCCATTTTTTCTCGTTCCCCGTCTTGACTACCTGAAACAGAACTATTCGTTGATATCTCCACCATTTGACTGACGAGGACCGACACACATTGGGAGTTTGGCATGACCAAAATTCAGCGTGAACGAGTCAAGGTTACAATGCACTTGCCCGGGAACCACATACAGGTCTTAGTTGAGTGGACCTATGGCCTTGGAATGGCAGATGGGGGCGTCTATTGGGAAATACCGACCGAAATTGTCCCTCCCAACTTGAGAGCCATCGGAAGTAGGTTCACATTGACGCTAGAGATGGCGGACGAAGGTGAAATGGGGAAATTAAGCCCTGAGGGAATCCGTGCTTCGCGCAAGTGGACGATCGAAGAACTTAAGGACGAATGAGGCGGCTATTGGGTTCCGAGCACTCTTCCATCGGGTCGCGCCGCAGAGCGCTTTTCGGAGCGGTGCTTCGCACCGGGAGGGGGTATGACACGTCACCCCTAAAAGGGTGCTGCACAGCAACTTTGGTTGCTGTATAGGAACCATCGAGAAATCAGCGGCTTAGAAAATCTGCGGCGCTCGGGAGCGCCGGAAGTTCCTATACGGGAACTTGTTGAAAATAAAAGAGAGCAGCTAAAGAGAAAAACAAACAGCTGCCCCGAGCGCATTCCCTCAGCGGTAAGCATCCTTGCGGTGGCGGACAGAATGGATGCGGAGGGTGTCGTCAGGTTCTTCGGTGAAGCGGACGCGGTAGTCACCGACGCGGAGGCGCAACTCGCCGGACTCTCCCTGGAGCTTCTTGGTGTCGCCTTCGCCGGTTTCAGCAAAGCGAAGGAGTACGGTGAAGATGCGCATGGCGGTATCGCGGTCGAGGCGGCGGATATCGGCGCGGGCGCGCTCGGACCAGGCGATTTTCTTCACGCAGGGTTTTTCCGCTTCTTGAAATCGTTCGGGGTAAGGCCGAAATCGGCGAGAACTTCCTCGTGGGCAATCCCCTGACCGCCATGCTGTTCAAACCAAGCCTTCGACTCGGCGACGGCTTGACGTTCGGCTTCAGTCTCCGGTTCATCGTCCAGCGGAGCGTTGGCGATGGCCCGGGAGAAGGGATCGAGCATGGCTTCGAGCAGGCCGACGACGGCGGAGAGCTGCGTCGGCGGAAGCCGGTCGATCAGTTCGTAGGCGTGCTCTTTGGTGTCGGCCATGGATCTTCCTTTCCTTCCATTCTCACACAGAGTGTCTAGGACCGCTTAGCTGTCCTGTGCTGTCGCGATGAATTTATCAATCGTGGTCAGCAAAGCGCGTTGCTCGTAGGGCGGCAGCTTTTCGATCTCCTCGACGCGGCGCATGACTCTGCGGCTGGGTTTTTTGCTGGAAATTTTCTTGGCCTTGGGATGCAGCAGCTCATCGGTGCTGATATCGAGGGCCAGAGCGAAGCGAATGGCCATCTCGACGGAGAATTGCCGCCGATCTGTCTCGTAAGAAGAAACTAAGACCTGCGTTATCCCGACTTTCCCGGCAAATTCGACTTGTGTGTAGCCGCGCTGTGTTCGGAGGCGGGCAAGCCGCTGGCCGAGGGTCTCCCCATGGAAATCGAGGGGTGGCTTTCTGATGGTTGCTTTCTTCATGAGGCGTAGTTTAAGGCGTACCCTAGAAACGGCTTGACGTGATAATACCACAGGTAGTATTTTACAAGTCGTTTCGAAGGCCCACATTCTTCTTGACAGGGTTCAGGGAAAAGGCCCAAAACGCAGAAAAGGAGTTCCCGGATGGCACGGATCGCGGAGGAAGAGATCGAGCGGCTGAAGCGGGAGGTATCCGCTCGAACGGTTGGCGGAAGCGCGCGGGATCAAGCTGAAGCGGCATGGCGCGGACCTGATCGGTCTGTGCCCCTTCCACGAAGACCACTCGCCGACGTCTGGTGATCAGCCCGAAGAAAAATCTGTGGAACTGTCTGGGGGCGTGCCGCCGCGGGGGAGACGTGATCGAGTGGGTGATGCGCGCGGAGGGAGTGAGCTTCCGTCACGCCGTAGAGCTGTCTGCGAGAAGAGCATCTTCCTTTAGCTGCCGTCATCCCGTCCGGTGAAAAGTTCGACGGTGCCGAAGCTGCCCGCGCCGGTGGAGCGGGATGCGGATGACCGCGAGCTGCTGTTGCAGGTGGCAGGCTACTACCACGAGACGCTGAAGCAGACGCCGGAGGCGCAGAAATATCTGGAAGCGCGGGGCCTGAAATCTTCCGAGATGATCGATCACTTCCAGATGGGCTTTGCGAATCGCACGCTCGGCTATCGTCTGCCACGCAGCAACCGCGTTACCGGAGCGGAGCTGCGAGGCCGCTTGCAGAAACTCGGCATCCTGCGTGAGAGCGGGCACGAACACTTCAACGGCTCCATCGTGATCCCGATCTTCGACACGAGCGGCCAGGTGGTCGAGATGTACGGGCGGAAGATCACGGCAGGACTGCGGGAAGGGACGCCGCTGCACTTGTATCTGCCCGGCGCGCATCGCGGCGTGTGGAACGAAGAGGCGCTGGCCGCGTCGAAGGAAATCATCCTCTGTGAAGCGCTGATCGACGCGCTGACGTTCTGGTGCGCGGGCTTCCGGCACGTAACGGCGAGCTACGGGGTGAACGGGTTCACGGACGATCATCGCGCCGCATTCAACAAATACGGTACGAAGAAAATCTTTCTCGCCTACGACCGCGACGACGCCGGCGAGGGAGCGGCGCAGTCGGTTGCGGAAGAGCTGCTGGCGATAGGCATCGAGTGCTTCCGGGTGCAGTTCCCGAAGAACATGGATGCGAACGAATATGCGCTGAAGGTGACGCCAGCGGCAAAGAGTCTGGGCATGCTGCTCGGCAAAGCGCAGTGGCTTGGGAAGGGCCAGCGTCCCACCGTGGCGGTGACCGAGCCGCAGATCATGGAAGAAAAATCAGAAGCAGCAGCTAAAGAAAAAATCCCAGACTCCGTCGAGGCCAACACGGAAGCAAGCGTTCTTCCTTCCGTTGCGGTGGAAGAGCCGCTGCCATCCACTTCGCCAACGGTCGAGATACCGCTGGAAATCGAGAACGGAACCATCTGGATGACGCGAGGAGACCGGCGGTATCGGGTGCTGGGGCTGGAGAAGAACACGAGCATGGGCGCACTGCGGGTGAACGTGCTGGTGTCGCGGGAGGAAAAGTTCCATGTGGATACGCTGGACCTGTACTCGGCGCGGCAGCGTGTGGCGTTCGCCAAGCAAGCAGGCGAGGAACTCGGAATCAAGGAAGAAGTGGTGGGGCACGACCTGGGCCGGGTGTTGCTGAGACTTGAGGAGCTGCAACGCGAGCAGCTTCAGCGGACGCTCGAAGCGAAACCGGAAGAAGTTTCGCTGAGCGCAGAGGAGAAAGCGGCCGCGCTTGACTTGCTGCGCGATCCGAAGCTGCTCGACCGCATCCTTACGGACTTCGAGCGGTGCGGCGTGGTGGGCGAAGAGACCAACAAGCTCACGAGCTATCTGGCGGTAGTGTCGCGGTTGCTCGAAGCGCCGCTGGCGATCCTGGTGCAATCGAGTTCCGCCGCAGGAAAGAGCGCGCTGATGGAAGCGGTGCTGGCGCTGTTGCCGGAAGAGCAGCAAGTGCAGTACTCGGCCATGACCGGGCAGAGCCTCTTCTACATGGGGGAGACCGATCTGAAGCACAAAGTGCTGGCCATCGTGGAGGAAGAAGGGGCGTTGCGCGCGGCCTACGCGCTGAAACTGTTGCAGTCGGAAGGGGTGCTGACGATAGCGAGCACCGGCAAGGACGCCACGACGGGCAGGCTCGTCACGCACCAGTATCGCGTGGAAGGGCCGGTGATGCTGTTCTTGACGACGACGGCGATCGATCTGGACGAAGAGCTGATGAACCGGTGCCTGGTGCTGACGGTGAACGAGGACCGCAAGCAACCCAGGCGATCCACAGAAAGCAGCGCGAAGCGCAAACCATCGAAGGGCTGCTGGCGCGGCAGGACCGCGAAGAAATCCTGCGCGTGCACCGCAATGCGCAGCGGCTGCTCGCGCCGCTTTTCGTGGCCAACCCTTACGCGCGGGAGCTGACGTTCCTCGACAGCCAGACGCGCACGCGGCGCGACCACATGAAATACCTGACGCTGATGCGCAGCATCGCGCTGCTGCACCAGCACCAGCGGCTACGCAAGACCTTGCTGCATCGCGGCCAGACGGTGGAATACATCGAAGTCACCAAGGACGATATCCGCATCGCCAACCAACTTACCGAAGAAGTGCTGGGGCGTTCGCTCGACGAACTTCCGCCACAGACGCGCCGGTTGCTGGCGCTGGTGGATGAGATGGTCGGAGAGCAGTGCCAGCAGCTCAAGATGGAGCGTGGTGATTTTCGCTTTAGCCGCCGCGAGGTGCGGCAGCGCATCGGCTGGGGCGACACGCAGTTGCGCGTGCATCTGGGGCGGCTCGAAGAACTGGAATATCTGCTGGTGCATCGCGGGGGACGCGGGCAGAGCTTCGTATACGAACTGGTGTTCGAGCGCCGCGAGACGAGCGGCAAGCCGGTGCTGGCTGGGCTGATCGATGCGGAAAAACTCCCGAGTTACACCTACGACGAAAAGAACGCGGGGCAAAACGGGGAGTTCGCGGGGGCAACGCGGCCCCAAAACGGGGGGATAGCGGGGGGTGCGCGGGGTGAAGAATCGCCAGCACTGGCGCGGCGAAACGGCCATCTGACGCGGAATCTCGAAAAACTCACTACTCGGGAGGCCGGAGGAAATCACGTCGTACGTACTGTTAGCGGGGTGCGGTGATGGCGCGGGCGAAGCGCACGGCGGCCAAGCCGGTGCCCGAGAACCGCATGGGAGCGCTGCTCGAGGAGTTCATCGCGTGGATGCGGGTACGGAACACGGCGGAGTACACGCAATATCATCGCCGCGCATGTGTGGCGCGGTTCATCCGGTGGGCGGAAGAGCGCGGGATCGAAGACCCGATGGAAGTGACGAGGCCGATCCTGGAAAGCTATCAGCGCTACTTGTACTACTACCGGCAGAAGAACGGCGAGCCGCTGACGTTCCGCACCCAGTACAGCCGGTTGGTTCCGGTGCGGACGTGGTTCCGCTGGCTGGTGAAGAACAATCACATTCTGCACAACCCGGCGTCCGATCTGGACATGCCAAAGATCGAAAAGCGGTTGCCGCGTGCGGTGTTGAGCGAGGAAGAAGCCGAGCGGGTGATGATGCAGCCGGACATCCGCGAGCTGCTGGGTCTGCGGGACCGCGCCATTTTAGAGACGCTGTACTCGACGGGCATCCGCCGCACGGAGCTGGTGAATCTGAAGCTGTACAACGTGGACCGCGAACGCGGGACGCTTTCGATCTGGCAGGGCAAGGGGAAGAAGGACCGCATCATCCCCATCGGGGAACGGGCCGTCGCGTGGGTGGACAAATATCTGCGTGAAGCGCGGCCCCAACTGGTGATCGAGCCGGACGACGGGACGGTATTCGTGAGCGTGGAAGGCGGCTCGTTCCATCCCGACCGGCTGAGCATGCTGGTGCGCGAACACGTGGAGAAAGCCAACATCGGGAAGAAGGGTGCGTGCCACATGTTCCGGCACACCATGGCGACGTTGATGCTCGAAGGTGGAGCGGATATCCGGTTCATCCAGGAGATGCTGGGGCACGCGGACTTGCAGAGCACCCAGGTGTACACGCAGGTGTCGATCCGGCAGTTGAAGCAAATCCACTCGGTGACGCATCCCGGCGCGGCGCTCGAAAAAAAGAAAACTGCCAACAGCAACGCTGCCTCACAGGAAGAACAACGCAAGGCAGCGCTGCTCGAAACGCTGGAGAGCGAAGCCGGCGAAGAAAAAGAATCCGGATAAAAAGACCGTGGGGCGCGAAGGTAACATAAAGCAGTTTATGTTGAGCGGAGTGCGGGAAGGCTCGCGGTGTTCGAGGCCGCGTCGGATAACGAGCTCGTTATCGGATGCGCCGTGCGCAGCGTACTGCGCGTCCTACGATCTTCCAGCAATGTGTTCTTCCTTTAGCTGCTGAAAAAGCGGCAGCTAAAGAAAAATCTTCGCGTAGTTCACCGATGCTGTTGAAGACAACGGCGTGAGATCGCTGTTGGTTGGTCCACAGCGCTCACGTAAAATCCAGTGATGCGAGCGTGGAGCGTTCTTCGTCAACTCTTGGCGGCAACACTCTGCGCGCTGCTGGTTGCGCCTGCCTATCCGAGCGAGAGTACTCTTCCTCGAAGCAGTTCCACACCGAGCCATACCTACGACGCGAAAACGTTGTCAAGAACTCGCGTCTGGGGTTCAAAAGAAAAAATCCTGCTGCATTTTAGGGCAACGCTGCTGCTAACTGAAAAGCAGCACTGGGGTTACGCGAAGTGTAGCTGGAAAAACGTGGTGGGGTCAGTAGTTACCTACGACTACGACGCCTTTGGCAACCTAGTCCACTCCAGCACCACGCTGTCGACGCCGACACCGAATAATTATCTCTTCGCCGGGGAGCAATACGATCCCGACCTCAGCCTCTACTACAACCGCGCCAGATACTTGAACGCCAGCACGGGCCGTTTCTGGACCGCTGATAGGTTTGAAGGTACCTCCGGCGATCCCGGCAGCCAGCACAGATACCTCTATTCATTCGGAAATCCCGTCGATTATGCAGATCCGACCGGAAAGTCAGGAAATAGCATTTTCAATATCTGGGGAAATCTTGTACAAAAGAAGGTCTTCGCTGACTATCAGGCCTGGATCCTAAAAAATGGACACGTAGGCTTCACGAATCGTTCAATAAAAACAATACTAGGCCTTCCGTCGGGACCGCGAGGGGACGAAATCTACGATCGGCCTGATATCGCAGATGTGACTGACATGATGATCTACGAAATTAAGCCCAAGATCGACGCCGCAGGAACGTATGCCGACATTGCCCACTACATGGCCCTCATTCTGACGTATGGTGGGGGCGCTTGGCTCCCAGGCACCAACTTCAACGCTCCCCAACAAATTCCTCTACTCGGTGGCCTCTACGTCGCCACGGTGGAGCCTACAATAAACGGTGCAATCCTTTACTCGGTAGCCAGCAAATCTCCAACGGGGATTCCAATTCTGCCTATCCCGCTCTCTCCAGACACCATCAGCGAAGAGGCGATTGCGCAGGAAGAAAAGGTCGTTGCTCAAGCAGCGGAAGCCGAAGTAGAAGAAGTCGAAGTAACAGCTCCCGTACTACAATTTTAGTCTTACGAAACAAAATGCCTTCCAAAGATTTAATGCTCAGTCTTAGCCAGCGGTTGGAGCCTGTTCGCGACAAGTTCAGATTCCTCATTTATCAAGCCTCGCTCGAAATCGTTGGACCTCAGGTGACAGACGATTCTTCCCTGTTCTGGACGGTTCCGAGTAGGGTTATTACGAATTTGCACCGATTGATTAGGAGCAGGAACGAAGATCGCCTGGGCTTTTTCCTTATTCGTCATGCTTGTAGGCACCAGAATGTTGTAACTCATCTGGGACAATCAATCCCATCGGACGAAGACGTGTCGATAACCTTGCAACGCTGCATTGATCCGCAGGGATTGGATGTAAGCCAAAAGGGGCTACTCCCGCTTTCGATGCCGGTCCCACGGTTGAGCCGACGGAAGCTTCACTCGTTCACGAAGATAGAACTTGCTCCGCTCTTCGAGGAAAAAACAGACCCTTCAGATACCAGCGAATGGCTGTACGAGACTCAAAGCGGACCGTGGTGCATTCTTGTTCGAATCCAAACACCTACGTCAGGGTTCCAACTTGACCTTGAATTTGATGTTCTTCTCGGAATGGGAGATCTGAGCCTCTCGCGTCAACTTTCACTTCATCGAATTTTGGGGATTGGGCCCAGTGCTTGGGACTTAGCCGAGCCAGGCAAAGAGGAAAAGGTAGCAGAGTTGGTCGGGGAACATTGCCTTTTTATGGTGCGCTTTTTGTCTCCTCTTCTTTGCGATTTAGATCCTGGAATTTCAAATGATGAGGTGATCCGCGCTGAACATGAATGGAAAGAGTGGTTAAATCAGGTACGGTCGGAACGAACGAGACGGTCGAAATCCGGAGTTTGATGGCTACGAATGCCGTATGATCTAGCCTGCGGGTTTTGACTCTTACGGTTAAGATCGACACGCAATGATCGGAGTCCTCCGCCAGCTCCTCGCCGCAATCCTATCCCTCATACTCGGCATCCCCGCTTACGCGTATCCCGTTAGCAATCGGAAGGAAATCACCTCCACGCTCGCGCCCGTTCCCGCAGGCCTGTGGAACTACGACGCCAACGACCGCTTCACCGCCGGCGACACCTACAACGCCGACGGCAACACCGTCAGCTCCGGCGGCATCGCCAACGTCTACGACTTCGAAAACCACCTCATCCAAAAAGGCGGAGCCACCATCGTCTACGACGGCGACGGCAACCGCGTCAAAAAAGTTGTCGCTGGCATAACCACTACGTATCTGGTCGACACGCTGAACCCCACGGGCTACGCGCAAGTCGTCTACGAGACCTTCAGCGGCAGCAGCTCCGGCAACCGCGAACTCAACCACAGCTACGTCTACGGCCTCGAACTCATCAGCCAGACGCGCAGCTACGTCGCCAACTTCCAGGGCGCGCTTCGCAGCAGATTCGTCGTCCGCAACTGTTCAAGAAGTCATCGACTCGGTTAAGAGAACCGGGGCATCCGCATCCTTGCGTCCAAGACAGATCGAATTGCGCCGAGCCGCTGGTGGCGGGCCGCTGCGAGATTGTCATGAGGGAGAAGCAGCGGCGGAAGCTAGGGGAGAGCGAAGACGTGCGCGGGGTAACTGGAGCGTGTCCCCGTTATGGGAAGGAAAGATTCTTTTAAGTGTTTTGCGAGAACAGGGCCTCGCGGGCAGGGGCTTGGTTCAAGCATTCGAGAAATGGGCACCGCAGGTAGCTGGTTGCTCACGAGCGGAGATGGGCCAAGTTTATCGTGAGCAAACCGGGCGCGAGATGTCGGACTATATTCTCTTGCAACAGGCAGACAAAGTCGTTCGCTATGGTCACCTTCCGCCCGAGGAGGCTGCGATTGCTCGCCGGGCAGTGCTAAGATCGGGCTACTCTGGCGTTAAGGACGAGGCTCA
Organism: uncultured Acidobacteriota bacterium; assembly: GCA_963730495.1. GTDB lineage: Bacteria > Acidobacteriota > Terriglobia > Acidiferrales > UBA7541 > Acidiferrum. The sequence continues at coordinate 186,740 of CAVSSD010000021.1, read as the reverse complement.
GCTGAAACACGAAGGTGATCGGACGGGTTTAAAGGTTGCGCTTAGATGGTCAAAGCAACGACTTATCGAAGAGCATGATCCGAACGTGCTCTTAAGCACTAAAGAGTTGGCCAGTCTCACAGGCTTCAGGCCCAAGACAATTCGTCGTTGGGTCTCCCGAAAACTTTTGAACTACATCCGGGTTGGGAACCGTCTTCGGTTCCGGCTTGTCGCCGTGGAACTGTTCCTAGCGCAGCGTGAAGTGCGTAAGTGATGGTCAACTACCCTCTCATTTGGGCAGAAGAATAGCTGACCACGGTCGCGGCCAGAGAGAACCTGTCCGCTTCGTTGATGCGAGCGCGATGTCTATCGGACTTTGTGTTCGCCGAGCGCAAGTAGATTTGAGTGGTTGTGATGTCAGAATGCCCAAGTTCCTGCCGCAAGGTTTCGATGTCAACGCCGTGCTGATGCCGCCGAGTGGCGTACAACACGCGAAAAGCGTGACAGGGCTTCTTCGGTTTCCTAACCGTGTAACCCGCATCGTTCGCCTTGTCGATGAGACGGTTGATGATTCGATCTAGGTGCTTGTCTACCGTCTGTGTCGCGGGCGATGGGAAAATCAATGCATCATTCGGCGCTTTGCCGCGATACTTCTTGAGGCAGGCGAGCAGCGTATCGCTGACGACGATGGTCCGCTCTTCATAGTCTTTGGGCTTGAAGCCGAATTTCGGTTTGAAGCGAACGGAGACGGTCTTGTCCTCCCAATTGATGTCCATCCACTCCGCGACCGCAGCTTCGCCGATGCGGAAGCCGGTCCCAACGAGAAGGCGGGTGAGAGCTTCCTCGACACTGTCCGCGACCTGGATCATGGCCGCGACCTCTTGCTCCGTGTAGGTTGCATACTTTTTGTTCTTGTTCCGTTTGTCCACGTTGACGGGCCAGTCTTTTTTCTGCACCCAATCTTCCCTCGCCACGTACTTGCCTATACCACGGTCGTTGAGAAAGACCATTGTCTTGAGGAAGTAATTGAACACGGTTGACTCGCCGATTGGATTACCTGTTTCTCTCGACGGCCGAGTCCGCAAGTCATGAAGAAAGTCGAGCATGTCGTCGCGGCAGATTTGGTCGAAGTAAGTTTTCCTGCAACTTGCAAAGAACAAATTGACGGCGGTGCGATACCCCAAGTAGGTCTTACGCGATTTCTGTTTGCTGCGCTCGATGTACTCTCGCGCGGCTTCGACGACCCTCTTACGGGCGCGTAGGTGGGTATACTTTGCGGCGGTGCAACGTATGACTTAATAGCGCATTCGAGAGGGCTGTCCATTCTCCATTTGGATCAAGGCAGTGTGAGCAGCGCCGACATCTTTTCCGCTCTTAATCGGAGTGCGCTTGCCGCCATTGGTCGGACGGAGATAGTAGGTCGCGCCTTCGATCGGAGTCGGACGATGATTCTTCGAGAACTGCACATTGACGAACGGAAATCTGCCGTCGCCAGTGTTGATGCGCGCGATGAGAGTGTAATGGACCATATCCGTTTTTCCTCGCCAAGCCTGAAAGATTCTTGTTTGAATGCAAGAGGAAAATCGAAAGCTGGCAACAGTGCTGGCAACAGTTAGCGGTTTTCGAAGGTAAGTTCTTTGGTTTCTTCAAATGGTGGAGCCGATGGGATTCGAACCCACGACCTCCTCGATGCCATCGAGGCGCGCTCCCAACTGCGCCACGGCCCCACCGGGGTTTACTTCAAAAGTTTATCACACCCCGCCGGGAACCTGGCGGCCTCTTGTGCATCACACTATTCGCACGCCGGTTTCCGCATCCTTCTGGACGTGCTGGACGTGAAGCAACCCCGGCGTTATTCTGAAGCTCCTAAGTTTCAGGCTACTGCCCAGCTGGAAAGGAATTGGGAAGAAATGCAGCCAATCGTCCGAAAACCGATTAAGAAATTCTCCGTGCTGGCCGCGTTAACGCTCGCGATCGTTTCAGCCGCGCTTCTCGCGTCGCTGCCGCTCGCCGCCCAGCAGACCGGCCCGCTGCCGCCGCCCCCGTCCTATTCCGCTCCTGCCCCCACGCCCCTGCCCCAGCCGCGTTCCTCACACGAAAACTCGGCTGCGCCCCACCAGACGACTACAGAATCTCCTCTTACGACTGATCCACCCAAGATCCCCACCGACCAGATAATTCAAAAATTCGCCGAACGTGAGCTCGAGTTCAAAAAAGAGCGCGACAATTACACCTACACGCAGACGTTTGTGATTCAAACCATCGACGAGTACTCGGGACGCCCCGACGGCGAATATCGCATGACCAGCGACATCGTCTTCACTCCTGCCGGCAAGCGCACTGAGCATGTCACCGACGCTCCCGCTCCCTCGCTCCAGCGCATTCAGATGTCGCAACAGGATTTCGACGACCTCGAGCACGTCCAGCCGTTCGTGCTCACCTCCGACGAAGTCCAGAAGTACGACGTAAAATACGCCGGGCAGCAGCAACTCGATGAAATCAATGCCTACGTCTTCGATGTTGCGCCAAAGAAATTAGAAAAAAATCAGCGCTACTTCCAGGGCCGCATCTGGGTCGACCAAAAAGATTTTGGCATTGTGAAGACCGACGGCAAAGCCGTGCCCGACATAAAAAAACATGGCCAGGAAAACGTCTTTCCGCGCTTCGAGACCTTCCGCGAAAATATCGAAGGCAATTACTGGTTTCCGACCTACACGCACTCCGAGGACACTCTGCAATTCAGCAGCGGCGGCGTCCGCATTCGCATGACCGTCCGTTACGAAAATTACAAGCGGTTCGGGTCCACCATCAAGATTGGCCCGGCCACCGAGGCCCCGAAGGAAAAACAGTAGCTGTTGCCTAAAAATGGGGAGCCGCGCGTCGCGCGGCTCCCATTTATTCAATCTAGTGTGAGGACTTGTCCGCTTGAGCCTAGCCCGAACCATCGTCAAACGCAGTCTGATTGTCCTCGGCATAGCAGTCGCGATTGTCTATATCGGCGATTTTGCCTCGGTGCGTATGCGCATGACTCACGCGACCCCAAACGACCCTTACGAAACTGTAACTTCGCTGCGCATCCTCGCCATCGGCGAAAAGGGTGGCAAGACCGAATATGACGTCGACCCAGTTCAGCCCCAGCAAACCGGCGTGTGCGTCCATGCGCTATTTCCGCACAACAGCGACCTTCCGTGCTGGTATCTCAAGAAAAAATTCGCGCAACCTATCCCAATGGCGATTTTCCCTTTTGTAAGAAGCGCAAATTAACCACAAGTCTTGGGGTGCAGCAGTTTCTTGATGCTTTCCTATATCGGATTTAGTTGCATGCGACCCACAAACCAGTCTCGCAACTTGGCAGTCTAGTCGGATTGCAATAACATAGTTCAGAGTTCCAGATACGTATTTTTTCTCGTCGTCTTTCGACGGAGGCTCGTCACGAGTGATTTCTTTCGTGCGAAGTGGAGAGCGATGCGCTCAAGTTACAGAGTTCGTCTTGCTGTGTGCCTGTTTGCCGGCGCCGCCATGTTCTTCATGGTGCTGCCGGCCATCGCGCATGCCATCCTGCTGGAATCCAGCCCTTCCCTTAACGCCACTGTCGCCGGCCCTAGCATCTCCATTAAACTGCGTTTCAACGTTCGCATCGACGCCACTCGTTCCCGTCTTACGCTTGTCACGCCTGACGCTTCCACCCAATTGCTGGCGATCAGCAAAAACGCCCCCGCGGACATTCTGGCCTCGCGAGCCCAAGGGTTAATCCCCGGCGAATACCGCATCCGCTGGCAAGTCCTCGCTTCCGACGGCCACATCACCCGAGGCGAAATTCCGTTTAAAGTTACGCAACCCTGAGCTTCCTTCTTGGCCCGTTTACTCCAAATCTTCGGCTTCCTATCCGTTCTGTTTCGTGGCGGCACGCTGACTTTCGGGTCGCTCACGATCGGCGGCATCGTCTTTCTAAACTTCGTGGCGTCTAGAGGAAACTCGCCATCCGAAACCGTTTCCCAAATTTGCCTTCGCTGGATTCGACGCGCCGCCTTTGCGCTAGCCGTCATGCAGCTGGCTTACATCCTCGCGAGCACTTTGATCCTGATGCAGTCAGCGGACATGACCATGGGCGACGTCAGCGGCGCGAATTTCGTCCTAGCCGGAATTCTCGCCATCGCTTCGGCGTTGACCATTGCCGCGCTCTCCGGCGCGCAGCGTCCAAAAACTTACGCAGTCATGCTTGCGCCCGCCGCTCTCATCCTCGTCTCCTCAGTGATGACCAGCCACGCCATGGCTCGTCTTGACTACCGTTTCCCACTCGCCGTCGTCACGGCGCTCCATCAGGGCGCCACGGCCACGTGGCTCGGCGGCCTCTTCTACCTTCTAATCTCTATCCCGCGATCTCCGGACAATCAGTTCGCTCGCCAGCTCATAGCGCGTTTTTCGAAGCTAGCGCTGATCAGTGTCGCGGTCCTCGCCGCCGCGGGATTCACGCTGAGCCTCGCCTACGTCGGCTCCATCCCCGCCATCTACGGCACATCCTACGGAATCATGGTCGCCACAAAAGTCGTCCTATTCGGCACGCTCCTGCTCCTCGGCGCCCTCAATTTTCAAATCGCCCGTTCACCCTCGGGAGGCTCAGTCATCGCTAGCCTGAAACGCTTTGGCGAAGCCGAACTCGGCATCGGTATAACCGTCATTCTCACCGCCGCTTCGCTGACCTCACTTCCGCCTGCCATCGATTTGAAAAATGACCGCGTCTCGCGCCAGGAAATTGCTGCTCGTCTCGCGCCGCAAATCCCGCGCCTGGCAAGCCCAGCCGTTCAGGATCTCCCCGAGGACGTCTACGCCGCGGAGGTGACGGCATTCAAGGCAGGCACGCTTTCATCCGCTTCATTCGTTCCCGGCCAAGCAGGAACGCGACCCAACACACCCGCGGAAAAATCCTGGTCAGAGTACAACCATCACTGGGCGGGCCTGATCGTTCTGGCCATCGGCCTCCTGGCTTTTCTCGCGCAGACGAAGCATTTCCCATGGGCCCGAAACTGGCCGCTCCTCTTTCTCGGTCTCTCACTATTTCTTTTCTTGCGAAGTGATCCCGAGACGTGGCCGCTCGGCCCCAACGGTTTTTGGGTCACTCTCCAGGATCCGGAAGTCCTGCTTCACCGAATTTTTTCGTTGCTAGTCATCGGCCTGGCGATTTTTGAATGGCGCGTGCAAACCGGCCGCGTCGCTACCGAAGGCCCTCGCCTAATTTTTCCCGCACTAGTCGCCGTAGCCAGCGCTCTGCTTCTCACTCACTCGCACAGTCTCGGTAATATAAAAGAAGAAGTCCTAGCCGAGCTAAGTCACGCGCCCCTAGCGATCTTGGGAGTCGTCGCCGGCTGGTCTCGCTGGCTAGAGCTTCGCCTACCCGCCGAAAACAAAGTGCGCGACCGAATGGCAAGGCTCTGGCCCACCTGCCTGGTCCTGATCGGCCTTCTTCTCTTGAATTACCGCGAAATGTAACCAACCGTCCGCGAATAACGTAGGGGCACCGCACGTTTACCCTGAGGTTCGAAGGGCCGTGCCCGTCCCATCTTCGCGCTGTTGCTGCGCCAACTCGCCGAATTCAACGCGCCTCTTCCGGCCGAAACTCGCCCTCCCATCGCGCCACCACCACGCACGCCAAACAATTCCCAAGCACATTTACCGCAGTCCGTCCCATATCCATCAGCTGATCAATCCCAAACAACAAAAACAAAGGCTCCGTCGGCAAGTGAAACGAAGTCGCCGTAGCCAGCACAATCACGAGCGAAGCCCGCGCCACGCCAGCTGTCCCTTTGCTGCTGATCAACAAAGTCAGCATCATCACGACCTGCTGTCCAATCGTCAAATGAATCCCCGCCGCCTGCGCCACAAAAATAAGCGCCAGCGCCTGATACAAACTCGATCCGCCTAAATTAAAGCTGTAACCAGTGGGCAAAACAAACGCCACAGTCTCTCGTGGCACACCAAACGCTTCCATCTCTTCCATCGCGCGTGGCAAGGCCGCTTCGGAACTTGCTGTCGCAAACGCAATCGTCACTGGCTCGGTAACCGCCCGCAAAAATTCCTTCAGCGGCGTTTTCACCAATAAAGCAATCGGCAACAAAACGCCCACAATGAAAACGATCAACGCTACATACATCGTCGCCAGTAATTTCAAGAGCGGCAAAAGCACGCCCAGCCCCAAATGCCCGACGGTGTAAGCAATCGCGCCAAACACGCCGATCGGTGCCGCGTACATCACCAGATTTGTAAACTTGAACATCGTCTCCGAAAGGCTCTCCGCAAACGCCAGCATCGGCCGCCGCTTCGGCTCCGGCACCAACGCCAGCGCCATCGCAAACAAAATGCTGAACACCACCACCTGCAACACTTGGCCCTCAGCCACGGATTTCGCAATGTTCTCGGGAAAAATATCGGTAATCAGTTGTGCAGCCGTATGCGGCACAGCATTCAGTGGCGCGGCCCCCACCACTGGCGGCAGATGCACACCCTCGCCCGCGCGGCTGAAATTGATGGCCGCAAATCCAATCACCAGCGTAATCACCGAAACAATCTCAAAGTAAACGAGCGACTTGATGCCTAGCCGCCCTACTTTCTTCAAATCCGCGTGCCCCGCAATCCCCACCACCAGCGTGCCAAACAAAAGCGGCGCAATGATTACCTTGATCAACCGCAGAAAAATTGTCCCCAGAAACTGCACTTTCTCCGCCACGGATGGCCAGTCGTGCCCCAACTCCGCCCCCGCGGCGAGCCCCACCAAAATCCAAGCCGTCAGAGACCGCCTCGCCCACGCATACCCAGCAAGCAATACAATCGCCGCCCACCGCAAAATCACCGGCACCAGCCCCGGCAGCGACACCACGCCCCAGCTATCCAGCAGCGACGCGGCAATCGCCACAGTCGCTACAAAAATCAGCGCCCCCAAAAGTTTGTTCTTCATCGTCCCCAATCTAACTCACTCATTGGCCGCGAACGGTATGCTGGATGCGCAACCCTGTCAATCCCCATTCACCGAGAGCTGGCCGTTCAGTTTCCGTCCCGCATAATATTTCGAAAAGGCAGTTTGGAGTGCGGCAGCTCTGCTGCAGCTGGGTGCCCCAGGTTCGTTTTTTGAACCTGGGTCTTTGGTTGCGTTGTGCGGTTAATAGCACGATTCCGCACACGCCGATTTCACCAGCACGAGCTTAGTGAAATAATTGGGCTGCACCGGCGTCTATATCATTAAGAAAACCCGATGCCCTATTCACCCATACTGCTCGTCCACATCTGCGCTGGCACCGTAGGCCTGCTCTCCGGCGCCGCCGCCATCGTCTTCCGCAAAGGCTCCCCTCGCCACGTGCTGGCCGGAAGAGTTTTTGTCGTGTCGATGCTCACTATGGCAGTCCTCGCAACCTACCTTGCCATCGTGAAACATCAACCAAGCAACATCGGCGGCGGCATTCTAACGTTCTACCTGATCGGCACAGCTTGGCTGACCGCTAGGTGCAAAGACGGCGAAACGAGCCGCCTCGATTGGGCACTGCTCCTGATTCCGCTAACGCTCGGTATTCTCACCTGGATGAGCGGCATAAAAATCGTCCGCAGCGGAGCCAGCTCGCAAGACGGCGTCCCCGTCGGAATGAATTTCTTTATGGGATCGATCATGCTGCTGGCCGCCGCCGGAGACCTTCGCATGCTCGTGCGTGGCGGCCTCTTCGGAGCAAAACGCATCGCGCGTCATCTCTGGCGCATGTGCTTCGGCCTGTTCATCGCCTCAGGCTCTTTTTTCTTCGGGCCCTCAAACCGCCCACTCAGATTGCTCTCAAGGGTTGGCCTCGGCCAACACCTCCCCGCCGCGCTTTTCAGCACCGGCTTGTCCTAATCCTCACCCTGCTTCCACTGATCCTACTGATCTTCTGGCTACTCCGCGTCCGCTTCTCCAGTGCGTACAAACGCGAACCGATACAACTAGCCTCCGCAAGTTCTGACGACTAAGTGGCACAGACTTTCAGTCTGTCTGCCCTCCGACGGGTGGCAGGCCCAAACCGGGCTAACCAGCCACTTAGATTCCGAATCTTTCTATATCCCCGTGTGTTTCGCAAAATCATCAAAAGCAAAACCGAAGAAGTCCAGCCAAGAACCCCCTGAGGTCCTTTACGATACCGTGCCAAACTGCGGAAGAAGAAAAATGATTATCTTCGGCTTAGCCGCCAGGAAAAATAGTAGAGACATTTTCGTAGCTTCATCATCTAACCTCGCGGCCCCTGATCTCGTCGGGCATATTTCTCAAAGGACAGAATGAATCGTCGAGACTTCTTCGCGCAAGGCAGCCTCCTTGCAATTGCTGGCGCACTTCCTGCTGTACTTGCAGTCCCTGTTGCTGAGCAGCGAAAGGAACGAATACGAATGGCCGGGAAAACCCTCATACCGCACACCTCTATCCATCGCATCGAAGCGGACGGTGTTACCGTCTTCTTCCGTGAGGCGGGTCCGTCGGATGCGCCAGTGGTTCTCTTACTGCATGGTTTTCCGACGTCTTCGTTTCAGTACCGTGAACTGATCCCGCGGCTCGCTGACCGGTACAGGGTGATTGCGCCGGATCTTCCGGGGTTCGGTTTCACCGAGGTTCCCGAACAACGTCATTACAAGTACACCTTCGATTCGCTGGCGAACACTATCCAGGCTTTCACCGACGAGCTGCACCTCAAGCGCTATGCGCTTTATGCATTCGACTACGGCGCTCCTACCGGCTTTCGTTTGGCGATGGCTCGGCCGGAGCGCGTCACAGCCATCGTTTCGCAGAACGGCAATGCCTACGAAGAAGGTTTAGGAGACGCATGGGCTCCCATCCGGCGCTACTGGAGTCAACCGACTTCTGAAAATCGCGAGGCCATTCGCAAAGGGCTGAATCTTGAAGGAATGCGCCGTGAATATTCCTCCGGCATTCCAAATCCGGAGTTGATCGCGCCTGAAGGCTACACACTCGACGCCGCGCTCATGGCGCGGCCCGGCAACGCGGATATTCAGCTGGATCTCTTTCTCGACTACGCCAACAACGTCAAGCTCTATGCGGCTTTTCAGGAATATTTCCGGAAGTCCAAGCCACCGCTGCTGGCGATATGGGGCAAACACGATCCGTATTTCATTCCTCCAGGCGCGGAAGCCTTCCGGCGGGATATTCCGGACGCGACGGTTCAATTTCTGGATACGGGGCACTTTGCGCTGGAAACGCACCTCGAGGAGATCGCCGCTGCCATGCGCCAGTTTCTGGCGAAGACCGTTGGTGTCTAAGCATCCCACCCCCTGCTTCGTAACAACTCGCATGTTCCACAGCAAATCGTCTAAAGTATTTCTGAAATTCCATGACCCCGGAAACCACATGAAACTCACTCGCGCAATTATCGCCACTCTCTGCGTCGCCTCTTCACTTTTTTTTGATTGTACCGGCCATGCTGGAGCTTCCAAGACCGTTCTCTATAAAGTCGGCGTGATACATCGCCAATTCACTCCGCCAGAACCTTACGATTGGCGCGGTGCAAAGACGCATGCTCTCGTTACCGATATCTGGTATCCCGCAGACCCCGCCGCCGTCGAGCAAATGCAATGGATTGGCTCTCCCGATAACCCGTTCGGCAAAGCCGGAAAAGCCGCGCTGGACGCTCACCTCATCGCAGCCCCCGAAAAATTTCCCCTGATTCTTCTCTCCCACGGAATCGGCGGCTCCTCGACGATGATGGCGTGGTTCGGCTCCGCGCTCGCCTCACACGGCTTCATCGCCGCCGCCGTAAATCATCCCGGCAATAACGCGCTCGAAGACTACACAATCCCCGGCGCTATTCTATGGGGACAGCGCGCCCACGACCTAAATGCCCTCCTCGATCAAATGCTCGCCGACTCGACTTTCGGCCCGCACATCGACCCCAAGCGCATCGGCGCAGCCGGCTTTTCTCTCGGCGGTCTCACAGCAATTGAGATTGCCGGCGGCATCGCCGAACTTTCTCGCTTTCAGGCTTTTTGCAAGTCACCCCAAGCCGATGGCATGTGCCACGACACGCTCGAGTATCCCGGCCTTCTTGCCAAAGCCACCGACTTGGCTAAATCCGATCCCGCGATCCAAGCCGCCCTAGAGGAAAGCTCCAAGTCCCATCGCGACCCACGCTTTCGGGCCATCTTCGTCATGGCTCCCGCGATCGGCCCAGCGTTCTCGCCTGAATCTCTCGCAAAAATCACAACCCCAACACAAATCGTCGCCGGCTCCGTAGACACAGTCGTCCCCATCGAGACCAACGCCAAGTTTTTTGCAGCTAAAATTCCCGGCGCGCAGCTCTCCATTCTTCAAGCCGTCGGACACTACACATTCCTCGCCACCTGCGCCGAACTCGGCGACCGCACCAAGCCGCAGCTCTGCATCGACCAGGCAGGCATCCTACGCGACGAAATCCACGCGCAAACCGTCACCATGGCCGCCAAATTTTTCGACGCCAATCTGAAGTGAACTGCTCCGGCGGTAACACTCTGTAGGGGTGGGGCTTGTTTACCCTGTATGGGCCCCACCCGCGCTCAGAATCCGAAGCCCCTATATTTGTGAAAGCCAAAACGAATTGGGTGGAATCTAAAGGTAAGTGCTTCCCAAAATGGCAAGATTCGCATCAACTCGGCAGCAACGATCTTCTCTTCGGAACGCCCTTCTCACGGTAGAGGTCGCGGTCGGCTGCGCCCAAAATCTCATTTACGGTTTCCCCGTCGCCCGGATACACGGCCGTCCCGATGCTCACGGAGATTTTCGGCTCTTCGCCGTCTTCCGCCAACCGCTTGGAAATCCTCTGCGCCACCAGCCGCGCCGCCTCGGCATCCGTCTCCGGCAAAATCAGTACAAACTCGTCTCCGCCATACCGCGCCGCCGTGTCCATCTCGCGCGAATACAGCCGCAACATATCGGCCAGCCGGCACAGCGCCCGGCTTCCCACGATATGCCCAAGCGCATCATTAATTTTTTTCAGCCCATCCAAGTCCAGCAGCAAAACCACAAACGGCCGCTCATTTCTTCCAAACCTCTTGATCTCCGTCTCCAGCGCCTCCACCATCTGCCGGTAGTTCGCCAGCCCCGTCAGCGGATCGCTCACCGCCAGATGCCGCACGCGCTCCTCGGCACGCTTGTGTTCGGAAACCTCCGCAGCCAAAGCCAGCGTCGTGATAGCCATAATGCCCATGAAGGCCTGCATCAAGAGCAACGAGGTATTCTGGGATTCCCGGGCGAACGGCCCATACTCATGCAAAGTGCCCCACACGGCTATCATCGAAAGCGCGCAGAGCGCCGTCGCCGCCTTCCGTCGGCCGAACCGAAACGCTGCCCAGATCAGAAAGGGAATACAAAGATATTCCAGGGGATAATTCTTCAGCTCGGAGTGAAACGGCTTACCGAAAACGACCCAGCCCGTGGCAAAAAGCCCCAAGAATAGAAAAGCCAGCTCCGTAATTTGCTCCCGGGTCCAATTGATACGAGGATTTTCCCACCACAGCAACAGCAGCGGCGTCACAGTCACCGCGCCAACGGCATCGCCGAGCCACCAGGTACACCCGATCGACCCGAACGCTGCCCAATTCGCAAACCCCGCCGCCACAAGCGTCCCCACTCCAATCGTTGCGCTCACCGCTGTCGCAATCATTCCCGCGAACAGCGCAAACTTGAATATGTCCTGAGCCCGCACAAAGGCGTCTTTACCGCGCGCGAACCGATTGACCAGATAGCATCCCGCCAACCCCTCCAGGGTGTTGCCCGCCGCAATCGCGATCGACGTGGCCACGGTGCCCGCGGTCGTCAAGTTAACCAGAAACGCCCCAATCAGAATCCCCGGCCAAACTCTGTACCCAAACACCAGCAAAGCCGCCACCGCGATCCCCGTGCATGGCCAAACCGCCGTCGCGCTTGCCTGTACGTATGCCAGTTGCAAGCCCAGTTTCCCTGCGACGAAATACACGACGGCCAAGCCCGCCACCGTCATCACATTTTTCATCGCATCCGACCGCGCCATTCCGTATTCTCCGCCTCGCCCGTATCCATCCAGGGAAGGGAACTAAGCACCGCGCATACACTCTGCGAGCGTCCTGTTTTGGGCCGATTCTTCAGCCCGAAACGCCTCACTCTACTACCGTAATCCTCTATTTTACTAAAGGTTTCATGCCAGTGGGGTCCTAACCGAACCGACCTTTTCCACTTAATCAATCCCCAAGATTTGCCACTTCCACGGCCTCTAAGGGCCTTTCCGCAACATCTCCAACCCCGGAGCCTACCCCGGATGCCCACCCTGTGGAGGCTTATGCGAAAGCTGCTCTCGGCCATCCAGCCAGGCCGCCAAATACCCGCGCCCCATCCCATGAAGTGTCTGAAACAGTATCCCAGCCGTCCCCTCCGAACTTGTCCAAGCCACCTGCCCCTTCCCGCTAAGATCCACGCCAAGAGCAAGTTCCAGCGCAAACTCGACCACCGTCCATTGCTTTAGCCCTCTCACAGCCCGAACCGCCATCCCGCCCTCGCTAAGATTGATGACACGCCCGCGCTGCTCACCCTCGCCGTCCTTTAGCGTTACTGACAGGTTGACCGAATGGCGAAAATAACGCCGCCTCTCCCGCAGCATGATGTCTTTTGCAATAGTAATGTGCAGCGCCACGCCGTCCACGTTCAAAGGCGTGCGCAGCACAAAGTTGGCTCCCGCATTCAGCGTCGCCGTTGTCTCCGCCGCATTCGCAACGCATGCGAAAATCGCTACCTTGCCGTTGGAGGACCCTTTGCGAATCGCTTCAATCAACTCAAGCGTTCCTGAAACCTGCATATCCACAAACACGCCGTCAATCTTCTTTCGCTCTAAATAATCCCGCGCCGCCTCCGCCGTAGGCACCAGGCTAAACTTGGCCCCATATTTCTTCATCCCTGCGGAAACCGCCGTCAGCGTCGCATAGTCGTTCGACACCAGTAGGAACTCGAGCTCTGTCAGTGTGGACATATTGGCAGCAACTCCCGGTCTGCGCGCGAAGGTCTTCGGAATTGGTCGTAATTAATGCTTACTCTATTTTTATCTTCGAAGGCAATCTGGTGTCGAGACTTTCCGCGTCCCCGCCCTTCAATCCAGCAATGATTCACAGCGTCAATCACATAGCCAGTTAACAGCCACGCCCGTTCCTTCCAAGCACAGCCTCGGACAACTTCTCCTCAGAATCAGTGTTTAATTATTTACGATTTATATAGAACGCCCATGAATACGAAGAAAATTCTCCTTGGCGGGATGGCAGTTGCATTTCTCTGCGTATTTTTCGCCGCGGTAGTCCATCGCGTAAGGGCTTCTGTAACAGGCAGCAAGTCTCTCACCATGGAATTCGGCGGACGAACGCGCCGCTACATTCTCCACGTCCCTCCCGGCCACGACTCCACTAAGCAAGTTCCGCTAGTGATGGTTCTGCACGGCGCGACGCAAAGCCCGGAATCCGCCGAGCACGTGTCGCGCATGAGCGAACTCGCCGATAAAAACAACTTCATCGCCGTCTACCCGAGCGGCACCGGTCCCGATGCGAACGCCAGGGTCCCCACCTGGAACGCGGGCGCCTACTGCGTCTACGCCATGGAGAACAAGGTAGACGACATCGGCTTCCTGCACGCCCTAATCGATCGGCTTCATCGCGATGACAACATCGATCCCAAGCGCATCTATGTCACAGGCATTTCCAACGGTGCCATGCTCTCCTATCGTCTTGCCTGCGAACTCTCCAGCGAAATCGCCGCGATTGCTCCCGTCGAAGGCGCAAGACGTCGAATGCACTCCGGCTGACCGCGTTTCCCTCCTGGTTTTTCACGGCACGGCAGATCATCTCGTACCGTTCGATGGCGGCAGCACTCCTTTTCAAATGGGCTCAAAGCGTAAAGACAATTCCGTCGCCGGCGCCATTTCCTTCTGGGTGAAAAAAGACGGGTGTTCGCCTACTCCTGAGCACACGGAAACTAGCGAGGTCCACACGGACATTTATTCTGGCTGTCAGGACGGCACCGCCGTCGCGCTTTACGCCATCCAAGGCGGCCATCACATGTGGCCCGGCCTGCGCATCAGCGGCAACCACGTCCCCGCCTCCGAAATCATGTGGCAATTTTTCGCCGCCCCTCCAAAGCCCTGATTAGCCTCGCGCCCGGCTCCTCCTCTGCGCGGCTCTGTTAACTCAGCGTCTCCGCGTTATCTTTCGTCTTTTTTTTCTCCGCCAGCTACGGTGATTCATGGATGGCTCGGCTACCACTTCCGAGATAAGCTCGGTACTCGATATCCGAGTCCGAAGGAGGACAAATGGCGAAATATGGCAAAGCGGCAGGCGAAAGCGTCAAGAAAGCCATGCACAAAGAAAAGCGCGGCAAGCTCAAATCAGGAAAAGGCGGCAAAGGCGGCGTGGTGAAAAGCCGCAAGCAAGCCATCGCCATCGGCCTTGTCGGAAGCCCGCAAAAAGGGCGCTAAAGTCCCAAAGAAAAAATCAAGTTGAGCTCCGTCTCCCAATTTGCGAGCTACAAAAGCTACCCAACTCCGCATTTAAGATTTTATTTCAGGTGCCACAAGCAGCTTTGGTCAGAACTTCCGAGCCTCCATCATCCATGAAAGGCGCCAAACATCATCCCCCCACGGCTCTGGAAGAATCTCCAGTCATCAGCACACGCGCGGAGGAAAAGAAGGTCGAAGATCGTCGCGCCATCGGCCCAAACATCGTCTATGAGACCATCCGGCGCGAAGGCGAAGAAGAATTCACGCGGACTTCTTCTGCGCTCGCCTGGTCCGGACTTGCGGCGGGGCTATCGATGGGTTTTTCCCTGGTCGCGGAGGCACTCCTTGCCGCGCACTTGCCGCATGCTTCTTGGACCCCGTTGATTTCCAAGCTTGGCTATAGCGTCGGTTTTCTGATTGTGGGTCTCGGCCGCCAACAGCTTTTTACAGAGACAACGCTGACCGTAATTATTCCGCTTCTATCCAAGCAAACATTGGCCAAGATCGTCGGCGTCCTAAGGATTTGGTCTGTAATCCTGGCCGCGAACCTTGTTGGAACTTTTCTTTTCGCGCTGTGCATTGGGCGAGTTGTGATTTTCAATCCCACAATCCGCCAGGCATTTACAGATGTGAGCCAGGAAGGACTTGGCGCCAGCTTCGGCACCGCCATGGTGCGCGCGATCTTCGCGGGTTGGCTGATCGCTCTCATGGTATGGCTGCTTCCCGGCGCCGATTCCTCCCGCGTCAGCATCATCATTATCTTGACGTACTTGATCGGCCTTGGTGGATTCAACCACACCATTGCAGGATCCGTGAAAATGTTCTATCTGGTCGTAACCGGCGGCGAAACTTTTAGCGCTTACCTCACCCTGTTTCTTGCCCCCACCCTGCTCGGAAACATCATTGGCGGCGTCTCTCTCGTAGCATTTCTTGGCCACGCCCAAGTAGCCGCCGGCAAAGATAATTCTTAGTTAGTCAGAAGCTCACGCCTGTCAGGGTCCGACGGCAATGTGTCCTACCGGATTTCGCCACGCATGCAGACCCGCTCGCTGAAGCACGGATACTGCCCGATCGGCAAACTCCGCCTCGATCGAATGCGCGATCTCGTGGTAAACCGGAAGCGCCCGCGCCGCGTCGATCGGGTCCGGCGGCTCGGCAACACATCCGTTCTCATCCCGAACAGCCATCCTGTTTTCTGCCAATAGAGCGTCCAACCGGGCATCGTAATCGCGCAGGAACTCCCGATCAGACCGCAGAATTCTCAACAGTTCCGCAAGCCGCCAGGTCTCACGCTCGCCATCGTGCAGGGCAAACCACACGGAATGACGGACCATTTCCACGCCGAACGCAAATTCCTTCTCTACTAACCGACCGCCCTCGCAGCGGTACACCGAATAGTGAGCATTTAGGGATCCCGAATCGTCCCGGCCGCAAACGAACAGTCCCCCCGGCCGCAGAACCTGCGCTACCCATTCTTCCGCCTCGCGTCGAAAATCCGCGTCGTAGTAAATGAGCACGTTGAAACTGCGCACGACTCCCGCTACCGGCAAGCCGCTGGATCCAAATCCCCCTTGAACGAATTTGAGATTGGATCGCTCATATGCACTCAAAGGATGGCGGATCAGACGCCTCCCGCCTTGTTCCGCACTGGAAAATATTCCCTCGTCGGGCGGAAGGCTATGGAGCAATTGCGCGAACGCCTGCGAAAAATGCTGTATCGTAGCGTCGCGATCGGAGTACAGGCGGAGAAATTCCTCCGGGCGGCCAGCTTGAAAATACCGCACTCTTCCCGCCTGGTCGAGACATGCATAGTTCTCTTGTTCGTCGTAGAGTAGATATTGTTCAAAAGTGGGATCTACGCCAACGATTCGCCACTCTGGAAACGCCTCCGCCGCTTCAATGGAAGTCTGAGGAGGAAATCCGCATCCTACGTCCAAAAGGACCGTTCCTGGCTCGAAGTTCGCCCATTCATTCGAGCGCAAATAGGCATCGATTTTCTTATGCCGTCCCGGAAGCGTGAAGGGCGGTACGATTCCTCCCCATGCGCCAGGCAAAATGCCCGGCGCGATCGCTGTGAAGAAGCGCGCCACGAAGGGTGAAAAATCGCGCGGATCGAACTTCGAGAGCGCCATGAGCCGAAATGCACGCTCCACGAAATCGCGAACTTCCGGCCGCTGCTGTTCTGCCTTCTTGAGCACTTGAAGTGCGGCTTCAGACGGGCGCCCGCCCAGGTAGCGGTCGCACAATTCTTCTGCCGTCCATCGCTCTCGCTCCGGAGTTCCGGTTGCACCTGATGCTTGCATCGAAGTCCCCCGTGTTCTTGTCGATTGTATTGCCTCATCAGCCCGAGCGCTTCGCAACCTCACCCGCTGGACAGCTGCTTCCCTTACTTCAACGGGTTAATCACGCGGACATCGCCGTAGCCTTGCCCGTCTGCCAAATCTTCCGAGTAGAGCACTTCAGCTCCGCAACTTCCCGCGGCTTGCACAATGAGAGCATCCCAGAACGAAATCTTATACTGCCCCTCGATATCCAAGGCCATCAGCACGGATTCCGCCGTGTTCACCACGATTTCCCAGCTCGCATAATCTTCGATCACCTTGCGCGTGCCTTCGGCTGACAATGGACGAGCCACCTTGTGCTGCAGACTGACGCAGAGTTCTTGCAACACCTGCGTGCTGAGCACTCCGTTTTCGCCCTCCCAAAGTTTCTGCACCAGGGCTCGCGCGCGTTCGTACTTTGCGCCCTGCTTCAGGTCGTGCGCGTACACCAGAATGTTGGTGTCCACAAAATATTTATCGCTCATGCAGTTCGTCCCGCGAAGCTGGCCGCGTCCAGCCCAGATCCATCCCCACGCGAAGCCGTGCCAGCGCCCGCTTTCGCGCGCGATCATATCCCGCGCGCTCCCGCACCAGTTCTTCAAGCTTGTCCGCAAGCATCCGGCTGATCGAACTCCCTTGCTCCGCCGCCAGCACCCGCGCGTGCTTCAAAAGCTCCGCATCCAGCTTTAACGTGACGTTTGTTTTCATGTTTTTACCAGCCTGAGCACGGTTTAACGTGCAGCACAATTCTACGTGCTCCCCCGGTTCGCGTCAACCGTCTCAAGTCCCATCAGCTGCTAGCTGTTGCCCGTAAGCTGTAATTCGTCGGCTTTCAACTCCAGACGTGGCTGGGTGCCCCACACGCCGGTTTTACGTGTGGGGTTTTTGACTCTCCGCATTGTCCCTGTAGGTGCCGGGCTTCAGCCCGGCCTTTTCTCTTCGCCCTTGTAGTGGTGGACCTTTAGGTCCGTTCTCTTCAACTGCGCTCGCCGCCAATCCCTCAGTGGACCGTTCTGCTCCAAGTCCCGCAGAATCCTCACTTACCAATAAATAATATACTTGACTCAGTTACCTGGAGCGAGCACATTGTTCATTGCCTGGAGAGCGCACGTGTGTGAGTGAAAATCGTAGGACAAACTCGCCACATGGTTGTCACTCTTCTGGGTAGGCGATGGAAGGACGAAGGACTAGTGTTTTCGTTTTTCATTGATGACGCTGGAACTAGCCCTTCGCAGCATGTCGCTATCGCTACAGCGCTAGTTGTCCCCGCCATTCAACTTCCAAAATTTGAGAGCGAGTGGGAACGATTTAGGGTGAAGGAGAGGTTTGAAAACTTCAGTGCGTCCGAGTATGTCCACAGGAACCCTAAAACTGAGTTTGCAAACTGGGATGATGCAAAGCAGGAGCGTGTATTCCAGCGGGTTCGCCAAATTCCCATGAAATACGGATCGCGGGCGGTCTCGATTGCGGTCAATAAACAGGATTATGACGATGTAGTGCCTGTGGATGTTCGCAGCCAGCTTGGGAAAGACCATTATAGTTGGGCTCTTCGTCAGCTACTCGTCAATCTCGGCAAGTTATTCCCTCCGAGTGCGACACATCCGCGCGAATTTATTTTTCACTGGATGGAGCGAAACAACCCAGTTCGGAAAGAGATTGAAGGTGTTATGGACTTAATGCAGTTTATATCCGAAAAAGAGGGTACTCCAGGTCACGGAACACGGACCGCCGGGCACGCCCCAATGGTTCCCACGTACCGTTGCGCGCAGACCCGCAAAGTGCCAGAATCACGCCAGTTGCTCAAGACACCGCCGCCAGGAAACATATCCGCTCTGGGCGGTGTCTAAGGTACTGAGAGCGGACATCGGGTCGGCAATGCCAGAACGCCGTCCCGGTCGCAAGTCGATCCCAAAACGCAGGAAGGGGATCGCACTCGCAAGAAGGCCTGGGTCCAACGTTCTAAGATTTACTTCTAACGTGGACCTAACAGCAGCGTGGTCCGGGTAGCCTCCAGCAACCGGGCCGGAAAGGCCGGCAGTGTCCGAATGGGTCAGCGCCCTTTCTTGGGGCCGCGATGAAGCCGAACTCGTCTCTGAGCTGCAAGCAGGCTCGGAAACGGCATTCGACTGGCTGGTTACCCATTACCACGCCCCGGTCTATAACCTGATTTTGAGCATGCTCGGCGACACCTCCGACGCCGCCGACGGTTCGCAGGAAGTTTTCTTGAAGGCCTTTCGCGGGATTCGCAAGTTTCGCCAAGGCAGCTCTTTGAAGACCTGGCTCTACCGCATAGCCATTCGCGAAGCGCTCAATCACAAGCGCTGGTTCAAGCGCCATTTGCAAAAAAATGTTTCGATCGACGCCGAGCCCGAAGAAGGCCATGCCGCAATCGAAATTGAAGATCTCGGCGCCACACCTTTTGAGCAGTTGGCTTCACGTGAAATTCAAATAGCCGTCCACCACGCGCTGCAAGAAGTTCCCGATGTGTTTCGCACCGCCGTGATTCTGCGCGACTTGGAAGGACTCAGCTACGACGAAGTAGCCGAAGTCCTCGAATGCAGCGTTGGCACGGTGAAGTCACGCATTCTTCGCGGACGCCGCGCTCTCCGGCAAGTTCTCGAGCCGCTTCTCCGCGAACACGAACCGCATAGCGTTTCGCGCGGCGTTATTCACTTTAGCGCACAGATTGCCGGTGCCAGTTCGGTGGTCGAGCCGCAGCCGTCGCCATTCGGCGATGCATATACTGCCGCGCGCCGCGTCAAAGATTCTTCGCAAGAGCAAAGTGATTCCCTGCGTGCGAGTGCAGCGGGGGAGGGGCTTTCATGAAGTGCAATACGGTACGGACAAAACTGGCGGGCTACCTGGACGACGCCCTCACGGGCACGACGTCGGCCGCTGAGCGAGTACAAATTGGCGAGCATCTGAACGGCTGCACGGTTTGCCGCGCCGAATTGGAAGCTTTTCGCAAGCTCTCCGTGCTGCTTTCGCGCATGCCTAAAAATGTACCGCCAGCCGATTTGGCTGTTCGCATTAAAGTGGCTGCAGCGCAGTCGCAGCAATCCAAGGATTGGTCCAGCCGTCTGCGCAAAATGCGCGACCGCGCTGAAGTTCTTCTCGACAACGTTTTTCGTCCGCTCACTGTTCCCGCCACCGGTGGAGTTTTTTCTGCCATAGTCGTATTCGTCTTCGTGCTGCAATTGATGGCGCCGGGTGCCACTTTGCAAGCTGTACCTAACGATGTTCCGCTCGATATCCTTCGTCCCGCGGAGTTGGTTTCCATTTCGGATTATCCGCAAGCGTGGGGATCCGAACAGCACGAGGTCGAGCTCTCTCTTCCGCAGGGCCTCCAGGTCTATGTCACTGTCGACGATCGCGGCCAGATGTTGGACTATGAAATTCTTTCCGGTCCCGCAAGCCCGGCTTTGCGCCATCAACTCGACGAGATTCTTCTTTTCTCGCGTTTCCGCCCGATGCTGAGTTTTGGCCGGCCCACCTCCGGCGGCCATGTCATTCTTAACTTCAGCTCCGTTCACGTTCGCGGCTAACCCTCGATGAAAAAACTGCGCTTTTTCAGAACCGCCAGCGCGGTCGCCGCACTCTGTCTTTTCTTTTTTCTTTCGTCCGCCCGTTCTCAAGATCACTCGCAGAATCGTCCTCCCCGTCCAACTTCATCAATCTCTTCGCATCCCTCGCTGGACGAAAAACTTCTCCTCGATGCCACCAACCGCGAACGGGCTGCAGCCGGACTGCAATCTCTCAAATGGGATGATGCCTTGGCAGCTGCCGCACGCGAGCACAACCAACTCATGGTGCGTGAGAATGTACTCTCGCATCGGCTCCCCGGTGAGCCTTCGCTGGAACAGCGCGTCGCTGAGGCTGGCGCAAAATATGCCATGGTGGCGGAAAACGTCGCCATCGGTCCTAATCCCGAGGAAATTCACGACGGATGGATGCACTCACCGGGGCATCGCAGGAACATTCTCAACGCCGAACTCACGGCGATTGGCATCGCCGTGACGAGAGGAACCAACGGACTCTTCGCCGTGCAGGATTTTTCCCGGCAAGTCGCGAATTTGACCCTGGCACAGCAAGAAGAGAAAGCGGCATCGCTGCTGAGAGCCACTGAATTGCTCGCCGTGGATGTAAACGGGGATGCGCGCAAAACGTGTGGTATGGACCGCGGGTACACCGGTGCTTCCGTGCTGTACATCATTCGATTTGAAGTAACGGATCTCGACAAGCTGCCCGACGAACTTCTGCAGAAAATCAGGAGCCGGAAGTATCGGAAGGCTGCCGTAGGCGCATGCCAGGGAGGCGATGCCGGGGGGTTTACGCGCTACCGGATCGCCGTGCTCCTATATTGAGATCTGGAGCAACGCGCTTCGCGGCTTGGCGAATCGGCAGTGTTCTACGGATGAGATGAAGAAAATGGCGCGCAAAAGCGGCTGGATGAAATATTTGTTGTTTCTGCGAGAAAGTCGAAATACACTATGCCAATGAATCGCGGCGCCTACTCGTATTGGTTTCGATTTTGGTACCCACCCATCTAAAATGCGAGGGGCGATTCCGTAATTAGAAACAGCGCAAAAAGTTTCGACCCACTCGCAGAGAGTGGGTTTTTTGTTTTTTGGGGCAGAAATTTCTGGGAGAGGCAGTTGCAGGATTTTTGTGGAACGGAATGTCTCGGAGAAGTTCTGTGCAGAGAATAAGCTGGGTTCAAAAATGGATGTGAGAGGACGAAGCCATGATTATTTCGATGAAGGTGCACGCCACACGTCAGGAGATCGATGAAGTGCGCGACCAGGTGGCACATTTCGGTTACAAGGTGCACTCGATCGAAGGGGAAGAGCGCGTCGTGATCGGCGTTGTGGGAGTCGGAGATGTTACGGCGTGCATGGAGTCCGTCGAGTCCATGCCGCAGGTAGAGAAAGTTGTGCGTATCTCCGCGCCGTACAAATTTGTGAGCAAGCAGTTCCGCGCGGGTAAGACGCGAGTGCGCGTGAACGGCACCGTGATCGGCGGAGACGAGTTTGTGGTCATGGCGGGGCCGTGCTCCGTGGAATCGGAAGCGCAGATTATGCGTGCGGCGGAAGGAGTAGCTGCGGCGGGGGCGAAAATTCTGCGCGGCGGCGCGTTCAAGCCGCGGACTTCGCCGTACGATTTTCAGGGCATGGAAGAAGAAGGGCTGAAATTATTGCAGAAGGCGAAAAAGGCCACGAGCCTGGCAATTATCACGGAAGTGATGAGCGACCGCGACGTGGATTTGATTGCGCAGTACGCGGACATCATGCAAGTGGGCGCGCGGAACATGCAGAATTTCGTGCTGCTGAAGGCGCTGGGAAAATGCGGGCGGCCGGTGCTCTTGAAGCGCGGAATGAGTGGGACGATCAAGGAACTGTTGATGTCTGCAGAATATATCGTGGCGCATGGAAATTCCGATGTGATTCTGTGCGAACGAGGCATTCGCACGTTTGAAACCGAAACACGAAACACCTGCGATATCGCGGCGATTCCCGCGCTAAACGAATTGACACATCTTCCTGTGATTCTCGATCCCAGCCACGCCACAGGAAAGAGAAGCCTGGTCCCCGCCGTTTCACGCGCAGCTGTTGCGATTGGCGCCGATGGCTTGATCGTTGAAGTGCATCCCGCACCCGAAAAAGCCATCAGCGACGGCGCGCAATCGCTGGACATCCCGCAATTTCAAAAAATGATGAAGGATTTGGAGCCATACATTGCTTTGTGGAAGGCGTCGAGGCCGAAGGAAACGGCTGCGACTGCGGTTTGAGACGCAGTGAAGTAATGACGCAAGGAAACGTCGGAAGCAAGAAAAGGATAACGCAGAGACGCAGAAGCTGTGAAAAAACCTCTCTGAAATTTCCACTTGAAAATAATTTGAGGGCAGTTATGTTTGGCACATGAACCAGGAAAATACGAACACCAAGCAGCGGTTGATTCGATATGTGAACCGGGAGCAGATGAGTTGGCGCGCGGTGGACATCGAGCGGCTGATTGAGCAGGACCATCAGGCGCGGGCGATCTGGGAGATGGTGGGGCGGCTGGATGTGAGCCGATTTTACGAAGCCATCGCCAGCAGCGCGGAGGAAGGCGGGCGTCCTGCGATTGATCCGCAACTGTTGATCAGCTTGTGGGTCTATGCCTACAGCCGCGGAATCGGAGCGGCGCGAGAAGTGGCGCGGCGATGTGAATACGATCCCGCGTTTCAGTGGCTGACGGGGATGGAAGCGGTGAACTATCACACGCTGGCGGATTTTCGTGTGGAAAAGGCCGAGGAGTTGGATGAGTTGTTCACCAATTTGCTGGGAGTGCTGAGCGCGAAAGGGCTGATCACGCTGGAAGAAGTGATGCAGGACGGGACGAAAATCAAAGCCGGGGCGAGCAGCGGCAGCTTTCATCGGGAGAAGACGCTGCGGGAACATTTGGAGCGCGCGCGGCAACAGGTGCAAGCTTTGCGGGATCCGCTGGCCGAGTCGGCGGCGAACCGGCATCAGCAAGCGGCGCGGGAACGAGCCGTGCAAGAGAAGCAAGAACGGTTGGAAGAAGCGTTGGCCGAACTGGAGAAGTTGCGCGAGGTAAAAAAGACGGTGGAAGAAAAGCGCGAGGCGCGCGTGAGCACGAGCGATCCGCAGGCGCGAGTGATGAAGCAGGCCGGTGGCGGTTTTGCGCCGAGCTACAACGCGCAGATCTCGACCGACGCGCGGCACGGATTTATCGTGGACGCGGAAATCACCCAAGTAGGCAACGACTATCAGCAGTTGCTGCCGGCGGCGGAGCGGATCGAGCAGCGCTGGGGACGAAAGCCGGAACGAATGGTGGCCGACGCCGGCTACACGAGCGGCGAAAACATTCAGGGCATGGCGGAAAAAGGGATTGATTTCGTGGGCCGTCTGGCCGATGACGCGTCGAAAGCGCGGACGAATGCGAAGCGATTTGACGCGACGCGATTTATTTACGAGGCGGAAGAAGACCGTTACATTTGCCCGGCGGGCCAGACGTTGAACTACCAAGGCCACTGGGTGCGCGGCGGTGTGACTCATTATAAGTACCAGGCGGCCGCCGAAGAATGCGCCGAGTGTTCGTTGCGGGCGGAGTGTTGCGGCGCGAATCAAAAACACGGGCGGTCGGTCGAACGGAAACAGGAAAACGCGGCGCTCGGTGCGTTCCGGGAAAAGATGGCCAGCGAAAAAGCACAAGCGATTTACCGGCGGCGTGGTCCGGTGGCCGAGTTTGTGCATGCCTGGATCAAAACTAAACTGGGCCTGCGGCAATTTCATGTGCGCGGACTGCGCAAAGTACGAGCCGAAATGCTCTGGGCCTGCTTCACCTACAACATGCAGCAAGGGATCCGGCTCGGACGGGCACCTGACCCGGCTCCTGCGGGATAATCGAGCACGCAAAGCAACGACGCGAATCGGCAAACATTCAAGGAACGCAAAAAAGTGGGCGTCGGGATGTTCGGAAAGCAGCCACAAGGATGTTTTTTCACAGCTTCGCAGAGTTCACAGAGCCAGCGCAGAGATAACAAGAGCGGTAGACTTTGAAATGGCAAGTGCAGATGGGGGGCTAAATTGGGTCCAGCAATATGCGAAAGGGCTTGTTCTTTCCCCAGCGATAGATAGTGAAGTCCTTGTCGAGCGTCAATATATTCGGGGTTTCAAATTCGTCCGCCAAGCGAATAAGGCAGGCGTCGGCGAGGTCGATTTTTCGGTCCCGGTATTTTCGCAAAATCTGTTTTATCGCCGCGGCTTCCTTGGATATTGGGAAAGGGATTTGGAAAATTCCGGCAAGCACGTTGTCGATGATCGCCTCGGGGGCACCTGGGAAGTTGCGCAACAAATAGCAACTTTCGGCAATCACGGCCTCACAGGTGATTAGGGGCGCTGCTGCTGCATGGATGGCCTCGGCGCAGACACGGTGAGTCTTCTCGCTGCTGTCCAGAAGGGCAACGATGACGCCGGTGTCGAGCAGGACGGGTTTCACTTCCCAAAGCCGCGCAGGTGTTTTTTGTTCGAACCGAGGTCGGGGATACCAGACGAGAACTTTCCGAGTCCGATTATGCCGCGCTTCTTCTTTCGCAGGTAGGTTGCCTCTAGAACACGCAGGCCCTCGCGGACGACCCGCGAGGGGCTCCAGCCGAGTTCGCGGACGAGAAGCGTTAGCCGCTTCCGCGAGCGGTCATCTAGTCTTGCTTGGATTGCAGAGCGCATGCGACAATTGTACTACAAATCAGAAATAGTATGACATCTTCCCAGTTGCATTTCTTTGAAGATTGCTTGGATGTACCCCAGGGTGAGTAAATTTGGCGACGATCTCGCCTGTTACTACTAGAGGCTCTATTGCTAATCCAACCAGAACTGGCATCCATAAAGCGGGCGCAAGAGTTTCTGGCGCGATATTTTCGGGCGACAAGACTGGTTGAGGCGCCATATTTGAGTGCGAGGGCGGGGAAGCGCGTTTGGTTGAAATTGGAGGCGGAGCTGCCGACGGGGTCGTTCAAGGTGAGGGGGGCTTTGTGGGCGCTGGCGGTGCGATTGAAGAGGGAGCCGGGAGAGGGCAAGGGCAAGGGCAAGGGCAAGAGCAGAGGCAGGAGGGCACGATGAATCGTGTCCCTACAGAGGACGGATTGGACCCGGTTCGGGAAGTGATTGCGTCGAGCACCGGGAATCATGGGTCGGCGGTGGCTTGGGCGGCGAAACTGTTGGGAGTTAAGGCGCGGATATTTTTGCCGATGGGGTGCAATCCGGTGAAGCGCGGACGGATTGCTTCGCTGGGTGCGGAGATTGTGGAGTGCGGTGGGGCGGATTTGGCGGCGGCATTTGAATTAGCGAACGAATATGCGAAGTGGCCTGGCGTTTATTTTTTGAATGATGCCGCCGATTTGAATTTGCCGGCAGGGCCCGGGACGATTGGTTGCGAAATTCTCGAGCAACTACCAACGACAGACACAATTGTGGTGCCAATGGGAGATACGGCTTTGATTCGCGGCGTTGCGGCGGCGGTGAAACAGATTGCGCCGAGCGTCAGGATTATTGGGGTGCAGGCGGAGAGGGCGCCGGCTTACTACAGGTCGTGGAAGGAAGATCGCGTGGTGGGGACGGAGACTTGCGACACGATCGCGGATGGTTTGGCTACGCGGACGCCAGATGCGGAGAATGTGCGCGACGTGAAGAAGCTGGTGGATGACGTGGTGCTTGTTAGCGAGGAAGCGATGTTGCGGGCGATTGAGATTTTGCTTGTCGAGGAGCACGTTTTGGCTGAGCCTGCCGGGGCGGCCAGTACGGCGGCACTGCTTGCAGGCGGCGCGGAATTTGGTGACAACGTTGTGCTGGTGGTGAGTGGGGCAAATATTTCGCGGGACGTTTTGCGGCGGGCGGTTGGTGCCGCCTAGCAATCGGACAAACAAAGGAAAGGAAAGAATTTTTACACAGAGGGCGCGGAGGACACAGAGTTCACAGGGAAGACTGGACGGGGCTAAAGTGCTTAGGATGTTGCGGATCGGCTGGCGGAAGCGGCGTGGCGCAGGCCGAGGACGCGCATCAGGGTGGCTTGCAGTTTGAGGAGTTCTTGTTCGCGTTCGTGCTCTACTTTTGTGCGGTCGCTGAGGGCTTCTTTCAAGAGGATCAGGTTGCGGCGAAATTCCATTTGGGCGAGGACGAGGCGGCTCAGTGCTTTGAGGGACTCTTTTTGTTCGGGCTCCAACTCGCGGGGAGTCTGATCCACTACGCAGAGCGTGCCGAGCGCGTAGCCTTCTTCGTTGATGAGCGGGGCTCCGGCGTAGAAGCGGATGTGCGGGTCGGAAACGACCAGCGGATTATCGCGGAAGCGGTCGTCCTCGAGTGCGTCAGGAACCACAAAAACATCGGATTGCAAAATGGCGTGAGAGCAGAAGGCGACTTCGCGCGAGGTTTCCGTTACGTCGATGCCCACGCGCGATTTGAACCATTGGCGATCGTCGTCGATTAAAGAGATGAGGGCGATGGGCGTTTTGCAGATGAACGAAGCGAGCTGCGTTAAGTCGTCAAACGATTCTTCGGGGTCGGTGTCGAGTAGGCCATAACGTTCCAGGGCGGCGAGGCGGGCTGGTTCGTTGGCTGGCTTGGCGATGACGGGCATGATGAACTCCGGGACTGGACGAACGGCCGAGCGAAGGCTTCTCGGCGGTGGCCATCATACTCCAAGAGCGGACAACTTTCCTCTTCTTGCCGACCCTTATTCCCGCTTGGCGGATTCGCCGAGCTTCAAGACTAAAACCTGGCCATTTGAGTGGAAACTGCCGCCGGTGGCGGTCCTGGCTTCCTGCATCGGATCCTTCGGCAAAACGTGAGTGACTTCCGCAACAAGACCTGTGGAAGTGAGAGTTTTTTCGACATAGTCTCGCTCGAGGTCGATGTCGGGATCGATTTTGTGGGTCAGACCGTTGTTGCGCTGATCTTTTTCGAAACCGACGTCATGAGTGGCGGCACCGACCCAGAGCGTTCGGCCATCTACAACGAACGGTGCCTTCCATATGCGCAGGTGATTGCGCGAAGCGACGACAGCTATAGGCTCGGCATGCGCCCAGCCGTAATCTTGTTGGCGGCCAAAGAGATAGAGAGGGCTCATCGGCATGGTGAGATAAGATTCCTTGGACATGCTTGCCAGGACTCCGTTGAGGACGGTTTCTTTGACGTTGGCGTCAACCTTGACCCAGCCAGCGCTGGTGAAGACTTTTTCCATGGCTTCCTTGGGCCCGATGATAAGGAAATTGACCATATCGCCGGGGTCGCCAGCTTTGTCGGCTACGCGGCGCGGAATTTTCGCGAATAGATCATTGTCGACGCCGCGGATAGAAGGTACAGCTTTGGCGATGTCGAGTACGGCATTGGCATCGGCAGGATAAATCTCGATGCGAACCGAATACGTGCCATCGCCAGTGTCGCTGCGGAGTTGATTGATGCCGATCGAGAGGCGTCCCGAGAGAGGCGAGACGAGGTCGCGTTTGGCGCCGATGAGAAACGGTTGCGAAGTTTCTTTGTCTCCGATGCTGCCGATGACCGCGCCGCGGCCAGCTTCGTTGAAAGGCAGATTGCGCAGTAGATCTTTAAATCCGCGAGCGATTCCGGTGGGGGCGGTGTCGGCTTGTTGATCGGCGTAGCGAAGGCTTCCGCTCGCGGTGGCGACCACGTGTTCACCGGCCTGCACGTCTATACCGGTGTCAACCCAGGTGGAATCGCCCGTGAGCTGAACTTCTTGCGACATCCGCAGCTTGCCAAACGGCGCGGACGTGCCAGTGGAGTTCTGTCCTGAGGCCGTAGCCGCCGAGTGCTGCGCTTGCGGCGCGGTATCTTCAGCAGCCAGCTGGGCGCCCAGAATAAAAGGCAAGATTCCAGGGAGTGCCCAAACCACCAAGAAAAAATCAGCTCTTTTTGTGAGAAGGGAACTCATGGGGTCGAGCCATCCCGCGGCGGGTGTGAACGCATCCTCACTGTTACCAGATGCCTGCCAGTGTGGCAAGAGTTGGATAGCAGGCTAGTTGGACGAGCGGCAGATTCCTTGACGGATGGGAAGGGCGCTTGTAAATTGAAAAGATGCTGCAGGGTTGCCACAGGAAAGTGTGCGCCCCAGGGGATTTTGGCGGAGAAGTTGAAAGACAGACCCAGTGCCTGTCCCGCCTCAGAGGTCGAACAAGCGGTTCAGAGAGTATCCAGCTCAAGCGAGAACTGCGGCAGAGTTCATGAGAAAACAACTTAAACGACGAATGATGGGGGGATTGTGCGCTGCGGCAGTGTTTCTGTTAGGGCCGCTGATGTCGAGCGGACAGGTGCCGCTACCCCCCGCGCCGCTACGAACGGCGCCAGTCACCAACGTTACAGTGGACGGCAGCGAGGCCATGTTCACGACCATGTGCGCGCTTCTGGCCGCTGGTTTCGAATCGAATGTGAGCGCGGAGAACTGGCATCCGCTACGCGCGCGGCTCCGCGAGCAGATGCAGCATCAGCAAGGCCCGGCGGTGGACGCAGTGCGGGAGTTCTACAAGGCTCATGTGCTGCGCGATTCGGGAGCGACGCTCTCGCGCTACATTTGGTTTGGGCTGCTTTCCGGGCCTGCGCCAAACTTCGAGATAACTCTTAAGCGAGACGACCAGCCGTTGGAAGTGCTGGCGCTCGAAGGCTTCAGCGAAATCCTCTCCAACTATTACAAAGAGCAAAAAATTGGACAGCTCTGGCGGGGATTGCAGCCCGTATATAACGGAGAAATCGAGAAGGTGCATGACCCCGTGTCGCAAATCGTTTTTGTGACCACGGGTTATCTGCGACAGCCCCAGGATAGTTCGACGACCAGGACGTTCACGATCATTCTGGAGCCGCTGGTCGGGCGCATCACGAATGTGCGGAACTCCGGCGAGCATTACTCGATCGTTCTAAGCGGCTCGGACGACATTCCGACGGATATTGTGCGGCACGCCTTCCTTCATTTCTTGCTCGATCCGCTTCCGCAGCAATATCCGCATGTACTGGCGGTCAAGCGGCCGCTGTTTGAGAAGGCAGCTTCGGCGCCCAGGCTCGCACCGGATCTGAAAGATGATTATGAGGCTTTCTTTGCCGAGTGCCTGGTACGGGCAGTGGAACTAAAGCTGAAGAAGCTGTCGCCTGGCGAAAGGGAAGCGGCGATGGACCGCGATGACGAGGAAGGCTATGTGCTCGTGAGGCCTCTTTTTAGCGGGCTGACAAAATACGAAGCTTCCGAGCCGTCCATGGCGCTTTATTTTCAGGACCTGGTACGAGGCATCAATGTGGCCACGGAAGCCAAGCGGATTGACGGCATCAAATTTACATACGCGGATCGAGGCCCGAAAGAGGGCGACCCAGCCAGCGAAGCAGTGACGCGGCACAAGCTGGCTCAGCCAACGACGGTGCCGAATGATGCGGATGCGATCGCGGAGCTAACGGATGGCGAGCGGCGAATCGCGGAGAAAAATCCGCAAGCGGCGGCAGTATCCTTCCAAAAAGTTTTGGCGAAGTATCCGGATCAAATCCGCGCATGGTACGGTCTGGGATTAGTAGCGCTGTTGGAGCATGATGGGCCTCGCGCGAAAGAGGTGTTTGGCAGGCTCACGACAGGAGCGCATGCAGCGACGCAGGACCCCATGGTGATGACCTGGTCGCATGTTTATCTCGCGCGGATTTATGATGATGAAGGGCAGCAGGGACTTGCCAAAAACGAGTTTCAAGCGGCGCTCGCCGTGCCGGGAGCACCAGAGCAAGCAAAGCAAGCGGCGCAAAGGGGACTCGAAGCCGTGAACCTTGAGAAACCAGCCGAGCGGCCTTAGAGTTAGGAACGGCACACGATAGAGCTTGGGAAGAACGAGACGGTGAAAATCGAGCCTGCGAACTCGATCGACGACTTGAAGAAGCAAACAGGAGGCGGAAAATGAAGGGGACGTGGCAGAAGTGGATGGGATCAGGAGCTCTTGCAGGATTGCTGTTAATGGGATGTGTTGGGGCAACTGCACAGAGTGGGGGCGGACAGAGTGGCCAAAGTGGGCAGAGCGCGCCGCCTGCACAGCAGCCAACCGATAAAGACAAGGCAAATACGTTGACGCTGGACACACCGGCGCCCCCCGTGAATGCAGAAGAGGATGCCGCGTTCAAAGCGTTCAACGCCATACCTCTGACGGATGGCGCGAAGAAAATTCAAGCCGCCGAAGCGTTTATACAGAAATACCCGCAGAGCCGCTACCTCGCGGCGGTGTATTCGAACCTCGTGAAGCTCTATGTGGCGCAAAATGATATCCAGAAGATGCAAGACGCCGGCGAGAAAGCTATCGTGCTCGCCCCGACCGATGTACAGACTCTTGCGATCCTCGGCCAGACGCTTCCCCGAGCCTGGAATGCGAACATGCCGAACGCCGCTGTGCAATTAGATAAGGCGGAAAAGTATTCCAAGTCGGCGATTGAGCTTACTCCCACTATTCCGAAGCCTGATGGGATGACCGACGAGCAATTCACCTTTGCCAAGAATCAGACGCTGGCGATGGCTCATAGCGGATTGGGACTGGTTTATTTCCGCCGTGGCAAGTATGACGAGGCTATTCCCGAGTTTGAGGCCTCCACGAAAGTGGATCCGAATCCCGAGGCCGACCCGGTGACCTTCTACGTCTTGGCGATTTCGGACGAGAAGACTTCGCATTTTGATGCAGCCGTGGCGGCGTTCATCAAGTGCGCCACCGTTCCCGGCAGCTTGCAGCCGACGTGCAAGAGTGGCGCCGAAGAGGCCAAGAAACTGGGCTCCACGCAGTTGAGCGCACCGAAATAAGCACCGCTTGCGCTTGGCGCACTGCTCAAAGACATGACACAAAGTGACGCAGGGCAACTCGAGGAGCGCCTTGGTTATCGGTTTAAGAAGCCGGAACTCCTGGAGCGTGCTTTGACGCATAGCTCCGCAGTTCCGGAATTGCGCGCAGAGCGCACGGAAACTTCCGCTGAAGCGGCCATCCGGGATAATGAAAGGCTGGAATTCCTGGGGGACGCTGTTCTGGAGTTGCTGGCTAGAGAATATCTGCTCGAGTCGTTTCCAGAATGGAGTGAGGGCCAGCTTTCCAAAAGCCGGGCGAGGCTGGTGAATGCGCACTCTTTGCACGATGCGGCGAGCCGGGTGAGGCTTGGCGAGCATTTGCGGCTTGGACGTGGCGAGGAAAAAACCGGCGGGCGAGAAAAGCCGGCGCTTCTGGCGGATGCTTTCGAAGCGGTCGTCGCGGCGGTTTATATGGACGCAGGACTCGGGCCAACGCGGGAGATGCTTAAGCAGCTGCTTTTCGAACAAGCGCTTGAAGCGCGCGGCGAGCGAATCTCGGACTCGGACCGCAAGTCCGCGCTGCAGGAATTTTTGCAAGGGCACGGAAAGCCCACCGCCGAATACCGATTGTCTGGCGAAAGCGGCCCGGATCATCAGAAAATTTTCCAGGTGGAAGTCTGGATTGACGGTGAGCGCATGGCCCGCGGCGAAGGCAGCACAAAAAAAGAAGCCGAGCAACGAGCGGCGCAGAGCGCGATGGAATTGCTGGAACGAAAATGACATGCGAATGGAAGGGAAAGGTTGAGTTCAAATGGCGGAAGAGACTGCGCTAAAGGTCGAAGAGCCAGTGGGTCTGGTTGCGCCGACCGCGCCAAAAAAAGAGGAACCGCATGAGGATCCCACGACGATTTCCGAATATTTGGAATCGTTGCTGGTGACGGTGCTTCTGGCGTTGTTCGGGACTAGCTTTGTCGTTCAAGCGTTCAAGATTCCATCGGCTTCCATGGAAGGGACGCTGCTGATTGGCGACCATCTGCTCGTAAATAAATTTATTTTCGGCGGCAGCGGAGCCTGGTATGAAAGAGTGCTTCCGTACCGGCCGCTTGAGCGTGGCGACATCATCGTTTTCAAGTACCCGTATGCGGACCACCAGCATTTTGTGAAACGGGTAATTGGTTTACCAGGTGACCGTTTGAAGATGGTGGATCAGCAAATGTTCGTCAATGGAAAGCCGCTGAACGAGCCGTACGTCGTACACGATCACGACCAACTGGCGAATTACGATCCATTCAACACTTCGTTTCCACCTCGCCGGGATCAGATGATTTCGCAACAAGTCGTCACGGAATCCGGCTGGAGGGAAACGCTGCGCAGCTATGTGCAAGGCGACGAAATCGTCGTACCGCCCGGAAAATTATTTGCCATGGGCGACAACCGGGACCACAGCTCGGACAGCCGCTATTGGGGATTTGTGGATCGCAGCGCGATCATGGGGCGGCCTTTTCTGATTTATTGGTCGGTGGACGCCACGAGCAACGATTACACGCAGACCACTTTTCTCCAGCGGCTGGTGGGAGTGTTCGACACGCTCGCGCACCTTCCTTCTCGCACGCGCTGGAGCCGCATGCTGCACACGGTGCACTGAACCTCTCCCTCTCTTGGACAGTGACAAAGCCGGGCGGAGTCCGTCTTAGAGTAGCTTTTCATTTGCAGGCCAGTCTGCGAAACTTCCGGACAAGATGAAAATCCCACGCAAGTGGTGGAAGCTGGCGCTTACGATTGTGGCGCTGCTTGTAGCCATGCAGATAAGCGTGTCTCTGCTCGTCCGCACGCACCGCATGCACGCGTACTTGACCGCGCAATTGGAGAGAGCGTTTGGACGGCCTGTCGAGGTCAGGCAGTTCGCGGTGCAATTGCTTCCTACTCCGCGTCTGGATGCCGAACAAGTGTCCGTTGGCGAAGACGTTGCGTTCGGCAATGAATATTTTTTGCGTGCGGAGAACTTGTCCGCGGGACTCCGCTGGACCGGATTACTGCGCGGCCATTTTGAGTTCGGCACTCTTTCGCTGAGCCGCCCGAGTTTGATACTGGTGCGCAACAACCAGGGAAGATGGAACCTGGAGCGGTGGCTGCCTCCTGCGAAAGCCACGGCGGGAGCAAGCGCGCGCGTTTATGGCCCGCCTTCGGCGATCGCGCCCGTCAACCGCTTGCTGAAAATCGATTTCGATGAAGGCCGCGTCAATTTCAAGAATGTGGACGATAAACTGCCCTTTGCGCTGACCGGCGTCTCTGGAAGCGTAGAGCAGGTGGCGGCGGGACGTTGGCAACTTCGCCTCGAAGCGCAACCCTGGCGCAGCGGCGTGGCGTTGCAATCGGCGGGAACGGTGAAGGTGCAAGGAGACGTCGCGGGAACTTCGGCGCGGCTGCAGCCGGCGCAAATCACGGTGCACTGGGAGGAAGTCTCGTTGGCGGACCTGTTCCGTCTCCTGCGTGGGCGCGATTACGGCATGCGCGGCGTGTTCACGTTGGACGGAACGTTAAGGAGCGGCACCGCCGACGCCGGCTCGATCGCCGAAACGCCTGCAGGGGAATGGATTTTTTCCGCGGAAGCCCGTGCGTCACAAATCCATCGCTGGGATTTGATCCAACGAAGCGACAATCCACGGTTAAGACTTGGCGTCAAAGGTCATTGGAACGTTGCCGCGGGAAGCGTGCGCGCGGAAGAAGTGACCATCGAAGGCCCGCGTTCGAATTTGCGAGGAGCGGCAAATTATGTGACCGGTCCCGCGCCCGCCTTCGAGGTGCAACTGGATTCTTCAGGGATTCAGGCAACCGATTTGCTGGCATGGTACAGAGCGTTTCATCCAGGTGTAGACGATGGAATTTCGGCCGAGCAGTTCTTCACGGGCGCAATGACGCTGCGCGGTTGGCCCTTGGAGATCGGCGAGGTTGCCTTCTCCAGCAACGGCGGCGTTGTGAAGGTGCCCAGCCTGAAAGCTCCCCTGCGGATCGGTCCCGTGCGGATTGGGCGCGAGCGAAATCTGCTGGTGTCAGACCCGATACGCATTGCTCTGGGCGGCGCGGCTCGCGATGTGTTCGCACCCAAGAAGCGGCGCATGGCGACGCTGATGGAAAACGCCGCGGATATTACGCTCAATCAAGATCTGGCCGCGCACACAGGCAGCATCAGTATGGAAGGGCACGTGCAAAAGGTTGAAGACGTGCTAAAGGCCGCGTCGGTTTTCGGGCGGCCTGTAAATCACGGATGGGAATTGACAGGAGAGGCGCTCGCGGTGATGCGGTGGGATTGGCAAACGCCCTTCAGCAGTCGCTGGAATGGCAGAATTCTCTTTAATAAGGCGACGCTCGCAGTCGCGGGTCTGAACCAGCCTCTCGCCGTGCAGGAAAGCACGGTGAATTGGAAAGACGGAGTACGCTCCGTGGACTTAGCCAAGGTTGAAGGATTCGGCGGCACTTGGTCCGGCTCCATCACGGAAAAAAGTATTACCGATGGCGAGGACCGCCCGAAATGGAATTTTAGTTTAGCTACAGATCGCATGACTGCTGCCGAGCTGGATCGCTGGGTCGGGCCGCGCGCGCGGCCAAACTGGTTGCAGAGACTGCTGCCGTCGCTGCTAGGTGGATCGTCGCCAAGTGCGGCCGCGAGTGAATTGGTTCGGCAGATGAATGCCGATGGGGAAATAAACATTGGGGAATTGACGGTGGAGAGGCTAAAACTTACGAATGTGCATGCGGAAGGAGCCTTGCACGACCTCCAACTCGAAGTACGCACAGCGGACGCGCAATGGGCTGGCGGCACGGTGCACGCGCAAGTGAAGGCGAAGTTTGCGCCCCTGCCGAAATACGATGTCATCGCAAAACTCGATCGCGTAAATCTCGCAGAAATTCCCGCGCCGGGGCGATTCACAGAGCGGCTTGCGGGCTTGGCTTCAGGCACGGTTCACGTCGAGACGGGAGGCATTGGGCGCGACGAGCTCCTGCAGAAATTGTCCGGAGATGGCGAGATTCAACTGCAGAAAGTGGAATTTCGCGGCTGGGACGTGAACGCCAGCGTGTCCGACGGCGCGCCACACACAGGCACTTCTCGGTGGACAAGCGGCGAAGGGGCGTTTACGATGCGCAACCGCGCAGTTACCGTCGAACACTTGACGCTGGAATCTGGGGCGGAGAGAACTGCGTTGCAAGGCACGGTAAGTTTCACGCGCGAGGCCGACTTGACGATCGAAACGTTGAATGCGGGAAAGCGACGCGGCCGGACGATCGGTATTAACGAAGCCGGGCATGTGTTGAAAATTATCAGGGCCGTTGGATGGGCCGCGCGTTTCGGTTGAAAAGGCGGCCGCGCATCAGCCGGCGGATTGAGATTTGAGAAAAAGGAATTGGAAAGCAAAATCCAGGGATGAGTGGAGGCTGTTGATGAAACGGATTGTGCCGATTGTGATGTTGGCTGCGCTGATGATTTGCCCGGCAGCGAATGCGCAAAAACCGCCGACGCTCGAACAGTTTCTGAGCGCGCCGTTTCCGACGGAGTTGACGGCCGCCCCCGCGAAGAGCCGCGTCGCATGGGTATTCAACGCGAATGGCGCCCGCAATCTATGGATCGCAGAGCCTGCGGCGGACGGAAGTTACAAGTCGCGTCAACTCACATCGTACAAAGATGACGACGGCCAGGACCTCGGCATGCTCAGCTGGGCGCCGGACGCGGAGACGATTGTCTACACGCATGGCGGCGATCTTGAATTCGCCAACGCGGGGTATCCCAATCCGCAGAATTCGCCGCAAGGTGTCGAGCAGAATATCTGGGCTGTCTCCTTGAACGGCGGTGCACCGAAGAAACTCGGCGAAGGTCATTCGCCGGCTGTTTCGCCAAAAGGTGGCAGCGTTGCCTTCATCTTCAAAACACAGGTGTGGATTGCGAAACTCGATGTTAGCGAGAAAGCCGAGCAGCTGATCCATTCGAATGGTGGAGCGAGTGGTTTGCGTTGGTCGCCCGATGGATCGAAGCTCGCGTTTGCAAGCCGCCGCGGAGATCACGGATTCATCGGCGTCTATGATATCGCCGCCAAATCGCTGATTTATCTCGATCCAAGTGTGGACACCGACAGCCAAGCGGCATGGTCGCCGGACAGCCGCAGAATTATTTTCGTTCGCATCGCCTCTGCGAAAAGCAAACTACCATTCGGCCCAGACCGCGAAGGGCAACCGTGGTCTATCCGAATCGCTGACGCTACCACAGGCAAAGGACAGGAAATTTGGCACGCGGACGCAGGTAGCGGCAGCGTGTTTCACGGAGTTGTCGCGGAGAATCAGTTGATATGGACGGTCGGCGACCGCATCGTTTTTCCGTGGGAGCGCGGCGGATGGGTTCACCTGTGGTCCGTTTCCTTAGGCGGCGGCACCGCAAAGCTGCTGACGCCGGGAAATTTCGAAGTGGAGTATGTTTCGGCCAGCGCGAACGGCCAGGTGATCGTTTATTCCTCGAATCAAGATGACATTGATCGGCGCCACGTTTGGAAAGTTTCGCCCACCGGCGATCATCCGGAAGCGGTGACGTCTGGCACGGGAATCGAAACCGCGCCCGTTATCGCGAGCGACGACAAAGCAATTGTAGTTCTGCGTTCCGACGCGCATACCACGATGCGGCCCGCCCTCGTCGCAAGCAAAAGCGAACTGCGCGACCTTGCTCCCGAATCGCTGCCGGCGGATTTTCCCGCCAGCGCCATGGTCACGCCGCAACAAATCATTCTTTCGTCGGTCGACGGGATGCAGATTCACGCTCAGCTTTTTCTGCCACGCAATGCCGGCGATGGCGCGCGTCATCCCGCTCTCTGCTTTTTTCACGGCGGATCGCGCCGCCAGATGCTTCTCGGCTTTCACTACATGTTTTATTACAGCAATGCTTATGCAATGAATCAGTACCTCGCGAGTCGCGGTTACATCGTTCTCGCGGTGAACTATCGCAGCGGAATCGGCTACGGCCTCAATTTTCGCGAAGCTCTTAACTACGGTGCGGCCGGTGCGAGTGAGTTCAACGACGTCGAAGGCGCTGGACTTTATCTGCGTTCGCGACCAGACGTTGACCCGGCGCGCATCGGCCTGTGGGGCGGCAGTTATGGCGGTTACTTGACGGCTCTCGGCCTCGCCCGCGCCTCCGATCTTTTCGCGGCCGGAGTTGACATGCACGGCGTCCACGATTGGAACACGGAGATTCCCACTTTCGCGTCGACCTACAAGCCAACGGATCGCACCGATTTTGCAAGACTGGCATGGGAGTCTTCGCCGCTTTCTTCCATCAGCACATGGCGCTCTCCTGTTCTCTTGATCCAGGGCGACGACGACCGCAACGTTCCTTTCGCGGAGACCGTCGATCTTGCCGAGGCATTGCGAAAACAGGGCGTCGAGTTCGAGCAATTGGTTTTTCCAGATGAGATTCATGATTTCCTTTTGCATCGAACCTGGCTTGCCGCATATCACGCGACGATCGAGTTCTTTGACAAGCATTTCAAATCACCGGAGAAATGACGCCCGGCAGGGGCGCCTGCCATGAATAATGTTCTAAGATTGCTCGGCTGCTGCCTGCTCTTAGCGGCGGTTCCGTGCGCAGCGCGCGACAATGCAGACCGCGTCGTGCTCTTCCCCAAACTCAGCGTCGGCCAGACCTTTCGCTATCAGATCGGTTACAGCTCGAAAACCAACATGACAACCGAGAGCACGGTCGCCGTACCCATGGCTCCAACGGGGATCCAAAATGATCAAACTCTTCTTCTTGTTGTTGAGGTGGAAGATTTACGCGTCGATGCTGGCAGAGCAGTGGCGCGGTTGCGTACGCGAATTGCCGACCCGGATGCCGAGGCGACGAATGCAACGGCTTCTGACGCTACAAAATCCGGCAAGCCCGAAAAAACAGTGGAATTTATTCTTCATGCCGATGGTCAAGTCACCGATATCGAAGGACTGGATCGGCTTTCAATTGACGAGCAGGCCATCTGGAAGGAATGGGTCTCGCGATTTGGCGGCGGCGCTGCGTATCCCGAGAGGGGCATAAAGCCGGGCGAGAAGTGGAAGGCAGAGGAGCCGATTCAGAATGCTCTGCTATCCGGACTTTCCTGGGATAAAGAATCAGAATACGTTAACAACGCGCCCTGTGGCGCGATGCAGCGCACGCCTCAGGGCGATCTTGTCGCCGGAGAGCGACCTCAGGAAAACTGCGCAGTGATTTTGACGACCGCGCTCCTCAAACAAAAATCTTCTCAAAAGGACGCCACACCCGAGGATTACAAACTGCACGATCTGCGCACCATGGGCCTCGCCACGGGCAAGAACGAGACCATCAGTTATATTTCCCTGAAAACCGGACTGGTCGTGCGCGCGACGGAGGATGCCAAGCAATCGATGAACGTTATCGTCGCGAAAACCGATGGCACAAATCGAGTTCACTACATGATCGACGCGGAGAGCCACGCGCAAGTAATGCTGCTTGTGGAGACTCCCGTCAATCATCCCTGACGTTCTTCCAATATATCTTCCGAGGAAAACCGCCATGCCGGAAAGCACTTTAATCGAACTGCTCTATGGAAAAGGCGCGCACGCAAATCCTGTCGCGTGCGTCGAAGACCTTTCCGCGGAAACGGCGGGCCGCCATGCGGACAATCTTCCCCATTCCGTCTGGCAAATTGTGTGGCATGTGAATTTCTGGACGGATTACGAGCTTCGCAGAATTCGCGGCGAAGAACCGCGCTACCCGGTCCACGCGGCAGAGAGCTGGCCGCCCGTCGCTCCTCCTGGCGAAATCGAATGGAAGAAGGAAGTCGCGCGATTCCGCGAACTGATTGGCATTCTTGCTGCGATGGCGGAAGGCGATACGAACGAGCTGAATCGCGAAGTTCCCGCGATGCACCCGAAGCAAGAAACACGCACTTCAACGGTGCTCGCCATCCTCTGGCAAACTTTGGCCCACAATAGTTACCACGTCGGGCAAATTGCTCTTGTGCGGCGCGCGCTGGGAGCCTGGCCTCCGAACGGCGGCGGAGACAGTTGGTAATCGCCACTCGCAAACGTCTATGGCCTCGAATTCCTGTCCTCAGGTACTCCGATTTGCCTCGAGGAGTATAATAAAGGTTTCGGCAGTGGCCGAAATTCGTGCCGGGAGCCTCTTCCATGAACTTCAAGCTGCGCAGCAACTATCAGCCACGCGGTGACCAGCCCGCGGCCATCGAACAGCTTTCTCGCGGCATTGAAGGCGGCGAGAAGCACCAAGTGCTCCTCGGCGTAACTGGCTCCGGCAAGACGTTCACGGTGGCCAAGCTGATCGAAGCTTTCAACCGGCCCGCTCTCGTTCTCGCGCACAACAAAACGCTCGCCGCGCAGCTTTATCACGAGTTCAAATCGTTCTTTCCAGAAAACGCCGTTGAATATTTCGTCAGCTACTACGATTTTTATCAGCCGGAAGCCTACGTTCCTTCCGCCGACATTTACATCGACAAGGAAGCCACCATCAACGACGAGCTGGACAAGCTGCGCATGAGCGCCACGCGTTCACTCTTCGAGCGCCGCGACGTCATCATCGTCGCCTCCGTTTCATGCATTTACGGCATCGGCTCGCCGGAAGCGTATTACGGCATGCTCGTTACGCTTGAAAAAGGCCAGCACACTTCGCGCGAAGCACTGCTCCGCAAGCTTGTGGATATGCAGTACGAACGTTCTGAGGATTTGCGGCGCGGAACTTTTCGCGTTCGCGGAGACATCATCGAGATTTATCCGCCATATCAGGACGACGGATTCCGGTTCGAGATGTGGGGCGAACAGATCGACGCGATCCGGCAGTTCGATCACGCTTACGGGCGAGGTCAAGGCCGGCCAGGAAGATTTGCAGCGCGTGACGATTTTTCCGAAGACGCACTACGTGATGCCGCAGGAACAGCGCGACCGCGCCATCGTCACCATTCAGGAAGAGCTGTGGTGGTGGAAGAAAGAACTGGAGAAACAGGGAAAATTTGTCGAGGCGCAGCGCGTCGTGCAGCGCACCATGTTTGACATCGAGATGATGCGCACCATCGGCTACTGCCACGGCGTCGAGAATTATTCGCGGCACCTGAGCGGACGCTTGCCGGGAGAAGCGCCGCCGACGCTGCTCGATTACGTGCCGCAGGATTTTTTAATGTTCATCGATGAATCGCACCAGTCTGTGGGGCAGGTACGCGGCATGTTCAATGGAGACCGCGCCCGCAAGCAAACGCTCGTCGATTACGGGTTCCGTATGCCTTCCGCGCTTGATAACCGGCCGCTGACGTTTGAAGAATTCGAGCACCGCTTGAATCAAGTGATTTACGTTTCTGCGACGCCCGGCCCATACGAGCTGACGAAGTCAGGTGGAGTTGTGGTCGAGCAAGTCATTCGCCCAACGGGATTGGTCGATCCGCAAGTGGAGATTCGCCCAGTGAAGGGGCAGGTGGACGATCTGCTGGAAGAAATTCGCAAACGCGCGGAGAAAAACGAACGTGTCCTGGTGACCACGCTCACCAAGCGCATGGCGGAAGATCTGTCTGAGTATTTCACGGAAGTCGGCGTGCGCTGCCGTTATCTCCATTCCGAAGTGGAAACTCTGGACCGTATCAAAATATTGCGCGATTTGCGGCGGGGCGAATTCGACGTTTTGATCGGGATCAACTTGTTGCGCGAAGGATTGGATCTGCCGGAAGTATCGATGGTGGCGATTCTGGATGCCGACAAAGAAGGATACCTGCGGAGCGCGACGTCGCTGATTCAAACTATGGGTCGTTGCGCGCGCCACGTCGAAGGCCGCGCCATCTTGTACGCCGACCGGCGCACGGGTTCGATGAATCAAGCAATTGACGAAACCAATCGCCGCCGCACAAAGCAGCTCGAATACAATAAGGAAAACAACATCACGCCGATGTCGATCATCAAGTCCGTGGACATGGACCTCGCGCGCATCGTCGAAGCCGACTACGTGACAATCCCCGCGGACGACACTGAACTTGACACTGCGACTTCGAAGATTAAAAACGAGCAGCAACTCGCTGAGATGCTGCAACAGCTCGAAACGCAAATGCGCGAAGCCGCGAAAAAATTCGAATTCGAACGCGCCGCGCAATTGCGCGACCGCATCCGTTCGTTGAAACAGCGCGACATGACCGGCTTATTCGCAATCGAAAGCGCGCCTGCCCCCGCCGCCGAACCAGCGGGGTAACGGGGCACATCCACGCTTCTAAGGTTGGCGACTGAACTGGGTCGCTAAACCACGCCGCGTTTCAAATCTTTCAATGGATAGAAGGTGCCACGCCACATCACTCCGCCCTGCCACA
The DNA here is from genome assembly GCA_963730495.1 of uncultured Acidobacteriota bacterium. GTDB lineage: Bacteria > Acidobacteriota > Terriglobia > Acidiferrales > UBA7541 > Acidiferrum. Next base: position 145,301 of record CAVSSD010000021.1, on the reverse strand, counting down.
GCGTTACGGCGACGGAGCGGACGATCATGTAGCAAAACAAGAGAGCGCCTATTGGATGCGTCAGAGCGTACAGCGGCGAAACCCTGTTCACCACATCCACGCTGCAATGCATGGCAAGCGCTGTACCGACTGCGATCGCCGAAAAAATGCGAATCCATCCGTGAGCGGCAAAAACGACAAAGAATGGAACTACGTTGAGCAGGATCATTCCCGCGAGAGCAACCGCAGCAAACGCAAGATTGTAACCAAAAGCTGCGAAGAAATTCTTTGTTACGCCGCGAATCACGTTTCCGGCTCCTGCATGCCAACGCACCGTAACAAATTCCTGCGCGATCGCCACGCAAGAACGGAAGCCCGACTGCTTCACGAGTTTGCCCAGCTTCATGTCGTCCACAATTTCCATCGCCAAGCGCTTGTGTGTGCCGATGGCCTCGTAGGTGCTGCAGCGCAATAACTGGAATGCTCCCACGCCCACGTACGCGCGCGAATTCGGATTGCTCACATTATGAGCGTCGGTTGCGAGATGAAACGCGAGGCCGAAAAAAGTAATCAGCGTCTTTTCCCAAAAGCCCTGCATCTCCACATTGCATACCAGAGTCAGGTGATCAAGTTTGTGTTGTTTCGCCAGCGTGACTGCGCGGCGGATGATATCCGGCTTGAAACGCACGTCGGCGTCCGTAAATAAAAGCCACTCCCCTCTGCTGGCTTCAAATCCCTTTTGAAGAGCGTGCGTTTTTCCGAGCCAGCCGCTTGGAATCTCGGAAACGTGTACCGCGCGAAATCGCGAATGCACGGCGGCGAATTCATCGAGGATGCTTGCGGTAGCATCTTGCGAGCGGTCGTCGACGGCAATGATTTCCAGATGTGGGCAGTCGAGCGCGGCTAAGGTTGCGAGCGCCGCGGGCAGCTTTTCTTCTTCATCCCGGGCAGCGAAAATCAGCGAAATGCTTGGGCACGCTGCATCTTCAGCTGGGGCGAAATGCTTAATCCAGGGAAGTTTCGTTGCGCCATACGCGGCCCGGAGGCCATGGAACACCCAAAAAGCGGCAACCAATGAAGAAAAAACAAGTCCAAAAGTGTGCATCAAAATTAGTATCGAGCGACAAGCTCAGGTTATCCTAGCATGTAATGTCGGGGACGCTTTCGATCATCGGTGCAGGGCGTGTAGGCCGCGCGCTGGGACGACGCCTGCGCGAGTTGGGCTGGAAGATCGGCGCGGTGGTAACCAGTAGCGAATCCAGCGCGCGCAAAGCGGTGCGCTCTATCGGTGCCGGGCGCGCGCACGCGTTTCTGACGCGGCAAGTGCTCGCAGCACAAGTCATCCTGATTACCACGCAGGACCACAGCCTCGCCACGGTTGCGGCAGAGTTGGCACGCATTGGAGCGGAAGAGTTGCGCGGCAAAATCGTTCTGCACACCAGCGGTGCTTTGAGTTCGGATGTCCTTGATCCCGTGAGACGGTGCGGTGCGGCGGTTGGGTCGATGCATCCTCTGCAGACGTTCAGCGGAGTTGGAGTGCCGCCGCTCGAGGGTAGAGTCTTTACGATCGAGGGAGACGTTGTCGCAGTGCGTATGGCCCGGCAGATGGCACGCGCGCTTGGCGCCGTTCCCGTGCAGATTGAGGGATCGAAGAAGCCGCTCTATCATGCGGCGGGAGCGCTGGCCGCTGGAAATGTTCTTGCCTTGATGGAAGCGGCTACGCGGCTTATGACCGCTGCTGGAATGAAACGCCGCGAGGCAGTGCGCGCTCTTCTGCCTTTGACGCGTCAGGTGCTGGAAAATTTTGAACGCCTTGGTCCACGAGCGGCTTGGACTGGGCCGCTTTCGCGCGGAGATTATGGCGTCGTGGCCGCGCACACGGAGGCAATGAAGGATTTGCCGCCGGAATTCGCGCAGGCCTATAAAGAAGTGAATCGTTTGGCTGCCGTGGTTTTAGCGCAGGATTCCGCGACGATGCTGGCGGAGTTGGAATAAGTAGCCGTGAACAAGAGAATAAAAGTGAAAGCAACGGGGGACAAGCGTGAAGCAACTGCAGATTGCGATTGAGAGCACGACGCTGGCGAACGGATTGAAAGTGGTCATCGCGCCAGACACGACTGCGCCGGTGGTGACCGTCGGCGTGTATTACAAGATCGGATTCCGGCTGGAGCCGCGCGGACGCAGCGGATTCGCGCATCTCTTTGAGCACATGATGTTTCAAGGCTCCGCGAACGCGCCCAAGATGCAGCACATCAAGCTCATCAATTCGAGTGGCGGCGTGCTCAACGGTTCGACGCATTACGACGTGACGAACTACTACGAGGCTGTGCCGTCGAACGCGCTCGAACGGGTGCTCTGGCTCGAGGCGGACCGCATGCGGGCGTTGAAAGTCGACGATGAAAATTTGCGGAACCAGCGCGACGTGGTGAAAGAGGAAGTGCGAGTGAATGTCCTGAACCAGCCGTACGGAGGATTTCCCTGGCTGGATTTGCCGCCGGTGGCGTTTCGCAACTGGGCGAACTCGCACAATTTTTACGGAGATTTTAACGACCTCGATGCGGCGGATCTTGCCGACGTGCAGGCTTTCTTCAAAACCTACTACGTGCCTAACAATGCGGTGTTGCTGATGCTGGGCGATGTAAAGCCCGAGGAAGGATTTGCCCTGGCGAAAAAATTGTACGCCGATATTCCGGCTGGGCCGCCGCCGCCGTTTGCGGATCCCACGGAGCCTGAGCAAGCGGAGGAGCGGCGCGGCCACGTTGAGGAAAAATTCGGGACGCTACCGGCGATGGCCATCGGTTACGTCGTGCCAAAGCGGCGGACTACCGATTGGTGCGCCATGGCGCTGCTCGATCAAGCCCTGCATGGCGGGCGCGCGGGAAAACTGTATCGCGAACTCGTTCTCGAAAAACAGGTCGCCGTCGAACTCGACGGCGGTATCGACGATATTTTCGGTTACAACGGGCCCACGCAAATGGTGACACGAATTCTGCACAAGCCGGAGTATTCGAGCGAACAGGCGCTGGCCGCGTTTGATGAGGTGATTCGCGAAATTCAGGAGAAGGGCATCAGCGAAGATGAACTCGCGCAGCTGAAAGTGAAATGGCAATCGGATTATTTCTCGCTGCTCGAAAGCGGGCACGGCGGCATGCCGCGTTATGGACTGATGCATTTGCTAGCGTGCTTCACGCTGTTCGATGGCGAGCCGCAACTTGTGAATACCGTGCTCGATGGTTTTCTCTCCGTGAAGCGCGAAGACATTCAGGCAGCCGCGAAGAAATATTTGCGTCGAGGAAAAACGCGCGATTGTGTTTCGGATTCCCGCCGTAGCGGGCGCGGACAAGAAAGAGGCAGCGTAATGGCGACGCGCGCGGTGGAAGTAAACGATGCTGTGCCGGCGCTGTCTGCCGAACGACAAGTCACCTGGCCGAACCGCAAACGAGCGCGGCTCTCGAATGGACTCGAAGTCGTTCTCGCGGAATCGCACACGATTCCGAAATTTCACGGCGACCTCTATTTCCGTTCCGGCAACGTGGCGGCGATCGATCGCGGCCCGGGGCTCGCGGAAATGACGGCCACCGTGGCGCGAACGGGTACAACCAAGCGCGCAAGCAGGCAGATCGAAGAAGATCTGCGGCGCATTGGCGCCGATCTCGGAATGAGCGCAGGCTCGGACACGAGCGCGCATCTCGTTTGCGGGACTCTCCGAGTTTGCCGAACCGCTGCTCGGCATGGTCGATGAATTGGCGCGAGACGCGGCGTTTCCCGAAGCTGAGTTTGAGCGCGAGCGGCGGCAAAAACTCGAAGAGGTCAAGCTGAGCCGGACGCAGCCGGGATTCCTTGCGGGAGAGCGGCTGCGCAAAGTGTTGTTCGGCGCTCATCCTTACGCGCAGGTTTCGCCAAGCGAGGAGCAGGTCGCGGCGTACAAGCGCGACGATTTGATTTCGGTGTACCGCGACTTTTACACGCCGGAGAATGGTTTGCTGTTGCTCGTCGGCGATTTCGAGCCGGACGCGATGCTGAAAGCCGCCGAAAAAGTTTTCGGCGCGTGGCAAGGAAAGAAGCCGGTTGCAAAACCTTCTCCCGCTCCGGCAAATCCGCGCGGGCGGCGCGTTTATCTTGTGCATTTGCCCGGCGCGGTGCAGACGCAAATCCTGGCGGGTGCCACGCCATCACGCGAAAGCATCCGGACTGGGTGAAGCTCGGCCTGACGAACAGCTTGTACGGCGGAGCATTTAATTCGCGGCTGGTGATGAACATTCGCGAAGATAAGGGCTACACGTACAGCCCGCGAAGCGGAGTCAACGCGTTGCGAGAGCACGGATACTTTTCGGTTTCGGCGGCGGTGCGCAACGACGTTGTCGCAGCTTCGCTTACGGAAATCTTCTACGAGATGGACAAGCTGCGCTCCGTGCCGGTTCCGGAAGCCGAGCTGGCCGACGCGCAGAATTATCTGAGCGGCATTTTTTCCATGGGACTCGCGACGCAAAACGGATTGCTCTCGCAGATCGCCGTGGTGGCGCTGAACGAATTGCCGGACGATTATCTCGAGACGTATCGCGCGAAAGTTCGGGCGCTCACTCCGGTGGACTTGCTGGAAACGGCGCGGAAATATCTCGACTCCGCGAATATGCAAATCGTGGTGGTCGGCGACCGCGCACAAATCGAATCGCAAGCCGCGCTCTTCGGCGAACTCGAAGTCTTCGACGCCCAAGGCAAGAAGCTGAGCTAAGCCTCCGAATATTTCTAATTATTTGTTTATTAACATACTTTATATATTATCATGCCGTTATGTTGCGGCATTGGGTTGCACGAAGCGCTCTCCTTTTCCTCGCGTTCTGCGCAGTTGCTCCGAGCCTGCTTGCAAACAAAAAGCCGCCGGAATCTCCGGTCAATCTGAATACCGCTACTTCGGAGCAATTGCAGCAGGTGCCGGGGATTGGGCCGGTTACCGCTGACAAGATTTTGCAGATGCGCAAATCTTACGGTGCGTTTAAGAGCGTGGACGATTTGCGCGCCGTTCGCGGGATCGGTCCGAAGCGGCTCGAGAAAATGCGCAAGTACCTTACCGTTGGCAAGGCGGTGTCGCAAAGCAAACCGGCGTCGGCGAACAAGCCCGTAACTCCGGCGAAGCCTGCGGCTCCGCCAAAGCCTTCGGCTGTTCCCGCAGATCCGCCTGATCCTTCCCTATAACTTGCAGTACGTTTGGTGCCGCGAAGAAAAGCAGATTCCTCGCTTCGCTCGGAATGACAATTATTTCGTGCTTGCCTCATCTCGAATTGCGCGTGAACGCATCAGAGGAGCCCTGCGTCGGGTGCAGTGCGATTGGTGCGCATCGAGGACCTGGTGCGTTGGCGGCTGTTCGATGCGCAACGGAACTTGGTCGGCGATGCGGATGCCGTAGCCTTCTAGGGCTACTACCTTTTTTGGGTGATTGGTTAGGACGCGGATGTCTTTTAGGCCGAGGTCGATCAGGATTTGGGCGCCGATGCCGCTTTCGTGTTGGACCATGCGCTGGCGAGCAGGTTCGCGATCGAGTTGGCCGCGTTTATGAAAATGGATTTGCGGGAGCGCGCCGGGCTCTTCGGCGGTTTCGACACTGAAGCCGCGGCCGGTGTGATGAAGGTAGAGGAAAACGCCGCGGTCTTCCTTGGCGATGGTGGCGAGCGAGCGAGAGACGAGTTCGCTGCAATCGCAGGCAGTTGAGCCAAAGACGTCGCCAGTGAGGCAGTGTGAGTGTACGCGGACGAGCGCTGGCGTTTCGCCTTCGAGGTTACCGCGCACAAGCGCGATGTGCTGGTCGTGGTCGACGTCGCTGGCGTAGGCGATCATGCGGAAATCGCCATAGCGCGTGGGGAGAACCGCTTCCGCGACGCGGCGGACGTAGCGCTCGTGCTGCATGCGGTAGCGGATGAGGTCCGCCACGGTCAGCATTTTTAGATTGTGTTGTTTGCAGAATTCATGGAGCTGCGGCACGCGGGACATGGTGCCGTCTTCATTCATGATTTCGCAGATGACGCCGCTCGCGTTGAGGCCGGCGATGCGGGAGAGGTCGACGCTGGCTTCGGTCTGGCCCGCGCGAACGAGAACGCCGCCGTTGCGAGCGCGCAGGGGGAACATGTGGCCGGGGCGGGCGAGATCCTGCGGGCGGGTTTTGGGATCGATCGCGGTGAGAACGGTTATGGCGCGGTCTGAGGCGCTGATGCCGGTGGTGACGCCAACTTTTGCGTCGATGGCTTCGGTGAAGGCGGTGCCATGGACGCTCGTGTTGATCAGAGACATGAGCGGGAGATGGAGTTCATCGCAGCGCTGCTCGGTGAGCGCGAGGCAGATGAGGCCGCGGCCAAACTTGGACATGAAGTTGATGGCTTCGGGCGTGATTTTTTCGGCGGCCATGGTGAGGTCGCCTTCGTTTTCGCGGTCTTCGTCGTCGACCAGAACGATCATGCGGCCTTGGCGGATTTCTTCGACGGCTTCTTCGACCGTGGCGAAAATGGGTTCAGCGGAAGTCATGTGTGCCTCGAAGGGATAGTGTAGCGGATTGGTGGGGATGGTGAGTAGTGGGTGGTGAGTAGTGAGCAGGGAATGGCGCTCCGGTATGAGGGGCGTGGACCCCCGTGAATTTGTGTAAGCGTTGCGTCTAAAGGACATAGCTCGACTGCAAGTGTCTTAGCGCGCGGCGTCCCAATGCAGGTGGAACCCAGAGTTAGCTTGAAGCATCTTACAATGTGGAGGGCAGAACGATGCCAAAACTAGCGATTTGGGTGGAAATGGAAGCGAAAGCGGGTAAGGAGCAGGAGGTGGCGGAGTTTTTGAAGTCGGCGCAGGCGCTGGCGGAGAAAGAGCAGGGAACTATTACGTGGTACGCGATAAAGATGGGTGGGCCGAAGTTTGGAATTTTCGATACGTTCGCGGAGGAGAGCGGGCGCGAGGCGCATCTCAACGGAGAAATCGCCAAGGCGCTTTTTGCGAAAGCGAAGGAGCTTTTGGCGAAAGATCCGCAGGTTCATAAGTTGGAGTTGCTGGCGGCAAAGGTGCCGGGCGTGGCCGGGACGAAGGCGAAGTCGGCGTAGGCGGTCATCTTCAACTCCAGCAGCCCCACCGCCAAAATACGACGGTTTGTGCTAGGTTGGCTGCATGGAAATTACGGTGAAAATTCCGGCTGGGATTATTGCGCTTGCGAATGAGCGCGGCGTGCGGGTAGAGGAGTACGTGCAAGACCAGTGGGAAACCGCGTTGGTGCATCGGAGGTTCAAAAGCCAAGAACCGCTCAGGAGATTCGAGCGTGGCTGGATTCACTGGCGCAATTTTCAGAGAAGATTCCCGAATTGCCGGATACAATCACGCGCAACTGGATCTATCAGGAACGCTATTGAGCGCGATTTGAAGGCAATTCCTTCGAACAATTACTGAAGTGCGGGATCTTGTGTTGTAGGAGCGCGATTTTCGGTGGTGTCGTGAAACGTGCCGGATTCGTCGACGAGGAAGCTGCGTGTGGTGTTTTTGTTGAAGTGAATCGGGCGGGTAGTGCGGTGTATTTTAGCGCAATCGCGCCGCGCGGCGCCGTACACATCGATTCGCGGGGCTCGGCGGTCATCCCGTGATCCTTCGCTTTGCTCAGGATGACAGCGCGGAAAAACCGGGGACGGGGCACTTCGCGGGGCGAAAATCGATAGTCCACCGGGAAATCCCCCAAGGATGAGGTTTGCGGCGCACGCGAATTGGATGCGGCGGCTAAGGTTTTTGTGTCAGGGCAGGGGGAGAACCAGCTTTTCACCGTTGAAATTGTATTCCAACTGATATTTTGCGTCTTTCTTGCGATTGTGGATGGAAAAGTACAGGTAACCCGACACAGGAGCCAATGTTTTCCCTTGTGGTAATCCCTTTTGGCTCAGTTCTGTTTCCATGATCTGGCGATCCCGCTCCGTTGAGCCTGGCGCGGGTTTTGGATCACTGACGTTCACTTCCGTGCCGGTGTAGACGCCATGCCCTCTGGTGGGCTGCCCCGTGTTTGGATCCGTGTATGTGCCGGATTCATAGCCAACAGTTGCGCCACCGCTCACCGAAACTGGTGGTCCGGAACCAGCTTTCTTTTGCAGCGAAGCAGCGACTACAGTGGCGCTCTGCGGCTTTGTGCCAATATCACTCCCCGAAATGTATAGGGCGAAATCATCCAGCGACAGATCGTGCGGATCTTTTCCTTTGGCGGGATAGAAGGCGAATTCGACCACGATGCAGCAACGATTTAAATCGGTGACAAAAGCTTTCTGCACCTGCTTGGGAGTAAGAATATTCGCTCCGACGCTCGTGCCGTCGAGCTTGGCATGCGAATGGTAGCGGTCCGCTGAGGAGCGCGGCACGCTGCCTCGAGGCCCGGTGGAGGAGGAGTCATCTTCCGTGCTTTGGGCGTTGGATGGAGCGGTGAAGAGCAGAGTGGCGGTAATTAACATGGAGGCAAGAAGTACCAATCTCATCGAGCGCATTGGGCACCTCGTCAGCGAATGCCATTAGTCGTGCCGGACACTGTTGTTGCTCCAGCACGGGCCCCGTTTACCAAAGACTACCCTAAGGGCATTGTACGCCTAGGATGCGGTTCAAGGACGAATTTGTCGCCTGCTACAACTTCCGTAGCGGTTCAGGTAGGACGCTGGCGAGGGAATACTTGCCAGGGCCGGCGAGCAACAAACCCAAGGCGAGGAGCAGCTCGGTTAACGCATATTCGAGTCCACCGTGGGCGATGTCGTAACCGTGTGGGAGATGGACGATGAAGATTGCGCCCAGCATTACGATGATGACGCAGACGGCTCCAACGCGGAGCAACGCGCCGATCAGTATCGCGATGCCTCCGGCGAATTGAGCTAGTCCGACCAAATAGCCGACGGCGACCGGCATGTGCATGAAGGCTGCGAAGCCTTGCGGCCCTGGGCCGCCAAACATTCCGAACAGGATGGCGCAGCCGTGGAAGATAAAGGGCAGAGCGCACGCGACGCGCATGATGAGAAGCTCGAGATTCAGTTCGCGGGCGCCGCCCGTCAACCGGCTAAATGTGCTCATAGGATCTCCATTCGGTTTGGTGGATATGGTGTATCAAAAGAATCATCGAAAAGCCAAGAAAATTCGGGATTTGAATGGATCGGGAAACAGGCGAGACGTCCGGGCCAGAACAAAGGTGAAGGTGAGTATTCCGTAGCCCGTTCGTGCAACAATCTTCTGCTGTCGAATCCCTTCGCCAGGCGGGTGCCGAACCATGGAAATGTATCTGCATGTTCGAGTGCTATTTACAATTCTCCTTGGCCTGGGTGTTTCCCAGCTTCTGAGTGGAGTGGCACAGATTGTCCAGCATCCCAAAGCATACAAAGTGTACTGGGTACATCTTCTGTGGGCGCTGTTCCTATTTCTGTACCTAATCCACTTTTGGTGGTGGGAATACCGGCTCCAGGCTATCCAGCAGTGGACATTTCCGCTTTATTTTTTCATCGCGATGTATGCGGTTGTGATGTTCCTGATGTGCGTGCTGCTTTTCCCCGAGCAGATGGCGGACTACGAGAGCTTCAAAGCTTACTTTTATTCCCGGCGACAATGGATATTCAGCTTGATGACGATTCTTTTTTGGCGGACCTCTTGGATACCTTCATCAAGGGCAGCGCGTTTTGGCACGCGATTGGGTCTTACTATTACGTCCGAACGGGCCTGTATATTTTGTTGAGCGCCGCCGCAATCAAAATCAAGGATGAGCGATTTCATGCGGCATTTGCGATCTTTGCGACTGCTTCCGAGATTGTTTTGATTTTGAAATCGTACATGACCCTGAATTAATGGGGCCGCGAATAGCGGAATGCGGAAACAAAAAGGGCGTCGCGATTGGAACCGCGACGCCCTTTGGATTGAGGTGGTGGACGTGCTGGAAAAGCTTGCGAGTAGCTAGAATCGCGCTTGCAAGGGCGGGGCAAGCCCCGCCCCTACAGGGGATTTTAGTACATGCCGCCCATGCCGCCTGCGCCGGGGGCGCCGCCGCCACCTGCTGCCGCAGCCTTTTCTTCCTTGATTTCAGCGATGAGGGCTTCGGTCGTGAGCATCAGGCCTGCGATGGAAGCTGCGTTTTGCAGCGCCAAGCGGGTGACTTTTGCTGGATCGATGACGCCCATCTTGACCATGTCGCCGTACTCGCCGGTCTCGGCATTGAAGCCGAAGTTTTCGTCCTTCGAGTCGCGAACCTTGCCGATCACCACAGCGCCTTCGAAACCGGCGTTGAGTGCGATCTGGCGAGAGGGCTCCTCGAGGGCGCGCTTCACGATGCCTGCGCCAACGGCTTCGTCATCGTGCAGCTTGAGCTTCTCAACTGCGGAGATGCAGCGAAGCAGAGCGGAACCGCCGCCTGCAACGATGCCTTCTTCGACAGCCGCGCGGGTGGCGTGCATTGCGTCTTCGACACGCGCTTTCTTTTCCTTCAGTTCGGTCTCGGTCGCTGCGCCGACTTTAATGACGGCAACGCCACCGACGAGCTTGGCAAGGCGTTCCTGGAGCTTTTCCTTGTCATAGTCGCTGGTGGTGTTTTCGACCTGGGAACGAATCTGCTTCACACGGCCTTCGATGTCCGAAGACTTTCCGGCGCCTTCGATGATCGTGGAGTTGTCCTTGTCGATGGTGACTTTCTTGGCGCGGCCGAGGTCCTCAAGCTTCACGTTCTCGAGCTTGATGCCGAGGTCTTCGGTGATGGCCTTGCCGCCCGTGAGGGTGGCGATGTCTTCGAGCATCGCTTTGCGGCGGTCGCCAAAGCCAGGGGCCTTGACGGCAGCGCACTGCAGCGTGCCGCGGAGCTTGTTGACGACCAAGGTCGCCAGCGCTTCGCCTTCGATGTCTTCAGCGATGATCAAGAGGGGCTTGCCCATCTTGGCGGTCTGCTCGAGCAACGGGAGCAAATCCTTCATCGAGGAGATTTTCTTTTCGTGGATAAGGATGCGAACGTCCTCGAGGACGCATTCCATGCGCTCGGGGTCGGTGATGAAGTAGGGCGAGAGGTAGCCGCGGTCAAACTGCATGCCTTCGACTACTTCGAGGGTCGTCTCCATCGTCTTGGATTCTTCGACGGTGATGACGCCATCCTTGCCGACCTTCTTCATCGCTTCGGCGATGATGCCGCCGATTTGCTTGTCATTGTTGGCGGAAATGGTGCCAACCTGAGCGATCATCTCGCCCTTGACGTCCTTGTGGAGCTTGCGGATTTCTTCGACCGCCACTTCGACGGCCTTTTCGATGCCGCGCTTGAGAGCGGTGGGGCTGGCGCCTGCGGCGACAGTCTTGACGCCTTCGCGGAAGATCGCCTGCGCGAGCACGGTTGCGGTGGTGGTGCCGTCGCCGGCGACGTCGGACGTCTTCGAAGCGACTTCACGAACCATCTGCGCGCCCATGTTCTCGAGGGGATCCTGCAGCTCGATTTCCTTGGCCACGGTGACGCCGTCCTTGGTGATGATCGGCGCGCCGAACTTCTTTTCGATCACGGCATTGCGGCCCTTGGGGCCGAGCGTGATCTTTACTGCGTCGGCGAGAGCGTTCACGCCGCGAAGAATCGCTTGGCGGGAATTCTCACCTGTTACAATCTGCTTCGCCATACTGGTATTTCCTCCTGAATTCGTTCTGCGAAATGTTTAACTTTTGCTTGTTTCACCGACGGGCACGGCATGCCGTGCCCCTACGGGCCGAACTGCCGGGCTAAAGCCCGGCACCTACAAATGCTGGTTACTTCTTGGCGGCTTTGGCTGCGCCGCTTAGCTTGGCGAGGATCTCTTCTTCGCGAAGGATGAGGTACTCTTCATCTTCGATTTTGATTTCGGTGCCGCTGTACTTGCCGAACAGAACGCGGTCGCCTGGTTTCACGTCGAGCGGGATCAATTCGCCTTTTTCGCGCTTGCCAGCGCCAACGGCGATGATTTCACCCTCCATGGGCTTTTCTTTTGCGGAGTCAGGGATGATGATGCCGCCCCTGACGGACTCTTTTTCTTCAATGCGCTTCACGATTACGCGGTCGTGGAGCGGGGTCAGATTCACTGCCATCTTGGAAGAACCTCCATAGTTGATCTTACGGTTTGAACAGAGACGGGGAGTACGGAAGGGGAATTAGCACTCCTCACAGTCGACTGCTAATATACCAGAAAGACCTTACATGTCAAGGATTTACCAGACAGATGCATGAGGTATCTGTGGATTTATTGGCGGTGTAAGTCATTTATTTATAGTGGCTTAGGCGGTGCAAGAAAAAGGCGACACTTGGAGATTGCCGTGCTTCTATCTCTGACATAGAATTTGGCAATCGCCGTAAAACATGGGGTCACTCGTTTATCTTCGGCTGATTGGATTCACAGCGGGCACGCTGCTCCAACTTTTCTGGATGGTGGTGATCCTCGGTTATCGGCGGCAAAGAAACTTTGAGCGCGTATTTTTCTTTTTGTGTCTTGCTCTGTTTTTCTTCTACAGCGGATCGCTGCTGGCACTGAATGCTCAGATTTACTATTCGGCGCCACCCCCTCTGCTGCAGTCTTCCGCGATCACCCTGCTCTGCATTGGTTTGTGCTTCGTGCCGTCCCTTCTTATTCATTTGCACTTCGAATTCGCCGAGACGCGGGCACTCTCGACGGGGCATACCCTGAAACGAATTCTGCTTCTGGCCGCTTACGCACCGATTGTTTATTTCGTGGCGCATTACTTTCCTCGGATAGTTACTTTGCCTGGATTCGACTTTTTAATTCCGGGAAATGCGCTGGGGCGCGGTTACGGCGTTTGGCTGGGAATCGCGCTGTTAGTGAGCGCAGGTTTGGAAATACGCTTCGCCGCGGTAGCGCCCGACAGAGCGCAGCGGCAATTTCACGTGTCCGTGGCAGCGCTCTTCGTGGTTGGGTCGGGCATGGTGTTCTACCTCCACGTTTTCGGCGGGCCGCTATCCCCGAATGTTTCCGTCCTCATTAGCACAGCTCTCGCGTGGTTGGCGATCCCACCTTTTACGATTCTGATCTACCTGGTGCTGCGCTTTAATTTCCTGCAGATCGGGCGGCAGAAGAATTTGGTCTATGCCGCGCTAGCCACATTTTTGGCTCTTCTCTATTTGAGTTTGGTACGGCGAGTGGGTGTTTGGCTTGAGCCCGGATTGCCGCCAGAAGCGTCAGCCGCGATTCTTTTGTTCGTGCTGGTGATCTTTATTGAGCCGCTGCAGCGAGTTCTGGGGCGCAGGTTACAACAGACCGCGCAGAGGGAATTGGATCGCGTGCAGCGGTTGATTGCGGAAATCCAACAGGGAGCTCGCCAGGGCAATCTCGACAAGCTCACGCGCTTCATTGAGGGCCGAGTAAGAGAGAAGTTTGAGCTGGCCAACGTCGTGGTCACTCTGCATGAGCAAAGGCAGATTGACGAAGGGATGCGGCAGTTCGCGCGGGAGCATCGTGGAACGGGTGACCTGAAAATGGGCGAGCCAAGGTGCCAGTTGGTGATTTTGAGCGATCACGCCCGACAGGCTTATCTGCTCGTTGGGAATGTTATTGCAACTTTGGGGGTGCAGCCGCATGGGGCGACGATTTCCGGCGAAACACGAGCGGCACTCGAGTTTTTGTGCGAGCAGTTGCCGGGGGCTTTGGATTTGTGCCGGTTGATTGAGGAGAAGTTGCAGCTCGAGAGGGAATTGGCGGAGCGGGAGCGGTTGGCGGTTTTGGGGCAGATGGCGGCTAGCATTTCGCACAATTTGAAGAATCCGCTGGGGTCGATTAAGACGATTTTGCAGGTGCAACTGGAGAGTGCGGAGTTGCCGGAATCGATTCGCGGTGAGACGAAGATGGTTTTGGAGGAGATTGGGCGGTTGTCGTCGAAGCTGAATCAGTTGCTGCAGTTTAGCCGGCCGGCGATTCGCGGAGGCGTTGTTGTGGCGAGCTGCGACGCGCGGGTTGTGGCGGAAGAGGTTAGCGGCGTTTTGCGGCACGAGGCTGAGCGGCGCGGGATTGCGCTTGAGATGGAACTGGCGGAGGGCGGGGCGAAGTTGGCGGCCAGCGCGGAGGCGGTGAGCGAGATTTTGTCGAATCTCGTGGTGAATGCGCTGGAAGCGACGGCACGCGGCGGTCACGTGAGGGTGAGCGGCGTGGCGAATGGCGCCGGATTCTTGTTTGCAGTGGAAGACGATGGGCCGGGAATTCCGGAGAGTGTGCGCGAGAAAATTTTGCAACCGTTTTTTACTACGAAGACGCAGGGGACGGGACTTGGCTTGGCGATTGTCGCGAGGCGAGTGGCGGAGTTTGGGGGGAAGTTGGATTGGGAGAGTCCGTTGAAGGACGGCAAAGGAACGCGATTCCTCGTGACTTTGCCTTTGTAGGGGAGGGGCTTGCCCCTCCCTTTGTTGGAGTGAGCGAGCCGAGCAAGGAAATAGATGCACAAACCGATGCGAATTGATGAGGATGCGTGATTGATCGACGGACACGGCATGCCGTGCCCCTACGGGGGATTGGAAGGGTGCGATGAAAACAATTTTGATTGTGGATGATGAGCCGGCGGCGCGGTACGGGTTGCGGCGGGCTTTGGAGGCGAAATACCGCGTGGCGGAGGCGGATTCGGCGGAAGCAGCGCGCGCGGCTTTAAACACCGAGCAACCAGACCTTGTGTTGCTCGATGTTGTGTTGCCGGGGCAGAGTGGGCTGGAATTTTTGCGGTGGATGCGGGAGCAGGGCAGCGACGTGCCTGTGCTGATGGTTTCGGCTTTGGATACGGCGAAGACGGCGGTGGAGGCGTTGCAGCTGGGCGCGGCGGACTATTTGGTGAAGGGATTCGAATTGGAGGAATTGCGGCAGCGCGTGGCGAATCTTTTGAAGTTGGCGACGCTTGAAAAAGAGAATGATTCGTTGCGGCGGCGCATGGCGACTGAGGGACAGTTTGGGCAGATGATTGGACGAACAGCGGAAATGCGGCGAGCGTTTGAGATGGCGGATCGCGTGGCCTCGGCGGATTCGACCGTGCTGATTCTTGGCGAGAGCGGGACGGGAAAGGATTTAATGGCGCAGGAGATTCATGCGCGGTCGCCGCGCGCGGGGAAGGCGTACGTGGCAGTGAATTGCGCGGCTTTGCCGGAGACTTTGATTGAGTCGGAATTGTTTGGGTATGAGCGTGGGGCGTTTACGGGGGCGGCGCAACAGAAGAAAGGGAAGTTTGAGCTGGCGTCGGGCGGGACTCTGTTTTTGGATGAGATTGGGGATATGAATCCTGTAACGCAGGCGAAAGTATTGCGCGCTCTGGAGAATCGTACGATTGAGCGGCTTGGCGGGACGCAGCCGATTCCGGTCGATGTGCGCGTGATTAGTGCTACGCACCGGAATCTGGCGGCGGAGATTCGGGCGGGGAAGTTTCGCGAGGATTTGTTTTATAGGTTGCGCGTGATGACGATCGAATTGCCTGCTTTGCGGGCGCATAAGGCGGATATTCCGATGTTGGCGGAGGCGTTTTTGCAGATGCAGCTGGCTCGATTGCGCGCTGGAGCGGGAGCCGGGGCGGCAAATCCGGGAGGGGCGAGCCCCTCCCCTACAAGGATTGCGCGGGAGGCTATGGGGGCGATGGAGAGATATGACTGGCCGGGGAACGTGCGCGAACTAAAAAATGCACTGGAGCGAAGTTTGGTGCTGTGTCGCAGAGAAGAGATTGGCGTGGAGGATTTGCCGCAGGAAGTGGTGAGCGGGGAGGCTGGGCCTCACAAGAACTCCGATGGGGCGAACGAAAACGGATTTGGCGAGAAAGATTTTCGCGAGGCTAAACGCAAGTTTGAAGTGGGTATTTGACGAAGCAGTTGGCGGATCACCGGTGGAATGTTTCAAGGACCGCGGCGACGATTGGATTGCACCGGCAGAGTTTGCAGGAAAAGTTGCGCGAGTTGGGGATTCGGCGTCCGGGGCGCGAGCCCTTGGAGGAAGAGTGAATCGCCGAACGACAGGATCCGCCATCTCTGCGACCTCAAGTGTTGCGGGATATGTAGTGGCGGGAGGTGGGAGTACACGCTTCGGACAAGACAAAGCGAAGGCGGAACTCGGTGGGAAACCCATGCTCACGAGAATATGCGGCTTGGTTAGCGACACCGTTGGATCCGTGAGCGTTGTTGCACCTCCTCACCGCTATTTGAATTTTGATGTGTGGATTACCGAGGATTTGTGGCCGGGGCAAGGTCCTTTAGGGGGAATCATTACGGCATTGCTTGCGACAGCTGAAACTGATGGAGGCCGCGATTGGAATCTAATTGTGAGCTGTGACATGCCGTTTCTCACGGGGGAGTGGCTAACGTACTTGTCGGACGCGCGATCGAAAGTTCCGCTCAAGTTGTCGTGCCAAAGTCCGGCTATGGACTTGAGCCGCTTTGCGCATGCTGGCGAACGGATGCGGTTGGTGAACTGGAGTCTGCCTTGGACCGCGGAGTCCGCAAAGTGACAGAGGGAATCGCACTCTTACGCGCGGAAGTTCTTGACGCGCGGGACTGGAAACGATTTGATAGCGCAGGGCGGCTTTTCTGGAACATGAATACGGCGGCGGACTACGAAGAGGCGCGGCGGATCGTAGAGGCGGAACAAAGCTAGTCGACGCCTCGAACGACGGCGCATGGTTTCCGCAAACCTGGAATAACGAAAGCGAAGAATGACAGACAAAAACGACATCAATCGCGGTGTAGCGGCGATGGACGCGGGTGGATTGCGCTTACCGTCCGGACTGGCGGGCTCCAGTGGCGCCAGCAACAGTGGTGAGCCGCGCGCGGAAAACTTTTTCGAGTTTCGCGATGTATGCAAGTCTTTCGACGACAACGCCGTGCTGAAAGACGTCAGCTTCAGCGTGAAACGCGCCGAGACGTGCGTGATCATGGGACGCAGCGGCGTCGGGAAGTCTGTTTCGCTGAAGCACATCATGGGATTCATGAAGGCGGATTCCGGGCGCATCTTCGTGGACGGCGTCGACGTCACCGATTTCACTGAACAGCAATTCGAAGAAGTACGGCGAAAAGTGACGATGGTGTTTCAGTCGGGCGCGTTGTTCGATTCGCTGACGGTTGCGGAGAACATCGCTTTTCCACTGGAAAAGCAGCCCGGGCTGGAATACGAAGACATCGATGCGTACGTTGTTAAATTAGCGAAGATGCTGGAAGTCGAAGAGGCCCTCGATAAACTCCCGAGCGAATTATCGACGGGGATGAAGCGGGCGGTAGCCATGGCGCGTGCCTTCGCGCAAAATCCCGAGGCGATATTATTTGACGAGCCGACGACCATGGTCGACCCGATCATGGCAGGGCACATGGGCGACCTGATTCTGCGGCTGAAGGACGCGTTTCACCGCACGTCGATTGTCGTCACGCACGATACGCACCTGGCGAAAAAACTTGCCGATACGGTCGTCTTTCTGCAGGACGGCCGCGTTGCGTTCTTCGGCCCGTGGGACGATTTTGAAAATTCGAAAGATCCATTCCTCCACAATTTCCGCATGCAGGATGCGTTGATTCCCGCGCTGGACGTGACTCTGTGAGCCAGGCCGCAGGCGGCGGCACTCCCGATCCCATCAAGCAATTGCCCAGGGCCATGGGCTTTTGGGACGTATTGCTTTTCAATATCGCAACGGTTCTCGGGCCGCGGTGGGTTGCCGCCGCTGCGCATAACGGAACATCCTCGATCAGTCTGTGGGTGATCGCAGCGGTTTTTTTCTTTGTTCCGTCCGCAATGGTGATCAACGAACTCTCGTCGCGTTTCCCGGAAGAGGGCGGTTTGTATGTTTGGACGAAAGAAGCATTCGGCGATTTTCACGGCTTCATCGCGGGATGGAATTACTGGGCCTACACTGTTTTTTATTTTCCGGGATTGTTGCTGGCCAGCGCGGCAATGAGCGCGTACATCATGGGTGAGCGAGGTTCAGCGCTCGAGCACGACCGCACGTTCTTGCTTCTGCTGTCTGTGGGCTACCTGATCGTGGCCGTCGGGTTGAATATCATCGGCTTAAATATTGGTAAGTGGCTGCAGAACGTCGGCGGAGTGTCGACGTACTTGCCGCTGATGGCGGTGGTGGGCGTCGCTGCGATCATCGCGATGAAGCATGGGGCGGTGACACATTTTACGTGGCACAACATTTTGCCGACGTGGAACTGGGACACGGTGAATTTCTGGTCGCAGATCGCGTTTGCGTTCAGCGGGCTTGAGCTCGTATCCGCCATGAGCCAGGAAGTGCGCAACCCACGCCGGACGTTGCCACGCGCCCTCTATGCTGCGGCCGGGCTGATTGCTGCGATGTATATCCTGGCGACGGTGGCTGTCTTGGTGCTCGTGCCTGCAGCAGACGTTTCAAACACCAGCGGTGTGTTCCATGCGATCACCGTGGGATCCATCGCACTGCGAATTGGATTTCTGGGAATAGTTGCGGCAATCGTCGTGACACTGGGAAATGCCGGCGGGGTCGGAAGTACTGTTGCAGGAATTGCGCGCGTGCCGTTTGTGGTCGGAATTGATCGTTACCTGCCGCAGGCGTTTGGAAAAATTCATCCGCGATGGAAGACGCCGTACGTTGCGATTCTGGTGCAGGCTGTGCTTTCGTGCGCGATTCTTTTGGTCAGCCAGATCAACGAATCGACGCGAGGCGCGTATGACTTCCTTGTGAGCGCCACGAATATTCTTTATTTTATCCCGTTTCTATACATGTTCGCGGCGGCGATCAGGCTCTTTTCGCGGAAGGATCGTGCAGACAATTCAGAGGCGATTTTGATTCCGGGCGGCAAGGCAGGCGTGTGGGCCGTTTCTGGTACGGGTTTCTTGATTGTCCTGATCGGTATTTTCGTTTCGCTGGTTCCACCAGGCGATTCGACGAACAAGTTTGGGTTTGAAATGAAATTGGTGGCCGGGACTGTGACGACGATTGTGATTGGGCTGGCGCTTTATTGGCGAGGTGCGCGTGCTAAGGCACGGGAAGCCGTAAGTTGAGCGCGCTGGAAGACGAAGGGTCGGTCGAGCTTGCGACAGTGCGGTGTTCTGCTTAGAAGCCTTCGGCGATTAGTTTTTCGAGGTTGAGTTTTGAAGTGGGCGCAGCTTGTGTTTTATCGCGGGCATCTAGATAGCGTTCCACGTATTTTCCAAGAACATCTGCTTCTAGATTGACTGCGTCGCCGGGTTTGCGGTCGCGAAGATTGGTGTGCTCGTAGGTGTAAGGAATTACGGCGACTTCCACCGTTCGCAATTGTTTGAGCGGCGTCACGAAATTATGCCAGCGGGCGACGGTGAGGCTGATGCCGTCGATCGTAATCGAGCCCTTGGAAACAACGTAGCGCGCAAAATCTTCGGGCATTTCCACGCTGAAAAGCCAACTGCTGCTTCCGGGGCCTTCCGGGTCAAGACCTGTCACGCAGCCCGTACCGTCGACGTGTCCCTGGACAAAGTGGCCGCCGAATTCCGCGCCGGCGGTGAGAGGCTGCTCCAGATTAACCCGCGAACCTTTTTTCAGCCCGCCGTTTTTCGCACCGAACGAAGTTTTCTGAATAGTTTCGCCGGATAAATCGGCGGAGAACTGTTTTTTGTCGAGAGCGACGACTGTAAGGCAACAACCGTTCACGGCGATGCTCTTGGAGATGGCGAGAGCTGGCGCAAGGCCGGGGGCGTGAATCGTGACGCGCCCGCCGCCAGGCTTCAGATCCAGCGCTTCGATGGTGCCAACATGTTCGATGATCCCTGTAAACATTTTTCTAGTGAACCCGCGGTTTCAGATAATTGCATCGCTAGCTTAGCAAGAATCGCCGAAGCTTTCTCCGATATGCCGACCTTTCAAATAGTCGTGAACGAGCTTGATGAATTTCACGAACGGGCAGACTGCAAAACTTTAAGGACGCGTGACGGAATTCTGCGCCGCCGAACTGCTGATTCTCTTTCGAGCTGTTACCAGTTCCGGCCGCTCGTCTCCGACGGCGATTTCGCTCAGTTTTTTGTAGTAGAGATTCGCGCTGGCAGAATTTCCGGCGGCGTCCGCCGCGCTTGCGGCGCCGTATAAAGCGTTGAATCGATTGGGCGCTGTCTTCAGGACTGCTTCGTATTCCGCGAGGGCGGCGGCAGGCTGCTTTTCCAAAGCAAACAATTCAGCGAGCATCTCGCGCGCTGGAGTCACAACTCCGGGCGTCACGCCACTCTTGTCCATGCTCTCTTCGAGTTCCGCAGCCAATCGCATCGTGGCAGTGGCATCGGCGCTCTTGCCGCTCTTTTCCGCAATCCATGCGGCCACTTCCCGGCGCTGCACTTCCACTTGATTCGAAGTGTAAGTGTCATTCTGACTTGACGCCAACTCGGCCAACGACGCGAGAGCGTGCTCCGCTTCTGCCGCGCGCACGAGATCACCAGCCCGGGCGCTGCCAACGCCAATCGCGTTCCACGTAATGGCCCGTACCATGGGCGCACCCGTGGCTTGGACTTGCAGGCTGGCAGCCCGCTTCCAATCCCGGAGTTCGATGGCGCAGCGCGCAGGGATCGCGGCGTTCGCGTAACCAGCGATAAAAGAAGTCCCCGGAAGTGGAGGAAATGAATTCATCTCGGCCAGCACAGCTTCGGCTTGTTTCACGCGACCACTCTGCTGGTAGGCGTAGACAAGATAGTCCATGGCGTGAAGCCGCTGCTCGCGGGCCTCGCCGTCTTTCGAGTTGGCTTCCGCATCGGCAGCCATTTGCGCGGATTTCACATTGGAGCGGATTGCTTCGTCCCACGAGCCGACGCGCGTAAAGAGATGCGACGGCATGTGTTGGGCGTGAGCCGAGGCCGGCGCAATTTCCGCATACATACGCGCTGCAGCGAGGCCTTTTTTCGCGAGGACAGGATTGTCGTAACAGTGGATGATGTAGTGCGCGATGCCGGGATGATGAGGATGCAATTTGAAAAGGGGCTCGAGAATCTCTCCGCATTTTCGCTGTTTGGCGTACGTCTTGTCCGTATTGGAAGCCGTAATGTAGAGAGCCAGAGCATGGAAGATCGCGGCTTCATCATCATCAGGGTAGGCAGCTTGTAACGCTCCCATTTTTTGTTCAAATTTTTGGCCGTGCGCGGCCGGACTCTTGCCGTCCTTGACGTAAATTTCCGCCAGCGCCTCGATGTAGACAGTTTCGCGGGGAGTCGTTGAAGGATTGCCGGCGGCTGTGTCCTTGGCTTTTTCGAGAGCGGCGCGGCCGGCAGCCGTATCACCGTTTCCCCAGAGCCCGTGATAGTGAGACATTGCTATGCCCCACTGCGCCATCGCGCATGTGGAGTCTTGCAGGAAGACTTGCGAAAAGGCCTGGCGAGACTGCTCGTATTGGAAAGAGTGAAGCAGCGCAACCGCCCGGTTGAAAGATTCGCTGATGGTTTTGGAACACGACGTCGAAAAATGAACCGAGCCTACTTCTTCCGCGCTCAAATCATGATGATGCACGTCCTGGGAGGGGGACGCCGGTGCAAAAAAGATGGCAGCACAAAAGAGAGCAGTTAGAATGCGCATGGCTATATCGAAGAAAGCGGGCCGGCTTGTCGAATAGCTGGATTATTCTACACGAAGAAATCGTATCTATTGTGGAACCGGCGGCGGGCGAGTTGGCAGCATTTGATTCGCGTTGCGTGGAGAGTTCAATGTGGCAGTTTAAGAATTAAGATCAGCGAGTGCCGATCGGCCTGAACTAGAAATGCAAAGCGAAAATATGAGGCGCCAATGAAAGCATGTTTATTGAGGACACCCGCAAGGATCGAAACGAATCCACTTCAGTTCACGGACGTGCTTGCGCCAAATCCCGGCAATGGCGAAGTTCTGGTGCGCGTCCATGCCTGCGGTGTGTGCCGCACGGACTTGCATGTGATTGAAGGCGAATTGACCCCGCAGAAATCGCCGGTCATTCCGGGCCATCAGGTTGTGGGCATTGTCGAGAAACAGGGAGAAGGCGCACACCGCTTCGCGAACGGCGATCGCGTGGGAGTCGCATGGTTGCACCACACGGATGGCACCTGCCTGTACTGCCGCATGGGCGAGGAAAATCTTTGCGACAACCCGACGTTCACGGGGTACAGCGTCGACGGCGGCTACGCGGAATACATCGTCGCGCCGGAGGGTTTCATCTACGCGATTCCCGATGGGTTTTCCGATGAACAAGCCGCGCCATTGCTCTGTGCGGGGATCATTGGATTCCGCTGCTTGCGGCTTTCGGGGATCAAGCGGGGTGGGCGGCTGGGATTTTATGGCTTTGGCGCGGCGGCGCATATCGCGATTCAGGTGGCGCGGCACTGGAACGTGACCGTGTACGCGTCGACGCGGGATGCACGTCATCAAAAGTTGGCGCTGGAATTGGGCGCGGCGTGGGCAGGCGGTACACTCGATGCGCCGCCAGAAAAGCTGGATGCCGCGATTGTTTTTGCGCCGGCGGGAGAGATTGTGCCCGCGGCGCTTGCGGCATTGCGCAAAGGCGGCGTGCTGGTGCTCGGCGGAATCCACATGAGCCCGATTCCGTCGTTTAGTTACGAGTTGCTCTATCAGGAGCGGATGATTCGCAGCGTTGCAAACAACACGCGCAAGGATGGCGAAGATTTTCTGCGAGTCGCGGCAGAAATTCCTGTTCGCATGCGCACGCAGATTTATCCGCTCAGCGAAGCTAACCGCGCGTTGAATGCATTGAAGAATGATGCGATTGAAGGAGCGGCGGTACTGCGCATCAGCGGCTGACGCAGCCCTCTGGAGTGCGGGAGCTCTGCTCCCGCTTTTGGGGCCGCGCCGCATCGACAGAGGAAAAGCGGCAGCAGAGCTGCTGCCCTCCAAACTTAACGGTAGACATCCTGCAAGTAGGCTTCGACGGCGATGTCGGGACCGAACGACTGGGTGCGAACTTTTTGTAGTGGCGGAAACTCGAGATTTGGCGCTACGGCAAAGGGCACCCGTGCTTCGCCTGAAATCTTAGGCGCATAAAAAAGAAAAAGCTTGTGAACGATTCCCGCGAGGAGAGCTGCGCCATTTAGTGTTGGACCAGCCTCGAGGAGGACACTTAGTATTTCGCGGCGGCCAAGTTCGGCGAGGACCGCTTCCAGTCGTATTTGTCCATTGCGCGAAGCAGCGCGGACGACTTCGACGCCGGTTTTTTCGAGAGCTCGAATTCTCCGCGTATTCGCATGCTGCTGCGTAAAAACCAGAACATCGTTCTTCGCGGACTGCACAAGGCGCGAGTGCGGCGAGACCGACAATCCCCAATCGAGGATGACTCGCAACAGCGGCTTGCGGCGCGGAAGACCGCTGCGATCCGTTAGGAGCGGGTCGTCGATCTTGACTGTGCCGATCCCAGTAAGCACGGCGTCAGCGGCGTGGCGCATGCGGTGAACTTCGGCGCGCGATTCTTCTGAACTGATCCAGTTTGTCGCTTTCTTTTTACTGAGTCTCTTTCGGTACTTACTTCGCTCCGGAGGAAGAGCGAGCTGGCCATCGAGTGTCAGCGCGGACTTGAGCGTGACAAACGGTTTTTTTGTGCGAATCCAGAAAGCGAAGGCCTCGTTTAAGTTGCGAGCTTCTTCTTCTCCCACTCCAGTGAAGACTTCAATTCCGGCATTGCGTAGCCGATCGAAGCCAACAACAGAGTCGACCGGATTGGGATCGTCCATCGCTGCGACGACCCGGCGAACTCCCGCAGCGATGATGGCTTCCGTGCAAGGGCCAGTGCGTCCCGCGTGATTGCACGGCTCCAGCGTGACGTACATCGTCGAACCGCGTGCTTTTTCGCCGGCGGATTTCAGCGCAACGACTTCTGCGTGATCAAGTTTTGCGTATTGGTGAAAACCTTCGCCGACAATTTGGCCTTCGCGAACGAGGATGCAGCCGACCAAGGGATTGGGACTGGCGAGGCCAATGCCTTTGCGAGCCAGTTCCAGCGCGTGTTCCATGAAGCGAGTGGCGTGTGCGTCCATCGTTTGATTAAGAGAGTTAGTCGAAAAGAGAGTTGGCGTAGGTTTCCGCGTCGAAGGGAACCATGTCGTTGATCTGCTCGCCGGTGCCAACGAAGCGGATGGGCAATCCGAGTTCGCGCGCGATGGCAACCACGATGCCGCCTTTTGCAGTGCCATCGAGCTTAGTGAGAATGATGCCCGTGACAGCCACGGTGGACGTGAACTCGCGCGCCTGAGCGAGGCCGTTCTGCCCAGTGGTGGCGTCAAGCACCAGTAGCACGTCGTGCGGCGCGCCGGGAATGACTTTCGCCGCAGTGCGCTTCATTTTTTCCAGTTCGGCCATGAGATTCGATTTGGTGTGCAGGCGGCCCGCGGTGTCTACGATCACCACATCCGCGCCGCGGGCTTTTGCCGCAGTCATGGCATCGTAAACTACAGCGGCCGGATCAGCGCCGGATTTTTGTTTGATCACGTCGATGCCGTTGCGCTTCGCCCAGATTTCAAGCTGCTCGACGGCAGCGGCGCGAAAGGTGTCGGCGGCGCACAAGACAACGCTAAGGCCTTCCTGGCGCAGGCGATTGGCGAGCTTGCCGATGCTGGTGGTTTTTCCGGCGCCGTTCACGCCAACGATAAAGATCACGCGCGGGCCGGAGCCGTTAGTTGAGTTCGCTGGATTTTTCGCCGATGCCGCGGCAGTGGGACTCACTGCGTTGCCGTCGTTCATCGTCAGGATGCGAACGATATGAGATTTGATCTCGCGCTTGAGCTGGCTGGCGTCGGAGAGCGCATTGCGATCCAGTTTTTCGCGCACAGCATCCAGAATTTCACGCGTCGGTTTCACGCCAAGGTCGGCAGAGAGCAGCGCGGTTTCCAGCTTTTTCAGCAGCGCAGGGTCAATCTTACGCTCGCCGAGAAAAATGTTTTCGACGGACTCAGACAGCGCCGCCTTCGTCTTACTGACTGAGGCTTTCAGCCGTTCCAGCAGCGATGGCTCGGTCTTCTCCGGTTTTCCAAAGAGAGAAATCATGCGGTAGAGCGCTTTGCAGGCAGCGCAACTAAAATTGTAACAGAAGCGCTTGAAGTGAGCCCCACGCGCACCTGAACGGGAAATAAGTGCAGGTTACTAGAATTCAAGCAGGATTAAACGGTCACTTCAACAGCGCTGAGGCGGAGCTTTCCGGCATTGATGGCGGATTCGAGGGCGTTGACGACGACGGCGTCAAACTTCGAGCCCGTGAGCGACTTAATACGGTTCAAGGCGAACTCGATGTCCATTGCAGACTGATAGGGGCGATTGGTGGTCATGGCGTCAAGCGTGTCCGCCACGCCGATGATGCGCGCCATCAGCGGAATTTGCTGGCCCTGCAAGCCATACGGATAGCCACGGCCATCGATATGTTCGTGGTGCAGTTCGATGCCGGGCAACATCTCTTTCAGCTGTGAAACCGGGCGCATGATGTTCGCGCCTTTCACGGTGTGCTGCTTCATTAAGTCGAATTCTTCCGGGGTTAACGCGCCGGGCTTTTTCAGGACGCGGTCTTCCACGCCGATTTTTCCGACGTCGTGCAGCAAAGCGGCGACGCGCAGCTTGTCCAACTCCTCGGCCGAAAGGCCGAGTTCGCGCCCAATTAGCCCTGAGTACTTCGCCACGCGGCCGGAGTGACCGCGCGTGTACGGATCCTTTTCGTCGATGGCCGCGGCAAGCATGCGAATCGAGCCGATAAAAAGCTCACGGTTTTCTTCCGCGGCTTCCTTCAGCTTTTCGATGTACTCTTCGATATCGCTGGCCATTTTGTTGAAGTTTTCAGCCAGCTCGCTGATTTCCGAAGCACCGCGTACTGGCGAGCGCTGGTGAAATTCGCCGCGGCTGATGGCGCGCGTGGAAGCCGCGAGGCCGCGAATCGGTCCGCTGATGCCGACCGCAAAAAAGTAACCGAAGAGAATCGCGACAAGGACCACCACGACTACGAAGGCCAGGGCCTGTTTATTCAGTTCGTTGACGCCGGCATCGGCACGCGCGTCGTCCAGGCTGCGCTCGGCAACCACCGCCCAATTCACTTCGGGGAAAGTGCTGTACGTTCCGATCATCTCGACTGGATGTTTGTTCCCCTTATCGGTGAAGCGAATCGTTTCCGTATTGCGCAGGTCCCGAGGCAGAGCCCGAATCTGGTCGACGATTTTTCCGCTGGCTTCCGCACCAGGCACAAAATTCTTCGTATCGGGATGCGCGACGATGCGTCCCGAGTGGTCCACGACGTAGACCTTGCGGCCGCGTACGCTGGCGTCCCGCAAGCGGTGCGAAATCGGTTCAAGCGAGACAACCGCCGCCAGCATTCCGGTGAAATTGCCCGTCAAATCCTTGAGTGGCACGGCCAGTACGAAAGCTGGTTGATTGTTCGGCGCGAGAGCGAGAGGTTCGCTGCGAAACTTGACGATGTGCAACTCGTCGGACTGCATGCAGTTCTGAAAGGCGCGCAGCAGAGCCTTGGATACGAACGGGTCCTGTTCGGCGCGGAAATTACCCTGGGAAGCGCTGGTGCCTTTGCCGTTTTTGTCGACCGCGGTCAGATAAAGAAACGTGTCGTGATTGCTTTCGACAAAATCTTCGAGTAGGTGAGTGACTTTGGGCTCTGCGGCAGGGTCTTCGACATTGTCGATCAGGCCCGTCAAGGTCAGAATCTGGCGTTCGCTGAAGAGCTGTTGTGTCTGGTTGAACTCAAACGTTTGTATTTCCTGGGCGAGCGACCGGGTCATATCGGATTGCTGAACGCGTTCGTTGTCGCCCAATTTGTCCTGGCTGAGCTGGAGCACCTGGCGGTGATAAAGCCCAATCGGTAGCGCGCTGACGAGCAGAAGCGCGCCCAGCACGAGCCACAAAATGCGCACCCGTCCCTTGCGCAAGCGTTGCCACATGGATTGGCCGGGTTCTGGCATCTCAACTCTCAATTTTAGGGGAATAGGGGAGGCAGCGGGGCCCGCGAATGCGCCCGCGTCGCGCATCTGCAACTGGAACCTTGGTACTAGTGGCAGTTCGCGAGACCGGCACACCCTAAATGGACCTTACGGCACCTGCCCAGGTTAACTTATTCGCGTTTTAGAGGCCTCTCCATGATGTTTCGGATGGCCTCCAGGGGCGGCCTCCCGTGGTGCAAGATGGCGTCAACTTGCTCTGTGATGGGGAGCTCGATCGTTGCCTCGCGGGCGAGCGCTAAGAGGGCGCCGGCGGTTCCGATACCCTCGGCGATCATTTTCATGCCTTCCAGAATCTCTGCCAACGAACGGCCTTGGCCCAGTTCGATGCCGACGTGCCGGTTGCGGCTTAGAGAGCCTGTGCAGGTCAGAACGAGGTCGCCGAGACCGGCGAGGCCGCTGAGCGTCTCCCGTCGCCCGCCGAGGGCCAGCACCAAACGCGCCATTTCCGCGAGGCCGCGCGTGATCAGAGCCGCCAACGGGTTGGAGCCGAGACCTAGGCCTTGGCAGACACCGGCCGCAATGGCTATGACGTTCTTCATGGCGCCAGCAACCTCGACGCCGAGCACGTCGTCGTTGGTGTACAAACGAAAGTTCGGTGCGGCGAGTTCTTCCTGGAGGTCATCTGCTAGCGCGATGTCCGCCGACGAGAGAACTACGGCAGTCGGCTGACCGGCAGCTGCTTCAGCGGCGAAGGATGGTCCTGAAAGAACCGCCATGCGCACAGGAAATTCCGGCGACACAACTTGGGAGATGACCTCGCTCATGCGCGCATGGGTTGCCGGCTCAAGCCCTTTCGTGGCGCTCACAATCGGCGTGCCACGTGCCAGATGCGGCAGAACCCGTCGGTAAACGCTACGAGCGTGCGTTGCAGGGATCGCGCCGATCACCATCTCAGCGTTTGCGAGCGAGACCGCCGGGTCATGCGTGATCTGGACGGTCTCCAGCAGTTTGTGGCCTGGCAGATAGGTTTTGTTCTCGCGATCGCGCCGGATGGATTCCGCTAGTGCAGCATCACGCGCCCACAAGGAAATCTCGTGCGCCTTGTGCGTGCGAGAGAGCACGATCGCAAGCGCTGTGCCCCAGCTCCCGCCGCCAAGGATGGTAATGCGTTTCACGGTGCATCCTCTTCGCTCGGCTTCTTACGGAAGGAAAATTTCGGCTCGTCGCCCTGGACGAGTCGTTGGATATTGGCGTCGTGTTTATACACAATCAGCAGCGCGGCGGCGAGAGAGCCGAACGTGACGGCATAAGGTGGAGCGTGATGCGGTGCCCAGAAAAAATAAATCAGCAAGGGCATGGCCGCCGCGGCTGACATCGATCCCAACGAAACATAGCGCCAGTACACAACGACCAGCACGAATAGTATTGCGGATCCGAGAAACGCGGGCGGGCACAACACCAGAAAAACGCCCGCTGCCGTGGCGACTCCCTTGCCTCCATGAAATCCCAGCCAAATCGGAAAGCAATGCCCGACGAGAGCGCACAGGCCGGCAATTATCATCCACGTCGCGCTCTGGTCCGAAAGTCGCGCGGCCAGAATCACGGCAAGGGCGCCTTTCGCAGCGTCGAGGAGTAGTGTGACGACTCCGGCGAACGGCCCAGCGACTCGCGCCACATTCGTTGCGCCGATATTGCCGCTTCCCGCTGTGCGCACATCCGCTCGCGCCAAAAAGCTTGCCCACCAACAGGCCGAACGGAATCGATCCGAGAAGGTATGCAGCCGCAGGAATTGAGAGGAGTGTTGCGTTCAGCTCGCCCATCTGGCGCTAGGCCTCCAACGTGAAGGGAAAAGATGCGAGGGTAGTGTACTCGGCGCCAGATGGTTTCAGTTTGCTTTCGATGAGGTGAAATTCGCGCGTTTGGAATGAGCCGAATTCCTGTGCTCTGTTCTCCTGAATCGCCACGCGGAGTTTTTCGTGCAGGCCGGGTGGTTCGATCCTCGCCAGTGTTAAGTGCGGTGTGAAAGCGCGGCGTTCGCGCGCGATGCCTTGTGCTTCGAGAGCGCCATCGATATCTCCCGCGAGCGATGGCAAGTTTGCCGAAGCTTCCAATCCGGCCCACAAAACACGCGGATGTTGTTCATTGGGAAAAAAGCCGAGTCCACGGAACTTGAGATCGACTGGCGCATCCGAACGTATCGCTGAAAGCGCGCCACGAATACCTTCGAGCTTGGTCGGAGATACTTCGCCGATGAATTTAAGAGTCACGTGAAGATTCTCCGGGCGTACCCAGCGCGGCCGTTTGTCCGCCACTTTTGTGGACAAATCGCGCAGCTCTTTAATCTGTCGCCGCCAGATTGTCTCGCACCGTGTCGGGAATCTCCAGCGCGACGAAGAGGCGCACGCTCAGGCTCGCTTCAGGGGCTGCTTGCCGTTATAGAGAAAGTGTATGCGAACCATATCGAGTGCGGCTTGGCTCGCCTGCCAGCGAATCGATTCGCGATCGCCGGGGAAGCGCACGCCCCGCTCTTTGACACCTCCGGCATGCGATAGCGCGATGTGCACCGTTCCAACGGGTTTTTCTTCGGTTCCACCGCCAGGGCCTGCGATGCCCGTGACGCCAAGACCAAATGTACTTCCAACGCGCCGCCGAATACCGTCGGCGAGCGCCACGGCGACTTCTGCGCTGACCGCACCCTTGGCCTGAATGAGTTCCGCAGGCACTCCTGCCCACGCCGTCTTCAACTCGTTGCTGTAGCAAACCACTCCGCCTAGAAAATACGAAGAGCTGCCCGCGATGCTCGTTAGGCGCTGGGCCAGCAAACCTCCCGTGCAGCTTTCCGCCGCCGAAATCGTGGCGTTGTGCATCGTCAATTCCGCCGCGATCACTTCCTCGAGCGGAGATCCATCTTGGCTAAAGATGCGGTCCGTCAGGGCAATTTCGAAGCCGCTTACGATTTCGTCGAGGACTTTTTTGGCGTGCTCCGCGTCCTCCGTCCAGATGCGCAGATGGACTTGAGTCTCGCCAGGCGCGGCGAGTATCGTGGTGGCCACCTCGGGGAAACGTTTGTAAATGCCAGCAATTCGCTGCTCGACGTGCGATTCTCCCAGACCCGGTGACGCGAATCTCGCGATGAAACAGGCGCACGCTGGAAGCCCGGCGCTCCAGCCGCGGCAAAACCTGTTCGCGGAACAATGGCTTCAACTCGCGCGGCGGGCCCGGGAGCAGCACGATGAAGTGCCCGCCATCTTCCAGCCACAAACCGGGCGCAGTGCCGCGCGGATTCTCCAGGATTTCCGCGCCCTCGGGCACCATCGCCTGGCGCACATTGACCTCGGGCATTTCGCGGTTCAAGGCGCGGAAGCGACCCTCGATGTAACGGAGAATTTCATCGTTGCGCCGCAGTTTCCGATGGAGCAGTTCCGCGACTGTCTCGCGCGTAAGATCATCTTCGGTAGGGCCAAGTCCGCCCGATGCAATAACAAGCTCCACGCGATTCAACGCGTCGCGAAACGCCTCGCTCAGCAAATCGCGGTTGTCGCCCACGACCGTCTTCCTCACGACTTCGATGCCAATCTTATTCAGCTCCTCCGTCAGGAAGAGCGAATTGGTATCAAGCCGGTCCGGCGTGAGCAGCTCCGAACCCACTGCAATGATTTCTGCTTTCATCGTATTGTCAAGCGCCCGAATCAACTTTTTCTTATAGTCGCTCAAGTCAAACTCAAACGGCCCGAATGTCTTTGAGATGTTCGCCGTGGATCTCCGGCTCGTAATTGTTTTGATGTCCAAAGTCCCGCCATCGAGCGGTCTCGTCCGGGAAAAATCCACGACAGCTGACACGGCGCCACAACCTATGTCGCCACGCTCCGGGCAAACAAGAATGGATCGGCGGTCGTCGGGAAAGTCCGCTGCCTCCTCCCCAAGCAAGCGTCGAACTGACCCCTCGCGTTCCTCTGGAACCCACTCTTTACAAAGAACGCTCACGAGATCATAGCGCGTCCGTTCCGAAAGTGATTGCCCATCGACGATGAAGTCAAGAAAGTTCCGTTCGGACTCGTACGATCCACCTGGCATCTTGACGTGTGGCCTCTGGCGAAACGCGAATTCGAGGGTGGAGAGTTTGTGCTCCATTGGCCCGTGTTATCCGAGCAGTGGCAGGCCGCGGATATCCCAGTCGAGCGTAAAGAGCGCGCCGGTGGTGGCGAGGATCGCGCGGCCCGACGGTTGCAGCGCCATGCCTACGAGGCCGGAGCCGCTGAGTACGACATCGGCATGCGCTTGCGGCGTGATGCGAATGATGCCGCGCCGTCCGCCATACGAAGCGGCGACGTAGAGATTGCTATCGCGGTCAAACGCCAGCCCCTGCGGACGCCCAAGTCCGCGGAAAAACGTAGTGACTTCGCCGCCCTGCGTGATGCGATAGACGCGGTCATAGCTGGAGGTCGTCGGCCCTGTGACATACAGATCGCCGTTCGGATGAAACGCGAGATGATACGCGGAGAGCGACGGCTCGATGGTTGCAAAAACAAAAACTTCGCGGCTTGGACTAATTTTGAAAATAGTTCCGCTACGGTCGCCCACGTAGAGATTTTCGGCACGGTCGAACGCGATGCCCGTGGCGACGCCCATGCCCTCGATCCACTGTTCGGCGCGGCCCTCGGGCGTAATCCGGTGAATCGTGCCGTCGTTGCGGCAGGAAACGAAAAGATTTCCCGCGCGGTCCACGGCCAGGCCGCTGGGATTCACCAGCGAAGTGACGAAAGGTTTTACGCTGTAGTTCGCCGTAATTTTGTAGAGCGAAACGGGAACGCGCTGCCCGCGATTGCCCGAAAAAGTGACATAGGTATTGCCGTACGCATCGACGGCCGGATTTGCGATGGGATGCAAATTATCGGCAATTTGCACGCCGATGGAAACAGGATGCGGCTGGCTTTCGTTCGCAGCGCTGAAAACCCGGACCATGCTGATGGTCGCGCCATCGGGAACTCGCGCAATCAGCCGGTTCTCGCTGGCCAGCGCCAGCCCCGCTTCCACTTCGCCAAATCGCACCACCGGCCGCGGGTGAGCCCGCGACGCGAATCCGCTGCCGTGAATGACGATCTCGCCGCCGGGAATGGCAGCCGCAGGCGCAACTCTATCAATGCGGGGAATGCCGTTTTTTTCTGCCGACGACCCGAAGCCGAATTTCATAACCAGCCGAGCAACCCAAAGTGTAACGCCACTCGCAACAGGATAGCAGCGTAGATGCCCGCCATCCAGTCATCCGCCATGATGCCCCAACCGTGGGGAAGTTTTTCGAGTTGGCGCACTGGGAAGGGCTTCCAAATATCGAACAAGCGAAATAGTAGGAATCCCAGCAATAGGTATTTCCAGTTCACGAGGCTCAGCGTAAAGAAGATAGCGTAGGTGGAAAAATCCATGTGCTCCGTCAGATGCGGCAGCGCAATGGGAATCAAGGGCAGCAATAAAGTGAGGTGCTGCCCCGCGACTTCGTCGATCACCACAAATTGCGGGTCTTTGATGCCTGAGAATTCGGCGGCCCGGTAGGAACTCCACACGCCAATCGCACCGAGAATCACCAAAAGGCCGAGCGCGCACAGCAGCGGCAGGGCAAGCGTGGAATTGTGAATGTCGCTGCCTGGAACCAGAAAGTGGTCGTCGGTGAACACCGCATCCGTAAGAGGATGCAGAGAGATGAGCCCCCGGGGCGACGCGGGGTGCAGAAAAAATACTGCCGATAGCACAGCCGTTGCGACTCCCACGAGCGATCCGAATGTGCCCGGGGCCTTCGGCAGATAGCCAACACCGAGCACGGTTGCGATCGCCATCGCCAGCCGCGGCTTCTTTTGCGGAGCCGTCGTCGCCGCCAGGAATTTCAGTGGATGGTGTCATCGGGCTTGCGGAACCCCTTAAAATCCTCGTCTTCGTCCACGGGTTTTTGTTCTTCGGGATTCTTTTCTGTTTCGAGTTCGCTCATATCAAAAACCGGTTCGGACACGACGTACTTCTCCGTGGCCCAGTTGCCGAGATCGCGATCGCGGCAGCGCTCGCTGCAAAAAGGGAAGTCCGCGTTGGTTTCGGAATCGGTCGGCGTTTTGCAAATCGGGCAGCGATGTTTCATCGGAAAGACTCCCGACGGCTAGTGACTCGCCTCTCGCCAAATCACCAAGCCGGTATTTTTCTTCTCCGTGAACTCTGCGCACTCTGTGTTGAAATCCACTCTTAAGACACAGAGGTCGCAGTGATAGCAGAGCACAATTCCTGAGGAGTGAGTATAGCTCAGCCGAGGACGCGAAGCGGAGCGCCCGTGGAGATACGGGTCAGTTTTTCCGCCGGAGGCACGTGAGGAGCCGGCACATACGCCGTACCGGCATTCTTAAACCCAGCGGCACGCGGCAGAATCTCCACCACGCGTCCGATGAGGTCATACACATCAGCTTTGATAATTTCGACGCGCGCCACATCGCCCGTCTCGGCCGTTTCGCCCGTAGGCAATTCAATGTCGGTCAGATAGAGCTTGCCGTCGATATCCGGCGCCATGCCTTCGAGCCGCGCTTCCCACACCAGCGGATTGTCCTTCGAGGGGCCTTCGACAAGCGCGGTGGCCGTGCGGCCCTTCCATGCGCGCAGTTTCTCGCGCGAGATTTTCTTTTGGATGGCCATCAGCTGATTGCGGCGATCGGTGATTGTTTCCGGGTCGACTTTCGCGTCGAGCCCGTAGCTGTTCGCGTTGTCCACATCCGAATACTCGAAAACGCCCATCCAATCGAGATTGGCGGCGCGCACAAAATCGCAGAGTTCTTCGAAATCCTTTTCCGTTTCGCCCGGAAAGCCGGCGATAAAAGAAGTGCGCAGCGAAACGCCGGGAATCGTCGTGCGGATGCGTTCGAGAAGTTTCAAGAAAGCGTCGCCGTGCGATCCGCGCTTCATGCGCGCCAGAACATTGCGGCTCGCGTGCTGCAGCGGCATGTCCATGTATTTGGCGAGGCGCGGATGCGCCGCGAGCGTATCCAGCAATTTCTGCGTCACGCGATTCGGATACGCGTAAAGAAAGCGCACCCACTGCAAATCTTCAACCTGTGCAAGCCGCTCGAGGAGCTGCGCGAGGCCATCGCGAAGGCCGAGATCTTCGCCATAAGAAGTCGTGTCCTGGCCGATCAGAGTAATTTCGCGCGCGCCCGAAGCGGCAAGATTCTCCGCTTCACGCACGACGGATTCAAAACGCCGGCTGCGGAATGCTCCGCGCAATTGCGGAATAATGCAGAACGTGCAGGGATGATCGCAGCCTTCGGCAATCTTGATGTACGCGGCGTGGCGCGGCGTGGTAATGATGCGCGGCGTCAGGTCGTGATAGAGAAACGCCGGCGGCGCAGCAGGCAACACGCGTAAATCGCCGTCGACCGCTTCGAGAATCCGCTCCACTTCGCCGGTTCCCACCACGGCGTCGACTTCCGGAACTTGCTCCAGAATCTGGTCGCGAAAGCGCTCCACAAGGCATCCCGCGACGATAAGCTTGCGCGCCGCGCCAAATTTCTTGTGCTCCGCCATCTCCAGAATCGCGTCGACGGACTCTTTTTGCGCGGATTCAATAAAACTGCACGTATTGACGACGAGAATCTCCGCCTCATCCGCGCGCGGAGTAAGCTCATACCCTTCGCGCGCAAGAATACCCATCATCACCTCGCTATCCACGAGGTTCTTCGGGCATCCCAGGCTGACGAATCCGACCTTAGTCATAGGCAGTAAATTAGCGCCTTTGCGCAATTTTCAATTGTAACACGCGGCGAGTGAAGGGAAACCAAACGGGGTAGCACAGGCACTCCTGCCTGTGCGGTTTTTGAGTTCTCGCGAAGCAGCGCACAGCCAAGAGTGACTGTGCTACTTAAAACCTGAGACTCATCGTGAAGCGAAGGACGAGCGGATTTGCTCGAGCAGCGCGCGCAACCGAATCGTGTCGCAAGGCGCGCCGCCAAAGCGTGCTTGCGTGTAGCACTGCGTAAATTCGTACACCGCAGGCGCGAGTCGAGGCTGCGAAACAGCCGCGGCAAACTCAAACGGCGTCTGCGTGGGCTGGCGCGCAAAGCCACGCCGCGCGAGCAAGTACAAAAGTTCTCCGTACAGCCGCGAAGCAAGCTGCGGATTCGAGCGCGCCAGCTCCGGCGAGCGAAGCTGCCACGACAGCCACAACCGCCGCACAAAAGCCACAACCAGATCGAACCGCAGCGCCATTAGAAAAAGCACAATGACGCACGGAATCAGCAAGCGAAGCCAGTCGTTCCTGGACCGCATCCATCTTCGCCCTTTTGCCTGTTGGTGCGTGAACCAGGATCGCGCAATCTCCGTCCACGACCGCGTAGTGCGCTGCATGGTCTGCGCCAGCAAAATTTGATGAATGAAATCGTAGTTGATGACCCACTCGTTCCAGGAAAGCTCGAACCAATCCATGTATTGCCCGAGGCGCGAAAAGAAACCGCCGGCATCTTCGGCTCCCGGCGGCGTGGGATCGAAAGTCATCCAGCCCGTGCCGGGAAAATAAACTTCCACCCAGCTGTGCGCGTCGCTGGCGCGGACAATGTAGTCCTCGCCGAGGTCGTTGTACTCGCCCGGCAAAAAGCCGTTTACTTCGCGCGTGGGAATGTCCAGCGTGCGAAGCATGATAGCCATCGCGGAAGCGAAATACTCGCAATGGCCCGAGCGGGTCTCGAAGAGAAAATGCGCCAGCGGATCGTCGCCGGGCTTTCCTGTGAGGTTCAGGTTGTAAGCGTAGTGAGAACGCAAATAATTTTCCAACGTGATGGTCTTGTCGAAAGGTGTCTGCGCGCGCGCGGTGATCTGCTTTGCTAATTCCGGAATTCGCGGATCGAGCTTAGGCAGCTGAAGGTATGTGTTGCGGATCTCTTCGGAATATTCCGTAGAAGCCGCACGCAACCGGGGCACATTCCTCGCTGGCAGCAAAGAAAACCCTTCGTACCGTATCGTGCTGAAATTATGGAAAGGATTAAAGAGAGAGCCGGTCGCGTCGCGAATGATATAACTGCGCCGCGCGCCCAGCTCCGTGCTGGATCCTTCCCCGGAAAGATTTCCGCGAATGGAGACCGCGTTCGCGGGCGCAAACATCGTGTCGGTCGCGACAGGCTGCAAAAGAATGGTATAGCGCAAAATGGTTGCGGTCGGATCCGCCGGCTCCGCCGGCCGCTCCAGCAGGTTTATCCAGCCATTCATTCCGGCGGGAATAGTGACCGAGTCGTGCTCGGGAGAAGACCAGCGCTTTCCGTCAAACGAGGAGAGCGCGATGCCGCGCCAGCGCAGCGTGGGATATCCCACCGGTTTTCCGGTGCGCACGCGCATGACGACAGTGGAATTTTTCTTGATCTCGCCGATTTGGCCCAGCTCCACATCGTCGCTGAAGCCGGACATCAGCGTGGGCTGCAAACTGGTGCGGCCCAGATAGCCAGCGCTGAAACGAGGGAAAAAGAAAAACAGCGCGCCGCCGATAATCATGGCGCCGAGAGCCACGCTGAGCGCCGCGAGGACCAGTGCGTGATCGAGGCGGCGTTCTTGCTGCGGCTGCGCATCCACTTCCGGCGCGATCGCGCCTTTGGATCCGCGGCGCATTTCGAGGCCGACGAAAGTGGCCACGCCAAACAACAAAAACAGGAAGAAAAGACCAAGAAAAGTCGTGTCAATGGTGAGAACGGCGGATGCCAGAATGGCCGCGAAAGAAAGCATCGTTAGAAAAAGCGCATCGCGGTCCGTGTTGGCGCTGTAAAGACGGATGAGCATTACAAACAGAAGAAAATGGATGGCGCCGAGAAGCGCGGCGTAAAGCGCGGGATTGGAGGAAGCCGATACAAACGAGCGCGAAAGAAAAATAACGTCCAGAGGGAAAAGGAGCAAATAGGCAACGACCAGGCGGGTCGCAATGCGCTGCGGAATTTCTGCGGGGCAGCGCCTCCACCAGCGGACTCCTTTATAGAGGACGGCGGAAGGCGCGACAATCATCGTGATTAGATCGAGTTTTCCCGTGCTCACGAGAGTGGCGACAGCCGTCGTCATAAGCAGAAAAAGAGAAGTGCGAAAGAAACGCTCGGCGGGGAGCGCGGGGACACTCGTTATTGATGCGGAAGCGGCCATTGGGGACCCTTCAATCCTAGCACTTCGTCCGGGTGACGCGGTGGAGGCTACGCGAAACGATAACGTTTATAGCTTCAATGTGTAGGGCTTCGCGGTTGCGGCCGGTGATTCCCAAAGCGCGGCGCGTGCGATTTTTCGGGTGAGATTTGAGATGGGTAGCGTCGAGAAATCTTTCAGAAGAATGCTTTTTGCGCCGCGAATGCGCGGGATTTTTGCAATGGCGATCCGGAAGGGAAGAACCGTGACGTTGCGATAGGTCACCGCATGGCGGACTCGAGCGAGCGGCTCAAAGTGGAGCGCACCGTTTCCAGCGGGCATCACTTCGGCGAGAAAATCCCGGAGTTCGGCAATCGCATCCTTGCGAATCGCGACCGTCGGGAAATGCCACATTCGCGAAACGAGCGTAGCGATGTCGTCGGCGGCAGGTTTGTTCTCGTTTTTCTTCCGCGGCGGAGGCAACAGAAGTGTTTGCCCGCGCGGAGTACAAAACACAGCTGCGGCGAGAACGATTTGCACGGCTTCGCGTTTTTTACGTTTTTCAGGAAAAGATTCGGGGTCGCCCGATTGGCGCGCGCGGCAGAATTTTGCCACGGGGCACAGCAAGCATTGCGGCGCGCGCGGCGTGCAGATCATCGCGCCGAGTTCCATCATGGCCTGGTTCCAATCGCCAGGTGCTTTCGGATCGAGCAATTCCTGCGCGGTGTTTTGCAGCGATTGCCAGCGACGCGATTCCCGCAGATCGCCGCGAATCGCGCCGAGCCGCGCGAGCACTCGCGCGACGTTGCCATCGAGAACGGCGTGTTTTGCGCCAAACGCAATGCTAAGAATCGCAGCGCCGGTGTAAGGGCCGATGCCGGACAGCGCGAGAACCGCGTCTTCATTCTGCGGAAATTCTCCACCATGCTGCGCCACGATTTGTTGCGCCGCCTTTTGCAGATTGCGCGCGCGGCTGTAGTAGCCGAGGCCCGACCACAGCCGCAGCACTTCTTCCTGCGGCGCTTCTGCGAGCGCGCGCACGTCGGGGAATCGCGCCAGAAATCGTTCGTAGTAAGGAATCACGGCAGCGACGCGCGTTTGCTGCAACATGATTTCCGAAATCCAGATGCGGTAAGGATCTTTCGTGCGCCGCCACGGCAAATCGCGTTGAAACTGCCGGAACCATGTGAGCAACTGCTTGCGAAATGAGATGAGCTCGCGGCCAGTGAGCGTGATCACGCCGTATTCTCGCACAGTTGACGTCGGAGACTGGTCGGGAGCGGTGAAAGGCAGTCTAGGGCGCCAGATCTTCCAGAAATATCACCCACGACTGGTTCCAAATGCTGGACGGGATGGAGCCGCGCGATTCGCTGGTGACAATCACGCGAAAAATCTCGGGCTCTCTGGCCAGCTCGGAGAGAAGTGCGCGCTTCGGGTCTGGCGGAAAGGGCTTTGCCGTGGCGAGATGCTTCAGAATATCGAAAATGATTTCATCGGCTTCGACGAGCGGAGTTTCAAAACCAGCCGTACGGAATTGCAAGACGGCATTGCGCTCGTAGAAGTGCCAGGCGAGGGCGGCGCACATGGTGACGGCGGACTCGAAGCGCGCGTCCGCTTCTTTTGCGGTGAGGCCTGCGGACGAGTGCGGATCAAGTACAAGAATGACGCGGCAATCATCTTCGCGGGTGAACTCGCGCACCATCAGAGAACCGAGACGGGCGGAAGCTTTCCAGTGCACGTGGCGAGAGCTGTCACGCGGTTGATAGTCGCGCAATGCGTATAAATCTTGGCCGCGGCCTTTGGCCAGACTTTCGAGCGCGCCCTGCATTCCTGGAAGAACTTCAAAGAAGTCCCGCGTGGGCTCAACCGAAGGGTATACGAGTGCTTGCGACTTCAAATCGATGCGCCGCGCTTTCTGCAAAAAGCCGAAAGGGAATCTGGTAACGATGCGAAAAGCTTCTTGCGAATAGATGCCGCGCCGCGGAAAAGTCATTGGCACGTGCTGTTGCACGCTGTCATGTTTTGGGATGTACGGAAAATAGACCGGCGTTTCGAGCATGGCGGCGTTCACGGCATTTTTACCGCGGACTGCTTCGACGCGAAGTGAAAACGAGGGTAACGTCAGTTTTTCGTTTTGCACTTCGACCATCGAGCGCACCGGCTGCCCCGCAAAAATGTGCTCGGGCAACTGCAGCTTCATCTCGACCCCAGAAAGTGTGATAGACGAAAGAACGCCGGACATTAAGATAATGGCGATTAGGCTCGCGAGAATGAGGAAGAGCAGATTGTTACCTGTGTTCAGCGCGGCGACGGCCACCAAAAAAATTCCCAGAATGTAGATCCAGCCTTCGCGCGTAACCCGGTACTCCATTTTGTAGCCGATCCAGCGAAGAGGCGTGCGTTTCGCGAGAACCGGTACGAGCGTGACGGCTACCCACGCCGCGACGAGAAGGGCGCCAAGCGCGGAGGCAATGGCGAGCGCCAGATGACCCAACTCCGCCGCCGTGCCGGAATAAATCGCAAGGAGCAAAGCAAAGGCCAGCGCGGTAATGGAGAGAAAGAAGGCGCGCACGGCGGAGCGGTCAGCTTTGGCCCAGAGTTGCGCGGCTGTCGAGGCTAGACTCACAGAGGTACGCGAACGGAGTCGACGATCTCCCGGAGGACGGATTCGGTCGTCTCCGATTTTCTCTGCAGCGAAGCATGGCGCGAGCTGGCCACCACGCGATGCGAAAAAACGGCGACAGCAAGCTGCTTGAAGTCGTCCGGCAAACAATAATCGCGTCCATCGAGAAAAGCGCGGGCTTGCGCGGCGCGCTGCAGCATGAGAGTGCCGCGAGGGCTGACGCCCAGAGCGAGCTGCTCAGTCTTGCGCGTGCGATT
The DNA here is from genome assembly GCA_963730495.1 of uncultured Acidobacteriota bacterium. Classification (GTDB taxonomy): domain Bacteria; phylum Acidobacteriota; class Terriglobia; order Acidiferrales; family UBA7541; genus Acidiferrum. The sequence goes on along the minus strand of CAVSSD010000021.1, from coordinate 105,525 downwards.
GACGATTTCCAGCGCGTAATCATGAAGGCTCGCTTCCACCTTCACGCGGGCGACGGATTCCTGCATTTCGAGAACGTCGTCGATCCCTGCGACAGGTTCGAGCGCTGCGAGCGAATCGTCATGGATGTGCTTGCGCAGAATTTCGCGTTCCGTTTCGTGCGAAGGATAGCCCATTTTTATGCGCATCAAGAAGCGGTCGAGCTGCGATTCGGGTAGAGGGTAAGTGCCGTGATGCTCGACGGGATTCTGCGTGGCGATGACCAGAAAGGGGTGCGGCAACTTGAGCGTTTTGCCGTCGACGGTAACTTGCGCTTCGTTCATCGCTTCAAGGAGAGCGGACTGCGTACGCGGAGTTGTGCGATTGATTTCATCAGCGAGAACAACGTTGGCGAAAATCGGCCCGGAGCGAAATTCAAATTCGCGCGACTCCGGATTGTAAACGCTGACACCGAGCACATCGCTGGGCAGCAGGTCCGAAGTGAACTGTATTCGCTGGAAGGTGCAATGGAACGATTTTGCAAGTGCTTGCGCAAGAGTGGTCTTTCCTACGCCGGGAACGTCTTCAATCAGCAGATGGCCGCGCGCGAGAAGGGTGATCAACGCAAGCTGAATGGCCTCTTCCTTACCGTAGATCGCGCGAGAGATGGAGCGCTGTAGTTGCGAGACGATTTGGGACGTGGCCGTCGGCATCTGTTGAAAACCCGGGTCCTTCCTGCTACAAATAGGTAGATGACGCTTTCGAGCGTCGCGGCTGTACGGACCGGGCGACTAGCTCAGTTGGTTAGAGCGCTCCCCTCACACGGGAGAGGTCAAAGGTTCAAGTCCTTTGTCGCCCACCATAACCCTCTCATTTTGGCACTAATCTTTCCAGCGAATCAAAAACTCGGCGCGCGTGTGCTCAATCGGTGGTTGCATCACTCGGTAAAACCGGTGGAATAAGAGCTACGTCGTCCGCAATTTACGCTAGCGGCGTATAATCTCGCCGTGGCATCCATCCTTCGCACTATAGAGTTTCTGGCGCTGAGCGTGTGGCTTGGGAGCGATGTGTTTCTGAGCTTTGTCGTGGCGCCAGGTGCGTTTCGCGTATTGGCGCCGAACCGTGATCAGGCTGGGGCCGTAGTGGGGTTTGCGTTGACGCGTATGCACCTCGGCGGCATTGCCCTAGGCATCGGGTTCTTATTGGTCCGGTCGGCGCGGACGCGAACGTTCGCGAGCTTTGCGTCTCCGGCGGCGCTTTGCGTGGTGCTGATGGTCGCCCTGACGGCCATCTCGCAGTACACGGTCAGCGCTAAGATGGCCGCTTTGAGAGTGCAGATGGGCTCGATTCAGGCAACGGCTGCGGACAATCCTCTATTGGCGGAGTTCAGTCGATTGCACCGGATTTCGGTTTCGCTGGAGAGCGGAGTTTTGCTGGCCGGATTCGCCGCGATGTATCTGATGGTGCGCGAGCTAGCCGCTGGCGGCAGGTGAAATTGTTTGGGATCGATCTCCTGATCACCCCCATTTTTTGTAAGCGTTGCTGATAAAGGACTTAGCCTCCCTGTACGTCGTTCCATTTTCAGAGGTCATGCCTGCCCGTATGCGCAAATCCCTAAGGGGCATATTGCCAGAAGCGGTGCCTTTAGCGATGGCGGGCGGAACGGATCGGGCGAGATCGGGTGAGGGACCCGGAGCCGGTCAGCGGGGTTTGCGAGTGGCTGGGAGAGTCGATCTTGGGGCTGCGGTTGGCGCTGAGGCTGGGCGCAGGGCGGGAGGGGTTATGCCACTCCAAAGGGTTTGGTGGTAGAGGGCGTCCATTTGGGCGGGGGTGGTCGAGCCGCCGTGGTGCATCCACCAGTCGAGGAGAGAGAAGAGGGAACCGGCGCTGGCGTGGGCTAATGCGGAGCGACGGGTAGGGGAGAGATGCCGCGCGGCGGGATGCGTGGCGAGGCGCTGGTCAATGGCGCGGGCGAAGTGGCCCTGGCCTAGCTCCATGACGTCGCGAACCTTCTCGGAACCGGTAATGGAGGCGATGAACTCGCGCATGTCGGTGACGTGGGAGAAGAGCTCTTGGACCGGAGCGACGCGGTTGGAGGTGTCGCCGCAGCGCATAAGGGCGGTGGACATCATTTCCCAAAAGTCTTCGACATCGCTGAGGAAGAGGTCGTTCTTGTCAGAGTAGTGAGCGTAGAACGTGGAGCGGCTGACTTTGGCGCGATCGAGGACGTGCTGGACGGTGATGGTCTCGAAGGGTTTTTCGTGCATGAGGGCGATGAGGGCGTCGCCAAGGTTATCGCGAGTAGCGCGAACCCGACGGTCGATTTTCTTTTTGACTGATGAGAAGGGAACTTTTTTCTTTGCTGCTGGCCAGTTTGAAGATTGCCGCGCGGCTCCGCGAGGAGGTTTTGGCGAAGGCGGCGGCGCGTTTCTGGACATTGGGTGGCTCTTTGTTCGGTATCTCGATGCGTGCGGTGAATTGGCGTTGACGGTCCGGCGAAGCGTCCTTACTGTCGGACGCATGACTGACGAACGCAGAAGCGCAATCACACTGATCGCAGGATCAGCGGGCATGATTATAACCATGATTTTCCATCCCGGGGGGAAGGTCGCACCGGAACAGCTTGAGCAGATGATCCGATTAAACATTGCGGTGCACTCACTGGCTCTGCTGACAGTTCCAGTGCTGTTTCTCGGAGCATGGGGAATGTCGCGGCGACTGGACGGAGGAGATCGGCTGGCGTGGACGGGTTTGGTGCTGTTCGCATTTGCCAGCGTAGCGGTGATGAACGCTGGGACGCTCAACGGGCTGGTGGCGCCGAAGTTGATGCGGTTGATCGTGGCGGCCACGCCGGAGACGCGCGGGTTGTGGCAGGCAATGTTGAGTTACAACTTCCAGATCGAACCAGGCGTTTGCGCGCGTGTATTCGGTCGGGGCATCGCTGGCGATACTGTTGTGGTCGGTGGCGATTCTGCGGTACCGAAACTTGGGGTTGGGAGTGGGTATCTACGGCGTTATTCTGGGTTTGGTGACGGCGGTGGCGATTTGTTCGGGATTATTGACACCGGACCGGCATGGATTTGGGGATATTGGCGGCGAAGACGATGTGGTTATCGTGGCGGCCACGCCGGAGATGCGCGGGTTGTGGCAGACGATCTTGAGTTACAACTTCCAGATCAACCAGGCGTTTGCGCGCGTGTATTCGGTTTAGGCATCGCTGGCGATACTGTTGTGGTCGGTGTTGATTATGCGATACCGAAGCTTTTCGTTGGCAGTCGGTATCTAGCGGCGTCTTTCTGGGTTTCGTGACGGTGTGGCGATTTGTTCGGGCTTCTTGACGCCGGACCGTCATGGTTTGCGATTTTGATTTTTGGACAGGCGATTTGGTTTTTGCTGATGGCCGAGGGGATGTGGAGAATCGCGCCGTCTCAAGGACCGCTTAGTGGGGGCCAACGGTTTCAGCGGGGAGAAAAGAAAAGTCGTGCCGGGCTAAGCCCGGCCCCTACATGTTACGACCTTTGGATTTGACCTTTTTGCGAGATTTGCGGCGGACTTTGGCGGGGCGGATTTTGCGCATGGCGGCGTTGCCGGCGCGGTGGCAGGCGCGCCACATGTACCAGCTGGCGACGGTGCGGTAGGGGCGCCAGCGTTCGCCGAAGGCCAGGAGTTCTTTGGGTTTGGGCTTGTGTTTTTTGCCGTAGGTGATGGACCAGCCTTTTTGTACGCCTAGGTCGTGGATGGGGAGAACGTCGGGGCGGCCGAGGCGGAAAATCAAAAACATTTCGACCGTCCAGGCGCCGATGCCGCGGACGGAGGTTAGGCGCTTGACGAGTTCTTCGTCGGAGAGTTTTTGTGCGGCTTCGAGGGTAGGGACGACGCCTTCGATTGTTTTTTTGGCGAGGTCCTTCATCGCGAGGACTTTTGCGCCGGAGAGGCCGGCTTTGCGGAGGGCTTGTTTGCGGAGCTTGAGCATTTCTTGCGGGCTGGGGGCGCGGCCGGTGGAGCTCAGGGCTTTTATGCGGCCGAAGATGGTGGCGGCGGCTTTGCCGGAGATGGACTGGTAGGCGATGGCTTCGAGAAGGGCTTCGTAGGGGCTTTGAAGATGGTCCTGGTCCATCTGGAAGTGCGGTTTCGTGCGATGAGATAACTTGTCTAGTCGTTCGTCGTGTTCGGCGAGGGACTTCAGGCCTCCGCGAGATCGAAGGAGATCGAGCTGATGGGGAGCGTCATGGCAGGAGATAGCCTAGGCTTGAGGGAGAAGAAAAAGATAAAGTGAAACGCAAGCCGTACACAGAGGAAGTCGCAGAGAAAAGAGACATGACCGGAGCGAATGTGAGACATACGGGGGAAAAGAGGATAGATCAGTGCCACGCGAAAAGCGTGATTGCCATGAAGGTGAGGATGTGTCCATCCCAGGCGTATAGCGAACGGCCCATTTGCGTGATCCTTCTTCACCTAGTACCCGCAAATCCGAAGATTGGTTTTGTAGCGTAGAGTAAGAAGGAAGAACTGTCGCGAGGAACTTGGACAACCAGTCGTAGTTGTGCCGAACGCTTGGGTGATCGTGCTGAATCGCGAGAAGGATAAATCTATATGTGTACCGCGGCCCTGAACGGAATATCGGAAACAAAATCACTTTTTCTTCGCATCGACTCAGTCGGTATAGATTGGGCAGACAATTTGACAGTGTGTGCGACTTATTTCGATGGTGCGGGAATCAGGATGCTTAGCTTGCTCCAAGCTTTTGCCCGTATCCGATAGCCACAACGCTAAAAAGTTTATTCGTGAGGCGGACGCGGGAGGCTTGGTGCGCATGTTTAAACGTCCCTATCGTATACACTTCGAGTTTCGCCTCGCTAGCGTGTGACTGTTAGCTGTGTCACCCACAATACGATTTAGCTGTGCATTGTCTGGAGAAGTAATCTCGTAGCGAGAAGTTCATACAAGCCTATAGGTGCCCAATCGAAACGGAAGAGATTCGCATTCCGATAGCGAAATTGAGCCTCTAGTTAGTGCAAATTTCCCCGCGTGACCATTAAGAATCAACCGTGAGATGTGTGGAGAGTTGACGCAGCGAAGATTTGAGGAATGGATTTTTCTGCGGGCGCGGCGGGCGCGGAGAATCATTGTTACGAGAATGATTGCCGCGCAGACTTCGACGAAAATCTTTCCGCCGTCGAGCCAGTCGATTCCGGCGCCTTTTAGGTCGGGGTCGGTGAAGAGGGAGTGGTAGAAGAGGGCGATGGCGCCAAGGTAGACGGTGAAGTGGAAGGCTTTCCAGGTGCGGCGGCCTAGCTGGATGCGGAAGTAGGAAGTGATGACCATGATGGCGACGATGTAGAGGGCGATGGCGCCGATGGTGTTTTCTAGCGGTTGCTGCGGGGAGTGGACGGGATAGACGATGTCGAGGACGCGGAATTTTGGAGATTTGTTGAGGAGCAGCGGGAGGGGATGGAGGAGCGTGACGACCAGGGCGATGTAGCCGGTCCAGTTGTGGAGGCGAAAATAGTTGAAGCGGCGGTGCGGCCAGTTGCGGACGGGGCTGTAGCGGAAGGCCATCATTACGCCGAGAAGCATGTTGATGGTGATTGCGCCGACGGCGGTGAGACCGATGTAGGCGGTGAGATCGAGGAGGGTGATTTCCATTTGAGAAGGGGCGGGCTAGATTCTTGCCCGAGTGGATATTATGGCGAAGAGACGTAAAGAAGTAACGAGGTAACGACGGAGAGAAAAACGAAGGAGCAAAGATAACGCAGAGGCGCAGAGGACACAGAGTTGCGCGGAGAGTTTGTGCGATGGGGTGTGCTAGGATTGTGAGTTTCGGATGAGACAGATGAGGCGGTAGGGAAAGGGTGAGGCTTGCAGACAGGGATTATTGGATTGCCACAGGTTGGAAAGACGACGCTGTTTCGGATTTTGACGAAGGCGAATGTCGAGGGAAAGGGCGGCGGGTCGGCTACGCATGTTGGCGTGGCGAAGGTGCCCGAGCCGCGGCTGCTTGAATTGGCGAAGCTCTATAACCCGAAGAAAATTACGTATGCGACGGTGCAGTACGTCGATTTGGGCGGCATGCAGAAGGAAAAGAACCGCGATGCGCTGGCCCCTTTGCGCGAGGTGGATACGATTGCGCATGTGATTCGCGTGTTTGATGATCCATCGGTGCCGCATTCGGAGGGAAGCATTGATCCTTTGCGGGACGCGACCAACCTCGGAGTTGGAATTGATTCTTTCGGATCATGACCAGATTTTGCGGAGATTGGAACGGCTCGAAAAGGATTTGAAAAAGAAGAGCGATCCTCTTTTGCTCGCGGAAAAAGCTGTATTGGATAAGTGCAAGGCGCATCTGGAGTCGGAGAAGCCTTTGCGGGAGTTGGAGTTGACGGCGGAGGAGCGGAAGCCGATTGGGGGATTTTTATTTTTGTCGGCGCGGCCGGTTTTGTATGTGCTGAATTTGGGCGACGACGAAGCGGACAAGTTGGACTACGGCGGTGGAGCGGCACAAGTTGAGCGCGTTGCAAGGGAAGCCGAATTCGGCGGTGATCGCGATTTGCGGGCGGCTTGAGGCGGAACTGGCGGAGATGGAAGAGAAAGAGGCGGCGGAACTTTTGGCGTCGTATGGATTGAAGGAGCCGGGGTTGAACCGGTTGATTCGCGCGACGTATGACTTGATGGGGTTGATCCAGTTTTTTACGGCGGGCGAGCCGGAAGTGCGGGCTTGGACGATTCGCAAGGGGTCGACGGCGCAGAAAGCGGCGGGAGCGATTCACAGCGATATCGAGCGGGGATTTATTCGGGCGGAAGTGGTGAAGTGGAGCGATCTTTTGGCGGCGGGGAGTATTGCGGCGGCGCGGGAGAAGGCGCAGGTGCGGCTCGAGGGGAAAGAATATATCGTGCAAGAGGGCGATGTGATTTTGTTCCGGCATAGCGGATAAGACAGGCAGTAAAGAAGTGGCGCAAGTAACAGAGTTAACGAAAAGAAATCAACAGAATTACAGAGATGTGCGCAGAGAGCACAGACGGATCGCAGAGCAGATCGAGATTGCGGCGACGTTGAGATGGGGTGCGGCAAGCGCTGAAGCCGTTGTGCGATCTAAATGGGACATGATTTGGCATTTCGGACGGCGCTGGCGGCGGGGTTGGGGTTGGTCGCGGCGGCGGGGAATTTGATTGGCGGGTATTTTGTTGTGCGGCGGGATTGGCCGCGGAAGTATTTGCAGTATTTTTTGGCGCTGGGGGCCGGGTACATGCTGGCCGTGGCGTTTCTCGATGTGATTCCCGAATCAATTCATTTGGCGGGCGAGCAGGCGCTGGTGTTTGTGTTGCTTGGGTATTTTCTTCGTGCATCTGTTTGAGCACACATTGCGCCCCATTTTCATTTTGGGGAAGAGACGCATCACGAAGAGATGAGCCACCACCACGCGCGGACGACCATTTTGCTGGGACTGACCATCCACACGTTCTTCGATGGAGTGGCCATTGCCGCCGGGTTCCTGGTTTCCGTGTGGCTCGGGGCGATGATTTTCGTGGCCGTGTTTCTGCACAAGCTGCCGGAGGGCTTCACGGTGGCCTCCCTGGTGCTGGCCAGCGGGCAAGGGCGGCGCAACGCAATCCTCGCGTCCGGGTTGTTAGGGGCAGCGACGCTGCTGGGAGTCTTGCTGACGAGCGTGTTGCAAAGCCAACTTAAATACGCGCTGCCGATCTCCGGAGGAGTGACGCTTTATGTCGCGGCGACGGATTTGCTGCCCGAAGTGAACCGGGAGCCGAATTGGAGGATGGCCGCGCTGGTCTTTGTTGGCGTGGCCACCGTATTGATAATGCAGCACTTATTCCACGTTTGATTTCGCCCTGCTTTCGCCATTCTAAACGCTCAGTTCCATTTGCAACTTTAAGAGCCCGCTAGGGTTCGATAGAATGTGGCGGCTATGGCCAGGTCGGACGTCCAACTGATGCTGGACGTGAAGGCGGGCGACGAGCAGTCGTTCGAGCTTCTCCTCCAGCGCTACAGGACACCCTTGTCAACTTTCTTTACCGCATGGTTCGCGCGCGGGAAGAGGCGGAAGACTTGGCGCAAGAAGTGTTTTTGAGAGTGTATCGAGCGCGAAAAGATTATGTGCCGAGCGCCAAATTCACGACTTGGCTTTTCCGGATCGCGACAAATTTGGCGTTGAACTCGGTGCGAGACAACCGTCATCAGCGAATGGAAATCTCACTGGATGCGCCGGTGACCATCGATTCGGAAGATGGCGACGAGAAGCCGCTGGACATTGCCGAGAAGCATCCGAACATCGAGCAGTACATGGTGGAGGAAGCGCGGAAGAAGATGATCCGCCACTCGATCGACAAGCTGCCGGAGAAACAGCGCGCGGCGGTGCTCTTGCACAAATATCAGGAACTGGATTATGGAGATATTGCAAAGATTCTCGAATGCTCGGAGAGCGCATTGAAATCGCTGCTCTTTCGGGCATACGAAACGCTTCGAGTGGAACTAGCCCCACTCGTGGCGAGGCACGGGAAGTAGTGGAACTACGACCCGGGAATGTAGGGGAAGTAGAAGTAGACCCGGGTAGAGAAGGAAGGTTGTTATGAGTTGTACACGAATGGAAAGCAAAATTTTAGGGTACGTGGACGGGCGCTTGAAAGAGAGCGAACGGCTGGAGATGGAGAAGCATCTCTCGCGTGCGGAGCGTGCCAGTTGCGCGTGAACGAATTTCGCGCGGTGTCGGGATTTCTGGATGAACTGCCGGAGATTGAGCCGTCGCCGGCGTTTGATGTGCGCGTGCGCGCGCGAGTGGCGGCGGAACCGGTGAAGCAGGGCTGGTGGGCGTGGTTTACGCCATCGCCGCGCGTCGCGTTCGCAGCGTCGCTGCTCTTGCTGGCGACGGTGTGGATTGGTTCGCGAGCCACAGATCGCTACACGTTAACGGCGGACGAAGCGGACGCGCAGATCAATCAGGAAATGCCGGTGCTCGAAATCATGACGTGCTTTCGAATTTCGGAGCACTGAAGGATTTGCCGCAGCCGGTCAGCCGGAAGCCGGGCGACAGCAACCGGATCAAAACAGAACGAGCACGAAGAACGACAGCAATAATCAGACGATGTAATTGATGAGATGTTCGACTCCAATTCGTGGCGATGTTTGCTGGGTGGGGCCCGGCGCGGTGCTGGCCGCCCCTGCGATGGCGCAGCAGGGCCATACTGCTCATCGACCGCCGCAGCAGCATACCCTCCGCAAATCTCAGAACCGACCGCCGCAGCACCAGCAAAAGCCGCCGAAGCATGCGCGCAAGACCGCCGCAAACGGAGGACATCCGAACGGCGGCGCGCGAAATCCTCAGGGAATGGCGCGGGACCGCCGAATTCCGCGCCGCAGTATAGCCCGAAGCCGAACAACAATCCGAACCGGCCGCGGTCACATCGACGTGCCGCCGCGCAGCGGGAAAAATTCAGCGTCTGCCGCCGCAAGATCGGCAGAAAAGATCCGGCGAGAAGTTCAACCAGTCAGGAATCTACTCCGCCGCAGAAAGCAGGACCTAGACCGGCGAAAGAGCATGTGGGGACGGATGACTCCGCAGCAACAGAATCATGTCAAGAATGATGTGCTGCCCAAGTGGCGGCAAATGTCTCCGGACCGGCGGCAGGCGATTCGGCAGAGACTTCGCGTGCTGCAGAATATGCCGGAGTCAGCGCGGAATCAGCGGTTGAATGATCCTGAGTTTACGCGCGGCATGAGCGACGAGGATAAGGCGACGCTGCGGGATTTGAGTCATTTGCATGTTGGCGGAGCGCCTGATCCGCCGGGCGAGTAGGAAAGTCGACAGCTCACAGCTGACAGTCGACAGTAAGAAGCAGAGCGGGAAGTACGCTCCGTTTCAAAGAACTTCAAATCATCGTGTCTCTCGTAATTCGCAGCCTCGCCGCAAGGCCAAGCATGCTGCGCCACTACAAGTCTGGCCAGTTAGGCCAATCTGGCATTCGCGGCGCGACGGTCATTTTTGCGCGCTCGTTGACAATGCTCTCCTCTCGCGGCATCGTGACTAGGTCACTTCGCGCGCATCCAATGAGGGGAGGGAGCCATTCCCGTTTTGTCGCCGCGCTTTCGCGCACTGCAGCACCGCAACTTTCAATTATTTATTGCTGGCCAGCTGACTTCGCTCATCGGCACGTGGATGCAGACGACGGCGCAGCTGTGGCTGGTCTATAAGCTGACGAATTCCGCGGCGCTTCTTGGAGTTTTCGGTTTTGCGAATCAAGTTCCCATTTTATTTTTAGCAGCGCTCGGCGGATATATCGGCGACCGCTACAACCGTCATCATGGCGTGATTTGGACGCAGACGGTTTCGATGGTGCTGGCGTTCGTGCTTGCGGGGCTGACGTTCGCGAACATCATTCAGGTGTGGGAGTTGATCTTCATCGCGTTCCTTGTGGGCGTGGTGAATGCGTTCGACGTGCCGATCCGGCAGGCGTTTCTCGTAGAGATGGTGGTGAAAGAAGATTTGCCGAACGCGATCGCGCTGAACTCTTCGATTTTCAATGGAGCGCGCGTGTGGGACCGGCGATTGCGGGGTTTGCGCTGGCCTGGAAAGGGCCGGGCTGGTGTTTTTTTCTGAACGGATTGAGTTTTCTGGCGGTGATCGGCGCGCTACTTGCGATGCGCATCGTAAGACGGAATCGAAGAAGGAATCGGGTTCGCCGTTCAAGAGTCTGATGCAGGGATTTCGCTTTGCGATGAGCGATTTGCCGATCCGCTCGACGCTGTGTTTTTGAGCATGCTGAGTTTGCTGGGATTGCAGTACTCCGTTTTTCTGCCCATTTTCGCCAGCGAAGTTTGCATCGGGATGCTAAAGGATTTGGTTTGTTGATGAGCTGCGGCGGGAGTGGGCGCGGTGCTCGGCGCGCTGCATTTTGCCGCGAGGACGAGCTACAAAGGATTGGCGCGCTGGATTGCAGCGACGTCGACGACTTGCGCGGTGGGATTGGTGATTTTTTCGCAGTCGAGAGTCTTCTGGCTGTCGATGGCGGTGCTGCTGGTGGTGGGATTCTGCGCAACGTTGCAGATGGCGGCGACGAATACCACTCTGCAGAATCGCGTCCCGGATCAATTGCGCGGGCGGATTATGGCGGTTTACGCGACGATGTTTATGGGCGTGCAGCCGATTGGGTCGCTCATCGCCGGGGGAGTGGCGAAACATATCGGCGCGCCCTATACGCTGGCGGTGTTTGGGACGCTTTGTTTTTTTGGGAGCATGATTTTTATTTTTCGCGTGGTGATGCCATTGCAGCGGCAGCCTGAGGCGCCAGCTACCGCTTAGGATGGATTTGGGCGGTAGAGCCAGGCGGGTTGGTGAGTGGTGGCTCAGCGGGAGGGGCCCTTCGATCGGACTGGGGAACAAGCCCCGCGCCTACGAGTTGATCTCGTGAGGATTGCGTCTACTTTGGGGCGCTGCGGGGAAAGCGAGCAGACGGGGTCTGTGGCCGTGGCGTCGCCAGCGAGAAGAAAAGCTTGGCAGCGGCAGCCGCCGAAATCCAGTGCGCGGCGGTCGCAAGTTTTGCAGGGTTCTTGCATCCAGGCTTCGCCGCGGAATTTTTGGAACGCATCGGATTTCTCCCAGATTTCCCGCAAGCCGCGGTTCTTCACATTTTCGAAGGACAGGCCAGGAATCACGCGCGCGGCGTGGCAGGGAAGCGCATCGCCGTTCGGAGTGATGAGCATCAGTTTTCGCCCCAGCCGCCCATGCAAGGCTTTGGATATTTCGCGTAGTAATCGGGAACGACATATTCCACTTTATTTTTCCTGACAGACGTTCCTGCGCCTTTTTCAAGAAATCGATGGATTGCGTGAGCTGCTCGCGCGTGGGAGAAGGGAATCGCGGTTGGCGAAAGCCCAGCCGTAATACTGAACGTTGGCGAACTCGACGCGGCTGGCGCTGGAGGATTCGGCGAGAGCGAGCATTTCGGGGAGCTGATCGATGTTGCGGCGGTGAATGACGAAGTTGAGTGTGACAGCGACGCGATGGCGTTTGAGCCATTCGAGGACGCGGAGTTTTTGTGCGTGGGCTTTCGTGCCGGAGATTTCTTGCGCGATTTCTTCGCGCGCGCCTTGAAAGCTCAATTGAAAATGATCGAGGCCTGCCTGCAACGAGAGCTTCGAGGCGCGATTCGTCGAGCGGCATGCCGGAGGTGATGAGATTTACGTAGAGGCCGGCAGCGCGCGCGGCGCGGATGAGTTCGAGAATGTCCGGACGAGTGAGCGGTTCGCCGCCGGGAAATCGGCTTGCAGGACGCCGAGTGCGGCGGCTTCTTGGAACACGCGTGACCAGTTGTCAGTGGAAAGTTCAGTCGCGCGTGCTAGCTCGAGGGGATTGGAGCAGTAAACGCAGTGAAACGGGCAGCGGTGCGTTAGTTCGGCGATCAGGGCTAGCGGGTTGGCGATGGTAGATGTCATGTTGCGCGTGGCGCAAGCTGCGAAAGCGGGAGCAGAGCTCCCGCACTCCATGGCCTAGGGCTCGAAGTCGAGGGCGCGCTCTTTTTGCAGCAGCGCGAGGTAGCCCAGGATGTCTTGTTCCACTTTCGCTGGATCGGCTTTGGAGTAGAGTTGCTGCAATTCGGTGATGATTTGCTGGACGGTGTGTTTGCCGTCGCAGCGTTCGACAATTTCGAGGCTTGGGCCGTTCAGGCGCAGAGCGCGCTCTGGCATTAGCAGCGTGCGCGGCTGCTGTTTCTTTTCGTTCATGCGGCAGCCGGGGGCGAGCCGCGGACGGCTAGTGAGATCCACGCTCATGCGGAGCCCGCTTCCGCGGTCGGGGCGAAACGCGCCGGGAGGCGGCCAGCCCGGATTTACGTATGAGAAATAGAGGGCGTCGAGTTGCGCCCAGAGGATGTCGCACTTGGCGCGGAGGGCGGCGTGGGCAAGGTCTTGTTGTTCGCGTGTGGTGGCGTGTTTCACGACCCAGGCAAGAGCGAAGTCGGCGTCTTCGGGAGCTTGCGTGAGGCGGCCGGTGAAATAGTCGAGGCCGCTCGAAAGCCACGGATAGTGTTGGCGCAGACGATCCATGCGCAGCGTAATGAGTTTTTTTGAAAACATTTCCGTGAGGGAAGAAGCGACCGCTTCAAGGTGCGAACGCGTGGAAACGAAATCGACGTAGGCTTGCACGGCGTAGCGCGTGGCGGGCAAGATTCCTTCGCCCCGAAGCGCCTGCTCGCGAGAGATGCCAGTGGCTTCGACCAGCCGCAGCCACTTCTCAATGCCGCCCGGCTTCACGCCGTCGCCATCGTGGTCCAGAATTCGCTTGCGCCACGCGAGGCGAAAGGCGGGATCTTCGCTGCGCGCGAGGATGGCGGCATCTTTAATAGGAATCCGGCTCTGATAGTAGTAGCGATTCAAAGCCCAGGCCTGAAGCTGGCCGCGCGTGAGCTTTCCTTCGTGCATCAGCGCATGAAATGGATGTTTGTGGTGATAGCGCTCTTCGCCAATCGCGTGAAATCCGGCGATGAAGTCGGCTTCCGAGAGCAGCGGCAAGTGTGCGTCGATGGATTGCGCCTGGCTCATATCGCGAGTTCCATTCCATCATAGGCGATTTCCCAGCCGGCATCACGCACGATGCGGGATTCCTGGCTCTCGTCATTCAAGATTGGATTCGTGTTGTTGATATGAACAAGGACGCGGCGAGTTTTGCTCGGCCGAAACGCTGTGCGGAGCAAGCCGCGGTCGCCCCACAAAGGCAAATGTCCCATTTGCCGCGCTGACTTGCTTCCTTTTTGGATGGAGTTCAGCTCGTCGTCCTTCCAGAAAGTTCCGTCGAGAATCGCCACATCGCTCTCTTCCACGCAGCGCACCCAGTGATCTCCAATTCCCGGCAGGTTCGGGGCGTAAAAGAGTTTCTTTTCCTTGGAAACCAAGGTGAGGCCGATGACGGCTTCTTCCGGAGCAAGGCTATTCCGCAGAGACTCGCTTACGTAATCCGGGAAGCTCCCGTTTAGCGGTACCGCTTTGCAGAAAAGGCCACTTTTCTTATCCGCTGGCGACGGCGGAATCAGAGGCATCAGGCGATCCAGCGGCAAGCGTCTCCCATTTGACTGGAGGATTTGAGCGGGCCAGCACGCGGAAAAGGCTGTTTTCTTCCGTCAGGATGCGCCGGACTGCAATCGTCGAGAAAATTTGCAATGGCTGAAACTCGCGCAGATGGAGCAGCCCCATGACGGCATCCGTGTCGGCGCTCGTCAACACAACCGCAGTGATGGGCGAGTTTCGGGAACCGGCGGGAGGCACAAAATCAGCAGAGGAGAGAATTTGTTGACGAAGATCAGGGGATGCGTTCAGTAGGAACCAGCGCGAGCCGTCGGTGGAAATTGCGGCTTGAGTTTGTGTCCGGGCGCGGGCCTTCAATGCCCCGGAACGCACACCCATACACTGGGCACATGCGCAATTCCATTGGGGAAAACCGCCCCCGGCCGCGGAGCCGAGGACTTTAACGCGCATTCTGGCACGCCACCAGATGACCGCTGGGCGCGGTCAAGAGTTCTACAGCTCGGCGTTGGCGTACGAGCTAATTTCGCAGTTCAGGTCGATCTCTTCGTGCTGAGGGGTTGTCCATTCCATGGTCGGAGGCTCCTAGTGCGAGACGAGATTCAAGAATCAAACCGATTTCAAGTGTAGCACGAGACCTCGATCAGAGGGAAGAACCCACCAAAAATGACCCGTGGAAGCAGTGCGAGCACACCTACGAAGGGTAGAGATGCGCTTCGAAAAAAACCACAACCTGTAGTAGGGAAAATTTCATATTTTCGGGATGTAAGAAAACACAAATTTTTCAAAAGACCGCATGTTTTCTCTTGACAACGCCTGAAACCAACCTATTATGTGGCAAGAAGTGGGAGAGAGTGGTCAGTAGTAGAGACGAAGTAGAGCCTCTTCCGGGGCCTTCCAGGCGTTCTCGAGGGCAATCGTGAACGTAAGCAATTTGGGCGTCCAAAACCAGCCATTGAATAGGATATATGAAGCTGCGGGGAAACTGTCCGGCGAAAGTCGACGAGAAGGGGCGTCTCAAGATTCCCTCAGTGTTTCTGGACGAGCTCAAGGAGTACGGCAACCAGTTTTATATCACAAGTACGACGGGCGAAACGGCAAGAATTTATCCGATGAAGGTTTGGTCGGAAATCGAAGACAAGCTGGCGCAATTGCCGAGCACGCACGTGGCGAAGCAAAAGTTTCTGTTGCGGACCAGCTATTTCGGGCAGCAGGCGGAATTGGATGGGCAGGGAAGAGTGCTTTTGCCCGCGGTGTTGCGCGACGCCGCGCAAACGATGGGGGAAGTGGATGTTTTCGGGGCGCTGAATTATCTCGAAGTGATGAACCACACGCGGGTGCTCGATAAGTTGAAGAACGAGCCGTATACGGCTGCCGATGATACGGCGCTGGGGATTTAGAAGGAACGAGTAGGCGAAATTACGAAGTAGCGAAATTCGAAATACGAAACGCGAAATTCGGTTTCGAAGTGGGGCGGGGCAGCAAGACGAAGGGCTAAACAGATTGAGTGCGGCGCATACGCCGGTGATGTTGAACGAGGTGCTGGAATGGCTGGGCATCAGGCCGGAAGGAACGTACATAGACGCCACGCTGGGAGCCGGCGGACATTCGGAAGCGATCGCCGAGCGGCTAACCTCCGGCAGATTGATCAGCCTGGACCGGGACGCACAGGCGTTAGAGCTGGCGCGGGAGCGGCTGAAGAGCTTTGGGGCGAAAGTGACGGTGGTGCAGTCGCCGTTCTCGAAGATTGCGGAGGCCGCACAAGAGTTGGGGATTCAGAAGGTGGACGGGGTCTTGGCCGACTTGGGAGTTTCGAGCATGCAGCTTGATCAAGGAGAGCGGGGATTTTCGTTCCGCGAAGCGGCCGCCCTTGATATGCGTATGAATACTGCCGATGAGTTGACGGCAGACGAAATTGTGAATCGGTGGTCGGAAAAAGAAATCGCCGACCTGCTCTACCGCGAAGCGGATGAGCACGATTCCAGAAGGATCGCCAAGGCGATCGTACGGGCTCGGCCCGTACGGGATACCGCGCACTTGGCAACGACTGTAGCAGGGGCCCGTAAGCAATGGGGAAGGCAGAGACTGCATCCCGCAACAAAAACGTTTCTGGCGCTGCGGATCGCGGTGAATCGAGAGATGGAGGAACTCGGGCAGTTTCTTTCACGGACCCCTGCTGCATTAAATTCCGGCGGCCGCCTGGTGGTGCTTAGTTACCACTCGGGCGAAGACCGCATCGTGAAGCACGCGTTTCAAGAGGAAGAGCGTCAGAGGACGCTCCAGGTGCTCACCCGGCACGTCATCCAGCCGACCGAAGAAGAGAAGGCGAGAAACCCGCGTTCGCGAAGCGCGAAATTGCGGTGTGCAGAAAGAGTGTAGTTATGGTGCGCAAGAGAAAGAAAGCGGTAACGGCGGAGTTTCACACCGTCAAGCGAATTGATAATTCGCGGCTGGTGCGCAACGTCGAGCCGGCGAAGATGCGGAATCTGTGGCGGACGGTCGCTCTGGGAGGCGTGGTAGCGGCGTTTTTTATGCTCTACATTTTCCAGCACTTTCGCTGCATCGACTTGAGCTTCCAACTCGAAGATCTGAGCGGCCAGCAGATGAAGGCCGCGGCTTTGAATTCGGAACTCAAGCTGGAGATCGCTGGTTTGCGAAATCCCATGCGCATTGATGTGATCGCGCGCCGCAGACTCGGTCTGACCGAACCTTTGCCGACGAATGTCCAAGAGTACGAAGCGCCCGACGGTGCGGAAGTGGCCGCCGCGCGGTACGTGAGACCGAACCGGGCGCCGTGATTCCCGCGATCGGCGCCGACCTTCAAATACGAAAAATTTTACGTTCCTTTGAGCTTCTAACCGGAGTGTTTGCCGACCTGAATTCACTATGCAACAAGACCGCGTCCACGTCCGTTTGCTCATCATCGCCGGCGTGGCCATCTTGTGGATGGGCGCGGTTTTCGGCCGGCTTACCTACCTCCAGCTTTTTCGCCATAGTGACTATCTTTCGCGCGCTCTGCGCCAGCAGCAGCGCACTTTCGAAATAACTCCGGAGCGCGGCGCGATTTACGATCGCAACGGACAGCCGCTGGCGATGAGCATTCAGGTGGATTCCGCATTTGCCGTGCCTTCGGAGATTGCGGACGAGAATCTTGCGGCGCGGCTGCTCTCGGGAGTGATCAATAAGCCCCAAGAGGAGATCGAAGCGCGATTCGAATCCTCCCGGTCGTTTGCCTGGATTGCACGAAAGCTGCCTCCTGAAAAAGCGGATGCGATTAGTAAGTTGAACCTGAAGGGCATTTACCTCCAAAAAGAAAACCAGCGCTTTTATCCGAAGCGCGAGCTTGCGGCGCACGTGTTGGGTTTTGTGGACGTTGATGAGAAGGGGTTGAGCGGTATCGAGCGCGAACTGGAAAGCGAGATCCGCGGCAAGAGTGAACGGATTGTGGTGATGGCTGACGCCAAGCAGCGCTGGTTCGACGGTGGACAAGCGCAGCGTGAACGCCCGCTGAGCGTCGTCCTGACGCTGGACGAAAAAATTCAATACACGGCCGAACGGGAACTTGCCGCGGCGATTGCCAAGACACGCGCAGTGGCGGGTACGGTTATCGTCATGAACCCCAATTCAGGCGAGATTCTGGCGCTAGCGAATTGGCCGAAGTTCAATCCCAATAAGGCGGGCGACGCGCCTTCGGAAAACTGGATGAATCGCGCAGTCAGTGCGATTTACGAGCCGGGATCGACGTTCAAATTGATTACGCTGGCAGCGGCGTTTGATCAGAACATTACGCGTCCCGACGAAGTATTCGATTGCGAGAACGGCGCCGTTTACATCTCCGGCCATCGCATCCGCGATCACAAACCATTTGGCCTGCTTACGGTTTCAAATATTCTCGCGAAATCGAGCGACGTGGGCGCCATCAAGATTGCGCTGCGGCTCGGCGCCCCGAAATTTTACGACTACATACGCGCCTTTGGTTTTGGCACTACGACCGGCGTCGAGTTGCCGTCTGAAAGCCGCGGGAGGCTGGCGAGGCTCGAAGACTGGAAGCCGATTTCGGTCGGTTCGATCTCGATGGGCCAGGAAATTGGCATCACGCCGCTGCAGCTCACTACTGCGGTTTCTGCGATTGCTAACGGTGGGCTGCTTTATAAGCCGCAGATTGTCGCCGAATTGCGGCGCGGCGAAAAGGTATTGCCTCCCGAAGAAGCTCTGACGCCTGTGGAGCCGAGGCGCGTCATTCGTCCAGAAACTGCCGCGACGCTGCGACAGCTGATGGAAGGCGTGGTGTTGCTCGGCGGCACAGGGCCTGCGGCCCATCTCGATGGTTGGACCTCCGCGGGCAAAACGGGTACGGCGCAAAAAATCGATCCATCGACGGGACGCTATTCGCCGACCCAGTACATCGCTTCCTTCACGGGATTTGCGCCCATCAACAACCCCGCTGTGACGATATTGGTGTCGCTGGATTCTCCCGTGGGGTTACACGAAGGCGGGCAAGTAGCCGCCCCGGTCTTCAAACGCATCGCTGAACAGGTTTTGGCATATCTGGATGTGCCGCGCGATGTTCCGTTGAATCCAAAGCTCATCCAAACGGCTTATATGAAGCAAGCAACCGAAGATCCAGGTGCGCTGGAGGATTTCTCGTCGGTTGATTTTTCTGGCCAGCCTGACCCGCCACCATCGGCATCACAATTAGCAAAGACCGATAAACAGGAGCAGGCGGACTCCGTCAAGGAGGTTCTGACGGTGGCCGTAGATCAAGGGGGAGATATCGAAGTGCCTGACTTTAGCGGGAAAACAGTGCGCGACGTAGCGGACGTCGCGTTAAGGCTCGGGCTCGACCCGGTACTGGTTGGCAGCAATCTTGCTACTGAACAATCGCCACCGGCGGGAGCAAAGGTAAGACACGGCGCGAAAATCACAGTGCAGTTCGGGACACCGCTCGAGAAGAAATCGAAGCCGCGCCCAGGAGTCAGGAATTAGGATGAGAACTGGATTGAGCCAACTAGAAGACACCAGCAACTCCAAAACGAACCACGCCGATGAACGGCAGGAAAATTCATCGGTGAGACCCGTCTCCACTCGAAGTGAGAAGCTGCGCGATTTGCTGCAGGGAACCGAAGCCAACGCTCCTGAGTCTGCGCTGGAGCTGGAAATTCGCCAAGTTGCGTGCGATTCCCGCAAGGTACAGCCGCGCGCGCTTTTTTTTGCCCTTCATGGCGCTAAAGCCGACGGAAATGAGTTCATTCGCGATGCGGTTTCGCGCGGAGCAGCGGCAATCGCCAGCGAAGAGAGCGCGCCGGCGGCCATTCCGTCAAGCGTGGCCTGGATTCAAGTGCGCGAGGCTCGCAAGGCTCTTGCTGTCGCGGCGGCGAACTTTTTCGGGCACCCGGCAGAGGCTTTGCACCTTGTTGCGGTGACCGGCACAAACGGCAAGACCACGACCACCTCGCTGATTGATGCCATCATCAAAGCTTCCGGTGCGAAGACCGGCCTTTTCGGAACGATCGCCTATCACACGCCGCTTGGCGAATACCCTGCGCCGAACACAACACCGGAATCGGTCGACCTACAAGGATTTCTTGCCGAGATTCGCGATGCAGGTGGGAAGTTTGGCGTGCTGGAAGCAAGTTCGCACTCCCTCGCCATGGATCGCCTGTGGGGTTGCCATTTTGCTGCCGCCGTTTTTACAAATCTGACGCGCGAGCACATGGACTATCACAAGACATTCGATGATTATTTCGCGGCAAAGAAAAAATTGTTCGAAGGCACTGGAGCTGGCGCGCCGGAAGTCGCGGTGATCAACACGGACGACGAATATGGGAAGCGGCTGACCGGACTGGCCAAGAAAACGGTGACATACGGCCTCGAAAACGGCGCGGACATCACAACGAAAAAGTTTCAACTGACGTTCAACGGCTTGGCCTTCGCGGCGCAAACACCCAATGGCAAAGTGCAAGTTGCGTCGCCGCTGGTTGGCCGAATCAACGTTTACAACATCCTCGCAGCCATCGGAGCGGCGCAAGCGCTGGGTCTTTCAAACGAAGTTATCGAAGCTGGCATTCGCAGTCTCGAAAGCGTTTCCGGACGCTTCCAACGCATTGATCTCGGTCAACCGTATTTTGTGGTTGTCGACTACGCGCACACGGACGACGCACTGGAAAATCTCATTCGCACCGCGCGGGAACTAAACCCCAAAGGCCGCATCATCACACTTTTCGGATGCGGCGGCGGAAAAGACCGCACCAAGCGCCCCGTGATGGGAGAAGTGACGGGTCGGCTGAGCGACCTGACAATTCTGTCGAGCGACAATCCGCGCACCGAGGATCCGCTGAAAATCATCAGCGACATCATCGTAGGCCTGCAAAAAACACCGGGAAAATATCTGATCGAACCAGATCGCGAAAAGGCAATCGGCGTAGCAATGGACGAAGCGCGCGCCGGAGACATTATCTTGCTCGCGGGCAAAGGCCACGAGAACTATCAAATTCTCGCCGACCGCACTCTGGAATTTGACGACCGCGACATGGCGCGGCGCGCCTTGCGGGAACGAGGTTATACCGAAGCCCAGACGGAAATTGGCAACGGTAAGCCAAAAAACGGCTCAAAGTTTGGCACGTAGCGCGCTTGTCTAGCTTTGCTGGAAAGTGTGGCGAGGGCGCGCGAGCCAGATGTTAACTCGCGAAAGGAGGAGCCCTCAAATACGGTGAAAACAAACCGATACACGGGGTATCTGCGTAAAGCAAACCCCTTGAGGCATTTATGCGGTGGACGATTGCACAAGTGGCTAGCGCACTGGGTGTTAGGGCGGGGACGGGACTCGACCCCGTGGCCCGGGTGGCCGGCGTCTCGATTGATTCTCGCACGGTACGTGCAGGAGAACTGTTCGTTGCCATCCACGGACCGCGTCATGATGGACACGATCACGTGGCGGGTGCGCTGGGTCGCGGAGCCATCGCTGCGCTGGTGGCGGAGCCGCAAGCCAGCCGCTACGGCGATGCCATCCGGAATCGCTGCATCGTCGTGGGCGACACTTTCGAAGCGCTCAAACAACTGGCCCGCGCGGTGCGCGAAACCTGGGGCGGCAAAATTGCCGGCGTCACAGGCTCCGTGGGCAAGACCACAACGAAAGAGATCCTGGCGGCACTGCTGGGCGCGAAGCTCCGGGTCCTGAAATCGGAAGGAAACTTTAACAACGAGTACGGACTGCCGCTGACGCTTTTTCGTTTGGACGAAACGCATCAAGCGGCTGTGCTCGAGATGGGCATGTCGCGGCGCGGGGAGTTGGCGAGGCTTGCAGCTATCGCGCGCCCTGACGTTGGTGTGGTGACGCGCGTTGCTCCTGCGCATCTGGAATTTTTTTCATCGGTGGATGAAATTGCGCTGGCAAAGCGCGAGCTGATCGAAGGATTGAATGGACACGAATCGACTGCTGTGCTGAATGCGGACGATCCGCGCGTCGCGGCTTTCGGCGCGTTCGCACCCGGTCGCGTGTTGACATACGGAATCGACGCTCCGGCGTTTTTTTCCGCGACAGCGATCGAAGACCGCGGTGCGCTGGGTTCGGCGTTTGACTATGTAAGCCCCGAAGGACGCGTGCGTCTCGAACTTCCCGTGCCCGGCCGCCACGCGATCTACAACGCGCTTGCTGCGCTAGCGGCTGCGAGTGTCTGGAACATCGGCGCGGCTGAAGCGCAAAGCGTTTTTCGAGCGTTGCGCGTACCCGCGATGCGCGGTGAACTGTTGCGTTTTTCAAATGGAGCGGCGCTGATCAACGACAGCTACAACTCGAGCCCAGCTGCGTTGCACGCCATGGTCTCCGTCCTGGCGGCGACACCAAATTTTCAGCGACGGATTCTTGCCGCAGGTGAAATGCGCGAGCTCGGCACAGCCTCGCCGATACTGCACCGCGAAGCAGGAGTTTTTACGGCGAAAACAGGAAAAATTGATTGGGTCATTGGAGTCGAAGGCGACGCGGAACAAATCGTCGAAGGCGCCGTTTCCGCCGGCACGCCGCGAACGCAAACGAAATTCTTTCCGTCGTCAGAAGAAGCGGCCAAGTTTCTGGAACAGTTCATCGCGCCTGGCGATGTATTGCTGGTGAAAGGCTCTCGCGGAGTACAGATGGAACGCATCGTGGAAACGCTGCTGACACGTTACGCCGCTCCGGGCGAAATGCCTCGGCAGGAGGTACGGCACTAGAATGCTCTACTACCTGCTCTATCATGTTCTGCAGCGTTACTTCAGTCCGCTCAACGTTTTTCGCTACATCACCGTTCGAACGGTTTACGCTAGCCTGACAGCGATGTTTCTCGGCTTAGTGTTTGGCCCCTGGCTCATTCGCCGATTGCGCGAGCTGCAAATCGGCCAATACATCCGCGAGGAAGGTCCCCAGGAGCATCAAAAAAAGGCAGGCACGCCCACGATGGGCGGCGTCCTCATCGTCCTGTCGACGGCTGTGCCCACACTGCTCTGGGCCGATCTCACCAATCCTTTTATTTTGCTTGCGCTGTTCGCGCTCATCGGGTTCGCAATCATCGGTTTTATCGACGACTACGCGAAAGTTTCGAAGCAACGCAACCTCGGCCTCACCGCAAAAAAGAAAATTTATTTTCAGGTGCTGGTGAGCACGATCGTTGGGATTTCGCTGCTCGTTCTCGTCACTCATTACGCGTACTCCACGCAGCTCATGATTCCGTTCCTTAAGCGTTTGCATCCCGATCTGGTCTTCCATTCCTTGATGAATTCCCCGCACTTGTGGCCACTGGCGTTTCTTCCGTTTCTGGCCTTCGTTTGCGTGGTCATCGTCGGCTCATCCAATGCTGTGAATTTGACAGATGGCCTGGACGGCTTGGCCATCGGCTGCACCGTCATCGCCGCAGGCGCGCTCACTGTGTTGACCTATGTCAGCAGCAACTCGCGCTGGGCAACGTATCTCGAGATTCAGTACATCCCGCGCGTTGGTGAACTGACCGTTTTTTGCGGCGCCCTGGTGGGCGCGTCGCTCGGTTTCCTCTGGTACAACGCGCACCCCGCGGAAATTTTCATGGGCGATGTCGGCTCTCTCTCGCTGGGCGGAGCGCTGGGCACGATAGCGGTCATCATCAAACAAGAGATTCTTCTGTTTTTTGTCGGCGGGATCTTTGTTATCGAAGCACTTTCGGTGATCTTGCAGGTCGGTTCGTTCAAATTGCGCGGCAAGCGCATATTCCGCATGGCGCCGATTCACCATCATTTTGAATTGCTGGGATGGAGCGAATCAAAAGTCATCGTGCGGTTTTGGATTGCCGCGCTCGTCTTCGCGTTGTTTGCGCTGACGACGTTGAAGTTGAGGTAATACGGCATTTGAAGTCGAGTGGAATTGACAAGAAACAATGCCCGGTGGAATGGAGTTGCGAGGGAAGCGCGTGCTGGTCGTCGGACTGGCGCGCACAGGCGTGGCAACTTCGGTTTTTTGCGCGGCGCGTGGCTCTCGTGTGACGGCCATGGATTCTCGCACCGAAGCTGAGATTGGTGAAGCGATTGCCAAATTAAAAGACGCGGGAGTGACACTCGAACTCGGCAGCCATCGCGAGAAGACTTTTCTCGAGCAAGACTTGATTGTTCCCAGTCCTGGCGTTCCGGCCGACGAACCCCATTTGCGAACGGCACGAGCCAAAGGCGTAACGATTTGGAGCGAAATTGAGCTGGCCTATCGGTTCATAAAGGGACGCTTAATCGGAATTACGGGCTCGAACGGCAAAACGACGACAACATCGCTCATCGAACACATTTTGAAGACGGCCGGGATGCAAACGATTCTCGCGGGAAATATCGGAACGCCGCTCATCGGTTGTGTAGACGCGATGAAAGAAGATACTTGCACCGTGGTCGAGCTCAGCAGCTTTCAGCTCGAACTCATCGACACGTTTCGCCCAAACATTAGCGTGTTTCTGAATCTGACGCCGGACCATCTGGACCGCCATCACACTTTCGAAGCGTACGGCGCCGCGAAGGCGCGTCTTTTTGAAAATCAGACTGGCGAGGATGCTGCGATATTAAACGCTGACGACGCGGCAACCACGCCTTATGCCCCGTCGCTTCCGCGCGTCTACTGGTTCAGCAGAAAACAGCGCGTCGCGCAGGGCGCCTATGTTCGTGGAGAAGAAATAGTTTTTCGCCAGGACGGCGCCGAAGAAACCCTTCTCAAGCTGGAAGACATTCCGCTCGCTGGCGGGCACAACGTCGAAAATGTGTTGGCTGCAGCCGCAGCTGCGCGGCTCGCTGGCGTGTCCGCGGCAGCGATTGCAAAAGGTGTGCGAACTTTCGCGGGAGTCGAGCACCGGCTGGAATTCGTGGCCGAAATCGCAGGCGTGCGCTACTACAACGATTCGAAAGCGACCAACGTGGACGCCACCCTAAAAGCCCTCGACGCATTCCCCGGCCGCATATTGGTTATTCTCGGCGGAAAAGATAAGGGGAGCGACTACAGCCCGCTGCAAAAGCTGCTCCGGGAAAAAGCGATCCTCGCCCTGTTGATCGGCGCGGCAGCGGAAAAAATAGAAAACCAAATTTCAGGAAGCGTTGCACTGGAGCGCGCCGAAACGCTGGAGCGTGCCGTCGAAACCGCTTCGCATGCGGCACAACGCGGGGACGTCGTGCTCCTTGCTCCCGCATGCGCCAGTTTCGACCAATTTCAAAATTACGAACACCGGGGCCGCGTCTTCAAAGATTTGGTGAAGCAACTCGAAAAGCAAGCCGCCGGAGCGACTTCCGGAAAAAGGTGAACGACAGTGCCGAGACGTCTCGAAATGGACCGCTGGTTATTTGGTGTGACGGTCGTGCTCTGCCTGCTGGGCGCGGTCATGATCTTCAGCGCGTCGGCCGTTACCGCTGAAAATCAGTATGGCCACGGATATTTTTTCCTCGTGCGCCAAATTGTATGGCTAGTCCTTGGACTCGTGGGAATGTTCGCATTGATGCGCATGGACTACCGGAAATTGCGCGAGCCTGCCGTGGTATATACAGCCGTCTGTGTTGTCCTACTGCTCCTCGTCGGAGCTTTTTTTCTGGACAAGGCTCACGCCACGCATCGCTGGATTCGCTACGGTCCCATTGGGATTCAGCCATCCGAACTGGCGAAGCTGGCGATGATCCTATATCTCGCGTGGTTTCTCGATCAAAAGCGGCGCAACAAAGCCGCCATGGAATTTTGCAAACAGGATTTTCTTCAGACGATACTTCCCGCCGCTGGTCCGGTCCTGGTCTGCGTATGTTTAATTTTGGCGCAGCCTGATCTGGGCACCGCTCTGGACATTGTCTTGGTCGCGACTACGATCCTATTTGCCGCCGGACTGTCCTGGAAATGGATCGCTGCGGGATTCGCAACATCGTTGCCAGTTCTCTATCTCCTGATCACACACGTTGCCTACCGCAATGCGCGCCTGATCTCCTTTCTCCACCCCGATTCAGATCCGCAAGGTGCGGGCTTTCAATTGATGCAATCGCTCATCGCGGTGGGCTCCGGTGGATTCACCGGCGTCGGTTTGATGGAGAGCAAACAAAAACTTTTTTACCTGCCGGAAGCGCACACCGATTTCATTTACGCGGTAATTTGCGAAGAGCTCGGCTACATCGGCGCAATGCTGGTCATCGGCCTGTTTTTGGCCTACGCATGGCGCGGACTGCGCGCAGCATTCGCTGCTCCCGACGGCTTCGGTCGTCTGCTGGCGCTGGGAATCACGGCTCTGGTCCTCAGCCAAGCCCTAATCAATTTTGCCGTGGTGCTCGGCATGGTGCCCACAAAAGGCATCCCGCTGCCGTTCGTAAGTTACGGCGGTTCCAGCTTGCTAGTGATGCTGCTAGCCACAGGAGTCCTTCTAAACATCAGCCAACAGGCCACCGAAACATGAGCCATCAGATCGAGGCGCGAACGCATTTCGGCCGTAGGGGCACGGCACGCCGTGCCCGTCCTTGTAGGGGCGGGGCTTGCCCCGCCCGCGCGCCCAGGCCCCGGCCATGAAACTCCTAATCGCCGGCGGCGGCACAGGCGGCCACGTAATCCCCGCGATTGCCATCGCCCAGGAATGGCTGTCGCGCGACAAAGAAAGAGAAGTCGTGTTAGTTGGAACAGAACGAGGAATCGAGATGAAGTTAGTACGTCAAGCGGGCCTGCCGCTGGAGACGTTGCGCGTAGCCGGCCTAAAAGGAAAGGGCGGTGCTGCGCTCGCGAGAAATCTTGCCATGCTCGCGCCGGCGATGATTGATGCGCGTCGTGTCCTACGAAAGCACAAACCGGTCGCTGCGTTTGGTGTAGGCGGCTATGCAGCAGGTCCAATGATGCTGGCGACGTGGTTAAGCGGCGTGCCTAACATAATCTTCGAGCCGAATGCCGAGCCGGGCCTGACCAACAAACTGCTCGCGAAACTTTCCAAACGTATCGCCACGGGCTATGAAATTTCTGCGCAGGCCTGGGGAAAAAAGGCCGTCATAACGGGCTGCCCCGTCCGGCCGGAGTTTTTCTCGATCGAGCCGCGACGGCTTGAAAAACCATTTCGCCTTCTGATAACCGGCGGAAGCCAAGGGGCGCTACCTATCAACCGCACCTTCGTTGATGCCATGGACCTCCTGGCCATTCGAAAAAATGAGCTGTCCATCGTGCATCAAACCGGCGAACGCGATTATAATGCCGTGCGTACCGCGTACGCGCGGCGCGAGATCAACGCGGAGATCGTACCCTTCCTCACGAATATGGCCGAGCGCTTTGCCTGGGCAGATGTGATCGTATGCCGAGCAGGAGCCATCACCGCAGCGGAAATCGCAGCCGCGGGCCGCGCCGCCATCTTCATCCCGTTCGGTGCCGCCACGGATAGCCATCAATTGCGCAACGCGCAAGAAATGACCAACGCAGGCGCAGGCCGGCTGATCACCGAAAACGAACTCACCGCAAAACGCCTGACCAGCGAGATTTTCTCGCTCATCGACCAGCCAGAACAAATTGAAAAGCAGTCGAAGGCAGCGCGATCCCTCGCCCGGCCCAACGCTACACGCGACATCGTCAACTTGATAGAAGAGGTCGCCAACGTGCAAGGAAATCGCCAGAGGGTAAATCCATGATGGTCTCATTCCGCAATTTTCAGCGCATTCATTTAGTAGGCATCGGCGGCATCGGCATGAGCGGCATCGCCGAAGTCCTGCTCACGTTGGGTTATTCCGTCTCCGGTTCGGACACCAAACCCTCAAACATCACCGAGCGTTTGCAAAATCTCGGTGCGACGATCCACGAAGGACACAAAGCCATCAATGTCCAGGGCGCGCACGTGGTGGTGACCTCTTCGGCCATCCGGCAGGACAACCCGGAAGTTGTCGAAGCGCACAAGAAAAAAATTCCCGTAATCCCTCGCGCGGAGATGCTTGCGGAGTTAATGCGGCTCAAATATGGCATCGCCGTGGCGGGAGCACATGGCAAGACGACCACCACTTCAATGGTGGCCTCGATTTTAGCGGCTGGACACTTGGATCCCACATTTGTGATTGGTGGCCGGGTGAATCAGGCCGGCACCACTGCACGCCTCGGCAAGGGCGAATACTTCGTTGTGGAAGCCGACGAAAGCGATCGCAGTTTCTTGATGCTCGCCCCGGTTGTAGCCGTCGTCACCACCATCGATCGCGAGCACCTCGATCAATACACCTCGCTCGCGGACATTCAAGGAGCCTTCGTTCAGTTCGTGAACCGCGTCCCCTTCTACGGCGCCGCGATTCTTTGCCTGGACGAGCCGAACGTGCAGGCTATTCTTCCGGACGTAAAGCGCCCCGTCATCACCTACGGCACTTCCAGCCAGGCAGACTTGGTCATCAGCGATGTGAAGCTGGAAGGATTGAACAGCGAGTTTCGCCTCACTTTCAAAGGCGAAGACCTCGGCGTGTTCCACCTTTTGCATCCGCCGGGCATCCACAACGTCCGCAACGCCGCCGCCGCTGCAGCCGTAGCCCTCTATCTGAATGTTCCAAGCGAGTTGATCCGCGAAGGCCTCGCCAAATTTACCGGCGTCGGCCGCCGCTTCGATATCAAAGGCATTGTCAACGACATCGCCGTCATCGACGACTACGGCCATCACCCCGTCGAAATTCGCGCCACCCTCGAAGCCGCGCGCGTCTGCAAGTTCAACCGAACTCTTGTCCTGTTCCAGCCTCACCGATTTTCGCGCACCCAGCATCTGTGGGATGAATTCAGCCGGGCCTTCAACGAAGCCGACATATTGGTCCTAACAGATATTTACGCTGCGAGCGAAGCGCCGATCCCTGGCATCACCAGCGAAGCCCTCGCTAACGCCATCCGCGAAGCCGGACACAAGAACGTCCACTATTTCCGCTCCATGCAGGATGGCATCGAATTCCTCCTCCGCGAAGCCCGAGCTGGCGACGCCATCATGACCATCGGCGCAGGCAACATCAGCCGCGCAAGCAGCGAACTGATGGTCCTCCTCGGGACCGAGAATCCGACGCACAATCCCACTCATCATGCGCATTGAGGACCCCAAAATCGTCGCGGCGCTGCCCGAGCTAGGTGTACAGCCCAAGCCGGGGACTTCCTTGGCCGAGCTCACCTCCCTGGGAATCGGTGGCACTACCGACCTGCTACGTATTGAAAAGCATGACGCGATCCCGGACCTTCTAAATCTTCTGGACGCCCAAGGAGTGCCTCACAAGTTTCTCGGCGGCGGTTCGAACCTGCTTGTCGGCGACTGCGAACTCCCCTGGGTCGTACTCCAACTCGTCTCTCCGACGCCGGACATCGTGCTCGAAGGCAATTTTGCCCAGGTTGACGCGGCCGCCGACCTCGGCCGCACTGTAACTTTCTGCGCCAAAAACGACCTCGGCGGAATGGAAGGCCTCATCGGCGTCCCCGGAACCATCGGCGGCGCCCTCCGGATGAACGCGGGCGCCTACGGCATGCAAATCGGCAGCTATGTTCGCCAGGTCAAGCTTTACCGCGCCGCCGCCCGCAAACTTGAAACCCTCGAAGGCGATCAAATTTCTTTCGAATACCGGCACACATCTTTTGCGCCTGATGATATGATGCTCGCAGTGAAGCTGGAATTACCCTCCAAACCGTATCGCGAAATTCTCAAAGGGATTCGTATCTGCAACGAAAAGCGCCGCGCAAGTCAGCCGCTTGGGCAGAAAAGTGCCGGTTGCATCTTCAAAAACCCTCCAGGTGCTTCCGCCGGACGCATGATCGATGAGCTGGGTCTCAAAGGCTTCAGCATGGGCGACGCCCGCGTCAGCGACCGCCACGCCAATTTTTTTGTAAATGCAGGCAAAGCTTCCGCGAAGGACATGCTCGCGCTAATCGCCGACGTCCGCGCGTGTGTTGAAAAATCTTTCGGTGTCATCCTTGAGCACGAGGTGGTCGTTTGGAACGCGTAAAAGCCATGCAACGGGGCAACGCCGCGGCCGCCGCCGAGCCTTACCGCCCGGAACTGCTCGCCGACGAAGAGCCGCGCTATTTGCGCCGCCAAAAGCCTCTCGAAATTCGCCGCAAAAAATTCGGCGGCCGAAGCTGGACATTCTATCGGCGTGTTTTGGTATGGACCGTCGTCGGCGCAACTGGCATCACGTGTGCCATCGGCGCTAGCCGCTTCTTGCTCTATTCGCCGCAAGTCCTTCTTCTCAAGTCCGATCAGATCGAACTCCTGGGGAATCACATCGTCAGCCGCGAAGCCG
Source organism: uncultured Acidobacteriota bacterium (assembly GCA_963730495.1). Lineage (GTDB taxonomy): Bacteria > Acidobacteriota > Terriglobia > Acidiferrales > UBA7541 > Acidiferrum. The sequence goes on along the minus strand of CAVSSD010000021.1, from coordinate 75,817 downwards.
TTCTTCAACCCTTCGCGCGCGATCGCAACCGCAGCGTGCTGCGCATTCCTCTTGACGCGCGCCGCGCCCAGCTCGAAGAATTGCCCTGGGTCGAATCCGCCAGCGTGCAACGCATTCTGCCTAATCGCATCCGTGTGGAACTAACAGAACGCACCCCCATCGCGTTTTTGCGCAACGGCAGCGAGCTCGCCCTTATCGACGCCCACGGAGTAATTCTGGACCGCCCCGAAGGCGAAGACCTGCATTTCCCGATCGTCGCCGGCCTTCCCGAAAGCATGCCCCGCGAAGAGCGCGAGAAACGCATGCAAACCTATCAAGAATTTCTCAGAGATGCCGATGTAGTGCGCCCCGAATCCTCCGACCGCGTCAGCGAAGTCGATCTTTCGAACGCAAAAGATTTGCGCGTCGTCATGACCGGCTTGGCCTCCGCCACCGATTCGCAGGCCGTAACCATTCACTTCGGCAACAGCGATTTCACCCAAAAATATCGCATGCTCGTCGAGAATTTCGCGCAGTGGCAGGCCAACGCCGGCCATGTGCAGTCCGTCGATTTGCAATATGCAAGGCAGGTAGTTGTAAACGCGGATAGCAACACGAATTCCGCGAAGCTGAAAAATTAAGAGAACTAAAGCGGGAGCGGCGGCTTGTCAAAAAAAGATCGTTACATCATAGGGCTGGACGTCGGCAGCACGAAAACGTGCGCGCTGATTGCGGAAATCGACGAAGAACAGGTGAAGTTTCTCGCGCTCGGCGCGGCCGAATCCAAAGGCCTGCGCAAAGGTCTTATCGTCAATCTCGATTCCACTGTGAGCTCCATCCGCAGGGCCGTGGAAGAAGCCGAAGGCGTAGCTAACGTGCCGGTTGAATCTGCAGTAATCGGCGTCGCCGGCAGCCACGTTCGTGGCGTTAACAGCCGCGGTGGCCTCACGCTGGGCAATCGCGCCCGCGATATCGAACGCGACGACGTCCGTCGTGCCGTCGATGCGGCCCGCAACATCACGCTTCCGGAAGACCGCGAAGTCCTCCACGTCCTCCCCCACGAATTTATGGTGGACGCGCAAGATGGAATTCGCGATGCCATCGGCATGGTCGGCCAGCGGCTCGAAGCCAACGTTCATCTCGTCACCTCTTCCATTGCCGCTACGCAAAATCTAGTCACCGCGGCAAATCGCGCCGGAATCTTGGTCAGCGACACGGTCCTCGAGCCGCTCGCTTCCGCGGAATCCTGCCTCACGCAGGACGAGCGCGATCTCGGCTGCTGCCTCCTCGACATCGGCGGCGGCACCACCGAACTCATCGTCTACGGCGGCGGCGTTGTTCGTCACACCGGTGCCGTTCCCGTCGGCGGCGACCATTTCACCAACGATCTTGCCGTCGGCCTTCGCACGCCCATTCCCGAAGCAGAAAAAATCAAGCGCCGCCACGGCTGGGCTGCCTCCTCGCTTTTAGTCGAAGACACTTCCATCGAAATCGCCAGCGTTGGCGACCGCCCGCCGCGCACCATTTTCGCCCGCATGCTCACGGACATCATCGAGCCGCGCGCTATGGAACTCCTCGCGCTCATCCGCGACGATCTCCAGCGTGCCGGCCTCGACGGACAGATCCCTGCTGGCTTCATCCTCGCCGGAGGGGGCGCCCGTCTCAACGGGCTGATCGATTTAGCCGAGCAGTCCTTCCATCTCCCCGTCCGCATCGCGGAACCTAAAGGTTTGGCTGATCTGCCCGAACAGGTAGCCCAGCCGGAATATGCAACGGTCGTTGGTTTGGTGATGTACGGCGCGAAAGCGCGACGCAACGCACCGCAGCGCGCCGGAAATTTTGTATCCAAATTGAAGTCCATGTTCGCAGGTGCCTCGTGACCCCTCCCGAGCGTAGCGCCGCGAATTTGGAGAAGGCTGAGGGACGTATGACCGCAAAAGACACAGGAATTCGTATGAGCTTCAGCGAAGAGCTGCAGCCAGCGAAGATTAAAGTTATCGGTGTGGGGGGCGGCGGATGCAATGCCATCAACCGCATGATTCGCGCCAAAGTGGAGGGTGTCGAATTCATCACCGCTAACACCGACTTGCAAGCGCTCAAACTTTCGCAAGCGCCGACGAAACTTCAGCTTGGCGCGAAGTTGACGAAAGGTCTCGGCGCGGGGGCCAACCCCGAAGTTGGCCGCAAAGCCGCTCTCGAAGACACCGACAAAATCATCGAAGCCCTCGAAGGCTCGGACATGATTTTCATCACCTCCGGCCTCGGCGGAGGCACCGGCTCTGGCGCCGCGCCAGTAGTAGCTTCGCTCGCCAGTGAACTCGGCGCGTTAAGCGTCGCGGTGGTCACCAAGCCCTTCGCCTTTGAAGGCAAGCGCCGCATGCTCCAAGCCGAACAAGCTTTGCAAGAACTAATTGGCTGCGTCGACACCGTCATCGTAATTCCCAACGAACGCTTGATGGACACCGTCGAGCGCGGCACCAGCTTCTTCGACGCGTTCCGCATCGCTGATGACATCCTTCGCCAAGCCGTTCAGGGCATCTCCGACATCATCACTGTCCCCGGCATCATCAACCGCGACTTCGCCGACGTAAAAGCCATCATGCACGGCCAAGGCTACGCGGTGATGGGCACCGCCATCGCCACCGGCACGAATCGCGCCATCGACGCCGCTAACCGTGCCATTTCCAGCCCGCTCCTCGAAGACAATTCCATCCAGGGCGCGCAGGGCATTCTTATCAACATTTCCGGTAGCTCCAGCCTAACGCTCCATGAAGTTCACGAAGCCTCCAGCGTCATCCAAAAAGCCGCTCACGAAAATGCAAACATCATCTTCGGCGCCGTGATGGACGACTCCATGAAGGACGCCGTAAAAATCACCGTGATCGCCGCAGGCTTCAAGGAAGCCAACAAAAAGAACGCCGTCCAAAAGCCTTCCTTCCTGCCCAAGACCTGGAAAGCCGGCCGCGAAGTGGAGACTCCCGCGCCGCAGCAGCAAACGCTGCCCAACGTAGTTCACCAAGTCCAACAAAACATCCGCGAAGTCAGCCACGAAGTTCCCGCGGACGACCTGGACGTCCCGACGTTCCTCCGCCGCCAAGCTCAAAAAGCCTAAGCGTCTTTTTCTGAAATTTTCTCGTAGGGGCACGGCAGGCCGTGCCCTCTTTCTTTTTCTTTTCTTCTCTTTCTTTTTCCCGCTTTTGCATTTCCGAAACTTGTAGGGGCGTGATTCATCGCGCCCTTCTTTTTTTGTCTGCGAGGCAATCAATCAGAAATTACGCGATTCTTCCGACTCAACCTCCGTCGCTATCACGTAATTCATCGGCCAGCCTTCGCACTTCTCTTTCAAACACCGCAAGATTCCCCGCCACATCCGCCACGACTGAACTTAACCCCGCATGAAACTCCCGCGCCGCAGTCTTCGAGACCGCCTCCCGAATATTCCCCGCATGCAACCCGCTACCCGGCATCACCGCGATTCGCTCGCCCGCAATCTGAACCAGTTCCCCCAGCGCATCCAACGCCTCGGGCGCCGTCCGTTTCCCTCCAGACGTAAGAACCCTGACGGCGCCAGTCTTGATGACGTCCTCAAGCGACCGTCGCAAATCCGCGCATTCATCAAACGCGCGATGAAACGTAACCGGCAGAGGTCTCGCTCGTTCAACAAGCTCTTTCGTGCGCTCGACGTCGATCTGTCCGTCCGCGTCCAGTAAACCCAGCACCACTCCGTCCATCCCAATTTCCTTAGCCGCATCAACGTCGCGCCGCATGTCCTCGAATTCGGCTTCCCCATAAAAAAAATTCCCCCCTCGCGGCCGAACCATCGAGAAAATCGGCAAGCTCACGCGCTTTCGCACGGTTCTCAACAACTCGTCACTCGGAGTCGTCCCGCCCACTCGAGCATGGCTGCAAAACTCAATCCGCGACGCTCCACCGCGTTCCGCAGCCATCGCCGCCTCGACGCTCTCCACACTTATTTCGACAGAGAACTCTTTTCTCATATGTAGTGGCCGGTCTTTAGACCGGTTCCTGGGATTCCGTATTCGGCCGCCAGGCTCAGAAACGAGCGATCCCGTTCACATGCGTCAAGCTACCGTTTGACCAGTTCCAAAACATCCCTGCAAAAGCTGCCCCGTTCCATCCCCACATGAACAAACGCATCGCCGTCGGACTATACGGGCATTTCTTCCAAATTATCAAAGCATCCAAAACAAACCACACAACGCCAAAGCCAAGAAAGCCAGTGATCAACAAGTCTCGGAAAAAGACATAAACCAACGCCGTCTCCACGCACAAGAACCCCGCGATGAGCAACTTCGAACGTACCGCGCCTATCAAGGTCGCCGTCGTCCGCCGCCCGCTAAGCCTATCGGGCTCAATATCCATCACCTCGCCAAAAATATGCGAGTGCATCGCGAACATCGCGCCAAACGCAAATGCTTGCCACGGAAGCTGCGCCGCGCCGTTCAGCCAACTGCTGAGCACGAACACCAGCAAGTAGCTTGCTTGAATCAAAACGTCGAAAGGAGGATGGCTTTTCCACCCAAAACGCGGCGCATTATAAAGCGCAACCGCCTGCAATAGAACAGCAAACCAAGCAAAAATGCGCGGCCCGATAAGCACAAAGAAAACAATCAGAAAAGGTATCTGCACGGCCGCGATCTTCCATCGCAAAGCAGCGAGCTGCTCCGTGGCGCCCAGCGAGCCGAAAAGAAAAGTCCCCTTGCGCGGGTTCCACCGGTCCGCTTCGGCATCCACAATGTCATTCACGCCATACAAAAGAAATCCAAGCGGAAACAGTACGTAGAAAAGCCCCAGCCACAGCGTTCGCGAGTGCAAAATATCCGCGTGTCCCAACGGCATCAAGTAAAAGAGCGCCGTCGTGCTCCAAAGCCCCGGCCGCGAAACCTGCAGAAGAAACACTATCTCGGACCGACGGGCAGTCTTCCCCTCCAAATCTCTACGGTTCACACCCAAAGCTGGCAAGCTCGGTTCCAGAGTCGCTGCTCCTCATCTCAAATAAGGATTGCCGCCGGAAAACCATTTGGTGGAATCCTCTATCAGAAGACTATAGAAAGCGTATTCTTCACAGCCTGGCTTCCGTTTGCAGCGACCAAACGGATACGTAAGAGCGGATGCGAAGATACCCACAACCCCGTCTGACCGCTGCTGCGACCGTTTGAGCTGGCACGGACTTATCAGACGTTGAAAGCAACGCCCCTTTTCACGTTTTACGGGTAGGAATGCCTGGACCTACAATGGTCCAATCAAGATGAAACGGATCTTAGGACTCCGTCCGGCCACCGTCCGAATCGCCTGGGTGGTCCTCCTCGCGTCCGCGCACTTGTCCGCTCAGCAAACCAATGAAGCTGCACCACAGTCCGACTCCGGAAAAATCGTAGTCCAGGCAAATTCCGTCCTGATCCCGGTAGTAGTCCGAGATTCGCAAGGCCACTCGGTTGGCAACTTGAAAAAGGAAGACTTCCAGATTTTCGATAAGAACAAACCACAAGTTATCTCAGGGTTTAGCATTCAGAAGCGAGCAGGTCTTGAGAATGATCGACCAAGCGCTGAACCGGCTCCGGCTAGTTCCGGTTCCAGCGAATCATCTCCTGGAAGTGCACAATCACCGGCCAAAACGCCTGAACGTTTTATCGTGTTCTTGTTCGACGATCTGCACCTGGACACCGGCGATTTGGCGCAGATTCAAAAGGTAGCAACGAAGATAATCGCCGAGGCGCTGAATGATTCGGACTTGGCGGCGGTAGTCTCCACATCGGGGGCCAACAGCGGTCTAACGCGCGACCGCGCGAAGTTGCAGGACGCGATTATGAAGTTAAGGGTGCAGATTCTCTATCGCAATAATGAACACGGATGCCCTCGTGTCGATTACTATCAGGCGGTTCGGATTGTGGATTTTCACGATTTCATGGCGCTTGATGACGCTACCGAGGCTGCACAGGCCTGCTGTGAGTGTTCAAAGGACCTTGCCGAAAGATATGCGCAAGAAGCTGCCCAACGAGCTGCGCGGCTTGGTGACTTGGACGTTAGCATGACGCTCGGTCCTATTAGAGAAATCATACGCAAAATGGCCTCTCTGCCAGGCCAACGCACGCTCATCTTGATCTCGCCTGGCTTCATGACCATTAATGCGCTGGCGATAGCACAGGCTTCGGAGATTCTGGACCTCGCTGCACGGTCCAACGTGACCGTCAGCGCGTTGGACGCGCGCGGATTGTACACTACAGTGCGCGATGCCGGTGATGACAGGACAAACTCTGCCCGGTCAGAACAAAATAAAACCAAAGATCACAGCGAGAGTATGCTGCTCAATGAAGCGGTTATGGCGGAACTCGCTGATGGAACCGGCGGAACTTACTTTCATAACAGCAATGACTTGGAAGCTGGATTTCGCGCCCTGACAGAAGTGCCAGAATATGTATATCTTCTTGAGATGTCGCTCGAGAACGTAAAGCATGACGGTGCCTATCACCCTTTGAGAGTCAAATTGGCCCAGAAAGGCTTGAATCTGCAGGCACGCCGGGGTTACTTTGCGCCGAACAAAGAGAAAAAATAGAGGTCAACGGTGGTCGATGTTTCGCTGCATCCCATAACGACTCCGACAAACGCCGAAACCGGACTCCTACAACCGCTGTGAAGTCACTTGGGTAGACGTGCTGTAACGCAGCTGAGACCAGTTGAAAACACAAACACTATCTATCTTTCAATGGGTGTGCCATGCTGCCGACGTGGCAAGATCAAAACTTCTGCCCAAAGTGCTGGCAACTAGCCCGAAAAGCTTGGTCTGCACGTTCTGCAAAGCAAAACCCGGCCGCGACTGCGCAACGAGCTCGGCAGGGTTTTCGATTATTCATCTCGCAAGGATCAAAGCGGCCGCCTCCATGGACAACAGACGGAAACGCGTGGCGGACAAGCGAGCCCAGACAATTTCTGCAAAGAGCACCTGAACCATTCCTCTCGGCGTGACGCCACGTGTATGACAACTCCGCTGCAGCGCAGCCACTCATCTCCAGATTAACGCCACGGTCGAATACCCACTCACCATTCTGCAGCCTCACCAGTTGCTCTATACAACGCTTGTGATAACCTCTTGCGCCAGGAAGTCCGAGTCTCTGGTTTTTTATTTTCGTTGATCGCATGCTGCTACTTTTTCTGAAGGAGACCTCCAATGAAACTCCATCCTAAAAGCCTGGCAATTTCGGCAGTCATTCTCAGCGCAGCGCTAGCTGCCTGCCAGGAGCCCTACCACCAAAAAGAAGAACAATATTATTTGATCTCCGCAAATATCGGCTTGCCCTACTGGCAAGAAGCCGAAGCAGGTTTGCGCGACGCGGCTACCGGTATGGGCGTCAAAGCGGAAATGGACGGCCCCGCCACTCTCTCGCCACAGGAAGAGCTCGACTCCTTTAACAAAGCCGTGGCTCTGCATCCCGCAGGCATTCTGATTTCCGTGATGAACCAGCAGCTTCTCAAGCCCGCGATCGATAGCGCGGTCCTCCAAGGCATCCCCGTCATTTGCATCGACGCCGATGCACCCGATTCACGCCGCATTCTTTTCGTCGGAACCGATAACTTCCGCGCCGGCCAGGAAAGCGGCAAGCACATGGCAGACCTTCTCAAGGGACAAGGCCAAGTCGTCATCATCACCATCCCCGGCCAGACCAATCTTGACGAGCGCGTGCGCGGCGTCACGGAAGCTCTCAAGAAATACCCCGGCATTAAAATTTCTCAAACCATTGACGACAAAGGAGATCCCCGCAACGCCAATGACGGCGTCTCTGCTCTACTCGCAAAGAAGGAAAAGATCGATGGCGTTATTTGTCTCGAGGCTTCCGGCGGATCGGGAGTTGCTGAAGCTCTGCACCGCCTGGATATGACTGGCAAGATTGCCGTCGTCGCGTTCGACAAAGATCCGGAGACGCTCGATGCCATTGAAAAGGGCTGGATTAGCGCGACCATCGTGCAAAAGCCCTACATCATGGCGTACTACGGCTTGAAGTTCGCCGACGATCTCCACCACAACGCTGTCCACGAATTTAAAGACTGGCGCACCGCGCCTGTAGCTCCGTTGCCAGCATGGGTTGACACCGGCACAGCCACAGTAGACAAAAACAATCTAGACGCATTCCGCGGAGCCCTAGCCGCCCATCCGAAGCCCTTGTAGGGGCTTTCGGTCCGCATTCCTCACGGACAATATTCAACCATCGCGCTATTCACAACTGCAGCCTAATCCATCGTAGGGGCACGGCACGCCGTGCCCTCTTCGCGGCACGTACGAGCAGCGAGAGATGCAAACTAGTTCCTTATCGGGGCGCAAGATCGCGAGGTTAGGCGGCCTAAATCTAAATCCATCCGAGCGATGCAAAGGTAGTAATCGAGGCGCATCCCAGCGCTACACCCAAAACCATCCCCGCCAGCACGTCGCTCAAAAAGTGCATTCCCAGGACAATCCGAGAAACCGCGATGCTGATCGCTAAGAAAAACAACGGACCTTCCAGCGCCGGATAAAAGTAACTCACCACAAGCGCAATCGAGGATGCCGTCATAGTGTGGCCCGACGGAAACGAGAACCGGTCTGGCGGCAGAACTTTCGACCAACAATGTGGCTCCAGTTGGCAAGGCCGAGGTCGTTGGCTGAGTCTCTTCAAGGCCTTGAAGACGAGAATCCCAATCCCCGCGGCGGTTCCTGCAGCCCCAATCGCAAAAAATCTCTGAGGGCCGCCTGCAATCAGCAGCAAGATCCCCAACCCATACCACAGCCACCCGTCGCCCATCCGCGTGGCCAGAATCATCCACAGGCGCACCCACCGAGGGGCTCGCCAGCGGTTCATTCGCCGCATCAGGCGATGATCCCGCCGTTCAATGTATCCCCAAACAGTGCGTGTGACTGCCATAGTTTTTATCCCATACTTCCCAAAGCCTTGTAGGGGCGGGGATTGTTTACCCTGAGCTCCGAAGGGTTTACCCTGTAAGGGCCCCGTCCAGCCTCTAGCTCCAGTTAGCCTCGAAGCTGGCATCCACGTCCCAAAACATCCGTTGGCGCTTTTCGCCGCGCTCCAGTGCCGCCGCCCACTTCTGGCAAAAGCGTATCTCGTTTACCCAGTGGCCCGCCGTAACCATGGGAACCAAAGGCGCAAGCGGCATGAGTGCCAGGGTCCACGGCTTTTCCGTCCACAATGCCCACACGATGCGGAAGACGTCTGCAGTCAACTTGGCATAGCTCCCATGCTCCCCATGCACCTGTCCTTTTCCCGCTCGCAGGCCAGCGAAAAATTCTTCGATTGTTCGCGCGCCGGGAACTTCTGTATACGTCCGCCCAACGCCCGCCATTGTGTGCGAATCGCTTCCTCCGATGGGAATCTTGCCCATGCGTGATGCCAACCGTGCAGCACTCTCATTGGCTCTGGGCCACATCTCGCCATTTCGCGATTCAAATGCCGGTACATAGGAAGCAAACCAGCAGTAGTCTTCATCGAGGCGACGACCAGTCAGCCCGGAGAAAACATGATTGGCGCTGAAGAACAGCTTTTTCTCGGTCAGATACATCATCAACGAAATGAAATCTTTACGCCGGCGCTGGATCTCCACATGGTCGCGTTCCGTGATTCCGTAAACACCAAGATGCATTTGGGTTCCGCCGGGCATCTGCACCGTCGCCTCTTCGCTCAGGAAGAAATCCGGGTACTTCCGTAGAACTTCCGCGGAATCGATGGAGTCGTGGTCGGTTAGGGTCACCATGGACATGCCCAATTGCTTCACCCGGGAGTAAACCTCCTCGGGTTGGTTGTAGGACTCGCGGCAGAATCGATTGAAAAAGGGAGTATCACAGAGGCCTGATGCGATGGAGTGAACGTGTAGGTCGCAGCGCATGATACAATTGTCAACACAGGATATGAACAGGCCATGAAGAGGTCGCGAATTGTAGATGAATGTTTCCATGGAACTGCTTGAACACATTGGACTTACAAAGTTATCCACATGGCATGTAGCATGCTCTTGTTGCAAAGCAGAAATCGAATGGCAGAATCTCTGCCATGAAGAAAATCCTCGTTGTCTTCCACGACGCTGGCGGCGGGCATCGAAATGCCGCCATCGCTCTTCAGACGATTGCAGCCCAGCAGGGTAGGGATTGGCAAGTAGAGTTGGTGCAATTCCAGGACTTGACCGACCGCCTCGACGTGCTTCGCAAACTGACCGGCATCCGCATTCAGCAGCAATACAACATCATGCTGCAGAATGGCTGGACCCTTGGCAGCAAGTATCTCTTGCGAGTGCTTCAACTTACGATCCGGCTCTTACATGGCCCGATGGTTCGCCTGCTCGAAGGTTTCTGGCGCGAACACCCAGCGGATCTTCTAGTTTCGGTTATTCCGCACTTCAATCGGGAAATCTCAGAAAGCTGGAAAGCAATTTACCCCGAGCGGCCGTTCGTGACTCTGATCACGGACTTGGCTGACTATCCGCCGAGGTTCTGGATTGAGCCAATCAAGGAGCAATACGTCATTGCCGGTACGGAGCGCGCTGTCGAGCAAGCGCGGGCCTTTGGTCACGACAACTCCCATATTTTTCAAGCATCTGGAATGATCCTGCGTCCCGATTTTTACGTCAAAGAGGATGTCGATCCGATTGCCCTTCGCAAAGAGATGGGCTTACAACCCGATCTGTCAACCGCCCTCGTCCTCTTCGGCGGACACGGTTCCAAAGTGATGTTATCTATAGCCGAACGATTGGATACCGCGAACGTACCGCTGCAACTGATCCTGATTTGCGGACGCAACGAAGAGTTGGCGGCCAAGTTCCGCGCCCGAAAATGGAACATGCCTGTGCATGTTGTTGGTTTTACAAAGGAAGTTCACAAGCTCATGCGTGCGGCCGATTTCTTGATTGGCAAGCCGGGCCCTGGCAGCATCGCGGAAGCGATGGTGCGAAAGCTTCCAGTGCTCATCGAATGCAATTCGTGGACTCTGCCGCAGGAACGCTACAACACAGAATGGGTTACGGAAAAGCGCGTCGGAATCGTCTTGCACTCGTTCAAAGAAATCGTAGCAGGTGTGCGCCAAATACTGGAACCGGCAAGGCTTGCGGAATTTCGCAAAAATGTCGCGGGCCTGAATAATCGCGCCATCTTCGAGATTCCAGAGATGTTAGCTCAACTTTTAGGTAAATCGGTGAAGGCCACCGAGCAGACTGCCGATCCTGCCATCCACTCTCAAGTTTCCGCCTAGCTGGCCGCCGCTCGCATCGCGTTCTGGGCTCTTTCGTTGCGGTGCCCGGGATGCTCAAAACGTGGGCCCGCATCGCGGTTTTCAATGGGATGCTTAAAACGAGGCTTGGCGCACGTCGTCGCCCAGCGCTTTGCGGCATACTTCGGCATTTCACACATCTTCACGCAGCTGCGGTGCGCACTGGACTCCGCGCAGTGGCAATAGCAAGAGCCGACCTCGGCGGTTCGCAGTTCCCCGGGAGTATCCGCCGATAGAATCAGTGATCCAGCAAAAAGGCTTATGAGTAGAGAGGCAGCTACGATCCCCAAGGTCCGCCGAGTAGGGTAGTTGCCGGGAAGGAAGGGCATGAAGGGATACTGCGAGAATTGCGTCAAAAAACCGATAGCGCCGCAAGCCCGAAAATCTTGTTACCAGGGTCCTGGAACTGGGTGGCAAAAGCCAAGGAGCGAGCGGAAAAAGGCAGGGTTCCCGAATCAGTTTTGGCGAGTTCCATTGTGGGCCGAAAGGACAGATTCGGGGCGGCATGCGGTATCGTGTAATCCAGCCAAGTATCTGTTAATAAATGACTTGATAGAAAATCACAGCCCCGCCGGGATTGGCGCAGCCCGTGCATTAGAGAGGTGCATGAGTGCCGTTTCACAGGACGAGTTGAGAAGAGTGGCGATCGAGGGGACAGGGGCTTGCTCGCACTTTCCGCAATTCGTTCCCACCTGCCTCTGAGAGGTAAGCTAGGACTTGCTGATGACCCCACGCGTTGGTGTGAAAACGACACTTACAACGAAACGCACTCTCCGAGGCCCCCGGATCCCAAGCGGGGGCCTCATTTTTTTGCTCGCGGCAGTCCCGCCACCGCGAAAAATGAGAACAGAAGAACCAGGATTAGCATGGCGTCCTTTCCAAGCATATCCAGAACGTCGCCCCGTAATGCCTGCCCGAACGCAAGTAGCAGCCCCGTCGTGCCACTCTAATTCTTAGTTATTAAATTCCGGCTGAGCGCCTGTCTCGGTGACTTTACGCGCGACCGCGATCGTAGCCTGCCCGAGCACATGGGCGATCTGCGTATCGCGGAGCCGCGAAGCGTCGTACTCAAACGACAGGTGCTTCTTGCTCTCATCGAAGCGGAAGCGGCGCAGGCCGTAAGTGTTTGAAAATTCGCCGAGAAGCCGCAGTTGGTTCTGGGTGAGCGGGGATTGTAGTTCGTAAGTGATTTCCACGAGTGTCATGCTCGGCATTATACCAGCCTGCGCAAGCATTTCGGTCCTGTAGCGGCATGCCAACCTGAATCATCCAAGAACTTCAAATCATCTTATATAGTTATGTCTGAACAGCTTCCTATGCCCGATCCTCAGAATACAGGTCTGCCAATTCCCGCTTCCGCGCCACGCGTGAAAGATCCCGTCTGCGGAATGATGGTTGACCCACAGAAATCCGCCGGCAAAGTCTTGCACGCCGATGAAACCTACTATTTCTGTTCAAAGCGCTGCGCGGAAAGATTTGAAAAAGAACCTGAGAAATTCCTGGAGGCGCCCGGTGCCTCCGGGATGGAGCTTGCCTCGCACGCCAAGACGAACCACCAGTTTGCACACGATTCTCACTCTTCCGACGCGATAACGGCCGCGAAGAAAGACGCGCGTTATACCTGCCCGATGCACCCGGAAATTATTCAGCTTGGTCCGGGTAGCTGTCCCATTTGCGGCATGGCTCTCGAACCGATGGACGCCTTCGCCGAGGTAGAAGCCGATCCCGAATACGACTCGATGTTGCGCCGGTTTTGGGCGAGCGCGGTGCTTTCGCTGCCGGTCCTGTTAATCGCCATGTTTGGCGAAGCACTCAAATTGCCGCTCACGTCGGTGACGCGCAACTGGATCGAATTCGTTCTCGCGACGCCGGTCGTTCTCTGGGGCGGCTGGCCCTTTTTTCATCGCTTCTGGACCTCCATCGTAAATCGCAGCCCCAATATGTTTACGCTGATTGGGTTGGGCACGGGCGCCGCGTATTTGGAAAGTGTCGTGGCAACGCTCCTTCCGCAAATATTCCCCGCCTCGTTTCGCGACATGCACGGTGCTGTCTCCACCTACTTTGAAGCCGCCGCAGTCATAACCACACTCGTTCTACTCGGACAAGTGCTTGAGTTGCGTGCGCGCCAGCAAACGAGCAGCGCGATTCGCTCCCTACTGAATCTCGCGCCGAAGCAAGCGCATCAAGTTTCGGGCGACGGCACGGAGCAAGATGTCGCGCTCGAACTTGTTAAACAGGGCGACCGGCTCCGTGTGCGTCCAGGAGAGAGTGTTCCGGTGGACGGTGTAATCTTCGAAGGTGCCAGCGCGGTCGACGAATCGATGATGACGGGCGAGCCGATGCCCGTCGAAAAATCCGCCCTAGACAAAGTCACCGGTGGCACGCTTAACACTAGCGGAAGTTTTGTTATGCAAGCCGAACGCGTCGGCAATGAAACGTTCCTCGCGCAAATCGTCAAACTCGTCAGCGAAGCGCAACGCAGTCGCGCGCCAATGCAACGCCTTGCCGACACGGTGGCCGGCTATTTTGTGCCCGCAGTGATCATCGCCGCTTTGCTGACCTTCGCAGGTTGGGCGCTCCTTGGTCCCGAGCCGCGTTTTGCCCACGCCCTCATTGCCGCTGTCGCCGTCTTGATCATCGCGTGTCCCTGCGCCCTCGGCCTCGCCACGCCCATGTCCATCATGGTCGCGGTCGGCCGCGGCGCTCACGCTGGTATTCTCGTTCGAAACGCCGAAGCCCTCGAAACTCTCGCCAAAGTCGACACCCTCGTCGTCGACAAAACCGGCACGCTCACAGAAGGCAAACCGCAAATCACAGACATACAAGTTGCCGAAGGGAGCGGCCTTTCCAGAGATGCTTTGCTCGCACTGGCTGCAAGTCTTGAACGAGCGAGCGAGCATCCATTGGCCCGTGCCTTTATTCGTGCTGCAGAAGAAAAAAAATTGCCGTTAGAGCCGGCGAACGATTTTCTCGCCACGGCCGGCGGAGGAGTAGAGGCTCGCGTCCAGAACAAGCGAGTTCTCGCCGGTACGGCAGCCTTTTTGAAAGGGCGGGGAATTGAAGTCTCCGCGAACGAACATCCCGCTGCCATCGAACACGCTTCCGCCGCAGTGACTACCGTCTACTTGGCGGTCGATGGGAAAGTAGCTGGTACATTTTCCCTAAGCGACCGGATCAAAGAATCAACCCCAGAAGCGATTCGCGCACTACGCGAAGATGGCATTCGAATTGTAATGCTGACGGGTGACCGGCATGCCGCTGCAGCCAAAGTTGCCAGTGAACTCGGGATTGAAGACGTCGAAGCCGAAGTGCAGCCGCAGCAAAAAGGCGAAGTCATCAAGCGCCTGCGCGATCAGGGACGCATCGTTGCAATGGCCGGCGACGGCGTCAACGATGCTCCTGCGCTCGCCTCAGCGAATGTCGGCATCGCCATGGGCACGGGTACAGATGTGGCGATCGAGAGCTCCGGAATCACACTTGTGAAAGGCGACCTGCGCGGGATCGTGCGTGCGCGCAAACTCAGTCGCGCCGCGATCCGTAACATCAAACAAAACCTGGCCTTTGCTTTTCTTTACAACGCGCTGGGAATCCCCATCGCTGCAGGCGTTTTCTATCCAATCTTCGGCTGGCTTCTCAGCCCCATGCTCGCCAGCGCCGCCATGAGCTTCAGCTCCGTCTCTGTAATCGCCAACGCGCTGCGCCTCCGCAAAGTTTCTCTGTGAGAATAGACAGGCGGCTAGCCTGTCCCACTTTTTCAGGATTGGCCGAGGATCGAATCGAAGTACGCCAGCATCTCCGGCGAATCCCACTCCTGAAACCCAATAATCTTGCGCGCAATTTTGCCATTGCGGTCAATGATGTAAGTTTCTGGAATCATGCTCGTGCCATAGGATTGCGCAATCGGCGAGTGCTGGTCTTTCGTGGCGGGGTCGCGGTACGTCTGGAAAATGACACCATTGTCACGAAGAAACTTTTCGTAGACAGCGGGATCTTCATCGGCGGCGACGCCGAGAACAACGCCGTTGCGCGATGCAATGTATTTCTGCAAACGGTTCAGCGCGGGAGTTTCTTCAATGCAAGGCGGGCACCAGGTGCCCCAGAAATTCAGCACCACCACCTTGCCATGGAAATCGGAAAGATGAGCGGCCTTGCCATTGAGCTGCATGGGAAAGTCTTCGGCGCGCTTTCCGGCAATGGATGCTTCTCCATGCCGGTAACTCGGCAGCGCAAAAACGACAATGATCCCGAGGAAAGCTGCCAGGCCTCCCCAAGCCAGTATCTTCGGCCCGATTCTCATCGAATGCTATACTAGCCTATCCGCCTGGGATCGAAAACTGGTCCTTGTCCCCTGACTTTACCGTGACTAACGAATCGCCTAATTCGAGCACGCCTCAGATTTCTCTGACACCATCGATCAGCGCGATCGTGCCGGCGCGAAATGAAGAAGAAGTCATTACATCTTGTATCGAATCGCTGGCGGCGCAACCTGAAATCGGCGAAATTCTTGTGGTAAATGATCAATCCACCGACAAAACCGCGGAAATCGTGCGCGGCTTGCTGGCTAAGATTCCTCGCTTGCGTCTACTCGAAACGCAAGAAGTTCCGTCCGGCTGGGTTGGAAAAAATAATGCAGTTTTCCTCGGCGCGAAAGAAGCCAAGAGTCCCTGGCTGCTTTTCACCGACGCAGACGCCGAGTTGCTGCCCAGCGCGGCTGCGCGAGCGTTGCAAATCGCGCAAGAAGCCAGTGCCGCGCTGGTTTCTTTTTCGCCCGAGCAAATTACGCAGACGTGGTACGAGAAAGCGCTTATTCCGTTTGTCTACAGCCGCCTGGCAAAACATTTTTCCTTCGAAGCTGTGAACAATCCGGCTTTGCCAGCTGCCGCCGCCAACGGCCAATTCCTGATGATCCAGCGTGACGTCTACGATTCCATCGGCGGTCACGCCAGCGTCGCGGCGGATGTGCTCGAAGATGTCGCTCTCGCCAAACGCGCAAAGGCTGCCGGCTTTCGTCTCCAGTTTGGTTCAGGGCAGGGAATCGTCCGCGTTCGCATGTACCGCTCTTTCTCCGCGATGTGGCAAGGCTGGAAGAAAAATCTTTACCTGCTCGTCGGCGGAACTCCCGGCGCCGTCTTCCGCGAGTTGGAGTCCACCATTCCATGGATTCCTCTCGCTCTCATTTTGCTCGGAATCAAAGTTCCCGTCGCTACGCTTCTGGGAGTTCTGTTCCTGCTGATGCGCCAAATGACCTACGGCTTGGAGATTGCTCGTAACCAATACCCCTTTAAATTCATCATTTATTACATACCCGCCGTGGCGTTATACGCGGGTGTGCTCTGGGCTTCCTACCGCGGACACGCGAAGGGCAAGGTCGAATGGAAAGGACGGGAAGTTTCCGTAACCCTTCCCGGCGCGCCCAGGTAAAAAAAGCAAATCGCCATGGTCCTGCTCACGCGCAAAATCGAGTTTGCTGCTTCGCACCTCTACCACAATCCGGATTTCTCGCCGGAAGAAAACCGCCGCGTCTTCGGCAAATGCAATAATCCGCATGGCCATGGCCACAACTACACCTTGGAAGTAACCGTCGCCGGCGAGCCCGATCCCGTCACCGGAATGGTTTTGGACCTGAAAGATTTGAAAGAAATTCTCGAACGTGAAGTGATGCACCGTATGGACCATCGCTTCCTAAACTACGAAGTTCCCGAGCTTGCCGGACAGATCCCGACCTGCGAAAACATCGCGCGCGTGATTTGGAACTTGCTCGATCCCAAGATTAAGCAAGGCAAGCTTCATCGCGTGCGTCTCTACGAAACGCCAGATCTTTTTGCGGACTGCTATCGCAACGGATCAGAAAGGGCCAAAGCGCGATGAGTCCAGGCGCACAAGATGCAGCAGTGAAAACCGAACTGGGCCGGCGCTATCATTTCGCAGCTTCTCACCGGCTGCACAATCCAGCGCTCAGCGAAGAAGAAAACTGCCGTCTCTACGGGAAATGCAACAACCCGTATGGCCATGGGCACAACTATACTTTGGAAGTCCTCGTGTCCGGCGAAGTGGATCCCTCCACGGGGATGATTGCCAATCTCGCGGATCTGGATGGCTTTGTCGAGCGCGAAGTCCTCGAGCCCTTCGATCACAATTCGTTAAATGAAGATGTCGCGGCATTTCGCAGCGTAGTTCCCACGACGGAAAATTTGTGCATCGAAATTTTCCGCCGTTTGAAACCGTTTCCCAACGCGAAGCTCGAACGCATTCGCGTTCAGGAAACGTCCAACAACAGTTTCGAATACGCAGGAGATAACCCGGAAGCTTTCGAGGGATAAACCTAATGGCCAAACCGACTGAAGAAATCATCTTGAACGAGGAAAAGCCGCTTGACGAGCGCCGCATCTGTTACCACATGCGCGAAATCATCAAACTCATCGGCGAAGACCCGAATCGCGAAGGCCTGCGCAAAACCCCCGAGCGCTTCGAAAAAGCGCTGAAGTTCCTCACCAGTGGTTATTTGCAGAACGCCGAAAATATTCTGAATGGAGCGACATTCAGCGTTGCGTATGACGAAATGGTTGTGGTGAAGGACATCGAGTTCTTCAGCCTATGCGAGCACCACTTGCTTCCGTTTTTTGGGAAGTGCCACGTCGCGTATCTGCCAAACAAACGCGTCATCGGCCTTAGTAAGGTCGCGCGGCTCGTCAACATGTTCGCGCGCCGCCTGCAGATCCAGGAGCGCCTCACAAGCCAAATCGCCGCCGCTATTCAGGACAAAATCAGTCCCGAAGGCGTCGGCGTAATTATCGAAGCGCGCCACCTCTGCATGCAGATGCGCGGCGTCGAAAAGCAGCACGGACAAGCCGTAACCAGCGCCATGCTCGGCGGCTTCCGCCACAACAAGCAGACGCGTGACGAATTTCTGTCTCTCGTACGCACAAAAAACTCCTGAAAAAATAAAGGGACGGACAATCTCGTCCGTCCCAGTTGACTCAGTCTTTTGGTGAATGTGGAGAGGTGAGTGCCCCAGCCTTCCTCTACTTTTTGGCGATTTCTATCGACGCTACCGTGTTTTCCCAGGACATGCTCATCGTGCAGCCACTACCCGTCTTATTGAACGAGATCTTGAAGTCTTCCACAGGACTCGGCAACTTCCCGGCCTTCATGTCCACCCGCAAAAGGTCCGACGCCGCTCCGGGGTAGGGAACTCCCCACTCACCCGTCTTCTTGCTGACGATGAGCGTCCACTTATTCTCTTCTGGAACCGTGAAAATAGTGTAGTCGCCCGCTGGCACATCCTTGCCGCCAACTTTCAAATCCACCGGCGTCACGAACGTGGTCGCCTCGTTTGCCCCCGCGCGCCACTCTTGTCCGTAAGGGACCAGCCCTCCAAAAATCTTGCGGCCCTTCATCTTTGGACTCGAATAATCCACCGTAAGTGTTTTGCCTCCGCCTAAGTCGCAACTCGCCGTTGCCGGCGGACTCGGCCGCTTGCTCTTGTCTGACTGACTGGATGCCTGCGTAGCCAAAAATGCCAGGCTAAGACAAACTCCAGCAACTATCGCGATTCGCTTTTGCATTTTTCATTCTCCTCTTAAACCATTTCATCACTCGCACCAAGCATTCAACCCAATTTGCGCGCGCAACGCAACTCATATGTCCGCGCCAACTCCAACCATCGCGTCCCCACCCTCTTTTCCCACGCCCAAACTCCAAATCGAAGGGGTCTTCACTACGCCCTACTCACTATTCACTACTCACTCCCATCCTCTAACTCAAAATTTTCCGCCCTCCAAACATGTTTACATTCCTTTACACTCAAAACATATTTGTGTTAGCCTGAATGAGTCGAAGAGAAGAGGAAAAATTCAAGGGACGACGGAGAGGGGCACTTGAGCACAGCCAAAGCGGTGTTGATCGAGCAATTCCGGCGGGAAGTAAAAGATACTGGCTCACCGGAAGTCCAGATAGCACTTTTGAGCGAGCGGATCAGCTACCTGACGACGCACCTCAAGTCCCACGTAAAAGACCATGCATCACGGCGCGGCTTGATCATGATGGTCAATAAGCGCCGCCGCTTGCTGGACTATTTGAACCGTCGAGACCCGGATCGGTATCGCGAGATTGTTGAACGTCTTAGCCTGCGCAAGTAACTGCCCTAAAATCAGAAGTTTTACCAGGCAGAAGCCTCTGCGCTTTCACACAATGACATCTTCCACACGAAGTATGTCTGTCAGCTTAATGTTCGGTTCGGCTGGCAGTGAATTCAGCAGACGCCCGGCTGCGGTTTTGCCGGTTTTTCTCGTGGTGTAATCCGGATCGAGTTACTGTCTCCTATCGTAGTTCTCGCCTCTTTTCTTCTCTGGGTTGTCCAGGCCAGGCTTACGCCGACCTACTCAAAGCAGGGATTTGTTTTGGGCCGCTTGGTGCGGCTTAGTACTCCTGCACGGTCGTCGCTCCTGTGGACATTCTGAACATGCTCCGTATGAAGCGGGGCCAAAGGAAATGATCACTTATGTCTGAAAACACGCACACACCAGCACCACATCAGGTTTCTGTCGAAGTCGGGGGACGCGCCCTCATTCTCGAAACTGGAAAGATTGCCAAGCAAGCGAACGGCGCCATCACCGCTCGTTACGGTGACACCGTTGTGCTCACTACAGCTTGCATGTCGACCGCGGCCAATGACCGCGATTTTCTTCCGTTGACAGTCGACTATCGCGAAAACACGTATTCCGCTGGAAAAATCCCCGGTGGATTTTTCAAGCGCGAAGGCCGTCCTTCGGAAAAGGAAATTCTCACCTCTCGTTTGATTGACCGTCCCATGCGCCCGCTGTTTCCGGAGTCCTGGCGCAACGAAACACAGATCGTCGCGATGGTGCTTTCCGCGGACAGCGACAATGACCCTGACGTCATCGCCGTTACTTCCGCTTCCGCCGCCTGCTACTGTTCCGACCTGCCGTTTGAGAAGCCCATTGCTTGCGTTCGCGTGGGCTTGCTGGATGGTCAGCTCGTTGCCAATCCGACTGTCGCCCAACAAAAGAAGAGCTTGCTGAACATCGTTGTCGCTGGCACCGAAGAAGCCATCGTCATGGTGGAATCCGGCGCGCTCGAAGTTTCCGAAGAAACTGTCGTCGACGCTCTCGAATTTGGCCATGCGCAAGTAAAGAAAATCGTCGCCGCCATCAAGGAGCTGCACGCGCAACTCAAGCCCGTGAAAGTCGTCGCCAAGCCGGTCCCATTCGATGAATCCATCTACAAGGATCTCGAGAAAAAGTACGGCGCGAAGTTTCACGACGCTCTCAATACCGAAAAGCATCCCAAGAAAGAGAGCTACCACCTCGTTGATGCCTTGAAGGAAGAAATCATCAAGGCCATCCCCGAAGAGCCCAAGAAAGAGATGGACGAAAAGCGTACCCTCACCAAGCGCGCCATTGAACGCCTCCGCGAAAATATTTTTCGCGATGACGTTCTAAATGCGCGCCGCCGTCCTGATGGACGGGCTTTCGACCAGATTCGCCATATATCCTGCGAAGTCGGCCTGCTTCCCCGTGTGCACGGTTCCGCGCTGTTCACTCGCGGCGAAACACAAGCTCTCGCCACGCTCACCCTCGGCACCAAGGAAGACATGCAGCGGCTCGACCTGCTCTTCGAGCACGACCAATTCAATCGCTTCATGCTCCACTACAACTTCCCGCCGTTCAGCGTTGGCGAAGTGAAGTTCCTGCGCGGCCCGGGCCGCCGTGAAATCGGCCACGGCGCTCTCGCACAGCGTGCGCTCGTCAATCTGCTTCCTCCCGAGGCGGACTTCCCGTACGCCATGCGCCTCGTTTCGGACATTCTCGAATCCAACGGTTCTTCTTCGATGGCCACCGTTTGCGGCGGCTCGCTGGCGCTCATGGATGCTGGAGTCCCGCTAAAGGCTCCTTGCGCTGGAATTGCCATGGGCTTGGTTGTTGGCGATGACAAGAAGTATTCGATCCTCACCGACATCGCCGGCGCCGAAGATCATTACGGCGACATGGACTTCAAAGTCGCAGGCACGCGAGCAGGTATCACCGCCCTCCAGATGGACATTAAGGTCCTCGGCATCAGCATAGGCATGATGCGCGAAGCCCTGGCCCAGGCGAAGAAAGCTCGCTTGCAAATTCTCGACACCATGGAAAAGACCCTCAGCGAAGGACGTACGGAGATTTCCGCTTATGCTCCGCGCCTCTTCAAACTGAAAATCCCTCAGGACAAGATCCGCGACCTTATCGGGCCGGGCGGCAAGAAGATCAAGTCCATCATCGAAGCCACGGGCGTCAAAATTGACGTTCTCGAAGACGGCACAGTCCACATCTTCTCCACCAGCGGCGCCGGCGGCGATGCGGCTCTGCAAATGGTCCGCGACGTCACCGCTTCCGCCGAAATCGGCAAAACCTATCTTGGCAAAGTCGTCCGCCTCGCGGAATTCGGCGCTTTCGTCGAACTTTTCCCCGGCACCGACGGCCTCCTCCACATCAGCGAAATCTCCGAACACCGCATCCGCGACGTTCGCGACGAGCTGAAGCTAGGCGACCAGGTCCTCGTAAAGGTTCTCTCCATCGAGGGCAACAAAGTCCGCCTCAGCCGCAAAGCCCTAATCAAGGAAGCCCGCGACAAGCAACAAAAAGCAGCCGCCAGCGGCGGAGGCGGTCAACAAGTAACTTCCGGCGGTGAAGAAGGCTCCGGCAGCGATTCCGGCTCCAGCGAATAATCGCCACATGCTCCTGTAGGGGAGGGGTTTGCCCCTCCCGCTGCAACCAAGCTCACATCTCGCAAACGAAAAGGCCCCCGACAAACTCGGGGGCCTTTGCTTTTTTCTCTCCGAATCTCTGTGTACTCTGTGCCTCTGTGTTACCCTCCCCGTCTTTTTCGTTCTTGAGATAAAAGACGCCGTCGAATTTTCCGCTTCTATCGTTCCCATTTCATGGCTATAATAGCCATGAAGGACAAAACCTCAAATGCGCACCGTCAACGTAGCAAAACTCAAAGATCAGCTCAGCAAATATCTCACCTACGCCAAAAGCGGCGAAGAAGTCGTCATCCGCGACCGCAACCTTCCCGTTGCCAAACTGATTCCGTTCTCCGCAGAAAGTGCAGACGAACAGGAACTCGCATTAGTTGCGGCAGGGAAGATGCGCATGCCCATCGAGCATCTTGACATAAAAGCTCTCCTGAAAATCCCGACTGGAACCGTCAAAGGGAACAAGGCTGTCGAAGCCCTGCTAGCCGACCGGGAAGAAAGCCTGTGAAGAAAACAGCAGCGTTCTGGGACTCCAGCGCGCTAGTCCCCTTGTGCATCCGCGAAGCGGGCAGCCGCCAGGCTCAGCTCTACCTGAGAAAGTTCGATCTTGTGGCCTGGTGGGGAACTTATGTAGAAGTTCATAGCGCCATTCGCCGCCTTCATCGCGAGCACGTGATCCACGACGCTAACAAACAAGGTGCGGTCGCCCGCTTGCGATTGCTCAGCCGCGGATGGAGAGAAATCTTTCCCGACGATCAAATCCGCGATCTGGCCGCGGAGTCGCTGGATAAGTATGTTTTACGCGCTGCGGACGCCCTGCAACTTGCTGCGTCCCTAATCTGGTGTCAAGAACGCCCGTCACGAAGGAACTTCATTTGCGCCGACCGCCGCCTCTCGCAAGCCGCCGCTTCGGCCGGTTTTTCTGTCCTCGAAATTCCCGCCGCCAACCCCTAAGTGTCCAGCCGAGTCCAATTCATTCCCGGGAGTAAAATGGGTGCTCATCAGGACCTTTCGTTTTGGCACAATGCTCAGAATGACCGCTCAGCAACCTCCGCCGCCTCCTCGATATACGCTCGTCCATGCGCCTTTCTCTAGCCTATAGACGGCGTAGTCCCAGGATTCGTAATAACTGCGGATGGTGATGATTTCGTCCCTGCCGCCAGCAACGAGATCAACCTGATCGACAAAATTTTCCACGGTGTCGTCAGTGTGATCTTCGAGATCGGTGGTCTTTCGATACGAGGCGACAAGCACTTCCCACTCTGTTTCTTTCTGCTCCAGGGCCAGGAACAGGTTATGACCTGCGTCGCCGGTCTTGTAGGTCACGATGGTCCCGATCAAAGCAGTCGGCCGTTTCTCTCCCAATCGGGTCGCCCTGAGACTCCTAATCTTTATGTCAGCAGCCGAGACGCTCTTCGCGCCATTCTTTTCCAAAAGCGCTGCAGCGACCTTTGAGAATTCGGCTTCTTGTTCGGGGGTAGGTTTTTGGCGCCAATTCGCATGCAAGCCGACTCCTGCCAAGCCCGTCATCGCAAGGGCATATTGGCCGTTAGGAACGGCAACGGATGTTCTTACGGTCGCGGCCAAGGAGACACAAGCGAGCCCTGTCACTTCCACCACTTTGGCCGTACCGAGTTCCGACCCGCCAAAGATCAGGGGATATTGTTTGCCCGGCGCGTAGTAGATTTTGTTGAACCGCTCGACCTCTTCGTCTGAGACCTCCGGCTTGTCATAGTCTTCTTGCGGCAATTTGCTTAGCGCTGAACCATCAAAAATAGCGATTGGATCAAGGATAGGACCTTCAGGTTGCTTGCCTTTTTGCGGAGCCCACACGGCAAAAAGGATTCGTTGTTCTGTCTTGGTTTGGGAATTCGGCCGTAGTCTCGATGCCATTGCCGGAACAACAATTGCGATGACGGCCGCAACTATCAGCGATATACGCCGCATGGAATGATCCTCCTGCGAATGCCGTTGCGCCGCGCAATCCTCGTTCACAAATCCAGACGTCCCTAGATGGCTGGCACGTGGATGCGTTCTATGTCCGCTCCCACCGCGCGCAATTTCTCGACAATTCCTTCATATCCGCGGTCGATGTGATACACGCGTTCGATCACTGTCTCTCCGCTCGCCACTAACCCCGCCAGCACCAACCCCGCGCTCGCTCGCAAATCCGAAGCCTGCACGGTCGTTCCAGACAACGTCGCCGGCCCGCGCACTACTGCTTGCCGCCCATCAATCGAAATATTCGCGCCCATTCGAACCATTTCGCTAGCGTGCAAAAATCTGTTCTCGAAAATTGTTTCAGCAATCACGGACGTGCCTTCCGCCTGCGTCGCCAGCGCCATATATTGCGCCTGCATATCCGTAGCAAATCCCGGATACTCCTCGGTAGTCATATCCGCGGCAATCAATCTTTTCCCAGCGCGCACCCGCAAAGTCGTCTTGTCCACTGTCTCGATGCAAGCCCCCGCTGCTTGCAACTTCGCAATTACCGCGCCCTGATGCTCCGGCTCGCAGTTCGTAATCGTCAAGTCGCCGCCAGTAATCGCTCCCGCGACAAGAAACGTCCCCGTCTCAATGCGGTCCGGAATCACGCGATGCTCCGTCCCATGCAACTCCGCCACGCCGCGAATCCTCAAAGTCGACGTCCCATCGCCCTCAATCGACGCACCCATCTTCCGCAGCATCACCACGAGGTCCGTCACTTCCGGCTCACGCGCGCAATTTTCCAAAAAAGTCTCGCCATCCGCCAAAGTCGCCGCCATCAAAATATTCTCCGTCCCCGTCACCGTAATTTTCTCAAACACGATGTGCGCGCCCTTCAACCGCCCGCCCTTCACCCCATTCCCCGGCACCCTCGCCTCAATATACCCGTGCGACATAGTGATTTCCGCGCCCATCTTTTCCAGCGCCGACAAATGCAAATCCACCGGCCGCGCCCCAATCGCGCACCCTCCCGGCAAAGAAACCCGCGCCACTCCCAGCCGCGCCATCAGCGGTCCCAGCGTCAATATCGACGCCCGCATCGTCTTCACCAACTCATACGGCGCCTCCGCGTGATTCAATCGCGGCGCCTCAATCACATAATCGCTAGCCGGCATCTCCGCCACCGAAACCTTCGCGTCCATAAACGTCAGCAACTTGCTCATCGTAACCAGATCGCGCACCTTCGGAATATTGTGCACCGCCACGCGATCCGCACTTAGCAGGCACGCCGCCATCACCGGCAAAGCAGAATTCTTCGCCCCGCTGATCGCCACCGACCCGCGCAGCGCCTTCCCACCCCGAATTAAAAACTTATCCATTCTGTTCGTTCTTCTCTTTGCATGAGCAGCGCTTTACCCCCGCGCTGTGGAGTGCGGCAGCTCGGCTGCCGCTTTTCTGCTCTGTGTCCTCTGTGTCTCTGTGTTTCGTTTACTTTTTCTTCTCACTCGCCCAGCGATGTGCGCAGATTTCCTCTAGCTGCTCTCAACTTTTCCCGCGCCACTCTCGCCCCCACTCGCAACTTCAACATGACCAACCCCACCCGCATATCGTGTCCCGCCGCCCGCAAAGCGTCCTCTGCCGCGGACACTCCCGCCCCGCTAGCCTCCATCAAAATCCGCACCGCTCGCCCCTGCAGCTTCTTATTTGTCATCACCGCATCAATCATTAAGTTTTCATACGCATGCCCCAGCTTCACCATCACAGCCGTACTCAGCATGTTCAACACCATCTTCTGCGAAGTCCCCGCCTTCAATCGCGTCGACCCCGTCAAAACTTCCGCCCCCACTTCTACCCCAATCGCAATCTTTGCCAACCGAGCCAGGGGCATATCCCGATTGGCCATCACCGCGATAGTCGTCGCCTCGCGCCGCTGCGCGTACTTCATCGCTCCCAAAACGTAAGGTGTCGTCCCGCTCGCCGCAATTCCCACCACCACGTCGCCCCGCCCCAATTTCAACCGCCGCAAATCCCGTGCCCCATTCGCCGCCGAATCTTCCGCGCCCTCCACCGCCCCGGTGACTGCGCGCCTTCCCCCTGCAATCAACGCGATCATCTTTTTCTTGGAAATCCCAAACGTCGGCGGACATTCCGCGGCATCCAAAACCGCCATCCTCCCGCTCGACCCCGCCCCCACATAAATCAACCGCCCGCCCGCGCGCATAGCCGCCACAATCGCGTCCACCGCCCGCGCAATCTCCGGCAACTCTCGCCCCACCGCCGCCGCCACGCGCCGGTCCTCGCGGTTCATCAACCGCACAATCTCAAGCGCCGTCATGCGGTCAAGCTTCTTCGAAGCCGCCAACCGCTGCTCCGTCCTTCTCGCGTCTTTCATCTCCATTCTCATTCCACAATTATAGGGCGGCACAGGCTTCAGCCTGTGCTCTTCTCTGCGCCCTCTGTGCTCTCCGTGCCCTCTGCGTAAATGTTTTTCCCCAGTTTTCTAGGCACTCAACATTTCTAGGCACACCCCCATACTTCCCCTCAAATCTCTCGGCAAAGAATCAGCTATGCTAGAAAACGCTTTGCATAATGGATTGACCAAGGCAGCTCGACGAATCCCATGTCCATAGACATCCTGAAATCTCTCTTCGAGCAGCACTTTGGGGCCACGCCAGACCACGTCCAGCCTCTTCAAGGCGAACTAGGTGGCTCCGGCCGCAAAATTATCCGTCTAACCGCAGGTCCTCGCACCGCCATCGGCATTCTCCACAATGTCCGCGAAGAAAACGCCGCCTTCCTAGCCTTCTCCAAACATTTTCGCAAACACAATCTCCCCGTCCCCGAAATCTACGCCGAAGATCTCGCCCAAGGCGCCTACCTCGAAGAAGACCTTGGCGACACCACGCTCTTTGAATTCCTTTCCAAAAATCGCCAAGGCGGCACCATCGCTCCCCAAGTCGTCGAAGCCTACAAAAAAGTCGTCGCTATTCTCCCGCGCTTCCAAGTCGAGGCTAGCCGCGATCTCGATTACAGCAGCTGCTATCCCATCTCCAGCTTCGATCGCCAATCCATTGCGTGGGACCTTAACTATTTTAAATATTATTTTCTCCGTCTGGCTGGTATTCCCTTCAACGAACATTCTCTCGAAGGCGACTTCAATCGCCTCACCGATTTTCTGCTCAGCGCCCCGCGCGATTATTTCCTCTACCGCGACTTCCAATCCCGCAACATCATGCTGCGCGATGGCCAACCCTATTTTGTCGATTACCAAGGTGGCCGCAAAGGCGCACTCCAATACGACATCGCTTCGCTCCTCTACGACGCCAAAGCCGATCTGCCTCCAGAACTTCGCCAGCAGCTTCTCTATGACTATCTTCGCGCGCTCGAAAAGTTCATCCCCGTCGATCGCGAAGCCTTCCTTAGCTATTACTATGCCTACGTTTACGTCCGCATCATGCAAGCCCTCGGCGCCTACGGTTTCCGCGGCTTCTACGAACGCAAAGCCCACTTTCTCCAAAGCGTCCCCTACGCTCTAAAAAATCTCCGCTGGCTGCTGCATCAAGCCGAGCTTCCCATCGCGCTCCCCGCGTTGATGGGCGCATTCCAGGGCATGCTCGCCTCCGAAAAATTGCAAAGCCTGGCCAGCGACGCCGACAATCTTGTCGTACGTATTTTTAGTTTTTCATTCCATCAAGGCTTGCCGATCGACGAAACCGGCAACGGCGGCGGCTTCGTCTTCGACGGCCGCAGCCTGCCAAATCCCGGCCGCGAGGAGCGCTTCAAAACGCTAACCGGCAGGGACCTGCCCGTCATCGACTATCTCAACCAACAAGAAAGCGTTCATCAGTTTTTCGCCAGCGTCCTCAGTCTCGTCGACGCCAGCATCGCCAGTTACCAATCCCGCGGCTTCAAAAATCTAATGGTCAGTTTCGGCTGCACCGGCGGCCAACACCGCTCCGTCTATCTTGCCGAACAACTAGCCAGACGCCTCCGCCCCAAACCCAGCGTAGAAGTCCAACTCCGCCACCTAGGCTTAGAGAATCTCCGCAAATGACCACCGTTCTTCGCCCCGCCGATGGCCGTTGTGGTGATGGTGGTATTGGCTGTTGTAGTGGCCGACCTTTAGGTCCGCTCTTCTCTGAGATCTGTGCCCTCTGTGCTCTCCGCGCCCTCTGTGTAAATCTTTTTCCCGAGTCTTCCTCTGCGCCGTCTCTGCGCACTCTGCGTTTCTGCGTTATCTTTTTCTTCCTCTTTTCTCCCTCTACTCACTACCCACTACTCACTACTCACTGGTACCGCCCATGAAAGCCATGATCCTAGCCGCCGGCTTAGGCACCCGCCTCCGCCCCCTAACCGACACCCGCCCCAAAGCCCTAGTCGAACTAAACAACCGCACCCTCCTAGAAATCACGCTAACCCGCCTCAAAACCTTCGGCGTAACCGAAGCCATCATCAACGTCCATCATTTTTCCGACATGGTGATCGACTACCTAAAATCCAAAAACAATTTCAACATGCGCCTAGAAATCTCCCGCGAAGACGACCAACTCCTAGACACCGGCGGCGGCCTAAAAAAAGCCGCCTGGTTCTTCCAAGAAAATCCCGCCACTCCAGACGAACTCTTCCTACTCCACAACGTCGACATAATCACCACCATCGACCTAAACGCCATGCTCCAATTTCACAAAGACCACGACGCCGTGGCCACACTAGCCGTCCAATCCCGCGCCTCCAGCCGCCAACTCCTCTTCAACCACAATCTCCAACTAGCCGGCCGCCGCATCGGCGAGAAAAACACCGTCATTTCGAGCTCCCCCCACGCCGTCATTCTGAGCGAAGCGAAGAGCCCTGGCACAATCTCAACTCAACGAACAACCGATGAGACCGCCCAGCCCAAAGCCCACTCGCCACTAGCCACTAGCCACTCGTTCACCCCGAGCCTCGAAGGGCCACTTCCTTCGTCCCAAAACTCCACCTCCCTCCTCCCCCTAGCTTTCTCCGGCATCCACATAATCTCCCCCCGCCTCCTCCCCCTACTCACCGAAACCGGTGCCTTCTCCATCATCGACTCCTACCTCCGCCTCGCCTCCCAATCCCAAAAAATCCTAGCCTTCCGCCACGACACCTCCTACTGGCGTGACCTAGGCAAACCCGCCGACCTAGCCCAAGCCACCCAAGATTTAAAGCAAAACGATCTTTTGTCATAAGGTCAGCTCATCTGGGAACACTCGCGTCTAATTGCTTTGGGTGTTCGATCTAGCAGCGCACATAAGCGCGGTGTTCTGGAGCAATCCGTGATGACAAGGTCTCGTTTAGGTTTCTTGGGAATTGGTTTGGCAATGACCATTGCAGGGTGGTCAGCGAATCGTGGATCAACGACCAGCCGTTTGTCCCCGGAGTCCAGCAGTGTCCCAAAACTGATGCACGCCTGTCTCATTACAAACAACGTGAACCAGCTTGTAGAGTTTTATGAACCCATTCTGATGCTCAAAGCGCAGAAATCTGGTGAAGATTACGCCGAATTCCCCACTGGTGTGGGAGTACTCGCGCTTTTCTCGGCAGCCGCCCAAGAAAAATACATTTCCGGTTCGGCTAATGCGGCGAAGAATGAGAGTGTGATTTTGGAATTTGAGGTCGCCGACGTCGATAAAGAGTACGCCAGACTACAGCGATTAGTGAAAACATGGGTCAAGCCGCCGACTACTCAGCCATGGGGGACACGATCCATTTACTTCCGCGACCCAGACGGAAACCTCCTCGATTTTTATGTCTCACCCAAAGCTCAATAAGGAATTCTCATGTCAGCGCAGACGCGACGCCTATTTGGTTTGCGCTGTCGGCGCCCCAAGTCCTAGCGCCTGCATCACGGCATCGTGCAATGCGGGCCGCACTTCGGCGATTTTGTGATTTTCGCGCGTGGGATTCACGCGATTGGTTAGCAACACAACGAAGAGCTGCCGGTCGGGATCGATCCAAATCGAAGTCCCCGTAAATCCAGTGTGCCCGAAACTATGCGCCGAAAAGAAGTGCCCGCTCGAGCTGCCTTCGGTCGGCACCACCCATCCGAGCGTGCGCGTCCCACCCGAAAGCTGCTGCGGCACAATGAACTGCGCAATCGTCGCTCGGCGCAATATCCTCTGGTGCGCATAGACGCCGCCATTAAGCAACATCTGGCAAAACGCCGCCAAATCCGGGGCTGTACTGAAGAGTCCCGCATGGCCCGAAACGCCGCCAATGGCAAATGCATTTTCGTCGTGGACTTCGCCTTGAATCAGCCGCTTGCGGAAATTCGCGTCAAATTCCGTCGGGGCAATCAGCGGCCAAAGTTTCTTCGGCGGTTTGTACATCGAATCGTTCATCGCCAGCGGCGAGAAAATGTATTCCTTCGCGAGG
Organism: uncultured Acidobacteriota bacterium; assembly: GCA_963730495.1. GTDB lineage: Bacteria > Acidobacteriota > Terriglobia > Acidiferrales > UBA7541 > Acidiferrum. Next base: position 45,505 of record CAVSSD010000021.1, on the reverse strand, counting down.
TCGTCGAGCGTTCGCCCCGTCAAGCGCTCGATAATTTCCGCCATCAAAATAATTCCGAGGTCGGAGTACACCATCTTCGTTCCCGGCTCCGACTCGAGTGGCTCGGCAAATATCATTTTCAGCGTGTCCGGCTTGCCTTTTGACGTGCGCCAGTATTCCTTGAATGGAGGCAGCCCCGATGTGTGCGTCATCAAATGCCGCACCGTCACTTTGTGCCGCCATTCCGGCTGCGGGCCGGTGGCCCACTCGGGCAGATAGCGCTCGATGGGCGCATCCAGTTGCAGCGGGGAATGAAAATCTCCCTCGACGAGTTTTTCCACCAGCGTCGTCGTCACAATTACTTTGGTAAGCGATGCAACGTCGTACATCGTGCGTACTGTCACTTGTGGCGACTTCGCCTCATAGCTCAGCTTGCCGAATGCATGCAACGCCACGCGCCCACGGTAACCGACCGCCAGCGTCGCGCCAGGAAAAGCCTTGTCCGCAACCGCACGTTCGAGAACGTCAAACGCAGGCTGAAGCTGGGCTTCCGCGCCAGCATCCATCGGTGGAACGGTCATCGGATTCGCAGGCAGCTCAATTCCAAATCCTGCTTTCATCTCCACGCCTGGCACAGTTACCGGTAAGTGTCCTCGCACAGGAATCTGGCCGAACAACGCACGCGCCACGGAAATCTGAGCTACGTCGCTGATGCCAAACGCAGCAAGCCAGGTCTCGGCTTGCGGAAAATGTTCCACCAGATATGGACTGCCAAATCCAAGCGTCACCACCGGATTCCCGTTCTTGTAAACTTTTTCCGCCAGGGCCGCCTGCTCTGCCGGGATGTCCACATTTCCTTTGCGGTCGCTCACGCGCACAAAAAACGCGAGAATGGCCATGTCATACGTGTCCGGCGCGGGCAATTTCAAATTGTCAGCCTTCACAAAACGCGTATCCGCGCGCAGCGTGGCTAGCGCATCAACCCGCGACCGCAGCTCGCGCTCCAGATCCTCGCCTGGATATGGTTCCGGATCGGCGTATAGCGCAACGAGCAGCGCCCGCGTCGGCTTGGTTTCATCGAGCGGCAAGCGATGCGCGGTATCGCGCAGCAGCGTCACGCCTCGATCGGAAATCTCCTGTGCTTCGCGCTGCCATTCCACTTTGCCGAAGCGATTGTTCAGCGCATTCACATCCACCAATCGCTCGCTGTAAAGACCGATCCTCGCCTTCGCTTGCAAAATCCTCCGCACCGAGGCATCCAGTCGTTCGCGCGAGATGCGCCCGGACTTCACAGCATCGCGCAACGCATCAATCGCCGCATCCGGAACCGGCGGCATCAGCAGTGCATCTGCGCCAGCCACAAACGCGCGCACCGCGGCTTCGCCAGGCGCATAGCGCACGGTGATGCCGCCCATATCCATCGCGTCGGTGACTACGAGTCCTTGGTAGCCAAGCTCTTTTCGCAACAAGTCCGTCAAAATATTGGAAGAGAGTGTCGCCGGCGTATTTGGATCGGGTTCGAGAGCGGGGATCGAGAGATGCCCGGTCATGATGCTGTCGGCACCGGCAGCGATGGCCGCGCGAAAGGGAACTAGCTCCAAACCTTCAAGACGGTCGCGGTCAGCGCGAATCACGGGCAGATCAATGTGCGAGTCTGCAGCTGTGTCGCCGTGGCCTGGAAAATGTTTTGCTGTTGCGAGGCCACCGTTTTCTTGCACACCATGGACAAACGCCGTCACGTACTCGGCAACTTTTCGCGGATTCTCGCCAAACGAGCGCGTGTTGATAATGGGATTGTCCGGATTGTTGTTTACATCGGAGTCCGGCGCATAAATCCAGTGAATGCCGACGGCGCGTGCTTCAAGCGCTGTGATTTTTCCCATCGTGTACGCGTCTTTGGGATTGCCTGCGGCGGCGAGTGCCATTGCCGTTGGAAAAGAAGTGCCTTCATCCAAACGCATGGCTGTGCCGCGTTCAAAGTCCGCACCAACCAGCAGCGGGATTTTTGATTTTGCTTGCAGTTGATTTGTCAGCACCGCCGTGGGATACGCCTGACTTTTTACAATGCCCAGCGGCGAGCTTTGCGTGATGTTGATGAATCCGCCGACGTGCAGCTTCTCGACGTCGCGCATAATTTCCGCATAAGCAGGAGCGTCCGTCGATGTGAAGCTTCCGTGATATGTCGCAAAAATCAGTTGGCCGACTTTTTCATCGAGCGTCATTTTCCCAAGCGTCGCTTCGACCCATTGGCTGGCCGCAGGCGTCAATTTCTGCGCAGTTTTCGCGGACGCGGCGCTTTTCTTCGCGCCAGTGGCTTCTTTTACGGACGAGGAAGGCGTCGAAGTGACTGGGGCCGCGGAAGAAGCTTTGTTCTGACTACGCGTCGTGTGGGCCATAAGTAAAAGGAATAAACCAAAAGGAATAAGCAGCAGAACGCCTGGACCGCGCCCTTTCATCAGTTGTGGGTCTCCCGGTTGACGCCCGGATCCTGCGCCTGTATATAACACACGCACTTCACGCTCACAACGCAGCCCCGAACGAAGCGTTCCAGAATATCATTGGTGACGCACAACCGGAGGGAATGCTTTGCCCCAACTTCGCGGCGGTCTCAATAGAAAGTTTAGTGTGTCGCTCGGTATCGCTTTCCTTGTCGTCCTTTGCATTCCGGCGCACGCCTCTCAAAAAAAGTCTAGCCGCCCCGGCCGGGTGCAAACAGGGCTCGACGTCCTCGAAGCGGAAAAATTCGCGCCTCTTCGCGGCAAGCACATCGGATTGATCACCAATCACACGGGCCTCGACGCGCAGGGACGATCGTCGATTGAACTATTTTTTCATGCGCCAGGCTTGCAGCTTGTGGCGCTCTTCAGTCCCGAGCATGGCATCTCCGGCCGCGCTGACGACAAATACTCGTCGTCGAAAGATCCAACCACGGGGCTGCCAACGTACAGTTTGTACGGCGAATCGCTGCGACCCACGGACGAAATGCTCACCGGGATCGACACGCTCGTTTTTGATGTGCAGGACGCCGGCGTGCGTTTTTACACCTACACGTCGACGATGGCGTACTGCATGGAAGAGGCCGCGAAGCACAACATTGCCTTCTACGTGCTAGACCGGCCAAATCTTATTGGCGGCGACGTGATCGAAGGGCCGATGCTGGATCCCGACAAAACCAGCATCGTTGGCTACTACCCGCTACCCATTCGCTATGGGCTGACGATTGGAGAGTTGGCGCAATTCTTCAACGCGGAAAATCACCTCTCTTGCGATCTGCACATCATTGCCATGAAAAACTGGCATCGCAATTATTTTTTCGAGAGCACCGGCATTCGGTGGGTGCCGCCGTCGCCCAATTTACGAACGGTGAAGGGCTCAATTGTTTATCCCGGAATCGAGATACTGCAAAACGCCGGCGTATCGGTGGGACGCGGGACGGAGACGCCCTTTGAGGAATTTGGCGCGCCGTGGATGGATGGAATGGCTGTCGCGGACAAGTTAAACGCCATCCATCTGCCCGGCTTGCGTTTCGCCGATCAGCCCTTCATCCCCGTATCCGGTCTCTACGCTGGACAGCGTTGCGGAGGCGTCGGCATTCGTATCACAGACCGCGCCGCCGTCCGTTCCGTGCGCGTTGGTCTGGAAATTGCCGTCATTCTGCAAAAGCAATATCCCAAGAACTTCGATCCGGCAAAACTGCTCTTCCTCATTGGCAACTCAGAAACCATCCGCCAGCTCCAAGCCGGCGTTGCACCAGAAGAAATCGTAGCGAGCTGGTCCACAGATCTCGCCAATTTCGATCAAACGCGCCGCAAATATTTTCTCTACAAATAGTTCGGTTTTGTCCGGTTTAAGACCCCCTGGTCGACGCCACTTCCGTTCTTGTTGTGGTAGAGTCAGCCCATGCGCATCGTGTCCTTGCTGCCGTCGGCTACCGAGATCTTGTTTGCTTTGGGATTCGACGAGGAAATTGTCGGCGTTAGCCATGAATGTGATTTTCCGGCGCAGGCGCGGACGAAGCGCGTGGTGATTCATTCGCGGTTGCCGCATAACGCGCCTCCTTTGGAGATTGACCGGCTCGTGCGCGAATATGTTGCGCGCGGCGAAAGTCTTTATTCGGTGGATGCCGCGGCGCTCGAAGAATTGGCGCCGGATTTAATCATTACCCAGGATTTGTGCCAGGTGTGCGCGGCTTCGCCGGATGATTTGGCAACGACGCTCGCGCGTTTTCCCGAGCCGCCCGAAGTTTTGTGCTTGAATCCGCAGGACCTTGGCGATGTGTGGCGCGACATTCTGTGGGTTGGCGAAGCCACTTGCCGCGGGCATGAAGCGGAAGCTTTGCTGAAGAAAATTGGGACGCGGCTTGGAGAACTCGAGTGCCAGTTGGATAACTTTGAGCATCGCCCGCGCGTTGCGATTCTCGAATGGCTCGAGCCGTTCTATGTGGCGGGGCATTGGGTGCCGGAAATGATCGAAGTCGCGGGCGGAAAAGATGTCCTTGGTCGTAAGCGGACGCCTTCTTTCCGCATCACAGCCGAAGATGTGATTGATGCGGCGCCGGAAATTCTCTTGATCGCGCAGTGCGGCTATAGCGCGCAGCAAGCTCGTGATGAGTACCGCGCGATGTCATTTCCGGAAGAGTGGAACGCCATGCCTGCCGTACGCAACTCTCAAGTGTATGCGCTTGACGCCAGTGGTTATTTTTCGCGTCCGGGTCCGCGATTGATTACTGGCATTGAAGCGCTGGCAAAGATTCTGCATCCGGAAGTTGTGGTTAGTCCGGAAGCGGAGAGCGTTGTGGTGCCGATTATCATGTCGTCCGTGACTGCACTACCTTCTTCTTTACGGGCGGCTTCCGCTTAGTTGATCAACTAAGGCACGGCAAGCCCCGCCCCTACAATCCTTTACTTCTAGCTGATCTTCGGGACAGTTGACAATCGTGGACTCTATATATAGGATTCGTATGTATAGGAGAACTGATGATTGCTCCGGGGATTAAGCGCGGGACGGGGGAACTGGCGGTGTTGAGCGTGTTGGAAGACGGGCCGCTGCATGGGTATGAGATGGCGCGGCGCATCGAGGAACAGACCCACGGTTCGCTTCGGTTTACGCTGGCTTCGCTTTATCCGCTGCTCTACAAGTTGGAAAAGCGCGGCTGGCTGCGCGGCGCCTGGGAAACCAGCGACACGGGACGGCGCCGGCGTTGCTATCGCCTGACCAGCGAAGGTAAGAAAAAACTGGCGCCGATCCGGCGCGAATGGGCCGAACTGTTTCGCGCCCTTAAGCAGCTCACCAAGGTGAACCATGCGTGATTGGAAAGCGCTTGTAGAAGTGCGCCTGGCGAGCCTGGCGCTGGAGCCGAAAGAAAAAGCCGAAGTGATCGCGCAAGTTGCGGCGCACCTCGATGAAATTTGCGAGGGGATGCTCCGACAGGGAATAACCGAAGAAGAGGCGGTGCGACGGGCTTTATCGAGAGTCGGGAATTGGCGAGATTTGCAGCGCAAAATTTCAGCGGCAAAAAGAAGAGAACAACCCATGAAGAAACGCATATGGCAGCTCTGGGTTCCCGGGTTCCTCACAATGATACTTTCCATGCTTTTCTTGACGGTGCTTTACAGGCTCGGATTGCGAGCTCGCATCATCTCGAGCGGAACCAATGGGATTTTTTTGTATATGCCGTGGTTGCTCTCCCTTCCTTTCTTGGGATCTCTGGGAGCTTACCTCTCGTCGAGGGCTGGTGGTTCGCGTGCAAACGCGCTTTTTGTCAGCGTCTTTCCGGCGCTGGCGCTTACCTTTGCGTTCCTGTTCATGTTTCCGTTCAGCTTGACGGCCGAACTAATAACGGGAAGGCCGGTCGATTTTAGCGGAGTGCCCACTGTTCTTCTGAAAGATGGAATTGGCTGGATCTTGGTTCCGGGGGCTGCTCTTTTAGTGGGCGGACTTCTCGCGCACCTTTTGATTAACACAAAGTCGTCGCGAAGCACGGCGATCGGCTAGCGAGGCGAACGATGCCTGATTGGGAAGCGCTCGTTGGCGAACATCTGGCTGATAGTTCTCTCGCATTTGAGGACCGGCACGATGTGATTGCGGAACTTGCCGGCCATCTCGAGGAAACTTTCGAGCAGTTACGCCGCCAAGGGCTTTCAGAAGATGCAGCGGCCGAGCGCGCGCTCTCGCAAGTAAAGAATTGGCAATCTCTGCGGCGGAAGATTCAGAAGGCGCGAATGAAGGAGGACGTTATGACGGACCGCGTCAAACAAGTGTGGCTACCCGGCTTTTTGACGTTGTTCCTTTCCATGATGCTGCTCATGGCGATTCAGTTCTTTGGGCCGCAACCGCTCATCGTGAGCACATCCGGCTGGAGGATGACGGCGCCTGTCGCGGTGATTTACGTGCCGTGGCTGCTGTCGTTACTTTTGATCGGCGCGATTGGAGCGTATTTGGCGGGCCGCGCTGGAGCGTCATCGCGGGCTACGCTTCTTTCTATTTTGTTTCCCGTTTTACCGTACTCGGTTTTTTTTGTGATTTGGATTCCCGTGTCGCTAATTCTCGACGACCACATCGGACACAACACCATGCGTAGCGCCTTGCTCGTGGGGTTGGTCGCGTGGGTGGTTTTGCCTGGGGTGGCTTTGCTTGCTGGCGGGCTTCCGGTACAGATTCTGAAATCACGCCGCTCAAGTTCAGGACAGGCTGCGAGGGCTTGAACCAGGTCCACTCGATTGCGGTTAGTGAAGCTTGCAGTCGATGCGGGAGCGATTGGGCGACCAATTAGAGTGTGAGCGTGGCGCCTACTTCCTCGGTGGTTTTAGAAATTCGCCAGATTCCAGGACTTCCATTCGTGCCACAGGATAAAGTCGACGGCGGCCGTCACGGCTAGCAATACCAGCAGGTTGTATCCCACTCCAATAACTTGTGCATGCTCCATTTGTTCGCAATGAAATCCGCAAGGACGAACACTCCTATCGTCAGCGGAAAAGTGATCAGCCAAGCGTGCGGAATGCGCGCGTCGTACCCTCCTTGGATTGAGGCAGCGAGGTTAAAAGGTCCAATTGGAACAAAGAGTCCGACAAACGGTGCGAACTGGATCTTCGAAACTAGCAGGGCCAGATACGAAGCGGTCAAAAAAAACCACGCTACCCAAATACTCAGAATATATCGTGCATCCTTCAAGGAGGCACCTCCAGCGCGCCTTAAGCGAGTCATCGATATGGGACCCGTCATGCCGGTTGCTGCCTTTTGCTCCAATAGCGATAGAAGGGAAGGCCGGCGAGGATTAGGAGTAGGCCGATGCTGGAGCGGCCGGGGCGGTTGAGCCAGATGTTGATGGTGAGGGCGAGGGCGCCGGCTACGAAGAGGCCGGGGACGATCGGGTAGCCCCAGCAGCGATAGGGGCGAGGCATGTTGGGTTCGGTGTAGCGCAGCCGGAATAATGCGACGACCGCCAGGCCGTAGAAAATCCAGCCAGCGAAAATAAAAAGATTGGTGAGTTCTTCGAAGGTGCCGGTCAGGGCCATCAGGCTGGCTAACACACACTGAAAAATTAGGGAGCGGGCGGGCGTGCGGTATTTGGGGTGAACGCCGTCAGCGATTTTGAAGAAGATGCCGTCGCGGGCCATGGCGTACGCTGGGCGTGCGCCGCTAAGGACGGAGGAGTTCATGGAGCCGAGGGCGCTGACGACCATGGCTACCGTGATCCACGCGGCGGCGATGGGGCCGGCTACATGTTGCACGACGTCGGAGGCGATGTGCGTCGAAGCGGCTACAGCGCTGAACGGCAAAACTTTTAGGCAGGCTGCGCTGAAGAGGAAATAGATTAGCGCGACTAGCGCGACTCCGCCGACTAACGCGCGGGGGAAATTCTTTTGCGGATTTTCTACTTCGCTCCCTACTAGATTTAAATCTTCCCAGCCATCGTAGGCCCAGAGCGCGGCCGCCAGAGCGGCGAGGAACGCGCTTAAGACGCTGCCGTTTAGCGCGCTCGGCCATAGAGGATCGGGCGCGCTATGCGGAGCGGCGTGCGAAAAAAACGCGACCCCGATTACCATCGCTACGGAAGTGATTTTTATAGCGGTGAGAAAGACCTGGACAGCGCCGCCGAGGCGGACGCCTAGATAGTTGATCGCGGTCATGCCGACGATCCAGAGAACGGCTATCGGCTGTGCCCAGGTGAAGACGAAATCGTAGGGCTTGATCCACGTTGTGAGGCCGGGGATGGCGATGTGGAGTGTGAAGATGGGGGCGGCGACGACAGGGATCAGAAAACTTAGGAAGCGCATCAAGCCTGCGGCGATGCTTGATAGGGAGCTAGGGCGGCCGACGATCGAGTGCATCCAGCCGAAGAGAAAGCCCCACGCGGGGCCGAAGGCGCGGCGCAGGTAGGCGTACTCGCCGCCTGCTTCGGGGATGGCAGCGCCGAGCTCGGCGAAGGATAGAGCGCCGAAAAGGGAGAGGATGGCGCCAACGATCCAGGCGGCGAAGACAACGCTGACGAAGCGGCCTTCGCGCGCCATTTCGGCGGGCTTGAGGAAGATGCCGGTGCCGATCATGGTGCCGACGACGATGGCGCCGGAAGCCCAGGCCCCTAGGCCGCGGACTAGGTCGAGGCGTGGGGAGCCGTGGCCCGTGACCTGCGTCCCGTGAACGGAGGAAGAAAGATTCTCGGTCATAGCGAGTTGGGTGACATTTTAGCGCCGGCGATTCAATTGCAACCGTGTAACGCGCTGAAGCGCGTTGCTACGTATTGGCGATTTTTTCAAACGTTTACATCACAGCAAGACGGGCACGGCGTGCCGTGCCCCTACGAACGAAATCTGCTAATGGCAGCGCCGACGGCGAAGGTCGTGACGCTGCCGATTAGCACGTACCATGTATACGCAATGGGGGTGAATTGCCAAATGCAAAGAACGGTGGTGAGGCCGGCAAACATTCCGATTAGGGCGCCGATGGCGGTGGCGCGGCGGTCAAGCGTGCCCAGGAGGAAGAGGCCTAATAGGCTGCCGAAGGGAAGAGATGCTACCGTTAGGCCGGTTTCGAGGAGTGGGCCCCATCTTATGAAACCGAAGCACATTAAGATGAGGCCCCAGACTAGCGTCATGCGGCGGCTAAGGCGGAGGAATTTTACGGGGTCGGCGGAGTGGCCGCGGAGCCGCGAAAAATCTAGGACGCTGCTTGCGGCTAGGGAATTGAGCGAGCCGCTGGCGTTGGACATGGCTACCGCGACGATCGAGGCGAGGAGGAGACCGGCTAGACCTGTCGGCATCTCACGCACCAGAAATAGTGGCAAGATGCGGTCGGTGCGTTCGCCTGCGGCGAGGAGCGGGGAGTGCTGCGCAAAGACGTAAAGCAGGACGCCGATGAGAAGAAAAATTGTGAATTGAATCAGAACGATGACGCCGCTTGTGAGGAGAGCGCGGCGGCTGTCTTTTTCGTTACGGGCAGCGAGCAGTCTTTGGACGATGGTTTGATCGGTGCCGTGGCTGGCCATGGTCAGGAAGGCCCCGCCGATCAGGCCGGACCAGAAACTGTATTTGGTGGCGAGGTTGAAAGAAAAATCGAAAACTTGCAATTTGTGGCCGGCCGCTGCGGCGACTTGGGAGACTTCAGTCCATCCGCCGGGTATACGGTGCAGCAAAATCCAAAACGTTACGGCACTGCCTGTGAGATAGAGGAGAAGTTGAGCGACGTCGGTCCATATGACGGCTTTCATGCCACCTTCGAAGGTGTAGAGAATTGTTAGCGCGATGACGATGACGACTGCCAGGTGCTCGGAAGTGCCGAGGACCACGCTAACGACGAGCGCGATCGCTGAGATGCGGACGCCCTCGGCGATGGCGCGCGTGATGAGAAAGGTGCTGGCTGCAACCGCGCGCATTCGTTCACCGAAACATTTTTCGACGAGAGCGTAGGCGGTGAGGAATTGACCACGAAAATATCCAGGGAGTAGGAGCAGCACGATCAACACTCGGCCGATCAAATAGCCGATGACAAGTTGGATGAACGTGAGGTTGCCTGCGTATGCGATGGCTGGAGTTCCGATAATGGTTAGGGTGGAGGTTTCCGTGGCGACGATAGAGAGAGCGAGAGCCCACCATGGAGCGGTTCTGCCACCGAGAAAATAGTCGAGGCTGACGGATTCGCGATCGCTGTTGGCTGCGTCCTTCTTGCTGCGGCGGAAGCGCATGCCTAGCGCGGTTACGGCGAGCAGGTAGGCGATGACGATGGCTAGGTCGAGTGGGTGGATGCGCATTAGCGATTAGAAAGAGAAGCGAGAATAGTGGGAGTGGGTACGGAGGTCAAGGAATGTGTGGGGGCTGCGGGGATTAGCGAGAGGAGCGTGGACGCTTGGGAGCTGGTCTCGTCGGTGCACGATGGTGCGGGATCGAGGCAGGGTCCTTCGCTTCGCTCCCTTCGTTCCTCAGGATAAACAGGATGACAGGCACTAGGCGTGGCGAGGTGTTGGACGAATTTCGATGCGCTGCTGTGCGATGGCGCTTGTTTGCGCACGTTATTTTCTTCGGCGAATGCATTGAGTGCGATTCTCGCTTAAACTTTTTGAATGCGCTTTGTCTTGGGATTCGATGGCGGCGGCACGAAAACGGACTGCGTGTTGATGGACGAGTCCGGGGCGATCCTGGCCCGTTCGCAGTCGGGACCTTCGAATCCTCTGCGTGTCGGATTTGGCGCGGCGATTAATTCTGTTCGTGACGCGGCGCGCCAGGCTCTAGCCCTGGCTGCGTTGCCAGGCGATGCGTCGGCGGCTGCCATCTGCGCTGGGCTTGCTGGAGCGGGGCTACCCGAGTCCGCAGAAAAGATTCGCGTGCTTCTTGGCGCGGAATTTCCGAAATCGAAGGTTCAGGTTTGCACCGATATCGATCTCACGTTGGCAGCGACGGGGGACGGGCCTGTGATTGTGCTGTTGGCCGGGACGGGTTCGTTCGCGGTAGGGCGGAACACGGTGGGCGAAACGGCGCGCGCAGGCGGATACGGTTCGCAAATAGGAGACGAAGGCAGCGCTTACGATATCGGGCGGCGAGCGGTTTTGACGGCGATGCATGAAAATGATCGCACTGGCGCGGATTCGCTGCTGGGGCAACGGTTGCTGCGCGAATTGGGTTGCGCCAACTGGTCCGAGGTTAAGGCTCGGGCGCAGGCCGCTTCGGACGAAGTGTTTCCGCGATTGTTTTCCGTCGTCGCGATGGTCGCTGATTGGCTTGAGACTTCGACTGAGACTTCGGCCGAAACGGCAGCCAGGAATTCCGCGAAAGAAACATTGCACGCCGCAGCGATCGATCTTGCTTCTCTGGCAGAAAATCTTGCGGAGCGATTGCAGTTGGGCGGCATGCCATTTCTTCTGGCAAAAACGGGCGGGATGATTGGCCGGTCGAAATATCTTGAGAATCAGATCGACGAGCGCTTGAAGCGTGCATTTCCCCAGGCAGAAATAGGATTGTTGCGAGTTTCACCGGCGGAAGCGGCGGGGCGTCTCGCGTTGCGGCTACTATCCGCTGGGAATGGGACAAGTGGAGACACAACGGGCGGGAATGCAGCAGAGCGTTGAGATGGCTGGGGCGGACAAAAATCGGGAGCGCGCGCTTGTTGCCGGCGGCGTGGAGCTGGCAGCTTTACTGCACCACGCCGACACGGACGTGCTGCTGGCGGTGCTCGATAATCCATCGCTCGATGAAGCGCAGCTGTGCATGTTGTTGGAGCGAAAAAATCTGCCGGCTGAAATTCTCGAAGAAGTGGCGCAGCGCAAGCCCTTGTTAAAGAATTACCGTGTGAAGAAGGCGCTAGCGTTTCACCCGCGGACGCCGCGTCTCGTGACGCTGCGTTTGCTGCGCGATCTTTACCTGATGGATCTCGTGCAGCTTACGCTGCTGGCGGGCATTCCTACGGAGTTGAAGCGCAACGCCGAGGATCAGCTGGTTTCCAGGCTGCCGCAACTTCCGCTTGGACAAAAAGTTACGCTGGCACGGCGTGGACCAGCGCGGCTGGCAGGCGCGCTCCTCGCCGAGGGACACGAGCAGATCGTTTCGATCGTATTGGACAACGCGTATTTGACGGAGTCGCAAGTGTTGCGCGTGCTTTCGCGGGAGAAATTGCCGCCTGTGGTGGTGCGCAACATCTCGCTGCACCGCAAATGGTCGATCAGCTATAACGTTCGGCTTGCGCTGGTCCGGCATCCTTTATCGCCACTGGCCACTGTGCTGGCCTACCTGCCGGAGCTCACCGTTTCCGATCTGCGCGAATTAGCGTCGCCTGGAATCGTTTCGGAGAGCCTGCGCAAGTATTTGCAAGCGGAAGTGCAGCGACGGATTCGCACGGGAGAAAAATCCGTGCGCAAGGAAGATACCCCCGGGCCAGCTGCTGCGTCTAATCCCGACTAAGTGGCGTCCTTTCACCTGGAGTCTAGAAGTTATTGTCGGGGGAGTGTGTCCGAAATAATTGCGCGCAGTCTGTGCGCATTGCTGGGAACAAAACATCGGTCTCCGGCGTCGTATGGGTGTGCTCTTCGCAGGAGTATGCTTAATACGAACAAGCGGCGAGATCGCCCTGGCGCCGCACCTTGGGATCCTTGGCAGGGGGGTTCACCAAGTCCATGGGCAGTGGGGATCAATCGTCCCGGTGGTCGGATCGACGCTGGGCACCACGTTACTCGTTTCGCGCCAACCTCGAGATCGAATGGGGTTCTGCGGTCCTGTGCGCCAGCACACGCGATATAAGCTCCAATGGAATGTTCATCGAATCCGTCGATCCATTGTGGGTCGGGGCGGGTTTTACGGCCCATTTGGTGCTGGACCGGCGAGTAAAAGTGGATTGCTCGGTGAAGCGTATCGAGCCGGGGCTTGGCATGGGCGTGGCTGTGACGCTCTCCGAAAAGCAGAACGAACAGCGGTATCAAGATCTTCTGGCTTCACTCTCCAACACAGGTTCTTAAGCTCGTCTTATACTATGTTTGCGGCGCCGCGGATTGGTACGCGCGGCTTGCGCAGCGTGCAGTTGTTTTCGCCCCCTTCGTTGGAACGGTGTTTGAGGTCGCATGAGTTTGACCAGATGCCTTGATTGCGGTTCCCCGCGAACCGCTGACCAGTGTCCCTCTTGTGGGTTGACGTCGATTGCGGCCGAGTTGCTCTTCCGGCGGCGGCTGGTGGGCCGAACCGCTATTTTTCTGGTGGGTTCGCTTGCGTTTCCTTACGTGAGCCAGATTTATCCTCCGCTGGATTTAGATCTGATGTTGGTATTTTTTGGCTTGCTGTTTTTTCTGGCGCTGACAATTGCAGTGATTTTGGAGAGACGAGCGCGGCAGCACAAAGAGATCGAAGTCCTGAAACGCATCTACGCGGGATTTATTCCGCTGCCATGGATTCTAGCGGCTACGCTTTTTATAAATGGCCGGCTCGATTCGCAGAAATACCTGGCCTACTATCCGACCGTTGTCGTCAGCAAATTCAATATGAAAGGGATTGTGCGCGGGAGCCGGCGTTTGCACGTGCATTCCTGGCGTGATGGACAGAAGGTCGAAGGATTGGCGGTGGACGCGGATGATTTCGACCGGTTCCAGGGCGGGGATAAAGTTACCGTGGCGGTCGAGCCGGGGGCGCTGGGGATTCCGTGGTATTACGGTGTGTATCGAAGGTGATGTTCGCTGGGGAGTATTGGCTGGAAAAACTGCAGGGCTAGAGCCCGGCGCTACGTTGTCCTAATAGGCGGGTTTGCCGTCGGGCTTGAGGGGCAAATTAATGTCGAGGTAGTGGCCGGTTTTGCCGAAGCGAAAGCGCACGCGACGGACCATTAAGCCAGCGTCGCGCATTTTCCAATCAGAAATTTCGATGGGGTCACTGGGAAGGTCGGAGAGCGACCACTCGACGTTGTCGCCTTGCGGCTTCACAGTCTGGGGATTGACCTCGTAAACTTCGCCTTCTTTCAGGTCCAGATAGAGATAGCGTTTCCAGATTTTCACAAGCAGTGCGTCGCGCTTTTCCGAGTGGTAGATATTCCAGCTTTGCGGCGCTTCGTCGTTGAAACGCACCACGGCGAATTGCACGGGCTTCCAGAGAGTCTTTTCACCAGCAGGTGCAGCGCATGCCAGACTAGCGCAAAGGCACAAAAACAGACCGAGAGTAAACAAACGCGTAGCCATCATTCCCCGAATGCTGCCATGAGCCAGATAGACATCATCGCAAAGGAAATTGCACAAGCCGGCCACCGCACTTTTCCCTTGCCGGAAAGGCTCAATAGAAATCCGCCTACGCTCAGCATAAATCCTAGTCCATAGCAGCGAAGAAACACTGGATCGTAGAAGGGGATTCCACCTCTTACCCTCGCCCGAATCGCCAAGGAGGGAAACAGCAGCCGAAATCCCTGCCAAACCGAAAGCTCCAAATCCAAGGTAGCTTCTCCATTTGGGGGATTCAAATTTTGGTGACGAACGCCACCAAGTCCAAATCGTCCAGCCAACAGCGACGGGCATAAATACCCAAGAGATGAGATAGAAGCCTATGAGTATGCCCATAGTGTTCGCTCACGTCCCCAAAGTAAGTTCAGACGCTTACTTCGCGGAAGGATTTGTCGAGGAGGCGGATGGCTTCGTCGACGTCGGGTTTGGTGGTGTTGAGCATGGGGGCCAGGCGGAGAACGTTGCCCATGAGGCCGCCTTTGCCAATGAGTAGGCTTACCCAATCAAATTCAAGTTTTTCTATTTCAAGATAAAGGCTCTTCACAAAATACCAACTATCCATCGCTACACATAAACGTACAGGACGAGGGAGTTGTTTTTTTAAGGTTTGTAACATCTGAAGGGCTAAATCAAGTTTAGTTAAATGAATCTCGTTTTTTTGTTCTTTATTCCATATGGAATAAAATAAGGGGTACTGAAGTCCATTGGTTTTTCTAGCATGAAGAACGACTAGATTCATAGCCTTCACATAGGTATTCGTGCAGTGGTCAAATAAACGATATAAAAAAGGCATTTTTGAGGCGTGTTCATGAACGACTAATGTATCATCTAAGGCCACAATATCCCCATCAACCAGCTTTGTCTCTTCATCTAGTTGAAATTGTCGCACCCGTTTTATATTAAAGAGATCCCAACGAAAAGGCGCTACCATGAAGCGACTAAGAACCGATTGAGTCACTCTTTTTTGGGAGAACATCGCCTGTAAAAGACGTTCTTTTGAATAGAATTCTACCGTCTTTGAACAAGAAGAACACTGCGCCAGCAGTCCAATCACCATTAAGAAAGCTAATTGCCATGTAGGTACACCGCTTTTCTTGTGCATACCACTTTGTGCCATCAGTAAGGATAAATCAAATCGATCCCACAACGACTTTACTAAAGGAGCTCCTCCAAAAGAGCTATAAGCAAGTTTTTTGAACTTTGGTTTGTTTAAAGTTGACATCATTCCAACACCCTTAATCAAGAAAGATAGTAGCATTCTATCTTTTCCCTAATTATGGGATTTATTTCAAAAAGCCAGGTACTTTTAGGCGTTTTATTTAATCATGTGATGAGGAACACTAAAATACCAATAATTTACAATAGGTGGGTAAGTCCTGTATTATTTTAACAAACAGAACGTATATTCGCAATGAATTTTGTGTCACTTTTCAAAAAAATAAGCCAATTCATCCCACGACTGAAGTCACGGGTATTCTCGGCTTTAACATAAAATGAAATTCTAGAAGTGGATTTTTCCGGAAATGGTGGGAGAGAGGTTACCTATTATAAAAATGTTAAATTAAAAGATTCTCCTCTGTTTCTTAAAATTAATATTATAGCCATTAATAAATTAAAAGAACTCTTTCTCGACTATTTTCCAATTACTTTTTATATACTAGATTTTGTTTTAGAAACAAAGAACGGTTTCCGCGATTCAACGATGGCTTAGATGTATATAATAGATTTTAGGAATGGTCTCTTAGTTTATTTTTTAGTTGATTTTTCGTGATTATATATTGGGAAAATTTAGGAAACCAGTAGAACCGTTCCTATGTTGCTAGATAAGAGGAGAATTGTTATTTATGTCAGAGTTTAAAACTACATCGCCTGTAAAAAATCCAAGATTATTAATTGTGGCTATCGCATTAGGGGTCATTTTAAACCCTCTCAATACAACGATGATTACGGTGGCGTTGCCATCCATTCAAAATCAATTTCAACTGTCAGCTCAAGATATTTCTTGGCTAATCGCCTCTTATTTTATTATCAGTGCCATCTTTTTACCTCTGATTGGTAAACTTAGTGATTATTATGGAAGGAAAAGAATCTTTCTAGGTGGACTCCTATTAGTCGCCATTTCTTCCTTTTTCGCACCATTATCACCGAATATGATGGTTTTACTAGGCATGAGGTCCATTCAAGCAATTGGAACCTCAGCCCTTTATCCTGCTGGAATTGGGATGGTTCGTTCCTATATTAACGAAAATCAAAATCGAGTCATTGCGACACTAGCTGTCTTTGCTACGACTTCTGCCGCATTCGGACCAACCATTAGTGGATTATTAATTGAGTACGGCGGTTGGCCTGTTATCTTTTATGTGAATTTTCCTGTTATCATTCTTTCTGCTCTATTGACATTAAAGGTAATACCGAATGATCAGCACAGTATCTCTAAACGATATAAATGGGATATTATTGGAATCCTATTATTTGCTTTCCTCATGTTAAGCTGGATGATCTTTTTACAATCACTGGAAAAAGGGTTCGATCTGTGGAAACTCATTTTCGCGATCTTTATCACACTTTTATTTTATTTTTACGAAAAAAAACGGTCAGAGCCTTTTATCAATATTGTATTTTTAACTAAAAATCTTAACATCTCTTTCATCTATGTTCAATATGTGTTGACAACGGTGATTTTTTTCGCCCTGCTGCTTTCCATCCCAACGTATTTACAAAAGGTAATGATGTTAGACTCCAAAACAGCCGGAATGATGATGCTTTCCATCTCGATATTTTCTATGCTTATGACACCGATTGCGACTCGCTGGACGGAAACCGTTGGATTTAAAATCCCTTTATTATTTGGAGGGAGTGTAGGAATAGTGGGTGTTGGATTATTGCTAACGGCCAATCAGATCACCCCGCTATACTGGCTCTTTATGATTTTGGCGATCATGGGAATAAGCAACGGAACATTAAGTATTAGCTTGCAAAATCTCCTGTATTCTTTTGTTACGACAAAACAAAGTGGAATTGCTTCAGGATTACTGATGACATCAAGATTTATCGGGAATATCCTTGCTTCTAGTTTATATGGGATTCTGTTTGCATCGGGGATCAATGATGAAAGTAAAAACGGGATGACCATCGTCTTACTTGTGGTATCCTTTATATTAATCCCAGGAATGTTTTACGTTACGCGGGACAAAGGGGCAGGTTCCTTGTCCCAGGGTTGAGCAACATTAAGTAACTTTTTCCAAATAATAAAAGCGATCTAGTAAGCAAGTTTTAATGCGTTAAGGGGGAATTCACGTGCAATGTGGAGCGGAATGCTTTTTAGTTGAAATTGAAGTTAATGGCGAAAAACAAACAAAGCAGGTCAAAGCAAGAACCCCTGTAGCTGCAAGAAAAACCATTCGGACAGAATACGGAGCAGAAATTCAAATTCTAACAGTTAAACGAGGGAAATTAAACTCTCCATCTAACTAAACGGAGTGGCACTGCATCGTTTTAAACAGAAAGTGTTTGCGGTTTTATTGGATATTCAGGGGTGTTGGATTGAAAAAACCTTTGATTGGTTCCTTATCAAGTAACCTTTGTGGTGCCCTGACTGTGATGCTTGCTGCTTTTAAAATGTCTGGATTTTTTTCAAGATTATAAGTATTGGTTTGTTCTGCCATTTGGATAGGGCAAATAGGCCTTTTCAGAAACGGTATTTTGAACCCGCACAGGCTTGCCCTGTGGAAAAGTCAGGTTAACGTTGTTTGGTGGGGTAAAGACCTTCCATATTTGGAAACCTTCTACTAGTGCAGTTTTAAGCAACTGTATGTTATAGTTATTCTCGTAGTGATGAACGAAACAAACATGAAATGGTGAGTAGTCGCGGCTCATGTGTACATGAGTTGAGGAAAGTCCAGGCTCGCCCGGTGCTGAGATGCCCGGAGTGTTCGTGCCATCTGTAAAGGTGGGCAGAGATTCATCTCTGACGGCGGAGAAATCAGCTAAGTCCTTATGGATATGCTGAAATTATCCTGAAAGTGCCACAGTAACGGAGTTCTTCTGGAAACGGAAGAAATGGAACGGGGTAAACCCCACGAGCGAGCAACCCAAACTTAGGTAGGGGCACCATCCCAAGGGAAGTGAACCAAAAGGATGGATCGGTTAAATTCATCGATAGTTATATGACTACACCTGTCTGTGCGAGATTGGCATCGCTATTAGCACACAGGAACAGAACCTGGCTTACAGCCATTTCATGGGCCGAATCATCTACATCGTTTTAAAAATAACATAGGTATGTTTTTCATATACATACCGTGCTAGTCGGGGAGTTAGCGGTGCCCTGTACCCGCAATCCGCTATAGCGGGGTTGAATGCCTATTTGAGGCTTGAACATGTAAGGTCTGCCTTACAAAAGTGAGCGTTGACAATTGGGTCCTGCGCAATGGAAACCTATGAATCTGGTCAGATCCGGAAGGAAGCAGCCATAAGTAGACTTTTCCATGTGCCGTAGGGTAGCCTAGTTCGAGTTACCTTTTGTTAGTAACGCTTGGTTGTTCCTGTCGAGAATAGGATGCACGGTTTACATATAAAGGGTCGGCACTTCGAATTGTTTTAATGAAAACAATTCGAAGTGCCGACCTTTTTACTTAGTTCTTTTCTAAAAATCTTGTAGCTTGTAGAAATTGTCTTTACTTACATATTCATGGTCAGTTTTTTCTTTTAAACTGGAAACCGTCGTTTTTCCAAATGTCATGAGCAGATTCCAGCTGCCGGAAGATTGTCCATCTGCATAATACACAGGAGCACTATCTTCCTCAATCACACCAAGCAGCATGGCTATGTGTCGGCCACCAGATTCTACCTTCGCCATACTCGCATATTGCGGCAACATATGATAAGCACCTTTATAATCTTTATTCATCAACAAATCAACAAACTCTTTATCGAGGGCATGTTCCGCTAGAGTCGGCATATTGTGTCTTCCACGGACTAAGCTATGAGATAGTGCGCCACTAGAGATGAATACAACCTTTTTGTCGCTTTTCTGTAAAACCTTGGCAATTTCTTGTCCCCATTTATAGGTTTCTATCAGATTCGCAGCTAACGTAACAGATAGGTTGATAACAGGAATGTCTCCGTTTGGAACAAGATAGCGTAAAGGAACGATTGTCCCGTAATCCCATTCGAAAGACTCACCATATACACCTTCAACCGGAATATTCGCTTTTTTTCCTGCTTCAACAAGTTGGTTGGCTAAAACTTCATCACCCGGGTAATGATAGGGTACATCTTTAATCATATCTGGAGCTTCCTGTGCAGTCAGGAGTCCTTTATGTACGGGATTGCAGTCGACATAATGGGCAAAAGTGGACGGCCAGTGGCAAGTAACTAACACAATGACATCCGGTTTGATTTGAGAGATTTCTTTTGAAACCTCTTTGAAACCTGTCACGATACTTTGCTGAAAATCCGGGACCTGATCCTCGTGGCACAAACTTGGTGCATGTGGTACAAGCATGCTTAATTCAATTGACATAGTGATTACCTCCGATTTTTATAAAAATATGGTACATGTTAGCATTCATTTTCTATTTAATAGATTTCGTTTTCCTTCCATCTATAAATCAAATGGGTAAGGGGAATCATTCGAGAAAATCCAAAAGAAATCAAGTTCTTTCGGATTTCTCCCTTATTTAATCGCATAATCTAGTAAAGTATGTGCCCCTTTATCACTTATTTCTTTGGGGGGCCATACACATAAATCAAATGGATAATCCGATCCCGCCACGACCCGATCTTCCCCAACGGTTTTGATGAGAAAGTCTAAACTATCCTGATTCCAAAGAACCGAATCATACCAAAAACGCTTTAAATAGTCGGAAGGGGGGGCTTGTAAATTGGACGAAACCAGATCCCATTGCTCGTAGCCTTTATCTAACCGACCGATTTGATAGGGGAGGAATCCACCGCCATGAGCAAATAAAATTTTAACATTAGGATATTGATCAATCATCCCGCTTAATAGAACATCGGTTGCACAAACGGTTGTTTCCCATGGAACACCAATCAAGTTAGGCATCATTCTTCTTTTTAAACGGGGATCTTCACATAATAATGGGTGAATGAAAATCACCGCGTTTAACCTGTTAGCTTCTTCGAAAAATGGTTGGAAAAAGCTGTCTGACAGCATATGTTGGCCGATGCCTGGTCCGATAATCGCACCCTTTAACCCCATGCTCATCGCTTCCTGTAACACTTCTGCTGCTTTAACCGGATGTGACAATGGAACCGTTCCAACAGCTGATAGTTTATCAGGTTGCCTAGCTACTAGTTTTGCAAGGGATTGGTTATAGATTCTTGACATCTCTGTTGTAACTTCTACTGGAAAATCATATAAAAAGAGCTGTGGAATCGCAGAAATCATGGAATGCGTTACATTCGCTTGTTGTTGGTCGCGCATATATAAATCAAAATCAATAAAGGCTTTCTTTACTTCAAATCCCCATTTCTGATTAATGAAAAGGAAATCTTCTTTATTTGCTTCTTTTTTGATCCACTCAGCATTTACGGTATTTTTATTTTCTTTAATCCAGTTCAATACATCATTTGGGATGAAATGAGTATGAAAGTCATGCATAAAACCCTTCACTCCTTGTTATGACTAAATCAACACTTTTGTTATTTAGTGTGAGTAGTTAATAAATTATAAATATTCAGTCGGTCTAACTTGCGATTATTTCCAAAACAACTATAAATCTCGATTTACTTGGTTAACAACTGCAAATCTCTAGATTTTTCCCATTCAATCGGCATGCCAACATAATTTTCGGCAATCATTCGTAAACCTGCTTCTGCTGAAGTATAGTAATCGAGATCAGCCAGCTGAATTCCACGTTCAAATGAATCAAGGTCTGGATTTGTATGAAGAAGCTTTGTCATGAATGATGAGAAGCGTTCTGCTTTCCACACACGGCGGAGACAGATTTCTGAATAACGATCTAATATATCGTTGCTGCCAGTTTGATAGAATTCGGTAATTCCACGAGCCATGACTTTGACATCTGTAGCAGCCAAATTAAGTCCTTTAGCGCCTGTAGGTGGAACCGTATGTGCAGCATCACCTGCGATAAAGAGGCGACCATATTGCATCGTTTCACAAATGAAACTGCGCATTTGGATAATTCCTTTTGAGTTAATTGGTCCATCTGGTATTTGCCAACCATCATGGGTTTTCGTTCTTTCGTTTAATTCTGTCCAAATTCGATCGTCCGACCAATTGGCGATATCATCATTTGCATCCACTTGTAAATAGTGACGTTGTAAAATTGGCGTACGTGTACTCAATAAGGCAAACCCTTTGTCATGGTTGGCATAAACGAGTTCATCTGCTGCTGGAGCCGAATCAGATAGAATACCTAACCAGCCATCCTTATACATATGGAGATGTTCTTTTCTGATAGTATCAGGAATCGCTTTACGGCTTGGTCCATGATACCCGTCACAGCCTGCGATAAAGTCACAAACCAGCTCTTCGTCCATGCCATTTTTACGGTATCTGATTTTTGGTTGGTTTGTATCGATATCATGTAACGTGACATTCTCCACGTCAAAGATAATATCTTTGCCATTTTCATGGCGGGCGTTGACGAGATCGACAATCACTTCATGCTGTGGATAAACAACCACTTGCTTTCCACCGGTATATTTTTTTAAATCAACACGGCGTCTTTCGCCATTAAATTGAAAGTAGTTCCCATCATGAAAATGACCTTCACGATCCATGCGATCGCCAACACCAATTTCTCTTAAGATATCAATAGTCGTTTGTTCTAAAATACCCGCCTTTACGGTTCCCTCGATATTGTCCCTTGATCTACGCTCTAATATAACGGAATCAATTCCTTGTTTATGTAATAATTGTGCAAGAATAAGTCCTGCCGGTCCAGCTCCAATAATCCCTACTTGTGTACGCATATTGCCATCCCCTTTGTAAACGTTTTTATATTATTCATAATTTAAATATTATTATGAAAATATTCTGAATAAAACATTCAACTTCTTTTATGCGAAACAAATGATAATTTAATCGAGTAGGAGATGATTGAAAGATGCGTAAGCTAATCAAATCTACTCATTCTTGATGACATTGATAAGATAAAAGGATTTTTCGTTTCGTACAATTATGAAAGAGAAACATCAAAAGGAAATATAACAATTAATTTAACGATTATAGAAATAGATAGACTAATAGTAAAAGGTATAAGAGATTCAATTAAATTTTATAAGAAGCAAAAATTATTTTATGGATTATTAGCCATTTCTATTATTTGATTAATAGAAACAAAATAAAAAAAATTCTAAAAGTTTTGTATATAAGAAACCAATCATTTTATTCTGAAAATTCGTAATATAGTATTTTCACTATGAAAATGTTATTAAAGAAAAATTTAAGGAGAGATGTTCGTGCGTACTGTAGTTGCCCAAGATGTTGTTTCTGCAAGTAAATTTAACCGCTTTCATTTAATAGTCTTTCTGTGGTGTTTCTATGCAATTGGTTTTGATGGCTTTGATATTGCTATGTATGGTGTAGGGTTGCCATGGATGATGGAGGAATGGAATTTATCCCCACTTCAAGCAGGAGCAGTTGGCAGTTACTCTTTATTCGGGATGATGGTAGGAGCTCTTGTCTTAGCCCCAATAGCTGATAAATTTGGCCGAAAAAACGTCATTATTATATGCATGTTCTTATTTAGTGCATTTACATTAGCAGCAGGTCTTTCTCATAATATTACGATGTTTACCGTCATGCGTTTTATTGCCGCGATTGGGATGGGAGGGTTAATGCCAAACTGTATTTCACTTATGACAGAGTATTCACCGAAAAAACGGCGTGCCCTCCTTGTCGGAGCCATCTATATTGGGTATGCTCTTGGCGGTATTTTAGCTTCGTTAATTGGCATGTATTTGGTTCCGCATACAGGTTGGCGCGTACTATACTTTATCGGTGCGATCCCTTTACTAACCATTCCATTTTTTATCAAGCAGTTTCCTGAGTCACTTTCTTATTATCTAGCAAGAAAACAGGTTGGAAAAGTGGTAGAGATTCTAAATCAAGTGAAACCTGATGGCAACTTTTCTGAAAAGGATGATTATCAGCTTCATACAGCTCAGAAAGATGGAAAGGGCTTTCCGGTTAAAAAACTGTTTACGAACAAACGAGCCTTTACGACGATTGCCTTTTGGCTTGCGATATTCTGTACGATGATGATGGCATACGGCTTAAATACGTGGCTGCCAAAAATTATGCAAAGTTCAGGATTTAGCATAACCTCAAGCCTTTCATTTAATATCATGCTTTGTGTTGGACAGATTGCGGGAACCTTGATTGGAGGTTACTTGGCTGGAAAAATTGGTTATCGGAAAGTACTTGTTTCGTTATATTTAATGGGTGTTGTGACATTTATTGCTTTAAGTATCACGACGAATGTTACCCTTGTGTACTTCTTGATTTTCTTAGGTGGGGCAAGTACCGTAGGGGCCATGAACTTGGGGAATCCGTACATTACCGAATTCTATCCGCGTGAAATTCGCTCAACTGGAATGGGCTATGCCCAGGCAATCGGACGAATTGGATCCGTCCTTGCTCCGACGTTAATCGCTATGCTTCTTGTCACCGGAATCGATCCAAAGATGGCCTTTGCTACATTTGCCGTACCAAGTATTTTAGCTGCTCTTGGGTATCTTTTAGTCCAAGAGAAGTATGGGTCATTTGACAAGCTAGTCGAGGATGATCAGGTTCATGAGGAATTCACGGAAAATGTGAATGAGAGAGTGAGTCAATCTTAGTTCATTGGGATTCAATAAGGTTCTTTTCTCAAACTTTGTTACTTTTGGAGAGAAAATAAGCTAAATAGTATTGTTTTCATGTTGGAGTAGCAGTTTATTTTGGAAAAGAGCTGCAAATTTTATACGAAGGTACAAATAACTTATTTCTACGTTAAAATCGGCCTTTGGATTTTAACAACAAACTTTATGAAAATAGCCTTCAATAAAGAAAGGTTTAGTGGCGACATGCTCTGAACCTTTCTTTTTTGCCATTTAAAAAATTTGAGTAAATATCAGGTGCTTGGTATAGTGAAATATATGTAAAAATTATAAATCTTGTGAAAATAGTAATGCTACCATTTGAAACAAATGAAATCGTTTGAGGTGATAAGTTTGAGCCTAACCAAAAAGAAAACTTCCGTTTTACAATCCGTGCAAAAAGGACTCCACATTTTAAAACTTTTTACAATAGAAAAACCAGTTTGGAGATTAACAGAAATAGCCAATACTCTTCAATTAAATAAAAGCACCGTCAGTCGGCTAGTAAGTGATTTGGAAGCGGAAGGTTTTTTACACAAAGAAGGAAAAAAGTATAGTCTTGGATATTCATTACTTTCTATTAGTGGCGTCGTCACTTCCCATCTAGAAATACACCGGGAATCGAAAGACATATTAAAGAAATTAGTGGCTGATTTAGGGGAGACAGGTCATATTGCCCTATTAGAAGGAAAAGAGATTACCTACGTCCATAAAATGTTATGTGCCGATCCTGTCCCTTTATTATCTTCTATTGGTAAAAAGAACCCGGCTACTTGTACCAGTTCCGGGAAAATTTTATTAGCTTATCATAACAAACCCTATATTGTTGAGCGCATTATGGCTGAAGGGCTTCCGCGGATGGGACCAAACAGTCCTACAGATCCCGAGGAATTGAAATGCCAATTAAGCCAAATCAAAAGATTAGGATATGCCATATGTATAGATGAAATGCATGAGAATGTTGTGAGTATTGCCGCACCAGTTCGCGATTATACGGATGAAGTGGTTGCCGCTGTTGCTGTTGTGGGGACAAGGGAGCGAATTGATGATTCTAAAATCAATCGATTTGTCGAAACCATTATTGAGGCAGCACATGAAGTATCAATCAGACTAGGATATATTCCGGGACTATTGGAAAGGGGGTGACGATTGAGTGAGGTATCCTGCTGTTAATGATTATCATCATTCATCATTAAGAAATGCTCTTCGTCTTCTTAATTTATTTTCCGTAGATGAACCTGAATTACAATTAGAGGACATGGCAAGTAAGTTAGAAGTTGGACAAAGTACAGCCTATCGGTTAGTTCATACATTGATCGAAGAAGGCTTCATTGTGCGGGATTCTTTTAGTAAGTCTTACCGCTTGGCCGCTTCCGTTTTGGCCTTAAGTCATACGATCATGACAAAAGTCGATCTCTGTCATTTGTCGCTCCCTATTTTAGAAAAGCTAGCAGAGAAAACCGGTGAAACAGCTCATATCGGGGTTTTCAAGGATTACCAAGTGTTGTACCTTCTGAAAATGGATAGTTCTTATCCAATCCATCTATTGTCACATGCAGGGAGGAAGAATCCCATTCATTGTACGAGTACTGGCCAAGTATTGTTAGCTAATCAATCAGATGCGATGATTGAACAGGTGATCAGCAAAGGGCTGACCTCTTATTCAGCGAAAACGATAACAGATCCTGAGAAATTAAGAAAACTACTTAAGATCATTCGTTCACAAGGATATGCCGTGAGTCAAGAAGAACTTCACGAGGGGGGGGTGTCCATTGCGGCCCCTGTTAAGAATAACAAAGGAAAGGTAATAGCATCCGTTAGTATTGCTGGTCCTACGAGCAGAATAAATCAGCAAACCATTTCAAAATTAACAAAACAAGTTCAACAAGCAGCTGATGATATCACCATGAAACTACTAAGTAAAAAAGCATAGAATGGGGCAGGTTCTTTAAGAGGACGGTCCTAAATAACACAGTCGGTTTTTTTAAGGGAGATATAGATCTCTAAAAAGGTGTGAAACATTACAATGAGTAATCTTTCACACTTTTTTTATTATAAAATGTTTTTTGTAATTTAATGACTAAGATCTTGAATCTGAGGTAGCATTTCCCTAATATTGGGTAGTCTTAGAAGATAATAATTTGGAATGTGATTGACACGGTGGTTATGATAAGATGGAGCACGTCACATGGAAGGAGATGATCATGAATGAAACAGGAGTATATTGAAGTCATTAATGGAAGAGAAAACAATTTGAAAAATGTTCATGTGCAGATTCCAAGGGAGAAAATCACCATTTTCACTGGGGTATCTGGGTCAGGAAAGTCATCCATTGTTTTTGATACGATTGCACAGGAAGCAGGACGTCAGTTAAACGAAACCTTTAGTAGTTTTGCTCGTCAGTTTTTGCCGAAGTACAGCCGACCTGAAGCAGATGAAATTAATAATCTATCCACTGCTATCATCGTTGATCAAAAACGGCTTGGTGGAAATGCTCGATCTACGCTTGGGACGGTGACCGACATTAATCCTCTATTAAGACTGCTTTTTTCACGATTTGCACAGCCTCAACTAGGGTCTAGCAATGCTTACTCCTTCAATGACACCATTGGGATGTGTCCAAATTGTGAGGGGATTGGTCGAACAATAACCTTAAACCTCGATGCAGCATTAGATAGGGAAAAAACCTTAAATGAAGGGGCCATTTTACTTCCTGGGTTTGGACCAGGCACATGGCAATGGAAAGCATACGCTGAATCTGGTTTCTTCGACAATGATAAAAAAATAAAAGATTATACAAAAGAGGAATTTGAGAAGCTGATTTATGCAGAAGAGGAAAAAATCGTATTAAGTTACATGAATGGTGAAATCAATACCACCTATGTAGGTTTGGCTGTAAGATTTATGAACCAAAATGTTAATAGAGATAAAGATACATCTAAAGCTGCCGAGAAGAAGCTCAAAGAATTTACCACAACGGGTACATGTCCAAGCTGTCAGGGGACACGTTACAATGAGAAGGTCATGTCTTCTAAAATCAGGGGCTATTCCATTTATGACCTGACAGCCATGCAACTGGACGAGTTAAGAGATGTTCTTTTACAGATCGATGAGCCAAATGCGAAACCGATTGTGGACGGAATTGTAGCTCGTGTCAATAATCTATGTGACATTGGATTGAGTTATTTGACCTTAACAAGGGAAACACCGACTTTATCTGGTGGTGAGTCTCAAAGGGTTAAAATGGTGAAATATTTGTCCAGCAATTTAACTGGATTACTATACATATTTGATGAACCAAGTACTGGACTTCACCCGCGCGATGTCTACCGATTAAATGAATTACTTGTTAAGTTGCGTGATAAGGGAAATACAGTATTAGTCGTGGAGCATGACCCGGACGTCATCCAAATTGCAGACCATATCATCGATGTTGGTCCACATGCTGGTGCTCGTGGAGGAAACATCATGTTTAGTGGAAGTTACCAAGGGTTATTGTCAACAGATACACTCACTGCTAAGTTTTTGAACAAGAAAGCGGAAATTAAGGAGAATCCAAGATCTGTTAACGAGTTTTTAGAAAGTCAAAAAAGTAGCCTCCATAATTTGAAAAATGTCAGTTTACGTGCACCAATCGGTGTTTTTACCGTTGTTACCGGGGTAGCAGGCTCTGGTAAAAGTACACTTGTAAACGAAGTTTTTGCAAAAGATTTTCCAGAGTCTATTCGTATAGACCAGTCCCAAGTTCATGGAAATATTCGCTCAAATCCGGCAACCTTTTCTGGTATGATGAATTCGATTCGAAAAGCCTTTTCAGTTGCGAATGATGTGGATAGCGGGTTATTCAGCTATAACTCAAAAGGGGCCTGTGAAACATGTGGTGGAACTGGAACGGTGGAGCTTAATTTATCTTTTATGGATAAAACGGATATGGAATGTAGCGAATGTAACGGCAACCGTTACAAACAGGAAGTGCTCCAATATCTGTATAAAGAAAAAAATATTGTAGAAATTATGGAGATGTCCGTGGCGGATGCGGTGGATTTTTTTGAAGCAAAAGACATCCAGAGACAGCTGAAAAGCATGGAAACAGTTGGACTTGGGTATCTGTCATTAGGTCAACCACTAAATACATTATCTGGTGGGGAAAGTCAAAGACTGAAACTTGCGAAAGAGTTAAATAAGAAGGGAAATATTTATATTCTAGATGAACCGACAACTGGTTTGCATCTATCAGATGTCTCCAATATTCTACTGATTATCGAAAAGTTAGTAGAAAAGGGCAATACAGTGATTGTGATTGAACATAACCTGGACGTTATTCGCAACAGTGATTGGATCATTGATTTAGGTCCAGATGGTGGTACTGGTGGTGGAGAAGTTTTATATGAAGGTCCTCCTGCAGGCCTTCTTGATTGCGAGCGTTCTGTAACGGCAAAGTATATATAATAGTATAGGAGCATGAATCAACAAAATAATAATCTTTGAAGAGGATGGTTTGCATGACTAAAACATCAATAACAACCCTTATTATGGAACGAAAATTTGATGTTCCAGCAGAAAAAGTGTTTGACGCGTGGACAAACGTAGAAATGCTTAAAAAATGGATGTTCACCATGGAACATACGAATAAAGTGGCAGAGAGTGATCCTCGTGTCGGAGGAACATGGGAAATTGTGGATCATCGAGATGGGAAAGATTACCGAGCTATTGGAGAATACAAGGTGGTAGAACCACCAACAAAACTTGTTTTCACATTTCAAATGCCTCAATTTAGTGATTTAGCAGACGACCTTATAGTGGAGATCCAACCGCTTGAATCAGGCTGTGAAATGACCTTCACACAAGAAATTACCGTGATCCATGAAGAAGGCTGGACCGCAGAAGATATTGAAAAAGCACATGAAGATTGGAAAAAACAGACCGAACAAGGTTGGCATTATATGTTTTTAGGTTTGAAGGAATTAGTAGAAACAGGAAAAATTACATATCCATCATTTTAATATGAATGAAAGGTGATAGAGGATTTACTTCATATAAAAGTGAGCGCCTGGCATCTTCTAGTTTGGAATATGTCAGGCGCTTTTTCTGATTTTAATCATTAGGAACAACTTAACTGATGTTGCTCCACCCGACTATTGTCTCTATAGTTAATGCGTTGTATGATGAAACTCTTCCATCTGTATGACATGTCTCTTCGCAGAACTCATAAGAGGAGCAAATCGTTGCTTTTAATTTTTACTATTCAAAAAAGAGGGATGAATATGACAAATGCTCTAAAAGATGTATACAATGAGGAATTTATTTTCCAATTAGCTAAGACTGTCCATCAGTTTTATGAAAGATTTGATGTAGATGCATTTATAAACTTGGTTTTTTCAGATAATTGGACAGAGAAAACCTTAAAAGGCCGTATGAGACATGTGACAATCTGCTTAAACGCTTTTCTCCCTCCTGAGTATGAAGATGCAATTATCATCCTACGGAAAGTTGCACCGGACCTTTCAAACCATACCCTGGCATCCATTGTTTTCCCTGATTTTGTCGAGGTGTATGGACTAGAGGATTGGGATGTGTCTCTTCCAGCACTAGAATGGTTCACCCAATATTCAACATCAGAATACGCAGTGCGTCCCTTTATTCAACAAGCACCGAATATAATGATAGAGCAAATGATGAAATGGAGCTTTCATCATAATCATCATGTAAGAAGGTTAGCCAGTGAAGGAATTCGACCGAGACTACCTTGGGGGATTGCCCTTCAACAGTTTAAAGTGGACCCTGCTCCGATAATTCCCATACTTACTAATTTAAAAGAGGATGAATCTTTGTATGTTAGGAAGAGTGTAGCCAATAACTTAAATGATATTTCAAAGGATCACCCAGACATCGTTCTGGATCTTGCTAAAGAGTGGCTGGGAAAACATTCTTATACGGACTGGATTATAAAGCATGCCTGCCGAGGATTATTAAAGAAGGGAAATAAACAAGCTCTTTCCCTATTTGGATTTCATGACACAAATGCCGTGCAGGTCATTGATTTTGTGGTGGATCGGACCGAATTATGTATTGGGGAAGAATTTACTTTTTCTTTTCAAATAAGAGGGAATGAAGAACACCCTATTAAAATTCGTGTAGAATACGCGATTGACTTTGTAAAAGCAAAAGGTGATCGAACAAGACGCGTATTTAAAATAACGGAAAATAAAATAACTGCAAGTGAAATATTGTCCTATCACAAATCACATTCCTTTAGAGATTTGACAACAAGAAAGCATTATAAAGGCATTCATACACTATCTGTACTTATTAACGGAGAAGTGAAAGAAAGTATCAATTTTTGCTTAAAATAGGTAAGTTACTAAAATGCAAGAGAGTTAAAATATCACATTTTGCTAGTCATAAATAACAAAAAACACCGGTGGTCGGTGTTTTTGTTGTGGTTATTTTTATTGGCTTAAATCTTTGTAGAGTGAATCTAATGGATCCACTCTTAAAATTTATTTGTTTTTACGGGGCGTTCAAGAGTTAGTATTTCTTCTTCAAGTGAAGAAAGTTGCTGTTCAACAACGTGTTTAGCATCTTGGATAGCCGCGTTATAGAAACGAGGAGCAAGTGACTCCTTAACAAAGTCTAATACTCTTTCTGCAGCAAATTCTGTTATCTCTTCATCTCTTTCTTGAGAAAAGAAATATTGAATGTCGGAAATCATTAATTGCTGTTGCTCTTTTGAAAGCTTTATAAACATAAAGAACACTCCTTAAACATGATATGTTTATAACTATATATGGGTAATTAAGAGAAATAAAGGCTTTACTATGATCATTTGGGCCCATCCAATTTTTGGATAGGTGGTCATGCATCCTAATATGAATACCAAATCCTGCAAATACTAGTTGAGTGCAGAATAACAATCCTTTTAAAGTAGAAAAATTAGAATATTTCTTTTAGAGAGGTGCAGACGGATTACAAGGAGCTACAAACTTTTGTGGATAGATGCAGTGGTGAAATCAAAGAGACAAGATTAACATAATAAGATTGCAAGGTGTATCTCAGTTATTAATGAAATGGACGGTGGACATGGGATGATTGCTGATTTAATTGAAAAAGCCAAAAATATTAATGAAGTAGATTTTATTTTAAAAAATGGAACGATTGTCGATGTTTTTAATTTAGATACCTTTCAAGGAGATGTAGCAATTTATAAAGGATATATTGTAGGCATTGGCCAGTTTGAATCAAAGGGGAATGTAATCGATGTATCAAATAAATTCATCATTCCGGGATTGATTGATGGACATATTCACATTGAATCGACGATGGTAAGGCCTTCTGAGTTTTCTCGGGCTCTCATTCAACATGGGATTACAACTGTCGTGACAGATCCCCATGAAATAGCCAATGTATCAGGGATAGAAGGCATTCAATTTATGATCAGATGACTCGAAGGGATCCATCGTCGATATTCTAGTCAAACTTCCATCAAGTGTACCGGCAACACCCTTTGAAAACAATGGAGCAACCCTGACCTCGCAAGATTTACAACAACTCTTAGACTATGATGAAGTGATCGGTTTGGCTGAAGTCATGGATTATCCTTCTGTTGTAAACGTCGAGCCGGATATGATGAGTAAAATTAAGATGTGTAAAGAAAAGAAATTCGTCATAGATGGACATGCGGCAGGCTTAAGTGATCGAGAGCTTGATATCTATAGTATTGCCTCCATTCGAAATGATCATGAAGCGGTAAATGCCGAAGAAGCTGTAAAACGAGTGCAAAAGGGGTTTAACGTATTAGTTAGGGAAGGCTCGGCTGCGAAAGATTTAATCGCGATTTTACCTGCGATTACAGAGAAAAATAGTACAAGATTTTCCTTTTGTACAGATGACAAACATTTAGATGAATTGGTAACGGAAGGAACGATTGACCATGCCGTTAGACTGGCGATTAAAAATGGATTAGATCCTCTCATAGCGATCCAAATGGCAACGATTAATAATGCCCATTGCCATCGTATCGAAAATAAGGGGGCTGTTGCGCCGGGATATATCGCAGATTTACTTGTCGTAGATGATCTTCATGATTTAACCATCGATAGAGTGATCAAAAATGGAAAAATTATTGATATGAACAACCTTCACAAGGTTGAAAAAATGGAAATTCCCGACTCTATTATGCATTCTGTCAACATGCAGCCAATATCCAAGAACAAGTTGCAAATTCCTCTGAAAGAAGGGCAACAAGCAAATATTATTGAAATTTTACCAGGAAAGTTAATCACGAGAAAAAGACTGGATGTTGTAGATGTAAAAGATGGCTACTTTCAAAGTAACCCTGAGAAGGACTATATCAAAATGGTCGTATGTGAACGACATCATCAAACGGGAAATGTGGGGTTAGGGATTGTTCATGGAACAAAATTGAAGTCTGGCGCCATTGCCTCAACGGTCGCGCATGATTCTCATAATATTGTAGCAGCAGGAATAAATGATGAGGATATCTTAATAGCGATTGAACATTTACGAAAAATACAAGGTGGTTTGGTCATCGTTCGTAACGGTAAAATAGTAGCAGAAGTTCCACTACGGATTGCAGGATTAATGTCAGATCAACCCTATGAAAAAGTGGCAGAGCAACTATTACACCTACACAAACAATTGGAGGAAATAGTCTATCATCAATCGCAGAATCTATTTATGGTATTATCTTTCTTATGTTTACCAGTCATCCCAGACATCAAATTAACCGATAAAGGATTATTTGATGTAAAGAAATTTACTCACATAAATGTTGGAGAGTCTGTCAGTCCTAGTTAAAAAGGGAGGGAGGGACAGGCATGAACTGCTCCCCAAGACATAAAACAAGCTTTTAAAACTAAAGATAGAAAATATCTAGTTTCTATTAAAGAATTAATTGTTGAATTTGAAATTGGACTTCGTATCAATTCCAGAAGTGGGTTCATCTAAAAAGATTAGTTTAGGATTATGGGCAATTCCTAACTTTTTTAAATAGTGAATGAGAATTGTGAGTATAGTTTAATTTCAGAAATACTGTGATAATATGAATGCAAATTTAAAATGAATATTTATAGGATATTCAAAAATAGAACTCGAATTTTTGAGATATTGATAGTAGATATTGATCAATTGGGGAAAGGAGCTATTCATGAAGAGTAATGTTAGTCGTAGTAAGAAAATCTCGTTCATAATATCTATTTTATATATTTTATCTAGTATTTTTTGGGTTTGGACAACTGAGTGGATATTAACAAGGCTAAATGTACATGAAGTTTTTTGGATAAGTATTGGAAAAGGATGTCTTTTTATTCTTGTAACGGGATTTCTATTATATAAATTTATTTATAAAAATATGAAAGATATTGAAAACCGGGAGAAGCAGTTAAATAGCCTTGTTGAAAATAATATGGATGCAATCATGCGTTTAGATTTAAATGGCAATTTTATAACTGTTAATCCTGTAACTGCCAAAATAACAGGATATAGTGAAGAAGAACTGATAAAAATGTCTTTTAAAGATCTTATAAGCAAAGAAGATTTGGATAAAGTTCAAAAGCAATTTTTAGAAATAAGAAGAGGAAAGTCTTCAATCGTAGAGTGTCAAGTGTATGATCAAAAGTGGACATTGTATACAAGTAAGCATGAAAAGTGTACCTATTGTAATTGACGATAAAATAGTAGGGCTTTTCGTCATTGTGAGAGATATTACGGAATTAAAAGATAAAGAGGAACTAATCATAAAATCTGAAAAGCTTTCGATTGTAGGTGAATTAGCTGCTGCTGTAGCACATGAAATTCGAAACCCCCTAACATCTATAAAAGGCTTTCTTCAATTACTTCAAAATAAGGATGCAGAAGATGAAGAGAAACATTATTATGACATCATGTTATCAGAAATCGAGCGTATCAATTTAATTGTTAGTGAATTCATGGTACTTTCCAAGCCCCAAGTTATTACCTATAAAAATGAAAATATCACTTCTTTATTAACAGATGTAATCACTTTGCTTGAGGCAATCGCCATAGTTAAAAATATAGAGGTTACAAAAGAGTTTGAACCGGACAGTATTTTGGTAAAATGTGAAGGAAATCAAATTAAGCAGGTGTTTTTAAATGTTTTTAAAAATGCAATAGAGGCTGTTCCAAATAAAGGTAAAATCCATATTGAGGTCACACAATTGAAAAAAGACAGCGTGCGTATTCGTTTTATTGATAATGGTCCCGGTATCCCAAATGACTTTCTATCTAGGTTAGGTGAACCCTTTTATACAACAAAAGAAAAAGGAACCGGTTTGGGCCTAATGGTTAGTTATAAGATTATCGAAGATCATCAAGGAAGTATCAATATTAAAAGTGGGCTGAATAAGGGAACAACAGTTGATATTATACTTCCAGTTTCCATAGATGAATAAATTTTCTCAATATTCTCTTAGCGGCTATGCCGATTGCGGCAAATACGATGTTACTGGCCGTACAGTTTAATGTAAAGCTAGATTTAACATCGTTTACAACATTGCTAAGCCTGGTGACAATACCACTAACCATTTTTATATTGAGTAAGATGTAATGAGAGGATGTAAGAGCCTGCTTAAATACTCTTTTTAACGGCGTTGTTTCCATATTCTAAAATGCCGGGCAACATCCAATCTGGATGGTGCACCGGCACTTTTTCATCATTTATACCTAATTTTTTGTAAATAACGTTTTCCCTTACAACGGTAGTTTAGCAAAATGTGTCTTTTGAGTTGGGGTTTTTAAGACCAAATAATGGGCGAATAAAGATGGCTACGAAGGTTCCAAGTAAGGCCATGATTGCCCAGACCCATCCGTGTAGACTAAAGGATGAAATTCCGCCAAAATATGCGCCAATGTTACAGCCAAAAGCAAGACGTGATCCATATCCCATCAGTAGGCCGCCAAGGATGGAGGCCCCAGCTATACCTGGCTTTATTTTCTTTGGTTTGAATGTGCCTTGGAAGGATGCGGCAATAAAGGCTCCTAAAATAATTCCAAAGTTTAGCACACTGGTAGAATCAGCCAAAACAGAGTTTTTCAAAGCTTCACCGGTCGGACCGGTAAAATAACCCCAGCTTGCAACATCGACCCCAACAGTATTCAAGAATTTTCCTCCCCATAGGGCAAAGGCAGATGTAATTCCCCAAGGTGTTCCTCTTACAGTTAAAGTTAAAGCGTTTAGTAGAGCTAAAACAATCGCCGCAACGAATAACGGCCATGAACCGCGCAATACTTTTCTCCAACCAGTTGTTGTCGCAAGTGGCTTCATCATCGGAGGGTTTTTCTTTTTCGCAATTTGAATCGTAATCCAGTAAATCACGGCAAATAGAACGATTTGAATGGCCCATGCTCCAAAATATCCAAGTCCTGTAGAAGTTGCCAATGAAATCGCAGGAAGGGTTGGTGTTTCCTGCATCCAAAAGTTGAGATGGTAGGCACCTAGGGTGGAACCGGCAATAAAGAATAAAAGGCTTAACACCATGGAAGAAGAGCCTCCGCCTAAGTTATACAAAGTTCCTGATGCACAGCCATTTCCAAGCTGCATGCCAATCCCAAAAAGAAAAGCACCAAAAATAACGGGAATTCCTACAGGTGAGACATAACCTGCTGGTGTCATACCTGTAAAACTAAATCCTGTACTTAAAATAATCGCAAATAGAGTAGTAGAAACGGCAAACATCAGCATATGTGCTTGAAGTCCCTGTACATTTCCAACAGACACCAGCCTGCGAAAGGCAGATGTAAATCCAAAGCGAGCATAGAGCAATGTTGCTCCTAATGCTAATCCTATGATAAAAAGTATTCCCTGTATCCAGCCAGATGTATTCACAATCGTAATAAGCAGGATAAGTGAAATAATAAGTCCAACTGAAACATGTCTCTTTTGCATAGGACTAAGATTTGTAACATAAGTAGTCGGATGCTTAACCAAAGATTGAAATCTTGGCTTAGACGTTGATTCTAAAGTTGTGTGTGACAATCCATTCACCTCTAAATCTGATAAAGTTAGTATGATTTAATAAATAATATAGTATAATAATAATGAAAAGTAAAGAATTATTCATTTCGTAATTGTAGTCGAATTACGAAATAAAGTCTATTTCTGATATGCCTTTTACATATGCTTCTTTAAGTAATGACTCTATTCTTTCTCTTGTTTTTCTACTTGCTTTGATATGACTGTAATGGCAGGTATAACAAGGGACATTATGGATAACAATCATTTGATCTCTGTATGTTGTAACAAATCCTTTTAATTCTTTCTTCATTTTCCTTCCACAAATACATTGCAAATTACTTCACCTACTTACGTTGTAATTTGTTTCTACTATTCACTAGACTAATTTCCTTCCTACTTCAATTTTATGTTTATTTTGCAAAATACAGAAAATAAATATCACTTTTATTTCGTATTTATTTTAAAAGGGAGATTGTTGCATAACAGGTAAGATGCGGGGATTAGGCCCCCTTGTCCCATTTATCCTTATTATAGATTTGTGAATACGGTACAGTGTTATGATGTTAAGGCTATTCTCAATTAGGACATAGAGTGATTGCGGATTTAATAGAAAAAGTAAAAAGTATAGATAAAGAAGATTTCGTTTTAAAAAATGGAGCGTTGTAGATGTATTTAATTTGGTTACCTATTAAGCTGATGTAGCGATTTATAGAGGATATATTATAGGTATTGGTCAGTTTGAATCAAAGGGGAATGTAATGGATGTATCAAATAAATTCATCGTTCCGGGATTGATTGATGGACACATTCACATTGAATTGACCATGGTCAGGCCTGCTGATTTTTCTAGAGCTCTCATTAAACATGGGGTTACAACCGTAGTAACAGATCCTCATGAAATAGCCAATGTATCAGGAATAGAAGGTATTAAATATATGTAAGATGACTCGAAGGGATCCATCGTTGATCTTCTAGTCAAACTTCCATCAAGTGTACCGGCAACACCATTTGAAAACAATGGAGCAACCCTTACTGGATAACGTTTTAAGCCGTGGTTATTGAGCTAATGGGTACTTTTTTTCCATTTTTAATATTTTATAAGCCAAAAATATACAAGTTTTTATTCATTACTTGTACATTTTCGGCTTATTTTTATTCAAAGAATATACTGCCTTAACCAGCATTTTAATTGCCAAATAATAAATATTAAGCTGATTGATTTTGTTTTCTTCTTACTCGACCTTCCTTTTTATTTGATTTTGATTTTGCTCTTGATTTAGACACTCTAAATAATAGTACAAATCCCGCACTCATCATTAAAGCCCACACAAGTGCGAATTTATTACCACTTAAATAGATACCTATAATAGGTATCAACAGAAGTAAGATACTTTTCAGATAATAATTTGCTTTAGGGTTAATGACCATCAAAACGGATATCATCACAAGCAACGAAGTTTTAATATTACTCCCCACAAAGGAGTGATTGGTGTAATTTACGTAGAAGTAATACCCGAACGATCCTAAAATGGCAAATAAGGAAAGATAAAATCTCATAAACGAACTTTTATAAAACAGAATCCAAACGGCAATAAAATTAATGCCTGAACATATTCCAAGTACAGATAATGTATGATAAAACGTAAAATTACCAATAGGATCTTTCATAAAGTTCCAAATGAATATGAAATTGTAACAAACAGCTGCTACTATAAATATCTTAAAGACTAGTTTTAGTGAGAACATTTTCCCTTTCTTTTTCTTATTTGACGATCTAGATCTGGATGGCGAATAGACTCCCGCTTCGCTCTCTTCATTTACTTTTTTCCTTCCCATAATCCATCGTTTATATCCTCTTTCTTCCGGTTCTCTTTCTGCTATTTGTCTAGTAGCGTAGTCTCTTTCTTTATATTCTTCATCATCAACTTTTTCTACTTGTTGGTCAGAATTTGAATAAAAATCCAATGCCTATTCACCTCAAAAATATTTTTAAATTATTATAACTTATTTAGATATAAGTAGTGATTTCTAAGCTCCGTGTTTAATAGAACTTTACCTCAAGTGTACCACTATTAATTTAGTTTATCAGGTACATATTGTGACTACTTAAATTTACTAGATGCTATCGCGTCTTCCCTATATTCATAATTTGATAGTTGATATTAAAGGACATTTAATCGAAAGGAAAATTTAACGAAAATGGGAAACCACAAAGCTTTCTGAGGGTTAACAACAGTTGACCTTATTCATAGAAATAAATAGAAATAAGTAGATATTAATATTTGTGTAATTTAATAATAAATAATATAATTGATTCATGGATAAGTTATTGACAATGAAAGAAGCAAAAGAATTACTAGGAGTATCAACTAAAACCATTCAAAATTGGGATAAAGCAGGTACAATTAATGTTGTGCGTACACCAGGAGGTCGCAGAAGAATACCATTAAGTGAGGTAGAAAGGATTCGTGGGAAATCCTTTTTACCCCAAAAGAAAAAACTAGTTATTTATGCGAGAGTCTCCTCGAATGAACAGAAACAAAAAGGGGATTTAGAAAGACAAATCAATTTCGTAAAGAAAAACTTAGGTGAGGATTTTTTAGTAGTGGACACCTTATCTGACGTTGGTTCTGGTTTAAATGATAAACGAAAAGGGCTTCATCAATTAATAAAATTAGCGAAAGAAAAGGAAATGACGGATGTCGCTATTCGGTATAAAGATAGATTAACAAGATTCGGTTATGGTTATCTAGAAGAGTATTTTAATAGTCATGGAGTGACTATTCATGTACTTGATAAAGAAGAAGAAACGAAAAGCGTTCAAGAAGAATTAGCGGATGACCTTATTAGCATTATCACCAGTTTCTCAGGAAAACTATATGGTCTTCGTAGTAAAAAACATAAAGAACTACAGAAATTAGCAAAGGAGTCGATTATGGATGTTCAAAACCTATCAAACGAAGTTGAAGAACGACATAATCGCTCTGAAGAATGATTGTTCCATTCCTGTTTATGAATATTTCCA
Source organism: uncultured Acidobacteriota bacterium (assembly GCA_963730495.1). Lineage (GTDB taxonomy): Bacteria > Acidobacteriota > Terriglobia > Acidiferrales > UBA7541 > Acidiferrum. Next base: position 6,481 of record CAVSSD010000021.1, on the reverse strand, counting down.
TCAGAATGCCCAATACTTTGGAATGCTTGAGAGAAAGCTATTTGTTGATTTATATATACGGAAAAGACCATCAGGTGATTTAAAGAAATTATATTGTGCCCAATATCAAATGACGGCTCGCCAATACAATAGTATTAAAAAACAATTAGATGGTCGAATTTCATCGAAGTTGGAATTATCGAAGCTTTATATCAAAGAATTGAATGAAAAAATTAAAATTGCGACTAAACTAATCACATCAAAAGAAGCACAGAAAGTGAAACTTCAAGCAACACTTCTTAACATGAAGGGAAATGAGGCAAACTTTCCTAGAAAGGTGAAGCAATATCGAAATTTAAAAAGATCCATTCACCAAAAGAAAAGAAAACTCTATTCCATGAATCTAAAGCTAGAGAAATTAGAAAGCGATTTTAATAATGGGATCATAAGAATTTGTTTTGGTTCAAAAAGTTTGTTCCAAAAACAGTTTCATCTTGAAGAAAACGATATGACTTTTGACCAGTGGAAAAAGGAATGGAAAGACAAAAGGGCTGCCCAATTCACCTTTATTGGCTCAAAAGACGAAACATTCGGGAATCAATCGTGTACATATGATTTAGAGAATCATCTTCGAATGCGAGTGTTTTCAAAAGATGAAGAGATGTTTGGGAACTATGTTACCCTTATGAATGTTGAATTTGGTTACGGTCAAGAAAATATTGATCAAGCGAAAATTCCTAGTCTAGGTTATACAAAGGGAAAAATGAATCAAGTAAAGTACTACAGGGCATTAACGTGGAAGTTTGTTCGTAAGGATAACAATTGGTACGCATATGTTACGGTTGATGTAGATGTTCAAAATGTCATTTCATTAAAAAAGAACGGGATCATTTCGATTGACTTTAACCATGGTTTCTTAGCTGTATCAGATGTAGATCGATATGGAAATTTAGTAAACTCTTTTCAATTTCCTTATAAGTCAACTCACTGTACGAGCGCACAAACCCAACAAAGTTTAAGTGAAGCTTTAAAAATAGTCATCAAATATGCGGCGGATCAAGCGAAACCAATTGGGTGTGAGAATTTAGACTTCAAAAGGAAAAAGCAAAATCTAAAGCAGATGTCCCCGAAACAAGCAAAATTATTGAGTGGATTTGCTTACTCAACCTATCAGTCGATGTTACAGAGCAAATGCGAAATGGCCGGGATTGAATTGATTTCGGTTAACCCTGCTTATACGAGTCAGATTGGACATCATAAATTTATGAAAATGTACGGGATTAGTTCACATGAGAGTGCAGCACTCGTGATTGGGAGAAAGTGTTTAAACTTTAAAAGGATCGAAAAGGTGCCTCAACATCACATTTTAAATAAGAAAAAGAAAGACCAAATCTTAAAAACGGACAGATTGAGTCAGTGGAAAGAAATTTGTAAACAGTGGAAGAAATATAGTTTTAACAACAAAATATATCTTTTACATCGTATTTAGTTGCATTTACGGTGGCAATGCCACGCTGAACCTGTAAGGAAGAAAGCGTGCCCATGAAATCGTAGTTTTACGTGCAACACCGCAAGACCTAGCAGGTATTGGATTACCCATCAAGGCAGTGGTACTGGTCCTCAGATGTTTTCGGATATCTGTGTGATGTGGCTTTACACCTTTGATGTATGAGTGTGATTCTCATATGCAAATCGTAAGGGGATTATCGTTCTTGCCCTTGCGTTAAGTAGATTTCTACTTATTTCTACTTATCTTCGAACGGTTCGGCATACGTTTTTTATATTTTCAGTTGAATAATGCTACAAGTTAGTTTTTAAAAGAATATAGCAATTCTCTTTTTGATTGGATTAGTCCAGAACTGCCAGAAGACTTAATCTTTTATATGCATATTGGCTGGATGTTCACATCAGGGGTTTTTGCGGTTGATGAAACCTTATGAAGCAGTTTCTTATTATGCTAGAGTTCAATAAGTGAGGGCCATCTTCAGCAGCCACTGATCTTCAACAATCAGGCGCGATTATAAAGCAACACTATTAGAAAATGATCAAACTTTATTTCAAGGCCATACTTAGCGGTTATTTTCGTAAATTAAAAAGACCTCCAATTGGGCTTGTTGACAATCTAATAGGAATTTTTAAAAACCTGTGTAGAATTTTATTCTATACAGGTTTTTTATTGGGGGGAATTTCTTATGATGGGTCGTAAAGATGATTATCAAAGTAAATTGGAATTTATTGATTTAAATATGATTTGTTCCTTCAAATCATATTCTCCGTCAAATTAATGAAAAAATTGATTTCTCTTTTATATATAATAAAATGGAAAAATATTATTCAAGACTTGGTAGGAAATCCCTTGATCCTGTGCTTTTATTTAAGATGTTACTCATTGGTTATCTTTTTAATATTGATTCTGAACGAGAACTTGAACAAGAGGTTAATTTAAATATTGCCTATCGCTGGTTTTTAGGGCTTGATTTTAGCTGATCCTGTACCTGACCACTCTACATTTAGTCAAAATCGGCGTAGAAGATTTAAGGATAGTACAGTTTTCCAAGAAATTTTTGATCATATTGTTAAACTTTGTATTGAGAAAGGATTAGTTACAGGTGAAGTAATCGTAACTGATTCTACCCATATCAAAGCAAGTGCTTCAAAGAGTAAAGTTGAAAAGGTAACAGTGGAAAAGACTCCTTCCCAATATTTAAATACCCTTGAAGATAGAAGCAAAGAAAATAGAAAAAGAATTAGAGGAAAAAAGGAATAGAAGCTGGAAAAAAGAAAAGGGGACGAAAACCAAAAGATCCATCTACTGAAACAATATCCGTTGTTAAAACGGATCCTGACTCTGGTGTTATTAAATCGTCCCGGGAAAGCCAACAGGCCCCCACTACTTAGCACATACTAGTATTGATACAAAAAACGGAATTATAGTAGATATTCATCCAAGTGCAGGAAATATAAATGACTGTGAGCCATTACATAGAAAGATTAAAGATAATTCAAGAAAAGTTTGAATTTAGATATTAAAAGTGTTGGAGCAGATCGAGGATATGATACAACTCCAATTCATCATGGATTAAAAACTCTTAAAATAACTGGATATATTAGTCCGATTAAGTATGAATACAGCTTATAATACAACTTCCTATCGAGAATTTATTTATAATAGAGAAAAAGATACATATATTTGCCAAAATCAAAAAATAGCTTTCTTTTACTCATTTAAAACGTAGCAGGTGAAAAGTTATTCTAAAACTATATTCTGCGAAAGCCAAAGACTGTAAAGTCTGTCCTTTTAGAGAACAATGCTTTGGAAAAACAGCAAGTAAAAGAACTATTTAACGACCAATAGCCCATGAGTTATTAGAGGAAAATATTCAGAGGACAAAAACAAGAGAATACAAGATGGTTCAAAAGTTAAGAAGAGTTTGGTGTGAGGGTTCCTTTGGAACCATGAAAATCAAACACAATTTATATAAAACCTATAAGAGGGGCATTGAAAAAATTCATGAACAATGCCTCTTTTCGGCGTTGGCATTAAATCTAAAACGGATGATAAAGGTAATGAATTAACAACCATAGTTGAAATTATAGAGAGTATTAACTGATGAATATTGGTTAAAGAAAAAAAATGGGAAGGGAGCATAGCTCCTTCCCTATTTTGTCAACAGCCCCAATTGGAGACCTTTTTTATCTAATAAACGCATCCTCATTAAAGAAACATCTCAATTACATAAAAAAGATATTTTCTTATAGGAAATTAGGGCTTAAAGAATCTGTTATTTCGATAATAATCGTTCAATGTCTTCTTCTATTTCTTTAGGAGTAGTCGTTGGTGCAAAACGTTTAACTACGTTACCCTCTTGATCAATTAAAAATTTAGTGAAATTCCATTTAATCATTGATCCCTCGAGCAATTCTGGGGCATTGATACGTAAATGTTGGTACAATGGGCCATTTGTATCAAACTCCTCCTCTGGAGCTTGTTCACGTAAGTATTGATACAGAGGATGAGCATTTTCACCGTTTACATCAATTTTTTTGAAAATCGGAAATTTCACTTGATAATTTATTGAACAGAACTCACTGATTTCCTCATCTGTTCCCGGCTCTTGTCCTCCAAATTGATTGCAGGGAAAGCCTAACACTGTAAATTCCCTTTCTTTATACTTTTCATATAATTTTTCCAATCCTTCATATTGGGGGGTTAATCCACATTTACTGGCTGTGTTCACAATCAACATCACATTTCCTCTAAAAGAGTCTAGCCCAACCTCTTCTCCATTTGATAATTGGACTTTAAATGAATGTACTGACATATTCGTTATCTCCTTTTTACCACAATCATTTTTATTCATCTAGTCATTTCATTGCTGCCTGTATTCTCTTCATTTTATCATAGATTGAAACCAAATCATGGTAGAGCAGCAATGAAAATAGAAACGGATAATCTTTTCAAAAAAACATAGAAAGGAATCAACTATTTAAATAAATCCATATTTTTATCCAATCGAAATAAAGAAAATTAACTATCTATGATAAGAACAATCACTCATCATTTAAAAGAAACGATTACGGATAATAACCGCCATAGTATAAAACTATAACAAGCGATAGGTTTTATGTGTTGGACTATATCACTTTTCCCATGCTACACTTACGTTACATCAAATAACAAGATAACTAGTTAACTAGTTAACGTTAATCACCCGGCTTCTTATTTATGTGAAGAGGCTTATTTAATAGAAAAGAAAGAAGAAATGTAATCATGATTAAAAGCTTCATTTCGGATTGACCATGTAGGAAGTTTACTTCATCTAGAAAGTAAGAAAAGGTTTTAAAGAAGGAAATAATACTGCTAAACATTAGTTACATGAAGTTGAAAATCAAGAATTAAATGAATTGTTGACAAACAGATACGATGTCCGTTGTACTGGAACAATATTGTTTTTTTCAGAACCTTCTTTCAAAAAGAAGGTTCTTTATTAATCTAGGTAACAACTACATGAATCGATTAGATTGAGAAGTCAGTCAGAATACAGGGGAGAGATTAGAATGGCGAGATTACTTGAAGCCTTAAAAACAAAACAGTTAACAGCAGATGGTGCGATGGGAACGCTATTATATTCATATGGACTTGAATATTGTCTTGAAGAAATGAACGTTGTTAAACCAGCGTTCATCGTAAAGATTCATAGCGAATATATTGCCGCTGGTGCAGATATTATTCAAACGAACACATATGGTGCAAATGCGATTAAACTGGCACGATATGGGCATCAATCCCGTGTTGTTGAATTTAATGAAGCAGCAGTGAAATTAGCAAAAAAAGCGGCAACAGAGGGAGGACAATACGTTCTAGGGACTATTGGAGGAATTAGAAGTGTTCGAACAACAGATCGACACTAGAAGAGGTATTAGAAGCCATTCGTGAACAAGCAGAAGTTTTAATCGACGGGGATTTAGATGGACTTTTACTTGAAACCTATTACGACTTTGAAGAGTTAAAAGAAACATTAATCATGTTACGTCAAATGACGGAAATGCCAATTATTGCACAAGTATCTATGCATGAACCTGGCGTATTGCAAAATGGGATGTCATTAAATGATGCGTTACATGAACTAGAAAACTTAGGTGCTGATATTGTAGGCGTGAATTGTCGTCTAGGTCCGCATCATACCATTCAAGCGTTTGAAGGAGTAGAATTGCCTAAGAAAGCAATTCTATCAGCCTATCCTAATGCATCCTTATTAGATATTGAGGAAGGCCGTGTCATTTATGAATCAGAAGTTGATTATTTTGCGCGGGCGGCAGTACAATTAAGAGATCAAGGGGTTCGCTTAATTGGTGGATGTTGGGAACAACACCTAAACATATAGAAGCAGTTAAGAATAAACTTACAACTTAAACCAATCGAGAAAAAAGTAGCCATCGCCAACAAGCAATCGAGGTTTCTGATCCAGAACCAAGACGATTAGAACCGCTACATGAAAAAGTAAAGCGCGAACGTTCCATTATCGTAGAGTTAGATACACCTCGTCACTTAGAAATGGATGCTTTTGTTAAAGGGGCCAAAACACTTTATCACGAAGGTGCCGATATTGTCATGATGGCAGAAAACTCATTAGCATCCCCGAGAATGAGCAATATTGCCATGGGGTCGATTTTTAAAATTGCAACATGAGATTCGTGTCATGCCACATATTACCTGCCGCGATCGGAATTTAATTGGCTTACAATCGCATTTAATGGGACTAAATGCATTGGGCCTTCACGATATTTTGGGGGTCACAGGGGATCCAACAAAAATAGGGGATTTCCCAGGGGCAACGAGTGTATACGACATATCTTCTATGGAATTAATTTCGTTAATTAAGCAATTAAATGAAGGGATTTCCTTCTCTGGGAAAACTTTGCGTAAAAAAGCGAACTTCTCGGTGGCTGCGGCATTTAATCCTAACGTCCGCATGTTAGACCGTGCTGTTAGTCGACTTGA
>CAVSSD010000020.1:0-178212 GCA_963730495.1 uncultured Acidobacteriota bacterium | reverse complement strand
CGCTCCAAATGCCGGTTCGCTTTTCTGATTGAAAAATGGGGAATTCCCCGATTGCGGGAGGAAACTCTCCGCGTGCATGGGTTATGAACTCGCATTTCAAGGAAGAGACATGCGTGGTTCCTATCACGCCGACCACATCGGGATGACCTCGCAAAAACAGGCCGGCCTGACCGCCGTGGGTCTTTGCGTTCCAACGGGCAGGGTCAATCCGGAGCAGATTGAGGAGCTCGCGCGTCTTGCCAACGCGTATGGCAACGGCGAGATTCGGCTGACGACGGACAGAATGCGGTTATTCCCTATGTTCCTCCCGGCTACATGTCGAAGCTATTGAATGAACCGTTACTGAAGCAATTCTCGCCGCGTCCCTCTCCCTTTGTACGCGGCCTGGTCGCCTGCATCGGCACCGACTATTGCAACCTTGCCCTGATCGAAACGAAGAACCGCGCGCTCGCGCTTTCCCAAACTCTGCACGAAAAGATGGGTGCAGGCGTCAATCCTTTGACGATTCATTGGTCCGGGTGCCCGGCGGCTGCGGCAATCACGAAGCTGCCGACGTCGGTCTTCGCGGATTTAAGACGAAAATTGACGGAAAGCTTGTAGATGCAGTGGCGGTTTACGTGGGCGGCCGCACGGGGGCTCACGCGATTGCAGGCAAGGAGATTCTCGCAACGGTGCCGTGCGATGAGTCGTTTGGGGATGTGATCGCAGAGGTCATCCAGTCGTTCCGCGCTGAAAACGAATACAAGCAACAAGCTCCTGCAAGCGATCCCTTTTTCACAGCCGCGGCGACAGCGACAATCGCCTCGTGGCGGTCTTCCAGCTCCTTCGCGCCTTCGGCCAGCGCGAGTTGAAAACAACACCGCGGTGCCCCTCCGCATGATGAAACGAGACTGCGTCACTCCCATTTCCGGCGGGGCGGGGGTATTGTAAAGAAGGGGGCCCGCGGGAATGGCTGTGACAAATTTTCAAGGATTAACCGTCCTGACGCTGGAGAATCGGCGCGGCCAGGAAATGAGCCGTCTAATTGAAACGTATGGCGGGAAGCCGGTTCATGCACCGGCGATGCGCGAAGTGCCGCTCTACTCGAATCCAGAAGCCTTAAGGTTCGCAGAAGCCTTGTTGACTGGAAAACTCCATGCGGTGGTCTTTCTGACTGGAGTTGGAGCCCGTGCGCTTTCGCAAGTGCTGCAGAGCGTGCATCCCGAGGAGAAGTTTTTGGAGGCGTTGAGAAGAGTTTCTGTTATCGCACGCGGGCCGAAACCGGTAGCTGTCCTGCGCGAATGGAAAGTGCCGATCGCGGTAACCACGCCTGAACCAAATACATGGCGCGAGCTGCTGCAAGCGATTGACGACCACGGACTGGATTTGCGGGACAAACAGGTTGCCGTACAAGAATATGGAGTTTCCAACGCGGAGCTTCTCGAGGGCTTGCGCGAGCGAGGAGCCCATGTGACAGCCGTGCCGGTCTACCGATGGGATTTTCCGGAAGACACGGCCCCGCTCCGAGAGGCAGTGGAATCCATCCTAGCAGGCCGAATCGACGTGGTCCTTTTTACGACGGGAATCCAGGTCTCGCACTTGTTTGAAATTGCCGAACAAAGGGAAAGAAGGACCTCCTCAAAGCCAGCTTTGGAAAAGTTGTAAAGGTTTCCCTTGGACCCACTACATCCGAAGTTCTGCGAAGTTACGGACTGTTCATCGATTTGGAAGCTTCGCATCCCAAGATGGGTTTCCTGGTAAAAGAAGCGGCGGAACAGTTGGAGGCTTTCGTTCGGCGGAATCGGTCGCGTTCCAGATGAATTTGCTCAAGGGGAACCCGCTCCGGGGGACGCCGGGCGCATCCTGGGCGGACGACGGGCTAACTGGAAGTTATTCCGTAACGAGAAGACCCGTTGTAAGAAGTCACGACCGCCCAGGAGGAGCAGCGTTCAGCGAAACTCCTGGTTAGTCGGGCGGACATGTCCAGTTCTAGGACTTCTCCGGCAGCGTTAATCAGGCTTAGTCTTCTTTGACAAGGGTTTTCAGGAATGTCTTAAACTCGCCCACGACGCGGGAGAGCAATTCGTTGGCGGTCTTCTTGGGTAAAAGGTCATGGCCTGCGCCGTCCACTTCCAACATGGCATGTGAGCTATGGATCAGCTCCAGAGCGGATTTCATCTCAGCAGTCGTGCCGAATGGGTCGCGCGTGCCGTGAACGAAGAACGCGGGCGTGGTCAGCTTTGGGAAATGGCCGGTACGAAGTTGATTCGGCTTACGCGGAGGATGAAGTGGGTACGAGAGCAGCAGCAAACCGTCCGCCAATTCGGGCTCTTCCGAAGCCAGCATGGTCCCCTGCCGTCCGCCGTAAGAATGGCCGCCCAAGAACACCTGAGTATTTTTCCGCTCTCGCATGATCGAAACGGCGCGCCGCAGCGCATCCCTGTCCCGGGCAGCGCTGGAAGGAGAAGGCGGTCCATGTGGGCGTTCGCGGCGGAATGGCAAGTCGAACCGCAAAACGGTGAAGCCCGACTCGGCAAGAGCATTGGACATCTCTACCAGCAGTTTCGATTGGCAGTCGGCGCCAGCACCATGTGTGAGTACAACAGCCTTTCCCGTGGGCCGCGCAGGTACGTGTAGGTAGCCATGAATGACGGGGTCACAGTTAAGATCGTCAAAAGGAATAGACATGAAGCTGTAAATCGTGTGGATGTTCGAAGAGCGAGTGTATTCGCCAGCGGAAATTCCGTCAAATGCCCGGCAACGTCTCCTAGTACTTGACTTTACCGATACGGCGTTTGCCAGGACATACTGAATTTGCGGGCCGCGCGCGAAGCGACCGTTGCAACTGCCAAAAAATAAGCTTGAAATGGAAACGAGATTGCAAGATACTCCCCCTAAGATCGTTATGGGTAGACCCTAACCAATGACCCAGAAAAAGTCTGAAACCGGTGATCTGTTGCGCGACACGCTCGATATGCTCGTCCTGAAAACTCTGACACGCGGAGAGATGCACGGCTACGACATCGCGGAATACATCCATGAGAGGAGCGACCAGGTCCTGGGCGTCGAAGAAGGCGCCCTGTATCCGGCGCTGCATCGCCTGGAAGTTCGCGGACTGCTCGCGGCAGAGTGGGGAGCATCGGACAACAACCGGCGAGCGAAATATTACAGGCTGACGGCGGCGGGCCGGAAACAGCTCGCGGAAGAAACTGCGCACTGGAAGCGCATGTCTTCCGCGATTGCGAGGATTCTCGAGCCAGCCTAAGGAGGACCTATGGCGCGCGAGTGGCTGACGGAAGCGTGGCTGAGAGTGAAGGCGCTGGTGAAGCGGAGAAGGCTGGAGCGTGACCTCGAGGAGGAGCTGCAGTTTCACCTGGCGAAGCGCGCAGAAAAGAACCGCGCCCTGGGCCTTGGAGCAGAGGACGCGCGGGTAGCCGCGCGTCGGCGATTTGGGAACGTCACGTTACTGAAAGAAGATTGCCGCGAAGTCTGGCTTTTCACGTGGTTTGAAACTCTATGGCAGGACGTTCGCTACGCGGCCCGAATCCTCACAAAAAGCCCAGGCTTCGCCGCCGTGGTGATTTTCTCGCTCGCGCTCGGCATCGGAGCAAACACAGCAGTCTTTAGCGTGATGAACGCTGTGTTGCTGCATGGTCTGCCTTACGAGCATCCAGAGGAGCTGGCGACAATATTCTCCATACATCAATGGGATCTACCTCGGATAAAGATACCGTGCCGCTTGCAGACGTAGCGACCTGGAAAAAAGCGAATCACGTTTTTGCCGACATGGGTGCGGTAGGTTTTATCGATATGGCTACCCTGGCCGGGCTCGGCGAGCCGGTGCAGGTGCCCGTCCAGTCCGTGACTCCCAACTTTTTCACTTTGGTTGGAGTACAGCCCGTCCTAGGGAGAGTCTTTCGCGTTGAGGAGAGTCACGAAGACACTCAGACGGTGGTTATCAGTGACGCTCTATGGAAAACGAAGTTCCATGGCGACGCAGCAGTGCTTGGGAAGACGTTCCGCATTGACGACGTTGTCTCAACGGTCGTTGGAGTGATGCCGGCGGGCTTCAAGACATTCGGGCCGTGGGCCACGGGAAAGCGGGTGGACGTATGGCAGCCCGTCAATCCAGAGGACGCGAGATACGCAAACCGTGGGGGCTTCTGGATTATGCCGCTGGCACGGCTGAAACGCGGAATAACCCTGGCGCAAGCGCAACTGGAGATGGATGTGTTAGCGCAAGCGCTGGAGAAGGCTTATCCTCAGCAAAACAAGGGAGTCGGCGCAGAAGTCATTCCGCTGTATGAAACGCTCTACAAAAGCTCACAGGATAGCTTGTATCCACTCCTGGGAGCCGTGGGATTTATTCTGCTCATCGGATGCGTCAATGTAGCGAACTTGATGCTTTCGCGGACGGAGAGCCGTCGAAAGGAGTATTCGGTGCGGGCGTCGCTGGGCGCCGGCCGGCGACGGCTCATGCAGCAGTTGCTGGTGGAGAGCGGGTTGTTGACTCTGCTGGGCGGCTTGCTGGGTGTTCTGCTTTCTTTCTGGGGAATTCATCTGCTAGGCGCAACGTCGAAGGATCTGCCAGACGCGGAGAACATTCGCATCAACGGCCGCGTTTTGCTCTTCGCCGGCGGGCTCAGCCTCTTAACCGCGCTGCTCTTCGGGATGGCTCCGGCTTTCCGAGCTTCGCGCGCGGATCTGCAGGACGCACTCCGCGAGGGAGAAAGCAGAACGGCGACCGGAAAACATAGAGGGACGCGGTATTTGCTGGTGGTTGCAGAAGTAGCCCTGGCGATGGTGCTCCTGGTTGGAGCCGGGCTGATGATCAACAGCCTGCTTCGCATGTTGCTACCCTCTCCAGGCTTCGATCCGGCAAATGTCTTGACAATGAAGGTGCTTTTCCCCGCCACGGGAGGGAAGTACCTCGAAAAGAGCCCAGGGAAGCCGACGGAGAGAATATCTCCTAAAGTAACCGTCTATCACCAACAATTAATGGAAGGAGTTTCGGCGCTGCCCGGCGTCGAGTCCGTAGGCATGATCACGATGCTTCCGCCGTTGGGATCGGGGGGCAGGACTTTTTCGGTCGTAGGGCATCCCGCACCGGGCGAAAGGCCTTTCGTAGGCTTCAACGAAGTGAGCCCCAGCTACTTTCGCACCATGAGGATCCCGCTGAAGAAAGGCCGCTACTTTGATGAACGCGACACAACCAATGCGCCCTGGGTTGTAATCATTAGCGAGACAACGGCAAACCGCTATTTCCCGAAGGAAGATCCCATCGGGCAACAGATCCTGCTTCGCTATACGTTCAACGAAGTGGACGAAGAACGGCCCCGCCAGATCGTAGGTGTTGTGGGCGAGGTCAAGCAAGCCGGGATGGGCGGGCTCCACCCAGAGATTTATGAATCATACCTTCAGCAGCCGGAAGTGTATCCGGGCGGCAGCGATGGCTTCCATTTGGCTGGGACGCTGGTAATTCGCACGGTATCGGATGTGCATGCTCACGAAGCCGACATCATCGCGGCAGCCAAGGAGATGATGAAACAGATGGACCCAGATCAGCCCGTGACTGACATCAGTACGATGAATGAGGTGCTGGGCGAATCCATGAAGGATTATAAAAACTATGTCGCCGTGCTCGCGTTTTTGGCTGCCATAGCCGTGGTTCTGGCAGCGATCGGCGTATATGGCGTCCTTTCGTATTTCGTCAACCAGCGCACGCGCGAATTGGGCATCCGTTTCGCTCTCGGAGCCCAGCGCATGGATGTGCTCGTGTTGGTCGCCAAGCTAGGTCTCACACTTTCTGGAACCGGACTAGCCGTTGGCGTCGCGCTGGCGCTCGGACTCAATGGCTTCCTTGACGACCATCTCTGGCTCTTTCACATCAAGCCCGCCGACCCCGCGACCTTCGCCGCCGTCGGAATCCTGCTGGTGTGCGTCGCCTTGCTAGCGTGCTACATCCCCGCTCGCCGTGCCACAAAAGTGGATCCCATGACAGCGCTACGGCATGAGTAACTGGAGGTCAGTATGGACATGAACAGTAATGGCATCGGGCCCCTTGAATTCTTGAGAGGGCAAACGTTTGGCGCGCCTTGGGTGTGGTCATTAACAACGTCACGTTTCTGGCGCTTGCGCTTGGCGCTCCAGTGCAATCTCAAGAACCACCGCATCCCGCGGAATCGGTAGCCGAGGCCGCGCGCAACGTCCGCGAGCATAATCAAATATTACGAAGCATCCCAAGATCGTCACCAACGATGACCTGGACACTCGGCATCCGGTAACGAGCACTTCTGCTTCTCCTGCAGAGTCCTCATCAACGAGCGTGGCCGAAGTACCAAAGCCACCGGCAGCAGGGTGCGATAATCCTGGCGCCGACAGGCTGAAAGCGGACCTTTTGGCCGCCCAGGCGGAGCAGGACCAAGTTCGTCGTGAAGTTTCCTATAACCCCCTAACCATCTCCGGCGGCGATGTCGACATGAAGAATTTCAAACCCGGCTCGTCGGGGGTTGACTTTGGACGTCCACCGCTTCTAGAAACGAAACCTCCTGCCCCCGCTCGAATCGAGGAAGTCAGTCTCGATGAGAAGATTTCGTCTCTTACGAGGGCCTTGCGCATTGCCTTCGACTCTCCTAAAGACGCGGGAATCCAGATGGAGCTCGATCACGCGGAGCAAGAGCTGAAGGTAATGCAGCGCGAGTTTGATCTGGACCAGAACGCCTATTATTCCAAGCCAAATTACGCGGCGGACACAGCGGGCAAAGCCAAGATCGATGCCGAGGCACAGCAGGTCCAGTACCTGCAGTCAGAGGTCGAGCGATTGAAGGGCCAGCTTACTGCGTCGAAAGCCAATCAAATCCTAAATTAAACACTCCTGCCGAATGCCACATTGCGTTGCTCCCCCGCCACAAGCTGTTAGGCCGTTCCGCGATGTAGGCAGCGTGGTGCGTAGTGGACGAAGTCGTCTTACCGGACGCGTGGTTTCGGCTCAATTTCACTTGTCAGGTGACAGCGTTTACCAGGACTTGGCGGTTTGCCGAGTCAGGTGTTTGGGCCTCTTATTTCGGTGCCGGTGCCGGCTGGTTTTCACTTGTCGGCGGGACGATCCCTTTCAGTCGCAGATAGGTCACCATATTCCCATAGTGCTCATCCGTGTGCGCTGTATTGATCGAGAATACCGTCAGCTTCGCTAAGTTGAAGTTGAAGAGTTTCACCATCTCGCTGCCTTTTGCATCCGTCATGCTGTCGAATGCCTTGTTGCAGTACGCAACTCCGTTCTTGAGCGCAGCCACCAGGTCGGCCTTTGACGTCTTCGTTTTTTCGATGTCCTTTACTGGGTTTGCTTCGCCAATGGCTTGCGAGCAGAACGAGTACGAAGCGTCGGCTACGTGACCAACGAGCTGGCCAAACGTGCGAACCTCCGGTGTCGGTTTGAAGGAATAGTTTTCTTCCGGCATTTTCTGCGCCGCACCGACCACCGCGCTGCTCACAAACGAGTAAAAACCTTTTTCGCTCGCGGTAATCGGGTTCGCCGGCGGAGCGGACTGTGCCGGTGGAGCAGACTGCGCCGGCGCCTTCTCCTGCCCGAGCAGAGCAACCGGAACTGCCAGCAATGTAGCAAACACAAAACCGAGTTTCTTGTTCATGGACACACCTTTCGCGAAAACATGCCAGCTTGCGGGTCGTCAGGGAACTCCGTTGCGAAAACCCGTTACCTAACTATACGCATGGAGTGTCAAATTGTTTCGCGTCAGACAGCTAAGTCCTGGAAGTCGGCTTACCGGACCTGTCCCGGTGGCGCCATCCCGATCGTTCAAGACGAGACGTAGTAATCCGTCGGAACTGAGTGTTGCCCTCGGCTCCGTCGCGAATGTAAGATGCTCTCCCCTCCTCTACCCAAATCAATCCGGTGTAAAAAAATGCTCAAATTTGAACCGGTTGCAATAGAGTTGGGTCCAGGCTTCCACGATCAGGCGGTCAATAAACGCCAGTATGTTAAGAAAGTTTCCGAGCACATTCCCGCAGAAATCCGAGATGCGTTGCTTTCGATTGCGAAATCGGCCTTAGAGACCGAGCAGGCGTGCGACTCGTTGTGAAGCTTCGAAGGCCAGTATCACGGGCGAATATCCCGTCAACGGCCTGCGCAAGACGCAGTTTTTCGGCTATATCCAGGACGAGTTCAAGTGGCGGCCGAATTTCACCCTGAATTTGGGCCTGCGCTACAGCTATTTCGGTATTTTTCACGAAGTGCAGGGCCGCGGGAATCCTTTTGATTTCGCAACCTGCGGGCCGCAAGGCTACTGCGGCGTAGGTGCGAGCTTCGGGCCGCCGAACTATGCCGATTTCGATCCCCGCATCGCCTTCGCCTGGGCCCCAGCCAATTCGGGGGGAAGACCGTCATTCGCAGCGGCTTTGGCATTTATCACGAGGACGGCCAGTTGGACGATCAGAACATCCCCGATAAGAACGAGGTCCTGAGCTATGCGCTGACACCGAAGAATTGCCCAGGCCTTAGCTACCCCATAGCTCTAGACGCGGATGGCAATCCGGTCTGCTCGAACGGCACAAATTCACCGAACGCGGAACAGCGGAACCGCAAAGACTCGTATGTAACCCAGTGGGGGCTTTCGGTTGAGCAAGCGATGCCCGGCAATTTCATCGGCTACGATGGCTTATGTAGGCAGCAAAGGCACCCATCTGCTCCAGGAGTCCTATGTGAACGTCGTAAATCCGCTCACCGGGCTGCGTCCTTACCCTGCCTTCTCGCAGATCCCTTGGCGAGGCAACATCGGCAACAGTTCGTACAACGCGCTGGCGCTCTCGCTGAAGCGTAACTTCTCTCGCGGCTTGCTGGTCTCGGCCAATTACACGTGGTCGCACAGCATCGACGACGATTCCAATGGAAGCGGCGACGGCGACTCCCTTGCTGCACAGAATGTTTCCTGCTGGCCCCGGGGAGCGGCGCAATGCGGGGAGAGAGCCAGCAGCGCCTTCGACGCCCGCAATGTGTTCAATGCAAATTTCATCTATGAGCTTCCTTTTGGGGCAGGCAAGCCGTATCTGTCGAGCCTGGTTTCGTTAGCGCCGTTTTTAGTTACTGGCAGCTCAGCTGTATCTTCATCGCCCGCACCGGCTTTCCCGTGAACCTCACGACCAGCGGTACTGGCCCGGACGGAAACACCAACGAGCAGCGTCCCAATTTGGTTCCAGGCCAGCCCTTGTATTTGGCCGGCGGGGATTTCAATCCGGCGGCTTTTTGCACTCCCGGGACTGCAGACCCGCTCTACCCAGGTGGTACCTGCCCCTCAGGATTCGGCGATGTTCCGCGCAATTTCTTGCGAGGCCCCGGGTTTTGGCAATCTGATTGGGCGCTTGCCAAGCGCTTTCCTGTCACAGAACAGCTACAACTTGATTTCCGCGCCGAAGTGTTCAACGTCTTCAACCGAGCGCAGTTTGCTAATCCGGATGGCCTGATTTCGGCTTCCGACTTCGGCAGGATATATCTGCCTTTGAACACAACCCCGGTGGGTTTGGGCACACCACGTCAAATGCAATTCATGTTGAAGCTCAGTTTCTAGAATCCGAGTCTACGACGGGCAGGAATGTCCATCACAGCGTCCTGGCTGGGTGAATGCGGATCTATTCGAAAAGGGACTCCCGGCAGGTTCAGTATTTGCCCAAGCTGGGATTCCGAGAGATAGGCCATGACAATGCGAGCTTTAGGCATAATCGTTGTTTCGTTTCTTGCCATTTCCGTCAGCGGCCAGACCCCGCCTGATTTCACTGGACATTGGCGAGAGCAAACAAGCTCGAAAACGCAACGTCAGCTCGAAGTTGAACAGAAGGGCCAGGACCTGCGCGTGAAAACGGCAGTGACCAATTCCGACGGGACCCTCGAAGTAAAATATGTGATCGGAGGACCGGAAACGACCTATAGAGGTCTAGACGGCGATGAGTTTCGTTCCACTGTCCGATGGAATGCAAGCAGCCTTGTTTTCGACACCATCGAGCAAGAGGGCTCGACCGAGATCCCTCAGAAAGCGGTTTGGACTCTATCGGCGGATGCCAATGAGCTGCAAGTGAACAGACAATTTACGAAGTCCGGGAAAACAACGCATTCGTTGACCACCTATATTCGCCAGCCCTAACACATCTTCAGTAGGCCCTCCGGCTTAAGCTGGACCATTCACCGCTCCATAAACCCAGGGTTCAACCCGGGCACATGGCTAACCGATCTTTCGCAGTTGGGCACCTCTGAGTCGGTTAAGTGCTTTTGAATCAGTTGTGGTTATCGAAAGGTCTCCACCACAAACAGCCCTTACCGAAAGGTCTGCACCTCGATTTCGTTACCCTCTTTTTGCGCCACAAGGCGGGGTGGCGGCTGGTTCGGCAGTTCTAATCTCAGCTTTTCTATGAGCAGCTTGGTGTCGAGAGAAGGCTGTGTGTAGCGCGGCAGAATCAACCAACGTTGATCGACCGTAGGAATCCACACATCGATCATTTTAATTTCGGCCAACTTGTCCAGCACTGCTGGAGGCGTCAACCCTGGGGCGTGCAGCAACAGACGCTGCTTCAGCGTCACTTGTAAGCAATAGGCAAGAAAGGCGATCAAAATGTGCGCGTCGGCGCGATGCTCCAGTTGATGGTAGATGGGGCGTATGCCGAGTTCACTCTTGAGAGATCGAAATACCGATTCGATCTGGGTCAACTGCACGTAGCGGGTCCATAGCACGCTGGGATCGCCGCTCGTAAGGTTGGAGCGCAGCAAGTAGTGTCCGTCGCGCCATTCCGCCTCTTGGAGTTTTTTCTTATCCACACGAAACTGGAAGGTCTCGCGCGTGACCGGCTGGCCTTCCTCGGGTACTTGCATCTGCACGAACTGGAAGGCGCGGCCCGCTTCCGATTTCGCGGCCCCCAAACGCATCAGCAGCTGGACCAGAGAAGGCAGGCTTCGCCGCATGGCGCGGAGCTTTCTGAGCAAACGGGCCAGACGTTTGCGGCGCATGGCGGTTTCTTTGGCTCTTCTTCCTTCACTCTTGGCCAACACATAGAGTTCGCCCTCCTGCTCAAACAGTTTTACATCCACCGAATCTCGGACCTGTTGCCAGGGCAGATCGAGCCACTTCTTTTCATACTGCTGGATCTTGCCTTTCGGCGTTCCCACCAGATAGAAAATCTCGCGTGCCGGATCCCGCATCTCCTGCAAGATTTCTTCGGTCGGAATGCCGCGATCCATCACCCACATGCGTTTTGCTTTCCCGTAGGTCTTCTCGATCTGGTCTAGAAAACCGCGGAGTGTAGTGCGGTCACTGGTGTTGCCGTCCATCACTTCGTAGGCCAATGGGAACCCATCGGTGGTGATCACCAGCGCAATCACCAGCTGCAAACAGTCTGTCCGTTTATCGCGACTGTGACCGTACTTGGCCTTGGGGTTCTCTTCCATCGCGCCTTCAAAGTACGTGCTGGTCAGGTCGTAGAGCAGAATTTCGAATTCCGCTTGAAACAGATCGGCCCACTTCCGGCGCAGCCATAGAAAGAGTTCCTGCTTGTGTTCCAGCACCCGGTCGAGGCAGCGATATAAGCGATCTTTTTCGGCCACGGCGAAATCGCTTCCGAGCAACGCATCCATCGCGGTAGTCAGGTACCACTGGCGATGCACGTGAAACTCGCTACTCGGATCCAGTAGCCGGTTCACCACCAATAGCTGCAACACTTTTTCCCAGGGGACGTCTTCGCGCGATCCGGCAAGACGAGCATCCCAAAATTCATGCAAGCCCAGTTGACGCCACAACTCGCACGCCAACCAACAACTGCCGAACAGGCGAGGACGTCGCAATTCAAGGCCGCTCAGTCTCACTTGCAGACTGTCAACGGCATCGGCGGGAATCTCACGGTCGTCGGGAAACAAACTCAAGTTCGCATACTCTTGCTGCTGCTCGTCGAACACCGACAGCGACTTGCGCCAGGCCGCTTGTTGTTGATCGTTGATTTCGCCGAGATAGAGAACGGTTCGCTGCACCGTCTTGCCGGAACTGATGCGATGGTTCTCTACGATGCTGAAGTAGCGATGGTCTTTGCCGTCTTTTTTGCGATTATTGCTACGCAGAAACATGCTAACGACAGACTGCCAGAAGTCCGTTGTCGAAGGGAAGGCACTTGGTCTCCACTCGACCGTTTCCCGGGAGAGCGCTGATGAAAACACACGCCTTAACAATAAAAATAAGGACAAAAAAGCCGAAAAACACCCGCAACTGCGAAAGATCGGCTAACAGAATCTACCGGTTACATATCTTTCGAGTTGAATTCACAAAGATTCGAAGCAAGTTCCCACTAAAGTCTCGTTTTTCGAATCTACGTCCAGTACCAAAAGAATCCAGATTTTGCCCTTCCCCCTTTCTAACGATAGAATGCCCTCCCAGAAACTAGCGCACTTCGATGGTCGACTGAGTCCGCCAGCGGATTGCTGAGCGTGTGATGGGAGACTACAAATGAAAACAATCCAAGGTCCAGGAATATTTCTTGCGCAGTTCGCCTCCGATCACGCCCCATTCAACAGCTTCGATGCAATCTGCGCGTGGGCGGCGGAGCTCGGTTACGCGGCAGTGCAAATTCCTTCCTGGGATGCGCGCCTCTTCGATTTGAAGCGCGCAGCTGAGAGCAAAGCCTACTGCGACCAAGTTTCTGCCATAGCCGCCAAACACAAACTTGTTATTTCTGATCTATCGACACATTTGCAAGGGCAGCTTGTTGCCTGCCATCCCGCCTACGATGCGATGTTCGACGGATTCGCACCGCAAAGCCTTCATGGCAATCGAAACGCGCGACAGGTATGGGCCGTCGAGCAGTTGCATTTCGCCGCTCGAGCTTCCGCGCACTTCGGCATGAAAGCGCATGTGACGTTTTCAGGCGCACTGGCATGGCCTTACATTTATCCTTGGCCGCAGCGCCCCGCCGGACTCATCGAAACCGCGTTCGACGAGCTTGCGAAACGATGGCTACCCATTCTCAACGCCTTTGACGAAGCTGGCGTCGATCTCTGTTTTGAAATTCATCCGGGAGAAGATCTCCACGATGGTGCGACTTTCGAAATGTTTCTGGACCGCGTCCGCCAGCATCCTCGCTGCAATCTTCTCTACGACCCCAGCCACTTCGTTTTGCAACAGCTCGACTATCTCCAATTCATCGATTTCTATCACTCTCGCATAAAAATGTTTCACGTCAAGGACGCTGAGTTTCGTCCCACGGGCAAGCAAGGTGTCTATGGCGGTTACCAGCCGTGGTTGCAGCGCGCGGGCCGTTTTCGCTCGCTGGGCGACGGCCAGGTTGATTTTCAGACCATTTTCTCAAAACTCACTCAGTATGATTTCCCAGGATGGGCTGTTCTTGAATGGGAGTGTTGCATCAAGAGCAACGAGCAGGGAGCCCGCGAAGGCGCGCCATTTATCCGCCGCCACATCATCGAAGCCGCCAAAACCTCCTTTGACGATTTCGCCAGCTCCGGCGCCGATCAGAAAGCCCTGCGCTCGATCCTCGGCCTCGAACGCGCCTAATCAATCTGGAGTGCGGCAGCTCTGTTGCCGCTTTCTGCCGCGACGAACATGACGAGGCTTTATGGGCTTTTCTCATCTCTTCGCAAAAATTGCCTTCGGAATCATGCAATGCACGCCCTTGCGGATATCCACGACTTGCGAAACCCGGCAATCGCCCACGATCGAAGTCAGCGAGTAGGCCTCTTCCCGTGACATCGGAACTATCTTTTGTTCAGTCAGAAAAGTCACGGTTTCTCGTACTGCAATCTTCATTGCTTCGTTTAAGTCTTCATCAAATCCCATGAAAATCCAGTGGGTGGAAGTTTCCGCGCGCGGCCAATCGATGTGCAAATCCTTCCGCACGATCGGCTGGATTTCGATTTCCTTATACGAGCATTCCAGCGCCGTCAGATTCACTTCGCCGCCGCCCTGCAAACAGTGCGAATCTCCCGTCCAGATCAGCCCGCCTTTCTGGAACACTGGCAGATACAGTGTCGAACCAACCTGCAACTCGTTCACGTCCATGTTTGACCCATTCTTCCAAGGGCGCAGCGTGCTGGTGCGGCCCTTGGTGTCGTGAATGGGAGGCCCAGCTTTCTCCTTTGGTTCGTTGGGATCCGGTGCAACCGCAATCGTGCCCGGAAACGGTTTCAAATTGAGCGTGATCCCCGGCTTGAATTCCGTGGTCATCGTCCCCGAGTCGAGCTTGAAATACTGCACGTGCCCGTCGGGAAATTCCGGCGCCAGCAAACCGACAGTAGGGAATTGCTTTCCCGGAAGATTGAAATTGAAGCCGGATTCTTTCATTACGATTTTCACGATGCGGATTTCCATCGTGTCGCCCGGTTCCGCGCCATTGACGTAGATTGGTCCGGTCACGGAATGCGGTCCGCCCCCCGGATTCGCCAGCCGCAGCTTCACGATCTCCTCCATCGTAGCTCCCGGCTTGATCTCGTCCATCGCGTGGCTCAGCGTTTCGATCGACACCGTATCCCCGGAGTCGATCACAACTTTCGGTTTTTCAGACGGATCAAACCAGCCCCACTGGACAGTGTCTTTGTTCGCCGGGAGGATGTGATGTTTGCCCGTGGAATTTTGTCCGCCGTCGTTTCCTGTGGCACTCTGCGGCTGCGCTCCCGCACACAACGAACCGGCGGCAAACAGGAAAGCCGCGATCAAAGCTCTCTGCGAAGTGATCATCTTTCTGCTCCTCATTGTCCGAGTCTTCCCGTTGGAAAACGTGAGTATAGACGGCGAACGGGCAAGAAGCGCGGAGAAATAGCGATGCGCGCTATCCACAAGATCGTTTGAGAGGAATTCTTGACCCCGGGTCCATGGCGGTCTGCGACGCAAAATGGTTTGCGTTATAATTTAGTTCTGCCTCATGAACGCTGAGACTTCACCATCGATATCCTCCGGTTTGGAATGGGCTCACCCGCTCGTCCGCGATTGGTTTGTCGCCCGCTTCGGCACGCCAACCGAGCCGCAACAATTGGGCTGGCCAAGCATTTTGGCCCAGAAGACCACGCTCGTCTCCGCTCCAACCGGTTCGGGAAAAACGCTGGCGGCATTTCTAATCTGCATTGATCGTCTGGTCCGCAAAGCGCTCAGTGGGGAATTGACCAACCAGACTGAAGTCCTTTACGTTTCGCCGCTAAAGGCGCTGAGCAACGACATCCAGAAAAATCTCGAAATTCCCCTCGGTGAAATCCTGCAGCTCGCCGGCCAGCGCGGCATCCTAATGCCGGAAATTCGCACAGCCGTCCGCACCGGTGACACGCTCGCGCACGAACGCCGCGCCATGCTGTCGCGCCCCCCGCACATCCTGGTTACGACGCCGGAATCGCTCTATATCCTGCTGACCGCCGCGAAGAGCCGCGAAATTCTCAAAACCGTCGATACGGTCATCGTCGACGAAATCCACGCGATGGCCGACGACAAACGAGGGCGCCCACCTCGCGCTCTCCCTTGAGCGCCTCGAGCATCTGGTCGGCAAATCGCTCACTCGAATCGGTCTTTCCGCCACGCAAAAACCGATCGAACTCGTCGCCGATTTTCTAAGCGGCACCGCTCGGCCCGCTCCCGTCATCGTGCAGATCGGGCATAGGCGTGAGATCGATCTCGCTATCGAGGTCCCTGCAAGCGAACTAAGCGCAGTCGCTTCCAATGAAATGTGGGGCGAAATCTACGACCGCGTCGCTGCTCTCGCCACGCAACACCGCTCAACGCTCATCTTTGTTAATACGCGCCGTCTCGCCGAGCGCGTGGCGCATCACCTCGGCGAACGTCTTGGACAAGATGCCGTGGCCACCCATCACGGCAGTCTCTCGCGCAAGCTGCGGCTCGCCGCAGAAAGAAAACTAAAAGCGGGAGAAATTCGCGCCTTAGTGGCCACCGCTTCGCTCGAGCTGGGAATCGATATTGGCAGCGTCGATCTGGTTTGCCAGATTGGTTCACCTCGATCTATTTCGGTAGGTTTACAGCGAATCGGCCGAGCAGGTCACTGGCGCGGAGCGATACCCAAAGGCCGCATTTTCGCTACCACGCGCGATGATTTGCTCGAATGTGCAGCGCTGGTCCGCGCGATTCGCCAAGGCGACCTAGATGCGCTCGCGATTCCCGAGCAGCCTCTCGATATTCTCGCGCAGCAAATTGTGGCGATGTGCGCCGCGGAAGATTGGAAGGAAGAAGAACTCTTTCAATCCGTGCGTCGCGCGTATCCTTATCGCAATGTTTCGCGCGAAGATTTCGACGCGATTGTCGAAATGCTTTCCGAGGGTATTGCCGGTGCCCGCGGACGCTATGCCGCATATCTGCACCGCGACCGCGTCAACGGAATGCTCCGCGCGCGCCGAGGCAGCCGCCTCGCTGCCATCACCAGCGGCGGCGCCATTCCAGAAAATTCGCTCTACAGCGTCATCGCACAACCTGAAGCTACCGTTGTGGGTACTGTTGACGAAGACTTCGCGGTCGAAAGTCTCTCGGGAGACATCATGCTGCTAGGAAATACGTCCTGGCGCATTCGCCGCGTGCAAGCAGGCAGTGTCTTGGTGGAAGACGCGCAAGGCGCGGCACCCAACGTTCCGTTCTGGCGCGGCGAAGCTCCATCACGGACAGACGAGCTCTCCGCCATGTCGCGGAATTACGCGAGAAAATTAGCGCGTTTGTTCCACGCGTTTCATCGCAAGACTCAACAGCGCAGTCTGCCACAGGCGTGGCCACCGCTGTGAATTGGTTGAAACTTGAATGTGGCCTCGACGACGCCGGCGCCGAGCAGTCCGTAGAATACATCGTGGCCGGTCGCGCTCTGCTCGGAGCTGTTCCTACGCTAACAACCGTAATCGCCGAGCGCTTCTTCGACGAAAGCGGCGGAATGCAACTCGTAATCCACGCTCCGTTCGGCGGCCGCATCAACAAAGCCTGGGGACTTGCGCTCCGCAAACGCTTTTGTCGCTCGTTCAATTTCGAACTGCAAGCTGCCGCCACAGACAACGGTCTGAATATTTCCCTCAGCGAACAGCACAGTTTTCCGCTCGGCGACGTCTTTCATTTTCTCCACCCCAATTCCTTGCGCTCCGTTCTTGAACAGGCCGTGCTAACTTCGCCGCTCTTTACCACCCGTTGGCGCTGGGATGCAGGCCGCGCCCTTGCTCTCCTACGTTTTCGCGGCGGCAAAAAAGTTCCGCCGCCGATCCAGCGCATGCGCGCCGATGATTTGCTGGCCGCCGTCTTTCCCGAAGCGCAAGCCTGCCAGGAAAACATCGAAGGCGACATCACCATCTCCAATCACCCGCTCATCCGCGAAGTGATGAAGGACGTCCTCACTGAAGCGATGGACATTGAGGGGCTCGAGCGCGTTCTGCACGGGATCGCCGATGGACGTATCACTTGCCTCGCCGTCGATACGCCGCAGCCGTCGCAGTTTTCCCACGAAATTCTGAACGCCAATCCCTACGCCTATCTCGATGATGCTCCGCTGGAAGAGCGCCGTGCTCGCGCCGTCGAAATGCGTCGCATGCTGCCAGACGCAGTCCTCGGAGAGATTGGCCGTCTCGATCCAGCCGCCGTTTCCGAGGTGCGCGACGATGCCTGGCCCGATGTTCGCGACGCGGAAGAACTTCACGACGCTCTGCTCACTCTGATCGCCTTGCCTGCCCACGCGGGAGCAGACTCTTCAGTCTCCAATCATCTGCAAAACAAAGTGAAGGAATCGGTTGCTGCATGGGACGTCTTTTTCGAACAGTTGGCGCAAGATCACCGCGTAACACGCGCACTGGTAGGTCCTGAAACCTACTGGGTGTCGGCGGAGCGCATGAGCAACTTCGCGCAAGTCTTCCCCTCGGCCACTTTCGAGGATTCTGCGGTCCCGATCCTCGAATCGACAGCAGCCTCCAACAGGGAAGACGCGCTTTATGCACTCGTAACTGGCTGGATCACCCACAGCGGCCCGATCACAGCGAACCAACTCGTTTCGGTCCTTCCGCTTCCAACTTCAGACATCGACAAGTCTTTCCTTCGCCTGGAATCCAGCGGCGTCATCCTCCGCGGAAAATTCACCGATCCGGTCTCGCACGAAACCGAGTGGTGCGAACGCCGGTTACTCGCGCGCATTCATCGCCTGACGCTCGGCCAACTCCGCAAGCAAATCCAGTCCGTTACGCCCGCCCAATTCATGAACTGGCTGCTTCGCTGGCAACACGTCGCTTCAAGTGCGCAACTTCTCGGCGATCGCGGCACACTAGAAGCCGTTCGCCAGCTTCAAGGTTACGAAGCTCCCGCAAATTCCTGGGAGCGCCAGATCCTCAAGCGCCGTATCGCCGATTTCGATCCCGCGATCCTCGATCAGCTTTGCCTAACTGGCGCAGTAGGATGGGGCCGGCTTTCGCCCCACCCCGCCACACTCGAACCCCACGTAGCCACCGACGCGAAACGACGCATTACGCCCACAAGCGTCGCTCCCATCACTTTTTTCGTGCGCGAAGATTCCGAGTGGATGATCCCGCATCGCGAAACTGGCGAAGCCGAAGTCGCAGGCCTCAGCGCCGATGCCGCTGCAATCCTCCAGTTTTTGCGACAGCGCGGTGCCTCGTTCTTCGCGGACATCGTGCGCGGCACGGGCAAATTAAAATCCGAAGTAGAATCCGCGCTCTGGGAACTCGTCGCTGCCGGCCTTCTCACCGCGGACGGTTTCGATAATCTCCGCGCGCTCATCGATCCCAAGCGCCGTTCCGGGCAGGGAATTGGACGAACCTCGCGCCCGCGTCACAGCGCAGGCCGCTGGTCGCTGCTCTTCTCCGGAGAAGCTCACGATCGCTCTCGCGCCCTCGAAGCCACTTGCTGGATGCTTCTTCGCCGCTACGGAATCGTCTTTCGCGAACTCCTCACGCGCGAAACCAATCTCCCCAAATGGCGCGAACTGCTGATTACGCTGCGCCGCCTCGAAGATCGCGGCGAAGTGCGCGGGGGCCGTTTCGTCAGCGGCTTTCTCGGAGAGCAATTTGCTCTCAGCATGGCCGTAGACTCGTTGCGCACCCAGCGCAACCAGCCTCTGTCGGGCGAACTCATCACGCTCTCCGCAGCCGACCCGCTGAATCTCGTTGGCATCATCGTTCCAGGCGAACGAGTCGCCGCCAATTCTGGCAAACTTGTCGCGTTTCGCGATGGTGTCGCCGTTGAATCGGCTGAGCATGCGACGATCATTCGAATGCCCCTCGCTCGCTGAGATTTGCCCCGCGTTTCTTGGCGATTCTGCAGGGTGAAGGTTTAGTTCGCACTATCCCGAAGCTTCGGTTTCCTCCCACGATAAGAAGAGCAGGAATACCGATTGACTCCACCCTCATCAGCAGGCACGATTTAATCGTTGAAGTAATTCCTCCATTCCCTAGCCCGGATTGGATTCATATCCAATTTCTTGTTAGCGGCGGCCAATGATCAAGAAAACGCTCCGGTTTTTTCACCTGTTATGTTTGAGTCTTCTGCTTACGGTCTCGGCGTTGCCGCAGTGTAAAGATCCTCTCTGCCCGGGCCTGCAGAACATTTTCGACGCTGCGCTCACGGACTTTCGAGCATATCGGGCGAACGGCGCGGCCGCTTCGGCCCTTTCCACCGAGGGAGCCAAGGTCCCCTGTCAAATGTCGACCTGGGCGAACAACGTGCCGATGTATATCTGTTACGCGCAAATTCCGTACGCAAACGCAGAAATCTGGTACACAAATGCGCTCGCGTCCATTCGTATTCTTCAGCCAGCGTGGCAATTCAAAATTGACTCACCTGCTGCCGACCATTTTGTCGACGCCGGCCTTCCAGATTGTTCGCTTCCGGGCACTGACGGACCGTACGTTGGCCACTGTCCGCTCCATCTGCAAATCACAAAACAAACCGATGGAACGGCGAAGCTCTATCTTTGGATGAGTTCGCTCTCGTCGCCTTATCTGGTCAATCGCCCCCCGGGTCCTCCACCGAAAGCGGCGCCAGCTGCCCTTGCCGGCGGTTGCGACGAGTTCTGCCAGGGTCTTAAGAAGGCCTTCGAGGCTCGCGCAAGCGCTTTCGAAGATCTCCGCGCTGCAAATGCGGGCGCTGGCGCGTCCGAATCCACAATCAAACTCGCCGGGGCCGCAGAGTGTGCGGTCAGCACGATCTCAAAGTCCTCTTCGAATGAGCTCGGAACGCAGTACGTCTGCTATTGGCAAGAAGCATCCGCTTCCGCGGCTGATACGAGATTCCGCGATCTAGGCTTGCGCCTTCAGATCTTGGCGCCCTCCAATTGGGTGATCCGGCAGAATGATCAATCGGAGGAACTCACCGGCGCCAAGGTCAAAGCATGGTGTGCCGCTGCTCCCGACAACAAACAGGAAATCTGCAGCTACATTTCTGGCGAATCCGTAGGCCTGCACCTCAAAACGTGGAAGTAGTCTTCATCTATCACAACAATCTGAGCCGTACACTAGCGTTGCTACCAGTCCTTACAAAGTACGGCCCAAATTCTGCCACTCTCAGAGAGACTCTGTATGGAAGCCGCAAATCAACAGTGACAGCATTTGTCGGTAGGCCAAAAACGGCCCCATCTCGGAGGAAGGCCATGATCAAGAAAGTCACCGGTGGTTATCGTGTCGTCTCAGAAAAGGGAAAAAATCTAGGCGGTCCTTACAAGACCAAGAAAGAAGCCGAGAAGCGATTGCAGCAAGTGGAGTTCTTCAAGCACAAGAAATCTTAGCCGCAAGCGAGCGTCTCGAAGACGCTCGCGGCCAGCCAGTCCAGCGTTATGCCGATTTCGCGAGTTGGCCTAACTCTCGCATCTTGCGGTCATCTACCTTTACGGCAGCGGTCGCGACGTTCTCATCCAGATGATCCACGCGAGAAGTCCCCGGAATCGGCAGCATCACCGGCGAGCGCCACAAAAGCCACGCCAGCGCCAACTGCGACGTCGTAATTTTAAGTTCCTCTGCCGTCCGCGCCAGTTTGCCGCCCGGAGCCGCCAATTCGCCGGCTCCCAGGGGAAACCATGGAATAAACCCAATGTTCTCGCGCTCGCAATATTCCAAAACGTCCTCGGCCGCTCGGTCCGCCAGGCTATAACGGTTCTGCACCGAAACAATCGGCACGATAGTCCGCGCATGTTTAATCTGCGCCACAGACACCTCGGAAAGCCCAATATGTTTGATTTTTCCCTGTGCCTGCAAATCCTTTAGCGTCCCGAGCTGATCTTCCGCTGGATACGCCGGATCGATCCGGTGAAGTTGATACAAATCAATCCGTTCAAGTTTCAGCCGTTTCAAGCTTCCGTCGCAGGCGCTTCGCAAATGTTCCGGCCGCCCGTTCATGGTCCACTTGTCTGGTCCCGTACGATCAAACCCAGCCTTCGTCGCGATTACTAACCCTGCTGGATAAGGATGCAGCGCTTCGGCAATCAGTCGTTCGCTGACGTGAGGTCCATAGGAATCCGCCGTGTCAATAAAATTGATCCCCAGCTCGAGCGCCCGCCGAAGCACGCGAATAGATTCATCATGGTCCTTCGGCTCGCCCCAGATCCCCTTGCCAGTAATTCGCATCGCTCCAAATCCAAGCCGCCACACGGGAAGGTCCCCGCCAATCACAAATTCGCGGCTCTTAGCCGCCGGCGAATCCTTGCCCACAAGTTCGGCTTTTCTTTTCGGTTCCGTTTTGTCGCTCATGATTTCGCTCCTATTTATCCCTACAAAAGATTTTCCGCGCAGAGCCTGCACCTAAGATGGGCACTACCATTCCGCTCAACCGCCTTTACGCCTGCTACGATGCTTCGGGCCCCAATCGACTCCTCACATTGGATGCGCAAGGCACAAAACAAGTCATACGAATTCATCAGGCGAAGTCTTGGAGTACCGATAGCACCAAGCCGTGTTCAGGCTAGAAAACATTCGCCAAGCGCAACCGTCACGTGCGCTTTCTCGCTTTTCTAAAAGATCTTTTTTGATCCTGAGCACCATGGAAAATGTGCAGGATATCCGTGCCGTGGCGGCTCTTGTGGTAATAGATGAGGTATTTTCCTGCGGGGAAGCACTTTACTCCGGCAGCGATGGTGCCTGCCGCCTTACCCGCGTCCGGATGTTGTCCGAGCAGCCAGAAACGATCGGTGATGCTGTCAACTACGCGGTCCGCAATCTCCAGGTTTACCCGTTCGGCCCAGTAGAGGAATATCTCGTCAAGATCACGCTCCGCATCCGCTGAGATGCGATAGCGCATTACTTTCCAGTGGTTTCTCGAGTCAAAAGCTTTCGGCCTCTGGCCTTCACGCCATCCGCAAGCTTCCTTAGACCTTCGCGGCCTTCATATTCGGCGAATTTTCCTGTGTTGATGCTTGCGAGTCCTGAAAGAACACGGCACCGAATACCGGCAAGCTGTTCCTCGGTGAGGTCCGTTAAGATGTCCGCAGCGCTGGGTTTTGCCAGTCGCAATGCGCGATCGTCTTCGTTTTCCATGCGCCGCAAGGCGTCACGGACGACCTCACTGGCATTGTTGTATCGGCCACTTTTAACCTTCTTGCGAACATAGCCAGCCAGTTGATCGGTAATCGAGACGTTCATCTGATCCATGGCCCGCCTCCTCGGTCGAAGTACTGTCATTTCAAAGCTAGCCAGAAAATCATCTGATGTCAATGTTTGACATAGCCAGCTTGCCTTGATGATTCAATGCTCTCAGGCGGGCGTGATCACCTAGGTTCCCGCGGCCATGAATGTCGATTTTACAATCGGCGGCACCCTTGTTAGTGGGTTTCTCAATCGCGGCAAAGCGCGGCGGCGCCAGCGATTCCGGAATCTGCCTCGTACTTCGCAAGCACCATCGGCATTTCAGCAAAGCGCTTATTCACGCACCAAAACTCCAATTGCTCGCGAATGCGTCCAAAAAACGCGCTCATCTGCTGAGCAAGTCCGCCCCCAAAAATAAATACATCCGGTTCGAGCAGATCAATAACGTTGCCGGCCCAAATTGCCAACAAGTCCGCTGTCTCTCGTAGCACCTCGGCCGCAAGCGCATCATCTTGACGAAATGCTTCCGCTACAATTTCGGCATTCACGGCATCGATATCGCCGCCAGCCAGTGCAACCATCTTCGATTTGACGTCAGGCGATTCGGGCTGACGCGTTCCGCCACAGTGCAATTGTGCAAGCCGCTCTCTTGCACGCCGCGCGATCGCCGGACCCGAGCACAACGCCTCGACACACCCGCGCTTCCCGCACCCGCATTTCGGCCCGCGATAATCGATCGTCACGTGTCCGCCCTCGGCGGCGCTGCCCGTTCGCCCGTGATAAATCTCGCGGTCAAAAACGATGCCAGTCCCAATCCCCGTCCCCAGCGTCACGTAGAAAACATTTCGGTAACCCACTCCGGCACCCCAAATGGCCTCGGCCAGTGCGGCCGCGTTTCCATCATTATCAAGGCGTGGCATCAATCCAAAGACGCGCTGCACTTCCGCAGCCAACGGAAAATTCCGCCAGCAAGGCACATTAGGTGGATTGAGAATCACTCCAGTAACAGGATCGAGTGGCCCAGGCGCGCAAATTCCGATTCCCGTCAAACGTTCCCGCGCCTCCGGCCGCGCCGCAAAGACTGCTTCAATAGCGGACTGCACCGCGTTAAACCCTTCAGCCGCGCTCCCATGCGCGAGCATCGCCACACGCGTCCGAAAAAGAATCTTTCCTTCGGCGTCCACAAGCCCCGCGGCCACTTTTGTTCCGCCGATGTCCACACCGAGCGCAAATGTGTTAGCCGCGTCCAAGCTCTCGGCCCTGTGGTTCCTTTCGCGTGAACGACTCAATCAATTCCCAAACGATGCTGCATCTCTTCGAGAGAGTATCCCTTGGTCTCGGGGTAAAAGCTCAGTACAACAAAGAATTGCAACACCATCATCGCTCCGAAAAACACGAAAGGATAAGCGCCTGAAGATTTCGCAAGCTGCGGGAATGTAAAAGCAATGATGGCATTCATGATCCAATGCGAAGAACTCCCCACGCTTTGTCCCTTTGCGCGCACGCGGTTGGGAAATACTTCGCTGATGTACACCCAAATCACCGCGCCCTGCGAAATGGCGAAGAATGCGATGTAGGCGACCAGGAACACGAGAAGATAGCGCTGGTGGCTGTTCGTAAAGAACACCCAGGAAACACCAAAGAGACACGCTGCTGTTCCGACGGATCCGATTAGTAGCAGAGTCTTGCGCCCCAGCTTGTCGATCAAGGACATACCCAGCAGCGTCGCCGCAAGATTCATCCCGCCGACAGCCACTGCCTGCAAATCGCCGGACACCTTGCTGTATCCCGCTGCGGCAAAAATGTCATTCAAATAATAAAGAATGGCATTGATCCCCGAAAGCTGGTTGAACATGCCGATGGTAATCGCAAGGAAAAGCGGGAACCGATATTTCCAGGAAAAAAGTGGCTCCGAGGTTTGTAAGCGCTCGAGATGAATCGAATCCACGATCTCGCCGAGCTCGCCTTCGGGATTATCCGCGCCCATCATCTGCAGAACCGTGCGCGCTTCGTCCACGCGTTTCCGTGTAACCAGCCACCGCGAGCTTGGCGGAATGCCGAACAGCAATATAAGAAATAGAAACGCCGGAATTGCGGCAATACCCAGTTGCCATCGCCATTCCATCGCACCCAGCCCTAGGAGTCCAATAAGATAGTTTGACAAATAAGCAAGCAGTATGCCGATCACAATATTTATTTGAAAAGTGCCAACCAACCGTCCGCGCGTTTTTGCCGGCGCCAGTTCCGCGATGTAGACCGGCCCGAGCACCGACGATCCACCGATGCCCAGCCCTCCGATAAATCGAGCAGCAAGAAGCGCGTGCCAGTTCCATGCAAACGCGCAACCCAATGCCGAAATCACATAAAAAACTGCCAATATGCGCAACGTCTCGCGGCCGCCCCATTTTTGGCCGGGGATTCCGGCCGTCATCGCGCCGATAATGGTCCCAACCAGGGCCATCGCCACAGTGACGCCCAGCGCTTTGGGCGACAGTCCATACGTTATTGTGAGGGCGTGCGTCGTTCCCGAAATAACGGCGGTATCGAAACCGAACAACAATCCGCCCAGCGCACCGACAGCAGTCGCTTTGGCGAGATTGGCGTTCATCGCTGCGGACCCGTTAAGGAAATTGTCATTCGCGTTTCCCCAAAGAGTCGCGCCCTACGGCTGCAGGTAGAACACGCTCATCGTCCTATAAAAATTCCACACGTCCACTTTCGAGGACATCTCATATGGCGAATGCATCGATAGCAGTGGCACGCCAAAATCAATCACTTCCATATCTTCGCGAGACATGAATCCACCGATCGTGCCGCCGCCGCCGACATCCACTCTATAAGTGTGCGTCTGCCAGGGAATACCGTTGCGGTCTAAAAGTCCGCGTATTTTCGCCGTAAATTCCGAAGGTGGGTCGAACCCTTCCCCGTAAAGCTTGATGGTCACGCCGTAACCGAGCCGTGCCGCGTTGGTAGCTTCCGAAGTTCCCGGAAATATCGGATTCAGACTGTCGTTGGCGTCAGCGGAAATCACCAACGAATTATGCAAGGCGCGCCGTAAATCCAAATCGTTGTACGCCGAGCCGCGCTGCCCGCCGATCAGCCGCGCAATCGTCGAGTTCAAAAATTCCGAGCCTGCACCCGTGTTATTCACGGACCCGACTTCTTCAAAATTGGAAAGATACGCAAGCGCGGTGAATTTAGGCGTACCTTTGAGGTCGATGATGGCTCGCGCTGCGCAATACGAAGAAACGCGATCATCCTGTCCGTAGGACCCAATCAAGCCCCGGTCAAAGCCAACGTCCGCCGGGTGCGACGCCGGGACCAGCGCAAGCTCCGAGCTCACAAGATCTTCTTCCTTGATCTTGTAGGTGGACGTCAAAAGCTGCGTGACTTCCACAGCGACGGACTCTTTCTCCCCAGGAATGCTGCCGATCACGGGATCAAGCTCCTCGCCTTGCAACACGTTGGTGTACGTGCGCGTCCGCAAGTCCGTATCCGAGTGCGGCGCAGCGTCAGGAATAACAAAAACGGGGTCCCCCGGATTCAAGCCGATGGATACATCGATGGTGCGCCCGTCGCTTGTGTCGATGCGTCCGACCAGCGCCAGCGGAATATTCGACCACTGGTACTTTTTAATCCCCCCATAATATTTCGTTTTGAAAAGTGCAAATCCTCCGGCGGGATAAATCGGTCGCCCTTTCAATTCAATATGCGGACTGTCCTGATGCGTTCCGACGACGCGTGAGCCATCCACGATGGGCTCCGAGCCGATCACAGCCAAAATAAGACTGCGGTCGCGATTGGGAATGATCAGCCGCGCGCCAGGTTTCACTTGTTCAGGTTTGATGAAATCCGTAAAGCCTGCAGCGTGTGCTCGCCGAATCACCTCGCGCGTCGAGCCTAGCGCCGATCTTGCGATGTTCAGATAATTTTTGTAGTCCTCCGAAAAATCCTGCACTTGTGTGCGCTCCGCAGGGGTGAGCAAAAGCCAGGAAGACTTTTTCTTTCCCCAGGCGTCACCTTCGTCCTGGGCAGAAAGCCTTTGAGAAAAGCTTGTGCCGAGAACAATCACACTCACCAACAGAAAAGACCGTCGCCGCCAAATCTTCATCCTTCTTTCTCCTCGCCCCTCGCCGTTGGTCGCAGGGTTTCGCACCCACGAGCGCGCAGGGAAGGAGGATGGTACCTCAAAACCAGCAGAGGGTGTGCCATTGCGCAGATTTGGGAAGTCGTCCGCGTTTCTGTATGATTTTATCTCGTGAATATTATTCTCAGCGAAGTTGAGGCGCGAGTGCTTGGCTGTCTTGTGGAGAAAGACATCACCACTCCGGAATACTACCCGCTTTCGTTGAACGCCCTCGTTCACGCCTGCAACCAGAAATCCAACCGCGAACCGCTGATGAATCTGGAAGAAGATGTGGTTCGCCAAGCCCTGCGCGCGTTAGGGGAGCAAATGCTAGCCAGGTCGGCAAGCGGAGACAGTCGCGTCGCGAAATATGAGCATCGCCTCGCGGACACTTTCAACTTTACCCGGCCGGAAACGGCCATCCTTTGCGAGCTGCTGTTGCGCGGTCCACAGACACCCGGAGAATTGCGAAGCCGCGCCGAGCGCATGCATCCGTTCGAAGATTTGAGCGTAGTGCAATCAACTTTAAAGCATTTGATGGAGCGCGAACCGCCCCTCGTGAAGTTGCTGCCGCGCCAGCCAGGCAACAAAGAGGCGCGCTATGCGCATCTATTATCAGGGGAAGTGGAAGTACGCGAAGCGCCGCAAATAAAGGACGCGGTGGTATCCAGCAGCGCAACAGAAAACGCACGTATGACGGCGCTGGAGAGTGAAGTCGCGGCGTTGGAAAAAGAAGTCACGGATTTAAAGCGGCAGTTTGCCGAGTTTCGAAAACAGTTTGAGTAAGCTACCTGGGCAAAAAGGGAGCTAGTGCGAACGGTCGCGGAACATGCTTTGTCTTTTGAAGCAAGGGTTGACACGAGCCCGTCTGAGTTCATAACATGAGGCTTCGCGCTTGAAAAATTGAATCTGCTTGGGGTGGTTCGAAAACGTTGTGCATCTCGCGTCAAGAAATAAAAATACATGATCACAGTTAAAGGGCTTACGAAGAGGTACGCGCGCAACACGGCTGTCGACCACATCTCCTTCGAGATCCAAAAAGGCCAGATTGTCGGCTTTTTGGGGCCAAACGGGGCAGGCAAAACCACTACCATGCGTATGCTGACGTGTTTTATGCCGCCCACGGCAGGCACTGCGGTAGTCGCAGGCTTCGACGTTCTCGAAGAGCCGATGGAAGTAAAAAAGCGTATCGGCTATTTGCCGGAAACGCCCCCTCTCTATCCTGAAATGACGACCGGCGAATATCTTTCTTTCGTCGGGAGCCTAAAGGGTCTTCGCGGCGCTGAACTGAAGCAGAGGATCGACTACGTTTCTGAACGCTGTGCCGTGGCCGATGTCCGCAACAAGCAGCTCGGCAAGCTCTCGAAAGGCTACCGCCAACGCGTGGGATTGGCGCAGTCGATCATCCACAATCCCGAAGTCCTGATTCTGGACGAGCCCACAGCCGGCCTCGATCCCAAACAAATCAATGAGACGCGAGATCTGATCAAGAGCCTCGCCGGTGATCACACAATTATTTTGAGCACGCACATCCTTCCGGAAGTCGAGCAGATCTGCGAGCAGGTAATCATCATCAGCAAAGGCAAGCTGGTGGCGACGGATACCGTCGACAACCTGCAGAGCCGTGCGCGCGGTGTTGAGTCCGTCCTCGTGGAAGTCGCCGGGCGCAATGGAGACCTCGATTCCAAGGTGGCCCAAGCACGCATTGAAAAGGTTTCGGGAGTTAGCCGCGTGATTTTCAAAGAAAAAAGGCAGACGCGCTCCACATTTGAAATCGAGACGCAGAAAGACCACTTTGTTCGCGGAGATTTGGCACGCGCGGTTGTGGAAGCCGGCTGGGATCTCAACGAGTTGCGGTCATCTGCAGCCAGCCTTGAGGAAATATTCCTGCAGCTTACCGGCACGCAAGTGACGGCTCCTAAGGACGAAGCGGTCGCGACGGGGGCAGGCGAATGAGAAACATTTGGCTCATCTGGCGCAAAGAAATGCGCAGCTACTTCGTTTCGCCGATTGCTTACATTCTGCTTCTGATGTGCGCGCTGATTTTTGGATTTTTCTTCTGGACATTGTTACAGGCGTACCTCCAGTTCAGCATGGAAGCGCAGATGCGCGGCGAAATGCTTCCGATGAACATGCCGGAAGAAATCAGTCGCCGGCTTTTTGGAAATATACCCGTCACCGGGCTTTTTATCATTCCGCTGATTACCATGCGGCTGTTTGCCGAAGAGAAGCGTACTGGCACGATTGAGCTTCTTACCACGTCCCCGATCCGGGATGGGGAAGTGATTCTAGGAAAATGGCTGGCGGCCACAACGCTTTATTGCTGCCTTCTCGCGTTGAGCGCAATAAACATCGCTTTTCTTTTCGTCTACAGCCACCCGGATTGGAAACCGATTCTCGTCAGCTATCTCGGGCTCTTGTTGCAGGGCGCGGCGCTGTTGGCGGTCGGCACCTTTATCTCGACGCTTACGAAGAACCAAATCATCGCCGGAGCTGGAACATTTTGCGCTTGCCTCCTGTTGTTCGTTTGTGGATGGGTCGGTGAATACAACAGCGAGACCTGGGCGCGAGTTTTGTCGTACTTGTCGGTGTCGACTCACATGGAGTCTTTCGCAAAAGGAACGCTGGATTCGAAAGACGCCATCTATTACCTGACGCTGTCTTTCTTTGGACTATTTCTTACGGCGCGCTCGATGGAATCGCTGCGCTGGAGGTCGTAATTGAATACCGAGTTGTTAAAGGCCAGACAAACAAAGTACGTAGCTTACGCGACCCTGTACATCGTGGTGACGCTCGCGGTAGTAACCGTTGCCAACGTGCTCGCAGACCGCTACGACAAGTTTTACGATACGACCGCGAACAAGCGCTATAGCCTCTCAGATCAAACCATCAAGGTAGTCAAAGGCCTCAAGCAGGACGCCACGATCACCTACTTCGCACAGGATTCGCAGTTCGGCTCAGCCAAAGACAAGCTGGATATGTATGCGAATCTTTCCCCGAAAGTTCATGTCGTGTATGTGGACCCGGACAAAAAACCACTCGTCGCGACGCAAGCAGGATTCAAGAATTTGAACACCGCCATCGTGCAAATCGGCGCGAATAAAAACGAAGCAAAGAGCCTCAGCGAAGAAGACCTCACCGGCGCGATTATCCGCGACTTGAAGAACACCGCGCGCACAGTTTGCTTCGTAACTGGAAGCGGAGAACACCAGATCGATGATTCCGGTCGAAGCGGCTTTTCGCGATTGAAGGAATTGATCGCGAAGGATGATTATCAGGGAAAGTCGATCGACTTGCTGCAAAAAGCGGAAGTACCTCGCGACTGCACGGTGTTGGTCGTCGGTGGTCCGCGCGGTGATTACCAGCAGCCCGAGGTCGATGCGCTGAAAAAATATGTGGAAGACGGTGGACGAGCGCTGATCCTTCTTGATCCTCCCTTGAAAATTGGGCGTGAGGAAATTGGCGATAACGAAGCGCTGACCAGCGCTCTGGGAAGCTGGGGCGTCACTCCGAACAAAGATTTGATCCTCGATTTCAATCCGGTTGGACAGCTTGCCGGGCTCGGCCCGCAGGTGGCGCTGGTAACGCACTATGACGCGCATCCGATCGTAAACGAAATGAAGGGGACAGCAACGGGATTCCCGTTGTCGCGTTCATTGGACACGAAAAACGGCGACGGAACGACGGTTGAGAAACTTTTTTCTAGTTCGGACAGCAGCCTTTCCACGACGAAATTAGATTCGGACAAGATCGATCCCAGCGACCCGAAAAACAAAAAAGGCCCGATGACGATCGCAGTTGCGGGGACCTTCAAGACGGGAAAAGAAAATTCCCAGGGCCGATTCGTCGTAGTGGGCAGCTCGTTGTGGGCGGCTAACGGGTTTTTGCCGTTCAATGGGAATCGCGATCTTGCGTTGAACACCATCAACTGGCTGTCGTCGGATGAAGATCTCATTTCCATCCGCCCGAAAGAGCCGGAAGACCGCAAGCTTACGATGACGAAAGCTCAAGTGCGCTGGGTCGGAATCACAAGTCTGCTTTTGATTCCTCTCATCGTGATTGGCACGGGAATATCGGTTTGGTGGCGAAGAAGATAGTCGTCGTCCGACCCGCAAAAAAACACTTCGCAGAATGCCGGGGCAATTCCAATGAAAATGAATAGTCTGCTGATCGCGGCCATTGTTTTGGCGGCGCTCTCTGGGGTTCTGTATTGGTCGAATCATCGAAAGCCCGCGGAGCCGACGGTAAAGATTTCCGCGGACGCGTCGACAAAAATTCTTACGCTCTCCCAAGCGGACATCGCCAAAGTCGAGATCAAGAAAAAGAGCGGAGACGAAGTGACGCTCGCAAAAAACGACTCGGGCAAGTGGCAGATTATGGGCGCAATGCCCCTGCTTGCGGACCAGAATGAAGTCTCAAGCATGCTTTCGACGCTGTCTTCGCTTAGCTCGGAGCGGCTCATCGAGGAAAAAGCGAGCAACTTGGCGGACTATGGCTTGGCACAACCGGCGGTCGAAGTGGATATAACGGAAAAAGACAACAAGACTCAAAAAGTGTTGATTGGTGATAGCACGCCGGCTGGAAATGCCGCGTATGTCGCGCTCGCAGGCGATCCTCGCGTGTTTACTCTTGCGAATTTCAGCAAGACGAGTCTGGACAAGAGCGCGAAAGACCTACGGGACAAGCGCCTTCTACTGTTTGAACAAGACAAGCTCAGCCGAGTGGAACTTATTGCTAAGAAAGTGGACATCGAGTTTGGCCGCAACAAAGACCAGTGGCAGATCGTGAAGCCGAAACCGCTTCGCGCTGATGAATCTAAAGTAGAAGAACTGATTCGCAAGCTTGGCGAAGCGAAGATGGATTTGAGCGCGTCAGATGAAGACCAGAAGAAAGCGGCCGCAGCATTTAATTCCGGAACCGCCGTAGCGACTGCCAAATTGACAGATGCGTCCGGAACGGAAGAGTTGCAAGTCCGGAAGAACAAAGAAGACTATTATGCGAAGTCGAGCGCAGTCGAAGGTGTGTACAAAGTAGGAAGCGATCTGGGTACCGCCCTCGACAAATCAGTCGATGATTTTCGCAACAAAAAGCTTTTTGACCTCGGCTTCACCGATCCCGAAAAGATCGAACTCCACGATGGCCCCAAAACCTATTTTCTGACCAAAAGCGGCTCGGATTGGTTTTCGGCCGACGGCAAGAAGGTGGACGCCATCGGAGCTGAGGGCTTTGTTGAGAAAGTTCGCGATTTGGCAGCGAGCAAATTTGTGGATTCGGGATTCACGTCACCGGCGATGGAAGTGACAGTGACTTCGAACAGCGGCAAGACCGTCGAGAAGGTTTTGATTGCAAAAGACGGCGATCATCTTGTTGCCAAGCGCGATGGCGAACCGGCGCTATATCAGTTGGACCCGGTCGTAGTGACGGGTCTGGAGAAAGCTGCCGAAGATATGAAGCCAGCGGCCGAGCCCAAGCCTGAAGCCCCCAAAAAGAAGTAAACGTGCGTGAAAGGACCGGTGCTGGGAGCGTCGGTGGCCCAAACCGTGACGACGGCAAGTGTAGCAGCCAGCCGCAGAAAGCCAGCCCGGCCATCGTGGAATCACGTACCGCCTACTTAGTTGTTTTCTTCATGGCACGATCTAGTGTGATTTTTTCCTCCGCCGTCAGTTGACAGACAGCGCCCTTCGGAAGGTCTCCAAGAGCGAACGGGCCGATGGCCACGCGAATCAGACGCAGAACTTCAATTTTCAAACTCTCCAGCATGCGTCGGATGTGCCGATTCTTTCCCTCGTCAAGAATAATCTCTAACCAGGAATTGCGCTCCCCTTGACGGAGAAGGGAAGCGCCCTTCACGCGCAGCATGTCACCTTCTTTCGTGCGAACACCATTCTGGAGAGTTTCGAGCAACGCCGCGTCACCGATTTTTCCAATTTGTACGTGGTATGTTTTGTTGAGATGTGTTTCGGGCGCCGTGACACAAGCGGCCCATTCCGAGTCATTGGTGAGAAGCAGCAAGCCTTCGCTTGCCTTGTCGAGGCGTCCGACCGGAGAGACCCACGGAAGGTCAGGTTTGAGG
Source organism: uncultured Acidobacteriota bacterium (assembly GCA_963730495.1). GTDB lineage: Bacteria > Acidobacteriota > Terriglobia > Acidiferrales > UBA7541 > Acidiferrum. The sequence goes on along the minus strand of CAVSSD010000020.1, from coordinate 145,503 downwards.
AGCGAGTAGACCGTATCGCGCCCCTTTTCATCAGAAGCCGTAGTGACAATGCCGCGTGGTTTGTTCAGCGCGAGATAAATGTTCTTGGCTGCCGCTATGGGTTTCCCGTCAATGTCGATGCGATCCTCGCCAAGTCTAACCGGCGTCTCCGGCTCTCTTCGCACCACCCCATTGACGCGAACTTTTCCCGTGCGAATTAGTAGAGCCGCTTGAGCTCTCGAGCAAAAGCCAAGCTTGGAGAGAGAGCGGGCTAGACCAGACATTGTGGTAGACAGTCATGTGATTGGCTGCCAGTGCCCAAGAACCTGCGGCGAACGAAACGGTTTGATGCTCCTAGCGATTTTGGGGGAGATATGGAATTATGGTGTCCAGGAGTTCGCCATGGTTGATCAAGAGAAGATTGACTGGTCGCAATGCTCATTGGTGGAGGTTGACCCGCTCGTCCTGAGTGGCGCTCCAGTGCTGCGCGGCACCCGCATGCCAGCGAACGCGATTATAGACAACTATGACTACGGGATGAGTGTAGCCGAAATCTCGGAGCAATTCGAAGTGCCCGAGGAAAGTATCCTGGCGATCCTGACATACGCAAAGAGCCATCGCGTTGCGCATCCTGTTTGACAAAAACGTTCCAATCGGTGTTCGCCGCTTTTTGTCGAAGCATGAAGTTCGCACTGTCGTGGAATTGATGCGGCCTCCGAAACTCCAGAATGGCGAACTTCTTCGAGCCGCTGAGGCAGAGGCTTTCGACGTTCTGGTTACCTGTGACCAAAACATTGCATACCAGCAAAACTTGACAGATAGAAAGCTCGCCCTGGTTGTTTGGGGTTGAATCTCTGGCCCATCGTCAGCGCTTACCGCGACTCGACCGCGGCAAGAGTTGATGAAGCGCAGCCTGGAGGTTATGGTTTTATCGATATGCCACTTACCGCCAAGCCTCGGAAAAAATCGAACGATTGAAGTCGATCTAGTCTGTGCCGAGAGTCGGCTCGGTGGGCGGAGGCGCGCTTGACGCGCCTGTTCCCGTCGGAGTTGGCGGCGGATCGCGTTTTACAGCGCCGTAGCGGGCGGCGAGCCAGCTTCGGACTTCGTCGGGATTGTAATGGAAGGGGCCCATGCCGCCGCGATAGGCGATGCGGCCGGATTCGTCAATGATGTAGAAGCGCTCGGGCCACGCGGAATAGGCGTCGTTGGCGGCGTTATCGATGTCGTCGACACCGAACGCAATAGGGTAGTTGAATCGCTTGATGAAATCATTCGCGATTGCTACGCGCTGGGCCAAAGTCTTCGGCTGGGCGTAACAGACATCGTCCTTCACGTTGGACTTCATTTGCCACTCGTCGGTTGCATGGGCTTCGCGCACGTAGACAGTTAAGAAATCGGCGTGATCCTTATAATCGTTGTAAATCTGCACCACGTCACCGACGCGGCGGCGAAACGGCGGTCAAGTGTAGCTGCCAAAAATGACGACAAGAGGCCGAGCGCCGATACGTTCGCGAATGTGGAAATGATTTGCGCCATCGAGAGCGAGGAGTCGAGCGTCGGGAGCGTCGTCGCCGACCTTGAGCGTGCCGCGGTGCATGTGCGGTAGGGCATAGCGCAGCATGCCGTAAACATCCTTGGGGCCGCCTGCCATCTTATAGAGAAAAAGGAAGGCTGCGAGCAAGAGGACCAAAAATACGGCGATTGTCCATTTCGAGAAGAGAGTCATCGTAAGTTGTTCCGCTCGCTTAACTACAAGTGTCCGAATGATTTCGCGTGCACGATACGTTTTCCACTTGGAGCCCAACCCCAGTAAAGACAGCCGACCACGGTGGCAAAACGTAACACCCTGGTCGAAATGGAGTAATAGTAGTTTTGTACTAGCGAAGCCATCTGCCGCCTACTTGTGCTTATCGTTGGCTAGCAGGTGCTCGCGTTCGGCCTTGTAGCGGGCCAGCGAGCGCTCAATGACGTTTAACGCCGCATACGCGGGACGTATTTCATCGACCTCGACCTTTTTGCCTTCGAGCAGCTTGTAGTCTTGGAAAAAACGGCGGAGAACCAGCAAGCGGTGCGGCGGAAGATCGCGAGCTTCGATGTAGCTGCTGAATTCCGGATCCCCAGTGGCCACCGCGATGATTTTGTCGTCGCTGGCGCCGGAATCGATCATGGACATGAGTCCGATGGCGCGCGCCTTGATAAGTGCGAGAGGCTGGACGGGTTCCTGGCAAAGGACCAGCACATCAAGAGGATCGTTGTCCTCGGCATAAGTTTGCGGAATAAAACCGTAGTTCGCCGGATAGAAAACGGCAGAGTGAATAATGCGATCGACTTTTAGCAATCCACTGGGTTTGTCCAGCTCGTACTTCACATTGGAGCCGAGCGGGATTTCGATCACCGCCTGAAAATCGCGGGGAAGTTCGTCTCCCGGAGAAACGTCATGCCAGGCATGGAGCATCAGAACACATCCTTCGTTGTGGCTTGTCGATAGCTACATTCCATTATCTCTGGAATGCGCCCGCGCTCCAAAAGAGTAAGACGCCGAAGCGTACTGATCGCCCGTAGGGGCACGGCACGTTTACCCTGAGCTTCGAAGGGCCGTGCCCTCTTGCTCGGCCGATTGGACCGGTGGTAGTTCGCGGCGCTTGGTCCAGAAGTAGATGGCGAATGCGATGGCAACCAGCGGAAGCACACAACCGAATTCGTCGACGAACCACTTTGTCTTTCCTGTGTCGCGCGTAATGGGAGTGAAAACACCCTGGATATACAGATTGTGACTCGCATGGAGAATCGCGGCGGTCCAGACGCTGCCGGATTTAAGGCGCATCCAGGCAAAAATAAAACTTATGGAAATGACCATCACGGTGAAACACGTAAGGCCGTACCAAGTGGGAGTGCCCGCGTTGTAATCCGCGTAAATCAGAATGGGGTAATGCCAAAGCGACCAGACGATGCCGCTGATGAGCGATGTCGCGGTAAATGAAGTGGTTTTAGCGAGCTCGGGGACCAAGAAGCCGCGCCAGCCGATTTCTTCGCCGAGGGCGGCGGAAACGCTGCGAACCATGCCGAACGTGCCGAGCAGAAAAATTCCCAGGACAACGGAAATCCACGGAGGGCCGCCCAGATGCATGGACTTGGTCATCGCATCGTAGTATGCCGGATTGCCGAACGCGCCGAAGTGAAAAATCCAGATAATGGCGTAGGCGATGGAAGCGTACAAAATCGGAATATACCAACTGCGAATCTGATATTTGGTTTCGCCCCATTTCCAGCCGAGATCCGCCATGCTGCGGCCATTCAAGCGCAAGGTGAGCATGCCCGCTAGCGCGGGACACCACATAAGACCGAAAGTGTACATGCCGCGACCATAGCCGAGACTGCCGGAATGAATGATGAGGAAATAAAAGAACGAGCTGAAGACAAGAAGAAGGACGACATAGGTGAGGACCTGAACGCGAGAACGAGCGGGTTGGGCCATGCATGCCTCCGGTTTGAGGCAGGACCATATAACGGGAGGAGTTGAGTTACAAGCGCGGTGCGGTGCTAGGCCCTTGCCTTCTCAATCATTTCGTCCCAGATGCCTTTCGATTTGAGTATGAGTTCGATGGCTTCGCGGATGGCGCCTCTTCCAGCAACCGCCTTGGTCACGTAGTGCGCTGCCAGCTTTACTTCGAGAACAGCGTCGCCGACAGCGACGGCGAGCCCAACTCTGCGCATCACCGGCAAGTCCGGGAGATCATCGCCGACATACGCAACCGCCGACTCCGGCACGCCGGCTTTTTTGAGGATTTCTTCCAGCGCTGGAATTTTCGTTGGCTGCTTTTGATAAATGAATTCCATTTTCATTTCGTTTGCGCGACGCAAGAGGGCTGGGCTTTCGCGCCCTGTGATTACGCCTGTCCGGATGCCTGCGGTGTGCGCGAGAGTCAGACCCTGGCCGTCGTGAGCGTCAAACGATTTGATTTCAAGCGCCGAGCCATCAGGCTGAGAGAGCAGAATGACGGAACCGTCCGTCATTGTGCCATCCACGTCCATCAGCAGGACTTGGATTTGTTTTGCGCGTTTCGCGAGGCTCGCCGGGATTTTGATCATGCCCTTTGCCAAGGTTTGCTCCTGTTTGAAACATCGCAAAAAATCGCGGACCTAAAGGTCCGCCACTACAACGTCTATATAAGCTCCAGTGTCCAGAGGTCGTGGAGATGGACGACGCCGACAACTTTTTTTGATTCGTCGACTACGACTACGCTCGTGATTTTGCGCTTCTCCATTTGATTGAGGGCTTCGCTGGCCAGGACGTGCGGCCCAATGGTTTGCGGGTTGCGTGTCATTGCTGCGCCGGCGGACATCTCGAGTGTTGCGCCGCGATGTTTTTCCATCAAGCGGCGAAGGTCGCCGTCGGTGACGATACCTGCTAGACAGCCATCAGATTCTAGAACTGTCGTCATGCCGAGGCCTTTGCGGCTCATTTCGTGGATGACTTCGGGCATCGGTGTGTCCAACGCGACGCGGGGCAAAGCGTCGCCTGCGTGCATGGTGTGTTCGACGCGGAGAAGCTTTGTGCCGAGGCGGCCGGCGGGGTGGAGGTCGGCAAAGTCTTGCGGTTGGAAGCCGCGGCGGTCGAGTAGCGAGACAGCCAGGGCATCGCCGACTGCCATTGCTACTGTGGTACTTGCGGTTGGGGCGAGATTTAGGGAGCAGGCTTCTTCGCGGACGCTGACGTCGAGGGATACGTCGCTGGCTTTGGCGAGTGTGGAGTTCAACTTGCCAGTCAGCGTGACGAGGTGTGCTTCGAGGCGTTTCAGCGCTTCGAGAAGGTGAATGATTTCTTCCGTTTCACCGCCGTAGGAAACGGCTAGGACGGAGTCGCCACGGGCCAACATGCCTAGGTCGCCATGCAGTGCGTCCGCGGGATGTAGGAAAAAGGATGGTGTGCCGGTGCTGGAGAGGGTTGCGGAGATTTTGCGTCCGACCAGGCCGGACTTGCCCATGCCAGTGACAACTACGCGACCTTTGCAGGCGAACAAGATGTCGACGGCTTTCTCGAAGGAGGAATCGAGGCGGGCGAAGACGTCTTGGATGGCTTGGGCTTCGATTCTTAGGACGCGGCGGGCGGTGTCAAGACTCAACGGGCACCCCCGTGTTTTTGTAAGCGTTTGCGTTTAAAGGGGTTAGGTTTAGTGTCGGGGTGGCCTCGCTATGCGGGTGGGAGGCGTTTATTGAGTATGGCAGAGTTGGCAACCTGGGTGAAGGGGACGCGCTGAAGCGCGCTCCTACAAAGGACGCCGACGCTCGACGGACGGTGTCAAGATTCGACGAGCCCCCCCTTGTTTTTGTAACCGTTGCGTATAAAGGGGTTAAGTTCACTGTGAGGGTGGGAGCAAAACGGAAGACGGGCACGGCCCTTCGAGACTCAGGATAAACGTGCCGTGCCCCTACGAACATCGGCGGGGGGGGGCAGAGTTTGCTCCGTGAAATTCTGGCGCTGGGCGGGGCAAGCCCCGCCCCCACAGGGGGAAGAGGAACGGCAAAGGAGATCAGGATGCCGACGTGGGTCATTGGACGCTCCAGCGGCGGACGACTGTGGAGAGTTCTTTCAGGCGTTTAAGAAGAGCGGGGAGCTGGGAGAGGGGGAGGGCGTTGGCGCCGTCGGAGAGGGCTTCGGCTGGGTTGTCGTGAGTTTCGAGGAAGATGCCGTCGACGCCGGCGGCCACGCCTGCGCGGGCTAACGGCTCGATGAACTCCGGTTGGCCGCCACTGGCGTGACCTTGGCCGCCGGGGAGTTGGATCGAGTGCGTGACGTCGAACACCACCGGATAGCCGAATTTCTGGAGAGTGGGAAAGGAACGCATGTCGACGACTAGATTCTGGTAGCCGAAGGATGCGCCGCGCTCCGTAATGATGATATCGGTGTTTCCGGTGCTGGCGATTTTTTCGACGACGTTGGCCATGTCCCATGGCGAAAGGAATTGCGCTTTCTTGACGTTGACGATGCGGCCCGTCTTGCCTGCGGCGAGCAAGAGATCGGTCTGGCGCGCAAGGAAAGCCGGAATCTGCAACACGTCGCAAACTTCTGCGGCTAGCTGAGCGTGGGAAGGTTCGTGAATGTCGGTCAAGATCGGGAGGTTAAGATCGGACTTTATTTTGCCGAGGATGCGTAAGCCCTCCGCAAGGCCCGGTCCGCGGAACGCTTTCACGGAGGAGCGGTTGGCTTTGTCGTAGGAGGCTTTGAAAATGTAAGGGACGCCGCAGTCGGCGGCAATTTTGGCTACTTTTTCCGCCATTTTTCGCGCGTGAGTTTCGTTTTCAATGACACAAGGCCCGGCTATCAGAAAGAGCGGGTTGCCAAGTCCCAGGCGCAGCGAACCGAGAGCAATGTCGTGAGCAGGCATCATCGAAGTTATCGAAGATAGCATACGCGGCTTCGATTTGGAGAATTGCTCGATAGGTGTCGCGAGGGGAGTTCCCGATGATGCGAGTTCCCAGTAGTTGGGAGGCCATCTCACTTCTCGCACAGTTGCGGACTACATCCAGTCTGTAACCTCAAGATTAACTTACTCGTCATTAATGGGCGCAGTAAATCGCGAAGTGGTGATCCCCTTATGACACCATTCGTCCCAAGCCCTGAGTAACGCCGTAACCATACAAGTGGATTTCAAGTTTCCGACTAGACGACTTATCAGGAGCTAGCGGGCCGCCGAACAGGGTTCGATTGGGCTCGTTGTTCGACTGAAGGGCACTGCACCGGCGCGGAAGCGCATCACCAACCGCCAAAGATAATAGCTACGACGGAATAACGAGGTAAAACCTGTTAGCCGCAAAGCCGCTCTGAGCCTATCCAGAGTTGAGCCAGATCTCTGAGGTTATGCTTGTGTTTCCGAGTTACCAAGTATTCCTTCCCACCTTTTACACACAGCCTGTACTCCCCAGTCGGTAAAGGTTGGATCACCTCCACGGCCGAGATATTCACGACGACCGAGCGGTGGATGCGAATAAAACCGAAGGGTTTGAGCTTCTCCGCCATGGACGAGAGGGACTCGTGCACCAAATAGGGATTAGGTCGGTGTTGCAACGAAACGTAATTACCTTCGGCTTGTACTGCCACGATGTCGGCTAAATCCAAGAGGAGGATACTACCCTTTGCCTTGAACGCGATTCGTGGCATGTCGTCCCCCTCGCCGAGATTGACGAGGCGCCCGAAGAGACCTCAGCCACCCCACGATATTTGTGATCCCCACTTCCCACACCTTCACATCTTGAGCATTCTTTGCTAACGAGCCGTAGCCCTCGACCATCGCGATCAGAAAGCTGGCAGCTTCGTCTGGATTCAAGCCGCGGCGAACAGTTCCTTGGGACTGCCCTTTCCGCAAAAGCGTAGCGACGCCGTCCTGCCAGGCAAGGAATATGCTCTCCAGCCGCTTTCGGAATGGCTCGTCCAGTGGTGACATCTCCTGTGCCAAATTGAGCAGTGGACAACCGGCTCGAACGTCTTCGGGCCGAGCTGGTAACCCCCGGACAATGCCGATCAAAATGTCGATGGGTTGCCCGTCGCGAAGAAGGGGATGCAGCCATCTGTCGCGAACAAGTTTTGCGACGATCTCTTCGACGATGGCATATCCCAGCGCTTCCTTGCTGTCGAAGTGGTGATAGAGCGCTCCCTTGGTGACATTAGTGGCGGCGAGAATTGTGTCGATGCCCGCACTCTGGAAGCCTGATCTGTGGACTTCCCGAAAAGCCGCTTGCAGCAGGCGTTCCCGTGTACGCTCTGGATCACGGAACCTTCGCTTCCTCTTGTGAACCGCTAACATACCGACGAGTATGTATGTTAGCTATTTGAAAGTCAATCAGAACAACCTGCCTAACTCTTGGCTGCCCGGTGTTCTCGAATTCTGTAACCTCTCGCCAGTGCGTGTATGAAAACCTGGAGAAACAGTCGCTCTAGCGGTTTTGGAATCGTCCAAGAATGTTGTTAGTCCGCCACTCGTTTTCGAACTCCGAAGACTTGCGCTTGTAGTGTCACGTAATCGTAGTGAACGTTGAACACCACGTGCTTCCTCAGTTGTCACCAACAGGAATTTTTGGGGAGTTGTGCGGCAGCCCTGCTCTGAACTGCTGGAACGCCGGGTGGGACATGACGTAGATCGGCGAGTCAGCTCGCCACGGCGACTTTCATGGGAGGAAAAAGCGAGATGAAAACGTTAAGGCGGTTGCGGAATTTCTGGATGCCATGCGTTGCGACGATTGTTCTGGGTAGCTTCAGCGATGCGTTAGCTCAACAGCACTACAAAATTACCGATTTGGGCGTTAACACCAGCAAGGACAACTTCAGCATGGCGATGGGCCTCAATAGTCAGGGCTGGGCGGAGAACATGGATGGATTCGTGAACCCTCCTGAGACTAGTACCTCTACGACGGTTGCAAGGGGGCGCGCGGTGATCAGCATCTACGGATTCAACATCGACCTGGGTACGCTTGGAAAGCCCGGCGCCAATAGTTGGATTAACTGGGGCGGGATCAATGACCTCGGGGAAGCCGTCGGTATGTCCGAGACAGTTAGCCCAGATCCGAACGGCGAAGACATTTGCGGCTTCGGCACGCACCTTACGTGCGTTCCGTTTCTTTGGCGAGACGGCCACATAAGCGGTCTGCAGACACTCGGTGGAAATAACGGGCAGGCGAGCGCGATCAATAACCGCGGAGAAGTCGTCGGATTTGCGGAAGACGGTACCCTGGACGCCACCTGCCCAGCCGGGATAACCAACAATCGGACTGCGCTGGCGGCGTTGTGGGCAAGAGGGACCGCCGAAGCCCTTCCTTTGGTGAGTAAGGATGTAGACGGTGAGGCCTTCGGGATTAACGATCGAGGCGAAGCGGTAGGCTACTCGGGAACCTGCACCTCGGCGACGCACGCAATGATATGGAAAGATCACACGGGCACCGTGCTTCAGAATCTCGGAAGCAAAGGTGGCGATGTCGCTTACGTTATCAACAACAAGGGACAAATCGCCGGGCAAGTCGGCGCTGCTGACGATTCAACCTTTTATGCCGCGGCTTGGCTGGACGGCGCAGACGGCGCAGCTACAAAGATCGACCTTCTGCCAGGAGATTTTGCCGGCTTCGCCACCGGCATCAACAACTGGGGCCAGGTGGTGGGCAACGATTTTGACTCGAACTTCGACTGGTTCCACGGCTTCATCTGGCAGGATCGTGTGACAACGGACCTTAACACGCTAATTCCCGAGGATTCCAACCTCTTCATCATCTCGGCCAGCAATATCAATGATCGGGGACAAATCTCGGGCATGGCCACGGTACAAACGGGGCCGCATGCCGGCGAGATTCACTCCTATCTTTTGACCCCCGTAGACGGACGCATAGACGCCTCGATGGCAGATTTCGCACGTACACACCCGATTTTGCGCGGGAACGCTTGCAGCCACTTTTTGCAGAGATTCGGCCCTGGCCGATCCGAGCGTTGAAGTGCATTTTGGAAGCTTCGCACCATGCATTCCAGTTGTAGGCTGGACGAACGCGCAAGGGCGGAGATTGTCCGGAACATCCTGGGTCATGTCGATATTCGCGTGGCCCAGAATGTTGACAGTAAGAGTTGGTGGAAAGGATTTCCTGACGAGCCGGAGACTCGACTTCGAAGAGTCGCGCGCTAGCTCCTGATTAACGTCGCAACCGTCCATCTGAAATATTACTTCATCTCCGGTAATCCGACTTCCCAGGGATTTATCTAAGTCTTCCACTTGGGCTTTACGGGTGATCTGAAAGGCAGGCTCGCTGATTACTGAACACCTCGACCGGAGTTGCTTTCTCAGTTAGAATTTTTCTCCTCATGGCTGAATGCTCCATCGCCGTGTTCGATCTCGGCGGCGTTCTCATTGATTGGAACCCACGGTATTTGTATCGCAAGCTTTTTGATGGCGACACGAAAGCCATGGAGGAGTTTCTCGCCACGGTGTGTACGAAATCCTGGAACGAAGAACAGGACGCTGGTCGCCCGATTGCCGATGCCCTCTCTTCACTGAAGCTAGTTCATCCGCATAAGGCTCCGCTGATTGATGCCTGGGTCCGACGGTATGACGAGATGCTAGCCGGGCCGATCTCTGGCACTGTTGACGTCCTCACGAAGCTAAATTCTCGCAGAGTTCCCTTATATGCGCTGAGCAACTGGTCTGCTGAGACCTTCCCTGCCGCTCTGAAGCGGTTCGAGTTCTTGAAGTGGTTTCGGGGAGTAATGCTTTCTGGCGAAGTGAAACTGCTGAAACCTGATCCACGCATTTTCAAGCTTTTCCTGGAGACTTTTGCAATCGACCCTGCCTTGACCGTTTACATCGATGACCGCGAACCCAACGTGGAGGCAGCGACGGCCTTGGGTATGCATGGCATCGTATTTACAGATGCCGCCGCGCTTCGGACCGAACTGATAGGTCTTGGGCTGTTCCATTAACGCGTTATCGATCCAAGTGGAACCGGTTGACTCCGCAACTTCGCCGGTAAGGCGACTACACAACAGCTAAGCGGAATAGAATCGCGCAAATTGGCCGATCGGGGTTTGTGCGTCAGGAGACTGAAGCCTATGCTCAGGTCGGGAGCTTTGTCGCGGCTTGTTCTGCGACGATGTACTCGGCGTACCAGTCGGGCCAGTTTGGATCTGCGGCGCCGATGCGCTTTTCGTGCTGCTGCTTGCCCGATTCGCACCCAATAGATGAATTGGTTTCGAATTGAGATGCAGACTTTTTGTGATGGGGAAAGGAGCGTTGTGGTCAGCAATTTGGAAACTCTGCAGGTTTACGTCCGCTGGTATATCGCGAGACTGGTTCTGGGAGCGCTGTCGTGAAAAAGTGGGCAGCTCCTTCGAAGCTTCATTTGTTTCAGAGAGCGAGTATGGGTGGTGAAGGTGCCGTACAAGCGGGCACGATGAATCGCGCCCCTTACAAATGCTCGGATTAGGCGTTGGCGTGAGGGGCTACGCCGACTGCTTGGACGCGTGGGGCTTCCGTGGATTGACGAGAAAGAATTTTCTTGTGTTCCAGGGCGGCGCCGATGAAGGCTGCGAAGAGCGGGTGCGGTTCTAGCGGCTTGGATTTGAATTCGGGGTGGAATTGGCAGCCGAGGAACCAGGGGTGATCGGGAGCTTCGATGATTTCGACGTAATTTTCGTCGGGAGTGCGGCCGGTGATGAGCAGGCCAGCGTTGGTTAGAGTTTTTTCGTAGTCGCGATTAAATTCGTAGCGGTGGCGGTGGCGCTCGCTGATTTCGGTTTTGCCGTAGGCACGATTGGCGAGGGAGCCCGGTTCGAGTTTGCAGGGCCATGCGCCGAGTCGCATGGTGCCGCCCATTTCGTCGACGCCGAGCAGTTCGCGGAGTTTATAGATGACGCGGTGGGGAGCTTGCGGATCACATTCGGTGGTGTCCGCTTGCTTCAGTCCGGCGACGTCGCGGGCGTATTCGACCGTCGCGCATTGCATACCGAGGCAGATGCCGAAATAGGGGATTTTGCTTTCGCGGGCGAATTGGATGGTGTTGATCATGCCCTGGATGCCGCGCTTGCCGAAGCCACCGGGAACTAGAATTCCATCATAGCCGCGCAGGCGCGCAGCGGCGATCTCTGGCGAAGTGATTTCCTCGGCTTCGATCCATTCGAGAACTGTTTTTTGATTGTGGGCGAGGCCACCGTGGAGGAGAGCTTCGCGGAGGCTTTTGTAGGCGTCTTCGAGCTGAACATATTTGCCAACGACTGCGATGCGAATTTCGCCAGCGGGATTGTGCATGCGGTAGACGAGGTCGAGCCAGGGGCGCATGTCGGAGGGGCGGTCTTCCAATTTCATGTGGCGCAGGATTTGGGCATCGAGGCCTTCGCGGCTGAGTTCGACTGGCACGGCGTAAATCGTGTCGACATCTTCCATGGAAATGACACAGGCTTCGGCTACGTTGCAGAAGAGAGCAATTTTTTTCTTGAGATCGGCGGGAATATGGCGATCGCTGCGGCAGAGCAAAATGTCGGGCTGGATACCGATGCCGAGCATTTCTTTTACGCTGTGCTGTGTAGGCTTGGTTTTCAGTTCGCCGGCGGCGGCGATGAAGGGAACCAGCGTTACGTGAACGAAGAGGGTGTTTTCTACGCCTAGTTCGAGGCGCATCTGGCGAATGGCTTCGAGGAAGGGAAGCGATTCGATGTCGCCGACCGTGCCGCCGATCTCCACGATGACGACATCCACGTCATCGGAAACTTTTTTGATGGTGGCTTTGATTTCGTCGGTGACGTGCGGGATGACCTGAACGGTTTTGCCAAGATAATCGCCGCGGCGTTCTTTGGTGAGAATGGTTTCGTAGATGCGGCCGGTGGTCCAGTTGTTGTCGCGCGAGAGTTTGGCGTGCGTGAAGCGCTCGTAGTGGCCGAGGTCGAGGTCGGTCTCCGCGCCGTCTTCGGTGACAAAGACTTCACCGTGCTGAAATGGGCTCATCGTACCGGGATCGACGTTCAGGTACGGATCGCATTTCTGAAGGGTGACTTTGAAACCGCGACTTTCGAGGAGACAACCGATAGAGGAAGCTGCAACTCCCTTTCCAAGTGAGGAAACAACACCGCCGGTAACAAAAATATATTTTGGCGCCATCCATGCAGCTCGCGTCCGGGATTCCCCAAGACGCGAGCTTATCAGCCCTCCACAGGAGTGACGTACGCATAATTATCATCGGAATGCGGACGGCTGTCAAATCGAAGAATTAATTCAATAAATTCGGGGAACTTGTAAATCAGAAATGGGGAACTAGGTTAGTTGTGGCAACGCGGAATCAGAATGCAAAAGTCGAGAACGCCGCGAAACTTTTTTGCAGGGAACGGGTTTGGTTTTTGCGGGGGAAGTTTGTGCGCAGCGAAGTGGCGGGTGATGCTGTTGTCGATTTGAACAAAATGTTTTTCAGCGGGAACGGTTTGGAGTCTTTGGTCATCCAAACAGTGGTACATCTGCGTAGTGCCGCGAGCTGATCGCGGTGACTCTATCCAGAGAGATTCTTCAAAGGTCTCTCGAACGTGGGGAAGGGGTAACGAAATTGAAAATCCGGTTTTTTCTGGGCAGTGCAGTATTTGCAGGCGCTCTACTTTTCACATCCTTCGCAGGCGCACAGCAACAACCATCGGCGGTTGCGCAAGCCAACATGACTTACGATGCGAGCCGTGAGACCACTCTTGTCGGCAAAGTTATTTCATACACAGAGCAATCCAGCGTGCCGCCCATCGGCGCGCATGTGAGCATTCAGACTGCTTCAGGCATTGTTGATGTGCATATTGGCAGCGCGAAACTTCTCGAGCAAAAGCGCTTCACGCTGTCGGCTGGCGATTCTGTCCGAATCACTGGCGAAATGATTTCCGTTGGAGAGAGCAGCACTTTCGCCGCCCGGATTATTGAAAATGGCATGCAGTCCGTGACTGTTCGCAATAGCAAGGGCCAAGTGCTCCAAATGCCCGCCGTGCATGTTGCGAGAGGTGCGCGATGAACCGCCTCTTGCTCGTTCTTACGATTGCCGCGGCGGTGTGGACCTCCTCGTGTAGCGGAGGTTCTAGCACCCCTGTGCCGCCGCCGTCCGGTGGCTTCACTAACGCAAGCCTGAAGGGTAACTATGTTTTTTCGATGACCGGTACAACGGCTGACCCGAATTTCGGTACGAGCAGCTTCTCTCGGGTCGGTGTATTCTCCGCAGACGGCGGAGGCGGCATTGCTACGACGGGTGGTCTAGAAGATGTTCATGCCTTTGGAGCGGACAATATTTTCAACATCACCGGTGGCAGCTACGTGGTCAACGCCGATGGCCGCGGAACGCTAAACCTCATGACGTCCGGCGGGACAGTTCAATACAGCATCGCTCTGGCTACTTCCTCTAACGGCTATATCGTGGATATGAATACTGCTGATACCGAGACTGCGAGCGGCAGCTTCAGTCTGCAGACTTCGACAGCTATTGCCACGGGCACCTATGCATTCGATTTTTCCGGAATTTTAACTGATGACACGGGCAATCCAGTTTCCATCGTTGGGGACATTATCCCGACAACAGCTGGCGCGGGCACCTTTGCCGGTGGGAGCTTCTGGGACGTCAATGATAATGGGACTTTTGTGACTAAGGCTCCGATCTTGGGCGGCAGCTATGCAACGGACACCACCAATCTCGGGACCGGAAGAGGCTTGGCTAATATCGGCGGTATCGATTTTGTTTACTACGTCATCGACGGCCAGCACGTTCAATTTATGGGGATCGATCAAGATGCAGCCGCGCCGGGAACGCTGCTTGGCGAAGCCAGCGCTCAGCAAGCTGGCACCCCCAACGATGTCACCGCTTTCAATAACAGCAGCTTTGTTTTCGATATGGGTGGCACCGGGAGCAGCGGGCCACTGGCACGCGCGGGACGTCTTACGGCGACAGGTTCAAATCTTTCTGCCATCCTTCTGGACAATAATAATGCGGGGACCGTGAAGACGGTCCCGCCCAGTGGCGTGCTTAGTGCGGGAACTGTCACTCTTGATGGCGATGGATCTGGCCGCGGCACCTTCACCTTTACCGACACCGTGAGTAACACTGGGACCTTTACGTTCGTCTTCTATCTGAGTTCGGCAACTGCGGGCGTGATTCAGGACGTCAGCACAGTCGTGTCCGGCGGCATCGCAACTGCGGTGGATGTTGCGGACGGCACACTTCTGGGGCAGGTTGGCGCTCCCTTTTCTTCCAGCAGCCTCGCAAAGGCGTACGCCTTTAATTGGAGCGGTGCTGATCCACTTGAGGAAGATTTCGTCGGCGCCTTCCAACCGGCCAACGCGAGTCCAAACGGCTTGGTGGACTACAACGAGCTCAGCGCGAATCCCCCGAAGCTGTTCTTTAACACCCCCTTCAACGGCGTCGTAACGATCGGCGGCGATGGAACCAGCAGCACCGGCCAGCACAGCACTTTCGTTGCGGGACTATCGGGTAGTCCGGCAGTGACGATCAATTACTTCGCTTACATCGCCAATCCCAGTACCATCCTCGTGATGGGAACCGATTCCAAGCGGGTGATCGTTGGTGTTCTAGCGGCGCAAAATCCGTAGCTCGAGAGAACGCGCATACAATTAACCATGCCGCCCGGCAAACCAGCCGGGCGGTTTTATTTTTGGAGAAGTTTTTCCACGCGGGCGACGTCTTCAGGCACGTCCACGCTCACGGCGTCGTGCTCGACTTCCGCCACTCGAATCTTCCAGCCGTTTTCGAGCCAGCGGAGTTGCTCGAGCTGTTCGATGCGTTCGAGTTCGCCTTGAGGCAACGTGGGATACTCGAGGAGGGCTTCGCGCTGGAAGACGTAGAGACCGAGGTGCTTCAGATGTCGGACCTGGATTTTGCTGGCGGTATCGCGCACCCAGGGAATGGGGGCGCGCGAAAAATAGAGGCCGTTGTTGTCGAAATCGAGGACGGTCTTCACGACGTTCGGGTCCATGATATCCGCGGGCGTTTTAATGGGCGTGGCCACCGTGGCGATAGCGGCCGCGGGTTCTTCGAGCAGGGCATTGACTGCCGTGTCGACAGCCACCGGGTCCAGAAGGGGCTCGTCTCCCTGGACATTTACAAAAATGTCGCCCTTTTCGTGGGCCGCGACTTCGGCCACGCGCTCTGTGCCGGTGCGATGGTCGGGACGCGTCAAGCGGGCGGTGCCGCCGAAGCTTTCCACGGCCTTCACGATGCGTTCATCGTCTGTTGCGACAATCACGCGGCCGGCCTGCTCTGAAAGCTTGGCTCGCACATAGACATGCTGAATCATGGGCTTCCCGGCGAGCAAGACGAGGGGCTTGCCTGGCAGGCGAGTGGAGCCGTAGCGTGCGGGGATGACAATGACGACTTCTGGTTTGGGCGAAGTCATGTGCAAAGTCTCGCATGCTTTTGAGTGTCCCACACTGGGGAATATTTCGTCACTAACTCCAGTCTTTCCCGTATGGCTCTGATAAGACAAAGATAGTAATGGTGGAGCCCTACGTAGCGCGAGGATTCGACTTCATCGCGCGAGCATTCAGTACCAACTGCTGGTTAGTACAGGATTGGCCTTGTCTTCGCTTGCACGAGTGGTAGAATCACGCATAGTCCGAGCCGCGCGGCCGTTCCAGACGACCGGAACGATGGGGGTGGCGTGAAACGCGATAGAGATGGGTTTCGCGTTTTTATATTTTCAGTTGTAGTAGTGGTATTTGCCTGCCTGGTCGTTTCCCATACGGCAATTTCTGCCGCGCAGCAATCTCAATCACAAGCCGAACCCCAGGCTCAATCCCAACCTCAGGCGCAATCTCCCGCCCCGCCTTCTGCCGACGACGCGAAGCAAAATGAGAACAAGCAAGACAAGCCAAAGGATAACGTAAAGAAGAATACGCCTGGGCAGGTGCTCAAGCCTGGTCGAACGTTGAAGATGGACGTGGACCTCGCGCTGGTCAACGTCACGGTCACCGATCCCTACAATCGATTGGTCACTGGCCTCGAAATGGAAAATTTTCGCGTCTTTGAAGACAACGTTGAGCAGGAAGTGGTGACGTTTTCGGCTGAAGATGTACCTATTTCTATCGGCGTGGTCTTCGACTTCAGCGGGAGCATGGCTAACAAGGTCGGCAAAGCGCGGGAAGCCGCCGTGCAGTTTTTTAAAACGGCCAATCCGCAAGATGAATTTTTTCTGGTGAGCTTCAATGAACGCGCGGAACTGACCAGCGCCTTCACGAATAGCGTGGAAGACCTGCAGAGCAGCCTTATGCTGACCTCCGCGAAGGGCCGCACAGCATTGCTCGACGCAATCTATCTCGGCCTGAGCCAGATGAGGGGTGCACACAACGGCAAACGAGCCTTGCTCATCTTATCGGATGGAGGAGATAATCATAGTCGTTACAATGAAAGCGATATTAAGCGCTTGGTGAAGGAAGCAGACACCCAGCTCTATGCAGTCGGCATCTTTGACGCGCTTGGATATCGTAACCGGACGCCGGAAGAATTGAACGGTCCGTCGTTGCTGTCTGAAATTACGGAGATGACGGGGGGCCGCGTATTTTCCGTTGAGAAGTTGGAAGACCTTCCGGACATCGCCTCAAAAATTGGCATGGAGCTGCGAAATCAATATGTCCTGGGATATCGGCCAAGCAATAAAGCGCATGACGCACGCTGGCGAAAAATCAAGATCAGGCTGCGAGCTCCAAAGGGGCTCCCGCCGCTCAATGTTTTTTCGAAGACAGGGTATTACGCGCCCAGTCACTGAGTTCGCGTTCTTGCGCGTTTCTTTCTTCTCTCGCATGCTATTTCTTTGCGCGATGACTCTCTTTGTCTCCTCGTCCTTTGCGCAGATTCCGGTTCCTCAAGCGCAGCCGCTCCCTCCTGGGCAAGATCCTAACGTTGGAAAGCAGGGCTCGATCATCAAGGTCGACGTCGGCCTGGTGGTGCTGCATACCAGTGTGCTGGATGATCGAGATAAGTTTGTCGACGGCCTGAAAGAGGATAACTTTCGCGTATTCGAAGATAAAGTCGAACAAAAGCTTACCACTTTCAAGCGCGAAGACGTTCCCGTCAGCATGGGTCTGGTGATCGACAATAGCGGTAGCATGCGCGACAAGCGGCCTCGGGTGAACGAAGCGGCGCTCACGCTGGTGGAGTCGAGTAATCCGCAGGACGAGGCGTTCGTCGTCAATTTCAACGACGATTTTTATCTAGACCTCGATAAAGACTTCAGCAACAACATTCCGGAATTGAAGGAAGCGCTCGAACGCATCGATTCGCGAGGCAGTACGGCGCTCTTTGACGCCATTATCGGATCGCTCGACCATCTCAAGAAAGCCGGCAAGGACAAGCGCGTGCTGCTCGTGGTGACCGACGGCGAAGACAACGCCAGCCACAATTCGCTTGAGAAGACGATCCGGGAAATTCAGAAGACCGATACAGTGATTTACACGATCGGCCTGCTCGGCGAGGAAAAACGAAAAGACAAGAATAACGCTATGAAAGCGCTGAAGCACATTGCTGAAGCGTCAGGTGGCCTGGCGTTTTTTCCGGAAAGCGTCGATGACGTGCACGCTATCTGCGAGCAGGTCGCGCACGATATTCGCAACCAGTACACACTGGCCTACTATCCGACGAATACCAGGAAAGACGGAACATTTCGCGCGGTCAGCGTGCAGGTGATTCCGCCGCGCGGGCGGGGCAAGCTTGTAGCCCGCACCCGCAATGGGTACTACGCACCGAGCGGTCCTTCCGCAGCGGCAGGGAACTAACCCACATTTAGGATCTCGGTTGATTCGCCCGAGTGGACGCAGCATCCTTCGTTTCGTCCAAGCGAAATGGGGTAACGCGCGAGATTTCGTCTAGCGCCTTTATCGGCTGCTCCGGCTTATTCAGATGAAGCATCGTCTACTTCGGTACTCTTATCGGTCCTCTTGGCTACCGAATCTGTATACTTCCAATAAACAATGGCGCTTGCTTCAGGCACGAAATTAGGACCCTACGAGATCGTCGCGCCGCTGGGCGCGGGCGGTATGGGAGAAGTGTATCGCGCGAAGGATATACGGCTCGGCCGCGACGTAGCGATAAAGGTTCTTCCTGCGAACGTTCCCCTGGATGAAGAGATTCGGCAACGATTCGAACGCGAAGCGCGGACGATTTCCTCACTAAATCACCCGAATATTTGCGCATTGTATGACGTGGGGAATCAAGATGGAGTTGAGTATCTCGTTCTGGAGTATGTCGAAGGAGAGACTTTGGAGAGCAGGCTGGAAAAGGGGCCGCTGCCAACGAAACTACTGCTGCGATATGGGATCGAGATTGCGGAAGCGCTTGAGAAAGCCCATCGCAGCTGCGTCATTCACCGAGATTTGAAGCCCTCGAACATCATGCTAACGAAGTCGGGGGCTAAGCTCCTGGATTTCGGACTGGCAAAATGGAACGTAACTGGGACGTCAGAAGCAGAAACCCTGAAGACCCTGACGGGATCACCTGAAAAATTGACGGAAGAGGGAACGATAGTTGGAACGTTTCGCTATATGGCGCCGGAACAATTGGAAGGCAAAGAAGTGGACGCCCGAACGGACCTCTTTGCTTTTGGCGAGGTTTTGTACGAAATGGCCACGGGAGTTCCTGCATTTTCGGGAAAGTCGAAAGCCAGCCTGATCGCGGCGATTCTTACCGCGGAGCCCACCCCTATTTCAAAGCTGCAGCCGGTAAGCCCGCCGGCGCTGGATCACCTGGTGCGCAGTTGCTTGGCAAAAGATCCTCAGGAACGATGGCAGTCGGCACACGACGTGAAGCTTGAGCTGAAATCGCTCGAGGAGCGAAGCATCGAAGCGGAGCCGTCCCAAAAGGCGCCTTCGCGCTGGCGGAACTGGGAACGCCTGGCCTGGGCAGCAGGCTTGCTGCTTGCAATTGCCGTACTAGTTTGGAGCTACAACCGGCGTGTGCCGGAGGCGGCGCATGTTGTCCGATCCTCGCTGCTGCCGCCGGCCGGCTCGTCCTATGAATCTCACAATTTCGCTGTGTCTCCGGACGGCGCGCGCCTCGCGTTCGTCGCACTGGATCGAGAGGGAAAGAGCACCCTCTGGGTGCGCTCACTCTCTGTCGCCAACGCACAGGAGTTCAGCGCCACGGACGGCGCGACGTATCCCTTCTGGTCACCGGACAGCGGGCGAGTGGGATTCTTTGCTAACGGGAAATTAAGAGTACTCGACCCGGAAAATGGCGACGTGAAAATACTGTGCAATGCTCAGTCGGGACGTGGCGGCACATGGAACCGAGAAGGAATCATCGTGTTTGCTCCGTACATTATTGGACCGCTGTACCAGGTCGTTGACCGGGGCGGCGAACCTACACCGGTAACAAAGACGGTTCGCGAGGGAAGCGGGGAGGCCCACCGCTGGCCCTTCTTTCTGCCGGATGGCAATCATTTTTTGTACCTTGTGGACTGGAATGGGCCTGCCGATGGGCAGAGCAATGGGATCTACGGCGGCTCGCTCGATTCCCACGAGTCGAGACCGGTTTCCACCGAGATACTTAGCAACATGGCCTTTGCCTACGGACGTTTGCTCTTTGTCCGAGATCGTAGCTTGATGTCGCAGGCGTTCGATCCCGTGCGTTTTGAACTTAGCGGTGCCGCAGAGCCGATTGTTGAACAAGAATTGTTAACGGATACGGGATTCCTGCATTCAGGATTTTCGACATCGCAGAACGGATTGCTGGTCTTCCAGTCCGAGGCGGACGCAAGTTCCAGGCTAATTTGGTTCGACCGCGAGGGCAAGGAGCTGAGTCAAATCACAACTGAAGGATTAGGCTATCCAAGAGTGTCACCTGATGGGCGAAAACTGTTGGTTTCCTCCGACGACGCGAGAAACGGCAAGTATTTTCTGCGGGTTTATGACTTGGAGCGAAACATCTCGACACGTGTTACCGATGGAGGAAGCGAGGAGGAGGCCAGTTGGTCGCGAGACGGTAAGAGGATTGCGTACGTCACGGGCGCGGGGAACGCGGCCTACATGTACGATGTCCCTGTGGATGGTTCCTCCGCTCGACGGCTCCTCGTTACAGGGGCGAGGATGCGGCATCTAGACCGCTCGCCGGATGATCATATTTCGTTCCTGAATCTAGAACGGCGGCCGGCGCTATCGATCTACTCGCCAGCCGACCACCAAGTTTCAGAGATAGCCTCTCCCGGGGCAGAAGCGCGGTTCTCTCCTGACGGCAAATGGATCGCTTATACGGGGTTGGCTGAAATTGTCGTTCAGCCGTTCCCTGGTCCGGGTGGACGAATTCAGATATCGAGCGGCGGTGGCACACAGGCGGTCTGGAGCCGAAACGGCCGGGAAATCACGTATATTGCGCCAGACAGGAAGCTGATGAGCGTCGTTTTTGATGAAGAGAAGAAGTCGGCGAGCGCTCCACGCGTATTATTTCAGACGCGCATAATTGCGCCTACTTTCGTCAGCACCCAATATGATGTGACCCCCGACGGGAAGTTCGTCATCAATTCGTTGGCCTCTAACAACTCATCGCCCCTCACGATGCTGGTCAACTGGCCTGCGGAACTGAAAAAGCATTGACGGGCCTATGCGCGAAAATAGACCCACCCAAACACTTACTTCGCTAGGCTGAGATAAGTCTTTGCGAAACCAACTTATTTACACACGATTACACACTGTGGCGTCCTCGAATTTAACTAGAGTATTGCAATACGCAGGGATGTTAGCGCAGGGGAATTTGATTTAAATCCAACAGCTAAGCTACAGGATCAGGCGGTCGCTGCCCGAGCCTTGGCGCGGACTTCGGAGCCGCCTCGGAAATTCCAGCGCTTGTGATTCACGCTGACCGATGCCACTTCTTCGGGTGTAAAGGGAATTTCCTTGAAGCCACGGACTTGGATGATGCAGCCTTCGCTGGTGACGACCTGATCGTACGACCTGCCGTCGCGGAGTTCTACGGAAACAACTTGATAGCCGATGCCGGTCTCTCCAGCGCGCTTGAGGTGGTCGACAAGTCCACTAGGTATTGGAACTAAGCGTTTCATAACACTCCTTAGGGTTGGGAGAAGGGCGGACAACCACATATTACCTATTGAATAGGCCGCTGTCCAACCCCTGGGATGGAAAAGGACAGAAAAAGGCCCTTATGACCCGTCACTTGGGGTGAGCAACTCCTTTCTTTTGATATCTATAGGATGGCCGTATGGCGCCGGCCGTTTTCCACAGGATTTGCTGGGGACCCTCGCCTCATCGGTCGACCGCAAGCCAAGATCACATGTCCGCCTGCAACGGAGCCGCGCGGGGAAGTTCTCTTGTGAACGGAATTTTGCAATTGCTAAGCGACTTTTTAGAAACCTCTGGGTTGGTTCCCCGCAACCGGAGGTGATGCCCGGGTGTGTCCCGTTGGAAACTTTCGGGCGTTCCTGCCGGTGGAAGAGGCTAGTTTCACTAGCCTCTTTTCGAAAACCACAATCTGGAGGATGACATGAAACTACTCATCGGCACTTTGGTGAGTGCGACGGCGCTACTGGTATCGGCAACGGTGATCCGCGCTCAGGATCAACTCGTTCCGGCAGGTACGCTTTTGCAATGTACTTTGGACGAGCCGAATTTTTCTTCGGCAACTGCTGCAGTTGGGGACCCTGTGCTGTGCCACCTGAGAACCATGCAGGAGTTCGGCAAGCCCATGTTCCCAAGAGGCAGCATGCTGGGTGGACACCTCGAAGCAGAAAAGGATCCGGGACACTTCGTCGGAAAAGGCTACCTGAAGATTACGTTTGATCGGGTGGTCCTTCCGAATGGAGACCTGCCCTTGCCTGCGAAGGTGATCCAGGCTCGCGGATACAAGGTAGACAAACAAGGTGACATCGATGGCAAAGGGCATGCCACACGCGACGTCGTCGAGTGGATGATTCCGCCACTGTGGCCTTGGAAGGTGATCAGCTTGCCGTTCCGCGGTCCGAGGCCGACGTTGAAGGGCGAAGAGCCGCTGGAATTGCGGTTGATGGATGACATCGTTCTTCCTCAGAGCGTGATGCATCCGGACCGTCCGCCGTACGCGTCCTCGCGGCCGGCCTCTTACTCTTACAACGCAAAGCCCCAGGCAAACGCGATGCAGTTGGCGGCGCAGCCGAACACGACCACGGCTAGCGAAACAGTCGCGAACGAACCGATGGCCATGACCGGTAACGCCGGAGTCGTTCAGATCACGGCCCCACAACCCGGCGAGACACAAGCAATTGAAAGACTGACGATCCTGGTGCTGAAGTCCAACGAGACTTATAAAGTGACCAAGTACCAGAGGGACGGCGACTTGTTGATGTTCGTGGACACGCAGGGTCGCAAGGGCGGAGTCGACGTCAATGAAGTGGATTGGCGCAAGACAACCCAAATGACATCGGCAGCCCATTCTGACGACCAGATGTTGCTGTCTCGACAGACGAATTAGTTGAGTAACGCTGCGAGGACATAGGGAATTTTGTCCCAACTGTCGCGATTCGCGACGGTGCGTTGGGGGTGTGCTGCATCGTCAGTTTGCTCGGACAATTAGCCCGCTAATGGTGTGTTCATTGACGCTCTCGGATTTCGGCTATTGCGGTTTCGGGAGCTGCAGGATCATTCCACTGCCTTGGCCTGCCTCAACTGTCGGCAACTGGCCATTCCATTTATCGATCAACGCGCGGCTATTTTCGATGCGGCGCAGTTCGAGGAGTTGGGGCGTCAGGGAATTTTGCCGGATACGGTTCGCGTCGGCTTCTCCCTGCGCGCGGGTCACCAAGGACTTGGCGTCACCTTGTGCTTCAGCGATTTTCTTCGCAGCTTCGGCCTGCGTCGTCGCCAGTTCGTTTGTAGCCTGCTCCGCCTTTTGAATGGCCTGCGCCTTGGCTGTGATCGCCGTTGCAATCACACTGGGGACCCGAGGAGCACCGATGAAGCCGAACTGCTGCACGCTTACACCGACGGGCGTCATTTTCTCCTCGATCTTCGACTCCACCTTCCGCAGAAACTCTGCTTTTTTCTCTCCGTAGATGTCTTCTACCGTGTATGTGGAGGCCACCTCGTTCAGCGAATTGCGCACGACGTCGCGGAGGATGCCATGCGTGAAAGTATCCATGTCTGAAACGCGGTACTTCACGTAGAAATCCGGCACTTTCGTCGGCTCGATGGCGTAAGACAGCGAAACGTCAACGAAAATCTCCATGCCTTCCTTCGAGTTGAAACCCATTTCTTCATTGATGGGATGGCCTTCATTCACATCTTTTGTCCACTTCACGGTCTGAACGTAAGTAGGGAATTCAATGATCTCCGTGCTGAGCGGAGAATACACGACCCATCCCGTGCGCACGGGAATTTCGGAGGCACCGCGTTGGTTTCCCGCCAGATTGATCTGTACACCCACGTGGCCTGGTTCAATGCGCGTCACGCGAAGCAGAAACACCCCCATCACCAATAAGACGAGCAGCACTCCAACCGCAATGATGCCCAACTTCAAAAATGGAGCGGCCCTCTTCATCTCGAACTCGGCGTCGCCCCGCCCGCTCCCTCTGAACATATCCATACCTTTGCTCCCTCCGCGAGAGACCACTTCCACTCTGCGCTGTTAGTTTGGCACCGACTACGTTAGGAAGTCATGATGCGCTAACCGAAAGAAAATAGGTAGCTTCCTAGCGAATTCCTGCTAGTTAGTACGTCTGGGAGCATGTGCTAATAACATCCTGTGGCTCGTAGTGGGGATGCTTTCTCGGTACGGACAGTGCCCGCTATGGGGGCCCCACCACGCCAGAATAAACACAGCGTCCTTTAAGTAGCAGATGTCGTTGCATGCTGGCTGATCTCGCTCAAGAAGCTCTTTCCGTGAGGAATTTTACCGCCAAAGTTATCGGCGATCGTTTGGCCCATGTCCGCCAAAGTTTGCCGGATGCCAAGGTTCACGCCTGCGCGACTGCGCGGGGAATAGGCCAGGATTGGAACGTACTCGCGCGAATGGTCAGTAGTTGGCCAGCGAGGATCTGGATCGCAGCCGTGATCTGCAGTGATGATCAGCAAATCGGAAGAGCGCATCCGTTCCAATAATGGCTCAAGCAAGCGGTCAAATTCTTGGAGAGATTGGGCGAAACCTTCGACGTCTTTACGGTGACCGAAGAGCATGTCGAAATCCACGAGGTTACAGAAAATCAGCCCGTTCTTTCGCTCGTTCAAGGCTTCGGTAAGTTTCAACATGCCATCCGCATTGCCGGTGGTCGTAACGTATTTCTCGACACCGCGCCCATTGTAGATGTCATGAATCTTCCCGATCCCAAAGACCAGCACGCCGCGCTCGGCGAGCACATCCAGCAACATGGGCTTGGGAGGATCAACGGCGTAATCGTGGCGCCGGGTTGTGCGCGCGAAATGTCCTGGCGTTCCTGCAAAGGGACGCGCGATGACGCGCCCGACGCGATTCGGCCCGTCGAGCAATTTACGCGCAATCTCGCACATTCGATAGAGTTCCGCGATTGGAATCACCTCTTCATGCGCGGCAATCTGAAAAACGCTGTCGCCTGACGTGTAGACAATCGGCTTGCCGGTTCGGACGTGTTCTTCGCCGAGCTCCTTGATGATCTCCGTGCCGGAGGCAGGTTTGTTCCCCAGCGTTTCGCGACCGATCTGCTTTTCAAATTCCGCAATTACGTCTCGTGGAAAACCGTGGGGATACGTTGGGAATGCTTGGTCCAGCCAGACTCCTGCCATTTCCCAGTGTCCCGTGGTCGTATCTTTTCCAGGCGAGTGGGTTGCACCTTTTCCGTATGCTCCTATCGGCGAGGACGCTGGAGGGAGATGGGCAAGCGGCGCAATATTCGCAAGGCCCAGTCGCAGGAGATTTGGCAAGGCCAGGGCGCGGGACTCGGCAATGTGTCCCAGTGTGGTGCGGCCCACGTCGCCATAATCCGCGGCGTCGGGCAGTTCGCCGATGCCGACGCTATCCAGGACAATCCAGATGACGCGTTCGAATGTTGCCACTGCTAAACCTTTCGCATCTCCATTAGCCCAATTTGTTGCGTCCCGCCGCACTTTAGCATAAAGGCGAGCAGTCGCCTGAGGGTTTGCAGCGGTGCTTAGGACACGTTGACCATCTCTGGGAAGGCCAGTATTCTCGGGAACCGACGGTTTATTTCTCGACTGCTGAACTTTTTTCGCAATTCGTGCGTACTACAGGGTGAAGAGGTGTGTGATGGTTCAAGACGGCACTCCCCGGCGTGCTTCTCTGGTCTTCCCGATCCTCTTGATTGCGGTTGGCGCGATTGTCCTGTACGGCAATTGGCATCCCTCGTTTGATCCGTGGCCAATACTGTGGACGTATTGGCCGCTCATCCTGATTTTCATCGGCGCGGGAAAAATTTGGGATAGCTGGCAACGTCGCCAGCATCCTGATGCGCCGTCAGGCGGTGGCTCCCTCGGGGCGACCGTAGGCACGTGCCTATTCGTGCTCGTCCTGGTTGCTCTCCTGTGGCACGGAAAAAGATTTAATCACTGGCGCGGCAGCACCGTCTATGCGATGCAACATCAATCTCACACTATCGACCGCCAAAATGCGAAGAGCGTTCGCGCTACTTTGGAATTGGGGGCAGGCGAATTGAACTTGAGCGGTGGCTCCAGCCATTTGCTCGAGTCTGATTTTGACTATCGCTCATCCTCCGGCACGCCCAGGGTAGATTATTCTGTCTCCGGTACCGTTGGCGACTTGCGAATTTCTCAGGATGATTCCGAGAGCCACATCCGCACGACTACCGACAACCACTGGACGCTGCATTTTGCCAATGACATTCCTCTCGAAATCAAGATTGATATGGGCGCCGGCCGCGGCAATCTGCGGTTGCGCGACATTGATGTGACCCGCCTCAATCTGGACATGGGTGCGGGACAGGTCGATGTCGATCTCACCGGCGATCGCAAGTCCGATCTCATCGCCGATATCGAAGGTGGCGTCGGAGAAGCCAAGATTCGCCTGCCGAAGAATGTCGGAGTCATTGTTAACGCTAGCGGCGGAATAGGCACGATCAGTGCGCACGGACTCAAACATGACGGCGACGAATACACTAACGAGCTCTACGGCAAGTCGCCCGTAACCGTTCACCTTAAGGTCGCAGGCGGCGTTGGCACTATCACGCTTTCGCAAGAACCGTAGTTTCAGTAAAGGCGGCTGGAAGCTTCCGCCGTCGCTTCCTCGCAAAGGCTTGGCAAACACAGCGTTTGCTCCTCTTTTCGCATGGTCGTATAATTAGGGGTTTACGCAGCACGTTCGGAGCGTGCTGTCTGAGCTTCCCCTTGGCCACCAAAGAACTCACGCCCGTGCTGAGCGAACAAGAGGCTATCCGCGTCCGCGGAGCCCGCGTTCACAATCTGAGGAACCTTACCGTCGAGATTCCGCATAACGCCATCACCGTTGTTACCGGCGTGAGCGGCTCCGGCAAATCCTCGCTCGCGTTTGACACTGTTTATGCCGAGGGCCAGCGGCGGTATGTCGAATCTCTTTCCTCGTATGCGCGCCAGTTCCTTGAGCGGATGGAGAAACCGGACGTTGACGAAATCTCTGGCATCGCTCCTGCTGTTGCCATTCGGCAGAAAAATTCCACCCGCAACCCGCGCTCGACTGTTGCTACGTCGACGGAGATCTACGACTACCTGCGGCTTCTTTTCGCGCGTTGCGGACAGACTTACTGCATCAAGTGCGGCACAGAAGTCCGCCGCGACAGCCCCGAGGGAATCGCCTCGCGGGTCTTGTCATTCGCCACGGGCAGGCGCTTCTATGTGATGTATCCGCTCCGGATCCCTCAAGCGCCCGCTGTGACGGGCGGAGCGCGCCGGGTTCCCAAGAAAAAATCTGCCGCGCCTCCACAAGAGATGCTCAAGCAGGCTCTCGGCGACATTCAAAAGCGTGGCTTCAACCGTCTCTATCAAGACGGGCGCGTGCATGAATTTTCGTCGCCGGAAACCCTTCTCGATGTTGATTTCTCGAAGCCCGTGTACGTCCTCGTCGACCGCTTGTCGGTGAATCCTGAATCGCGCTCGCGTCTCACCGATTC
The DNA here is from genome assembly GCA_963730495.1 of uncultured Acidobacteriota bacterium. Classification (GTDB taxonomy): domain Bacteria; phylum Acidobacteriota; class Terriglobia; order Acidiferrales; family UBA7541; genus Acidiferrum. The sequence goes on along the minus strand of CAVSSD010000020.1, from coordinate 117,968 downwards.
CGTCGAAATTTGCTATCGCGAGGGCGGCGGGGAAGCTATTCTCGAATTCGTCGCCGACTCGGCGGGCAATCGCGCCGAACGCCTTACGTTCAACGAGCGGTTCGAATGCAAAAGCGACGGCACGCTTTATCAAGAGCCCGAGCCCCGGCTTTTTTCTTTCAACAATCCCTACGGCGCGTGCCCGCGCTGCCAGGGTTTCGGCAACACGATTGACTTTGACCTGAACCTCGTCGTGCCTGATTCGAGTAAGTCGCTGGATGAAGGCGCTATTGAACCTTGGACCAAGCCGCGTTTCCGCGCGCTTTTTCAAGATGTGAAGAAGTGGGCCCGCGGGCGCGGAATCCCGCTCAATATTCCGTGGCGCCAACTCACGGCAGAGGAGCGCCGGCTGGTTCTCGAAGGCGATCCGGAAAACGATTTCGAGGGCGTGAAGGGCTTTTTCAATTGGCTGGAGCGGAAAAAATATAAATTGCATGTCCGAGTTTTTCTTAGCCGTTACCGCGGCTACGCGACGTGCCCGGAGTGCAGCGGCACGCGCCTGCGACCCGAAGCCCGCGCCGTGCGTGTTGCGGGCCGCTCGATCACCGAAATCACCAAGCTCACGGTGAAAGAAGCACGTACTTTCTTCTCCACACTTGTGCTTTCGGAATTGCAATCCAAGGTTGCCGAGAAAATCCTGGAAGAAATTCGCAGCCGCCTGCAATTTCTGGATGAGGTGGGCCTCGATTATCTAACGCTCGATCGGCTCACCTCTACTCTCTCTGGCGGGGAATCGCAGCGCATTCAACTCGCCACTTCGCTGGGATCGCATCTTGTCGGCGCGTTATATGTCCTCGATGAGCCATCCATCGGCCTTCACCCGCGGGACACTCAGCGCCTCATAGACATCCTCAAATCCCTGCGCGATCTTGGCAACACGGTGCTGGTTGTCGAACACGATCCGGATACGATTCGCGCTGCCGATCATGTGATTGATCTTGGCCCAGGTGCGGGAGAACTCGGTGGCAAACTGCTTTTTGCTGGCAACTACGAGGGGATGCTCGCGGACCAAAAATCTCTCACCGGCCGCTACCTGAGCGGTGAGCTCGCGATTCCCATTCCCAATAATCGCCACAAGCCCAACGGAAAATTTCTTCGCCTCTACGGCGCAACGCTGCACAACCTCCAAAATATCGACCTGATGATTCCGCTTGGCACGCTCACGGTCGTGACTGGGGTCAGCGGTTCCGGCAAATCCACGCTCGTCCACGACGTTCTCTACCGCGCCTTGGCCGCAAAACGCACTGGCGGCAGCGTCAAGGAGTTCTGCGACCGTCTGGAAGGCGATGCGAACATCCGCGAGGTAGTTATCGTCGATCAATCTCCTATCGGCCGGACGCCGCGCTCGAATCCCGCGACCTATCTCAAGGCTTTCGACGCCATTCGCGAAGTTTTTGCCGCCTCGCCCGATGCCAAACGCCGCGGGTTTACAGCCGGCCATTTTTCGTTCAACGTTCCCGGAGGCCGGTGCGAAACCTGCCAGGGTGATGGCACGGTCACGGTTGAAATGCAATTTCTGGCCGATGTCGAGCTTGTATGCGAAGAATGCCGCGGAACGCGTTTCAAAACCAGCGTCCTCGATGTGCGCTATCGCGGTAAAAATGTCCACGAAGTTCTTCAGCTCACCGCGCGCGAGGCGCTGGTCTTTTTCAATGGAGTACCCAAAGTCGTCTCGAAACTCCGCATCCTGAATGAAATTGGCCTCGGCTATCTCCGCCTGGGCCAATCTGCAACCACGCTTTCCGGCGGCGAAGCGCAGCGCCTGAAACTCGCCGCGCATCTAGCGCGCACTGAAAATCAGGGCATCCTCTACATCCTCGACGAGCCCACCACTGGCCTCCATTTTGACGACATCGCCAAACTCCTTTCCGCCTTCCGCAAGCTTCTGGAATCCGGCGCCTCGCTTCTCGTCATCGAGCACAATCTAGACGTAATCAAGTCCGCCGACTGGCTCATCGATATGGGACCCGAGGGTGGCGATCAGGGCGGCAAAATCATCGCCACGGGAACCCCCGAACAAGTCGCCCGCAATCAAAACTCCCACACTGGTCGCTTTCTGGCGCGCGTACTCAACGGAAACGGCCAGGCAAAGCGCACCACGAACGGCGCATCCAAGTCCACGATGCCTTCAGGTACAATCGCCAGTGGCGCAGGAAATCCTCCGCCCGAACAATGAATCTCCCAGGTTTCGTTAGACATACGGCCATCGCGATCCTAATCGTAGGGGCACGGCCCTTCGAGGCTCAGGGTAAACACGCGGTGCCCGTCTTCGCGTCTGCCTCCTCTCTCGGTATACAATCGTCATCGCAACAAAAATCTCCCCCCCATCAATCCCAAAGCCGCACGCAAAAGCTAGCGAATCCTCTGAACGATCTCCTCGACGAAGCCCAAAAGGACATCGATGCCAATCAATTCGAAGCCGCCCTCACTCCGCTCCAAAAGTTCATAGCCGAAAAACCCGAAATTGCCTGGGCGCACTTTCAACTCGCGTATGCCTACACTGCGCTAAAGCACCCCGATGAAGCCCGCGCGGAATACGAGCGAGCTACGTCGCTCGATCCCAAAATGTCCGAAGCCTTTCTCAATCTAGGCATCCTGCTATCGGAAAAAGATCCCGCAGCAGCTGTCGCGCCACTTCGCCGAGCAGTGGATCTCCTCCCCGCGCAAAGCCGCCCGCGATTCCTGCTCGGCCACGCACTGGAGCGCTCCGGCGATATTTCCGGCGCCGTCGAGTCTTACGAAGCCGCCCTGCGACTTGATCCCCGCGACGTAGAAACCGTCATTCACCTTGGCAATCTCTACGTCGGGCTAAAACGCTATTCCGACGCCGAAACCAAATTCCGCGCCGCGCTCGAAATCGAGCCGAAATCTCCGCAAGCGCTCCTTGGCCTGGCGCAAACTCTGGATGCGCAAAGGAAACCCGAAGCTGCCGCGGCCTATCGTGATTATCTCGCCGTCCAACCGAATACTCCGGGCGCGGAATCTCGCACGATCCATCTCCTCATCGAGCAAAAGCAATACGACGCCGCTCTCGCGGAACTCGAGCGTGCCGACGCGGGCAAGCCGCCCACTCTCGATTCGCTACGTTCCCGTGCCGATATTCAAATTGCCCAGAAAAAATGGGACGATTCCATCGTTACACTTCGCAAAGCCCTCGCCATTACTCCCAACGACGCCGAGCTTCACGGTGGTTTAGGCCGCATATATCTTCAGAAGCGCGATTTCGCCTCTGCCGAAAAGGAACTAAAAGCCGCGCTCCAGCTCGACAAAGACAATCTCGTCTATTGGAAAGACCTTAGGACCACTTACTATCTCGGCGGAAACTTTACAGCCACACTAGCCACGCAGGACTTGATCGCTAAGGTGGAAGCTCCCGGGGCAGGCGAGTGGTTTATCCGCGCTCTCTGCTACGATAAACTCAACCAGCCCAAGCCTGCGCTCGAAGCTTACGAGAAATTTCTCGCGCTGGACCAGGACAAGAATCCCGACCAGGTCTGGCAAGCGCAGCAGCGCAGCAAGGTCTTGCGTCGTATGCTGGAGCAGAAAAGGTAATCGCATGGGGCCCCGGGCAGCGCAACGCGTTGCATTGCCAATCGTGATGGCGATGTTGTGCGCCGTTGTGGTCGCCGCAGACAAGCTGAGCGAACTTCAAGCGCACTTCGACAGCGAAACGAATGGAGTGCACAAAGCAAGAATGCTGCAAAAGCTCGGTGACGCCGAATTCGAGGAAGCCAGTCGCGCGGAGAAGTCTGGCGATTACGTCGCCGTCGGCCTGATCATGGAGAAGTATAGGGATAACGTGCGCGCCGCATCGCAGGTATTGGAAAGAGAAAAACCTGACGCCGAGCGCCATTCCAATGGTTACCGGCAGCTCGAAATGCACGTACAAAAGGGTTTGCGCCAGATTGACGAACTTCTGCTCGTAGCGCCCGCGGAGTATAAGCCCCCGCTGCAGCTGGTTCGTACAGATCTCCTGACCTTCGACGATGAATTGTTGAGGTTCCTCTTTCCGAGAAGGCACGAGAATAAGCCGGCGGTTCCCGCGGCCCCGGCAGGCGGTCCTCCCGATTCGGAAGTGCACCCATGAAACTACGTCACTGCGTTTTATTTCTGTCTGTAGCAATTGTTTGCGGCGCCCTGGCCGTTCGTGGCAACGCTCAGACGCAGAAGGATTATCTTTCCTCCCTTGAAGCTGACAAGATCCGCGAGGCCGATACGCCCAACGAGAGGATCACGCTATTCCTGTCTTTTGCGGATGACCGCATCAAAAAGCTTCAGTACGAATTGGAACATCCCTCGGACAATCGGCATGTGGAGATGGTCAATTCTCTTTTGAACGCCTACGTCGGCTGTGTCGATGATGCCGCGGACCTCATCCAACTGGGGATCGAGAAGCAGCAAAATATTCGCAAAGGCATCGACCTGATGGCTTCGCGCACCAAGGATTTTCTCGCCATTTTGCAAAAGATTCCCACTGATGCAGCCGATGCCGAACTCTATAAGGACAATCTCGACGACGCTTTGGAAGGCACCCGCGACGCCGCCAAAGAAGCTGACGCGGCCAAGAAGAACGTTGCACCGCCTCCCGTGCGGCGGAAGAAATGAACGCTGCAAGAGAATTAATTCCGGCGAAGCAGGTGGCCCCACCGCTGCAACTTAGCTTGGGGATGGATGCTGCGCCACAGATCCAACTAGCACCTCGCGCCCCCTCTGAAGGGGAGGGGTTTACCGCTCCCTCTCGGCGCGCTATGTTATCCCCCGATACTCCCACACCCCGCCGCACGGCACGTGGGATTGCGAAGAAAACTGCCACGAAAAAGAAGCGCAAGCCGTCGCGGCGCACGAGTTCTCCGGTCCCGGGTGGCGCTGCGCTATTTCAGCGCGTTTTCACCAGGCTCGGTTGCGATGGCCGCCCGCCGCGCTTCCGAGTGGATTTCTATCCCTACGCCAGCCTCGTGCTCACAATTCGTAGGCGTGAAGATGTAGTGTTCGTGCGTTTCTCGGATTTGCTGCAGCGGGCTCCTCTTCCGGTTTTGGAAGGCGCCGCCGCCTTACTGCTCTCACGCGTCTATCGACGCAAAGCAGCCCGCGCGTTAGTCGAGCCCTATTTGAACTACGCACGGTCTAATCGTACGCGCGGCCGCATCAGCCGCATGCGACGGGGCCGCGTTCGTCTTGCCTCCACTGGCCCGCGCGGCCGACACTTCGACCTCGAAAAAATGTTTGAGCAATTAAACGAGAAATATTTTTCTGGAAATTTGCAACGCCCACACATTGGCTGGAGTATACGAAGCTGGCGCCGCCAGTTTGGCTGCTACGACCCTGGCCCCCATCAAATTTTGCTAAATCGCCGCATGGATCATCCCGGCGTCCCGCGAGTCGCTGTTGAATACGTCCTCTACCACGAAATGCTCCACGTCAAACACCCGACGCGCCGTTCCGGCTGCAGCCTCGTTTCCCATTCCCCCGAATTCCGCGCCGAAGAAAAACTCTATGCCGATTTCGCCCGCGCCCGCCGTATCCTCGACCACATGGCTCGCTGAGTTCGTAGGATGATGCCGATTTTCGATCACGATATGCACACTTGTCACAAGGCGCTTTGGCTTATACTGCCCGAATGAAACGGCTGGTTCTGTCCTCGCTTTGGTTTTGTCTGATTCTAACCACCGCCGCAAATGCGCAGGTGAAAATCACTATTCCGGCACAGCCGTACAGAGTGGGTGAGGAGATTCCTGCCAAGGTTGAAAACACGGGCAGGTACGAAGTCACTTTCTGCGTGGAGTTCGGACAAACATCCATGAAAGAAGGGGAGATCGAAAGCACACCATCCCCCTTCTGGGTGCAGCGGAATGACGATGGTAAATGGAGTACTCTCCTGATCGGCCCCGCTGTCGGCAGCAACAGGGGCCCCATAGTGCTGCAGGCCGGGGAGTCGATGGGTTTCCCCTTCCGTCTGAATGATTCGGGAAGGATGCGACTCCGACTCAACTACTGGCACGGTTCTTTTCCAGATCTGGATTGCCATGCAAAGCCAAAGGGCATAAAGCTGTTGACGTCGGCGGTTTTCGCAATCGAATAGCCCGCGCAACTTGCAGTAACGGGCTAGCTCAACGACTTCTTTCTTTCTCCACGTCCTTGTACAGCTTGTCGATCCTTTTCTGGATTTTGTCTTTGTCTTCCGCCTTTGGATACAGATCCAGATAACGCTTGTAGGACTGGATGGCCCTTTTCTTCATGCCTTTTTTCTCTTGTGCTTCGCCCAAATAGCGGTAGGGAAGTGCGTAGCCGGGCTTGGCCAATGCGGCGTCTTCGAAGCGATCCATGGCCGCGTCTAGATCCCCTTTGTGCATGTAATATTCGCCCACCTGCATGTCTTTTTCCGCGCGCAATGGGTCCCAAGTAGGTTGATCCGGCGCATTCTGCGTCCCATTGTCCGGGGTTGGCTTAGGGAACTTAGGTTTCTCCGGCGGTGCGGCCGGCTTGTCGGCCGGATCTGGCGGAGGCGGTGGCGGGTCCTGGGTAAAATTGCGCGCAGGCATTGCAAGGATCACGAAAGCGAGCAGCGTTGTGTTTAGAGCGTTTCGCGTGACTTTTTTCATGCTGTTCGTTGGATGCGTCCGCTCGCCAAGCATGTTGCCAACTCCCATCTTCCACCAGTCACGAATCACCAGTCACCAGTCACACTTTACAATTCTAGTATGATGGAAGTTAGCGCTTAAGCATAAATTCTGCGCCGCACTCCCATGGAACCCCGAGAAATAGCCGCGCTCCTTCCCGAAAGCCCTGGCGTCTACCTGTTCAAGGACGCTGGCGGCAATGTGTTATATGTCGGTAAAGCCGCTTCGCTGCGCAGCCGCGTGCGTTCGTATTTTCTAGAATCGAGCTGGGTGAACGCAAAAACCGGTTCGCTCGCGCGCGAGATTGCGGACCTCGAAACCATCCTGGTTGGCAACGAACGTGAAGCTCTCGCTCTCGAACACAATCTCATCAAGCAATATCGTCCCAAGTTCAACGTCATGCTGCGGGACGACAAGACCTACCCTTACATCAAATTTACTGCTGCTGAGAAATATCCTCGCGTTTATTTCACGCGGCGCATCAAAAAAGATGGTTCGCTCTATTTCGGCCCCTACTTTCCCGCCGGACTCGCGCGCCGTATTCTCCATTTCGTTCATAAACGCTTCCTCGTCCCGAGCTGCACCGTCGATCTCACGCGCAACCATCCGCGGCCGTGTTTGCAGTACTACATTCATCGTTGCCTTGGTCCTTGTGTCACGGGGCTCACCACGGACGAGCGCTATGCAGAGGCTGCCCGTGACGTCCGCTTATTCCTCGAAGGCCGCCGCCACGACCTAATTAAAAGTCTCGAAGCGCGCATGATGGCCGCCGCTGAAAAAGAACAATTCGAACAAGCGGCTGCCTATCGCGATTTGCTCCGCACGCTTGAAGATATCGAGGAACGCCAGCGCATCGCGTCGGCCCAGGGCGATGACACCGACGTGCTCGCGTACTACGCTGAACGGCCGCTCGTCGCGGCAAATCTATTTCACTTGCGCGGCGGACGCGTTGTCGACCGCCGCGAATTTTATTGGGAAGACCTCGAAGAGTTCGACCCGCAGGAATTTGTTCCGTCGCTTCTCAAGCAGCTTTATTTGGAAGCGGATTATTTGCCGAAAGCAATTCATGTGCCCATCGATTTCGAAGATCGCGAACTTCTCGAGGAAACGCTCGCCGAGCGCGCCGGGCACAAAGTAGAAATCTTCACGCCACAGCGCGGTAGCAAGCGCTCGTTCCTGGACCTCGTCGAAAGCAACGCAAAACACTCGTTCGAACAGCGCTTCCGCGTGCTGAAACCGAGTTCGAAAGCTATAGGCGAAGCCCTACAAAACGCTTTGAATCTTGCCGAAGAGCCGCATCGCATCGAAAGCTTCGATATTTCCCATATTCAGGGAACGGACACTGTCGCCTCGATGGTCGTTTGGGAAAACGGGCACATGAAAAAATCGGACTACAGGAAATTCATCATCCGTGGAGACGAGGGCCCCAGTAGAGATTCCAGTAATGCCTCGCCCATCTCTACGCTGCCTGGCGCAGCATTACCAATTTGGAAGAACGATGACTTCGCCAGCATGCGCGAAGCAGTAACCCGCCGCTATCGCCGCCTCCAGGAAGAAAAAAAACCTCTACCGAGTCTGATCCTCATTGACGGAGGCATCGGCCAACTCCACGCCGCAGCGCAAGCGCTCGATTCGCTGCAAATCATCAATCAGCCTCTCGCCAGCATCGCGAAAAAAGAAGAAATTCTGTACGTCTTTGGGCAAGAAGACGAACCGATTGTTCTCGAACATCACTCACCGGTCCTCCATCTCATCCAGCAAATCCGAGACGAGACGCATCGTTTTGCCGTCACGTTCCACCGCCAGCGCCGCGCCAAACGCCAGACTAAATCCGCGCTAACCGGCATTCCAGGCGTGGGCCCGCGTACGGCGCAAAAACTCTTGCGGGAGTTTGGCAGTGTCATCAATGTGCGCCGAGCCGGGTTGGAAAAAGTGGGGCAGGTGATCCCGCGCAAGACCGCGGAAAAACTCTTCGAACAACTCGGCGCACTGCAATCTCTCGATAATCGCGACGATAACCAGACTAAGTAACACACACTGGTTAGCCTATATTGCGCGCTGCGTGCCGCTATGTTACGGTTTTTCAGGAGGTTCTCATGGCGGACAATGTAGGTTCCAAGGTCACTTATTTTCTCGTTGGTCTGGGCGTGGGCGCGCTGGTGGGAATTTTGTTTGCGCCTAAGTCTGGCGAAGAGACGCGTGAATTTCTTTCTCAAAAAGCCGATGAGGGTCGCGACTTCGCGCAGCGCAAAGCCAAAGAGCTTCGCGAGCGTGCTGACGACCTAATCGAGCGCAGCAAAGATGCGGCAACGCGCGGCAAGGATTCGATTTCCGCGGCCGTCGAAGGCGCGCGCGAGGCCTATCGTCGTGAAGCTTCGAAGTCCTAAAGCCACGGCGTTTTGAAACAGGGACATCGCGAAGCTTTGAGTAACTGAACCTGTGGTGTATTGAAGCGTTGAAAAACGGAAGCGGCTAAAGTTCGGCGCGGGAAGTTTGGCACAATTTGATTTCGTCCTCCTGAGAGGACGCATGGGGCGAGTATGGATATTTGGCTGATGATTTTCAGCATTGTCGCGTCGATCGCCCTCGTGGTCCAGGGCGTAATGCTGATTGCTTTGTTTATTGAATTTCGGCAAACCAACAAAAAAGTAAACGGGCTCGTTACCGATTTGCACACGCGTGTTGGTCCGATTTTGACGCGTGCGCAAATTCTTCTCGATGACACGCAGCCGAAAATTTCAAACATGGTTGCAGATGCGGCGCACGTCGTTTACTTGGCTCGTGGGCAGGCCCAGAAAATGGACCGCGTGCTCACCGATGCCACGGACCGCCTGCGTGGGCAGTTGAACCACGCTGACCGGATTCTGACGGGCGCGCTCGAAACCGTGGAAGATGCTGGAACTCAATTCAAGAGTACGGTTTGGCGGCCGATGCAGAAGGCTTCCGCGCTTCTTCAGGGAATCAAAGTGGGGATCGATCTGCTGCGGTCACGGCGCGGGCGGCGCCGGCCTGACGAACCGCTCGAGCAGGAAGAAGAGCTGTTTATTTGAAGGCTGACAGCTCGCAGCGGAAACTCGAAACTCCTCTTCCTTTGATGGCGGTTCTTTTTTGCGGACCTTTGTCGGGGTTCCGCTTTTTGGGTGTTTCTTCACTTCGTTCTGTCGACTCGCCTGCCCAGAGTGTCAGCCAGGAATCGTCTATTTAATCCAGGCGCCGCCGAGAACGCGGTCACCGTCGTAGAAGACTGCGCCTTGGCCTGGAGTTATGGCGCGCTGTGGCGCATCGAAAATAATTCGTGCGCGGGAATCATCTAAAGGTTCAACAATTGCTGGCGCTGGCTCGTGTTTGTGCCGGATCTTAACGGTGGCGCGAATCGGCCCTGAAGGTTGTTCGATGGAAACCCAGTTCACATCATTCACTTCAAAGGATGTTGTGCGCAGGGCATCGTCATCGCCAACGACCACGCGATTTTTCTGCGTATCGATGGCGAGAACGTAGAGCGGTTTGCCCGCGGAAAAGCCAAGACCCTTGCGCTGGCCAATTGTGAAGTTGTGTACGCCGTTGTGATGGCCAACTACAACGCCATCTTCTGTGACAATTTCGCCTTCCGCTTGCGACAGCGAGATTCCCGCGTCTCTTGAATAGGCTTGGATGAACTGAACGTAGTCGCCGGCTGGAACGAAACAGAGCTCCATGCTCTCCGGCTTCTCTGCTACGGGAAGATTGGTACGGCGCGCGAGCTCGCGAACTTCGTCTTTGGTTAATTCGCCTAGCGGAAACTCGCTGCTCGAGAGTTGGTCTTGGGAAAGTCCCCAGAGAAAATAGGATTGGTCTTTGCTTTCATCGCGCGCACGTAAGAGTTCCCATCGTGCGGTTTGTTCGTTGCGGCGGATGCGTGCGTAATGGCCTGTGGCCAAACGCTCGGCACCAATCTGGCGCGCCATGCGCAGAAGCGGCTCGAACTTCACGTCCGTGTTGCAGTTGGTGCAGGCAATCGGAGTGCGGCCGGCAAGATATTGATCGACGAAGGGGCGCACGACGCGTTGCTCGAACTGCTGCTCGAAGTTCACAACGTAGTGCGGAAAATTCAGGTGCTGTGCGACGCGCTTGGCATCATAGACGTCGTCGAGCGAGCAGCAACGGTGTTGCTTGGGGCCGTCGCCTTGGAGTTCGGGCAGGCGGCGCTGATTCCAGAGCTGCATGGTGAGGCCGACGATAGGGCGGCCTTGTTCCTGGAGGACAGCGGCAACCGTCGAGGAGTCGACGCCGCCGGACATGGCGATAACGACCAAGCCGCGTTGGGTTTCTGCACGCTCTGGCAGAGTGTCGAATTCGGTAGTCGATTGCATGAACTGTTTATTGTATCGCGAAAGACGGGCACGGCGTGCCATGCCCCTACTGGGCGGCTACCTCTTTGCGATAGGTCGGCGATAGCGCGCGGAGTTGTGCGACGGTGGCCGGGATTGCATCTAGCGCGAACTCGATTTCGGATTGCGTGGTGTGGCGGCCGAGGCTGAAACGGAGGCTGGACTTGGCTTCTTCTTGCGAGAGACCAATGGCGGTCAGGACGTGCGATGGCTCGACGGCTCCCGAGGAACAGGCCGCGCCTACTGAGCACGCGAGTCCTTTCAGGTCCAGCGCGATGACCAGGGCTTCGCCGTCGATCCCCGCGAACTGGATGTTCGTAGTATTCGGAGTGCGCGGTGCGTGGCCGCTGTTCACTCGCGTTTGCAAGATGCGCTCGAGCAAGCCGCGTTCGAGTTGGTCTCGTAATGCCGAGACTACTTGGGCGTCGCTCGAGGAGGAATTGCGCGCGATTTCCGCGGCTTTGCCGAGGCCTACGATTCCGGCGACGTTTTCAGTGCCGGGACGCGCGCCGCGCTGATGATGGCCTCCGTACAGGAGCTGGTTGACGCGTGTGCGGCTGCGAATGTAGAGAGCACCCACACCTTTGGGCGCGTAGAGTTTGTGGCCAGAAAGAGAAAGCAGATCGATGTTTAGGGCATTCACATCAATCGGAATTTTCCCGGCGGACTGAACGGCGTCCGTGTGGAAGTAAATTTTGTGTTCTTTGGCAATGCGGCCGATTTCTTCGAGCGGCTGCACGGTGCCGAGTTCGTTGTTGGCGTGCATGATTGTGATGAGAGAGGTTTCGGGGCGGATAGCTTGGCAGACGGATTCGGGATCGACTCGGCCTTCATGATCGACCGGCAGATACGTGACGCTGACTCCTTGCTTTTCTGCGGCTTGGCAAGCGTTTAGGACGGCTTCGTGTTCGATGGTGGTGGTGATGATGTGTGGCGTTGTGGGTGAGGAAGAGTGCACAGCCAGGATTGGCTGCGCCACCAAGGAATTGATGACGCCGAAGATGGCATGGTTGTCAGATTCGGTGCCGCCGCTGGTGAAGACAATTTCTTGGGGGCGAGCGCCGATGAGAGCGGCGACTTGTTCACGGGCGGTTTCGACGGCGGCGCGGGCGCGCTGGCCTGGGGTGTGGATGGAGGAGGCGTTAGCGAAGTCCGCGGAGAAATGGGGAAGCATAGCGTCTAGGACTTGCGGGTCGACGGGCGTTGTGGCGTTGTAATCGAGGTAGACGCGGTTCATTGTGCTGTTCTCAGCATACTATGAGCGACGGGAAGGCGAGACGTGGAGAGAGCAAAGATCCGAGCCCAGTTGGCCCTGGCCCAGTCCTGCTTTTCCGTAAGTGCCGAGTCTAAATGGGTTGTGGATGTGTTTTGTGTAAGCCTGGATTTCGAAGAAGGCGACTCCAACTTAGTACAACAACCGTTCCGTCTCTTGCTTGAGAGTCGTGCCGCTTCGTTTCAATGTCATCATGCGCGATGCCAGATCTGCGATGCGATCTGCTGCTTCTTCAACGCGAATGCCGCGAGCGTGAATGTTGGATATAAGATTTCTATCCGCGTCGGTGCGGCCGGAGATGGGGCAGTAGGCCATGTACGCGGAAAGACTAGCCGCAGTGGCCAGGCCCGGACGCTCACCGATCAACAACACAATCACACGCGGCGAGAGCAGATCTCCGATTTCGTTCATAATGCCGACACGGCAATAGCGCACGACGAAACTCATGCCTATCGACCACCCATTTGCACGAGCGCGTTGCTGCAGAAGCGGAAACAGCGCTGGCACCTGCTCTGAAAGTGCGGATCCAGATAGTCCATCTCCGATCACGATCTGGAAGTCGGGCGCTTTCAGACAGTTCTGCGCTATGAGAGTCTTCCCGGCATCGTTGAGTTTGCGGCCAAGATCAGGACGCAGCAAAAACTGCGATTTCGATCCGGCCTGACTCGAAACCTGGAACAATTTCCACTGCACAACGAAATCAGGCGGGAAATCTTTCTGCAAGTCGAATTCGGCCCACACGGCGTCGACCGCACTGGCGTGGGCGGCGCGAAGCTCCAGTTCCATCTGCGTGGTGTAAGAGGCTCCACGCTCTACAAAAATGCGCGCCGCCGTACGCGCCCGAATCTTCCGGACAATTTCTGGCCATGCAGGCTGTGGGAAAAGGCTGTGATCGTCGCCCATGTTTTAAATCAGGCCGGCGAAGCCGAGGCCGGTAACAAACCTTCAAGTCCGCGCAAAAGTTTCTGCCGGTTGCCGGCGTCGAGCGCCATCGGTTGGCCGTCCCGGTAGATACCGGTGCGCTCAAGCCACTCGAGGAACTCCGGCGCAGGACGCAGGCCATATATCTTGCGAACTGCGAGGGCGTCATGAAAGCTGGTGGACTGGTAGTTGAGCATGATGTCGTCGGTACCGGGTACGCCCATGAAGTAGTTACACCCCGCGGCGGCCAGCAAGAGCATCAGATTGTCGGCGGAGTTCTGATCGGCGACGGCGTGATTGGTGTAGCAGACGTCACATCCCATCGGTAGCCCCAGCAATTTGCCCATGAAGTGATCCTCGAGTCCGGCGCGAATGATCTGCCGTTCGTCGTATAGGTATTCCGGTCCGATGAAGCCCACCACACTGTTCACAAGGAACGGATCGAAAGCGCGAGCGACTCCGTAGGCGCGCGCTTCCAGCGTTAACTGGTCGATTCCGTGATGTGCTTCCGCGGAAAGAGCGCTGCCCTGACCGGTCTCGAAATACATCACGTTGTCGCCCGCCCAAGGAACATTGCGCGCTTTGTGATGTTCGAGGACACGTTCGCGGGCTTCTCTCAACATGGAAAGAGTGACACCAAAGCTGGTGTTCGCGGCCTGGGTGCCGGCGACAGATTGAAAGAGCAAATCGATTGGCGCGCCGCGATCCAGACACGCCAACTGAGTTGTGATATGCGCGAGGCAACAAGCCTGAGTAGGAATGGCGAACTCCGTAATCAGTCGATCGAGCGCTCCGAGAATAGCCGCAACACTCGCGACCGAATCCGTGGCCGGATTCACTCCGATGACGGCGTCCCCGCAACCGTATAGCAGGCCATCGAACGCAGCCAGCAATATGCCGCCAACGTCATCCGATGGATGGTTTGGCTGTAAGCGAATGCCGAGTACGCCGCGCTCACCGAGCGTGTTTCGACAGCGCGTAACGTTGCGAATCTTGGACGCCGCAAGCACCAAGTCCTTGTTGCCCATCAGCTTTGCTACGGCTGCCGCCATTTCGGGCGTGATACCCCACTTGAGAGACTTCAAATCCGCTTCAGTGGTTTGACTGTCGAGAATGAATTCGCGAAACTCGCCGACAGTCATCTGGCGAACCGGCGCGAAGGCGGAGGAATCGTGGGCTTCGAGAATGAGGCGGGAGACTTCGTCCGTTTCTGGAGGAATCAACGGGTTGTTGAGCAGTTCCGTAAGCGGCAACTCAGCCAGAGCTCTCTTTGCAGCGACCCGCTCACGCTCCGAGGAAGCCGCGATTCCGGCGAGCTGATCGCCGGATTTTTCTTCATTGGCCTTCGCGAGTAGCTCGCGGAGATTGGAAAAGCGAAAGTGTTCCCGCATGGCCGACGCCGCTAGTATGGCTGGCTTCGAACTTGAAGGAAAGCAGGACTGGCACAAACTAGTTCAGATTTTGAATACTGGCATACACGTCCCAGCGCATGTGGCTAAGTTCGAAGGCAGCTTCTCAAAACCGGACTTCTGGCCCGTGTAACCAAGATAGATGTATATGCATCTATCTCGTATGGACCAATCATTCATCCCCGAGTTGCCGTGTATGTGCGGGAGCTTTCGCAGGACCGCGCGGGCGCTTACGCAGATGTATGAGGAGACTCTTCGGCCTTTGGGGTTGCGTGCGACGCAGATGACCATCCTGCAGGTGTTGTCACGAGCGGGGGAAGTGTCGCAGGGACAACTAGGGGTGATGCTGGCGATGGACAGCACTAGCCTTACACGGACGCTGGCGATCATGACACGGAAAGGCTGGATTGCGGAGCAGCGCGGCGAGGACCGACGCGAGCGGCGGATCCGGTTGTCTCCTGCAGGGGAGGCGAAGCTCAAGCGGGCAATCCCTGTTTGGGAGAAGGTGCAATCGCGGCTTCGTGGGAAGTTGGGAAAGCAGAAGTGGGGGAGTCTCTTGCAGCTCACGCATCACGTGACAGAAATCAGTAGGACACAAGGAGGTTCGTTATGAGCAAGTATGGAAAAATCACGGTTGGGTTACTCGCGGTATGGTTTATCGCAGTTTTCTGGGCTTCGGCGGCACATTTGTTCCTGAACCCATTGGCACAGTTTGGAGTTGGCGTTGCGGTGGCAGCGGTGGTTCCTCTGATTGTGTTTTCGTTGTGGTTTGCAGCGTCGGAAGGATTTCGCAACTTTGCATTATCGTTGGCCCCGAAACTTCTGACTTCCGTGCAGGTGTGGAGAGTCATGGGATTCACATTTCTTTTATTGCAGGCGCGAAATGTATTGCCGGCGATTTTCGCGTGGCCGGCGGGATATGGGGACATGTTTATAGGAGTTACCGCGGGATTCGCGGCATGGAAGCTGGCGGAGCCGGCGCATCGCGGGATGTTCATTTTTTGGCAGGCGCTTGGAATATTGGACCTGGTTACGGCGGTGAGCCTAGGCACGACGGCGCGTTTGCTTGATCCGCATGGAGCGTCGATGGTGGCGATGACGGTGCTGCCATTGAGCTTGATTCCGACTTTTTTTGTGCCGCTGTTTATGATGCTGCATGTGATCTGTATCGCGCAGGCGCGGAAGTGGAAGATTGCGTCGCAGGCAGGGCGGCAGGTCGTGAGGCCATTGCAACATTCGGCGATCTAGTGAGCCTAGAAGGATAGAGTGGTGTCAGCCAAAGGAGAAAGCGGCAGCAGAGCTGCCGCACTCCATGGAAGGGAAGGCCCCCGACGATTGTTGACCTTCGTCGAGGGCTTCGCAATTTATGCGGTCCGCTGCGTCAGGTTCAGGCCGGGTTGGGGACCTTCGCTGGGGCAGGATTTTCAGCGCGCTTTTTGAGCACGTCGATGCGGTTTTGGTAGTAGTCGGAGAGACAGCTGAGCCAGCCTTTGTAGATGGAGCAAGTTTTTTCGCGAACGGAGAGCCATTGGCGTTGTTCTGCACGGAGGGCTTCGCGTTCGGGGCCGGTGAGCTTGGCTAGTCGCGATTTATACAGAGTGCTCAGGCGCACGTCGAGTGCAGCAAGAGAATCGACGTGGCAGATGACGTTTTCGACTTCGGTGACGGTTTTGGCACTGCAATCGTAGCTGGTGGGATAGATTCCGGTTTTCTCGATAGAGACGATGACGAATTCTTTGCTGTTCCATTTGTACTTGATGGTGAGTGGAGTGTTGTCGCGGTCGGGGTCGTCTGAGAAAGTGGCGACGAGAAGGCCATTTTCTGCCGCGAGATCAGAATTGCGGTTGCCGAAGAGGTTGTCGTAAATCTTGGGATCGGGGTCGGGGATATTTAGCTCGACGAGTTCGCCGTCAGCGTTGCGCGAAAGGACGGAATGAATGTCCGGACCGCCTGTGCCGCCTTGGCAGGACATGGCGACGATGATGGCTTGATCGGTGCCGCTTCCTTGGGCGAATGAGAGAACAGAAGAGGCGGGAGTGGAGAGAACGGCGGGGAACGTTTGCGACGAGCGAACAGTGGTCAGCCTCGGAAGACGGATCCTGCGACTAAAAAAAAAGTGCAGGGGAAACTTTGAAGTGGCGGCTGAGTTTTTCAATTTGATGTTTGTTGAGTTCGCGTTTGTGGTTAAGGATTTCCGAAACGATACTTTCGGAGCCGAACAGGGGCGCTAGGTCCTTTTGCTTGAGATTGTTCGCGGCCATCAACTCGGCGAGGACTTCGACGGGCGAAGCGGCGCGAATGGGATAATGCTCTTCTTCGTAAGCTTCAATCAGGACGGTCAGGAGTTCAGCGTACTTTTCTTCGGCTGCAGAGAGCTTGCCGCGACGCTCGAGGTTGTAGAGCACCTCGGTGTAGTGGTCATTTTGAGCTTCCGATTCGATGGGCTGCGGCGCTGGGAAGCCTTTGATATTGTATTTTTCAATCGCAATCGCAGTCATATTTCCATTTCTCCCTGTCGTACTCTGCGTGGCTAAGAATGAATCTGACGAAGATCTTCTTGCTTCTGTGGTTGATCCAGGCGATTAGACGGCACTTGTTATTGCTGATGTCGAAGACTGTGCAAGCCCCAACAACGTCCGAATTCCGCCAGGTTTGTCTTACGTCCGGAAAGTGCGACCAGTCTGCGTTTCTTACTGCCTTATACCAGGCTGATAAGGATGCATCCCACTCGGGGTGCTCTTTGTTGGCGTCGCGGATTTTCTTCCGGCTAAGGACGCGCACGGGATAATCTTCGCAAAATGCGAAGATGGCTGTCAAGCCCGTGTGGGAGCCTTACTCAGCGCGGAGGGCCTCGACCGGATCTACCGTGGCGGCGCGGCGCGACGGGAGATAGCTGGCGATGAAAGCCGTGAAGATGAGGCCGAGGGTTACGGCGGCATAGGTGATGGGGTCGACGGGATTGACGTGGAAGAGGAGCGAGGACATTAGACGCATGACGATGGCGGCGGCGACCAGTCCGAAAGCGGCGCCGATGCCGGTGAGGATGAGGCCGTGGCGGATAAACATGCCAGTGACGGATTGCTGTTGAGCGCCGAGAGCCATGCGGATGCCGATTTCGCGGACGCGCTGCGAAACTGAGCAGGCGATGACGCCGTAGATGCCGACGACGCCGAGAAGCAGGGCCATGCCTCCAGCGACAGCAAGCATGATTAACGTGAACGACGTGCGCGCCATGGAGCGCGCGTAGAACGCGCCGAGAGTGTGAACATTCGATAGTGGCAGATTGGGATTCACAGACCAGACGGCTTCGCGGACTTCTCTTAGGAAGGCTTCCGAACCTGCACGTGGGCTACGAATGCCGAAACCTGTATAGGTGGCTACGTCGTGCGCCTGGCCCTCGAAACGATCCCGCATAATAGGCCAATAGACCATGGACGGAGGAGTCTTGCTGACGCCGTCACCGTAAACGTTGG
Source organism: uncultured Acidobacteriota bacterium (assembly GCA_963730495.1). Lineage (GTDB taxonomy): Bacteria > Acidobacteriota > Terriglobia > Acidiferrales > UBA7541 > Acidiferrum. The sequence goes on along the minus strand of CAVSSD010000020.1, from coordinate 99,869 downwards.
CAGCGACGCCGATAATTTCGCGCCAGTCGTCAGTGGTGGCGACGCGAATGCGTTTGCCGATGGCGTTGGCGGGCGAGTCCCAATATTCGCGAGCAAAATTTTCAGAAATAATAGCGACCGGAAGCGTCTTGTAGATGTCCGTCCATGTGAAATCGCGCCCCGCAACCAAGGGAGTTCCTTCGGTTTCGAAGAAGCCTGGAATGACGAAAGCGAAGCGGCGAATTGGGGGAATTTGTCCTTCGGAGTAAGCCTTATCCTGCGCGAAAACGAGATCGTTGCTGGCGTTGCCGTCCATCGGGAATGATGTGGAGACAGTGACCGCGGAGACGCCGGGAATCGCGGCGATTTTGCTGCGCATAGCGTCAAACGTGCGGACGACGCTTTCGTTGTCCTTGACTTGATTATCCGGAATGCCAATGCGGAAAGTTTGCACTTGCGCGGGTTGAGCGAAGCCGGGATTGACGTGGGTGAGCGCGCGGAAAGTGCGTATCATCAGGCCCGAGCAGATGAGCAGTACCAGCGCTAGCGCCACTTGCACGACCACCAGTACGCTACGGGCGCGGTGCTGTTCGCGGCTTCCGCTGTTGGCGCGGCCGCCTTCGCGAATGCCAGTGCTGAGGCGAACGCCTGCATATTTGAAAATGGGGATGCAGCCGAAGAGCACGCTGGCGAAAAGGGAGATGACGAAAGTGAAGAGCAGGACGGGACCGTCGATGCCGATTTCGTTGATGCGCGGAAGGCCGTCGGGTGCAATGAGGACCAGCACGCGCAAGGCCGCGTAAGCAAGTCCCAGTCCGAGTGCGCTGCCAAGGAAGCCGAGCGTAATGCTTTCCAGTAGAAGCTCGCCGGCGATGCGGTAAGGACTCGCGCCGAGCGCAGAACGAACGGCTAGTTCCTGTCGGCGGCCTTCAACGCGCACCAGCAGGAGATTTGCGACGTTTGCGCAAGCAATCAGCAGGACGAGGCCGATAGATCCCATGAGCACCCAAAGCGTGCTGCCCACGTCGCCGATGACGTCTATTTTTAAAGGACGGAGATTCGGACCGATGCGGGCGTCGTCAAAAATTTTGGCGCTGAATCCGGGAGGCGCGGGGAAAGTGCGCGAGACGATCGGCAACATGCGAGCGATGTCGGCGCTGGCCTGTTCCATGGTGACGCCGGGTTTGAGGCGAGCGATACCTTCATAACTGAAATTGCCTAGATTGGTCTTGTTGCGGTCCCACTTTAAGGGAAGGATCACGGCGGGATCGTTCCAATCGAGAAAATGAAAACGTTGAGGAAGGACCCCAATTATTTCGTACGGTTTGCCATCGAGCGTGATGGATTGCCCAATGACGGAGCTGGAGCCACCGAATTTCTTTTTCCAAAAACCGTACGTAATCACCGCGGTGTCTGGTGCACCGGGTGAATCGTCCTGACGCGTAAAAGTGCGTCCCAGCATAGGCGGAATGCCAAGCAAGGGAATGGTGCCGTCCGTAACGTCAAGAGCGTCAAGGCGCTCGGGTTCAGCAACACCTGTAATGCTGACGGCGTCTCGGTTGTAGATACCAAGGTCTTGAAAAGATTGGTTTTGTTCCCGATAGATGAAGTAGTTGGAAGGCGCCATGTTGAGGTCGGTGATGTTGATGCCGGGGGCGGAGTGCCAGACGCCGATCAATTCGTTAGGATTCGGATAGGGAAGCGGTTTGAGGAGCACGCCTTCGAGAACACTGAAAACTACGGTGTTGCCGCCAACGCCGGCGGCAAGCGTGATGAGCGTGATGACAGTGAAAAGCCGGGCATTCGCGAGACGGCGGAAGACTTGCTTCAGATGGCCTAAGAAAGTTCGCATTGAGAGTGCCCCTAGGGCTTAGCGTTTGAAAAACAAGATTTCTGGTTTTAGCCCGCACTCTTAAGAACGAAGTAGCTGCCCGAATGTTCCATCTAGTTTTAAAGACGTAACAAAATCGAAGTTATTGCGTAAATTGGGAGTAGTTGCGGACGCGCAAGGGCAGCAGATGGTTTGCAGATCAGGTGACGGGGTGTAGACTCGCGGCAAAGCACCAAATAGGCCGTTTGTGATGGCGGCCAAGGAGTGGCACGCGATGGGACAATCGATCCCTTTTGGACAACACATACCAAGACCGCCGATGGCAGCTCGCGTGGAAGTGGGGACCGCGTCAAAGGTCGAGTCCGTGCCGTGGACGATTTGGTGCATGGTGGCAGGAGTTGCGTGCGGGATGATCGGCGGGCCATGGGATATTTCGTGGCACATGTCGATTGGGAGGGACTCGTTTTGGACGCCTGCGCACATCATGATCCAGATGACTGGCGTGCTTGTGGGAATCGCATGCGCGTACATGATTTTGTCGACGACGTTTGGGCACGATGCGGCAACGCAGGGCGCATCGGTGAAGATTTGGGGATTCCGCGGGCCGCTGGGGGCGTTCATTGCGGTGTGGGGTTGCATTGCGATGCTGACGTCGGCACCGTTCGATAACTGGTGGCACAACGCGTATGGGCTGGACGTGAAGATTCTCAGCCCGCCGCATACGCTGCTGTCGCTAGGTTCGCTGGCGATCAAGATAGGGTTGATGGCGTTGATTGCGGGTTTGATAAGCCGTGCGTCGGAGAGCGTACGCCGGACACTGGGAGTTCTCTTACTTTATATCGGGGCGCTTTGCGTAGCACAGATGGGAACGATTCTTACGACGAGCACCTGGCCTAGCGAGATGCATAAGGCGGCTTGTTATCTGGCGGTAGCGATTGCGGTTCCCGCGGTGTTGATAGCGCCTGCATGGGCGTCGCAGTTGCGTTGGGGTTGCACGGCTGTAGCGGGGATTTATTCGGCGGTATTGTTGGCGTTTGAGTGGATTCTGCCCTTGTTTCCTGCGGAGCCGAAGCTGGGCCCGGTCTATCAACACATTACGCATTTGATTCCGCTGCATTTTCCGTTGCTGCTGATTGTGCCTGCGATTGTGCTCGACCTTTTGTGGCGCAGGACGGGAGAGTGGGGAAGATGGAAGATGGCGGTGGTGAGCGGGCCCGTTTTTGTATTAAGTTTTCTGGTTGTGCAGTGGCCCTTTGCGGATTTTCTGATGACGCCTGCGGCGCGCAACCGGATTTTCGGGATGGCATACTTTGCATATTTTGATCCGGCGAATTTTCACTATGATCCTTACAAATTTAATACCGTGGAAGCGGGAACTCTTTTCTGGAAACTGATGGCGCTTGCGCTGGTCTTTAGCGTGATTACCGTGCGGCTCGGATTAGCATGGGGTGATTGGATGAGGCGGATGCGAAGGTGACAGCCGGGGAAAAGAAGGAATTACGAAACGCAGAGACACAGAGGTCACAGATAAGAGTGAAAGATAACGGTTCGGCGCAATTTCGCGGCGCGAGGACAATCGGGACTGGATTGAGGAGATTCATGCATCGACGGGTAGTGGGGATTTTCGTGCTGGTGTTGGCGACCGCACTTTCTGTGCGCGCGCACGTGGGAAGTTCGGATGTGTTTTTTGACGGCGATGCGGGGCCGTACCACCTTTATGTGACGGTGCGCGTGCCGCAGGTTATTCCTGGAATCGCGGAGATTGAGGTGCGAAGCGCTTCGAACGATGTTGAGAAGATCGAGATTGTGCCGATGAAGTTGAGCGGGGCGGGATCAGACTTTCCGCCGACTCCGGACGTGGCGGAGCGGTCCAAACAAGATCCACAGTTTTTTACGGGGAGTTTGTGGCTGATGGAATCCGGCGCGCTGAAGGTGCGCGTTTCGGTGGAAGGCAGCAAGGGGAAAGGCGAGCTTGCCGTGCCGGTGCCGGCGTTCGCGCAGAGAACGCTTCCGATGGACCGATCGTTGGGAGGGTTACTAGGCTTTTTGATGCTGTTTCTAGCGGTGGGGCTGGTCTTCATCGCTGGAGCGGCGTCGCGGGAGGGAAATCTGGAGCCGGGAGAAACGCCGTCGCCAGCGAAGAAGCGGCGAGCCCGGATCGTAATGGCGATTACCGCAGTCGTGGTAGTCGGAATCCTTTTTCTTGGGAAAGCCTGGTGGGGCGCGGAGGCGACGAACTACAAACGAACGGTTAGTTTTTTTAAGCCGCCGGAAGCAGAGACGAAACTCGAAAACGGAAATCGGCTGAAGATTCGTGCAAAGGGGCAGGATCCGGAATGGTCCAAAGAAGTGAACATGGAAGACGTGATTCCCGACCACAACCATTTGATCCATTTGTTTTTGATCAGCAAGCCGGGGATGGAACGGATGTGGCATTTGCATCCCGAACGCGCCGAGGGCGGATCGTTTGTGGATGATTTGCCGAGCATGCCGGCGGGACATTACGAGGTTTTTGCGGACATCGTGGACAAGGCGGGATTTCCGTGGACGCTTGTGGGGCAAGTCGATTTGCCGCAGATAAATGGGACGCCGCTTACGGGGGATGACTCAGCGTGGACGGGAACGCCGTTGACTGCCCAGGCAGCCAATGTAAGTGTCGCGCAGTTTGAGGGTGGCGGACGGATTGTTTGGGAGAAGGGAACCGCGCCGCTGGTGGCGAATACCGCGATGATTTTCAAGTTTAGAGTCGAGGATAAAGATGGGAATCCCGCGAAAGACATGCAGCCGTATATGGGCATGGCGGGCCATGCGGAGTTCGTGAGCGCAGATATGAGTGTGTTTGCGCATATTCACCCGGCAGGATCAGCGTCAATGGCGGCGGTGGAGATGGCCAATGCAGGGCCTGACTCGGCGGGAAGTGCTGCGATGGGCGGAAGCATGGCCGGCAGCATAACGATGATGATGACGCCCGCTACGTTGGAACCACAAGTAAGTTTCCCATACGGCTTTCCCAAGGCTGGCGAGTACAGAATTTTTGTGCAGGTCAAACGCGCAGGGCAAGTCGAGACCGGCGTCTTCGACGCCCACGTCCAGTAAAGAGTGTGTCAACGCGAGTGGGTTTCTTGGCCAATGCGCTGCCGTGCTAGAGTCTTCCCTTCGGGTAGCCCACCGCAACTGAAAGCAAGCGTCTAGAAGGGGAGGCACAGAAGTGGCGTATCGGGATTTGCGGGAGTTTGTCCAGAAATTGGAGAAGGAAGGGGAACTGAAGCGGGTTCGCGCTGAGGTTGATCCCATTCTGGAAATCACAGAAGTAACGCAGAGAATCGCGCGAGACAAGAACCGGTCGCCAGAAAGTGTCGGACCTGCACTTTTATTTGAAAAGCCGAAAGGCTCGCGTGTGCCGCTCCTGGTGAACACGTTCGGAAGCGTGCGGCGGATGGCGCTGGCGTTTGAAGTCGGCGAACTGGACGAAGTGGCGGCGCGGATTCAAGGTTTCCTGAAAATGGAAACACCGCAAGGATTCTTCGACAAAATCAAGATGTTGCCGAAACTGGCGGAGCTGGGTTCATTCTTCCCCAAAAGTGTAAAGACGGGCGCTTGCAAGGAAGTGATGCATCACGGTAAGGACATTAACCTCTTCGATTTTCCCATTTTGAAATGCTGGCCGCAGGATGGTGGGCGATTCATTACATTTCCGCTGGTGTTCACGAAAAATCCCGAGACGGGAAAACGGAATGTCGGGATGTACCGCATGCAGGTTTACGACGAGCGAACCACTGGGATGCACTGGCAAACGCAGAAGCATGGTGCGGAGCATTTCCGCCGAGCGCGTGCAAAAAATCCCGAAGGGCGAATTCCTGTCAGTGTGGCGATTGGAGCGGATCCCGCGACTGCATTATCCGGGATGCTCCCGATTCCGCCGGACCTGGACGAAATGATGTTCGCGGGATTCCTGCGGCGCGAACCAGTCGAGATGGTGACGTGCGAGACGAACGATCTTGAAGTCCCAGCGAATGCGGAGATCGTCCTCGAAGGCTACGTCAACCTGAACGAAATGCGAACCGAGGGCCCGTTCGGCGATCACACAGGTTTTTATTCCTTGGAAGGCGAGTATCCCGTATTTCACGTTGAATGCGTGACGCATAAGAAGGACCCGATCTATTTGACGACCGTAGTAGGGCCGCCGCCGCAAGAAGACTATTACATGGGATACGCGGTCGAGCGCGTTTTTTTGCCCGTGATGAAAATGCAGTATCCGGAAATCACGGATGTAGCGATGCCCGCGGAAGGAATTTTTCACAATTTGATGATTGTGGCGATTCGGAAGTCATATCCTGGCCACGCGCGGAAAATAATGAACGCGATTTGGTCATTGGGGCAAGCGATGTTCACGAAAGTAATCGTGGTCGTGGATCACGACGTGGACGTGCACAACTACAATGAGGTTGTGTGGAAATCGCTTTGCGCGCTGGATCCAGAAAGAGACGTGCAATTCTCGCTAGGGCCAGTGGATACGCTAGATCACGCACAAAGAATGCAAGATTTTGGTTCTAAGATGGGAATCGACGCAACGCGCAAGTGGGAATCCGAAGGTTTCACGCGCCCGTGGCCGGACGAAATAAAAGTGGATGAAGAAACGCGCGCGCGCGTCGCAGCGATTTGGAAAACTCTGCATTTGTAAAATTCGGCGAGCGAGATGCGCGCGATTGACTTCAACTAATAACCGTCCTTCGGGACAGGCAAGAACGTCAGAAAAATACAATTCGTTGTGGTAATCCCCAAGGCCTCATACAACATCTAGTACGAACCTCCCCCAATACCCCAGAACTGCCTAAGAATAGGGGTTTAGTTTAGGCAACTCCGGTAGAGAATCCCTTGACGCTCTGAGGTTCTGAATGTCATAAAGCTTGCACGGGCGGCACCTCGAAATATTCGAAACGCAGCAAGGGGTGCACTTGGCAGTGGTGGGTTTGGCGTCGGTTCGGACGCCAGGGTGACGTTCCTCGTGAATGAATCGCGTGAAGTGATGAATGTGAGACAGGCGTCGCAGTATCTGGGGATCTCCCCGGATACCCTGTACCGTTACATCACTGAGGGCGAAATTCCCGCGTTCAAACTGGGTAATCGTTGGAAACTGCGTAAGACGATTCTGGATCGCTGGATGGAACGGAAAATGAGCCAAGCGCATGCGAGGCGCCGATAGTTTGCCGAGAGTGAAGGCGAAAGAGGCCGAGATATGTTGGGAATGGGCAAAAAATCAAGACAGCTGGTAGGGCTGGACATCGGCTCAAGCTCGATCAAGGCAGTCGAGCTGAAGGCGACGAAAGCCGGCTACGAGCTCGTGAGCTTTGGCATGGAATCGCTGGCGCAGGACACCGTCGTGGATGGCGCGATCATGGACGCGCCCCAAGTGGCCAACGCGATCAGCAAGATTTTCGACGCGCAACGCGTAAAGACGAAGAATGTGGCGACTTCGGTTTCCGGCCACTCGGTGATTGTGAAGAGAGTGCCGCTCCCGCTGATGACCGAGGAAGAGTTGTACGACCGGATTCCTTCAGAAGCCAGCCAGCACATCCCGTTTGATATCGCTGACGTGAACCTCAGCTACCAGTTACTGGAATCGATGGACGCGCAGATGGACGTCCTGCTGGTAGCGGTTAAGAAGGACAAGATTCTGAACCACACGAACGTGCTTGCGCAGGCTGGCAAAACGCCAGTGGTCGTTGATATCGATGCGTTCGGTTTGCAGAACTGCTTCGAAGTGAACTACGAGCCGGATGCCGGGCAGACTGTGGCGTTGCTGAATATCGGCGCGAGCGTTATGAACATCAATATCGTTCGCGGTGGCGTGCCACTGTTTACTCGCGACGTCAGCGTGGGCGGCAACCAATACACCGACGCGCTGCAGAAAGAATTGGATCTGAGCTTTGAGGATGCGGAGCGCCTGAAGAAAGGCGATACGCTTCCTAGCGTTACCGACGAGCAAAAACAGCAAATTTTGCGAAGCGTCTCGGACATTTGACCCTTGAAATTCAAAAGACGTTTGACTTCTTCCGCGCAACGGCAAGCGGCGAAAATATCCAACGCATCGTCGTGGCAGGCGGAACGGCGCGCGTTCCTGGGCTGGTGGACTTGCTGAGAGAAGAGTTCGCCATGCCTGTCGAGGAGTTGAATCCTTTTCGGAAAGTGCTCGTCAATCCCAGCCGGCACAGCGATGACCAAATCCGCGAGATGTCGCCGCGGCTGGCCATTGCCGTGGGTCTGGCACTGAGGAGCTTTGACTAACCATGATTCGCATAAACCTTCTCGGACAAATACGGCCTAAAGCATCGCGCAGACCAGTCGATACGGGCGCAGCGCTTCCCGTGCTATTCATCGGAGCTGGCCTCGTTCTCGGATTTCTTGTTCTTGGTTTCCTTTATTACTCCTGGCAACAGCAGCTCAATACCGAGAACAGCAAGATCAAGACTTTGCAGGCGCAGAAGACCGATCTCGAAAGCATCAAGCAGCAAGTAGAGGCTTTCGATAAGCAGAAACAGGTTTTGCAGCAGAGAGTTTCCACGATCGAACAACTGCAACGTGACCGGACCGGCGGGCAAGACCTTCTGGACATGGTGGCGAACACGGTTTCGAGGACGGAAAATCTTTGGCTGACGACCATGACGCGGAAGGGATCGACCCTGACGATCGAGGGTTCTTCGGCTTCCGTCAACGCGATAGCGAATTTCATTACGGCTTTGAAGCGTTCTGGATACTTCCAGAAGGTGGAAATTAAGGACGCGAAGCAGGACGACAAAGACTACCGCAGTGCAGACATTCAATTTCCAGTTGTCCGCTGAAATCACTCCGCCGCAAGCCAGCGACAGCACCGCCGGCGCAGGCGAAGCCGGCGAACGTGCCGACGAAAGCCGCGCCAGCCGCGACTCCGGCGAAGAAGGGTAAGGGACGACCATGGCCAATCCGTTTCGTGACATGTCGGTGTTCATGCAGGGCCTGGTGGCAGTGGCCATCGCGGTCGTGGTGCTTCTCCTGGGTGTTTACATTCCGCTTTCACCAGTGGCACAGGAACGTGACGCGGTCGATAAGGCCGTACAACAGCGCTCTACCTTGAATACAGAAGTCCAGCAATTGCAGGTCTACAGGCAGCGCTACGGAGAACTGAAACAGCAGATGGATGCGCTCTCGAAGCAACTGGATACGCTGAAGACCATCGTGCCGGAAGAAAAAGAGACGGATGAATTTATTCGGTTGCTGCAGGGAGCGGCCAGTGCGTCAAATGTGCAACTCCGCCGGCTGACAGCGCAAGCAATTGTGCCGAAAGACTTTCACTATGAAATGCCGTTCGAAGTCCAAGCAGACGGACCGTACTTTAATCTGATGGACTTTTTCGGGCGGTTGGGAAGGCTTTCCAGAATCATCAACGTAGGCGATTTGGAGTTTGCTGATCCAGACAAGTCCAAGGGCACGAAGTATCCGATTCGGCCGGGGACGACGGTATCGGCAATTTTCACGGCAACGACTTTCTTTACCAAGCCAGCTGACGTTGGGCCTAGCTCCGCGGCACCGGGAGCGAAGTCCGCAGTCAAGCCGGCTGGGAAACCCTGAGCGGGAATGAGCGATCTATGCGTTCAGCACTAACTCTCGTACTAGGGATTTTGCTCGCGGCAGCCGCACCTGGGCTGCGTGCGCAGGCCACTACGGCTGCGCCGCAACCAGGAAACCAGCAGCACCGGCAGCGGCGAAAAAGCCCCCAGCGAAAGTCCGCAACTCAAAAAGTGGCGAAGGCTCCCAAGCCAGCCAAGCCTGTCGAGACCGCGGTGAATCCAGACGCGCCGAAGGAAGGCGAGCAGGGAACAGTTTCTTCGCGACGCGATCCGTTTGAGTCTCTGGTAGCGCGGCAACAGGCGCAAAAGCATGCCACCGCAGCAGCTGCCTCCAGGCAAAGCGGGACTTGCAAGTGAGCACGCTGCGGCTCGACGGTATCGTGAAGGCGCCGAACGGCATGATTGCCGTGGTAACTAATCCTCAGGCGCGCACCTATTTTCTCCGTGAAGGCGATCAGTTGTATGACGGACGCGTGGAAAAGATTGCGATGGATGGCGTTTCGTTCCATGAAATCGGGAAAGATGCATTTGGCAAGCCCGTGGAACGCCAAGTGAACAAAAGAATTTACTCCAGTGCAGGAGAACAGCAATGAAGACGAATTGGCCCGCCTTTCGGTGTGGCTTCCTGATCCTCTCGAGCGCAGTGCTGGGCGCAAGCCCGATGCTGGCTCAGACGCAGGAGCCCGCCGGCGCGACCGCGGCATCAGCGGTGATCTCTAGCGTGGCGATAACGCAAGCGCCGCAACGCGCCAGTGTGCGAGTGGAAGGCGAAGGGCGGCTCGACGTCCATGCCTCGCGCATGCAGAATCCCGATCGGTTGGTGCTGGATTTTTCCGGCGCACGACTGGCGGTCGATAAGACGATGATCCCGGGCGTTTCGGAACCCGTTCGCGATGTGCGCCTCGGGCAGTATCGCCCGAACGTTGCCCGCGTCGTCGTCGATCTGACTGGTGTGTCTCCCTATCAGATTTCGCATGATGGAACGGCGGTCGTGGTCCTTTTCGACGCGCAGCCGGAAGCTCCCAGCGCGGCGCCATCGAATCCGCAGACGGTGACTTCGCAGCAAGAGCCGAAGCCGCGCGCTGCGATTCGAATACAGCGCAGCGGCACCACGTAGCACCTGCGCGGCCATCGAATTCGTTGCAGATTCCTGCTCCTCGTTTCGCTTTGCCCGGCGAACTGACCCAGCCCTCATTCACCCTCGCTTCTTTCCAGCGGGACGAATGAGCCAGCGCGTCCGGCAACAGCGCAAGATGCGGCGCAGCAAGCTGCCCAAGCGTCGAATGCGGCTGCCAACAGACTGGCGGTATCCACGGCACAGCACAGAATTCGCAAGCATCGGCCCCGCCGGCTGCTGTTGGAAAGTACACCGGAGAGCCGATCTCAGTGAACCTGAAGGACGTCGATCTGCGCGACTTTTTCCGGCTGATCCACGAGATCAGCGGGTTGAACGTCGTGTTGGACCCGGCGGTCAAAGGGACTCTGACGATTGTTCTCGATGAAGTGCCGTGGGATCAGGCTCTGGACATCGTTCTCCAGAACAACGGCCTCGACAAGCAGCTCAATGGAAACGTATTGCGCATCGCGACCCGCACCACGCTGAAGTCGGAAGCGGAGACACAGCGCGACCTCGAAAAGGCACAGGCGGAAGCTATTGCTCCCGTGACTGTGACGCGCGTGTCTGAGCTATGCAAAAGCGGCGACCATGAAAGATACGCTGAAGAAATTCCTCAGCGCGCGCGGCGACATTCTTTCGGATGACCGTTCGAACCAGATTATCATTCGCGATATTCCTTCGGTCATTCCGACCATCGACAATCTGCTCCACCAACTCGACCGGAAATCGCAGCAAGTGGAGATCGAAGCGCGCGTGATTTCAGCTTCGCGCGCTTTCTCGCAGGACATCGGCACGGAACTCGGATTTGCCGGCACGACAACGAGCGGCCGTTCAGCTCTATGCGGCGCTCCGCAAGTCGGCGTCAGCCCGATTGGACGCTGTCAACACCATTCCGCCACCTCCGCTATCGCGACGCCGATGCGAATTCCAGTGGCGGCTAGCCCCCGACCGGTATTCCGCTGGCTACGAGCTTGGGAGCAGGCGTTCCGACGAGCGGCTTCGGCTTCTCGCATAGGTCGCCAAACTTCGCCATCGACTTCTTCATCACCGCAGCGGAAGCCAAGGGCGTTGGCAAATTGCTCTCCAAGCCGCGCATCGTGACGCAGAACAACGAAAAGGCGGTCATCAAGCAAGGTGTCAAGTTGCCGATTCAGACGACCATCAACAACACGATCTCGGTGCAATTCATCGACGCCGTGTTGCAATTGGAAGTGACGCCGCAGATTACGATCGAGGGCACGATCTTCATGGACGTGCTCGTGGAAAATACCCAGATCGATCAAGGTATCCCGCGCGTACAAGGCATCCCGGCGTTGGATACCCAGTCCGCGCAGACCAAGGTATTGGTTCCGGATGGCGGCACGGTCGTGATTGGCGGAATCATCGTCAACACGCAGAACACCAACATCTCAGCAGACTCCCCTCGTTGGCAGCTTGCCGCTGATCGGAAACCTCTTCAAACGGACAACCGTTTCGATCCAAGCGCAGGAGTTGCTGTTCTTCCTGACCCCCAGAATTATTCCTGGGTAACTCGGGCCGAGAATTCTCGAAACGTTTGGGTAAACAGGTTTAGTAAACGCGATTTGGTTTAGATTAGAGAAAGGCCGTCCACTTAGGCATGTCTGCGAAGTTATATCGCGGAAGCCGCCGAAAGCGGACGGCCTTTTTGTTAGCAGGCGCCCTTACGTCCTGTTTAAGCCCCGAAGGAACTGCACGCCGCTCGAGGCGTCTCGATTGCGGAGGGTCAAGTTCGCTGGCTGCGCTCATCGGTGGCGGTCCGACCGGTAAGCTCCTGGGCCTCCACAGCAAGCGCTCTGGGGCCGTACGTGGCCAGAGTTTCCACAGCTGCGACATGGCGCTGTGTAGGTGTTTGCAGGTAGCTCCTCTACATGTAGCCTTAGGCCCGAAAAGCTTCTATGGCCAGCATCCAAAGACGCAATCCCAAGGGGCTTCCAAGTGCGCCATCTGGGGATAGCAACGCACGAAGACAACGGCAGCAGAAATCAGCAAAAGAAGGCTGATGCGCATGCCGAAGACACGAGCCGGCAAGCTGCGCATCGCGACGGCGATGGCCACGCCGAGGACCATCACACAGGGATAATAGTAGTAGTAATAGAGGCCGCTTTGCGGCGTAACTGCCCACTGAAGGAAATTTGCGGCGAAGAGGAAGAGCACGCAGGCTTCGGGTAAGCGCGAGTGCCTTCCATAAGCGTCGCAGGCAGAAGGCCAGCGCCAGCAGACCAGTCCACGTGATGACCGGATTGCCGACCAGGTAAGACAAGGAGCGCTGGGGATTCAAATTCAGTGGCCAAGAATACCAAGGCGAGATAAGGAATGGGTTGGTGTCCGTGGTTCGGTTGAAATGCCACATGAAGATATTTATTGCCGCCAGTTCGTGAAGGCTGAAAGGCAGGTGGCTGAGCCTGCATAGCGGCCAAAAGACCAAGCAGTAAGCCGCGATGGGAACGAGCGATCAAAGCAAGTAGAAGGAAACGGGATGCCCGCTTCGCGAGACGTTGCTGCGCATAAGCACTAAAAGTGAAGGAGCTTTGAGCTCGCAAGCCTTGAAACGCGAAAGCAACAGCAGGGCACTGGCGACCAGAATGTACACCGCGAGCGTATCTATGGCATTCCATTTACACGCGCCTGCAAGGCCCACCAACACTCCCGCCAGGCAGAAGAGGAGTCTTCTCGTTCCGACCTTCATAGGCAAAACAAGAGCTGCAGTGTAGGCCACCAGGCTCCACATCAGGAAAAACATCAGGAATACGTCCACCGTGGCGATGCGCGACATCACAAACAGAAAATTGTTAAAAAGAGCCAGCCCAGCCGCCAGGAAAGCCAGGTTGGCATCCTGCAGACAGCAGGAAGGCCCAAAGATAGACTGCTGCAACGGTCAAAGCGCCGCATACGGCTGCCGGCGATTCGCCAGCCAAAAGAATTGTCGCCGGCGGTCTTCATACCTATCGCCATGATGAGTTTTCCCAGCGGAGGTTTTGCAAGGGGAGGGGCATGAGGTTCTGGGTTCGGTACGCCCTGGATAAATGCCCTCGCTTCAGGAACAAAGTATGCCTCGTCGAAAAACATCGCCTTAGGCCTGCCGAGACCCGGCAATAAAATCGCCAGAGAGACCAAAGCGAAAAGCGAAGCCGTCGCAAGCTGGCGACGGCCGTAATGTGAGCCCCAGGAGCGGTCTCTTCCGGACGAAGGTCCGACCAGAAAGCACACCGGGGAGATGGCTCGGCTCCACCGCTTGCCTCGGAGAAATTCGCAGCCGCTCTGGGGGTCGCGCTGGCGTACTTTTCGGTCTGGAACCGACATGGAATCATCTTATCTGGGAGAACCAAAACGGGCCCGTGTTGCTTGCTCATTTTGTGCATAATGAGCCACTGTAGTTCGCGCAACTCGTGTCGCGCACTCCGCGAATCGCAGAGACTTTCGCGTTAAACTGGTAGGGAATTAGCGAGACGACAGTCTCTCTGCTTCTTTTATGACTTCAACTTTCAAAACTCGGCGAAAAGCTCTCAACCAGCTGATTTCCGGCGCGAAGTTGGATGCTCTGGTAATCACACATCCCGCCAACTGGTATTACCTGACTGGATTTACAGGGGAATCGGGAGTGCTCATTGTCGGTGATGGCCCAGCAACGCTGATCACCGACGGGCGATTCATCACACAAGTGCGCCAGGAGACCTCTTCTGTACGGTTGGTACAACAGAAAGGCTCGCTTAATGGAGTCCACGGGCCGCCTGCTGCGCGAAAAGGGTATCAAGCGGGTTGGATTCGACCCGGCGCAAACTTCCGTGGCACAGTTGAATCTATTGCAAAAGGCGGCGGGGTCTCGCACGAAATGGATTCCCGCGCCGGAGTTGGTCGCAACCCTTAGAGCGCGAAAAGAGCCCTCTGAACTCGCCCGGATGCGCCAAGCCGCCATTCTGGCTGGCGATGCGCTCACCAGCGCGATCAAGCTGCTGAAGCCCGGAGTGATGGAAAATGAGATCGCCGCGGAAATCGAATACCAGATGAGGAAGGGCGGAGCGTCCGGTCCAGCGTTCGAAACCATCGTCGCTTTTGGCGAACGTTCGGCGTTGCCTCATGCGCGTCCTACCGCCAAGCGATTGAGGAAAAATGAGTTGGTGGTACTAGACCTGGGTGCTATACTCGCGCACTATTGCAGCGACATCACGCGCACGGTGTACGTTGGCAGAGCTCCGGGGCGTGTGAAACAATGGTACAGGGCGGTCCTGGAAGCGCAGACTGCGGCGATAGCGGCGGTAAGAGCAGGAGTCACCTGCGGGGATGTGGATGCTGCTGCGCGGCAGGTTCTGGCCGGCTACAAACTGGACCGGCTTTTCACACATAGCACGGGGCACGGACTGGGCCTGGAAGTACACGAGGATCCCCGGGTCGCGCGCGGTCAAAAGACACGGCTGGAACCGGGATTCGTGGTCACGATTGAACCTGGGGTTTACATGGCGGGCGTCGGGGGAATTCGCATCGAAGATGACGTCGCCGTGCACGCAGGGAATACCGAAGTACTGACCCGCATACCGCGGGATCTCATCGAGCTTTGACACAGGCATGAAACGAAAACAGCCCTCGAAAGCAGCAGAAAGCTCCTCTATCGCTAGTCCAGAAGTCCAGCAAATCGAGCAACTCCTCCGTTTTATGAGCGAGCACAACCTCGAGGAGTTCGAGTACTCGCGCGGAGACCTGAAGATACGATTGAAGAAGCCGTCCGCGGGCGTGCCGATGTACTCGCGGTCGATGGGAGTGCCCGAGATTATTGTTCCCGGGGCCATTCCGGAGAGGCCCGTGGCAGCTTCCTCGAGCGCGCCTGCGGCCCCTGAACCACGAGCGACCGAAGAGCTGCACTTGGTCAAGTCTCCAATCGTGGGAACGTATTACGAGGCACCGAGCCCGGGAGCTGAGGCGTTTGTGAAGATTGGCGCGCATGTCGAGTCCGGGCAAACGCTCTGCATCGTCGAAGCCATGAAGCTTATGAATGAAATCGAGTCGGACGAAAGCGGCGAACTGATTCGCATTTTTGTCGAAAACGGGCAGCCTGTCGAGTACGGCCAGCCGCTTTTCGGCATCCGTCCTAGCCGGAAGAGGTAGCCGGCGCCCGAAGCCATGTTCCAGAAAATCCTAGTAGCCAATCGCGGGGAAATCGCGCTGCGGGTCATCTGTGCCTGCAAAGAACTGGGCATTTCTACCGTCGCGGTGTATTCCGAAGCCGATCGGAATTCGCTGCATGTGCGCTTTGCGGATGAAGCGGTGTGCATCGGGCCGCCACGGAGCAGCGAAAGTTACCTCAACATTCCTCAAGTCATCAGCGCGGCGGAAATCACCAACGTCGATGCCATCCATCCGGGATATGGGTTTCTTTCCGAAAACGCTAATTTTGCCAAGGTTTGCGAAGCCTCGGAAATTACCTTCATTGGACCGACTCCTGAAGTGATCGAGATGATGGGTGAGAAGGACCGAGCACGGCGCGAGATGAAGTCGCTGGGCGTGGCCACGGTTCCTGGCAGCGATGGCGTCATTGAAGGCGAAGAGCAACTCGCCAAAGAAGCCAAGAAAATTGGCTTTCCGCTGATCATCAAAGCTTCCGCGGGCGGCGGCGGACGCGGGATGCGCGTCGTGCACAAGCAGGAAGAACTTTTGAACGCCTACGAGACGGCGCGCAGCGAAGCGCAGCAGGCCTTTGGCACCCCGGACGTTTACGCCGAGAAATTCATCGAGCATCCGCGCCACATCGAATTTCAAGTGTTGGGAGACCAGCACGGCAAAGTGATCCACCTCGGCGAGCGCGAGTGCAGCATTCAGCGCCGCCACCAGAAACTGGTGGAAGAATCGCCATCGCCGGTAATGGACCCCAAGCGCAGGAAAGATCTGGGCGCGAAGGTTGTGCGGGCGCTTGAAAAGGTCGGTTACACAAACGCAGGCACGGTCGAATTCCTGATGGATGAAGATGGCTCGATCTATTTCATCGAAATGAATGCCCGCATTCAGGTAGAGCACCCGGTAACCGAACTTGTGACGGGCGTGGATCTGATCAAAGCCCAGATTCGCATCGCCGCAGGCGAGGGACTGGACGACGCGGTTGGGGAGATGAATTTCTCCGGCCACGCCATTGAATGCCGCATCAATGCCGAAGATCCCGAAACATTTGTGCCGTCGGCGGGACGCATCACTACGTTTCAGGCGCCCGGCGGGACCGGCGTTCGCGTGGATTCCGCGGCTTATGCCGATGCTGTAATTCCACCCTACTACGATTCGATGATCGCGAAGTTGATCGTGAAAGGCCGCGACCGGGCTGAAGCCATTGGGCGAATGAAGCGAGCGCTGGAAATGTTCGTCATCGAAGGAATTAAGACCTCTATTCCTCTGCACCGGCGGATTCTGGCCGATCGCGGACTTCGCCGCCGGCCGCTTCGACACTCACTTCATCGAAAGACTGCTCGGGACCAACGGAAAATAAGTTTCTATGCGCCTTGTCCTCCCCAGGCTGTATGTGATACTAGACGCAGCGTTGATTACTTCCTCCGAAAGAGATTGCGCCCTGAGCTTGGCCGAAGCTGGAATCCGCTTGCTCCAGTACCGGAACAAGTCCGCGCCCGCGCGGCAGTATCTCGAGTCGTCGCGCAAACTTGCCGAACTGCTTCTCCCGCAAGGAGTGTCGTTTTTTGTGAATGACCGTCCCGATGTAGCCTTCTTGGCAGGCGCAACCGGCGCGCACGTTGGTCAGGACGATCTGGATGTCGAACAGGCGCGGCAGGTCGTTGGGCGCGACAAGTTAATCGGAGTATCCACTCACAATTTGGAGCAGTTCGAGTGTGCGGCGGCAAGCTCCGCGGACTATATCGCCCTTGGACCGATTTTCAGCACCTCAAGCAAAGCCAATCCCGATCCTGTGGTCGGTTTGGATCTTCTCCGCAAGGTGCGCGCGCTTACGGACAAGCCCCTCGTGGCCATTGGCGGAATCAGTCTGGAGCGGGCGGCTCCGGTGATTGAAGCGGGGGCTGACTCCGTCGCGGTGATTAGCGGGATTCTGAGCGCGGCTGATCCGGCGCAGCGCGCACGGCAATACATCGAGACACTTGCATCCGCGAAGCATGCGGCGGCGGTCTGAGGAACCTCTTGAATGGCTGATACCACGCATCCTCTCCCACAAAGCACAGTGAAGAACGAATCTGGCTTTGTGCGCGCTATCGGATTGTTCGACGGCACGATGATCGTGGTCGGCTCGATGATCGGCTCCGGCATTTTCATTGTCTCCGCGGCAATTTCGCGGCAAACCGGTTCCCCCGGCAATCTGATCCTGACGTGGGTGCTGACCGGGTTGCTGACCGTTTCCGCCGCCCTTGCTTATGGAGAATTGGCTGCGATGTTTCCGCATGCGGGCGGGCAATATATCTACCTGCGAGAGGCATATTCTCCGCTGTGGGGATTTCTTTACGGGTGGACGCTTTTTCTAGTTATCCAGACAGGAACGATTGCCGCGGTGGCTGTCGGATTCGCAAGGTTTCTGGGCGTGGTCTTTCCTGCCATCTCGCCGGAAGCATGGATCATTCATCCGATCAATCTTGGATCGAGATACGCAATCAGCCTGAGCTTGCAGCAGCTTGTCGGCGTGCTGATGATCGTTTTGCTGACGTTTTTGAACACCCTCGGCGTACGTCTCGGGAAGCTGATTCAAAATATTTTCACCTCCGCGAAGACTTTGTCGCTAATCGGACTGATTCTCATAGGCATTTTCGTCGGCCGCAACCACGCGGCCATAGCGGACAACTTTTCGCATATTTGGACCATCCGCGGCGCGGAACCCATCGAGCCGGGCGCGAATTTCTTGCGCGGCTGGATTCCGACGGTTACAGCGTCGAGCGGCTTTTTCGGCCTGCTTGTCGCGTTCGGTGTTGCACAAGTCGGTTCTCTTTTTTCCGCAGACGCCTGGAACAACATCGGTTTCACCGCGGCGGAAGTCAAAAACCCAAAGCGCGATGTGGCGCTTTCGATGGCGTTCGGCACGATCATCGTCATAACGCTCTACTGCCTCGCAAACCTGGCGTATCTTCTCGTGCTGAACTTTTCGCAAATCCAGAATGCGCGTGACGACCGCGTGGCTACCGCAGCGCTGGACGCCGTCTTCGGCCAAAGCGGCGCAATCATCATGGCCATTGCCATCATCATCTCGACGTTTGGCTGCAACAACGGATTGATCCTTGCCGGTTCTCGCGTGAGTTATGCGATGGCCCGTGACGGGCTGTTTTTCCGCGCGACGGGCAAGTTGAACTCCAAGGGCGTCCCGGGAGTGGCGCTTGTCCTGCAAGGAATCTGGGTGGTGATTTTGATATTGCTGCGCACGCGCACGCCGAGCGGCGGATACGGCAATCTCTACAATGATTTGCTGAATTACGTTGTTGCGTCGGTTTTGATTTTCTACGCGCTTACGATCGCCGGGATCTTCGTCCTACGCAGAAAGCGTCCTGATGCCGAGCGGCCATACAAAGCATTCGGCTATCCGATTTTGCCTGCGTTGTACGTGGTTGCCGCTCTGGGGATTGTCCTGGTGCTCGTCCTTTACCAGACGCAGACCGCGGGCTGGGGTATCGGTATTGTGGCCGCCGGGATTCCCGTGTATTGGCTGCGCTCGATGTGGCTGAAGAAATCCTCTGTCTAATAGTGGAATTTAGTTGTAGGGCGTAATGGCATGCGCCCTTACAATGCTGCAAGCCAATTTGGATGTCCGCAGGGCATGACCGGACACTAACCGAAAAAGGAGGAGTTGCATGGGCAACCCCTTGTTCGCGACGAAGTCGATGACCACGCTGATGAAAGAGGCGGGGGACACCGGAGAGCATAGCCTCAAGCGCGCGCTCGGCCCGGTAAACCTGGTCACGCTGGGCATCGGAGCCATTATCGGCGCCGGCATCTTCGTTATGACCGGTTCCGCGGCTTCGCTTTACGCCGGACCTTCGATCATGCTGTCGTACGTTCTCGCGGGAATCGGCTGCGTCTTCGCTGGTCTCTGTTATGCGGAATTTGCGTCAATGATTCCCATCGCAGGTTCTGCATATACGTACGGCTACGCAACTCTCGGCGAAATCGTCGCCTGGATCATCGGATGGGATTTGATTTTGGAGTACGCGTTTGGCGCCGCAACGGTGGCCAGTGGATGGAGCAGCACGCTGGTGGCTTTCCTGCAAGATTACGGCATCAGCCTTCCGCCGCAAATCTGCGATGTGCCGGGAGCGAAGTGGGTGCTTTACAACGGACACTGGACGCCGCTCAATACGCTATCGATGAGCATGGACCAGGTCGCGGGCCTGCCGATGGTGACGGCCAAATTTAACCTGATTGCCTTCCTCGCGATGCTCGCGGTTACCGTGCTTCTCATCATCGGAATCAAGGAGTCGGCGAACTTCAACACCGGCGTGGTTTTTGTAAAGCTGGTGGCGGTTTTTGTATTTATCGCGGTGGCTGGCGCGTTTGTTCTGAAGAATCCGGGAATTGCTCACGCCAACTGGAAAGTCTTTATTCCGCCTAACGCTGGGTCGTTTGGGGCGTTTGGTTGGTCGGGCATATTACGCGGCGCGGGCGTGGTTTTCTTCGCGTACATCGGATTCGATGCGGTGTCGACTGCGGCGCAAGAGGCAAAAAATCCGCAGAGGGACATGCCGATCGGCATCCTTGGATCGCTGATTGTTTGCACGATTTTGTATTTGCTGGTTTCCGGTTTGCTGACGGCCACCGTGCATTATTCGCGGCTGAACGTTGGCGCTCCCGTTTCGCTGGCGATGCGCGAGACCGGTGTGCGGTGGGGAAGCTACGTGGTCAACGCCGGAGCGCTAGCGGGGTTGAGCACCGTGATGCTGGTGATGATGCTCGGGCAGTCCCGCGTGTTTTACTCGATGGCGAACGACGGTTTACTGTGGAAGTGGGCGGGCGACATTCATCCGCGTTTCCGTACGCCGTGGAAGTCCACGGCTATTGTTGGGATTTGCGTCGCGTTTGTGGGCGCGCTGGTGCCGATTGGCGACCTTGGCCAGCTGGTGAGCATCGGCACGCTGCTGGCGTTTGTGATCGTGTGCGCGGGCGTGTGGATCCTTCGCGTCAAGCGGCCGGAACTTGTGCGGCCCTTCAAGACGCCGTTGGTGCCACTAGTGCCAATACTGGGCATGATCGTTTCGCTTGGGTTGATGGCGGGGCTCAAGGCCGTCACGTGGATACGATTGGTTGTGTGGCTCGTCATCGGCATGGTGATTTATTTTACGTACAGCGTGAAACACAGCAAGGTGCGCAACTCGGCGGGCTGAGGAAACTGGTTGCCCCCACTCGAAGCGGTTCTTCAGGTACAGTAGTATTTCTATCGACGCCCGATGACTGCTCTGCCTGCGAACCTGCGAAACGTGTGGCGCCATCTCTCGCGAATTGACCTTTTCGCGATTGGGCTCATTCTTGGCGGGGCGACTTGCGCCTTTCTCGATCTCAGCGGTGGACTTGCCAGCTTCCTCAAATTTTTCGCAATCATTGCAACGGTTTACGCATTGTTTCGCCTGGCGGGCTGGTGGCGAACGCGACTGCTCTGGAGCCTGCGCAACCGGCTGATCGTTGCGTATCTTTTCATCGCCGTCGTTCCCATTCTTCTGATTGTGACGCTTGTGGTCCTGGCCGGCCAGATTTTGTACTCGCAGCTCGGCGCCTTCCTGCTCTACGACGACATCCACCAGCGGATTGCCATGATGGCCGACGTCACCGATCACATTGCTGCCGCGCACGGAACCCTGCAGAAAGGAATTTCGGAAGAGGAATCGGAGCGAGTGCTGGCCGCGCAGTCCCATCAGGTTCACGATCAGGAGCTCCCAGGCTTGAGCATCGAATTCTCCGATGATCCGACCTTGTTGCGAAAGGTGGCGGGGGCGGGGAAAACCTCATTCGCTGGGCTTGTTGAGGAATCCGATACGCTGTACCTGATGAGCCTCCGCGAAATGCCAGAACCGCATGGCGTTCGCGTAGCGACTCTCCGGGTTCCTGTTTCTCCAGAATTTCTAGCCACGATTGCCCCGGATTTGGGAGCGATTCAGCTGAACCTTACGCGGCGATTTGAGGGCGGCACGCGGCAGGGAATTCTCTACACATCAGGCGAAGTCGCATACGAGACGACCAAACGAATTCCCGCTCGAAACAGAATGCTTCACCCGCCGTCGCATTGGATTGACCCATCAATCACCGGGTTCTCCCGCCTTGACGCGGTTTATGTGGGAGCCGGCGGAGTATTTGATCCTCGACGGCCGGTGCTGGTCACTTTCAATGCACGGCCCTCGCGTTTGAACGGACGGATATTTGCGTCACTGGGAGAGCTAAGTGGCTCCTATGCAGTAGGTTTTATTGTAATAAGCGTTGGTTTTCTCCTGATCGAGATTGCGGCGCTGGTCACGGGAATCGTGATGACGCGGCGCATCACCAAGGCCGTTAGCGATCTCTATCAGGCGACAAAATATGTGAAGAACCAGGATTGGACTCATCGTGTACGAATCGAGCGTAGAGATCAACTTGGAGACCTCGGCGAATCGTTTAATGATATGACAGGCTCGATGAGTGGTTTGTTGGAAGAATCCAAAAAACGGCAGCGCCTGGAAAATGAACTTTCCATCGCGAGCGAAGTGCAGAACCAACTCTTTCCGCAGAAAATGCCGTCGGTCGGCGGAGTCGAGCTCGAAGCGATTTGCAAAGCCGCGCGTACGGTGAGCGGCGATTACTATGATTTCATTCAGCTGAGCTCCACACATCTGGCTATTGCGCTGGCGGATATTTCGGGGAAGGGAATATCGGCGGCGCTCTTAATGGCCAGCTTGCAGGCGGCGCTGCGCAGCCAGCTTCTAGCGGCAGGCAGCGAACAGATGAGCACGGCGGAACTGGTCGCGCGCCTGAACATGCACATGGTGCGAAATACCGCCGACGATCGGTTCGCGACTTTTTTTATTGCCGTGTACGACAGCTCGACCCGCACGCTGCGTTACACGAATGCGGGGCATTTGCCAGGTTTTCTGATCTCCAACGGCACGTCCAAGCATCTCGACAAGGGTGGAATGGTTCTTGGTGTCGTGGAAGATTACGTGTATGAAGAGGGTTCCGTGAAAGTTCCTCCCAATGCGCTGCTGGTGCAATACAGCGACGGATTGGTCGAGCCGGAAAATGTGTACGGCGAGGAATTCGGCATCCGCCGTTTGCAGGAAGCGGCGATTCGAGTGCAAAGCGCGACACCCGGGGTGGTGGGACAATCGCTGATGGTGGCCGCGGAAGAGTGGGCGGGCACGCCCGAACAAGCGGACGATATGACAGTGATTGTGGCGCGTCTTCGGTAGGCCCTGAGAGTACGGAATACAGTTAGACAACGCTCGCAAGGGCTGAGGTAGTGGGGGTTTCGTGAGTGGGCTATACTGAAAAGCTTTCTATAGCTATGTCCGAGGAGAAGAATGTCGCTGGTTAACCGCGTGGCGCTTATTACTGGAGGAAGCAGGGGAATCGGGCGGGGAATTGCCGTCCGTTTGGCCCAAGAGGGCGCCCGCATTGCGATTTCGTACCGCTCGAACAAGACGGCCGCGCAGCAGGCACTGCGCCAACTTCAAGCGAGCGGAGCCGATTGCGTGGCAGTGGAGACGGATGTCACGGACGCGGCGAAGGCGGAGCAGTTGGTTACAACGGTCGCTGACCGTTATGGCCGGATCGATATTCTCGTCAACAATGTGGGCGGATTTCGCTGGGGCACTCTCGCGGAATCCTCGCTGGCGGATTGGGAAGGCATCTTCACTTCGAATTTATCGAGCGTTCTTTACGTCAGCCGGGCCACGTTGCCACACATGCGAAAAGGACGCTGGGGCCGAATCGTAAACCTTGGCGCGGTAGGAGCGGAGCGAGCTTTTGGCCAAGCGAAAATTTCTGCCTATGCCGCGGCGAAAGCTGCGGTTGTGGCACTGTCGCGTTCGTTGGCGCTCGAAGAGGCGAAGAACGGAATTACCGTGAATGTCGTGAATCCATCCAGCATCGATGAAAAAGAGCTGACGTTGAGCGAGGCTCGCCGTATTCGCGATGCGCGCTTTCCGATTGGCCGACCGCCGACGGTTGAGGATGTGGCGGCTGCCGTTGCATTCTTTGTGTCCGACGAAGCCGAATATGTGACGGGCCAAGTGGTAAATGTTAGCGGCGGATGGATGCTCTGACATGGTTGCCGGCGAAGGCATCCCCGTGAGCCTCGCGTGAATTCACTTCTATGAAAGCGCTTACAGCAGCCGAGATGCGTGAAGTCGACCGCTTGACGACAGAGCTGTTTGCGATTCCCGGTTCACAATTGATGGAAAACGCCGGACGGGCCGCCGCGAACGCTGTCTTGATGCGGATTGCAGACCGCGGCGAAAAAGATAAGACGCGCGTGACTGTCCTCTGCGGCAAGGGAAACAACGGAGGGGATGGATTTGTCGTTGCGCGTCATTTGAAGGATCAGAAACTGGCAACGAGCGTAGTTCTTTTCGGGAAAAAAGAAGACGTTCGCGGGGACGCCGAGAAAAATCTGAAGAAATGGGTGGAAGCCGGCGGAGAAATTGAGTTTGTGGAAGGAGAGCCGGATTGGGAGCGGGCGTGGCGTCTGGTGCGTGAGTCGCACGTGATCGTAGACGCGATGCTCGGAACGGGGCTGAAAGGAGCGGCCGGCGGCGCAATCGCCAAGGCCATTGCAGACGTGAACGAGAAGTCGCACAAGGCGACGGGTAGCTGGCCCTCGCTTATTCTGGCGGTAGATACCCCCTCGGGACTGCCTTCCGATGGAGAATCCCCGGAAGGGCCTGTGCTGGCTGCTCACTTGACGGCGACGTTTACCGCGCCGAAGTTCGGGCAACTGACCGGCCCGGGAGCGGAAGCCTGCGGGACGTTGCAGGTGGCCAGCATTGGTTCGCCGGCGAAACTGGTTGAAGCTACTGGGAAGGGCACCGTTCGCTGGGCCGGGCCGGACGAGTTTGCAGGAATGCCGCTGGTGCGGGCAGCGGATTCACACAAGGGAACTTTCGGGCATGCCGTGATTGTGGCCGGCTCGCGCGGAAAATCCGGAGCGGCCGTGCTTGCCGGATACGCGTGTCTGCGTGCAGGCGCGGGACTGACGACCGTTGCTACGCCGGATGAGATCCAGCCGGTGCTGGCAGGAGCCTATCCGGAATACATGACAGAGCCGCTGCTATCTACCAAGACGGGCGGGATTGCGGCCGCGAACGCTTCGTCGGGACGCATGACGAAGCTGCTTGAGGACAAGGCGTCCGTGGCGATTGGGCCCGGGATCGGGACGCATGTGGAAACACGCATGGTGGTGCAACAACTCGTGCGTGAGGCGACGATCCCGATCATTCTGGACGCTGATGGATTGAATTGTTTTGACGGTGAGGCGGCTAAGCTCGGACAGCGAAAGACGCAATTTCTGGCAGTAACGCCCCATCCAGGAGAAATGGCGCGGCTTCTGGGCGCGAAAAACGCCGACGTGCAAAAAGATCGCCTGAAGGCAGCGACGGAAGCGGCCAAAAAATGGAAGGCTCACGTTATTTTGAAGGGCTACCACACGATACTTGCGGCACCGGATGGACGTGTTTTTGTGAATACAACCGGTGGGCCGAGTCTGGCTAAGGGCGGCACGGGAGACGTGCTGACAGGAGTGCTTGCGGCGCTGACGGCGCAATTCGGTACTGATGACTGGCTGCGCGTTTTGGCACTGGGAGTTTTCCTTCACGGAATGGCTGGAGACATCCTCTCACGCGAGGAAGATCCCTCCGGCATTCTAGCGCATCAGGTTGCAGAAACAATTCCGGACGCGCGGGAATGGCTGCTGAAGGAGATTCAATTCGGTGGCTGAGGAGATTGTTACGCGGTCATCCGAGGAAACGACGGCGTGGGGGCGGGAATTTGCGAAACGGCTTGCGGCGCCGGTGCTTGTTTTGCTGACAGGCGATCTTGGTAGCGGGAAAACGACGCTGACGAAAGGAATCGTCGCTGGGTTGGGAGCTGCGAGCGAAGACGAAGTCACGAGTCCCACGTTTACGCTTGTTCACGTCTACGGAAAAGAAGCCAAGGTTTACCACGCCGATTTGTACCGCATCGAGAGCTTCCACGATTTTGAGACTCTGGGATTGGAAGATCTATTTGCTAAGCCGGCGGTCGTAATTCTGGAATGGTCGGAGCGTTTTCCGCTGCAGTCGCCTTGGCCACAGGTGCGAATCCGGCTGGAACACCAGGGCGGAGATTCACGACGGATTTCAGTCAGCTAACTCGATTCCTCGCCCCTACGCTCGTCAATCTGCTCGGTAACTCTGTTCCCAACTGCGCACCTGTCCTCTGTCCTCTAACCCCTGTGTTTCTGCGCGATTGCAGCACGGTCCTTACTATCTCGTTACGGACGCGGCCAGTTCTGTTGCGGTGACTGGCAGGCGCTGCTAGCTTTGTGGAAGCCCCTTCGGGTGGAGTGTGCATGGCGGAAGAGACTCTCACACTAGGCGTGACAGAAGCATCTCGGATCGAGCTCAAGAGCTATAACGTCACGATCCCCATGGGATCGTTGTCGATCGGGGTGGACAATATCCACCACGATGTCTTCCTCAGCCCTAAGTTCGTCCAGGCGGCGCGTGACTATTTGTTTGACCTGATTCGCCAAAGCACCAGCGCGACCTATTTTTCCGGCATTGAGCTGCGCAATACCAAGAGCCTGGACAATACGGCATTCCGCAAGCTGCTGACCGAACTCCTGCAGAGCGCGCTGACCCAAGCCAAATATTATAAGAATATCGAGATCGATCTTGTTTTCCGTTTGGGCCTGCTGAAATTCATCACGCAGGAATTGACCAATCAATTCGCGAACCTGATTTTGGAAGGGAAGGAATGGGTTCGCCAGCGCGGCGAATATTTTGAGCGCAGCCAGCAAGCGCACGTGATTAAAGCGCGCCTCTCGGAGCTTCAATCGGCGCGGCGAAAAGTGATTCGCGGCGTGGGGCAGCAAGTTGCCCAGATGCTCGCGGACGTCGAGGACGGCGTCATCGCCAAAACGCGAAAGGCTCTCTTTGGCGAAGATTTTGCACCGCTTTATGAGCTGCTGAAGAACAGGCTTATTTTTCTCGACGGCGGAAAAGACGACGTCTTCTTTTTGGAGCACTACGTTTTGCTTGGGAACTATGCTCGCGACCCAGACCGCTTCGAGGCCATGGATACGCTCTTCCAGGAGTTTATTTGCGAGGCGGGACTCACGATTGGCCAGGACCCGGCATTCACCGAAGCGAATCAGGCGCACAACGCATTGCTCGAGCAAGCGACTGCGATGCGGGCTGAGATCGCAAGCCTGGAAGAGCAGCGAGAAAATGTCCGAAAGAAGATGGATCGCGGGGAAAGCTTCTTCAACAAATTTTTGACTTCCGCCGACCCCTCCGATTTGAAAGCTTCGCTGAGCGACATCGAGATGCGTCTGAAGCACCAGGAAGTGAAACTCGAAGAGTTTGGGCCTGAGATCGACGCTGCGAAGCAAAAGCTCGACTTTTTCAATAAGGATTACAAAGGCCGGCTCGGAGATTACCTGAATGATCCGGGGAACGCCAAGCGCCTCTTCGATGCTTCCGCCGGGGATACCGAAACAACGGAGAGGGGGCGGCTGCTAGCGCAACTCGTCGATCGTTTGGAGCAGCATGACGTGCTCTATCACGTGCTAGCGAGCTACGAGATTCGGCCGATTGCGAAGGACTATTGTCCTCCGGTGCACTTACAACAGCTCCGCAAGGCGCTGGTCTCGAAAGAGGAGATGAAGCAAGTTGAACAGGTTTTGAAGCACGTTCCCGCCAAACAGCTTTCTTTGAAACCTATCGAAGAGCTTTCACGAAAGATTCGAAAATATTCGAGAGAAGAAATGCAGGGGCTCGTGCTGCGTTTCGCGACTGATTTTTTGCGCTTACGCAGGGATTTGCGCGACGCGGAGCACTTGACCACATGCATGGAACGCGTTCATCTGGTGACTACAGAGCAAGCGCGCGAGCTTTCGCGGCTGAATAACAAGCTCTACGAGTGCGTACTGCAGGAAGAAGCCAAGACACAAGAGGACCAAGTCGTCTCGCACGTGATTATTAAAGCGGATGTGCGCGGTTCGACTAAGATGACGCAAGACCTGCTTTCGCGGGGTCTGAGCCCGGCTTCGCATTTCAGCTTGAACCTGCACGAACCAGTGAAAAAACTGTTGGATCGCTTCGGCGCAAAAAAGGTATTCATCGAAGGCGATGCGGTGATTCTGGCGATATTTGAAACGGAATCCACACGTACGTATGCGCGGTCCGTTGCGAAAGCCTGTATTTTGTCTCGCCAGATCCTTTCCGTGTGTAACTCTTACAACGACCGCGCGGCCGCAAGCGATCTTCCCGCGCTCGAACTTGGCCTGGGTGTGGCGTTTCAAGGCTCCGCGCCGACGTATTGGACCGACGGTGACTCGAAGATCATGATCTCCAAGGCGCTCAATCTTTCGGACCGCCTTTCCGGCTGCGCGAAACTCGCAAAGCGAATGCTTTCAGGGCAGAAGTCTCACTTTTGCGTTTACCAATTTCTGACCGCAATGGAAGGAGCTTCGGCGGAGGAATTGGATGAATTCCTTGTCCGGTATAACCTGAACGGCATCGAGCTGAACGAAGAAGGCTTTCTAAAGCTGTCCGAAGAGATTTCGCTCGACTCCGTAGAAACAAAATTGGAAATGCCCTGGGGCAAAGAAAACGTCTTGCTGCACTATGGCGAAGTGCCTATGGGAGAGTCGGTGGAATTGCTCGTTCTGCGCAAGAGCCTGGCGCGCGAGCTTCTTCCTGACGGCAAAATCGGCGCTGCGTCTTCGCACCCCTACTACGAAGTTTGCACCAGTCCTAAGCTCTACGACCTGATTGCGGCGCTGATTCGCACGAAGGCCCACGCCGGAACAATTGAAACCGTCCGCGCCTAACCCCTATACTTTGTATGGAAGCGAAAGGGGTCCGGTGATCTTCCCGGCCTTCAAAGCCGGCGATTCGGTCCTTCGCGGGTCGGATGGTGGGTTCGACTCCCACACGCTTCCGCCAAACTGCTGATGATTCGATTGCCCTTGTGGGGGCGAGAGACTGAAAAACAGGACCTCAACCCTGGGTTTTGTTCCCATTTTGTTCCCAAATCTAGAAGCTAAAAAGAGGCCATCTCGAGCGTCGAGGTGGCCTCTTTTGTTTAAACGAGTTCAATCGGGGTCCGGGCGCCCTTCTAAGAGGTGAGACGATGAGTGAGAGAAAGACAGGTGTTAACCGGAAGTCTTTGTGCTTGCCCGCTTGGAGGTACGAGCTTGCAAGTCGGCTGCTATCAGGGCATACCATCCGTCAAAAACTTTCCGATGCTGACCTGGGCTTCCTGGCGGGAACGCTTGACGACGTAGGTATTTCTCGGGATCAACTTTGCATTTCCTTAGCTCGTTCCTCAGTGCCAAGTTCTCGCGGTAGAGCATCTCGCAAAAGATGAGGAACTGGAGAACACCGTCGTTATCGAAAGAAAGAGGGTCTTTGACCAAGCCAATTCGCATGAGCGGGTCAAGGCCTTTTCTAAGTGGTGGTTTGGGCATATCCGATCGATCGACTCCTTGTTAGATTCGAGATTCTACTGTTCCCCGAGATTCCATCATTTAGCGCGTGAATCGTCGACAACCATTCGCTTTCCAGTTTTCGAATTTCAGTAAAAGCAATTGACAAAACTCCAACGCAAGTACTAACGCAATCCGAGCCTCATCCCGAGACGGAAGTCCGGGATGTGAACCCGCGCTGAGAAAGCCCCAGGCTGAGCCGAATGCCGTTCTCTCATCGCTTGTGAAAAAGCCTACAGCCTGTAGGTATTCAAGGCGCCCCTTCATGTCGGAAGGGTAACCGCGAGAGTGTCCTCCACTGGTGTTGGTCTCCCCGCTAATACTGTCGATCACCGCTTGAAATAGACTCCTACTTTCGTTAACGGAGGGGTGATCTTTACCCTGCACAAACAGATCGTCGGCTTCGCGGAGGTGTGTGCGGATGACGGCGGCATTTGTGATACCGGTGTCGGTGACCAATGCCGTTAGCCGGTCTTCTTCCTGCTGCTCACTCACGACTGAGTCGATGGGCACGAGCCCCGGCTTTCCAGGATTGACACGAAACCCATCCAGCTCCAGCGAACGCGCTACCGCCTCACTAAGGGTTGTTGCTACCGCTGCCAGTTGATGGATCAACTGCTCACCCAGGATGAGACTCTCTTCCGGAAAGCTAAAGTAATCACCAGTAATAGGACGGGAGTTCCAACGGTTGCCAGAATTGAAAAACGTTCCGTTGCGGAGATTCATAAGGATTTTGAGCCATTTGAATTCTAGTTCTCGCGCACGATTGACAAACCAATCAGGAAAATCGTTCTCGTATAGGAACGCAGACATACGTTCCATCGAAGGGTCGAACTCATCTAGGCCGTCGTTTCCTTGTTGGGTATGCTCGGTGAGAACCTCGGAGACTCTGACCAGCGTCCTTTGTGAAAGCTTGCGTTCCACTTCGGCACTCTCCGCGTCTGCCAAGAACCAAGTCACTTCGCGTATGAAAATCTAGCTCAGGTAGCTGGTGATTGGGAAGCACTCCCTAAAACAGTCCTTTCTGGCGGATAAAAAACTAGCTCAATCCGCTGCCTTTTCGCAATGATTTGCGGAGGCCGGAATCGTCGGGTTTTTGGCGGATGCCCGAGCCATCCGGAAGACGGTCCTCTCGTTCCCCACGGCGTCCTTAAGTCTCGTAGATTCGTATGGGCAAAGCGGCAAAACGCAACAGAACACCTAGTCTGATGCCTCGCCTGATTCGGCGCTGGCTAATGCTTCAATGTTTCTCAAGCGCCAGCCGTAACTTGGCGGCTGGCTTATCGAGGCCGGCCTTTTGAAGTGCGTATACGGCGTCCCACACTAGACGTTCAAGTCGCTCAATCTCGGCTTGCCTTTGGGCAATAGCCGGATCGTGCCCCGTCCACTGTCTGATTAACGCCCAAGATGCTCGGTATTCATTGAGCAGAGGGACGAGGTATTCCTCACCTTCGTATTTAGCTTTTCGGGCCCAGTCGCGTTCCGTAGTTTCTACGCCTGCCAGGACGGCCGCCGGTTCAGCGGCGCAAAACATGCGCGCCAATTCAAGCGCGTCATCAGATGGCAAGTGGAGAGTCCCCGAGCGGCCGATATACGCTGCCGGCGACCGTTTGGAGACGTCCGCCTTGGCCCGCGTTTTTACGCGATCTATTGCATCGGGAGAACCCCTCAGAATTCCCCGATAAAAGGATACTTGGTCACCGACGCTCTCAAATACCTGATAGAGGGCCTTCGATATCGGAGAATTCTCGTCATAACCCAATTTGTCGTTGTGCATCCGTAGGGATTCTTGGTTGGCCTCTTCTTTGAGGAAGGCTTTGTGATCCTTCCATCGAACAATCAGTTGCCCTGAATCGGCGTAATCAACTAGCCCCGGACTTGGATCAATCCATTCCACCCTCCATTTGGATCCACGCGCGTGCTGGATGATCCGCACACGCTGGAAGGGAATACCAGGGGCAGGGTGCTCTCGGAAGGCGTATTCCACACCGGGCTCGATCTGAGCCTTCAACATAAAAACCCCTCCGCGTCGGAGCCATGTGAACCCAGGATTCGATCGTGGTTCTGGCCGCCATTTGAAAGTCTCAGTAAGATCATCGTTCAATACCTTGTGTGCGGGCGAGATACTACGCCGCAGAATCGATGTTGGGGTGAACTGTTTGCCTACTCGTGGCGTTTATCGGGGAGGTCGTCATCGGCCTCAACAACCTTTGGCTTTCTTCGTGCGCGGATGGAAGCATCCACAGCATATTCGGTCAGGGAGCTTAGATATTGCTGAAGCTCGAAGAAGCTGGCACCCTCACGTGGCTCCCGGGGAAAGTCCGGATCATGGGAATCATCGTCTTCCTCATCGACGCCGTCTTCTTCCAAAGCCGGCAATGACCATCGCGGCGGCTCCTCTCCGTTTTCATAGGCCATAAGAGCCCTCTCACATTGCGCGATGTATTCCGACGGCGCTCCACGCATGGCGTCTTCCCAGACCAAACCGATTACAGGGTAATTGCCAAGCTCGTGCTCCTGCCAGACGAGTTCGAGTTCCATTTCAGGAGGGGGATCGCCGCAGACTTTTCTAATATGTCGGATTGCAAGCTTGGCTTGGGCGTCAAGCCACTCTTGCGATGCACCTGGAGTACCGAATTCGCCGATTAGTTCGCGGGGCAAGATTGTCCCTCCTAGCGAATGTCCACACAAGCGGGCAGACCGCGAATGAACTCAGCCTGGACTTGCGTGTTCGCGTCCTTTTCCTGTTGCGCCTGTTTATCGAACTCGGCCTCTGAGAGGCCACCCCTAATCGCGCTAAGAATGGGGTCAGTCTTACGGCTTGATTCCCTCGTATCAAAAGATGACGGAGTAGGTTTGGTTAGAGCGAGCTGCGGCTTTGTGGGAGGAAGTCCTGCCCGAAAAGTTCTGCAAAGCCGTCCGGTCGCGGAATCGAAGGCAACATAGCCAACTTCATCCACGGGCTTGAATCGATTGATCGGGTGGCGGCCAAGAAAAATGTACCCACTTTCCAAAAGTACGAGTGCCGTCAGGAGTCCGATTAGCATCTTTGACTCAGTGAAAGTCCCAAGAGTTCCCACGGCCTCACCCCTTGGTTTGTAGAGGATCGTCTGTAGATTGATCGTGTTCAAGATAATAGAAGCGATGTGTGCCGAAGACAATCAAATTCTCTCGCCGCACACTCGGGCAGGTCATCCGCCAAGAGCGGGAGAAACTGGGGTTATCCCAAGAGGGATTTGCAGAACGGGCCAATGTTCACAGGACGTACATCAGCTCTATAGAACTCGGTAAGGTCAGCGTGGGGATAGAGATTGCTCACGCGTTGGCATGTGCTTTGGGGTTGAAACTCAGTGAACTGGTTCGCAAAGCAGAGTGAACCACAACATCATACAGTGCCCTTCAAAGCCTGTACCAAAAGGTCTCACCAGACTGCAATCTAACTTCAGGATTCTCAATGCCAGTAATGAGGAAACCGCGGTGTACCAAAGGATTTGTTTTTGGAATTCTGAATGTGGCAAGTGGACTGACCGTCCGCCAGTCCGAATTGAGAGATGGGCAGTCCCACTAACGCGCCATCTTCTGTAGCGTGTATAAAATAAGTTTGCGGTCGTCCTCTTTGGCCTTACCTAACAAACGGCGGAGTTGGTTCAGATACTTGGCGTCCTTGCCTGAGTTGCCCCACAGACCTTCATCTACGGCTTTCTTATTGAAAACAGCAGGCGCTTTCGCTGGTTTGTCGCCATCATAAAATAGTTGATACACAGGGACTTCCAGAGCACGGGCAAACTTTTCCAATGTCTCGACTGACGGCACCGTATGCCCATTTTCAACACGAGAGACATAGCACCGCAGCATTCCGGTGCGTTTCTCGATGTCGCCTTGGCTCAGTTTCTTTTGCTCCCGAAGTTCGCTGAGTCTATCGCCTATAACCATGACGGGATTATTCCATCAAAGCCCGAACGAAGGCAAGCAAACCGCTGCGATCACTGAAAATGAAGTCTTCACCGTATTCAAAGCAGTTTCTGGGTCCATAGTATTGTTAGACGGACACTGAATTGGTTGATGGCCTCGCTAGATGCTAAACAAATATTTGCGCTTGAAGAACATTCCGGGCGGAGAGCTTGTGGAGGAGTTTGCCGCTGAACCTCACGAGACTATTGAATGGACCAGCGACGTAGAACGAGCTACGTTTTTCTACCCTGATTACGCGCAGGCAATTCAGTCAAGAATCAAGGAACACGAGAAAATACAGACTGAACTCATAGAACTCCCACGTCCGTGCCCAAACGTAGTTCTATTGGCTTCGCGTTGATGCAATCTTGGTTTATACTGTCCATCTACCCCAATATTCTTCCTGGTGGCGGACCCTTTCTGCCTGACAGGGGAACGCATGAGCGAGCAAAATCAGAAAGAGACACATCCAAAGGAATCATCGTCTTTTTCCCAGATCGTAGAAGGTGCCCGAGAAATTGTGCATTCGGCTATTGAGCATGCCATCACTCACGGAGCAGCGCATGCAGTCGAGCACGGAGGGGACGCGCTTGGTAGATACTTGACTTCGCCGTATCGTGGAACCCCGTTGCTTCGACCTCATTCGGTCTGGTTGTGGCGATCTTTGCCGTGGCTCCAAAAGCTCGAAATGCTCGAACCTGTCGCCAAAATAGTCGGGTCAAAGGCGTTCGCGATAGCGAGCGGAGCGATCAAAGAAGATTCTGGTCGCGAAATCACCGGTACGGAAGAAAGGCGAATGGCCGAAGCTAAGGACCGAGAAGCAAGAATCGCGGAGATGCGAATCCCAAAAGTTGAGCAGGGGATAGCGTATAAGAATGGCTCGGTCTATTTCCCCATATCGAAGCAATGGATATTTCCCCCGATAATTATTAGGCCTCTTCACCCAAAACACCCAAAGCATCATTCCTCTTCTCACTCAGGACATATCCCTCATCCGCAGGGTTCCTTACATGTCGAGTTAGAGGTGTTGGGGAGTCTGAAGTCGCTTCCAACTGCCCTGCGCCTTTCGGTACACCAGCCAGCGCATTTTGGTCGTAATCAAATACTAATAAAGGCAACGCCCATGTTCTTCGACCACGGCACCTTCAGCCACGATCAAAGGCTTGACGCGTTAGGTAATCTCGTCGATCTATTCCTCAATGCGTGCGTCACCCCTGCGAAACCTAAAATACGGTAGATTATGCGACGAGCTACGGACGTGTATAAACGGCTTTATATCTTTCTCTTTGCCGCGTCCACTTCTCGCGCATCCACTGCATCCTCGCATCTTCGGGAACTAGCTGCTTTGGCGTAATTGACGTGACCCCGATAAACGGGAGATTCGCTGGCCCTGCCATTTTGCAAAAGTCTATCAGGAAGGCGAAAAGCTCGAACGATTCGTGGCATACGGGGCAAGTTAGTTTCACCTTGCTCTGATTGCACAAATAATCCGGCACCGGGTCAGGCCATTTGACTTGAAACTGTGTGCAGCATTCTGGACAGATGAATAGATCGACGCGGTTTTGTTCCATCTGGACTCCTAGCTCAGATGATTTACAACCGCGTGAGAGAATCGGGACTCGCCGTCCAGAATCGGACTAAGGTCTACGGCGAGAAGTGAAAACGAGATCGTGCAGGTGGGACAATCTAGCCAGATCACTCGATGTAACGGAATATGTAGAACGTATTCCGGCCACATCAAGCAGCACGTTTGCTTACACGAGGGCACTGACAAGTTTGAGCGGACAGAGTTTCAGAACTGCCCACACGAATGCGGCACCGCAGTACGGTCAAGGCTGGTTTCATAAATCCTCTGGTGTAGAGGAGGATTCGATTCGAAGAGGAACAGGGAAACAGATTCTACTGTAACGTTTAGACGTTCCGCAACACTATCGACCGACAGGCTGTTAACCATTTACGACCGAGGGAGACCGTTGCATGGGCAAACCGGGAGACGACGCGGCGGCAACCACACTGGCACTGGACATATTGAAGGATAGGCAGCAGCGGATGCGGTAGAATCCGCATTGAAGTCGAATGAAACGCCCTAAGCCAGTCACGTCTTGCAACCTCTGTCGAGCACCCGGTTATAACATTCAGCTAGCCAATGGCAAGTGTTTGCGAATGGATGGCACCCACAGATGCACAGGAACGAATCAGAGCGCAATGGGAGAAAACGATTGGGCCGAGTGTCTATCTTGTGCGGCTTCTGGGTACGACGGTACCTCGCAATGTAGGCACTGCGACCGTGGTTCCGGTTGGATGTTTCAGCGACGCTGAGCAGGTTTCATAATCACGATGAAGTGCCGCTAGAAGAGGCGCTCTTGAACGTGGAAAAACAACGCAAACCCTTCACGGCCTGCACGGACTGCTTTATGCCCGGGTATTACTTCGTTTTGGTCAACGTGAAGTGCGACCGCAGGATAGGAACAATACGGTGCAAAGGAATTATTCAGGTCGCTATAGGGAAGAAGGACTGGACCGAGTGTCCGTCATGTCTGGCTACAGGTTGTGAAGGGCGCGAGGTGTGCCATCAATGCATTCTCGGTTGCGGTTGGCTATTTATAGGCGGCAAAAGCGGAACTGCCAATTAGCGTGTCCATCATGCGGGGATTCTATACCGACTTTTGAGAGGAGCAGGTATTGGTACGCCACCGAGAAATTCTTATTATTTCAATCGCGTTACCCGTGCGAAGTTTCGGTCGTCTGATTAGACATTACGCGATTGCGGTGCTAGAACCATTGACGTGAAGACTAAGACCAAGCCCAAAGTAAAATATTCCAAACCAGTCTTCGAATTGCGGTTGTACATTGCCGGAACAACCCGTAAATCCTTGGATGCGATTTCTAATTTGAAAACTATTTGCGCCAGCAATCTTGAGAACAAATATCACGTTGAAGTGATTGACCTGATTAAGAACCCGAAGTTGGCGCGAGACCATCTGATTCTAGCGATTCCAACTCTGGTGCGGAAGCTGCCGATTCCTATTTCTAAGATTATTGGGGACTTGTCGGATACTGAGCGAGTCATTGTGGGACTGGACTTACGCAAAACAGACAAGAAGCACCGCTAACAGATTGGTATAAGCGGCCCTACCAGCACCAAAGAAATGTTTAATTTTTAATTGTCTGACACGTCATCGGTGGTTTATTCTATCCACAACGAGCGGTTTAGCTGCGCCAAGCGGTATCAGCAACATGAATCTGGGGAGGGTTTATGTGTCCAGTATGCGCTTCAAAACAAGATGAATTTTCAACTGAGATATTAGTCCACCATAACGGTCTCGAAAATCTACATAAATCAGATTTTCTACTCATTACGAAGATTTTAGTCTGTTCGGACTGCGGCTTTTCACAGTTTACCATTCCTAAATCCGAACTGGCCTCGCTCACTACACCGCCAAGTGAGGGACTAACGATGTCGGCAGCGGGTTGAACATCATTGTGAGCGGATTACGGAATTGAAGTTTGCTATCTGCCGCTTACAAATTGCCTGCCTGAGATAACAGCTTCTATTGCAGGGACCAATTCGATTCCGGCATTTACTTTCACAACGTAGGCTGACGCGCCCACGCTAAGAGCTTCTTGCACTATTTCGGTCGAAGATTCCTGACTCAAGAAGATTATTTTAGCTTCCGGGACGAGTTCGCGGATTAGCCGGGCGGCGTCGATTCCATTTATCGATGGAAGTCCGATGTCCATCAAGACCAAATCTGGTTTCAATTCCACGGCTTTCTGCACAGCTTCGAAGCCGTCCGACGCCTCTCCAACAATCTGTAAATCCTGCCTTTTAGCCAATGTAGAGGAAATGAATAGGCGAAACTTTGTGAAATCTTCTACGACCAGAACGCGCATTTCGGCTACACGAATTAGGTCGGCTGCCACAGGTACCTCGCTGAATTACGATGTAGGGTACGCTAACACAAATTTTGCCTCGGACAGAGTACCGACGGTCTAGTCCGCACAGGACCATGTAAGGCTGCATACATGCTTTAGTGGGTCTAGCAGTGTGGACGTATCAGCTTATTTTACTGTTGGTCGTAGCGATGACTGTCTTGGTAGGAAGGTGCATCAGCCTGAACTCGTTCGCGCTGTTCTTGGCGACTTGTTGCAACTTGTCGATGGCGTCTTCATGCCCGGTGACCGTGGCTCTCCAAAGCATAACGCCATTCGGCAACACTTCGAATGCATCGTAGACGCGATTCATGGGTTCTCTCGACGCTCAGGATTTCTTTTCAATCGCGTCAGCCGCAGCGAGCTTTCGGTCTACGTGGGACTCGATGCGCAGACCGCCAGAGTGCAGCAAACAGCGGTCACCAGCAGCGACCCCACATGTGGGACAGGGAACCGAGCGTGACTGTTGAAGGGTCAGGTCCTTCTTTTTCATCCCAAAATGGTCCGGCAAAACGCGCAGGAAAGCTGTCCTATTTTGAACATCTATATTTCTAAGATTATTGGTGAGCGCTACGTGAACCGCATCTTGCGGAAGATGGTCGTCGCATAGCAAAGTTGCGCGATGACGCAACGAAAACGAAGCAGAGATGCAAGGACGAAGTGGGGCAAGCTGATTTCCGAACAGATGCGGAGTGGGGAGAGTGTGGCGGCGTTCTGCCGCGAGCGGAAGTTGCGCGCGTCGCATTTCTACTGGTGGAAGAAGCGGCTGCGGGAAAAGACGACAGCGAGATTCGTGGAAGTTCGAGTGGAGGACTCTCGGACCAACCTACCGGTCGACTCGCGGATTGAAGTCCGCCTCCAGAATGGCCGAAGCCTGGTTGTAGGGCGGGGGTTTGACGCGGAACACGTGCGGGCATTGTTGGCGATCGTGGAGACGGCGGGGTGATCGGGCTGCCGAGTTTGCAGTCCATGGATCGGGCGCAAGGAGCGCGGATCTGGATGGCCAGTGAAGCGACAGACATGCGCTGCGGATTTGATCGATTGGCAGAGCGGGTGAACGCGGTCATTGGGGAGGACCCGCAAAGTGGCCATCTGTTCGTGTTTCGCTCGCGTCGCGGGGATCGGTTGAAGATTTTGGTATGGGACCGCGATGGATTCGTTCTGTGGTACAAGCGCCTCGAAGCGGGAGTTTTTAAAATGCCGCGCGTGGAGCAAGGAGCGCGTGCGGTGGAATTGCGTGCGAGCGAACTGGCGATGATTCTGGATGGGATTGATGTTTCTAAGTTGAAGCGCGTGCCGCGCTACGAACGCGCCGTGCGAAGCAGCGAATAAAAAGTTGCGAAGAAAAAACACAAACAACGCATAAAATAATCACGCGTGAGCAACCAAGTTTTTGCTGCTACGTCTAAGCAGATATGCCCACCGTCGAGAATTCCTTGATCGACTTGCCGGAAGATAAAGAAGCATTGAAAGCTATCCTGCGTTCGTTGTTCGAGGAGCGCGACCAGCAACAACAGCGCCTTGACGACCTGTACTTGGAAAATCTGCAGCTGCAGAAAGAGCTGTTGCGCTATAAGAAGGCCACCTATGGGCCGCGGGCAGATCGTTTAAGCGAGAACGAACTGGCGCAGGCACTGCTCGAGTTTGCCGAGGAGCTGGAGACAAAAACCATTACCCACAGAGAGCGTTCCCCAAGGCGAAGCTAGTCCAGAAGTGCGACGCGTACAACGGCGTAAAGGGCGGCGGGCCTTAGCGAATTTCGATCATCTTCCAGTCAGCACGCACGTCTATGAGCTGACTGCAGAACAACGACGCTATTCGTGCTGCGGCGAGCAGCGGCAAGAGATCGGCAGCGAGGAAAGCTGGCAGATCGAATACCTCCCCGGACACTTCGAACGCTTGCAGCATGTGCGCAAGAAGTATGCCTGCTCCCGTTGCGAACAAGCCGGCGAAAATCCCCAGATGAAGGCAGCGGCCAAAGCGGAGACAGCGATCGAGAAGGGCTTTGCCGGTCCGGGACTGCTGGCTTTCATTGTTACCAGCAAATTTGCGGATTATCTCCCGCTGTATAGGTTGGAGGATATTTTCGAACGGCAGGGTTTTGAGATTTCACGGGCCACCCAGTCGGTGTGGTGCGGAGACGTAGCGGATGTGGTCGAACCGTTGTACCGGCGGATGGCGGAGCGGGTGAGGCAGTCTCATGTGGTGGCCACCGACGACACGGTCTTTCCCATGCTCGGACCGGGGCAGACGCAGTCGTCACGGATGTGGGTGTACGTAGGGGATGAAGCAAATCCGTACAAGGTGTTCGACTTCACGTTGAACCGCGGGCGAGAGGGGCCGAAAGAATTTCTGAAAGATTACACCGAGATTCTTCTGGCGGATGCCTATGGAGGCTACAACGGAGTGGTGGCCGGCAACGCCATCACGCGTGCCGGATGTTGGTCGCATGCGCGTAGGAAGTTCGTGGAGGCCGAGAAAGCCGCGCCGGAGATCGCCCGCGAGGCCGTGGATTTGATCGGCCGGCTGTTTGCAGTGGAGAAACAGGCCAAGGATATGTCCGTAGCCGAGAGACTCGCGTTGCGGCAGACGCAGTCGGTGCCGGTGCTGGCGGAACTACGACAGAAGTTGCTGGCCTGGAAAGAACGGTTGCTGCCAAAGCATCCCATGGCAGAAGCAGTGAACTACACGCTGGGCCAATGGGAGGAACTGACCGTGTTCACCAGGGATGGCGCGGTGCCCATCGATAATAACGTAAGCGAAAGAGAGATGAAGCGCGTGGTTCTGAATCGCAAAAACTCGCTCTTCGTGGGTAACCCTCGCGGCGGACGGACCGCAGCGATACTGGCCAGCTTGACCAGCAGCTGCCGCCGGCACGAGATGGATCCGCAACTCTACTTCATGCAACTGCTGATGAATCTTCCCGCCTGGCCGGCCAGCGACATCGACGCCTGGCTTCCTGACCGCTGGAAACCAGCTCACGCTGCCAGGTGTGAGGCTTTGGAAATACCCCCTCTCGATTCCTGAGCCCTGTGCTTCACATATCGCTCACAGATTATTGGGGACCTGTCGGACACCGAACGTGTGATCGTGGGACTAGACCTTCGCAAGACGGACAAGAAGAACCGTTAAAATGTTGGCTAACCTAAACTGAGTCCTTCGCTGGACTGTGTTTTGCTCCAACCGCCTCAGCCGCAGCGAGCTTCTGGTCGACGTGTGGTCCTGAGCGCAAGTCACCTGAATGGAGTATGCAACTCGGCCCACCGTACACACCGCATATTGGACAATCGACCGAGATGAGTTGCTGTGGTGTGAGGTCCTTTTGCTTCATCCTGAAATAATCTGATACGGCGAAGGGGAACGCTGTTCAATATTGAACACTTAGGCGTCCACCGAAAAAGGTCCTCCGACTATAGGTCCGGGCACCAGAGGGATAAGAGTGTTGCGGCAGTTGGGGCATTCGAGGACGTTGTTGGTAGTGTCGGGAACCAATCCAACTTGCAAAATCATTTTCTTGTGACACTTCGGGCATTCTATCTGCATTTTGACGTGACTAGAGTCGTGGTTACTCATGGCACCTCCAAACGGGGTGGGCTTCTGGGGATAATTAATTTTTGCAAAACAGAGATTTTTCGTGAGCGCTACGTGAACCGCATCTTGCGGAAGAAGGTCATCGCATAGCAAAGTTGCGCGATGACGCAACGAAAACGAAGCAGAAATGCAAGGACGAAGTGGCGCAGGCTGATTTCCGAACAGATGCGGAGTGGGGAGAGTGTGGCGGCGTTCTGCCGAGAGCGGAAGTTGCGCGCGTCGCATTTCTACTGGTGGAAGAAACGGCTGCGGGAAAACACGACGGCGAGATTCGTGGAAGTGCAAGTGGCGGAGTCCCCGGCCAACGTACCGGGCGACTCGCGGATCGAAGTCCGACTGCAGAATGGCCGAAGCCTGTTGGTAGGGCGAGGATTTGATTCGGAGCATGTGCGGGCGTTGCTGGCGGTGGCGGAGACGAAGGAGTGATCGGGCTGCCAAGTTTACAGGCGATGGACCACGCGCAGGGAGCGCGGATCTGGATGGCCAGTGAAGCGACAGACATGCGCTGCGGATTTGATCGACTGGCAGAGCGGGTGAACGCGGTCATCGGGGAGAACCCACAAAGTGGCCATCTGTTCGTGTTTCGCTCGCGTCGCGGCGATCGATTGAAGATTTTGGTATGGGAACGGGATGGATTCGTTCTGTGGTACAAGCGCCTGGAAGCGGGAGTTTTTAAAATGCCGCGTGTGGAACAGGGAGCGCGTGCGGTGGAATTGCGTGCGAGCGAACTCGCGATGATTCTGGATGGGATTGATGTTTCGAAACTGAAGCGTGTGCCGCGCTACGAACGGGCCGTGCGAAAGAACGAATAAAAAAGTCCACGAAGAAAAAAGAAACAACGCATAAAATAATCACGCGTGAGCAACCAAGTTTCTGCGGCTACGTCTAAGCAGATATGCCCACCGTCGAGAACTCCTTGATCGACTTGCCTGAAGATAAAGAAGCACTGAAAGCTATCCTGCGTTCGTTGGTGCAGGAGCGTGACCAGCAACAACAACGCATCGACGACCTGTACTTGGAAAATCTGCAGCTGCAGAAAGAGCTGTTGCGCTACAAGAAGGCAACCTATGGACCGCGGGCGGATCGTTTAAGCGAGAACGAACTGGCGCAGGCGCTGCTCGAGTTTGCCGAGGAGCTGGAGAAAAAACCATTACCCATAGAGAGCGTTCCCCAAGGCGAAGCTAGTCCAGAAGTGCGACGCGTACAACGGCGTAAAGGGCGGCGGGCCTTAGCGAATTTCGATCATCTTCCGGTCAGTACGCACGTCTATGAGCTGACTACAGAACAACGACGCTGTTCGTGTTGCGGCGAGCAGCGACAAGAGATCGGCAGCGAGGAGAGCTGGCAGATCGAATACCTCCCCGGGCATTTCGAACGCTTGCGGCATGTGCGCAAGAAATATGCCTGCTCCCGTTGCGAACAAGCCGGCGAAAATCCCCAGATCGAGGCAGCGGCCAAAGCGGAGACAGCGATCGAGAAGGGCTTTGCCGGTCCGGGACTGCTCGCTTTCATTGTTACCAGCAAATTTGCGGATTACCTCCCACTGTATAGGTTGGAGGATATTTTCGAGCGACAAGGCTTCGAGATTTCCCGGGCCACACAATCCGTGTGGTGCGGAGATGTCGCCGATGTGGTCGAGCCGTTGTACCAGCGGATGGCTGAGCGGGTCAGGAAGTCGCATGTGGTGGCCACCGACGATACCGTCCTGCCAATGTTGAGCCCGGGCCAAACGCAGTCGGCACGCATGTGGGTGTATGTAGGCGACGAAGCGAATCCGTATAACGTGTTCGACTTCACCCTCAACCGTAGTCGAGAAGGCCCGAAGGAATTTCTGAAAGACTACACGCAGGTCTTACTGGCCGACGCTTACGGTGGCTACAACGGTGTGGTGGCTGGTAACGCCATCACTCGCGCAGGATGTTGGAGTCATGCCAGACGCAAGTTCGTAGATGCAGAGAAATCGTCGCCGGAGATCGCGCGCGAGGCCGTCACTCTGATGGACGCACTGTTTGCGGTGGAACGACAAGCGAAAGACGTTTCCGTCGCCGATCGACTCGAGTTGCGGCAGAAACAGTCGGTCTCGATCCTGGCACAACTACATCGCAAGTTGCTGATCTGGAAAGAACAGTTGTTACCGAAGCATCCCATGGCCGATGCCGTGAACTACACGCTCAGCCAGTGGGGGGCACTAACCGTGTTCACTGCCGATGGCGCAGTGCCCATAGATAATAATGTTAGCGAACGGGAGATGAAGCGCGTGGTCCTCAATCGCAAAAACTCCCTGTTCGTCGGCAACCCCCGTGGCGGGCGAACCGCAGCGATCCTGGCCAGCTTGACCAGCAGCTGCCGCCGGCATGACATGGACCCGCATCTCTACTTCATGCAACTGCTGGTGAATCTCCCGACCTGGCCAGCCCGTGACCTCGACGCTTGGCTTCCCGACCGTTGGAAACAAGCTCATATCGCTCGGTGCGCCGCTCTGGGAATTCCCGTTCCTCCCAATCCATAGCCCCTGCACTTCACGTATCGCTCACGATTTTTCTGTCAACGGGATATTTTTTGCGGATAGCGGTTGGCGGCAAAGTCTGTCATCGGCCCTCGACGATGCGAAAATCTCTTTGCGCGGCATCGCCGAGCACTTTGAGAGCTGGCCTGTACAGTTCACTTTCATACGCGGCTATCGCCTTCTCTAGGTTCTCGAACTCGACGATGACAACCGACTGACCTACTCCTGCTTCGTGGGTCTTAGCAGGCTTGCCACCAACGATCACGCGCCCACCCAAGGCTGCCAACGCGGTGGCCGCAAGCTTCGCATATTCGGAAACAACAGCCGGATTCGAGACGGACTTGTAGCACACCACCCAATATCCATTTTTGGCCATCGAGTCCTCCAGATCATTGTTGAGCGCTATTTAATTCAGCCCATATCGTATTGTCGCTTCGAGCGTATCGATGTTTATGTCCTTTAGAGCTTTAAACCGAATGCAATATCCGGTCACGCTCGCCTTGCCTAGTGTTTTTCCATACGTTTTGGCTAAGTACTTCTTATCCTTGAGACCAAGAATATAGACAGAGATTCCAGTTTTGTTTCCGCTCACACCAATTTGAAAAAACTCTCTACTTTTTCCGTTGGCATATTTTATTGTGTGAAATCCATATCCAATCGTAGGGTTGGAAACAGCATGATTTTTGCTGTCTTTACCATCGAAGAACCATAATTTGCATTCTGGTGACACTTGAAGTGTGAGCCGATGCAACTCTCGCATGTCACTGCGTTTTGGCTCCGGCTGGCTGGTAATATACTTCTTGATTTGTTCTTGCACGTTCATACGTTCTGCTTCCCAGTTGCGAATCGCACGAGATTATACGACGTTTAATCCCTTTGAACCGCTCTCATTCTCTGTCACACCGGAAATCGCCTTCATCACAGAAGTCCTGTAACGCGAGATTAATTTCACTTCTCTCTAACGACACTTTGAGCTTCCTTGTCCTCGCGTATCCCGACAAACTTCGAATGCCTGAGTCGATCTGCCTGAGTCCATTCCAGAAACTCGATCTGCACGACGATCTCAGGCTTCACCCAGACAGCTTTCTTCATCTTTTCGGCGTTCAACTCTTCACCAAATCGTGATTTTCTTGTGTCGGGCAGGTTTACAAACGGGCAGGTAGGAGTCACGAGGTGCTTCAATCTCGAAAACACTTGCCGCCGTGATGCCGTAACGAATCCATTTCGCGT
Source organism: uncultured Acidobacteriota bacterium (assembly GCA_963730495.1). Lineage (GTDB taxonomy): Bacteria > Acidobacteriota > Terriglobia > Acidiferrales > UBA7541 > Acidiferrum. The sequence continues at coordinate 55,478 of CAVSSD010000020.1, read as the reverse complement.
CCTCGCAACGTAAAACAAATCTTCGCCTTTGTAGTAGCCGAGGATGATGGAATCAAATCCGTGTTGCCCAGGAAAGTAGCCGCCAATCACCAATTCCTGGCCGCGATTAATTCGATGCTTAATCCATGACCCGGTACGCTTTCCGGTTTCGTATTTGCTGTCCTTCCGTTTCCCGATTACGCCTTCGAGTCCAAGCTGGCGAACGGCGGCGATCATTTCTTCTGCCGATGAATCGAACTGTTCACAAAATCGAACTAGCGGCGAATTGAATTTCAGTGACCGCATTAATCGTCGCCGTTCGATGAGCGGAAGACTGGTCAGGTCTCGACCTCTGAGGACTAACACATCGAACACAAAATAGCTGATCTGCTTTGCTGCACTGCGATGGTTTTGGAGAAGGTTGAAATCGGGCCGCCCTGATTCATCGAGCGCGACGATCCCGCCGTCGATGACAGTATCATCCGGCAGATCAGTCAGAGCTTCATATATCAGCGGGAATTGTTTGCTGAACGACTTCTGCCGACGTGAAAGCAAAAACAGATGACTACCGGACTTGATGGCTTCGGCGCGGTACCCGTCTAGCTTGATCTCTTCTGTGGCGTTCGCCGTTATGTGGCGCTGGGGATGCGCGGCCAGCTAGAAAGACGCAAGGAACCGCCTCCGATGCCACATAATCCGATCGCAAGGTTTGGCTCAGGGGAAGTCCGGTATGCCCCGATCGACAAATCCTCCCTAATTGGGTTCTCTCCGGTTTGGCCGTTTTACCAGGCGTCGAGATGCTTTTAACGTCCGACGAATTCGCCGTTAGCTTCGGGGCATCATTCTTCGCATAATCAAGAGTGCAGTGGTAGCCCCGACGCACAACAGCACAGCGGCAATTAGTGCAGCAGAAGCAAACGCTGAAGAAGTGTCACGGAATTTCCAAAATAGAGCCAGCATAGAAATTTCGACACACCCAAATGCTACCAACACGAATCTCTGCAGCTGGACTGCATACGCCCTATCCCGCGCGGTGGTTAGCAACACGAAAATGGCAAACCAGCACAGCCAAGACCCCGCTCCTAGCAATAGGGACGACGGCCTTGGCCACCGCGCGAGTAAGGCTACCGCAAATCCAAGAGACGCAAGACCAAGCATCAGAATACTTGCAAGTTTTCGTCGTCCGGCACGAGTTATGGGCGCTCGCTGGTTGTTGTCAGCAGAAGTGCTCGTTCGGTCTAGCCCACTCGATTTCCGCCACCGAATCTCTGCTCTGGCTGCGAAGAAGATTACGCATAGGGAGCTAAGGACGAAGGCATAAAGAGACGCATAGTAAGAGGGACCTCGACGCACGATGCCGATTTGCTCCCACGATCTTGTGAGCAATAGGAAGCTTCCGATGCCGAATACCCCTACTAGAAGCTGTCCCAATCGAATTACATATTGATTGCGGGCTCTACGAGAGAAGCGCGTAAAAAACAAATATGCTGCTGTGGCCCCGGACCACGACGCTCCGAGGACAAGCCCCGCAATTATCCCAATCAGTTCAATGTTCACTGGATTCTGTCTCTCCAGTAGCAAGCTCTAGTTTAGAGGAGGCTGTCGCTACAAGAGGCCAGAAGCCATCAGCGTTGTTTCCGCACAGTCAACCGAAGTGCCGACGTAGAGTCGGATCGTCTTTCTATTTTCAAGAAAGGAGTCCGACTCAATGTTTGATCAACTGTTCGTCCGTTCCGAGGCGTTAACTCGCCAGCTTTCGGCCCCGCTCGTTGACGAACGCCGTCAATATCTAACTCACTGCGCTGTTCAAGGAATGACTAAGTCTACCCTGGAGGCGAAGGCTCGCCTCCTGCTGTCAATCGCAGAGTACCTGAGATTGGCTGACCGGCCCAGCGACACGATCAGCCTTTCAGAAATCAAGAAAGCGGCAACCCGATGGTCGAATCACAACTGGTCTTCGCCGGAAAGGTCGCATGCCAAGCGGTCGCGAGAATACTTCATAGCACTGGCGACTAAATGGATGACCTTTCTCAACCGTTTCCAGATTCCACCCAAACCTGTAACGGTCTACGACCAGATGTTGGCCGAATTCAGAGCCTTTATGGAAGAAGATCGAGGTCTCTCGCCGGCTACGGTTAAAGGCTGCTGTAGTTCTGTGCGGCCATTCCTTATGCAACTGCTTGAGGGAAGGCGGTCTCTTGAAAAGATCACCGTGTCCGATGTCGATCTGCTCTTGGCGCAGAAAGTGAATGAAGAGCATTATGCACGCGTCAGCATTCGAGACTACGCTTCATCCCTCCGGTCATTCTTTCGATACGCCGAAATGCGAGGTTGGTGCCCGGTCGGTATCGCGGCCTCGATCATGGCACCTCGCGTGTTCAAGCACGAGACGCTTCCCGCCGGACCGACTTGGGATGTTGTGCAAGAAATCGTAGACGCCACGGCCGGCGATCGCCCCATCGCCATCCGCGATCACGCAATTCTGATGTTGCTTGCCGTCTACGGCGTTCGCTCCGGAGAGGTCGGTCGCTTGCAACTCACCGATATTGACTGGCAGCGGGAAACGATAACTTTTACTCGTAGCAAGATGGCCGGAACCCACTCATTTCCGCTCTCTCCCTCTGTTGGAACGGCGATCATACGCTACATGAAAGAAGTGAGACCGAAATCACTCCACCCACAGGTCTTTCTCACGCGTCGGGCCCCGGTTGGTCCAATCTCAAATGGCGCAATGTGGGCGGTCGTGAGCCGGCAATTGCGAAAGCGCGCTCCCTCCCTCAAGCATCACGGCCCGCATTCCCTTCGACACGCTTGTGCAACCCGCCTGATCAACCAAGGGTTGTCCCTGAAGGAAATCGGCGATCACCTCGGCCATCGAGACGTTGAGGCGACGCGGATCTACGCCAAGGTGGATCTCGCCAGGCTCCGCGATGTAGCGGACTTTGATCTGGGAGAGTTGCTATGAACCTTCAAGCCATCTGCGAACGATATGCGGCCTTCCGAAAAACACTTGGTGAGCGTTTTGAAACCAATGGGCGTCAACTGAGGGCCTTTTGCCGAGCCATGGGACGGAACATTGACATCGCCGAGGTATCGCCCGAAAAAGTGAATACCTTTCTCGTTGGCAAAGGTCCACTCACAACCAGCTGGTACGTGAGGCACAACGCCCTTCTTGGATTTTATCGCTACGCCATCAGCCGGGCGCTTGTCGCGACGTCGCCTCTACCGCTCGCCATTCCGAAACAGCCACCTGCATTCCAGCCTTATATTTATTCGACTGTTGAACTGCGCCGCATCCTGGATTCAATAGGATCGTGCCGTCGACGCCGGAGTCATCTGGATGCGCCCACTATGCGCTGTCTTGTTCTCCTCATGTACGGCGCAGCGTTGCGGACGTCAGAAGCACTCTCTTTGACGATAGGCGATGTCGACCTTCACTGCGGCGTTCTTACCGTCCGAGATTCGAAGTTCTTTAAAACTCGGCTCGTGCCGATCGGACCCAAGACACTTCAGATGCTTGCCGAATATGGCAGTCGTCGTGAGAGTTGCTCCGGGGGCCCCGACGCACCATTCTTTGTGGGGCTAAACGCAAAACCGGTCGCCATTTACGTATTTGAGAGAGCCTTCCAACAGATTCGGCTCCGTGCGGGTCTGCGCCGCGCAGGTGGTCCTCGCTATCAACCGCGCCTTCATGACCTGCGCCACACATCGGCAGTTCATCGGCTCACCACATGGTATCGAGAAGGCAAGGACGTACAGAAACTCTTGCCACAACTGTCAGTCTACATGGGCCACACACTTTTGGAGGCCACACAGCGGTATCTCACTATGACGCCAGAGCTGCTACACGAGGCAAGCCTGCGGTTCGAACGTTACGCAATACGGGAGGGGAGCAATGACTAAGGCAAATCTCCTTGGACCTTGGGTCCGGCGCTTTCTGCTGGAATATTTAGTGAGCGAACGCAACCTAGCCCGAAACACGCAGCGCAGCTACCGCGACACGCTTAGTCTGCTGCTTCCGTTCGTGGCTCAACAACTACAGAAAGAAGTCGACAAGATTTCGGTGATCGACGTGTCGTCGGACGTGGTACGGCTCTTTCTTCGGCATCTAGAGGGATCCCGTAAATGCGCCGTGGCCACCCGAAACCAGCGGTTAGCTGCGATCCATTCGTTGGCTCGCTTTGTCGGGTTGTGCAGTCCCGAGCACATCGAGTGGTGCGGGCAACTCCGTACCATTCCGCCCAAGCGGGCGCCTCGGCCGACGATTACATATCTCGAGAAATCGGAAATGGATGCGTTGTTGAGTGCACCTGACCAATCCACGGACCAAGGACGTCGGGATCATGCACTGTTGCTCTTCCTTTACAACACGGGCGCACGAGCTGACGAGGCGGCACAGGTCAAAATTATGGATCTACTCTTAGTGCATTCTTCGCGTGACCATTCTCTTGTCGAGGTTCGCGGTAAAGGAAACAAGCTTCGGCGTTGCCCATTGTGGCCTCAAACTGTGGTTGAAGTTTCATCATTGATAGCCAGCCGTCCGCCGAACGATCACGTCTTCCTGAATAGGTGTGGTCAGCCCATCACGCGCTTTGGGATTCATACGATGATCGAAAGGTACGTTCAAAGAACATTGGCCCGTATGCCTTCGTTAGCGAACAAACGGGTGAGCCCTCATACCATTCGGCACACGACGGCAACTCATCTTCTCCGCGCGGGGGTCGACATCAACACCATCCGTGCCTGGTTGGGGCACGTCTCGCTCAACACCACAAATGTTTACGCGGAAGTGGATCTGGAAATGAAGGCGAAGGCGCTTGCAACTTGCGAGGTCCGCGGTGCTGTTCCCCCAAAACACTGGAAGGAGGACGTCGCACTGATGCAGTTCCTGCGAACCCTTTGAATAGGAATTATGTGGCGTTGGGTGACCGTTTGTGTGCCTCCCGAGCCAACACTGCATCCCAGCGCCACATAACCGCGGACGCCACAGAAGAGATCTTATGTGGCGGACCACATAAGATCTCCCAAATCCATTGATCGCCAGCGGGTAATTTGGAAACTGCGAGGCATTCCATCGGCTCAAGGAAGCTAGCGGGTCTTTTCGGAAGTGTGTTTAGATTCAATGAATTGAGTCTGGATTTCGTATTATTTCACATGAATCCACAGCACTACAGGAAATACCCGATGGATGTGGACATGAATCTCCCGTTTTCTCCATCACGGTCGCCTATATAGGTGAACCTTCCCGTCCACAACAACCGCGATGTACGCGCCGTGCTCCAGGAATTGCTTAACCGCTTTGCCTTCTCTGGCTAATTTCGCCCAGCACCTGGATTTGGTAGTCGGATTCTGTTCGAGTCCGCGCAATTCTCGGTCTTCAAAGCGAAAATCAATCTGCTTTAGTTTGCTCTTGGAAGTTTGGCGGACGGGATATAGGATTCCGCCTGATAGCACTCCGATAAAGTTGCGGGTGACTACGCTGTCGCCTTCTTCAGCCTGAAAACCGCTAAGGCAAGTAAGCCTGGGATGAGCAGCATCAGGCTGGGGGGCTCAGGAACTTGCAGGAAGACATTGGTAAAAGGCGACACGTTGGCTACAGTAGTGTCAGATCCACTGGGCGGATGGTCCGCAAGATCCTCGTCAAGGTCTATAGCGACACTGATGCTGGAGACGGGGGGAAATAGTGTCCCAGAAGGCCCCGCGGAACTAAACAAAACAAAACCGGAAGGATTCGTGCAAATATCGGAGACAACGGGACTGAATTCGGTTGGGGGGACAACCGCCGCATTTCCTGCGCCCAAGCATCCCACTTCAAACACGCTACCTCCGCTATTTTCTGTTGTTACTCCATCTCCTGTTACTGATGCTCCCGAACCGCCAAACAAACCTACACCAGCTATCTGTAGGTTCCCCTTAATGACAGATACGTCGTAGCCTATAGTAGTGGAGTCTCCTGGACAGCTTGCACCGAAAGCAACGGTGTAGCCGGGGAAAAGGCAATTCGTAAATCCCCCGTCAATCCCGTAGCTGGTCGAAAATGTCACGCCAAATGGGGTCGGAGTGGCCAGAATGGTTTGAACGGACACACCCGGGCTGCTCTCCAGACTAAAGGATGGATTATTGAACTGAAAATTGGAATATAACAGATCGCCGGATTTGCATGCGCCCGACGGACTGCTTCCGATAACCATGTCTGGCGTGCAGTTTGGGACAGAGTCGGCGTGTGCTTGAACTGCTGTCAAACAATACACAACGAGACAGAGAGGGGCGACCGTTAGTCTTTTCATTAAGGACCTCCACAGTTAGACAGGGCCGGGGAACCGTGAAGCGAGTGCAGCCTACTCCCTCATTTCGTATTAGTCAATATTGTAAATAGCTGACTCTTTAATTCACCGACGCATGCCTTACTGTTCGGTTCTATAAAGTTTTGACGAGTACGCGCAAAGTGGTGGCGGAAGCGCGAAAGCAGGATTCCAAGGGTAAGCGGCCGGCGCTTCGAGATTGTTGCTCAGCGTCCGGTGTCTGCGCAGACACAAGAGCTTTAGTGACGGTCGTAGGTCGCAGGCAGACCGTAATGCTTCCTTAGCTTCTCTACCAGACGAGCGCAAGGGCTTTTGCCGAAAAGCGCTCCTCTCTCAATTCCTGCAGATCAAAGATTCTTTCGTCTTCTGGCACGTCCACTGGATGCCCAGAGCGTTGCCGGAGAATCCAACGTCCATAACGAACATTCGAGACCGCGGGGTGTCGCTCGCCTGGAGATCGCAGTCGAGTTGCGGGAGTTTGCTGATTGGGTCACTTCCCACTAAGGCGCAATTTCTAAATTCTCCAGCGAACCAGCGTTCGGGATAAACGACGATGACGCGCCGCGCATTGGATCGGGAGCAACCTGACGCAAGCATCGCGACCGCCAGAAGCGCTAATGTCAACCCCGCCTTCATTTCGAGGCCTCAAGAAGCCCCTGGATATCTTCCTGAGTGAGAAGGCTATGATTGCCCGTTTGGATATCTTGGTTGTTCTGTATTCGGTCGGTGTATCGTAAGCGGATGAGCGAAACCAACTGGCGAAAATGACGCCTGTGTTTGTGGATGATCGAAACCGCCATCTCAGCGATTTCTTCTAGGCTCTTATCCGTCAGACGACACAGCTCTTTTCGATCTGCATCGGCGCCTGGCAGGGCGTCACAAGCCCGTCAAATTTATTGCCGGCCACCCCGCCGGCGACGAAAAGCATGTAGGATGCCTTGAGCTTAGGATCCATGTTCGGGATTGCATCGTCCGGAAGGGAGTGGGCTAAAGTAGCAAAGTTACCCACGGTTATTCCGCGCCCGTCTGGGAACCGCACGACTTCAACCTCCAATCCTCGCGCGAGGAATCCGACCGCTCTGCCAACCAATATGTGTCCAGCTTCATGCGGGATCGCTTCGTCGATGTACTGACCGAACGATTTCACATCGGGCTCGATTCGCCGAGCAAAGTGACAAGTTTTAGACCTCGCCGAGTCGGGCGGTAGCAATAGTCCGATGGCGCCATCCTCGACGGATTTCTGAGAACCTCGGCCGCGAGACCGAAGCCGCGAAGGCGTTCGCACACTGACTGGAATTCTTCCGCAAAAATGCCAGATCCAGTGACGGCATCCTTAAAATCTTGAAACTGTTCAGTGAATGCATTCGGATCCCGGTAGGTTGGAGTTGGGGGAAGCAAGTGGCCGTAAACACTCTTGAGAATGCCAAGAACCCGCAAATCCGTTATATCGAGCTGCGCGACATCTCGAATTAAGCTGCTTACTTTAGCCGGCGAATCCTCAATGATGTTCGGATCGGCGGAGCCAACGAGGATCGACGAAAATTGCTCGGCTTTCTCTGTATTCGGTGTCCGTACAGTCTCTTCGAGCGCGACGGCCATCGCCTCTTTGAACTCTGTTGAATCGATCGTCGCCCGTACCGTCCGCGAAAGTTCAGTCTGGCTTCCGATGCGTAATTCGAGAGCGTTCACTTTGGCGGCAAGCGCATCAAAAAAATACTGAATTCGACCAAATCTCGCGTCGTTGGAGAATTGGTCTTTAACGGCCTTAAAGGCAGCCGCAGGTGGAAAAAACGCCGACAAGAGGCTGAGTGCCGTCTCGCCCATGACGTTTTCAGGTTCTTCCGTCCAGGCCGCGCGCGCCGCGTCAATCGGGTCGTCGATACGCCCCTGATCATCCATGCGCCGACGTTACCAAGATACTGGGCGCGCGTCTATCCGCACAGGTTCCAAAACCGACTCTTTGTGGAAAGCACAGCGCCGACTTTTGGAAGCCCGCAACTCTCAGTAAATCAGTCGGCGGCTTCGGTCGCGGGAACAGGGATTCTTGAAAGGCTTTCCACGTCGAGGTTTTGGAAAGCTCCTGATAGGCACGATACGCTGTGCCAACTCCGACGCCGAGTTGCTCGGCGATCTGCGGCCAGGAACGGCCCTGCTCGCGGAGCACGGCAACCTTGCGAACATCCACAACAATGTGTGGCCGCCCAAGCCGCTTGCCCTTTGCCTTCGCGTTCCTGAGTCCTGCCTTCACGCGTTCAACGATCAGGGAGCGCTCTAACTCCGCGACGGCGCCGAGGACGGTGAAAACCAACTTTCCGGCTGGCGTGCTGGTGTCGAGCTGCTCGGAGAAGGAAACAAACTCGATCCCCTGGGCCTTAAACGTTTCCAGGGCTCGAAGCAGATGGCTCACGGAGCGAGCGAAGCGATCGAACTTCCAGACCACGACGGCGTCAAAGCGGCGGCGGTGAGCATCTGCCATGAGCCGATCAAGCTCTGGGCGTTTCTCCTTCGTGCCGCTGATGCCGATATCCACGTACTCGCCGGCAACAGTCCAGCCGCGGCGCTCGGCGTATTCCCGAAGCTCGCGGGTCTGCATGGTCGGGTCCTGCCCGTTATTCGCAGTGCTCACTCTGGCGTAGATTGCCACTCTCATTGCGAATCTCCCTTCGGTCTACTCGGTTTACTTGGTCTACGCGGTCTACCGGGTGTACCCGGTCTACTTCGATAGCGAGGGCAATCCATTATTTGCCCCCACTCAAGAGCCGCTGCGCGGCATCGAACCTGTTCGTTAAAGCGGCCACTTCTAGCTCCGTGTCGCGGCCTGCGGTAAGTGCCCGGAATCTCAAACGCATCCGGGCACCAATTCGCTGTGCGCAGGCGTTACACAATCCGCCAGCGACATACGCGACTTTCTTTTTGTGACACGAGAGGCAGCCGTACTCCATGAATTCCGCCTTCCAGGCCCGCTGCAGATGAAGAAGGCCGGGTAGAATTCGCCGAAGTTCCCGCCTCTTGTCAGCGTCCATGCACCGCGCGTCGAATATCAGAAGCTGCTCGAGCGCCTGTTCTGTGGAATCGGGCGCCACGACTTGGATCTCTGCGAGCTTTCTCATATCGAGCAGCCTCTTTGGACGTCCAGGCCGGCAGGTAATCCTGGGAAATCCCCAATTGGCTGCAGAAGAAACTGACCTTATCTTGTTCCGTTTCGAAGTAGGTCAGGTCCTGGTTGGCCAAAATGAAGTCGAAGAGGACGAGCCTGGTGCGGATGAAGTCAAACGAATGACGCTTTCGGTTGCGGAGATTGTCCTTATCCATCCGGTCGTAGACAACTCTGGAAAAGAGATGAAAGATGGTGCCTCTGCGCACAAATGTGCGAGTGTTCGCGTGACCTTGTGTGATTAGTTTTTGAGCGAAAGAAGTAGGACGCTTGCCGTAGCTGCTGCCGGTAAAAACTCGAAACTGCCGCAGTGTGAAGTAACCGGAAAACACCGCTACTATGTAAAGAAACCGGGCCTCAGACTCCGTGTAGCCGAGTTCCTGAATGCTTTCAATCTGAGCAAGTGGAAGGTTCATAGCGCCGAAATCTCCTTTCTCAGTACGTTAGGTTCAAAGCATGCCCGGGAGAGGTTCGCCCACATGGATCCCCGAAGCGAGCTCGACTCGACCATGGGGAGTCGGTTCCCTGTCCCAACCTAGATGGGGGGCAAAACACACTTGGAGCCTTGCTCCATGTAGTGGTTTCTGAGTTCGTGTCCAGCGCGTCGTCCCTCGGCTGTCCACGACGCTTGGCGGGTCACCCGGTCGAATCGGGTCTACCAAGCTCCAGGGGTAAATCTGGCGAGAATTCCCCTTACTCTTAAACAGGCTTTAAGATGGGAAAAAGTGAGAACAAAGTTTCGTACAGTAGTCTAGCGCTTCAGCCGTTCTATTGACGCTAAAGGAATGTGAATGGCAGGCTTTGTATTCCCATTCTACCCAGCCCGCGAAATTGTCGAGGAACCTATGGAGCCGAGGGAGAAACCTGACTCGTACGGCGAATGGGCCATTCGTAGGGTTCAACAGGAGGCCGAGGAAGATGGAAGTGGCCTTCCGGCTGAAGTCATAACCTCCGCTCGCATGGTCTGGCCCCGCGTTGCAGTCCCTGCTACGCAGACTTTTGTGAATTCCAGGCTGCCCATCGAAGCTAAAACACGCGCGCAGCCCGAGGTGACGGACACACTCGATGCATATCGAGCTTAGTGTTGCGTCGGCCCATTGAGACCGCCCGACAATTCAGGGCCTAAGTCTAATCGCCTGGGAGAGGAGTTGTGAGACTGATGTCCGAGGGTCAATTGCTAGGGGGTGGCGGCGGCTGCTGTTCCAACTGTTTCAGCTTTTTCTCCAACAGCATCTCTTTTTCCTTGTTGCTCAATTTGGGAAACAGGAACGAGATTTGCAAACGCATGGTCCAAGCAGGAGTTCCAACGGGGTGCACTCCGTTGCCATAAAACTGCCCGGTTAGCTGCACAGGCTGGTTTCCGAGTTTCATAATTCTTCCTATGCCGCCGCCATACGGCACCGTCCAAGTATTTCCATTCGACGCTTCCCAGTTCGCTGTCAAAGTAGGTTGCCAGGTGAGGTACCAGCCCTTCTTCAAGTTGTAGTTAATGAAGTATTGCAGCAGGAACTGATTAACATCGGGACGGCTGCCCCCACCCGCGATTGACCAAACATTGTTAGCCAGCACACCCAGTGTCCAGTGACCTGGCTGTGTCAGCAGTACGATCGATGGGCCAATACCCAATTTCCCCTGTCCCAGAAACGTATTTGTCGCCGTAGGCAACTGAAGGATTGGTCCCACGCCCCAGATCAGTTTTCCCGGCTTCTTCGGTGAAATAAAAAACGTAGGCGTCATGTCTCCCAAACCGTACTCGCCCGTTTCGGGAGCTCCCGGAGCGTTCGGGACCGGTTGATACACGATTGGCATAATCCAACGCACGAGAAGGTTCCAGTCCTTCGCAATGCTAATGGGAATCACCGGCTGAATGTTCAATACATTCTGATTTCGGTAGCCGGGATTGACACCAAAATTGGTATTGTCCTGCACCGGCACGCTGATCAGACTTGCCACTGGATTCTGCGTCGCCTTCTGCAGGGCCTCCGCTGCTTCAGCAGTGCCCGCTTCCGCTTCGTCGCCGCTCGGCTTTGCTTTCTCTTTTGTTTGCGCTGAACTCGCCGCAGACTGCGAAGTTGTACTTGATTGATCCTGCGACCGCGTTACGGGAGCGAACGCCAACATTAGGAGGCAAGAGATCACTGTATTCTTCGACTGTTTATTCACGTTGTTCTCCGTTCAAGAAAAGGGGCAACAGACAGGACATTCAGTTCACTTTCTCAATGTCCGGCATCTTCCAACTTTTGTCCTCGTCGCAACGGAACGTAGACATGCTCATAGCGATAGCTATAGTCCTAGCTTTAGCTACCGCGACAACGACAGCGATGGTGATGCTCAGATGAAAACAATGTAACTGTCAAAACTAACATTGCGAGATATTCGGCCAAGGGCACAAACATTAGAGCTTTGCCGCACAAATGAATCGACCTATCTGAAGGAAAATAATCCGCAGTTTGGAAAGTTGGCCAACGATTGAAATGCTTTTGACTCACATCGGATTACTTACGAATGCATAAGTGAGCTAATTATAACGGGTGGCGTCCGACGCCCCGCGAGCGCGTTAATCGTTCAAGTAAAATTCATTCTGAGCGGGTCACACTCGGGAATGAATCGCGAAAGGGTAGGGAATCGCTCGGTGCGCTCGCGTCCCTCCTCAGAAATGCACTTTGACGGTGAACTGGGCGGAGCGAGGGCCGCCGACGGCGTACAGTGCGTTTTGCCCGTTGGGGACGCCTTCGCCTGCATCGACGTTCGTTGTAGTCCCTGGGCATACCTGGCCGAAAGTTGAAGATACTCCGAAACGGTTGGAGTAGTTAGAATCCGGATTGCACAGCGACCCGGAAATCCCAAACATCGGATGGTTGAACACATTGAAGTATTCAACCCGCACATCGAGTTTGACACGTTCGGTTAAGCTAAACTGACGGCGAACCGCGAGATCGGTCTGGTTAATTGAGTAGGGGCTGCGCAGCCCGTTCCTGGGGAAGTTTCCCGTCATCCCAGCGGGTGGTGACGAAAACGCCGCCGGATTCAGCGTCCTGCCTGCCGGTTGCGTCGGATCAGGGATCCAGTAGGGTTGACCAGGCACGATATCAGCCTGAGTCGTGTATAAGCCAAACACAGGAGAAATCCCCTCCGCGGTTACGTTGATCGGCGGTGCCGAACTCACGCGCACGAGACCGTCTACCGCCCAACCTCCCAGAATCGCTTTGGCAGCGCGGCCCCAAGTGGGTGTTGGCACCTCATAAGAGATGGCAGCAGCAAAGGAGTTTCGTATGTCAAAGTCGGATGGCGACAGCGGCGGAAGCACTATGTCGCTCACGCTCGTCGCGATAGGACCGAATGAATCACTGGAATCTTGATCGCTGGATTTTGCGTAAGTATAGGACACCAGCGCCTGGAGTCCATGCGACATGCGGCGCTGGAATTGCAGTTGTAAAGCGTTGTAGTGGGAGTAGCCGGCGTTCCGTATTGCTTCAACGATTGCGCTACTTCCCAAACTGGCAAGCTGTGGTGGAAGAATTGTATCCTGCCCCAGAAGCTGTCTGCCGTCCGACCCAACGTAGCTTGCCGTCAACGTCTGCTGGGCTCCCAGTTGCCGTTCAATGGCGACATTCCACTGTAAGGTATACGGCAGGCGCAGGTACGGATCGAAAGCGTATAAAACGAGCGTGTTCGCATTGATGGCCGCCGAGAGGGGTGGAAGCTGGAAAGCTGGATTCGACAAATCGAAAGGCACCGGGGTGGAGAAAGAAAGGAAATTACTGCGCCCGTATGGAAACCCAAAGACACCGGCGCCGACATTACCGTCGCCGAGATCATAGTAGATGCCACCACCCCCTCGCACCACCGTATTAGAATTGATTTGGTATGCTGCCCTGATCCGCGGAGCGAAATTGTTAAACTCGGTGTGCCAGAGAGGTCCCGGCACTGCCGCGATTGCGTTGGAGTCGAAGATTCCCTGGATCACGTAAAGTGGCTCACCGGCCGTCGTAGGGGCAGGTGGCGTGTTGATCTCCCAACGCAACCCATAGGTTAGCGTCAAGCGATTTGTAGCCCTCCAGGTATCCTGAGCAAATAGTGAGTAGTCATTTGCCCTCGCGGAAGGGGAATTGTCAGTGCCTAATGAGATATTACTCATAGTCCCTGACAACATGTCCATGTATGACGGGAAAATAGCATAACCTGTGCCTCCGGCTTCGCTGACCCTGAGCTGCCTATAGTCGATGCCGAATTTCAGTTGGTGCAGCCCGAACGCCCAAGAGAACGTATCCACAAAATTGAGTTGGTTTTGAACGTTATCATTACGAATACCCTCTCTGACGTCCATATCGCCGAGAGAGAGAAGCACACTCGTTAAATCGATGCTAACAGGGGACGAGGACGGGTACAGTGCGGAATTAGTTGGCACGACACCGCCATGAAAGTTTGTAAGGTCGTCGATGAAGGTGGCTGCGTTTCGACTCCAGTTCGCACGGAAGTCGTTCACTTTGGAGGGAGCGACCAGTATGGTCGCGCCGACGGTTATGGTGTCCGTATTCGAGTTCTGAAACCTGACTTCCTCCCAGTATCGGGTCGATTCATAGGAGGGGGCGTGGTTGTAGCGTGCGAATAGTGTGATTTTCTTGCTTAGGTTGTGGTCAACGCGGATGCTGGTGGCATTGAGAAAAGAAGGATCGGAATAGGCCACGCTGAGATTCGCCTCGCATGGATTAGTGATGTTATCGCAGATGGGGTCGATGAGGGGTGCGTTGGGCAGCGGCAGCGGCAGCGCTTTCAGAAACGGCTGATAGACCGGAGCAACCGCTGCTCGGGCGGACGCGGTATAGAAATTGTCTGAGTCCGTCTGCGGCAGCAGCAACCGTAGCCCTTCGTACGAAAAGAAAAAGAAGGTCTTGTCTTTGAGGATGGGTCCACCCAGAGTCCCTCCAAAATCGTTTTGGCGAAGCGCCGGCTTGAGAAGCGGAGGCGCGTCAAAATAGTTCCGGGCATCGAAAATCTCGTTTCGAAAGTAGTCGAATGCCGAGCCGTGGAACTGGTTGGTGCCGGACTTGGTGACGATGGAGATCTGGGCCCCTGAAGTGCGCCCTAAGTCCGGCGCATAGGACGAAGTCTCGTTACGGAACTCCTGCATGGCATCCACGGAAACCAGTCCGTTGGTGCCGCCTTGTGCGGTGAATGCGGGTATAGCACCTCCCAGAGTCTGGCCAAAGCCACCACTAAAAGTTGTTACGCCAAAATTTGCGCTCACGCCATCGACCATGAAATAGTTCGCGTTGCTGCGCTGGCCGTTAGCGCTGAACTGGCCTTGCCCAAGATTTTGCGAGGTAAACACTATGCCCGGCGTCAGCGCTATCAGCGGCTGGAAACTGCGCCCATTAAGCGGCATGTTGGCCACGAACTGCTGGTCCACTACAGTACTGACTGCTGCCGAATCGGTTTGCAATCCGAAAGTGTCGCCCAGAACGGTGATGCTTTCTGACGCGGGACCGATCGCGAGTGTAAAATTTTCGTTGACTGCATCTTGTACATACAGCTGCAGGTTGGGCCGGACGACGGTGCGAAAGCCTTCCTTCTGAATCGTTAATCGGTAAGTTGCAGGATGCAAGTCGGGCAGGACGTAGATTCCGTCCTCGTTGGTGGTGGTGCTGGTGGAGACGTCAGTCTCGATGTTGGTGATCTTGCATTCGGCGCCTACTATGACAGCGCCGATCAAGTCTGTCACCCGCCCTGAAATGCGAGCATCCTCTGTCTGTGCACAGGCCGCCACCGCGGACAGAAGAAGCACAACGAGTGCCGGGGACTTCATCGAACAATCTCCCTAGCGCCCGCACCTGGCCACTAGTTCCGTTTCGTGCTCAGAGTGGGGGTAGCGTGGTCCTAGCGGTGGGAAGACGCAATCCGACAAACTAACAATGGGGCAGAGCGCGCTCGACTGTCGAAACTGAACTGTCGGTCCTGACGATTACGTCCTGGGCTACTTTTCGGGAAGAGTGTCGGAGAGTTCGCGTTTGTCAGCGAGCGGCTGGGTGCCAGCTGCAAGTCCGTTTTGCTGTAGCAGGTAAGCGAGAATATCGAGAGACTGCTGTGTGGTGAAGGTTGCTCCGGCATATTCCGCCATCGGGCCTTTTATTTCTCCCCATACCGTTAAGAGTTTTGCGCCTCCGAACCTCTGCTGCCAGGCGACACCAGTAAGTGCTGGGCCGCTGATTCCTTGTAATTTTGCGCCGTGGCAGCCGGAACACGAAACTTCGAAAAGTTTTGCGCCGGCCGCCGCCTGATCGACGGAGTACCAGCCACCCACTTTGGATGATGGTTGTTCGTAGACATGGCCGATGTTGGCGTGGCACTGGAGACAATCGTAGCTGTCGGCTTTCACCATTCCTTGGTGAATGACCAACTTCATGTGGCTGCGCGGACCTCCGAAGGATTGCAAAGAGTGGCAACCGCGGCAGGTGATGTAATTGTGTTGCGTCAGATAGTTTTCGAAAGTGCTGCGTAACGCTGGCCGGCGTTGCTCCCACTCTTCTTTCGTCGCGATAGTTTTCTTCGCTTCGCCCCAGAAATCCTTGGCCCCGCGGTCAGCCTTGAACAAGAGTAGTTGCACATACTCCACAGCGTTGGCATGGCCCGCGTCATAGGGGATGTGACAATCACCGCAAGTGGCGCGAACTCCGACGCTATTCGTGTAATGCGGTCCGCGCTGATACGACGCATTGACCCAAGTCATCGAGTGGCAAGTTGCTCCGCAAAATTTGTCTGAGCTCGACCAGTTCACTAGATGAGTTGTCAGGGCCACGAACACGACACCGAGCAACACAAAACCCAGAGCCCACGAAGATATCCATAGAAAGCGGCGACGGCCAGTGTTGCTAGGCTTTTCGGATCGGCTTACTCCGAGCGGGTCATCTGTGGACATCAGAATCTCCCAACAATTCGCACAATCGGCCGATCGACAGCTGCGTTTCGTGGCTGGACTCGAGCATCTAAGGTGGGCGCACTCAGAGGCTCTCGACTATTTGTTCGACGGAAGCACCTTGGACAAATCCGTCGTATCGTTAAGTGGAGTGGAGCCCGCGAGCACGCCATTTTTCTCAAAGAGAAATGCCATGATGTCGATCGAGTTCTTGGCAGAGACCGATCCGGGTGCTGACATCGGCATCTGTGTGTGCACGTTAGACCAGAGAGTCGAGACTTTCTTGCCGCCATAGGTGAGCCAGAATTGCTTGCCGATGAGCGCGGGAGCCATACCACCTTGCAGCTTAGGGCCATGGCAACCGGCGCAGGCTTTCTGATAAGCCTTGGCGCCGTTTGCCGCTTGTCCAGGGGTGTACCATCCGTCTGAACTAGTCGAAACTTGAGCCAGCGCAAGAGCGCAGCCAAATGAAGACGCGACGCATAACATCAACGATTGCAAAACTACCGAAGTTCTTTTCATGGATAACTCCTTCCCGATCGCGACGGGAACAGCCGCGCAAG
The DNA here is from genome assembly GCA_963730495.1 of uncultured Acidobacteriota bacterium. GTDB lineage: Bacteria > Acidobacteriota > Terriglobia > Acidiferrales > UBA7541 > Acidiferrum. The sequence continues at coordinate 38,567 of CAVSSD010000020.1, read as the reverse complement.
AAATAAACGATTTCCGCGAGTCGTCTCGCCGAATCTGTACGCGATTCGGAGGACACCTTAAAGTGGCAAAACTGACAGTCGGGTAATGGCACGGTTAGAAAATATTGCCCACGACAAAGAAACCTATGTTGTTTTTCAAATATCTACTGGCGGATATGGATTAGTGGCCACCGAGTAGCGGGTCCTGAAAATATGCGGCGATACCCATACTTTTGACAATAGACGCTAGTTACAACCAAGCGTATCAATAACCGCGTAGGAACGGGATGTAGACGCAGAGCAGCAAAGAAATCCCTCGCACCTCTGAGTTGTCACTCCGGATCCACGCGGAATTCTCTACGAGGATTACTGCGTCAAGATTAGCGCATCAAAGGAGAACTCAATGACAAACCCTGATTATTCGACGGTCGTCGCCGATCAGCGTGAATTTTTTCTTTCTGGGGCCACTCGCCCGGTGGCATGGCGCAAAGCGCAACTCGAAGCGCTCAAGGCGTTATTCACCGAAAATCACGACGAGCTGTGCGACGCACTCTGGAAGGACCTGCGCCGCAATCTCGTTGACGCCGATCTTCTGGACGTCGCTTACAACGTCAAGGAGGCCGAATACGCGCTCAAGCACCTGAACACATGGATGAAGTCGGAGCGCGTAGATACCCCGCTCGTTTTGGAACCCGGCCACGTGCGCGTTCGCCGCGACCCATTGGGAGTAACACTCATTATCGGCGCCTGGAACGAGCCGTTCATGCTCTTGTTTGCGCCGCTGGCGGCCGCGTTCGCGGGTGGGAACACGGCAGTGCTCAAGCCCTCGGAGATAGCCGTGGCGTGCTCTGCGGCTGCAGCCCGGCTGGTCCCAAAGTATTTCGATCCGCGCATTGTTGCTGTCGTAGAAGGTGGAGTTCCCGAGACGACCGCCCTATTGGCACAGAAGTGGGACTTTATCTTCTTCACGGGAAGCCCTCAGGTTGGCAAGATCGTACACCAAGCGGCGGCCAAAAATCTTACCCCCTGCGTGCTGGAGTTGGGCGGGAAGAATCCCACCATTGTCCACTCTTCGGCTAATCTCGAGGTGGCCGCCAATCGTATCGCCTATGGTCGCTACCTCAACTCGGGCCACGTCTGCACCGCGCCTGATTACGTCCTGGTATGGCCTGAGGTCAAGGACGCTTTTGTGTGGCACATGCAGGTGGCGATCCATAAGTTTTACGGAGACGACCCGAAGCTTAGCCCAGACTACGGGCGAATCATCAACAGCAGGAACTTTGATCGTCTCGTGGGGCTGCTTTCCAGTGGTAAAGCTGTGATCGGCGGGCAGACTGACCCGAAGGAACGCTACATCGCGCCAACAGTGCTCGTGGATGTGTCTCCGGATTCGCCGATTATGCAAGAGGAAGTATTTGGTCCTATCCTGCCGGTGCTCGAAATTGGTTCGATCGAGGCGGCGATTGATTGGGTGAAGAACCGGCCAAGGCCGCTCGGACTATATGTGTTTGCCGAGGACCTCGGTGTGGCCGAGCGCATCCTTGATGCGACCGAGTCGGGCGATGCCGTGATTAATGACTGCACCATTCATCCGCTAGTCCCTGAACTTCCCTTTGGAGGTGTGGGCAATTCGGGAATGGGCAAGTACCACGGAAGGTGGGGTTTCGAGTCCTTCACCAACGCGCGCGGCGTCCTTTATCACAGCGCAAAGATCGACCCGGGTGTGCGCTACCCGCCTTACGCGAAGCACACGTTCGAGCGCAAGGTGCAAACGATGATTGCGCCGTAAGAATAGCTTTCAAGGGTCGGTATCGGATAGCAGCAGAAATGACTCTACCGAGAATCGTCATCGTCGGCGCAGGATTTGGCGGTTTGGCCGCCACCAAAGCTCTCGGGAATGCGCCCGTGCAAATTACCCTTATTGATCGTTCAAACCACCATGTGTTTCAGCCGCTACTTTATCAGGTGGCGACTTCCGTGCTTGCTCCCGGTCAGATTGGTTCACCGATCCGCGCAATTATTCGAAAGCAGAAAAACACCATGGTGATCCTAGGCGAGGTCACGGGTATCGACAAAGATCAGAAATGCGTTTTCGTTAGCGACGCAGACCGCGAGAATGTTCCGGTTGCATACGATTACTTAATTCTAGCCACCGGCGTTACTCACAGCTACTTCGGCCATAACGAATTTGCGAAGTTTGCACCAGGACTGAAAAGTCTCGCGGATGCAGTGGCGATCCGCAACAAAATCCTGCTGGCTTTCGAACAAGCGGAAGCCGAAGAGAATCCGGTCCGTCACAGGGACCTGCTGACATTTATAATGGTGGGAGCCGGCCCTACCGGTGTCGAGTTGGCAAGCGCTCTCGCTGTGCTTGTGCGGCGCAGCAAACTGAAATCCGAGTTCCGGCGGATCGATCCGGCATCTGCTCGAGTTGTCGTGGTGGATATGGCGACGAGGGTACTGCCTTCGTTTTCAGAAGTTCTCTCCCGAGCCACGAAGCAACGACTTGAGGAATTAGGTGTCGAGGTCTTGCTTGGCAAACGCGTCGATCAAATCGACGCAGACGGCATCATTGTGGCGGGAGAACGTATTGGGAGCAAGACCGTGATCTGGACCGCGGGCGTAGCTCCCTCGCCGGCAGGGAACTGGCTGAGCGCGGAGACGGATCACGCTGGGCGGGTGCGTATCCAGAGTGATCTAACAGTTCCTGGGCATCCTGAGATCTTCGTGATTGGTGACACCGCGTCTCTCGATCAAAGCGGGAAACCATTGCCAGGCGTGGCGCAGGTTGCGATCCAGCAAGGGCGTTACGCGGGAAAACTGATTCACAGTCGCATCAGCGACAAAAGTGCACTGGCCCCATTCAGCTACTTTGACAAAGGCAGCATGGCCGTAGTGGGCAAGGGATTTGCTGTGCTGGAAAGTGGGAAAGTCCATGTGAGCGGTCTAGGGGCGTGGCTCGCGTGGGCAGGTGTACACCTCCAGTTTCTGACGACATCGAACCTCCGTCATAGCGTTTTCCTGCAATGGGTTTGGACCTATTTGACCGGCAAGCGAGGTTCAGCGCTGATCGTGAATCACCACGGAGTGGAAATCGGAACGAGGGCGTCGCACACGAGGAGTCGAGCGGCGAACTCAAGTAAGTAGAGGTTTCGAGGTAACAAGCTTACATCGACCCGACTCAAACGTGGCTAAATAGATGCCGGCGAATCGTCATCTCTTGCCATCAAGATCAAAGGCAATTATTCCTTTTCGGTTTGCGGATCACCTGGAAATCGGAACGCATTGCTTGCGTGGAGTTCGGTTACGCGGCGCACAACACCATTCACCTTTTCTGGGTCGACACCTGCGTCTTCCGATAGATATGTCAATTGTGTGGGTGCTGCAAACCGAGTCCCGGCAGTCTCAACAATTTCAGCTATTTTTAGGATGACGTCCTGGCGAATGACAGTGAATTCCGCCCAATCGCGCGTCTTAACGTACGCCCACAACTCCAATTGGTACGCAGCGCCTGCGAAACTCGCCACGCGAATTCTCGATCCCGTATCGATAGCAGGTTGTTGATTCAGCATGTTCTGCACGCGATCTAGCACAAATCGCAGCTGTTTGAATTGGGTCTCAATTCGCAAGGAAAAGAGCTGACTGAGGAGACATTTTTGGCGAGGCCCAAAATTTTCGAACTGCATTTGAGCGAGCACCCCATTCGGAACTACCAATAGGCTCTGATCGAGTGTTCGTAACTTAACGGAGCGCAGTCCGACATCTTCGACAGTCCCAAGCTGATTGCCAATTTTGCAAAAATTGCCAACGTGGACTGCTTTGTCCATCAACAACGTGACTCCGCCAATTAGGTTCTCCAGCGATTTTTGTGCGCCGAGTGCTACGGCCAGTCCTCCGATGCCGAGGCCAGCGAGCGTCGTCTTCACGTTTATCCCAAATAGGGCCAACGCGGCAACAAAGGCGATAACCAGCATTACGATGCGGGTAACTCGCTGCATCAGAACCAGGATCGACTCCCCGCCTCTGCCTTGCGTACGCGTTCGGCTCACCGCACGGTCGAAGCTTTTGTCAGCGATTCCGCTCACAAGCCACGCGAAAGAGACTGCTAAGAGGCCTTCCATGAAACGAAAGTAATACAAGCGATACAGAAGCGGGGGCGCAAGCAGGTAGATGAAAAGGCTATGCACCAAAATTGTCATGATGCATCTCAGCGGCATTCCTAGTGGTGTATCCCAGACGGTTCGGGAAGGAAGTTTTCGGAGTTTGTACCAGATTCGCCGATGCGCACTCAGCAGAAGACTCAGCAGCCAAGCGAGCAGCCACGAAATCGGGATCGAGATCAGCCAGCCGAGCCACTGCGCGAGTGACATCCCTAGGACCTGGTGATTGGTCAGCGCGGTAGGGACGATTCTATCAGCTAGCGTCGGCCCTTCACTTTCCATTTGGGCATACAGCTGCGGAATATTGGCAACCGTTTCTTTGGAAACCAGCCAAATGTTCCCGGAAGCCGGATCATCTACCCGCACCAGGATCACGTCGCTTGTCGTAGCGCCTACAACCAAAACGCCAGCCCGCACCTGGCCGAGCGCAAGTCCGGCATCCACACTACCGTTGGGATCATCACTCAACAAGGCGATATCGCCTCTGAATCTTGAGTGCAACGCTTGAAGCTCCTCGGCCCGCTGCACTAAGTTCGTGTCTTGATCCGTAGTCGGCTGCAGGTAACGAGCGGCATTCGCAAAGTCATGGCTTGCTGAGTACTTCAGGAGGCCCATGACTGCCCTACGGGGAGTCTCTCGTCCGAGCGGATCGATTCGGGCCGCTGGCTCAGGTTTGACTGTCGGAGATGGAATCTGGGACTGCGAATATGTAGTTGAGGTTAGAAACAAGAGGATAGCAAGGACTGCGCCGCCAGCCCACGTCCAGCCAAATGACATGCGTCGCCCTGGTCGGTTCTCTCGTAGCAAAGGCATTTGTTTTGTCCGATCAGCCGGAACCTTTAACCGTCAATCCGCACACCGAGTGCGTAGGCATCCAGCGAGTCAATACGGTACGGTTTCCTGGCAAGTCAGAAAGCGAGCGGACACGGTGGGTGAGGTCGGCCCTCAATCTAAACGCATTGTTACGTCGTTCCTGCTGTCTTTGCGAAGGCGCCAGATTTGCCAGCATCCAGAAGTTGACGCGCGTCCAGACGACCGAAAAGTTCGATCAGTTTCGCAACTACACCGGTCCATCCGGTCTGATGACTTGCTCCCAGGCCCGCGCCATTATCACCATGGAAGTATTCGTAGAAAAGGATGTAATCCTTCCATTGGGGATCGGTCTGGAATTTCTCCGAACCTCCGTAAACCGGCCGCCGTCCAGACTGATCGCGCAGGAATATCCGCGTCAACCGATTGGCAATTTCCTTGGCGACCTCAAACAGGTTCATCAGTTTGCCCGACCCAGTTGGACATTCGACTTTGAAGTTGTCACCGTAATAGAGATAGAACGACAATAGGGCGCGGATCAGCAACGCGTTCACCGGCATCCATACCGGACCACGCCAGTTAGAGTTTCCGCCGAACATGCCGGTGTCGGACTCCGCCGGGAGGTAGTTCACTCGGTATTCTTGACCCTCGACATTGACGACATAGGGATGTTCCTCATGGAAACGTGAGAGTGCCCGGATGCCATATGGACTCAAGAATTCTTTCTCGTCGAGCATGCGTGCCAGAATACGTCGCAGCCTGCTCGGGTTTAGCAGGGCAGCAATACCGCGTTCACCATAGCCGAGGTGGCCGACTCCAGTTGGATGCATGCTCTCGCGCAGCTCGGGCATACGTTCCCAGCGTTCCTGTAAGGTTTTCGCCACCCGCGGAGTCCGTTCGCGCTGCCATGGCTCGATCACAGTGGTGGCACACAAGGGCAGCAACCCCACCATAGAACGAACCTTGAGACGCCTCGCACTCCCATCGGGGAGGCGCAGGACGTCATAGTAGAATCCATCCTCCTCGTCCCACATCCCTTCGGGACCTGTCTGATTCATGGCGCGGGCGATCCAAATGAAATGCTCGGCAAACTTGATTGCCATGTCCTCGTAAAATCTGTCGTTAGACGCCAATTCCATGGCGATCTCAAACATGTTCTGGGAGAACAGCGACACCCATGCCGTGCCATCAGCCTGTTCGAGGTGACCACCTGTAGGCAGCGGGGAACTACGGTCAAAGACGCCGATGTTGTCCAACCCAAGAAACCCACCCTCAAACAGGTTCTTACCAAACCGATCTTTGCGGTTTACCCACCAACTAAAGTTCAGCGTCAGCTTCGCGAACGAACGCCTAAGGAACTCGAGGTCACTTTGACCTCTAAGGGCCTGTTCCGTCCGGTACAGAAAAATCGTCGCCCAGGCGTGAACGGGCGGATTCACATCACCGAAGTTCCACTCGTAGGCAGGGATCTGACCGGTCGGATGCAGAAAGGATTCCTGCAGCATCAGGTCAAGCTGTTCCTTCGCGAAATCCACATCTACCGTGGAAAGGGCGATAGTATGAAACGCTAGGTCCCAGGCAGCAAACCACGGATACTCCCATTTATCAGGCATCGAGATGATGTGCTGATTCACCATGTGGAACCATTCGCTGTTCCGCATGGGGCGTCCGCCCGGCTTCATCGGATCCTCACCATGTTCCGAGAGCCATTTGTCCACGTCGAAGAAGAAATACTGCTTGGACCAGAGCATCCCGGCCAGCGCCTGCCGCATGACGAGGGCTTCATCTTTGTTGACACGTTCCGGAGTGATGGCCCGATAGAACTCATCTGCCTCACCTTGTCGGTTCTGCATGATTTCGGAAAAGCTCTTGAAGGGATCGCCCATGGCCGCGGGCGCCAGATTGCTTAGCCGCAGATGGATAGTGACCGTCGCTCCTGCACCTATATTCAACTGATAGTGCGCCGCAGACTTAGTCCCCGTTTTTTCGGGGTTGACGGCATTGGACTCTCCTTGAACCACGTAGTTGTTGATCCCATCTTTCACGTAAGGACTGGCATTGTCTGTGCCGAACACTCGTTTGTTATTGGTTTCATTTTCCGTGAACAGTAGCGAGACATCTCCCTCGCAGTACAGATACCGTTGCCCTAAATCGGCGTGGGACGCTGTAACCGTCTGTACGCCTTTCTGGCCTGGAATCTGTTTTATGGAGGGCTTGGTTGTTTCTGGCCACCATGTCCAGACGTTGCGAAACCACAGTGTCGGCAGGACATGTATTGTGGCTGCCTCTGGCCCGCGATTGCACACGCTGATCTGGATCAGAATATCTTCAGGAGTCTGTTTTGCATATTCCACGAATACGTCGAAGTAGCGATCTTCGTTGAAGACTCCCGTATCGAGGAGTTCATATTCCATGTCGCCACGATTCCGCTGCTTGTTCTTTTCGATCAGATCGCCGTAGGGGAAAGCTGCTTGCGGATACTTGTACAGATACTTCATGTACGAGTGCGTGGGGGTGCTGTCGAGATAGAAGTAGTATTCCTTCACATCTTCCCCGTGGTTGGCCTCGCTGTTGGTTAGGCCAAACATCCGTTCCTTGAGGATGGGATCGTGGCCGTTCCACAGCCCCAGGCTAAAGCAGAGCAACTGTTTCTCGTCGCTAATTCCGGCGAGACCATCTTCGCCCCAGTGGTAAGCTCGGGAGCGGGCCTGGTCGTGGGTGAAATAGTCCCAGGCATTTCCATCCGGACTGTAGTCCTCACGGACTGTGCCCCACTGCCGCTCGCTGAGATACGGGCCCCACTTTCTCCATGGAGTCTTCGATGAACGGGCTTGTTCGAGTCTTGCAATTTCTTGAGCTGGGGGCATGACTAATCCTCTTTCGAAATGCGTCCGGACGAATTCAGCGGGGACGATTCCGAGAGTGACCGTACACTTCATCGAGACGGACTTACAATTGGCAAAACTACTGGCTCATCAAAAAAGCGTTTTAAAATTATATGGGCCTGGATATTTGCGTCACGGTAAACGTCTATTTGCGAGAGGTATTATTCAGATCATGCAGAAATGAAACCACCGTGGCGGCGGCCTTCTTCGGCTCAGTGACAACAAGCATGTGCCCGGCTCCCGGGAATGAAACTAGCGTGACTCGCGGTCCTAGCCCCTGTTTCAGCAGTTCGCCATTTTTTGGAGGCGCGATCTGGTCTTCTGCCCCTTGCACTACAAGATATTTGCTCTCTCCCGCCGGCGCCCACCACTCCTTGAGTGGTGTGTTGTCCATCGCTGTTCTCTGTATGCCCGCCGCTTGGGGAGCGCGGCAGGGTTTGATAAGTTTCCACACCATAGGGATGTCTTTGGGATCACTCACGAGGTACTTCATTGCATCCATCATATCGGCATCCGTCGCTGAGGGATCGAAGATTGTTTTTACGGCTAGTTCCGCGGGTGGCTCGGGTTGAACTTTTCCGCCAGCGGCAAAAAGAATGACGCTGCGGACCAGTTCAGGGTGATCGGCAGCAAGCGTGCGCGCCACGCGATTTCCAAATGCATGCCCAGCAATATTGACCCGTCCCAACTTCAATGCCTTTATTACGCCAGCAACATCATCAGCCAGCGTGTGGAGTGTGACGCCTTCTCCTGAACCAGTACTCTTGCCCGAACCTCTGAAATTTATTCGGACCACTTGATATCCAGCGTCAGCCAAGTCTTGTGAAAGCCCCTTCAGATATCCGACAGTAAGGCTTCCGAAGGGCAGCAAGACAATCGGTTCACCTTTTCCTTGACTGAAGTACTCGATGTTAGAATCGGCGAGCTTAACCACGCCCTCTTCCACATGGTTCATTGGCATTGCAGTTTGTGATGTTGCCATCTCCCAAAATGGAACCGTTGAAAGCAGACCGGCAAGCATTAATAAGCACATCCAACGGACCAGCATCGGCGTAACCTCACGTTTTGCGACTGAGAAGCGCCCATGCACCGATGGCGAGCGTAGGCTCGAGAATGGCAAGCGCCACCAAAAAATGAGGGAACACTCCGGCTATCGCCAAGGGCACGAGCACTGCCGGTACGAATATCAAACGATCGATTACCGAAGCGGCCACGGCTTGCCGTGCGCCCGAACGTCCGCCGAATACATAGAGCCAGCCGATGACCCCAACCGTTAGGCCAATCACACGAAAAAGAGCTTCCTCGTGTCCAACAAAAGCCGGATCCATGAAGAGTGTTTGGACCGCGCCCGGCCATGCAATGAGAAGTGCTCCAGTTCCCAGATAGAGGAGGCCGTTCATCGCTGTGTACTTGGAGCCAACGGACAAGCTGGATGGCTTCTCTAGAAGATCGTTAATAAGTGACATAATGCACCTCCGTTACGGATAGCCTCGTTACCCAAAATCCAAATAGCGAAAGGCCAGAACACGGCACATCGGAACAGAAGGTTGGGCGCCAAATATTGCTTCGATTGATGCCTTTCTTGTAAGTGTCACAAATGACAGATTGCCGGGAAGTTGGGTTTTGGAGTCTAACGGCTTCGCGTCACTTCCTCACGGCCCGATCCACGCTTCCGCTCTTGCTCTGTTACTTCTGCCAATAGCCGAGTGGTATTGGCCTTTCTATTCTCGCAATATGCAGCCTTGTGATCTCGCGGGTAGATACCAACACATGTCCATCGGGATCATGTAAATCACGGTTTTTGTTCGTGCATCCGTTGTGGAGGACTAGACTCCCGCTGGTTCTTCAGGGCAGTGACTTAACTCATAAGGAGTCTAACGAAAAGGTTCTGTTAAATTATCGCGGAGTTTTCCAATGAAGCCGGCCATGAGGGTTCTATGGATCAGCGCTTTACTCGCGTTGTTGCTTTCCTGTGCCTGCGTGCTCGGTTCCTCCTTGTTTAAACCAGTAGTGGCCCAGTCTTCCACGGAAAGTGTCGTGTATCTCGATCAGGGATGGTCGCAGGCAGATCGGGAAATGTGGTACCAGATCTCGCAAGGCTCAACCATCATCGCGTACGACATCTTCCTCAATCTAGAGGTTGCGGGCAGCCAGGAACTCTTCAGATCGGATGCGAATAGCGAGCGCTATGGCCTAATCACTCAGCCCGCGAATCCCAGGACCAACCCGGACGCCTTGCCAGTCGGTTTGACAAAGACGGTGGTGACAGAAGGTCAGTGGAAGGGCGAGTCAGTCGGTGTGAACTGTGCGCTCTGCCATACCGCACAGCTGACTTACCAAGGAAAGCGCATTCGCATCGATGGCGGTGTCGGTAATACGTTCGACTTCATGGCGTATTCCTATGCCCTTGATGACGCAATGCAGGCCGCATTAAGTGACACGGCAAAGTTCGATCGCCTGGCCGCGCGACTCGGCGTATCTAGTCCAGACGCCAAGAGCTCTTTTCGCAAACGCTTTGAGAGTGATGCCGGGCGAGTGCATCAGTACCGCACCCGTGCCGTAGTCGCGCCGATACCTTGGGGGCCCTCTCGAATCGATGCCATCGGTTTGATCGTCAATCGTCTGGTGTCTACCACACCCGGAATTCTCGAGAACTGGTCAACTCCCTTAGCGCCCACCAAACCTCCTTTCGTCTGGAATTCTCCCCAAGGTTCGTGGACGCAATGGCGCGGCGTGCAGCAGGATCCGATCTCACGCAACCTGACAGAGACCATGGGTGTGTTCATGTCCATGGACTTACGATCCAAGACGCCCCAAGACGGCCTTTTCGATTCGAACGCCCAGATCCTAAATCTGCAGAAAATTGAGAACTCACTTCAACGATTGGCGCCCCCAAAATGGCCGGAAGAATTCTTGGGAAAAATCGACCGCAAGAAAGCCCTCGAGGGCAAGGCGCTGTTCGTCAGCATCTGCGCGGGCTGCCACAATGTTTGGCCCTATACATGGACGGAGCCAAACAAATACGGCAAGCGCTTCATCAGGGTTGGACTTATTCCACAAACACTCGTTGGCACCGATCCTGGGCAGTTCCAAGACCTGAGACCGTACGCGATTACGGCTCAGTTCAGCGACTACCTGCCGCCTCCATACAAGAGCAACGACATGATACCGACAGCTGTTCTCTACCGCATGGTGGAAAGCGCGGTACTCGAAAAGGCGCTGGCGCAACTCAAACTTACCGAGGCGCAAACAATCGCTCTGCATGGCTATCGGGAGTACCCGCTGCCAGCCCCGCCGGTCGGCGTGTACAAAGCAGCACCACGCGATGGAGTGTGGGCCACGCCGCCATTCCTGCATAACGGATCGGTGCCCAATCTTTACGAGATGCTGCTCCCGGCCAAGGAGCGGACAAAGAAGTTCTATGTCGGAAGAGAGTTCGATCCGGTGAAAGTGGGGCTCGATACCAGCGGAAAGTCCGGGACCTTCCTTCTGGACACATCACTGCCAGGAAATTCGAATGTCGGCCACTCCTTTGAAAATGGCACTCTCGGGAATGGCATCATCGGCCCGCTGCTGACCGAAGAACAGCGATGGGCGATCATCGAGTATCTAAAATCCATTCCCGAAGAAGCTGGCCGAGTCACGCCGTTCGGCGGACCGCCGAATGCTCAATCCGGCCATGGGCGGTAGTCGAAGCCATGAGCCGCTTGCCCTTTATGCGATCTGATCCGGGGTTCCCTGTTACTTCTGCCAATAGCAGAGTGGCCTTGGACTTTCTATTCTCGCGATTTGCAGCTTTGTGATCTCGCGATTAGATGCCAACACACATCTCTATCGCGATGAAGTAAATCAGAGTTTTTTGTCGTGCATCTGTCTTGGAGGATTGCCGTGCCAATTTCGAAGAGCGTTCTTTGGCCTGTCGTTGCTTTAGTGGTGTTGATTACTGGGGCTCTCGCGTTCGGAATCTTCCGCCATGATTCTGGCGCACCACAATCTTCCGGCGACAAGGTGATCTTTCTCGATCAGGGATGGTCGCAGAGCGTTCGAGAGGGTTACTACCACATATCACAGGGCACAACGGTGATGCCGTACGACATTTTTCTCAGCCTGGAGGCCGCTGGCAGCCAGGAACTTTTTCGCTCAGACGCCAACAGCGAAAGGTATGGCCTGACCCCCGACCCGGCGGATCCACAGTGGAATCCCGATGGCTTGCCGATCGGCCTGGGTAAGACCGTGACGACCGAGGGTCCATGGAAGGGCGAAGACGTCGGAATAAACTGCGCGACTTGCCACAATACTGAGCTGTTTTATCAGGGCAAACGCGTCCGCATTGATGGAGGAGTCGGAAATCACTTCGACCTCGAAGCGTATGTATTTGCTCTGGATGACGCCGTGCAAGGAACGCTGAAGGATTCGGCAAAGTTCGATCGTCTGGCGGCGCGAATGGGAGCTTCAAGCGCGGACGCAAAGAGCGACCTGCGCAAACGCTTCGAAACTAATGCCAATCGTATCCATAGTTTCCGGATAACCGTTTTGCTCACTCCCTACCCTTGGGGACCGTCACGAATGGACGCCATCGGCATGATCGTCAACCGCGTAACCTCCGTGGCACCCGAAATTCCCCAGAACTGGTTTGCTTCCCTCGCGCCTAGCAAGCCTCCCTTTCTCTGGAATTCTCCCCAAGGATCCTGGACACAATGGCGCGGCGTGCAACAAGATCCAATTGATCGCAACCTAACGGAAACTATGGGCGTTTTCATGTCAATGAATCTGACCGCCAAGTCCCCCGAGGAAGGCCTCTTCCAATCGAACGCCCGCCTGAAGACTCTTGAGGAGATTGAGGGCTGGCTGAATCACCTGGCACCTCCCAAATGGCCAGAAGAGGCGTTTGGAAAAATCGACCGCGCGAAGGCAGCCCAGGGCAAAGAGCTATTCCAGAGCCACTGTGCGGAGTGCCACAATTCCTATCCCTATTCGTGGACCGCACCCAACAAGTACGGCAAGCGCTTCCTTGAAGTTGGACTGGTGCCGGAGAGCTATGTGGGCACCGATCCGATGCAGTTCGAAGAGCTGCGGCCGTTCGTGGCGACGGCTCACTTGGCTCCGTACCTGCCGGGACCCCTTAAGGACAAGAGTCTCTTGCCGCAGGGCGAACTCTATTACGGGCTAGCGCAAAGCATTCTGCGTGCAGCACTGTTAAACGTTAAACAGACGCCAGAGGAAGCCGCGCAGATGCACGGCTATAGGGAACTTCCCGTCCCAAATCCCTCGCCAGTGCCGCACTACAAGGCAGCGCCACGCGAAGGTGTGTGGGCAACGCCTCCTTTCATGCACAACGGCTCAGTGCCGAATCTTTACGAAATGCTCATTCCGGCAGCGCAGCGCACGAAGAAGTTCTATCTGGGACGAGAGTTCGATCCGGTCAAGGTCGGCGTGGATACCTCGGGGAAATCAGGAACCTATCAGATAGACACATCGCTGGTCGGAAGTTCGAACGCCGGCCACTCATTCGAAAATGGCCCCCTGGGGAACGGCATCATCGGACCACTGCTAACTGACCAGGAACGCTGGGCGATTGTCGAGTATCTGAAATCGATTCCAGAGAACGCAGGCCAGGTCACACCATTCGGCGGTCCCTCAAACGCGACCACTGGCCATGCTAAATGGGGAGAGCAGCCAAAGCCCTGAAATTGAGCGCGCCCTTACAACCACAGGAGAATAGCGATGTCCGACCATGTAGATGGGCCGAGGTCGATCGGCGACCCATCAATAGACCTGAGTGATCTGTTCGCGTTCACTAGTCCGGAAAATCCGGGCCGTACGGTGCTCGCTGCAAATGTATTTCCTTCGGCAGGGACGACCGCGATGTTTTCAAATGTTGTGAATCACTCGATTGTGGTTCGGCGGATGACCGTGGCTGGGCTTGGCGAAAACGCAAAGTTTAAACCGAGCGATCCTGAGTACCGCTTTAACGTTCGTTTTAGTGCGCTTGAACGCGGCGCCGATGGGACGAAGCCCATGCAGCGCGGCACTTGCACTCTCCCTGGTGGCCAGGAACTGAGCTTTGTCGTAAACGACGAAAAAGGAGCGTCAACTCCGGACGGAACGTTCCGTGTGTTTGCTGGCCTGCGCTCCGATCCGTTTTATTTGGCGTGGCTGGTTGCAACGCTGACGAAGTTCCCCAATCTGCTGGAGCACGACAACGTGCTGGCCATCGTCATCGAATTTGACACTAAACGCGTACTCGATCCCGATAAGGGCTCGCTCTTCGGTGTTGTTGCTGAGACCAGTGCGATTCCCCAACCCCGAAGTTTCATCGGACATGAACCTCCGCGTTTCGATTCGGTGGGGCGTCCTGAACAGACAAACATGCGTCTCAATAATCCGGCTCTGGCAGGGACGGACGACTTGCGCGACCTATGGAATCAGCAGACTCCATTTGCGCTGCCTGAAGAAATCCGGCCTCTGTTCCGACAGCGCATGATGGATAGCCTGAAAAACTGGGATATGCGGGATGAAAAGGCGGATTGGACGCCACAGGCCATGGCCGCCGCAGCCGAAGTTTACCTTGATGATTTTTTATTGTTCGACGTTTCGAAGCCGATGAGCGACACGAGTTTTCTTGAGATTGAGAAAAGCACACTCCACGGTCAAGCATATAAGACGGGCGGCGGACGTACCGTGAACGCGAACGTGATCGATATCATGATTACGTGGATGGTGAACAACGACCGCGAGTTCCTTCAAGGCGGCTCAACGAAGGCGACCAAACTTGGGACGAACTCCTTTCCCTACGAAGCTTCTCCCAACACAGAACTACAAGCAGTGACTGAAAGTGTGGACGTGTCCGCTGCTCCTGATAAGGTCTGGGATGTCATCGGGAAGTTCGGCGGTGCATGGTCTCCGTTGATCGCGAAAATTGAGGTCGTCGGAGCAGGTGTCGGCCAATTGCGAATGATCGAAACAGTAGACGGTAAAGAGATCATCGAACGCCTCGAAGAGATCGACAATTCGCAAAGACGTTATAAGTACACGATGATTAACGGCGTTCCAGCCGTGGATTACACGGGTTGGCTGGACGTCAAACCCAAAGGAACCGGAAGTTCCGTCGAATGGCGTGTGCAATATTGGGCCGATGGTCAGCCGGACATAGTCGTGAAGACTATTGTTACCACGCTGCTGAAGACTAGCCTGGCGAGCCTTAAAACACGATTTGGTGCCTCGCAATGATCGCCGTGCGAGCTCTCGATCTCGATTGTCCAGTGGTTACGGCTGGGGACATCGCGGTGAATAATCTGGAAAGCGCGCGACGGCAATCCTGGAGCCGGTTCTGGCAGGATCCGCAACGGCCTGGAATTGCTGAGTACATCGTGGAACAAGAACAATTTATGGCGCAGTATGTCGGCGACTTGGGCGCACTGGAGCGGTTAGACGGGTTGGTGGATCAGCTTGATCGCGTGGGTGCAGATGAAATGCGAACGGCCCTCATCCGCGCGCAGGTTGCGTCGATGGGACACCGTTTCGCGGAGGCGAGAGACTATCTCGTTCAAGCTGAAGCCTGCGGAGCGCCGCAAGCAGATGTCGATCGCGTCCTGTTGAGCATTGATCAAGCCTGCGGCACAAACCTGGAGTCGGTGCTGGAAGCCCGGCGCAAGATGGCGGCAAAGTCCGAACGATTGGAAGACCTGGTGCCGCTCGGCGGACTGCTGGCCGATCTGCGCGAATTCGAAGAGGCTGACACCGTCTATCGGCGCGCATTGAGTGCCTATCAAGATGTTTCTCCGTTCGCCGTGGCATGGGTTTGCTTTCAGCTTGGCGCGCTGTGGGGTGAGCTTGTACCCGAACCACAACCTGATAGGGCTGCGCGATGGTATGAAAAAGCGATCGAATATTTGCCTTGCTACGTGAAAGCCCGCGTGCACTTGTCAGAAATTTATTTGGAATCTGGAAATGTTCCAGACGCAGAAGCCCTACTGATTCCAGCGGTTTCAAGTGGCGATCCGGAAGTGAATTGGCGTCTTGCCGATGTGCTGGCAGCGATGGGAAGACCTACGGAATCGGAAGCGCAGATGCATGCCGCGCGGTCCGGCTTCGAGACTCTGCTAGATAAGTACTTGCTGGCGTTTGCGGATCACGGCGCGGAGTTCTACTCCGGCAGTGGCAATGATTCGCAAAGGGCATTTGAATTGGCGATGGTCAATCTCGCGAACCGTCCAACCTTGCGTGCATTCGAACAAGCATACGAGACCGCAATCGGGGCTGGCGAAATACAAGCGGCATCTGAACTGCTTATTTCTGCCCGGAAGCGCTGGGGTGGAACCGATGGCTTCGGACTATCGCGACTGGCAGCGGGGAATCATGCGGAGAGTCAGGGGGAGAAACCACGTGATAGTTGATCGCAGAACTTTCATCAGCGTTAGTGCGCCATTTGTTGCGGCGACGTCGGCACTCGCGAGCCTCCCGCCGTATTTGCTTGGCGCAACGCCATCTCATTTGCCTGCAGTTATCGAAGATGTAGAAGGAGTCGTTTTCAAAATTGCCGGATGGGATCTATGCGCGGAGGTTGCAGGGGACTGTTTGAGGACATCATCGGTCGGTCTTGTGGCAAGCAGCACGATGGGCGATGAGATTTTCATTAGCATCAATCAATCTTGGCGTACCGCCTGGCGATGACCTGAGCGGTTGTACGCGAATCACGCCCTCAGACCTGAAAACGAAAACGTCTTCGCCTTCGTCGGGTTCGCGTCAACAAAAGGCACGCACTCTCCTCATCGACGACTGGGAGACCCTTGAGGGCTGATGAAAAAACGTTGCCTGCTCACGGTTTTGCTTGGATTGTCAATGGTTGCGCTTTTCTGTTCGCGTGCTGCTGGGCAGTCACAGACGGCCGATACAGAGACCCAAGTGTGGCCTGAAGTAGATCTCCATTTGCAACTGCGGTCGCATCTGCGCATCCTCGCGTTTAGTGGGCTGGAGCAAGGCATAAATTATTCCTACCAACAGTGGTATGCGGCAGGGGCACTGGGCTATCAGTTCAAACCCATCTTGAGAGAGCATGTATTAAATATTGACCCGGACAAAGAGCACTACCTTGTCTTCGGCGGCGGCTATGAGTTCCTTCGAACGACTCAGTTGGGGGTAGTGAAAAACGAGAACCGGATGACTATCGACGTGACGCCCGGCTTTCTCCTCCCCGCCAAGATCTTGGTGCGCGATAGGAACTGGATCGAATTTCGCTGGATAGATGGCACGTACTCGATAACTTATCGGAACATGGTCACGATCGAACGCGGCTTTCTTGTTCACAGTTTTCGTTTTAGTCCCTTCGCTTCTGCCGAGGTCTTCTACGATAGTCCGAAGCATTCCTGGAACGAAGAGTGGTATACCGCAGGGATTCAATGGCCATACAAAAGTCTTCTAATGGTCGAGACATATTACAAACGCGAACACTGCGATACCTGCAGTCCCACAAACTGGAACGTAGGCGGAGTGACGCTGCACTTCTACTTTAGTAAAGCGAAGTGAGCGATGCGCCTGCGTACCCTCACTTGCAGCGCTCTTCCATCGAAGAAGCGGGTTAAATCCTGATAAGTCATTACCGGACACCTAGAATCCTTAATCGGCACGCGTCTGATAAATGCTGTGAGCACTTGGTCTGGTTTAGCAATGACGAGTCGCGTGTTCCCGAGAGCTACTGCGGGCTCAACTTCCAGAGTAAAAGCGGCTTATCGGTATTTTTGACGCTTACATATCTAGGGCCAGAAAGAAGAATATGCACGCGCTGTGATGGCGTGCGGCTCCGACGCGGGGAGCTCGCTCATGTCGGATCTCTTGTGCGCATATGTAGACGTGTTTTATTAGCTTTCTATAAAAGTACAAGAAAAAGCAGAAATGAGAGGGAAAGAGGAGAATGCAAATTAGCTGTAGAAGGAAAGCAAGTTTAGCATCGGCGATAACAACGGCGTTCGTCGTCCCTTTTCAGGCCTCACCGAGCCGCAGCGAGTTTTCAACGAAAACAGGTTAGCGTGTTTTTTCGCGCGCGCGATGTACTGAACCTAGGTTCGTCAGCATTGTAAGTGTGCCTTCTACCAGTGTGCCGAAGCCAAAATCTATCAGGCCTGGCAATTGACGCTGCAATTTTATCCGCCATTACCCTGTGAGTAGCAAATTCGGGCAAACGCTGTACCAGGAGTTCACACTTACAGTTTCCACGTTCACCGGGCGTTGGCAGTGAATCTTCCGTCGAAGAAGTGAGAAACGATAATGGACCTGAGTGGGCATCCAGTGCTCGTCATTATGGCAATTGCCGTCGTCTCGTCGCTGCTGGCTGAAATTCACGTCGGCATTCGAGTGCCAGTAGTTGTCTGGGAGTTGCTATTCGGAATCCTCATCGGTCCCCACGTGCTTGCGTTTGTGCGCAGCGAGGGTTTGCTGGACTGGCTTGGCGGCCTAGGGTTGGCCGCCCTATTCTTCATGACAGGGATGGACCTCGAGCTGCAAAAAGTTAAGGGGCGGCCTTTGTCACTTGCTCTTCGCGGCTGGGCAGTGTCGTTGACTTTGGCGTTTGCTGTTGCCGGCCTCCTCCATGTGTTGCCATTTGTTAACGCTCCAATCATGGCCGCACTCGCGCTAACCACCACCTCATTGGGAACCCTGATGCCCATCCTGCGAGATTCTGGCAGGCTCGATTCTAATTTTGGGAATCTGGTACTTGCTGCGGGCACACTCGGCGAATTCGGTCCCATCATACTTGTCTCGTTGGTGTTGACTCACAAGTTTGGAGCATGGCAGGAAGCCGCTCTCATGCTAGCTTTCGTGGCGGTTGCCCTTGCTGCGGCGATTGTCGCCCTCAGAACCAGACCGCCCAAGATTCTAGCCTTGCTAGAGCGCACCATGAACTCAAGTACGCCGCTGCCGGTGTGCTTCTCCCTTCTCTTGCTTGCAGTCTTTGACGTTCTTTCGGAGAGAATTGGACTTGAAGCTGTGCTCGGAGCGTTCGCTGCCGGTATGGTTGTTAGTCTCGCTAGCCGGGACGATGCCGGCAAGGTCTTTCGCGGGAAGATGGCAGCTATCTGTTTTGGTTTCTTCGTGCCATTCTTCTTTGTAGTAAGCGGAATGAACCTTGATCTGGAGGCCCTGCTGCATAGCTGGAAGACGATGCTTCTAGTACCAATGTTCCTTGGTTTGTTTTTGCTCGTCCGGGGCGCACCCGTGATCTTGTACCGCAAAGACCTTGCGAAAAACGAACGATTGCCCTTCGCACTTTACTCCGCAACCGGACTCTCGATGGTGGTCGCGATCGCCGCTTTAGGAGTTCGCACCGGGCGCATGCCTTCTAATGTAGCGGCCGCCGTTGTAGGGGCCGGCTTATTGTCTGTTCTGCTGTTCCCCATGATCGCCGGAGCCCTGCTATCAAGGTCTGCTCGGATTTCGGATTCTCAAGGTGCAAGTTGATGAGAAAATATTTCTCGTGTTTACTCCAAATTGCTATCTTCAGCAGAACTCTTCTTCGCTAAATAAGCGCCAACTAAACGCCATTCAAAATCCCCCCTACAAATTGGCCAAGAATTGAGGACGATACCGCGTTTATCGGGCATTTGGCGATTGGTCGCGAGAAAGTTTTCCGCTCAACCTGATTCGTCGCTCATCGATTCTCCAGCTGCGTCTCACGCTAATTCAACATCGGTTGCATGTCCCGTGAGCTAGAGATCATCAGGTAATAAATCCCTCTAGGTGCAATCTCTCGTTTCAGCATCCGCGACATGTAATTTTTGACACTTACAACTTCGCGGCGCGGAGCACACCATCAACTGGCTTTGCGCTCAGAGATCCGCTAAGCAAAAAATTCCGAAGGATATTTTACCGCTAAGTAAGAGAAAGAGGATGGTCATGCAATTCCGCAGACAAACAGCCGTCGCAGGTGCAGTTTTTCTCGCAGTTCTGGGGTTAGCAGCATCACCGCCAGCACCGGCACAACAAAAGCCAAACATCGTCATGCTAATGACCGATGACACGGGTTGGAACGACTTCGGGGCTTATGGTGGTGGCGCGAACCTGGGCCATCCAACGCCGAATATCGATAGGGTCGCTCAAGAAGGCGCCGTCTTCACCAGTTGGTACGGCCAGGCGAGTTGCACCGCGGGCCGAGCTTCGTTCATGACTGGGCGCATCCCTATCCGCTCGGCGCTTTCGGTCGTGGTTGTTCCTGGCGACGAGAACGGTCTCACGAAGAGCACTCCGACAATCGCCGAGTTCTTCAACAAGAACGGCTATTCGACCTACTTCTCGGGCAAATGGCATCTGGGAGATCAACCAAAATTTTATCCGATCGAGCACGGCTTTGACGAAATGAAAGAGTTTGCCGCCTACTATCCCGGCGTCTATACCTATGACGACACGGACAGCTTCGCACATCCATGGTTCCCGAAATATAACGCTGCTTACTGGGATGAATATCAAAAGATCGTCAACCTATTCGAATGGGAAGGCACCGCAGGCAAACCGGCAACCAAGGTTGCTCGTATCGACTACGACTACCTGCATGAATTCGACGTCCGTCAGGCTAACTCGGCCGTTGAATACATTAAATTGCACGCCAAAAGCGGCAAGCCGTTCTTCATGGATGTTAATTTCATGAAGATGCACAACCCGAACATTCCCGCCAGGGCTTTCATTGGCAAATCGCACCTCGGCAATTATTCAGATGCCATGATGGAACTCGACTCCAACATCGGTCAGATTATGGACGAGATCCGCGCGGATGCTCCCAATACCATCGTCATCATCACTGCTGACAACGGCGCGTGGCAGGACGCTTGGCCGGATGCCGGCGTGGTGCCATTCCGCGGAGAAAAAGGCTCGCCGTTTGAGGGCGGTTTCCGCGTGCCCGGCATTATGTGGGCGCCCGGCAAGATTCCGGCCGGCGCGCGCTATGGTGAATTGATGTCGCACATTGACTGCTGGGCAACGCTGGCAACCATGGTCGGTCTCACCCCGCCGCCTCACGGCGAGTGGAAGGACAATGATGGCAAGCCGATCTATTTCGACAGCATCGACAACAGCGCGTACATTACCGGCAAGGCAAAGCATTCTGCACGCGACGGATGGATCTATATCGACGGCGAGACATTCGCCGGCGCTCGCGCCGACATCGGCGGCGATCCCACGAACCCCGATCTCAAAATCGCCTGGAAATACCTGTTTACCTCCAAGGACACCTGGCTCGGTCCACAGCAGAATCTCGGTGCCATTGGCTCGCTCTACAACCTCACGATGGACCCGTTTGAGAAATACGACATGACGTTCAACGGTGCGGTGAGCACGCGCACGCCGACTACCTCGCCTGGCCGCTATGCCGGCTATGACAATGGCTGGGCTGTTTCGCTGATTGATGTCCCGATCATGGAGTTTGACAAATCCATCGTTAATTTTCCGAACATTAAGCGCTTCCCCGGCGGAGCATCGAACGATATGAGTCCGGATCTGCAGCATCCGAATAACCCGTTGCCTTTGATGGATATCAAAAAACTCGTGCAAGTCATAGGCGCAGCCGACTAGCTGCTTAGCTTGATCGTGCAACACCCGGCTTACCTTGAGGTCGGGGCGAAGCGTATTTACGCCGGGGCGGCGCGCTAGCCGGTCCAGTCACCGCCTATCTCTATGACTGGAACACTATTCCACTCGGCCAGATTCTGTGGCTAAAGGAACCTGAATCCTAAGGGTCAATTATCGTTTTATTTTTGCTCAAAACTCGAGGCTGCGCGGGGATTGATACTAACGGCAGAATGAGAGCGCGAGGCGGATCAGAATAGAAAGGCCAAAAAATGAATGTCACATGGACAAGAAGCTTCACGGCCGTTGCATTGCTACTCTCTGTCGCAGTTGTTGCTCCGTCAGCGCGCGCTGCTCAAGCGCAGGCACAATCGGACGATGCCGCGTCGTCCATGGCGGACACCACTGCCACTCCGCAGGAAAAACCCGCGGCAAAGCCAGCCGACAAGAAGTCGGGAAAAGCAAAACCGGGAGCAGAAGAACCCGAAGCCAATACCAACGCTGGGGCGGAAGCTCTTCAAAAAGCGACGCAGAATCCAGTCGCTAGTCTCATCAGCGTCCCTATCCAGAACAATAATAATTTTGGAATCAGTCCCGGCGACCGGACGCAGGACGTTTTAAATATTCAGCCTGTCATCCCTGTCGGCATTTCGAAGAACTGGAACCTGATCGTTCGCTGGATTATGCCCATCGTCTACCAACCACTGCCCATCCCGCCGGCAGATAATCAGACGGGGGTGTACGGCTTCGGGGATATGGTGCCAACGTTCTTCTTATCACCGAAGAAGCCAGGAAAGTTGATCTGGGGAATAGGCCCCGTTTTCCAGTTACCCACAGCCACAAGCACGTTTCTGGGACAGGGCAAGTTTGGAATTGGGCCGTCTGCCGTTGCGCTGATGCAACCTGGGCACTGGACATTGGGTGTGCTGCTCAACAATGTGTGGTCGGTAGCTGGTTCCGGCAGCCGGCCGTCCGTTAATCAGTTTCTGTTTCAATATTTCATCAACTACAACTTGAAGAAGGGCTGATACATCACTTGGCAGCCCACCCTGACAGCGAACTGGGAAGCTACGAATGGCGGCCGATGGGTAGTGCCGTTTGGCGGTGGGTTGGGAAGAATCATGAAACTGGGAGCCCAACCTGTGTCTATTACCGGACAGTTTTATGGAAACGCTGTTCATCCCCCGGGAGCTTCGTCTTGGACCATGCGATTGCAGTTTGCGTTGCTCTTTCCCAAGCTAAGCAAGGAAGAGCAGGAGATGCTAATGGAGAAGAAACTGAAGCAGCTGGAACAGGGGCAAACGCCGAAGAATTGAATACGGGGTGAGAGCGGCCGCAGAAACGATTTGCGCTCGAAGCATACGGGTTGGCGTCAGTCGCATCAGGCGCTCTGGACTTCACCAGGGAAACATACTAGCTAAGGTAGGTGGCAACGTCGTACATGTCGCCATAACTTCTCCTTTGGCAAGCGGTTCTGGGTTCAATTGCTTTCTCTGTACAGATCCCAGCCATTCAGATTCACTCCCATTACTTGGGAATGGTTCGGTGGTCGGCTTGCCATCCGCGCCGCGAAATTAGCTCATAAAGCCGACCGTACGATTTGGAGTGTGGGTGGAATATACAAAATCGGAATCTTGACCGTCGAAGCAGAAAACGAGGGAACATTGAGGGAACAATAAGAATTTCTTTGTGTTTCCTATTGTTTCTTTTCAATGACTTAGTGTTCCCCAGCATTTCTTCTAAGTCCTTTAGATTCCTACCGGTAATGTTTTCGACTCCCACACGCTTCCGCCATATCTTTCTGATATGGAGGAAGTTACAAAAAAACGAGGCAGCAAAAGGCATCGGGGAAAGGATTTAGCGCGTCAACATAGCAGCCCCCAAGGCCAATTTCCGATGTGCGCGCTGAAAGCACTGTTCCGGAACCCAGCTCGGTCACCTCGGCGGAAGCGACGAGCGGGCAGCGCCGGACGGAACGCTGTTTAGCTGGTTGCAAGGGCTTGTTTCTTTCGATCATCTCTCATCACTTACGAACCGCAATTTCGCAACAGTAGTCGTCTTTAGTTGGCCGTGGCAACCCTACTTTATGGGCCTTCCCTTCAGGGTTTTTTGAAGCAATTCTATAAGCGCGGCTTCAGAAGCGCCTTGTTCAAATTGAACAATCATCGGTTCAAGTTCTTCCAGCATGGCACGATATTGTGGCGTCTGGCGGAAGGCCTCCAACGTCTGCTCCCAGTCAAGCGGAACAAAACCTCGCTGACTAGACAATTCCAGAGTGGTTCTCAAGACTTCTATATCGGCAAGATTCTTCAAGTGCTGTCGCAGAAAGACCGCAACAGTGGGTCTTTGTTCGGGGGTCATGTGAACCCGTGACCTTCAATGTCTAGAGTCTAACAAAGAGGCTGCTGAATCCAATCGATAACCACCCCCGCTCGGGTTAGCCACGTTTTTTAATGTTGGGTTAGAGCTTCCCAGTGGTTTATGGGTCCAATGCCTGCTTAACGCTGCCGTTACCAGAGAAATAGGCCCGATCCTCAATGTGTAGAGTCGAGGTGTGGCGCGGTGGTTTAGGCGGGGCCTATCGGTTGCCGACCATTTCGTTAGTCGGCGCCTCACTATCCCCACCATGCTTCCGTTTCCACTCCCCGCTCATCGAATCGGATGTGCGGGTTTCCCGCTTCTGGCAATCTGATAAGACTCACGCAATCGCCGAGGCCATTGCATGTGACGTTGTCTGCAACTTCTGAAAACAACGGGAGTTATCAGGCTCATCGCCAATCTCCATTTCTGTCGTCGCTTCTCGCGCCCCTTTTGGGTTCATAGAAGAGAATCCCAGTGAGAAGGCCGCACGACTCATTCGGCCTTCTGTTGAGCTCCTTGTTCTTCTATCATGCGTTGAGCATGCGCCTCATTTATTTTGCAAGCTCCGGAAGAATTTGGGACAGAATGCTGTGGGAAGCACGGGTGCACTTCTTGTGCGCCGTCTTTTTCACGTTTTCCGGCGTTGGATTCTTACTCGACTTGGCCAATCCGAGGCCCGGCCGGATCGCACACATCGTTTTCTTGGTTTTCATGGGTGGCGCGATCGGTGTTGCCTACGGCTTTTGCTTCATGCGGGCGCCTAAGCTTCTACCGGTCCTCGTAGCTTTGCATGTGGTCCTGGCTCTTGTACTTACCCCTCATCTGGGATCGCTCGCCGTGGACTGGGCCCAGGTCGCTAGCACCGCAGCCGGGGTTGATGTGATTGGGTGCCTCTTTGCCATCTTACTTGGCTATGTTTTCTTCGTTCGATTCGTCAGAAAGCAAGGTCTGCGCTATTTTAGGGTCCAGACGGAAATCGAGCTTGCTGAACAGATACACCGCGGCCTGGTACCTCCGATCGCTTGGCATACCTCACAGGACGAATTCTATGGGTTGTCAGCTCCCAGCGGGGAAATGGGTGGCGACCTGGTTGATCTGGTGCAAGACGACGACAAATGGATCGGTTATCTGGCAGATGTTTCCGGTCACGGCGTGCCGTCCGGCGTATTGATGGCTATGGTCAAGAGCGCCGCGCGCATGAGGCTCGCCACTTCATCCGAACCGCAGGTGCTCCTCGAAGATTTGAACCGCGTTATCTTCGAATTGATAGCGGCGGAGATGTTTGTGACCCTGGCGTTCGTGTCGCTTGGGAAGTCGAACGATCTCCATTTCGCGACTGCAGGTCACCTGCCAATTCTCCATTTCCGCAGCAGCACTGGATCGGTCAGCGAACTTTCCACTCCCAATCCACCCATTGGAATCTTCAAAGAGCAGAAGTTCGCGAGTTCTCATGTGGAATTCTCAAGGGGTGATATCGCGGTTCTCTTGACGGACGGGCTGACCGAAGCCGCAAATGAGAACGAGGACGAGTACGGGCTCGAAAGAGTCAAACAACAGGTGATGAAGCATTCCGGAGAGTCGCTAAAGGTTCTCTGCGAAATGCTCTTGGCAGAGGCGAGGAAGTTCGGAAAACAAATGGACGATCAAAGTGTCCTATTGGTGAGGCGTCTTTGAGCCCAAAACTGAGCAGAGCGGTCAGTCCTGGTAAGCCTTTACATATGTTTTTTTTATCGCTTCTCCGGTAACGGCGTTTGCCAGGACTGGCCTAAAAAATACTACATCCGAGGAGCGCGCTGAGCATCCAACTGAAGCCGGTCTGGTGATTTTCATTGACAGTTGAGAGCACCACATCGCCCTTAGAGAGGAGAACATGATGCAACTTCAAAGCAGCTACTTCACCGCTTATCACAACCTGAAGCTGACACGAGATGACAAAGGCGTGCTGGTTGCGGAGTTCCACAGCAACGGCGGGCCGCTCATTATGACCGCGCAAGCACATACGGAATTTGTCGATGCCTTCTACCGGGTTGCGCAAGATCGAGCGAACAAGATCGTAATCCTGGCGGGCGCAGGTGGGGAGTTCATTGCTGATGTCGATTGGCCCTCCTTCGGCGATGTCACCGATCCCGGCGTGTGGAGTCAAGTTCACGATGAAGGCGTTCAGGTTTTGGAAAACATAGCCAACATACGCGTGCCGGTCATCGCGGCTATCGAAGGACGCGCCCATGTGCACTCCGACTACGCGCTACTTGCCAGCGTAATTGTGGCGGCGGAGGGCGCAACCTTCCAGGACGTGGCGCACTTCGCTGCGGGCGTTGCGCCGGGTGACGGAATCTTTACCACGTGGAGTTATCGCGCTGGAGCAGGACGAGCGGAGGCCTTTCTGCTGAACCCACAGCCGCTGGCAGCGCGTACCGCACACGAATGGGGAGTGGTTGCCGAAGTTGTGCCAAACGGTAAGGCGCTCAGTCGGGCGCGGGAATTGGCCGAACTGTACCTGAAGGCTCCAGAAGTGACGCGCCGCAACACGCGCATCCACTTTATTCAACCGTTGAAGGAGCGCATAGTGCGAGAAGTTGGCTACGGACTGTCGCTGGAAGGAGCATCGTCTGCCGCCCTCATGAAATCAATGCAAGCCAAGAATGAACCTGTCGCTCGGAAAGGAAAAGGCGCATAACGAGGGCGAAAACACTTCATTGGCTGGCCCTTCCGAGTCAACTGCCGATAAGTCGTTAATTAGGACTGAGGATGGTGCGGCCTGCGTTTTCAGGCGTGTTGCTGAGTCTCGCGATGAGCATAGATGAAGTGCGTCACCTTTGGCTTCGCCTCAAAGCGGTCAACATCCTCCTCGATCGCGCGGTCGGCCATAACCACACGCTCGTGTTGGCGCAGGTGTTCTGCCCATGATTCCACGATGAAGGTTTCCACGTAGTGCGTTGGATGCTCCGTATCGCGATAAATACCCCAGCGGTACGCGCCAT
This sequence comes from uncultured Acidobacteriota bacterium, assembly GCA_963730495.1. Taxonomy (GTDB): domain Bacteria; phylum Acidobacteriota; class Terriglobia; order Acidiferrales; family UBA7541; genus Acidiferrum. Next base: position 11,840 of record CAVSSD010000020.1, on the reverse strand, counting down.
CGCGCCTGCGCAGGCGCGACAATTTTTGGAGAGCGGCGAGAAATTCCTCTGCTTGGTTCGCTTCAACGTAGTATTCCACTGTAACCAACACCGGACCCAGGTCGAGGCCGACGTCACCGACAAAAATCGGTTTGGGCCAATGATTCCAAGCTTCCAAATCCACGGGTGCATCGACCAGTCGGGATATCAAAATCAGCAGAGGAGAAGCGGCCGTACCGATCGCCGCGGCCAGCAAAGAAAAATGCGTCCCTTTGTGCGCCGCGACATATCCCCAAAATGCGCTGCCGCCGGTCCACGTCCCCATGTAGACGAGCATAAAAACCGACATTGCCCGCGCGCGGACCCAATCGGGCGCAAGATTCTGCATCAGCGTACTCATCAGCGACTTGAGAAAAAGTTCCGATTAGCCCGTGACTCGGGAGCAATCCCCCCGAAGCAAGGAGCGTTTCCGCGGACTGTTAGTTTTGACAGTTCTCGGGGGTAGCCGGTTCAAATACCCTCGCGCATATTAAAGGTGTATCAGGTCGAGGATGACCCCTTCGGCCTGATCGCTGCCACGCGAACAAAGCGGTTATGTCAATCAACAATAAGGACATCGCGGTGAAAAACCACCAGCACAATGACCTTCCTAAAGGCCGCCACGCGGGTTGAAGGAAGAAAAAATAATCAATGTTCCAGCATACAGAGCGCAAAGGTTAGCCCTGGCAGCACGCCGAGTTTCTCCTAAAAGAAATGGAGCTAATATGAGCAGGAATAAAGGGCCAATCAGACATTCCTCAGTCCTGTTAATTCTTGCTGCGACGGTGCTGGCGGTATTGATTGTCGCTGTGGCGCGGTCGAGGATGAATACGAATGGCGCGCACCCGGTGGTGGTGAGCAGCGTTCATGCGGCAACAGTCCCTGCAACTCGTGTAACCCCGGCGAGGCCAGAGCGGAATCCAGACCGCGAAGCATATTTCGGCGAGACGCACCAGCACACTAGCTGGTCGTTTGACGCCTACATTTTCGGCAATCACATCACTGGTCCAGCCGACGCCTACAAGTATTGGAAGGGCGAAACGATAAAACATCCTCTCGGTTATGACATTAAGATTGATACTCCGTTGGACTGGGCCGGGGTGGCCGACCATTCAGAATATGCAGGCGTAGTGCGGCTCTCTAACGATCCTTCTTCGCCGCTCAGCAAGTTGCCCATTGCCCAGAAATTGATCGTGCACCAACCATCGGACGTCCAAAAGATTTATCTCTGGCTCGGCACCAGTATGATCAAAAACCAACCGATCCCCGAACTGGTAAAGCCGGAAGTCGCTGGCACCGTCTGGAAGGAAAATAATCAAGCCGCGGACGCGGCCAACGAACCTGGCAAATTTACGGCATTCTGCTCTTACGAGTGGACCTCCACCCCCGATTACCGGAATATGCACCGAAACGTATTTTTCAAAGACTGCGCCAAAGTCCCGGAAATGCCTTTCAGCTCTCTCGATTCCCAGCATCCGGAAGATTTGTGGAAATGGATGGACACGCAGCGCAAGGCTGGCATCGAGCTGCTGGCGATATCGCACAACGCCAACTTGAGCGATGGCCACATGTACCCGATCGACGTAGACAGCAATGGCAGGCCGATTGATGCGGCGTGGGCGGAGTCGAGAGATCGCAACGAGCGTCTAGTTGAAATGAAACAGATCAAGGGTTCCTCGGAAACGCACCCGGCGTTGTCGCCGAATGATGAATTCTCGAATTTCGAAATTCTTACCTATCTATTAGGCGAGCCGCAGGGCCGCTTCGATCACATCGTGGGAAGTTATGCGCGCCAGGCCTTGAAAGACGGTCTGACGATGCAAGACACAAAGGGATATAACCCGTACAAGTTCGGCGTCGTAGGAGGATCTGACTCTCATAACACAGGTACACCCTACCGGCAGGACAACTTCTATGGTGGCCATGGAGAGGCGGACGGCACGATCGAAGGGCGCATGGCGGGCCACATTTTTGCAGGAATGGATACTCGTTATGAAAATCCTGCGGGCGTAAGCGGCGTTTGGGCGGAAGAGAACACGCGCGCTTCGATTTTTGAAGCGATGCAGCGCAAAGAGACTTTCGCTGCAAGCGGACCGCATATTAAGTTGCGGTTTTTCGGCGGCTGGAAATACAAAAGCTCGGACGTCGAGGATAGGGATTGGGTAAAGACCGGGTACAAAGAAGGCGTACCCATGGGCGGCGACCTGAAAAAGATGGACAGTAAGGCTCCAACGTTCATCGTATGGACGGTGAAGGACCCAACCTCAGGAAACCTGGATAGAATCCAGATCGTGAAGGGCTGGACGAAGAGCGGCCAAAGCTTCGAGAAGATTTTCGACGTAGTGTGGTCCGGCGACCGCAAACCGGATGTAGCTAGCGGCAAGGTTCCGTCCATCGGAAGCACGGTGGACCTCGCGAACGCTACGTATACCAATACCATCGGCTCCACGGAGCTAAAAACCCTGTGGACGGACCCGGAATTCGATCCGAGCCTACATGCGTTCTACTACGCACGCGCGCTGGAGATTCCCACGCCGCGCTGGACCACGATCCAAGCGCACCAATTGGGCGTGCCGATCCCCGACGTGGTTGCCGCGACCGTTCAGGAGCGCGCGTGGAGTTCGCCGATCTGGTACACGCCTTCTGAGGAAGATCGCAAGAAAGCACCGCCAGGGCTCAGCGTGGCGGACCTGAAACAGAAGGGTGGCGTGGCGCTAAGCAATGCGCAGCTGACCACCTTGGTGGTGAATAAGTTCCTTTGGGTCCGGAACAACGTCACCGGCGAACGCATGAAGGTCATCTACAACAAGGAAGGACAGTACCTCGTGATTAACGTCGGACGGAACGCGCAACTGCCCAGCGAGGTCGGAAACGTGGCCGGGACGGCCTATTCGGGGATGTCATCCGCATACGCTATACAGAACGGGAAAATCGTAACCTGGCTGCAACAGACGCCGTTTGAAGTGACCGTCTACAAGCTCGGCGACAAGTATTACGGAGCGCGGAGCAATGAATTCGGTTACGCAAACTACGAGATCATTCCGCCGGTCCTCAATTTGCTTGAGCCTGTGAAGGCCAAGCCCTAGGCCGCGCAGTCAGAACAACCGACAAGGTCTTTGAACCGGAAATGATTTTGACAACAGCCGACGTGCAGGAAACGCAGCCCAAGGCGGTAAGCCTGGGGCTGCGTAGTCATTTTGTGGCGATTCTCCGCAAAGCAGTTCGCGAACCGCTTGTGCATTTCTTGGTTATTGGGCTCGCGCTGTTCGCGCTTTATTCGTGGATAGAGCGAGGCCGGGCGAGCAACGGAAACTATCAGATTGCTTTGACTCTGGACGACTTGAGGCAGCTGGAGATGTCGTTTGTGTCGCAGTGGCATAGGCAACCAACGCCGGAGGAATTTCGCGGCCTGGTAGAAAGTTTTATACGACAAGAGGTGCTGTACCGCGAAGGGCTAGCGATGGGTCTGGATAAGGACGACACCATCGTGAAACGGCGCATGGCGCAGAAAATGGAGTTTCTGTCCGAAGATGTAGCGTCGGCGCACGAACCAAGCACCGATGAGTTGAAAGCCTGGTATTCCAACAATTCCCAGAAGTTTGCATTGGCAGACCGCGCCACATTTCGGCATCTTTTTTTCGGGTTTGATCGCCGGGGTCAAAACGCGCAGGCCGATGCGCTCGCTGCTCTGAACAAAATCGCTGGTAAACCGGAAGACACTCCGCTGAGCAAGAAACTGGCTGACCCTTTCATGTTTCAAGATTATTACGGCGACCGCGCGCCCGATCAACTCGCAAAGGAGTTTGGACCCGGATTCGCCATCGGACTCTACAAGCTGAAGCCAAAAATGTGGCAAGGTCCCATCGAATCGGGTTACGGATGGCACCTGGTGTGGATCGAATCAATTACGCCGGGACGAATCCCCACGTTTGAGGAAATTGAGCCAGACGTGAAGACCGCTTGGCTGGCGGACCAAAAGGCCATCGAATGGCAAAAAGCCTACGCCAAGATGCGCGAGAAATATGAGGTTTCGGCACCTCAACCGCCGCCGGAACCGACTGAGCCCAAAGCCGGGCCGGCGTTAGCGCCATGAACGCGTCGCGACATTGCTACGTGGCGTTGATAATGATTGCCGCCGCGACGTTCGTTCCGTCCTGTACGGCCCACGAGACGCGGCCTGCATATCTGGAAATTAAGGAAACCTCTCCGGGTCATTACGACGTTGTATGGCGCACTCCGGTGAATGCTGGGATGCGTTTGCCGATTGTGCTTCAACTGCCTACAGACGCAAAAAACGCAACGGCTCCCACTTCGCAAGAGCTCACCGATTCACTGCTCGAACGGCGTTCTATTGTGGTCGCGGGAGGTTTGGGCGGAAAGCGCGTCGACTTTGTCGGGTTGCAAGGCACCATCACCGATGTCTTGGTTCACGTGCAACTCCTGGATGGTCGAACATGGTCGACCATCGTGCGTCCCTCGCAAGCGTGGATCGACATTACTCCAAACCAGGGGCGACTGGGTGTAGCTGGCACGTACATAGTGCATGGCATTCGGCACATTTTATTTGGACCGGACCACCTTCTTTTCGTGTTGGGATTATTGTTCATCGTGAAAAATCGGTGGATGTTGCTAAAAACGATCACCGCATTCACGGTGGCGCACAGCATTACCTTGGCGATCGCGACGCTAGGTTATGCAAACGCGCCAACGCTGCCGCTCAACGCCGCCATCGCGCTGAGCATCTTGTTTTTGGGACCCGAGATTGTAAAGGTGTGGCGCAGCGAATCGAGTTTTACGATACGCCATCCATGGGTGGTGGCGTTTGCGTTCGGCTTACTGCACGGATTTGGATTTGCGAGTGCGTTGACCAGTGCGGGATTGCCATCGAACGAATTGCCGTGGGCGCTTTTGAGTTTCAACGTAGGCGTCGAGATCGGGCAGGTTGGCTTTGTAATTTTGATTTTGTTGCTGGAGCGCGCATTCCGCGTGCTGGAAATTCGCTGGCCTCGAATGGTGGAGGCCCTGCCGGGTTACACAGTGGGTTCGCTGGGAGCCTTTTGGACTATCCAGCGCGTGGCGATGTTAATCGGCGTGATCCGGTGACTTCCGCACTTCGCCACGCATATCTCCGAAGCTTCGCGGTACTAGCTTTGGCGATGCAGTTTTCGCAAGCAGCGGAAGCACACATCAGAAAGGGTGAAGCCAGCGGATTTTTTTCGGGAGTGCGTCACCCAATTTCTGGCCTCGATCACGTGTTGGCAATGATTGCGGTTGGTTTGTGGGGTGCGCAGCTTGGTGCGCCTGCGATTTGGCTTTTGCCTGTGGCGTTTCCAATGGTGATGGCGCTCGGCGGCATGATGGGGCTTCTGGGAATTCCGCTTCCTGGCACGGAGTATGGCATCGCCGCGTCGATGATTCTCCTGGGCGGGGTGGTGTTGTTTGAGCTCAAGCCGCCGTTGTGGGCGGCAGCCTTGCTGGTTTCGTTCTTCGCTATTTTCCATGGGCACGCTCACGGCACTGAGCTGCCACCGGGCCAGGACGGATTGTTGTACAGCATGGGATTTGTTTGCGCCACGGGTTGTTTGCACGGCATCGGCGTTTCGGTCGGACTGGTGCACCGTTGGACATGGGGACAAATGTTTCTGCGTTTGTCGGGCGGATTTATTTCTGCGATGGGAATGTATTTCCTGTGGAAGGCGTCAGCATGAAGCGCAAATGTCTATTCATGTCGGCTACGATACTCGGGTTTTTCTTTCTCTGCCCATCTCCCGCCTCGGCGCACTTGAATGCCACGGGAATGGGCCCGATGTATGACGGCTTGCTGCACTTTTTCTTGAGCCCGGAAGACATCGTGCCGGTGATAGCGCTGGCGCTGCTCGCGGGGCTGCGCGGACCGCAGTACGGAAGGCGCGCTCTCTTTCTCCTTCCGGCGACTTGGTTTGTGGGATGTTTTCTGGGAACGATGATTCAGCGGACCACGTCGTGGCCAGTCGCCGCGATTTCGTTTTTAGTTTTTGGCGGATTAGTCGCTGCAGACGCGCAAGTGTCATTGCGCGCGATGACTGTGCTTGCCGGTGGGCTCGGCTTGGTACATGGCTGGATGAATGGCGCTGGGGTGCCGTGGTCATTCTCGTTAATCGGAGCGTATGCGGGGTTGGTGGCAGGAGTATTTGTAGTTGTGGCCCTTGTATCGGCGTTCGTGATTAAGCTCCGGCCGCCGTGGACGAGGATCGCTGTCCGGGTAGCGGGAAGCTGGATTGTTGCGACCGGATTGTTGCTTCTGGGATGGGCAGCGCGACGCGGGTGAAGCTGGAGAGGCCACGGCGGAAGGCGATGGCCGCGTGGCGGCATTGTCCGTGCGGGTGCAGAAAATCTTACAATTCGCTCTGAGTCCCTGCATCCGCGTTAATAGCGGTTACGAGTTCTCGTACCCCCACCACTTAGGCAGATTCTTCACGACAATTCATTGCCCCTGATATGATTTCGGATGAATTGTCAGCTACTCGGAAGTTTTCCTCAGACCATCGTGGAAAGTCCCGCCCGTCTAATCGGACAATTCCTCGGGGCGACTTCTCCGGTAACGCGCGTTTGGACGTAGCCGCCCGGCGGCGGACGCTTCGCGTGAGGTAGTGGAGTGTTGGTTGCTTGATGGCTTGGATGTAAGTGTGGGTCACAGGAGGTGTTCCTGTGACCCATCTTCGCAAACTGATGCTGGAAGAACTCCAGCTTCGTAATTATGCACAAAATACCATACGCCACTACCTTCGTGCAGTAGAAGATTTTGCTCGACATTTCAACTGTTCGCCCGATCGCTTAGGTCCTCGACAGATTCGCGAATATCAAGCCGAGTTATTCAAGAAGCGCAAGTTGTCGGCAAATTCCGTAGGACAACACCTGGCCGCTCTGCGCTTCTTCTACATCAAGACGCTTCGCCGAGCCTGGAGCCTCGCCGAAACTCCCTATCCGAAAAAGACACGTCACTTGCCGACGATTCTGAGCCGCGAAGAAGTCGCGCAACTCCTCCATGCGGCACGCACTCCTGGCGAGCGCATCCTGCTCATGACCCTCTACGCCAGCGGCGCCCGGAACGCCGAACTGACCCACTTGAAAGTCAGCGACATCGACAGTCAGCGCATGGTGGTGCACATCCGTGGCGGCAAGGGCCGCAAAGATCGCGATGTCATGCTCAGTCCCAAGCTACTGGCGGCACTGCGCGCCCACTGGCGTTACTACCATCGGAAATCCAGTACCTGGCTGTTTCCCAGCAACTATCGCAAGGATCGGCCCATCGATACGAAAACCGTTTGGTTCGCATGTCAGAAAGCCGCCCAGCGCGCCGGCCTCCAGAAACGCGTGTATCCCCATTTGCTTCGCCACTGTTTTGCGACGCATCTATACGAGGCTGGCGCGGATCTCCGCGCCATTCAGGTCCTGCTCGGTCATGAAGATCTGAAAGACACCTTGCTTTACGTGCATCTGGCGATACAACGCCTCCACTCCACCGCGAGTCCTTTGGACTCGCTAACACTGAACGACAAGCGGCCTGACGAGAACTAAATGAGCCGGCCGCCTCTGGAGGTGGCCGACATCATCCGCGCTGCGGGAGATGCTTTCATAGAACGACACCGTCATTGGCTTCGCTGGAGGCACATCAAAGTGCTGTTGGCCATTCGGCGGTGTCGTACCGCCGCACTCGGCGGTCATATCGACGAGTGCACCCGTTGCGGACATCGTGCCACCCTTTCTTATAACAGCTGCCGCAATCGCCACTGCCCGAAGTGTCAGATCGCTGCTCGGGAACGCTGGATCGCCGCGCGTCGGCGTGAACTTCTGCCGACCCGCTACCTGCACGTGGTCTTCACACTCCCCAGCCGCTTGGCGCCACTGGCTCTGCAGAACAAGAAGATCCTCTACGATCTCCTGTTCCGCACCAGTGCCGACACCCTTCTGGAAGTCGCTCGCGATCCGAGACACCTCGGCGCAGAGATTGGCTTCTTCAGTGTGTTGCATACCTGGAGCCAAAAACTCAAAATTCATCCGCATGTTCATTGTGTCGTCCCTGCCGGCGGCCTCTCGCCCGATCACACCCGCTGGGTTCGTTCCCGAGACAACTACTTTCTTCCCAAGGAAGTGCTGCGTAAAGTTTTCCGCGGCAAGTTCGTCGACGCTCTCCAACAGGCCTTCCACAATGGCCAGCTCATCTTCCAGGAAGACCTGAAGCTTCTGGCGCAACCCAAGGTCTTCGCTGCCTGGCTGCGGCCACTCTACAGGCAAGATTGGGTGGTGTACTTGAAACGTCCCTTCGGCGGCCCCGAATATGTGCTGCAATATCTGGGCCGCTACACTCATCGTGTGGCCATCTCCAACCACCGCCTGGTCTCGCTCACCGATGGCCAAGTCACTTTTCGCTGGCGTGATTCGGCTCACCACAACGAACAGAAGTTGCTGCCTCTATCGCTCAATGAATTCTTGTGCCGCTTCTTACTGCATATCCTTCCACAAGGCTTCGTGCGCATCCGTAACTTCGGCTTTTTGGCCAACCGCAAACGCGCCACACTCCTGCCTCTTTGCTTTCAGTTGTTGGGTTCGGCACAACAGCCGCAAGCCGAACAACACGCCTCTTCCACCCAAGATTGTCCCGTTCTTTGGCGCTGCCCTAAATGCGGTGGACCGATGAAGGTCATCGAAAGGCTCACCGCCGCCGAAATTCAACTTCGTTCTCCACCACGGATCAGCTCTGCGGCATGAGACTACTCTCTCCAACTCGAAAACTCTGCGTCCTTCCAGGCGCTCCGCATCTCTGTGCCCTGGCGTCAAAGCAATCCCTTCTTCTAGCTTCTTCGACCACCGTCTTTGCGATACTTTTTCGCCGTAACCAATTTCCGCGCACACGGTGTCCTGTGTCGTGCCCTGCAGAACAGTCTCGCCAGGGCTTAACGCCGCTCCTTCTCACCATTGAATTTGCATAGGGCCCGCGTCCACCGCAACCACGGGCGGCCACGTCCAAACGGCTTAATCGAACGCGCGCAGAGCGCCGTGCCTGCCTTCACATATTCGTGAAAGCGCGCGTCCGATTAAGCACTAGCGTTAATCAGGCACTCGCCGATTAGCTGGCGACAACGCCTGCAATCAAAAATCATCCTGGAAGTGGTGCAATTTGTCTTTGCGCAGCCTCTGTCCAATTTCTCTTTGCAAGACTAAACAAACCTATCGCCAGAGCCAGAAACGAAAACCACCACAGGAAGTATCCACTCGTCAGTTCGGACCTCTCTGACCCGAAAATGACCATCCAGTGAGCGTTAAAGATAAAGGCCGCAACCGCGGCCCATGCAAACCCCCTTCGAAGTGAACGCGACCCGCGCAACACAATCCAGGGTGAAGCCAGAATAAAAAACAGCGTCGTTATCGCGCTTATGGTTGAAAGGACCGCGTAGTACCAAGGATCGAATTGGACGCCCTTGCAAGCCCAAACTCCGCAAACCGCGTAGCGAAATGCTTGCCACCCGGGTATCGCCGGGCGAAACTCACTAGGTTTAATTACCGGAAGGAACCAGGCTACGAAGTGGACTAGCCAGGCCGTCGAAATAAGTAAATAAGGCTTCCCCATCGTTCTTACTGCCTCTCTCGAAGCACTGCTTCACTATCACGCGTGTGAACTATTTCTAGAACTCGCGGATGGTCATCGGCAAGCAATACTCGCATTTTTCGCACCTAGGCCGCACCTGGCCGCGAAATGCTCGGGCAAACGGCCTAGTCGGAAGAAAACCACCAAACTAGGGCTGGCTCGGCAAGTCGTGTATGCATCCAGAGGTAATCTCAGCGTGAACCGGAGTCCAGTGTCAAAAATACGGTGCTCGTCTTAGCCTGTGGAATCTCGAACCGTCTACAGGAAATCCCCGATTCCCGCACCCCGCGTACGTTAGTAATGTGAGAAGAATATTGCCTCTGAAACATCCGAGAGCAGGTGCTTGAACTGGACTCAGGTACCTGCTCCTCTCTTACTTGCCCCACAAATTCCTGAATGGTTTTGCCGAGGATAGAAACTGCCGAGCCAGCCACAAGCACGGAATTCTACACCGAGCTACGGACTTGAAATCCTGGTGCCGCCTTGCCATACTCCGAATCCAGATGTGCTCGACACTAAAACAGCTTGAGTGGACAATTCGATTCGCTGCGTCGGAAACACAATACAGATATTTCACTAAGAAAATCTATATTGCTGGAGTGGATTGGGAAGAGGACGACGCGTTTCTGGCATTTGTGGACCAAGCGGTCGCAGAAGCAGGGATGAGAACAACTGAGGCTCAATTCGCACTGGACGAACACACGGCCCGTTGCCGATTTTGCTCGATGGCCAACTCAAATTGATTTTTCAAGTATGGAGTCGTTACCCGGCCACGGTGCTAGAACCATTCACGTGAAGACTAAGACCAAACCAGAGTTTGAATTGCGGTTATACGTCGCCGGAACAAGCCGCAAATCATTGGAAGCGATTGCGAATTTGAAAGCTATTTGCGCTAGTCATCTTGAGAACAAATATCATGTTGGAGTGATCGATCTGATTAAGGAACCGAAGCTGGCGCGAGACCATCAGATTCTAGCGATTCCGACTCTCGTTCGGAAGCTGCCGATTCCTATTTGTAAGATTATTGGAGATTTGTCGGATACTGAGCGAGTCATTGTGGGACTGGACCTTCGCAAGCCAGGTAAGAAATACCGCTAAAAATTCGATTTAGGCAGCCCGACCCGCATCAAAGAAATGTTTAATTTTTAATACTTTTAAAGTCATTAGTAGTCTATCTTATTTGCAGCGAGTGGTTATAGTTGTCTCTACTACCATCAGTAATCTGAATCGATGGAGGGTTTATGTGTCCGATATGTGCTTCAAAGCAGGATGAATTTTCAACCGAGATGGTCGTCCACCACAACGGTCTCAAAAATCTAGATAAATCAGATGTTCAACTCTTTACGAAGATTTTAATCTGCTCGGACTGCGGCTTTTCGCAATTTACCATTCCCAAATCCGAACTGGAATTACTTACCGCTACTCCGCTGAGTGGGGGAATGAGGATGGTGGCAGCGGGTTGACGAAGTTCTTGTTCCCCGCTGGATTGTTTTTGAGTTGTAGTTCCACCAAGCCGACACTCGGTTGTTCTAAGCGGTTGTGCCCTGAAATGAGACAAAAACACGCCCTTCGAAGGCTTCCTGAATGGCGAACAACAGATCGGTGCCAACCGAGGATTTAAACACGTATGCAAGTGCACCAGTGCTGAGAGCCGCGTCGATGAAGTCAGGGTCGCTATGCGCTGTCAGAAATACAACCTTCGACGAACAACCAGATTCCCTCAGTCGGTCAACAGCCTCTATCCCACTGACATTCGGCATTGAAATGTCCGTGACAATGACATCTGGGTGCAGATTCATCGCAGCTGCGAACAGAGCTTCGCCGTCACGCACGCAACCCACAATCTCAAAATCTATCTTTAGCATGCTTCGGACTAACTCCAAAAAGCCCAGATGGTCATCGGCAACCAACACTCGCATCTTTCGCACCTAGGCCACATCCAGCCGCGAGGTGCTCGGGCAAAAGACCTAGTTGGGAGGGAAGCACCAAACTGGGGTTTGGCTCGGCAGGTCGTGTGAGCGAAGGGTATGCCAAGCACGAGTCAGAGTCTATTGGCAAAAGTACTGTGTGCAATTGTGCAGGAGGCAGGGACGCTTCGACTGCTTACTCTCCTTCCGCGTGGAATTTTGCATAGTTTGGGGATTCCGATGAAGTCGATCAGCATTCCCCTGTGATGCCGATCATTGTTCCGGGATCG